>NZ_CP076659.1:0-34502 GCF_018968685.1 Campylobacter novaezeelandiae | reverse complement strand
TTTTTCTCCTTTTTATATTATAATTATAGTATATTTATAATTAATTTATATTTAATTTATAGTTTTTTTATAGTCTTAAAAAGTGAAAATAGGAAAGCCGTTTTCATCTTTTGGTTGTTGTTGAATATCCTTTAAATAAGGATTATATTCTTTAGGATCTTGTGGCTCTTCGTAAGTTAAATCAAAACTTGGACTTTTGTTTATTTGAGTATTGCCACCATTTATTCCTAAACTTGCTACTGCTTGAGAAAAATAAATATTAAGTTCATATTGTCTTTGGGTCATTTCAAGAATTTTAATTAAAATAGCATTTGTTAATGCTTGAGCCTGTTTTTGATTATTAGCTTTTAATAATTGTTTAGAAAGCTCCTTTAAATCTTTATCCATTTTTACCTTAGTATAAGGATTATTACTTTCATTTTTTTGATAATTATCATAAAAAGATAACATTTTATTTATTTTATCTTGATTTGCTTTAGATGATAAATATTGCTTTGCATTTTCTAAATTTTGAATTTGTATTAGAGTTTCATTATAAGTTTTAGTATCATTTTTGGTTAAAGTTAAAAGCTTTTGATTAAGTTGTTGTATAGATTTATCCACTTCTGTTGTATCGCTTATGGCTGAAATACAAGTATTAACCTTATCTATATATTTTGTTTCTGCTTTTTTAATTTTAATTTGAAAAAAAGAACTTTCTTTTTCCATAAAGTTACAAGCTCTAGTAATATCTTCAATTTCTCCATAAAAATCATCTGGAATAGCTTTAATATTATCATATAAACTTTGAGTTTGACTAATTAATGATTTTGTATCACCTAAAATTTCACTTATAGAAGACATATCTACTCCAAACTCTTTCATTTGCTTTTCAAAATTAGCTGTATCTTTGATCATTTGTTGATATTGGGTTATCATTTGCTTATAATTAGTAACGGCTTGTGCTATACTGGCTGCATCAATTACTGGAATACCTGATGAAAACAATGAAGTTGAAAAAAATAAAGATAAAAATAATTTATTTATTTTCATAATGAAATTCCTTTACTTTCTGGTGTTTTAACTTTAGCCTTATCCATTGTTTTTTTAATATTATTTTCAATTAATTTTTTAGTTTGTTTGTATTTTTTAGGATAATTTTCTTTAAAATTTGGAGTTTCTTTATCAATATAATTAATATATTCTTGTAATTTTTGAGTTTCTTTTAAATCCATTTTTTCTGGATTTTTTGTGAGTTTATCAAGCTCATAATAAAAATTGCGTTCTTTATTCATATCATTGATACCATTTTCAACACTTTTAGTTTTTTGATGAAGCTCTTTAATAAAATCTATTACCACTTCTCTAGTTTTTTCTGTTTGCATAGCTAAATTCAATTTTTCTTCTCTTTGGCGATTAAGTTCATCAAAATTATTTTCTTTTTCTTTTAAAATCAAATTTAAGCTTTTATCCATTTCATACAATGATTTTAAAATAGCACTAAGGCTTTTTGAGTTAAGAAGATTTTCGATAGAATTTTCAAAATTTTGCTCTAACTTTTCCATTTTTTCTTCCATTTCCTTAAGTTTTTGAGCGTGTTCTTTTTCCATTTCTGCAAATTTCTCATCATATTCTTCTTGACTTAAGCCTTTTTTCTCATTATTTTCTAACTGATCTTTTAATTCTTTTTCTTCTTTTGCCATTTCTTCTTTAGTATTATCGATTTCTTTTTGTAATTGCTCTTGTTCTTTTAAAATTGATAAACTTTCATTAAGTTCTGGATTATCCTTTATTTCTTTAAGGTTATTTTCAATAAAAGCCCTTTTTTCGTTAGGAGTTTCATATTCTGTAGTTAATTCAATAAAATTACGCATATCATTGTCAAGTTTTTCTTTTTCTTCTAGAATTTCTAAAGTTTGTTTTGCTTCTTGTGGCAAATCTTCTAATTTTAATTCTTTTTCTAATTTAGCTTTTAACTCTTCTTGATTTTCTAAATCTTCTTGAAAATTAAGTTTATTAATTTCTTCTAATTCCTTTTCTAATTCTTCACTACTTTTTTCTAAATTTAACTCTTCTTTTTTTTCTTTTTCAATATCAAATTGCTCTTGCCATTGTGATAAAATACTCTTTGGAGTTTGTTCTTCTTTAATGTCTTCCATTCTATATCCTTTATATTTTTATTTTTAAATTAAACACAATTATAAAAATAAGGATTAAAACCTAAATTAAGAAAACCGCCACTATTTCATTAAAATTAAAATTAAATTGGTGGCTTATAAAAAACAGAAAAACCCTAAAATAAAGATTTTAAAACTAAATATATCTTTTTAATATTTTTTCAAAAAATAACTCTTTTTTAATTAAAAAATAAAATAAACTCATAAACAAACAAAAATAACTCTTAAATCAAAAAAAGACTAAAAATGATTAATCATAAAGACTAAATAAAAAAAATCAATTCTAGAAGCTTTTTTTAACTAACAAAATAAAAAATAAAAAATAAAAATTTTACTTTCTATATTTTTATTTTTTAAACAGAACTAGCTTTATTATAAAAATAAAAATCTTTATCAAAATAAAATATAAAAAAACATTTTAAGCTTAAAATTAAAAATTTAACTTTTCATTTAAAAAATATTTAAAATTATAAATTTTAAAAAAATTTAAAACAAAATTTAAATTTAAAATTTCTATATAAAATTTATAATAAAAAATATCAATGAAAAAACTCTTCCCCTTTTAAATTTTAATATTTTTTAAATTTTTAGGGTGCTTTCAAAATGCCTTAAAATAAGGTTTTTGAGCTATATTTTACCGACATTTTGCTAAACTTTTACCGACATTTTGCGACTTAATAAACACTTAAAATAATGGTAAAATAGACATTTAAAAGCATTTATATAAATATAAAATATTTAAACATTTTACCGACATTTTGCTATTTTACCGACATTTTGCTATTTAATCAACGCTTAAAATAAGTATTTTTAAGTGTTTAAAGTTCTTTTAAAGATAAATTTAAAATTAAATATTTAAACATTTTACCGACATTTTGCGACTTAATAAACACTTAAAATAATGGTAAAATAGTTCTTATTTATTATTTAAACATTTTACCGACATTTTGCTATTTTACCGACATTTTGCGACTTAATAAACACTTAAAATAATGGTAAAATAGACATTTAAAAGCATTTATATAAATATAAAACTTTACTTAAATTATTAATATTTTTTTATAAAAAAATCTATTATAAAGCCTATTTATAGGCTTTATTTAGGATAAGTAACTTCCGCAAAATGTCGGTAAAATATATTGGATATTAAATTTCTTTCAAAATATTAATAATTGCTATATTTTTTATATCTTATTTATAGTTTTTTTATATTTTCAAAGAAAAAAGTAAGTTTATTTCTGTTAAAATCGTATATAAGACGAAAACAAAGGAAATTAATGAGAAAAATTAAAGAAAAAAGAAGTGATAGTCTTATATATCACAATGATTTAAATTGTTTTACATTCAAGAATTTTAAATCTGTAGATTATAATTTATTTTTTACTATTTGCTATTACGCAAGTAAAAATATAAAATCCACAAAGAATATAATTCCTATTTCTCTTTCATTTGAACAACTTAGAGATTTTTTACCTCAAGAAAAAAATAAAAAAAGATTTTATGAAAATGTAGTAGCTTTTGCTGTAAAGTTAAATAATTTAAAAACTTCAAATTATTTTTTAGATAATGAAGGATATAGAATTTATTCGGTTTCATCATTTTTTGATGAAATTACCGTAAATGAAAAGGAAGAGAATATTATTTTTAAAATTAAAGAAAAATGGCTAAATTTAATTGTAAATGTTGTAAAAGAATATACAATAGTTGATTTAAAGACTTTTTGTAAAATTTCAAATAAATATACAAAAAATCTTTATAGGTATCTTTCTCAATGGCAAAGCACAGGTGAATTTATAATTCCTTTTGAAAAATTTAATATTTTACTTGATATTCCAGCAAGTTATGATATAGAAAAAATAGAAAAAAGAATTATTTTTCCTTCGATAAAACTTTTTAAAGATAATAACTATTTTAAAAATTTAGAATATATAAAAGAAAAAGATAAAACTAAACAAGGGCGTGGTGGTCAAGTTACAACATTTACTTTTACGTATGATATTCCAGAAGAAAGAAAAGAAAAAATGCTTAATCTAGGTAAAAGATGGGGTAGAAAAATGAAAAGTGAAAATACTAACCCCCCCCCCCTGTTAAAAGGGAGACAGTATTAACTTTTAACTGATCTTGTTAGTTTAATTAACCTTTGATTTTGAGAATTAAAAATTCTTTAAAATCAAGATTGTAATCTTTAGCTTCTTTTATTAATTTCATTTGTTCTTCAAAACTAAATAGATTTTTGGTTTCTAAATAAAATAAAATTTTAGCATGACCATAAGCTATCATAGTAGAGTGGCTTAATGCTGTATTTTCTTTTATTTTTTCTTTATCTTCGCTATTAATCCAAGTTGTAATTGAATTTTTTTGATTTTTTTTATCATAGTCAAATTTTTCTATAGTTGCTTCTAGTCCGAGTTTTTTTCTAATAAAAGATTTAGGGCTAAGACCTTTACCTTCTTTTTGTATAAGATTATATATTTCTATAATATCTTTATCTTCAAAATAAGAGTTTTTCTCTAAAATAATTTTTCTTAGAAATTCACTACCGCTTCCTATTCCTATAAATTCTTTTTGAATTCTATTTTTTAATTCATCTCCTAAAAATATTTTATAAGGAAATTTATTTTTTTTACTTTCTTCTTTTCTTTTTTTAGTTACAGTTTTTTTATCTTCTTGTTTTAAATTTTCTCCACTTGCATTATTAGCAAATTCTTTTATATCTTGTATAGTATTTTCGTTTATATTAGCTTTTTTAAATTTCATTTTATCTCCCTATTTTATCTTTTTAATAAATTCACAAAGATTGTTAATTTCTAAATAAGCTTTATCCTTTTTTTCATCTTCAGTTACTCCTAAACCCATTTGAGTAAAAATTTTATATTTTTCTCTTTGAAAAATAACAAAATCAAGCAATTTAATATAATCTTGTTCTACCGATTTAATATATTCTCTTAACTCATCTATTTTTTTACTTAAAAAAGGATTTGTAGAGGCTAGATTGATTAAAATAAATACTTGTAAATTTGGATTTTTAACTTTAGCCATTTTTACAACTTCTATTACCCTATCAAAAACGCTGACATCATATTGACTTGGTATAATTGGAATGATAACAATATCGCTTAAGGCTAAAGCAAATCGCATTTCTTTACTATCTCTACCGCCCGTATCTGAAAGAATATATTTATAATTTTCTTTATTATTTTGTTTTAAATTAAGAAGGCAATCAAAATAAGCTTCTCCTTGTTTAATAATATAATCGAATTTTTTTAAATGTCCTTCTTGGTTTCTAATTGAAACAAAAGTTCCTAAAGATTTTTGCGGATCTGCGTCTATAACTAAATTTTTTGCCCCTTCTTGATATAAAGCTATAGCTAAATTTGCAAGAATTGTAGTTTTTCCACAACCGCCTTTTTCATTACATACAGATAAAATTTTCATTTTTTAGCCTTTAATATCTTCTCTTATAATTATATTTAATTTATTATTAACTTATATTTAAATTATATATTTTTTATATCTTATTTATAGTTTTTTTATATTATATTGTAAAAACGATATATAATGAAAGATTTTTATTTGAGATTATTTTTATTTGTATAGAAACAATTTAATTTTTTTGTTTGCACTTATATTTTTTTAATTATCATCATAGTGTTCTTTAGCATTTTTAAACTATCTAAAAATAAATTTTGTTCTTATTCTTTCATTATTAACTCCTTAAAAATTTTTAACAAAAAATTTATTTTTACTAATTTTAATAATTTTGAAACCTTTTTCTTTAAAAAATTTTTCAAAAAAAATAATCTTTTGAATAGTTTCCACTTTTTATCCTTTATCTTTGTTTTCGTATTATAATTATAGTATATTTATACTTAATTTATATTTAATTTATAGTATTTTTATAGTTTATATTTATTAAAAAATTAAGTAAAAAGTAGATTATGAAATTTTTTCTTGCTCTGAAATGATTTGTTTTGTAGTAATAATTTTGTAAAGTAAAATTGAAAAGATAATATATAATATTATTGAAATTCCTTGTATATAGTAATTAGATTTTATAAAAAAAGTTAAACCATTTGGAAGATCAAAATAAAAAAGAAAACCATTAAATGATGTTCCTATTAAATTAATAATTAAAAATATTTTTAAAAAGTCTTTTTGTATTTTTTTCATTATCTATTGCCTTTATAATTTAATTCTTTAATAACTCTGAATATTCTTCTTTACTCATTGTTTGAAATTTTTCATAATTTACTTTCATTATTTTTTCCATTTTTTCAAAATATTTAAGATAGTTTTATCTTAACGTTTGTGAAGAAACTTATATTCATTTTCAATTGAATTGCTATAAAGAATGATAGTTATATATCTTAACTCTTTAACTTTCATTTCTTGTAGAAAGCTAAAAAATTGGTTTGGAGTTAAATCTTCATTGTTGCCTAGTTGAAAATAAGGAATTATTTTTATATTATGCTTCTTAAAAAAACTAGGCACTATAAAATCCCAATTTTTAAAATCAATCTTGATAGTTTGTTTTGCTAATTCTTTAAAAAATGGAGTTTTTCGAAATAATTTCACAACTTCCATATTGTTTTCTACTTTTGGATCATTAAGAAATTTATCAAAATATTCTTTCCCTATCCACACTCTAAGCGACATTTCAAAATAACCATCGCTATAATATCTCTTTTCGTTCTTGTATCCAAATATAACTCTAATAACATCATTGTCTTTAAACTCATTGAAATAGTCTTTCTTTTTCATCATTGCAAGTTGCATCATTAAATTACTCATTTTTATCCTTATTATCATATTTGATAAATTCTTTTTTGATGTTCTCATAAAATTGCTTGTATTTATAATTTTCAAGCCAACTATTTACCCATCTAGGTGTTTCACCTTTGGATTTCCAATTCATTAATGTTTGATAAGGCATTCCTATGATTTTTACAAAATCTTTTTTTGTAAGTTCTAACTCTTTTAATTTTTTCTCAAATTTTATATTTTTCATAAAAAATCAACTTTTTCATATTCTTTAAAATCTTCTTCAAAACATTTTTGTCCCTGTTCTTTTGTTTCAAGGCTATATCCTGAAAAATCTATTTTTCTATCTTTATCTTTTTCAAAGCTTATTATTGTGTAGTATTGCTTGTTTTTTGTTACAAAGAGAAAGTTATTTTTAAATTTAAAACAATCATATTTTCTTTTATTAAGATTGTATTTTTTTATTGTTTCTTTTAAAAAATTTAAAAATACTTCTTCTGTGAGTTCTTTTTTCTCTTCTTTATATTTTTTCATTAAGCAATCTGCTTCTTCTAAAAAATTGTAATAATCTTCTGGTTTCATTTTAAATCTCCTTGATATTTTGTTTTTTCATAGTATTGTATTCATCGTGGATAATTTTTACATTAGCTCCTTCTTTAATGTAATAATCTCTTCCTGTATCTACTTCAGCAAATAAGAAATGTTGCTCATCGTTTTTACAATAAAAAATTACATTTAAAGGGCGTTTCATATGGATAAAAGTATCTAATTTTTTTAGATCTTTTGTAGAAACTTCGATATAACAATCAGTAATTTTTCCTTCTTTCATTGAAGCAAATTTTTCTCTAACATTATCATTATAAATAAATTGATTTCTGTCTTTATCTTTTTCTATTTTTTCGCCTAAATCTTTTATATTAAATTTAATCTCTTGTAATATTTCAGATTGTTCTTTAATTAATTCTCTATTAATTAAAACTTTTACAATACAATATATACAAAGCATATAAGCAGTTAAAAACCCTATAATCATAACGATAACGATGTCATCTGCAGTAATTTCTGTAGTCATTTTAATCTCCTTTTTGATTTATTTCTAATCTTTGTAATTCTAATTTCACAAATCTTTTATCTATTTTTGTATAATCTTTTTCATTCATTCCATAATAAAATATCTCCTTATCGTATTCATTTTTTCCAAAGCCATCAGTGCTTATTTCAATTTCTTTTTTCATTTCATTTTTGGTAAAATATATATTAATCACACTCTTTTTTTCTTCATTGATTATTCTTATATGATTTAGATTGTTTTCTAAAAAAACCTTATATACATTATCAATTATTAAATGATTTTCATACAAATCATTTAATAGATTAATAATTATGGAATAAATTTCTTTTTTGAAATTGTTTGCATTAACTCCAAACAATTTTTCATTAAAGCTATTTATTTCTTTATTTTTTAAATCGCTAAAATGCTTTTCATTTTCTATTTTAATTGTTATGTTTTTTTTAATAGTTAATCTTGTAAAGTATTCATTCATATAGTCTTTAATAAGCTCATCTATATCTTCTTTTATAAAATAGAATAAACATTCACTTTTAGTCATTTCTTCTTGCATTTTATTTTTTCCTTACTCAAACTTTTTTATTATTAAAAAGGCAAATTCTCATCTTCTTGCATATACATTTCTACTTGTTTTTCATCTATGCTTTGCATAGTTTCTATTTCTTTTGGTGGTATAATTTGATTTGGATTTGAAGCAACTTTACAGTTTTGATTTTGTTCTGCTTTTTTCTCAATAAATTCAAAAGAAGAAATTACTACTTGCCACCCATAGCGAAGATTGCCGTATTGATCGGTGTATGATGAAGTAACAATTTTTCCTGTGCCTAAAAAACGATCGCCTTTTTTTATATATTGATTAGCAACTTCTGCTTTACGCCCGAACAAAATAATTGGTATCCAACTTGTGTAAGTTTCATATTCGCCTTTTTCATTTCTTCTATTTTCTGAAACGGCTAAGGTTGTTTTTGCAAAAGCACTGCCACTTGGGGTTATTTTCATTTCAAAATCTTTTCCTAAATATCCACATAAATTAACTTGGTTCATTTTTTATTCTCCTTTTAAAATAGTTTTAGTTTTTTTTGCTTTGATAATTCTATTTTCACTTAGAATTTTTCTTAACATAGCTTCATATTTACTGGCATTAATACTTTTTATAATCATTTTATTTGTGCTATTTGAAACAAAAACATATTTATCTTTAATGCAACTTAATTTCACAATATCCTTTAAAATAAGAGGCAAATCTTTTATGCGATGTTGCTCATTACTTCTTGAAAAATCTGCATACAAACTAATCAAAAAATCTAAATGCTCCTTTCTATCTATAAGATAATGGCTTAGATTTTCTGACTGCAAAGCTTCATCATCAATCTTAACCCCATTTATATAATAAGACTTATCTTTATTTTTAAATTCAATTCTCATTTTTATCCCTTGTCTTTGTTTTTGTATTATAATTATAGTATATTTATACTTAATTTATATTTAATCTATAGTATTTTTATAGTATTTTTATACTATAATCACACTCCAAAAACCAAAACAAACCTAAACTTTTTCTCCCTTTTTAAAACTTATCTTAAGTCCTTTTTTGTTTTAGTAAAAAAGGATCTTAAAAAAAATTATTTTTTACCTTTTTTCATTGCTTCGTCAATAAAAGAAGAACATACTTTCATATTTTCTTTATAGTCTTTTGGTAATTCTAAATTATTTTCCTTAGCAAGTTTTTCTGCAAAAGCTATTTGCTTTGCTGAAGCGGGTAAAGGTTTAGCATTTTTTTTAGCTTTTTCAAGAAAATCCATACATACTTTCATATTTTCTTTATAGTCTTTTGGTAATTCTAAATTATTTTCCTTAGCAAGTTTTTCTGCAAAAGCTATTTGCTTATCGCTAGGTTTTTTTATTTGATTGCTATCATCAATGTGTATAAATTCCATTTTTTGATGTAAAGGTTTGATAAAATCAATATATTGTAAATTTCCTTTTGAAATAGTGTCTAAAATTTCTTCCATTTGCTTTGTAAATTCTGATTTTGTAACCCATTCATCGTTATTTTCATTCAAAAAATCAATTAATGATATTCCTTTTTTAGTCGCAACTATTTCTTTATTTTTTCCTTTGATAGCTAATTCTACATATTCTCTATCTAATAATGTTTTTAAAAAACTTGCATAAGTGCTAGGTCGCCCTATACCTTCTTTTTCCAAAAGGGAGATAAAATTGCTTTCTTTATATCTTCTTGGAGCTTGTTTTTTAACTTCAATTAATTCAAAATCTAAAATTTGTATTTCTTCACCTTCTTTTATATTGAGTTCTAATTCTTGAGTATCATCTTTTTCATCTTTTTCTTCTTCTTCTTTAAAATCAAAAGCCCCTTTAAAACCTTTATCAATACATTTGCTAATGTTAGTCTTAAAACTTAAAAGTCCTATATTAAAATCATAACTTGTAATCTCATTAATAGCATTTTTTGCTTGACTTTGTATTGAGTTTAAATAAATTAAGGTATAGGCTTGTTTTTCATCATCGCTAAGACTTTCTTCTTTAGTAATTTTTTCTATATCTTCAAAGCTATGTAAATGTGATATTCTTATGGCTTCGTGAGCTTCAGCTTGACTTTGTTCCCCTGCTTTATACTCTCTTTTTTGATACCATTGTTTTTCTTTAAAAAAATTTTCAACTTCATTTAAAAATTCAACTGATAAAGCATTGCTATCAGTTCTATGATAAGTAATTAATCCTTTTTCAAAGAGTTTTTGAGCTAATGCCATTGATTTATCAGGAGCAAATCCAAAGATTTTATTAGCTTTTTCTTGAAATTGTGAAGTTCTAAAGGGCTGTGCTGGTTTTATTTCGCTTTTTTTTGTTTCTATAGTATAAAGTTTTGCATTTTTACCTTTTAAACTTTCTATTTTTTCTAAAGCTTCTTCTTTGCTTGAATAAAGATTAGAATTATTTGCATAAAAAACTATGCCGTCTTTTTCTAATTTTGCTTTAATCTTATAATCTAGTTTTTTATTTTTATCATCATTTAAAAATTCCTGTATAGCTTTTTCTCTTTCAACAATTAAAGATAAAGCAGGGGTTTGCACTCTTCCTATAGAAATATTTTTATCATTCATTTTGTTAATGTATTTAGGCGACATTATAAAACCCACCATTTTATCACCGACAATTCTTGCTTTAAATGCTTCAAAATCATTTAAATTGCTTTTTGAAAACTCTATAGCATTTTTCAAACCTTTATTAATCCCACTTTCTGTAATTTCGTGAAATTCTGCTCTTTTAATACTTTTAGCAATATTTTTTATCACTTCATAAAATAAATAAGCTATACCATAACCTTCTCGATCAGGGTCTGTAGCTATAATCACATCTTTACCTTTACAATCTGCAAAAATAGCATTCATTCTTTTTTTGATTTCATCACTTGAAAAATCAAAAATAGGCTCATATTTTTCATATTCTTTTAAAAAATTTTTACCTAAGGTTTTAAAATGTCCTTTAGTGGCATAAACTTTAGCTCCTGTAATTTTTTCTATTTTTTCCCTTTTATTAGGGCTTTCTATAATAATAATTGTATTTTGCATTTTTTCTCCTTTTTAACCAGCTTTAGCTGTTGCTCCTGTCATAGTGTCTGTAAAACTTTGCATTGCATTAGTTAAATTTGATTGATAATTTTGTCCTTTTAAATCTCCTGCCATTTTTCTAAGACTTTGAGAACCCGGAATGGCATTAGCCATTCCGTGTTTTAGGCTTTCTCCTATACTTCCACCTGCCATTCTTTTTGCTAAAGTTCCAGCTCCAAATGAAGTAGTAGCCATACCAGCACTTTTTGCCATATCCAAAGCTCCACCTGTTCCGCCACCATCTAAACCTTGAACTCCCATTATTTGACTGATCCAATTTGGTATTTTTACGATAAGATAAATACAAATTAATGAAATTAAAGTAGGCACAAAAAAATTAGCAAATTGATTTTCATAAACTTGCTGTATATTTCCTAATTCTTGCACTTTATTTATAGGTATCATACAAATTGAAAGTATGATAAAACTTGCAGGAATATATAAAGAATAAGAGATAAAAATTTTAAGCCAAGAATAAAAATAAGGTGCAGTTTTTTTACTAAATAAAAATGGTATTGTAACAGGAGCTAAACTTAAAATTATCATAGCAAAAAAAGTAGAACTTACAATAATACAAGCTACACCTGCTAATACAAAAAAAGTAACTATATAAAAACACCAAAAACAAAACATTCCTGTAAATACCGCTAAGGCTGCAAAAACATCAGGGCTATACCAAGCAGACCATTTTTTCCACCCTGTATTCCATAATTGAACCATTATATCGTTTAAAGAATTGAACGCTCCTGTAATTTGATTTCCAAAACTATCTGTATTTCCCCCTATAAGTCCAGCAGTAGCTGATTTTAACCATTGTGCTGGTATCATTAGCCACCCTAAAAAATCAGTATATCCTTCATAAGAATAAAAAATTCCAAATATAAAACATAAAGTTAAAATCCATTTTCCTGCATTAAAAAGCTCTTCTCGGCTAGGATAACCGTTTTTAAGCAAATTTAAACACCAAAACATTACCCAAATGCCTATAAAAGTATAGGCAACTCCATTATATAAAGCTCCTTGTATTCCATTAAAAATATTTTCAAATAAAGGTTTTAAGGCGTCTTGCATAGTGCTTTGTAAGGCGTCTAACCAGCTATTATCAATCGTAGTTTTTTCCATTTTTAACCCTTAAAATTTAATAATTTTTTCTTCTTTTATTTGACTTGTTTTCATAGCCTTACCCTTACCTAAAGGATCTATTTTAATACTTTTGGTAATTTTTATTTTTTGATTTCCTAAATCTATAATTTCGCTTTCTTCGTAATATTTAGGTATATCATTTTCATAATCGATTAACTCTTTTAATTCATTTTCTTCTTCTTT
The DNA here is from genome assembly GCF_018968685.1 of Campylobacter novaezeelandiae. NCBI lineage: Bacteria > Pseudomonadati > Campylobacterota > Epsilonproteobacteria > Campylobacterales > Campylobacteraceae > Campylobacter > Campylobacter novaezeelandiae. Next base: position 21,561 of record NZ_CP076659.1, on the reverse strand, counting down.
TGTCCTTTGTTTTGTATGATTAGTTCCATTTTCTAATCCTAAAAATTTAATAAACTCTGCCAAAACTCCTAACATTTACATTCCTTTAAACTTTGGGGCGTTGCGGGGTGTCCCCGCTTAAACTCATAAAAATTAAGACTTTTGGCTTAATTTTCCCCTAAAAAAAATTTTTTAGGGGTTGAGAAACAATAAAAGCAAAAAGATAAATTAACCCCTTAAATTACATTCCTCTAACTTGAGATTTGTTTTGTCCTTGTTCTTTTGTTTGATTTTTTACAATCTCTTTATCTTGGATTTTAAAATAATCAAGTCCTTTAAGCTCTGCGTTTAAAAAGTTGTTAATATCCCTTGTTACTTTTTCCCCTAGTCCTAAATTATTAATGTTGGGTCTTGGATCATAATTTGATTTTTTAATGCCTTCTCTTAATTTTTCTAAGCTTTCTAGATCTCTTTCTTTAAGCTTATCCATTTTAAGATTATCAAATTGTGATGTGTGATAAAGAGTAACAGTTTCTAAAATAGGCGTTTTATGATAAATCTTTTCCGTTACAGGTTCAAACATAGGTTTTCCATCTTTTCCTATTTTTTGATTACCGTCTTTATCTTTTATAGCTCTCATCATGGCTTGTCCGTTTTCATCTAATTTAGGCACATAGCTTTCAGTTTTAAGCAAAGCGATTTTTACTCCTTGCTCGTAAGCTTCTTTACCATTTTTAGTTAAAACAGGCTTACCGTTTTCATCTAATTGTTTTTTGAGTGTTCCCCCTAAAAAATTAGCTTGTTTCATTGTTAAGAAACTAGGTTTATCATAGCCGTTAAGTTCGCTTACCGCTCTTAAAAGGGCAGAAGTTTGTCCTGTATAGGCAATACCTTTACTCGCATTATAAGGCATAGAATTATCTAGCTCTTGTTTAGACATATTCTTATTCCAAAAACTAGCTTTCTCTTTGATAGCCTTAGCAATAATTGCTTTAGAATACTCATTGATACTCGCTTTTTTTTCTTCGTTGGTTCTTTCATTCCACGCTTTATAAGAATTATCTTTTACTTGCTCGTTTGCAACTTCTTTAATTTCCGCATTTACTTCTTTTTTCTTTGCCATAATTTTTTCCTTTTTAATATGTAGTCCTTAATTTATACGCTTTGCAATACGCATAAATGAAATAAAATGATTTACTCATTTTCTAAAGAAGACTGTTCCATTTCATTGGTTTTAAGATATTCCAGTTCTTTAGCTTCTTCTTCACTAATTGGATATTCCCCGTCTTCTAATTCACAAAAAGCTAAAATATCTTTTGCTTTTTGCAACTCTTTTTCTTTTAAACTATCTTCTATACTTGCCATTATTGTTCTCCTTTTTGATTTTAGGCTATAGCTTAAACCATAACCTAAACTAAACCTTCTATTTTTAAAAGGCTTAGTTTAGATCAAAGGCTTAAAACCTTTGATTTCATTCTTTTTTCACTTTTATTCCTAATTCTTCAAGTTCAATAATTTGTTTAGAGCTTGAAGTTTTTTGAGTAAAGTTTTGTTCTTGATTAGCATTTTGGCTATCATCATTATTAATCTCATCATTATTTTCTTCTTCTGTGTTTGTATTATTAGTTGTATCATCACTATCTAAAGCAACTTTATCTGCTCCTTTAAGTTTTGGATTTTTAAACCAATAAGGCACTTTTGCTTTAATAGGTCTTGATAAAAACCCTGTAACTAAAATTAAAATATCTTCGCTAGATTGATTTTTAATATCTTGTGAAGTAACTAATTTATAACCTTCTTTGGATACGGTGCTATTGCTTTTAAAGAAATCAAAAGTTCCTTTTGATGAAGATGTTTTTTCTCTAGTAAAATCACCTATTAAATCGCTAATTTCTTTAGCGTCCTTTTCTGTATTCATTCTAAAAATAGTTTGATATCCTGCATTTGCTCTAATAATTCCTAAATCATCTTCACCATAATATTTTCTAATTTGTTCATAAGATTGTGTAACAAATACAGGTATTAGTCCATAAGATCTACATAATGCTGGTGCTTCAAGCAAGAAAGGCATTTTTCCAAATCTTACAAACTCATCAAGCAAACAATAAATAAATTTATCAGGATTTGAATTTTCTTCTCCACTCATTAATTTTTTAAATAAGCTTTCAATAAAAATACGCACCAAAGGAGCTAAAATATCCATATCTTCAGTTTGTATTACCACATACATAGTAATTCTTTTTTCTCTTAAATCTTCAAATTTAAAATTCATTTTTGAAGTTGCATTAGCTACTTGTGGATTAGTAAAAACTTTCATATAGGTATCATAAGTTGATTTTATACTTGCAAACTCTTGTTCGGCTGCAGTTTGATAGGCTCTTGCTTGATTTCTAACAATCTCATCAAGTTCTTCATCATTAGCAACTTGTTTTAAAAAAACCTTGAAAGTATCTATATTATGGTCTCTTGTAACTTCGCCTGTATCTTCATCTTCGATTAAACATTCTTTTCCAAATTGTTCGTTTAATTCATTAAAATAATCTTTTTTAGGAGCTTGAGTTAAATCTCCTAAACTTGTATGTTTATGTTTTTGCATATTATAAAGTGCAAAAAAGGTAAAAAGAGTTTTAGCACTTGTAACCCAGTGATCACCTTCTTTTCCCTTTTCTGCCACAAAAATAGTTCCTGCTATTTGATCTGCTAATTTCATCATTTGTATGAAATTCATATCTTTAACAATAGAATTATCAAAAGGATTAAAAAATAAAGTATTATTGTCTGAAAAAGGTTCAAACAATAAAATTTCATTGTTAAAATATTTTTTTCTATACCCTGCACTTTTTGCATAAAGTTCGCCTTTAATATCAAGTGCTAAGGTAGAGTTAGGCACTGTAAATAAATTAGGTAAAATGATACCTGAAGTCTTACCTGTGCCTGGTGGTGCAACCACCAACGCACTTAAGGGCATTTTTGCTCTAATGTATTCCATTTCATTACCCTTAATGCCTTTTTTAATACTGCAACCTAAAATTAAACCCCTATCATTGCAAATATTCATTGTTTGAAAATCTTTTTCTTTAGCAAATCTAGCACTACCGTAATCTTCTTTTAAATTTATTTGTGGCATAAAAAACCAAATTAAACATACAATAAAAGGTAAAATTAAAGCAAAAACTGCTATATAAGCTTTTAATTTTAAAGCTGGATTTCCTAAATTATGTAAAATTTGTAATGCAATTTGATGAGTTACTAAAAAATCAGGTTTAAAAATTATTTTTACCATTATTAGATAGAAAATTATTCCCATAATAATGCTAGTTATAAACATTAATACCCATTTAGCTGGAGTTATTTTCTTATCATTCATTATATTTCTTCTCCTTGAGCCATTTCTTTTTCTTGTAGCGTTTCATTATTTAATCGCTTAATCTTTTTATTGATATTAGTTTTTATTGCTTTGTTTTTAATTTGTTCTTGGTGTTCATTTAAAATTTGAGTTAGTTCGTTTATAAGTTTAGGTAAGCGATTTTCTGTTTGATAAGGACTTTCAATTCCTATATTCAAATGATATGCAATTTGATTAAGATTATTACCACATTGTGCTATGTGATATAAATACTCTACATTAATTTCATTATTTTTTTCTAATACTTCAAGTGTTTTTGCGTATTTTTCTATGCTTATAAGTTTTCTTATAACAGCACTTTGGCTTTCGTTTCTTTTTAATGAAAGTTTTTTTAATTGTTTTTGTTCTCTTTCATTTAAATAAACTCTTATTGTCCCCACTTTTACTCCTTATATTAATAATTTTGCATAATCATTTTTTAAATCTAAAATGTCTGTAATATCTCTTTTTCCTGTTTTTTTATTTCTAGTAATTTGTATAATGTAATCTATGGCGGTTATAATTAACTCTGTAAGCATTTTATTATCTGGATTTTGTAAGCCTCCCCCTAAGATAATATTTGTAATAATTGCTTTAATAGCATCTTCTGGATTATTAGCGTGTAAAGTGCTTAAATTTCCTGCGTGTCCTGTATTATTAACCCTTAAAAAAGTAAAAGTATTTCTAATATCAATTTCACCTAAAAATAATCTATCTGGTCTTAAACGCATTGCATTATTAATTGCGGTTTGATAAGAGTATATTTCGCTTTCTTCTTTTGGCACAGCTAATTGTGTTTTGTTCTCATTTTCAATATATAACTCTTGAGCGTCTTCAATAGTTACAATTCTTTCATTAGGATCAATTTCTCCCATTAAAGAATTTAAAAAGCTAGTTTTACCGCTTCCTGTTCCACCTGAAATAAGAACATTTTTTTTATTGCGTATTAAATCTTTAATTTTTTCATAGCTCCAGCCTTTTTCTAAACACTTATCACTTAAAACAAAATTTTCAAGTGCGAAACGACTTTTTGAAGGAATTCTTATGCAAATACAAATTTCAGAATTAAAAAGACTTGTTTTATGTTGAGCTTGAACTCTATATCTTAAAAAGGGATAAGGTAATTCACAAGATAAATGACAATGCTTTTCATCAAATCTTTGATTTCTTTTTATAGCAAGTTCAATTAAAAATGTTTCTAAAAAATTATAATTTAATCTTTCATCGTATATTGTTTCCCAAATATCGCCTTTATCTACCTTAATTTCACAAGGCTTATTAAAAATAAGCTCATTTGCTTCCATTTCTAAATAAGGCTTTAAAACATTTAATATATTATTTAAAACAATGGTATTATTATTCATTATTTTGTTCCATCTGTTTTAAATTTTCATTTTCGACAAGCTTGTTAAGTTTTTCTTTTTCTTTTTTAATCTTATTTTCTAAATTACTAATAACTTTAATTTGAGAGATAATTTTTTTATTTTTTTTATCTTCTTCTTTTCTTTTTTGTATTCCTTCTTCAATGTCTTTTTTGATTTTTTCATAATTATTAATTTCTTGCATTTTTTTACTCCTTTTATTCTTGAAAATATTTAATCAATACTTCATTATTTTTAGGTTTTGCAAACCACATATGATTAGTAGGAACAATAAAAATTCTACTTCCTGATTTAATTTCAATTGTAGGTTTAATTTGGGCTTGTTGTTGGATAATATCATCTACTATTGTGGATATATCATTTTTGCTTTGTGAATATACTTCTTGAGCATAGCTATTATTTCCTGCTTTAGAAGCTATGCTAAGTAATAAAACATTTGAAATTGTAGAGAGTGCATAAGGCATTGCATATCTTTCAAGATATTTATTATTGACACTTCCAACTGCTCCTGACATACCCATATTATCACTAGCTATAGCATTAGTTAAGAGTATATTAACGCCTTGTGGAGTGATAATTTCTCTCCATTGAATTTCTAAGCGATTTTGTCCGATCTTATTATCGCTTTTATAAAATCCTATAGCTTTACTGCCTCTTGGAATTAATACTGCACTTCCCATATTTGCATAAATATCTTGTTCGATTTGTGCTGTTACTATGCCTTGTAAATCACTTGAAATTGCACTTGTTAAAAGGGCAGGAATTAATCTTCCTGCTCTTATCATTCTATAAAGACGGTGTTCATTTGTTGAAACGTCTATGCTTTTTTGATTTGAAAAGCCATCAACTCCATATTTTGAAGCATTTTCTTGAAAGTAGATTTGAGTATTAGCTCTATCAGCTAAAATACTATCTCTAATAAGTTTTTTAATTTTTCTTTCATTTGCGCTAATATTATCTTGTTTAATCTCTTGTTTAAGTTGTTGATTTTTTTGTATGAGTTCTTGTTTTTTCTCTTCTATTTTTGCTAATTTAGTTACATTATCATCTTCTTTTTTGGTCTCTTCTTTAGTATCATTATGAATTTTTATATCTTCATTATAATTAGGTTCTTTAAAACCACCTTTATAGATATAATCACTAATTGGAAATTTTGTATCTGAATTTTTAAAAAGATAATCTAAATCTTCTTCATTTAACAAATTTTCTTTTTGATTATTATTTGATTTTTTAGATATATTTTCTTCTTGTGTATTATTAAATATATCTTCAGCTAGAAGATTATTACTTAATAATACACTTATAAGACTTAGACTTAAAAATGATTTTTTCATTTTTTAGCCTTTTCTTTTTTAGGTTCTAATTTTTCAACGCAAACATAACTATCGCCACTTTTAATTGTGAATTTTTTTGCAACAGTTTCAGCAATAACATAATTACCGATAATTCTGGTTTCAACTGGACTATCTTGCTTATCAATAACAGCAAAAATAGCTGGAATTTGTGGCATTTTGTCTTTATCGTATTTAAAATAAGTAAATTTTTTATCATTAAAAATCTCTTCACTAATTAGCCACTCATTACCTTTTTTTGCTTTTTGACTATAATGGTTATAAATTTCATCTTTTTTAACTCTAACTTCTGCTATACCTTCTTTAATTATCAAATAATCTTTAGCTAATTTTTCTTGTTTTTCTTCGATGAGCTTTTTTGAGTTTTCATCGTGAATGTAAATTACTAAAGAAGGATCTTTGCTATTTTTATAATCAGTTGAATAAATATAAAAAGTATGTAATTTATTATCTTTAGTAAAAACAGTTAAAGAAGTATCAATTCCTATAAGCATTGGCTTAATAGCAATGGCATTAGGCATAGTTGGAATTTCTTCCACTTTAAAACCTGTAGTATCACCTAAAATATAATTTATAACATCTGTTTCAAAAATAAGAGTAGTTGCCATTGCAAAACGTGTTCTTATTTTTTGTGTTTTATTAGCTTGATAATTAAGATTTAATGTATTTTCATAGCCTGAATATTTTTTTTGAAAAAATCTTCTTTGTAAGGCATTTAAATTTTGATTTCTAATTGCACTTTTCATTAAAGCGATTTGTTCTTCGCTTAATTGTTCTCCATTACTTTGTGAATAAGCATCAAAAGCTTGAGTTTGATATTGTGGATTAGAATAACTTGTAGTATCAATTTGTTGTCCTTGTGGTTGTTGCCCTAAAGGATCAATTCTAATATTAGTTTGCGTATAATTATTTAAAGTTTGGTCTTTAGTTTGTAAAATACTTTCACCTGTATTACTTGGAACGTCTTGAATTTGTATTCCATTATCTGCAAATACTAAAGTTGAAGCAAATAAAGCTAAAAAAACTATTTTTGAGTATTTTTTCATTGTTTTGTTCCTTGCATTGAATTTTGGCGTGCAGTATTAAAAGTATCATTATCAATAATATCTGTAATTGAGTATTGCTTTACAATAAAACCTGTAGGGTTTTTTGGAACTGAATTATAAGTAAGCTCCATTGGTATAAAATCAAAAAATAAAGTAGCACGATATTTTTTTAAATTACTTTCTGTTCCGTTTTGATTGCTTATTTTTGCGATAAAATCGATAGTAGCTACATTTTTATTGAAAATAGAAACATTGATAATTTCAATATCTCTAAAAAGTCCTTTAGTTGTATAAATTGAATTTGGTGCTCTAACTAAATTTGAAAATGTATCCCAAACATTTTTTCCAGATTGTAATCTAATCTCTTCATAACGCTCACTATCATCTATACGATTAATTGTTTCTCTTTTTTTTACATAACCTGCCAAAATTGATTTTAATAGATTTTCATCAGCTCTCATATCCATTCCCGCTTGTTCTATTTTTACAAAGTTAGTTTCTGGATCTGAAAAAAACACGAGATAAGGTTTAACTTCTTTAAAAGGGGTAAGAAAAGAAATAGCAATAGCAAGACAAATTACGATTATAGTTAAAACTATAATTAACCAAAGCATATAAGCTTTTATATTTCTTTCAAGTTGAAATATAAAATTAGGATCTTTTTTATCATCAATAAAAGCCATACTTCAACCTTCTTAGCTAATTTTAATTACATCATAATTACAAGCACAAGGCGATTTTTTAGGTATTTCTTTATTTGTGGTTGCACAGGCACTAAAAAAAAGAAGGCTTGATACTAAAATACTTATTTTTAAAAATTTCATTTTTAACTCCTTAAATTTGGTTTTTGATTTTCAAGATACATATTTCTCCAATCATTAGGATAAAGCTCTTTAAGTTCTCGCATTAACATTACATTGTCGCTAGATGATGAAAATATTCTTAAATGTTTTCCTAAGCGACTTAAATCTATATTCAAAATAGCAGATTGATTAGCAAGGTTCATTTTTAATAAAACCTGTCTTGAATTAGTTCCTGCTTCTTGTAAAAACTTAATTTCTGTAGGTGTTAAATTAAGTTTATTTCGCATATTTTCAAGCGTTTGGGCGTTTGTAGTTGGAAAAATAATAAAATTTGCTATATTTTCTAAGAAACTTGCACCTTTTGGGATATCATCAAAAAAGCTTAAGTTTTGAAAACCCATACACATAACCCCGCCTATTTTTCTAACTTCAAGAATGCTTTCAAGAATGCTTTCACGCATATTTTCGTCCATTAAAAAGTCTTTTAATTCATCAATAAAACAAAAAAAGCCTCTTTTTTTAGAATTTTTGGCTGAATTTTTTAATCTGTGAAAGATATAAGAAGCAGTTAGTCCTGCCATAGTTGGATTTTTTAAAATACTATCCATATTTAATATTGAAAGCTGTTTGCTAAAGCTTAATGCGTCTTCTTTATTATCGAAAATACTTTGTTTAAAAGGTCTTAAACGTCCCTTAATATCATCTTCGTCAAGTTGAAGACTATCTATAAAATCGCTAAGTGTAAAAATATCTTCTTCGGTTTTATTACTATATAGTCTTTCAATTGTTCGTGTTATTTCATTGATTGCGTTATATTGTGTATCGCTTAAATTAGCCATTGTTCGAATAAAGTTTTTTAAAAATTCTTTATTTTCGCTTGTATAAGGTAACGCAAAAGGATTTAGTTTAAAATCGCTAAAATCAGCGTCGTGATATTCTCCGTTAGTATAAGTTGCAAAATTATACATACCACGCAATTTATCCATTGAAAAAATATCAATATCGTATTTGTAAAGATTACACATTAAAAACTGAGCTAGTGTTGTCTTACCAGCACCAGTTCCACCTATAATCATAGTATGTCCGCTTGGTTTATCTCCTTCTGGTGTCCAGTGAAAATTAAAAAGATAAGGCGTTCCGCTTAAATGTCTAAAAATAGTTACAGGTTCATCGCCCCAGTCGTTCTTATCAAATCCTAAAACATCTTTTTCAAAACTAGCAATACTTGCTAAATTAGAAACTTTTAGTGTTCTTTTCCTAGCATTTAAATTTGCCCTACTTGGAAAAAATGAGAAATATAAAGCTTTTTGATTTATCGTTTCTCTTACTATATTTAAATTTTGATTAGCTAAAATACCTTTTAACTCATTTGTTTTAGTTTCTAAATCTTCTAAATTTTCTGCTAAAATATAAACTGAAAAGCTAACAAGCATTAAATTTTCTCTATCAGCTTTAATTTTTTCTATAAGTCCGCTAAGTTCATCTTTTATAATTTGTGGTGCAAAAGCTCCAGTATCTTTTATCTTTTTAATTGCTTTTTCTTTTTCATAAGATCTCATATTAATAAAAACGGTAAAATCATTTGAGCTTCTTAAAATTTTAGTGCTAATGTGTGAAGTAATTACATCGGTTTCATAAGCTTTAATACTTATAAACCTTGAAAACATTTCTTTTCCGTCGTTTCGTCGAAAAACAATATAATCTTTTTTAAATTCCACATCTGAGCTAATATAACTATCAGTAATCAACTCATTTGTATATTTAAATTTAGTTTCTTGAGCATTTGAGTAAGTAGCATAAAAATTTAAAATATCATCAGCCGTAATTTGAATAGGCGTAAATGAAGATAAAGCTCTTTTTGCTTCATTAAGGGTTTCTTCAATTAAAAGTTTTTTGGCTTCAAGATTAAAATTTTCTTTTTCTTCTTTGCTTTTTTCTTTTTCTTTGGTGGCTCTATTTTTAAAATTTTCTAAAGCTCCACTAATTTTTTTATCAATAGTAGATATTATAAGATAATAAGTAATTTGAAATACATCTTTATAATTTTCCCACTTTTCAATAATTTGATTAGCAAAAACATTTTTAGTTAAAGAATGTTTTTTAGAAAGTTCTATTTTATCTTTTTTAATAATTAAATTAATTTCTACATCAGTGCTAATTTTTCCAAAAAATTGCACGCGACTTTGCAAATAAGATAATTCTTCTTCAAGTGAATTTCCAGAATATGAAATTCCTTTAACTTCCAAAGCAACGCATAAATTTCCGTCTTTTGTTACTAAAGTATTTTCGTCAAGTTTAAAAGCTATATTATTTTCTTTAGCCATTGTAAAAATTTTAGGCTCAGCTAACATTAAAATATTGTCAGCTCCACGATTTATTTTATTTATATATTCTTTAAAATTTTTCTTTTCTTTTTTTCCTAAATTTTCTTTTTTAGGTTTATTTTTGAGTTCTTTTAAATAAGTAAAAATGCTTGTTCCCATTTTTAGCCTTTATGCGTAATATTTATTTTGGGGAATTGAAAATTTGGCGAAAATAATTTGATAGATATCTTCATCAAAAAATTCTAAAATAAAGAAAAAGCAATATAAAAAAGCAATAACAATAAGTGAGTATAAAACTAAAAAGAACCACGCGACAAATCCTAAAATAATTAAGGCAAACCAGCTTGTGCTAGTTAAGCCTTTAATTTTTGTTTTACAAGTAAGATCGCGATAACAGCTTGTTTCAGTCATTAGTTCATACCTGCTGCCGAAAGTCCATAAATTACACCGATAATTACTAATGCACCAAATAATAATTTGGCGTGATTTTTTATGCCTTCCATATTAAAAAAAGCCATAAAAAGCATAATAACTATCCAAATTACACCCATTACAATAGACATTGTATTTATAATACTTGATACACTTGTGCCTACGTCGGTTACTTGTTCATTAACGCTTGTTGCTAATTTTGATGCAATATTATTTCCATTTGCTCCAAAAAGTAAAATTGGAGAAATTGATATAAAAAGCAAAAACGTTAAAGTTTTTTGAAAAATATTTTTCATAAAACTTTCTCCTTGAAAAAATTTTTTTGCGTTACGCAAATAAAATTATAATGTTGCAACTTTTACCGACATTTTGCGACTTAATAAAAGCTTAAAATATCTATTTTTTGGATATTTGAATTAAAATTATTTCTTTAAAAAATATTTAAATAAATTAATTTTTGTTTATTATTTTTTATAATTTTTGATTTCTTGTATAAGCTATATTTCCTAAGTTTTAAAGACTTTTTTTGTAAAAAAAGCCACCATTATTTTTCCGCAAAATGTCGGTAAAAGATTTTTTTTTATTTTTTTTAAAAAATGGGTTTTAATGGTATATTTTTTTATTATTTTTCAAAGTATTTTTTTAAAAAAAGAAAACTTAATAAATTTAATTATTTTTTTAGAATATTTTAAAAATTTATAAATCAAATCATTTATTGATTTATTTCTTTTTATTTCTTTTTTCTAATTAGAAGTTATTTTTCTTATCATTGAGTATTTTTTCAAGTTATTAATTTTAGTTTTTCTTATTATAAAAATATTACTTAGTAGATGTTTTATTTAAAAAATAAAATTTAATTTTATAAATATTTTTTTTCTTTATTTATTTTTAAAATCAAAAATCAAAAAAATCTTTTTTGATTTTATTTTTTTGTAAAAAAAATCTTTTTTGTGTTTAAATGCCTTATTTATAAGTATTTAAGCACAAAAAAAGCCACTATAAAGGGTTATCCTGCCTCTATTCTAAAAATTATATTTTTAATACAATCTATAAAAATATTTATAAAATAAAAAAAGGTTAAAACTTTGAAAAAATCTTTTGATGAGTATTGGGAAGAAATTCAAAAAATTAAAAAAGCAAGTTCAGTTATAAAAGACAACTATAAACGCAATAAAATTTTTAATAATTTTGTTAATAGTTATTCCATAAAGCATAATATTAATAATATTAATCAAACTACCTATTCTAAACAAGCAGTAGTTAAGCTTTGTTCTAATTTATCTAAAGATGGAGCAAAAAGAGCAATAGATTATATTTTAAATAGTGCTGATACTCCTTATCTTGTAAATGAAAAAGGGGAAGAGATTTTAACAGAAGATGTGATAAAAGATTGGAAAATTGATTTTTCAAATCAAAAAAATGCTAAAGACGCTTGGCATTTGATTTTTTCTATTAAAGAAAATCCTACTGAAAAAAACTTAGAAATTTTAAAAAAAAGCGTCAAAGAAACTATGGATAATAATTTTTTTGGTTATAAGTATGTAATGGCAATACATACTCATCAAAATAATCCACACATTCACATTGTTTTAAATAAAAGAAATATTTTAACAAAAAAGAAAATTCATTTTAATACAAAAGACGATATTAAAGATTTTTGGAATGATGTTAGAAGTAATTTTTCTATGTCTTTAAGTTCTAAAGGATTACATTATCATAATCAAACTTCTTATGAAAAAGATTTAGATAGAAAATATCAAAAAATAAAAAGCACTTTATATCTTGATGAGATGGATACAAAAAAAGATTTAAGCGATATGATTTTAAATATAATTAAAAAAGAAAGTAAAAAGTTAGAGAATAAAAAATCTAAAATTGATATTTTAAATAATGAAAGTTTAGAATTAAAGAAAAATAGATTAGATCTTATAAATCTTTTTAATCAATATAAAAAGAAAAATAATAAAAAATATTTCAAGCTAGGAAAAGAGTTAAAAAAAGTATCAGATGATTTAAATAAAATTGATTTAAAAATACTATCAGAAATAAAAGAAACTCAAAAAATCGATGAAAAGATTTCTCTTTTAAATAAAGAGCTTGATAAATACAATTATCAAAACATTGTGGATACAAAAAATCTAAAGAATTTTGTTGATTTTATGCGTAAAAATAAACTAGCGACAAAAAGCGATTATGAACTTTTAGAAAAAGTTAAATTATCCATTTTAAAAAGCGACGATAATCTGGATAAAAGTTTAAAAAATACCATAGAAACCAATACTATCCTAACAAAACTCTTTAATGGTAAAAAAGAAAGCATTTTTAAAATAGAAAAAAAGATAAATAATATAAACAATTACATAGAAATTTTAAAACAATCAAATGCTGAAGTAAAAGAATATGAAAACTATTTAAAAACTTTAGAAAAGAATAAAAATTATTTAAAAGAATATGCTAAAAATCGTTTTGAGAATTTAAAAATTTCTATTTCTAAAAATAAAAATAAACTACCTTTAAATGCTTACATCATACAAGAATATAAAAAAGGTTGCGAGTATTTAAATATCAAAGATGATTTAAATTTAACTTCTGTAAAAATTGATAAAATCAATTTTGGCGGAATAAATAAAACTAAAAATAATAAAAAAGACTTAAAAATATAAATAAAAAATTTTATTGCTATTTTACCGACATTTTGCGACTTAATAAACACTTAAAATAATTGTAAAATAGACATTTAAAAGCATTTATATAAATATAAAATTTTACTTAAATTATTAATATTTTTTATAAAAAATCTATTATAAAGCCTATTTATAGGCTTTATTTAGGATAAGTAATTTCCGCAAAATGTCGGTAAAATATTTGTATTATAAAAAATTAAAAAAATATATTTTTTAGCTTATTTATTATCTTGCATAAAATCTAGGGGCATCATTTACAGGACAATAAACATTTTTTTTAAGATCATTATCACAATAAACACTTACAATTTTATAATCTTTTTTATCATTTGGATTTAATAAGAAAACATAATTATTATATAAAAAACCTTTTTCCCTTTCTAACGTGCTTTTCATTTCTTTGATTTTACCTTCTGGATTTTTAATATCGCTAATTGCTCTTATTGAAACATAATCATAAAGCTTATAATTTGGATATTTTTTCATAATTTCTTTATTAGCTAAATCAAATAAAGTTTGATCATTTCCATTATTTTTTAACTCGACTAAATCTCCATCACCACAACCTATAATTAAAACCATAGCTCCTAAAGCTAAAACACTTGTTAAAATTTTTTTCATTTTTTACTCCTATTTTTAAGATTTAAGTTTATATTTTTTACAAATTTTTAATTTACTCCTTTTTTATAGTAAAAAAATTATAACTTTTTTACTTTAAAAAAGCTTTTTAAGGTTTAAGAAAACTTAAACAAGCAAATTCCCATTTTTCCATAACTTTAAGTTTCAAGCTAAAAAGCTTAAAACTTAAAAAAGCTAGTTAAATATCTTTAAAGCTCTTATTTTATAGTATTTTAAAGGTGATTTTATTTAATTTGAAAATTAAACTTTTCAAGCTTTATTTTTGGAATATTTTTTCAATTCTTTTAATACTTTTTCCCATTTGTATTTTTTATCTTTTTCAATTTGTTTTATATTGTCTTTAAATTTTAAAAATATATTTTTATTTTCATCTCTTAAAATTTCTAATTTTTCCCTTTGATTAAAATCCATACCCCAAAACACACAAGCAAATAATTCGAAAGCATTAACAATATATTCATCTTCATCATTTGAAAATTCATAACTTCTAAGACTAAAGCCTTTTTCTAATTCAGATAAAAAAACAAACAAATCTTTATTAAGATTATTTACAGAAGGTAAGTTTTCTGCTCTTAACTTAATTTTACTTCCATTTTCTGTAATATAAACTTTTTCCATCTTTTATCCTTTATCTTTGTTTTCGTATTATAATTATAGTATATTTATACTTAATTTATATTTAATTTATAGTATTTTTATAGTATTTTTATAGTATAATCACACTCCAAAAACCAAAACAAACCTAAACTTTTTCTCCCTTTTTTACTATTCTTGTTTGAAATATAATATTATTTATTAATGGTTTTTCATATACTCTATAATATATTTTTTTGCCGTTTTTATATTTACATTTGCATGTAAAGCGATTTTTTCTAAATTATAATTTCCTTTTTCATCTTTATAACTATCTGAAAATAATCCGCTTAAAAGGGAGAAAATTTGCTCTCTTTTATTCTTAGCTCTATTTTTATTAATTTTGACCATATTAAGAGTTCTCTTGCTCTTATTTTCTTCTTGAAACTGACTTAATCCTATTATTTTAAACTGCATAAGCAATTCATTATTTTTTTTGCATTTCTTACATTTTGCAAGCAAGATCACTTCTTCATTAAAAGAAGTTAATATCTGCTCTGCTTTTTCTAAACTCTTTAAACTTCCTAAACTTGTATTATTAGTTCCTTGACAATTAATACAAGTCCAGATTATTTTATTTGTTTTCATAGTAATTTTTCATCTATTGTCAATGTCACAAAACAAGAAAATACAACAATAAATAGAATAAGTGTAATAGGAAATTGCAAGTCGTAAAGTTTTCTAAAATAATTGAGACTAAAATTAGCGTTAGAATAATAAAAAAATAAAAAAAGCAATGGAGTAATAATTAATAAAAATATTAAAATGCCAACTATTTTATTTTCTAAATTTATTAATGCTATACAAACAATGGATAGGCTGAAAAATAAAACAAAGCCTATCCCATAATAAACACCCTCTATCGCTGAAAAAAAGTTCCATAAATTTTCAAATATTAAAAGTGTTAAATTTATAAAATCTTTTCCAAAAAAAATAATAAAAGCAATAATGCCTATATAAATAGCATAGACTAAAATAAATTTTTTATTTAATAAGTTCATTTTAACTCCTGATTATAAGCCCATAAAAGCCCATTTAAAATAACAATAAATATAAGAAAGTAAGAATTAAAACTATCCAAGCTTAATTCAATACCAAAAATATATAATATAGCTATAAATAAAGGAACTAAATATAATGAAACCCTTAAGACTTGATAAGTTCCATAAAACCAACATATAAACATAAGAAGAAGGCACAAAAACATAAAATTTAAAACAAAAGATATATTATCTATACCAATATAATTAACACTTTCTACAAATGCTAAAAATAACTCTTTCAAAACATTTTTTATAAAGCTCCAAATTTCGCTTTTAAAAATACAAATTAAAACTATAATACATAAATATAAAAAATAACTCTGTATATTTTTTTTGGTTAATATTTTAGTTACTAAATTCATAATTTAATCCTCATTATCTGCCTTTGCAATTATACAAGAGACGGTCAAAATAAAAATGCAATTAATAAAAATTGTCACGCGATCAAATTTTATTTCATTAATATAGTAAATTGAAATAATTATAGGAATAATTATTAAAGAACATGCCAGAATAATATTAAAACCTTTTTTTAAGCCAACAATCGAAAATATTACTAAAAATAAAAAAGCAATAATTAGATAAGGTGATAAGAAAAAAATAAAATCCCAAACAAAATGCAAAGCTATAGGAATTAACTTTAAAAAATCTAAAATTTCTTTAAAAAAAATAGTGATAAAAGTAATAATACCTATATAAACAACATAAGCTAAAAACATTTCTTTTTTGGTTAATTTTTCCTCACTCATTCTTGTATCTCCTTTTTTCTATACAAAAAAATTAATTATTCCAGCAACAATTTGATTAGCCATTTCTTTATTATAAAATACACCGATTGAAGACAAAATATAGAATACAAAAAGAACAGGTTTTAATGTGTAACCTAATCGTTCTTCATATTCAGTCTTAGGTGGAACGAATTTTTCCAAATTTATTCCACAAATAAATATCATTGTTATAAATCCAAATAAAATCCAAGAAGCCATAATAATTCTTTCTATTTATTAATTTTCTCTGCAATAAAATTGATAAGTCTGTAAGCTTCAGACAACATAAGTAAATTAATACTCTTTATTTTGTCAATTTGTTCATAAGAAAGCAGTAAAAATCTTTTTTGCTTTTCTTGATCAACACCAAATTGAAAATTTATTTTTCTTGTGTAACCTTTAAGCTTAATATAGTCCTTATTTTCTAAATAAAGTTCATTAACAATATTTTTTAAAAAATTTCCATAATCTTTGTTATAATCAAGTTCTAAAGCAATCATTTTATTATTAAAATCAACCTGTATATTTTTTTTCATAATCCACTCCGCTTATTCTTTTATAAAATCTTTAACATTTATTTCTAAGCTTGATAATCTTTTAAAAGTATCTTCAGCACTCACAAAAGCAAACTTGATACTATTTACAATATGATATTTTAAAATTTCGTAGCTCTCTTGAAAAAACTCATACTTAAGAAAATAGACTTCAATTTGATTGTTTTCTTGATTATAATTTAGTGCAATTTCGCCCAAATCAAAAAATCTAGCAATATTATCTTTTTCATCTTTACATTCTAAAAAAGCATAAGCGTCTTTATTATAGATATTTCTCTCACCCTTTAGAACACTTTCTAAATCAAAAAACTTATTTTTAGTAACTTCAATTCTCATTTTTATCCTTTGTCTTTGTTTTCGTATTATAATTATAGTATATTTATGCTTAATTTATATTTAATTTATAGTATTTTTATAGTATATTTATACTATAATCACACTCCAAAAACCAAAACAAACCTAAACTTTTTCTCCCTTTTTAAAACTTATCTTAAGTCCTTTTTTGTTTTAGTAAAATAAAAAAGGATCTTAAAAAGAAAGGATAATAAACAAAAGGATTTTTATTTCTTAATTTTGGGTTTATAAGTAATATTTAGAAGAGTGCGGGGTATTCCCGCTTAATTAAGACTTTGATTTTCCACATAAAACAAATGTTTTATGGGGACTTAGTAAGCAAAATGAGAAAATAAAACCATTTTATAATAACGAAAACAAAGATAAAGGTATATTTACTGCTTACTAATATAGTGAATTATATCAAATTTTTATTAAAAATGGCTTGTTTTTTATTTGTTGTTTTATTTGCTATCAAATATTTGAAATCTAATAAATTCTTTAGCATAAAGATCTGCATAATATTTTAAAGCATCTAAATTGCTATTAAAACCCCAAAAGCCAATAATTCCAAAAATTCCAAAAAATCCTATATTTGCATAAAAAACAAAATCAAAATCTTCACTTTTTATAAAATTTGAAATTAAAGCAATAATACAAATACCTATACTAAGTAAAGACGCAAAAAAACCTTCTATATATTTTCTTCGATCTTTACTTTTCATAATCTCTTTTATGAAGAAAAAAATATTTTTCTTGATGATATCTTTTTTTAGTTTTTGCTCATTAATATTAGCTTCATTACAACTTTTAGAAATAAAATCAAATTGTTTGTCTATATCGTATTTTTTTATATATTGTTCTAATGCAATTGATTTTATAATTTGAATATTATCATAAATACTATTTTGCATTTTAATCCTTAGATTAATTTCTTTCTTTTTTATTGTTAATTCTACCTAAATACGCATTAAATTCTTCAAATTTTTTTCCTAAGATCTTTAAATTTATAAAACTTTCTAATTTTGGTTTTAAATAAGAAACTAAAGGAATATCATTGTTTGATATTTCTTTAATAAGTTCTGTTTTTTTACTCTCTATTAAAACACTTTTTTTATCAAGTAAATATTCTGTTTTTTCTTGTAAAGAATTTATTTCTTTTTGTATATCTTCTAAAGAAAAATCTTTTTTTAGATTAAAAACTTTAAAAATAAGTAAATCATCATTAAAATCTTTTAAATTAGGTTTTTCTTCTATAATTTCTCTTTTTTTGAAACATTCCTTCGTTTTTAATTTAAAATCAAGTCCTTTTTCATCATTATCAAATCCTAAAACAATCTTGGCATTTTTTGCATTTTTTTCAAAATAAGCAAAAATTTCTTTGTGGCTTTTAGTGATTTGTCCGTTTGTAGCACAAAGTAAAGTATCATTTGGATTATAATTTTTAAGTTCAAAAAGACTAAGACTATCTATCATACTTTCTGTAATAATAATAGTTTTTATATTCTCTATTTTTTGTTTATTATCTTTATTTCTAATAATTTCAAGTCCTTTATTTCCATAACAAAGCTGTTTAATAGGTTTGCTATATATATTTCCTTGCTTATCGTGTGTAATTGGCTTTCTTAGGTAAGCTATATAACCGCTAGAATTAATAAAATCTTTACCTTGAAAATTATCTAAAATATAAGTAGGCACACAAACATTGTAATGTTTATCTTGTTTTAGAGTATTAAAGGTTTCTAAAATTTCTTGAGAAATTAATCTATCATCATTAAAAAAATTTTTTTGTTTAATTGTAGTAAAAGCTTTATAGTTATTAATAGCTTCTATTGAAGCTTTATTTATAGATTTAGAAGGC
This sequence comes from Campylobacter novaezeelandiae, assembly GCF_018968685.1. NCBI lineage: Bacteria > Pseudomonadati > Campylobacterota > Epsilonproteobacteria > Campylobacterales > Campylobacteraceae > Campylobacter > Campylobacter novaezeelandiae. Next base: position 2,344 of record NZ_CP076659.1, on the reverse strand, counting down.
TCTATATTATGTTTTAATTCAATTTTATCAACTTTTTCATTAAGCAAATTATTAATTTTAATACCCCTATTCTTACAAAAAGAATAAATATTCCCCCTATCATTTTCTTCATTAGGATTAAAATATAAATATTGTCCATTAGTTTGTCTTGTAATAATGATTAAATCGCTTTCATTACTCATAGTAATGAAATTGCGACTACATTTATCTTTTTTGTAAGAATAACCATTTTGCATAAGTATTATATCAAAAGGGAGAGTGAGTATTTCTTCGTTAAAAACTTTAGATTTTGACATTATCTTTCTTTAGTTCTACTTTGATTAGACATTTTTTTACATAAATCTAATTCTTTTTGATTTAAAACTTCTTTCAAAGTGCCTTTAGGAATTATATTTATATTTTCAAAATTATTTAATTTTGAAAAAGATGTTTTAATTTTTTCTTCTAGATCCTTTTTAGTATTTGGAATTAATATATCAGCTTTTTCAATATAATATTGTAAATTTTTTTTTAAATTTGAAATGTCTTTATCGATTGCTTGTTTTTTGTTATAAGAATTAAAATTTTCATCAATGGTTTTATGAAAATTTTGTAAAAAATCTTTTAAAATTATATTATTTTTAGCATTAATTTCTTCATAATTAATTCTATTAAAATCAATATTTTTTAAGTGGCTGATAATATCTTTTGGATCTATATTAGTTTTTTTAATTAAAATATCAAAACTTTTTTCAATATCCATTTTATTATTTGTCAAAATAGTATAAATATCAAACAAATCTCTTGGTTCATCTCTGGAAAGTGAAGTTTCTAACTTATTAACAAAGATATTTTGTATGCTATCTATAAACAAACCATTTTCAAGTTTTACATAATCATTTTTTTCGTGAAATACATAATCATTAACCAAGTCAATTTTGAGATTATTTTCTTTAATATAAAGTTGAGTAAAATATTGATTTGAAACTTTTATTTCAAAATCTATATTATTATCTTTTAACATACTTGTAAAATCATTAAATTCTTTTGGAGTTCGATTTTTAATTCCATTGTTAATCAAGAAAAAATCTAAATCATCAGAAAATCTAAATTGATTATAGTGAAATCTTTGCAAAGCTGTTCCGCCTGTAAGATAAAAATCTAAATTTTCTTTTGCAACTAAATCAAGAATTATATCTTGTGTTTTATACAACTGTGTATATTTTTCTTCTTTTTCCTGCATTTTTTATCCCATAATGTGCGATAAGCTCGTCAAGCCTTTCTTCATAATAAAATCTTTTATGATAACCTAATCTTTGGTTTTGAGAAATTATAAATTCTTTTATCCATTCTTCATTATCGATAATTTTTAAATCTTCAAACATTGTGAGTGAATTTTGAAAAATTGCACTGAAAATTCTTTTTGCAAAATCTTTATCTTGTATATGTTCTACTATAAAACTAGGGGTCATATTAGTATTGCCCCAATAGCAATTTTGTAAAATGTGTTTTGCTATTTGAAGTTTATTTTTTTTCATTGCAACTCTCCTTTTTCACAATTTTACCAAAATTATTTTTTATCTTCATTTATCCAGCAATTTTTATTAATATGAATTTTTTGATAGAAACCTAAATCTATTCTATAATATTTAATTATTCTATCGCTTGTATCTATTTTTCTTTTGTCTGCGGGTAAATTCTTATATTCAGCATAAGTAATTTTTGTTAATTTATCTGCTTTAAATTTATCTTCATCTTTTAAAGAATTATATTGTTCTTGTGTAATTTCTTTTTTTTCATAGCCATTATTCCAATCTTCTTCTGGATAAAATTTTGTGGAACAAACATATTTTAAATTATAATTAGAATATTTATGCGATGAAAGAATTTTACAATTATTATCTAAAGTTGGATTAATTCTATAGCCATAATGATTAATTGTTACAGTAGAACAACCTTCTCCATGACCATTACATTTTTGTATAGTTTCTGTGCTTAAAATAGTTCTTTGATATCTTTTATTTAGATCTGGAACATAGCAAGTTCCTGTTAAATTGACCAAACTATTTCTCCAATCTTCTAAATCTTTATCATCGCTTAAAATAGCTTCTGAACTTCCTAAAGGACAAAGATTTAAAAAAGATTTTCTTGCTTCTAAAGTTTTCCACGGCTTTTTAAAGTGTATTGAAAAATATTTAGCAATAGCGGAACTACATTCAGCTGGTAAAACTGGTGAGGCTAGACACAAAATAGCTTCACAAGCTAATCTTTTATCTCCTGTAAAACTTTGCATATTTGGTATAGATATAGCCAAAACATTAGTTGTATAAAAAACTAAAATAGCACCTAAAATTCTTTTTTTCAT
>NZ_CP076658.1:0-44227 GCF_018968685.1 Campylobacter novaezeelandiae | reverse complement strand
TTTTATCCTTTCATCAAAAATCTAACAAATTCTAGTAAAAAATAACTAATACTTAAATAAAAGCTTTTAAATAGCATTAATCTAATTATAAAACTAAATTTAAATTATTTTTTAAACTCTTTTAATAACTTAAATTAAACGAACATTTTATTTATTAAAGGATTCAAAGTGAAAACAAAACTATTATCGTTAATTTTAATAAGCCCTATATTGTTATTTGGAGCTGGTGGAATTGATAAAGTAAATACATTCTTAGAAAATCTAAGCACGGCTTTATACGCAATTGGTGCAGTTTTATTAACAATTGCATTTATGTGGGGTGGTTCTAAAATTATGTTTCAAGGACAAACACTTAGAGAGGTTGCTCCTATTTTTATAGGCGGTATTATTTTTGGTTCTGCATCAGCAATTGCTGGATATATTATTTCATAAATAGGATTAATAATGCAGAAAAATCCAATTTTTAAAGGCTTAACACGTCCACCTATGATATTTGGAGTTCCTATGACTCCACTTGTTATAGCAATGGGATGTATTTTTTTATTTGCATTTTATACTCAAAGTATCTTTTTGCTTGTTGTGGCTATTCCTGTATTTTTTATTATGAAAGCAATGACCAAAAAAGATGATTTTATTTTTCGTTTGATGTTTTTAAAGATGAGATTTTTCTCAAATCCTGCTTCAAAGAATTATCACAAAGTTAAAACCTATAGTGTAAATTCTTATAGACAAATGCCAAAAAATTCTGATTTTCCAAAAATATCTGTTTTTGGACTTAATGCAGAACCTAATTTTGAAAAGCTTATCCCTTTTTCATCACTTATAAGTGATAGTGTAGTAATTACAAAAAATTACTATCTTTTATCTACTTGGGAAGTAGGTGGAATTAGTTTTGAAGCTGAAGAAGATAGCGAATTAGACATTAAAAATGATCTTTTGAATATGTTATTTAAATCTTTTGCAAATGAACCTGTAAGTTTTTATTTTCATAATTGTAGATATTCTATACAAGACAAATTAAACTCAAAGTTCAATAACGCTTTTTTAGAAGAAATTGATAGAAAGTATTATGAGTCTTTTAAAGAGGGGACACTTAGAAAAAATTCTTTGTATTTAACTTTAATTTTTAATCCTTTAAAAGTTCAAATAGAAAAAACAACTTTTATGAAAAGTTCTTTTGAAAGCAAAAGAAGAGCAATTAGTTTATTCTTAAGCAAATTTAATGAATTTGCAGATAGATTAGAAGCAAATATTAAAGATTTTAATCCAAAAAAATTAAAAACATATTCCAAAGATGATCAAATTTATTCTAAACAATTAGAATTTTACAACTATTTACTTGGTGGAAATTTTAATCCTGTAAGAGTATTAAAAACTCCTATAGATCAATATCTAAATGGTAATTTACAAAATATACAATTTGGTTATGAAACCATACAATTAAATAGTAATAATGGTTTAAAAAGATTTGCCAGATGTATTGAAATTAAAGATTATACAAGCGAAACTTTTGCGGGTATTTTAAATATTTTAATGTATTTAGATGTTGAATATACTATAACACAAAGTTTTTCACCAATTCCAAAAATAGATGCAAAATCTGCAATATCAAAACAAAAAAAGCAGTTAATTGCTACTGAAGATGATGGTTTTTCACAAGTAGAACAAATAGATGAAGCATTAGATCAACTTACTAATGGTGAAATTTCATTTGGTAAATATCATTTTTCTATACTTGTATATGGTCATTCTTTAAAAGAATGTAAAGACAATACAAATGAAGTAATTACAAAAATGAATGAATTAGGATTTGGGGTAACTTTAGCTACCTTAGCACTTCCTGCTACTTTCTTTTCTCAATTACCATCAAACTTTGCTATACGCCCTAGAATTAATTTAATTTCATCAATTAATTATTCATCTTTAATAGCTTTACATAATTTTTCTATGGGAAAAAGAGATAATAATTGCTGGGGAGAAGCAGTTACAATACTTAAAACACCAAATAAACAACCTTATTATTTTAATTTTCATCAAAGTTCAGGTATTAATAAAGATGATTTTGGACAATTCTTTTTAGCAAATACTTTAATACTTGGACAAAGCGGTGGTGGTAAAACCGTCTTAATGAATTTTATTGTAGATCAAATGCTTAAATATGCAAACAAAGATACTTTTCCTGATGATATACCACAGGAAAATAGAAAATTTACAGCTGTATATTTAGATAAGGATAAAGGTGCTCTAGGCAACGTTCTTTGTGCTGGAGGTAGATATATTAGTATTGAAAATGGTAAGCCTACAGGATTTAATCCTTTTATGGTTGAGAGCACACAAGAAAATATAAGACAACTACAATCGCTAATGAAACTTTTAGTAACTAGAAATAATGAAATTCTTACAACTAGAGAAGAAGAAATGCTTAATAATGCTGTTAATTCTGTTATGAAAGGTTTTGAAAAAGAAGAAAGAAAATATCCTATTTCTTTATTACTTGAAAATCTAACTGAAAATGTTGATGATGACAATTCTTTAAAATCAAGACTAGCATTATTTAAACAAGGCAAACAATTTGGCTGGGTATTTGATAATGAGTTTGATAATTTAGATTTTCCTGATGATATTAATTTATTTGGCATTGATGGAACTGAATTTTTAGATGATAAAGATGTATCTGGAATACTTAGTTATTACATTCTTTGGCGTGTAATGAGCTTAGCAGATGGTAGAAGACTTTGTATTGATATAGATGAAGCTTGGAAATGGTTAGAAAATGAAATAGTGCAAGAAGAAGTTAAAAATAAATTTAAAACTATTAGAAAACAAAATGGTTTTTTAAGACTTGCTACACAAAGTATAGAGGATTTTTTAAAATTAAAAAATGCTACAACTCTTATAGAGCAATCTGCGACAATGATATTTTTACCTAATCCAAAAGCCAAACAAGAAGAATATGTAGATGGTGTTGGCTTAAGCTATGATGAATATATGATTATTAAAGGGTTTAATCCTGCAAAAAGACAATTTTTAATTAAAAGACAAGATGAAAAAGTTATTTGCACACTTGATCTTAGCTCTTTAGGTAATGAGAATCTAAAAATATTATCTACTGGGACTTCTTATATAGACATCATAGAAAAAATCTTTGCACAAAATAATAAAAGTCTTGATGAAAAAGTATTAGAGCTGAAAGAATTTTATAAAAACTCATAGGAGATGAAAAATGAGTAATAAAGTGATTATTAATAAACAAGAAGTGCAATTTGGCACCAAAGGTAATCAAATCTTTTGCACTAGTTTGGATGTGGCTAAGGTTTTTGACAAAGAGCATAAAAATATTTTAAGAGATATTGAAAACATTTTAAATGATTTGCGAGAAATAGGGGATTTGCAATGTAAGCTCAATTTTGAGCTTTCATTCAAAGTCCGTAAAATACAAGGTTTTAAAGGTAGAGAAAGAAAATATCCATATTACAACTTAACTCGTGATGGATTCTCTCTTTTAGCGATGGGTTTTACAGGTAAAGAAGCATTACAATGGAAAATACTTTTTATCAATGCTTTTAATGAAATGGAAAAACTTTTACAAAAAGAAATTAGAAGTCCTAATAAATACTTAACAGATTTAATGAAACTCATTCATCCAAACTTACCACAAGATGATTATAAGGTTAGTGTAGTAATTACAAATAATCCTTATTCTAAAGATTCTAAAGATATTTTTTCTTTAAATTATCTTGTTGATAATCGCACACCAAAAGATCCAAAGAAATTGCAATGAGTGATTATAATTGGAGTGTAAAGGCAAATGATGGAAACATTCTTAAATATGGTGAAAGAGATTATGGAGAAGGGTATAGGTTATTAACTGCTCATAGCTTAACAGAGAGGGGTGAGCGAGGTCAACCTCACCGACAGATTCACGACCTCAATTTTCACAACTCTGTTAGCAAAACTATACCACAAAAAGACAAATCTGTAAAAGATTTTAAAGCAAAGTTAAAAGAATTTGCAAATAAGAAGCAAATTGACACCAAAACTAAAGAAATAGAAATACCAATAAAAAAATAAAAATTATTAAAGGAGATAAAAATGAATAACGTAAATTTAATTGGATACTTAGGAAAAGATTTTGAAGTAGGAACTACAAACAATGGTAGATTATTTGCAAAAAATTCTCTTGCAATTACTAAAAAATGGAAAAATGAAAAAGGCAATGACGAAAGCCATACTACTTGGATACCTATAGTTTTATTCGGTAAAAGTGCAGAAAGTGCTTCAATGTATATTAAAAAAGGTTCTCAATTTGCGTGTAGTGGAGAATTATCATCTAGTCAATATACAGATGAAGATGGAAATACCAGAGTAATACTTAGTGTTATTGTTTCTAAGTTCTATTGGCTTGGAAAAAAAGATAAAGAAAACATAATACAAACTCCACCAAAAGATCCAAATATCGAATATGAAAATACAACCATAGAATCAGAAGAAACAGTTTTTTAAGTGAGGAAAAAAATGTCAATACAAGATTTAAACATAGAAGAATTAGCAAAAGAATTAGAAACTTCTAATTGCGAAAAACTAATTAAAGCTTTATTTTTATTTGAAAAAAGTTTGACAATGAAAGATCTTACTTTATCTCAAAAAGAAATAATTTTGGATGAAGCATATGAATTTTACACAAATCAAAAATTTATATCTTCCTTTTTACAAGAAGATATAAATAAAGTTTTAGAAAAAGCTATTGATAGAGAACTTTCAAAACAAAACAAGGAAGCAAAATGAAAAAGATCATTTTCAATGCAAATATAGCCACAAGGAAAATCCACCACACCCCAACAAGCTGGGCAAGGCTAAAAAGCCTTGACTGTAACTATACAAAGGAGTATAATTACAACTATGAGATTTGTGTAACTCAATTTAATCACCTCCTTTCGGAGTGCAAATTAAGCCACAAGGGTGCGAACCTTGTGGCAAACACCCTGCAAAATTATACTCAAAAATTTAAAAAAGCTATTTTTATTTTTGTCTCTTTATTAATTTTACCTAATTTAGCATTTAGTGCTGGTATTCCTGTTGTTGATGTAACAGCAAATCAACAAATGTCTGTGCAAAATGCAAAAGAAATAGCTGAATGGGCTAAACAAGCCTCAAGATGGACTGAGACTGTATCACACTATCAAAAACAAATACAAGCTTATAAAGATGAGCTTTTATCAAAAACAGGTGTAAGAAGTAGTGTATCTTTTTTAAAAGATATAAAACAAATATATTCTGATTTTGCAGAAGCTGGAGAGAATATACAATCATTTTATAATGACGTTTTAAGAGATCCAAAAGATTTTTTAAGCGACAAAGGTAATGAAATCTTTGGAAAATACACAAGCTTTGATCGATGTAATTATGATTTTATGACTCAAGATGAGAAAAATATTTGTAGAATCAATTTAATTACCTATGCAGCTCAAGTAGAAACTTATAATCAAGCTTCAAAACAAATGGATACAATCAGTGAAACACTTAAAAAACTACAAGATAGGCTAGTAAATTCTAAAGATATTAAAGAAAGCACAGATATAGGCAATGCCATTCAATTAGAAGCAGCAAAAATTCAAATGGTTAAAAACCAAGTTGATTTAGCCAATGCAAGTTATGAAAATCAAAGAAGAATTAAGCAAGAACAAGATATGCAAGAATATTCTAAGTCATTTGATAAAGAAAGATTAGATCCTTCAGAATTTTTTAAGAAGAAACAATGAATTCAAAACTTTTCCAAACTCTAGGCGAAAGCATACAACAAATTGTTGATGCTATAAGACAAATAGGCACTAGTGATAAGATCGCTGAGCTTAGTATTTTATTTTCTATTATCGTTACTTTGGTGATTATGTATAAAGGTTATGAAGTTTTAATGGGAAGAAGTCAAAGTCCTATTAGAGAATTAACCTTTGATATTGTTGGAAAACTTGTTGCTATTACTTTTGCTCTAAATTTAGGAGGATGGTTAGATTTAACTATTTCAGCATTAGATGGAATATACGAGTGGGCTGGAGGTGGCACACAAATGTATAAAAATTTAGATGACTTGTTTGTAAGCACAAGTCAATTAACAAAAGCAATTTGGGCTAAATCAAGCGGAATTGGAGATTCTATTTTAGCAATCTTTGCTATGCTACTTTGCTATATAGGTTTTATTATTGCTACAATTCCAATCTTAGCAATTATCGTTGTTTCAACTTTTACTCAAACTTTACTTGTAATTAGTGCTCCTATTGTATTTTGGCTTTTAATTTTTAAAGCCACTAAAAATGTTTTTACTCAATATATAGGACTTTTGCTTTCAAATACTTTAGTCATTTTGCTTGTAGGGTTATTTTTAAAGACCTTTATGGAACAAATATCAACTTGGATTAATTATTTTTCAAAAGCAACTCAAATAGGTGATGAAATATTAAGTATCAGTATTTTCTTTGTAATTGCTGCTTTTATATTGGTTATTATGATTATATCTACAAAAGCGTTTGCTGAAAAAGTTGCTAATGTAACTATGGATGGGGCTATGGGTGGTGCAATAAGCAATGCTTTAAGTCCTGCTAGCAGATTAGCTGGGAAGGCTGGAGGTAAAGTTGCAGGAACAGCTGTAAATGTAGCAAAAACTGGTGGAAAATATGCAGGAAAAGGAATATCAGCAGGAGCAAAAATAGCAGGATCTCAAGGTTATAGTTTTGCAAAAAAAGCTTATGAAAGGATGAGAAATGAGGCTTAATTTTATTTTTATTTTACTCTTTAGTGCTTTATTTTTTAGTGCTTGTAGTACTAAAAATCAAGGTAAATATGATGATTTTTTTAATGATCAATCAAATTGGATACCTATTAATTCTCAAAACAATGATTTAAAACAAGGACAAATAAATGAAAAATGATTTTAATACAGCAATAGATTATGAAGCTAGTTTTAGATACTTAATAGAAAAAAGCAATAAAAGAGCTTGGCTTATCGCTTTTGTTTCTATTTTTATAGCTATTCTTTCTATTGTAGCTGTTGTTTTACTTACTCCTTTAAAGACTATAGAACCTTATGTGATAAGGGTAGATAATACTACAGGAATGGTAGATATTTTAACTATGCTCAATGAAAAAGAAATCACCGAAAATGAAGCTTTAGATAAATATTTTATTTCTCAGTATGTAAAAGCTAGAGAAGGTTATTACTATGATCTTTTAAATCAAGATTATTTACTTACTCAATTAATGAGTTCTGAAAAAGTAGCTAATGAATATAGAGCTTTATACGAAGGTGAAAATGCTAGAGATCAGATATTGAAAAATTCCAATGAAGTACAAGTAAATATTTTAAGTATTGTTTTAGGGGAAAGTAATGGAGTTAAAACTTCAACTATTAGAGCAAATATCATAACAAAAAATTTAAACACTAGAGGCACAACACAAGTTACTAAAGTAATTACATTAAGTTATGAATATGTCTTAGCTAAAGCAAGTGAAGAAAACAGAATTTTAAACCCTTTAGGCTTTAAAGTTTTAACCTATAGAATTGATAATGAGGTAGAAAAATGAAAAAAATAATTTTAATAAGTTTATTTTTAAATACTTTTATTTGGGCTTTAAGCATTCCTAAAACTTCTATTTTTGATAAAAGAATTGCTTATGCTGTATATAATGCAAATGATGTGTTTCAAGTTAATGCTAAAAATGGTTATGTTAGTGTATTAGAATTTGGTCTTGATGAAAGAATTATCAATACAGCTACAGGATTTGCACAAGGCTGGGATTTAATAGAAAAGGATAATTTATTATTCATTAAGCCTAAAGCTTATAAAACTCAACTCGTTCAACAAGATAGTAATAATATAGGCGAAAATCAAACATCACAAGAGTTTGTTGTAGATCCTAATCCAAGTGATTGGAAAACTAACTTAATTGTAATTACAAACTTAAACACTTATGTATTTGATTTAAAACTTGTAACTAAAAATAGCAACACTACCTATAAACTTAGTTTTTCATATCCTCAAAAAGAACTAAAAACTGCTAAAGAATTTTTAGAGGCACAAGAGCAAGAAAACATTAGAACAGATTTAAATAAAAATACTATTCCTAGAAATTGGGATTTTTATATGAAAGTTAATAAAGGTAGTGAAGATATAAGTCCTAATTTTGCTTATGATGATGGTGTTTTTACTTACTTAGGCTTTGATAATACTAAAACTTTCCCTGCTGTTTTTATGTATGAAAATGGAAAGGAAAGTATTTTAAATACTCATATTAAAAAAGATGGAAATTATGATGTTTTAGTAATTCAAAAAATTGCTAAACAAATTCTATTAAGAAGCGGTGATAAAGTAGTTGGCATTTTTAATCGTGGTTATGCCAAAAATCCATTAAGAAAAACAAGAGAAACCTCTAATGAAAATATCCAAAGAGAAATAAATAAAAAGAAATAAAAGGAAAATAATTATGCAAAATAAAGAACAAGATAATTTAGATAATGATTTTGAAGAACATATTAGCGAATTAAGTAATCAAAAAAATCATCTTAAAAAAATACAAGCTTATGCAATTTTTGCCATTGGTGGCTTATTATTAATTATACTAATTATTTATTTTGCAAAGTCTTTTTCAGATAATAATGAAACTTTACAAGAAACTCCAAAAGAAGAAAATAAAGATTTAGCACAAAGTGTTAAAACAAGAGATTTTATTCCACCTCCACCACCTCCACAAAAAACATTTGATGAATTAATTATGAAAGAACCAAGAGAAGAAAAAGCAATATTAATTGAACCAAAAGCTCCAAAACCTAGAATTGTAAAAGGAGCTGGAGTAACTGTTGTTGCCTCATCTAATAATGAAGGGTTTAGCAGTGGTGGATCAAAAGGAGAATTTGGTGAAAAACCAAATACAGTATTTGAGTTTGGGCAAAATGGTGCAGGGGCTTTGCAAAATTCTAACAACTCGCAAGGTGGGGGAGATTTTGTAGGTGAAGTTTTTACACCTACAATCGCAAAGCTAAGTGAATTTGATCAAAATCTACTTCTGCCAAAAGGAACTTATATAGGTTGTGCTTTAAAAACAAAACTAGTAAGTTCTATCAAAGGTGGAATTGCTTGTATTGTGTCAAATGATGTTTATTCTGCAAATGGAAACACATTATTAATTGAAAAAGGTAGCACTATTACAGGAACATTTAATGCAGGTCAAATGGATGATGGAATGGATAGAATATTTGTAATTTGGCAAGAAATTAGAACGCCAAACAATATTGTTATTCCTGTATATTCTGGTGCTACTGACGAATTAGGCTCTAGTGGAATGCAAGGGTGGGTTGATCATCATTATTTAAAACGATTTGGTTCTGCAATTTTACTATCAATGATTGATGATGGAATGGCTATATTAGCAAGTCAATTAAACAAAGGGAATAATAATAACAATAATAACAACTACTATAACTATAGTGAAAATACTAGAGACAATATTAATGAAATTGCTAGTATCGCTCTAAAGAAAATGATTGATATTAAACCTACGCTTTATAAAAATCAAGGTGATTTAGTTGGCGTTTATGTTAATCGCGATATTGACTTTTCAAAAGTTTATAAATTAACAAGGAAAAAAAATGTCAATAACATTAGATAAATATACAACACAATATTTTGGTGAATTTTTAAAAGATGATAGCATTAATGAAATCTGCTATAACGGAGATAATCAGATTTGGATACAAAATTCTAAAGGGTTATGGCAATCAGTAGAAACTAAACTTGATTTTGAAAAGGCAGGACACTTTGCCACTGCTGCAGCTGCTTTTAAAAAAGATAAAATTGATGTATCACGCCCTATTCTTAGCTGTATCTTAGTAGGTGGAGAACGTATGCAAATTGTAATTCCACCAGCTACAAAAAGCGAACATATCTCAATTACCATTAGAAAACCTAGTAAAACTAGATTTAAAATGCAAGATCACGTTAAAAGTGGTCTTTTTGAAGATTTAAATCCTGATGATAAAAATAAAATCAAACCAAGCGATGAAGAGTTAATTAAACTCTATCAAGCAAGAGATTATCAAAATTTTATATCAAAAGCCGTTGGTTATGGTAAAAATATTATTATCGCTGGTGAAACAGGTAGTGGTAAAACTACCTTTATGAAAACACTTATTGATTTTATAAGTTTAGAAGATAGAATTATAACTATTGAAGATGTTGAAGAAATTAAATTTTATGAGCATAAAAATTTTGTGCAATTATTTTATCCATCTGAGGCAAAAAGTATAGATTTTTTAAATTCTGCAACACTTTTAAAATCTTGTTTAAGGATGAAGCCTGATAGAATTTTATTAGCAGAACTTAGGGGTGCTGAAACATATGATTTTATTAATGTTTTAGCAAGTGGACACGGCGGAAGTATTACAAGTTGCCACGCAGGAAGCCCAGAAGAAACATTTACAAGACTTGCTTTAATGACCTTACAAAATCCGCAAGGACAATGTGTGCCTTTTGAAATTATTCAAAAAACACTTAAAGATTTAATAGATATTGTAGTGCATATACACGCTCATCACGGAAAAAGACGCATTAGTGGAATTTATTTTAAAGAAATAGAGAACATCAAAAAGAGTTTTTAATGAGTAATAAAGAATTAGAAATTTTTGAACTTTGTGAAAGATTATCAAAGCTACAAGTAGCTACTGGTGAAGCCGTCCACTCCCTTCACACCTCGAGACCTGCCGAGCTGGGCGGTAATAATCAAAAATTATCTGGTGCAAATGCACATTCAGCAACTACCAATCAAACTATACCACAAAAAGACAAATCTGTAAAAGATTTTAAAGCAAAGTTAAAAGAATTTAACACCAAAAATAAAAGTAAAACTCAGACCGAAGAAAGAGAGTTAAAACGATGAGTAAGTCTATGGCTATAAATAATCAAGAAGTTATTTTTGAAAATAAAGAAAATCAAATATTTTGCACAAGTTTAGATGTGGCTAAGGTTTTTGGGAAAAGACATGATCATGTTTTAAGGGATATTGAGAACATTTTAAACGATTTGCGAGAAATAGGGACTTCTCAAGATATCCTCAATTTTGGGGAGGTCGTGCGAATATCGAAAACAACGAACCCAAAGAATGGTAAGCTTGTTAGTAGAAAAATGCCTATGTATAATCTCACTCGTGATGGTTTTTCTCTTTTAGCGATGGGTTTTACAGGCAAAAAAGCATTGCAATGGAAAATTGCTTTTATTAATGCTTTTAATGAAATGGAAAAACTTTTACAAAAAGAAATTAGAAGTCCTAATAAATATCTTACAGAAATAATGAGCGAGCTTTATAAAAGACTTCCACAAGAAGATTTTAGTGTTGATATTACACTTAAAGATAGAAATCAAAACAATAAAATAATTTTCTCTCATTATTATGAAGTTGGCGGTATACCAAAAGATCCAATGGTAAATAAAAATAGTTTAAAAAATTTGAAATTAATGGCTAAAAAAGATGTAATAACCGGTGGTAGGGACGCCCACATCCCCTACACTCAAGCCCAAAGTCTTGACGGACGACTGGTTCAAAAGAACATTTCATCGGCTAATGATAGAACTATACCACAAAAAGACAAACCAAAAATAATGGAATTTAAAAGATGAGTAATAAAGAATTAGAAATTTTTGAACTTTGCGAAAGATTATCGGAGCTTTTAGGAGATAAAGAAGCAATTGCTGATTTAAAGAAATTATATGCGAAACACCCTGAAATGTTTAAAGATATGAACGAATTATCAAATACTATTAAAGAAGTAGTTAAAGAACCTGAAATCATTATTGATGCAAATAGAGATAAAAGAGATTATGAAGTTATTAAAGCGGCAAAAATCATAAATGATAAAAAAATGGCTGATGTAGTTATAAAAAATGAAAATGGAACAAATGAGATATTCCATGCAAATCAAAAAAGAATAAAAGAATTTAATAGATTAAGCAATAAAAATAATCTGTTGCAGGTAGAGACCCCAACACCCTCTACACACCAACTTAATGGATTGGAGCTAATAGATAAAAATCCATCTGGTGCAAATGCACTTTCTGCAACTGATGAAAATATCATACCACAAAAAGACAAATTTGTAAAAGATTTTAAAGCAAAGTTAAAAGAATTTAACACCAAAAATAAAAGTAAAACTCAGACCGAAGAAAGAGAGTTAAAACGATGAGTAAGTCTATGGCTATAAATAATCAAGAAGTTATTTTTGAAAATAAAGAAAATCAAATATTTTGCACAAGTTTAGATGTGGCTAAGGTTTTTGGGAAAAGACATGATCATGTTTTAAGGGATATTGAGAACATTTTAAACGATTTGCGAGAAATAGGGACTTCTCAAGATATCCTCAATTTTGGGGAGACCTACAGAAATACTGAAATTAGGGGTTTTGGCAAAGTTAAAGGAAAAACAAGAAAAGATCGTTGTTATAATCTAACTCGCGATGGATTCTCTCTTTTAGCAATGGGTTTTACAGGCAAAAAAGCCTTACAATTTAAAATCGCTTTTATTAATGCTTTTAATGAAATGGAAAAACTTTTACAAAAAGAAATATTAGCACATTCAAAAACAGGAAGGGGCGAACAGGGTCAGCTTCGCCGAGAGTTTAACGACCGTGATTTTCTCCGTCCTGCTAATCAAACTATACCACAAAAAGACAAACCAAAAATAATGGAATTTAAAAGATGAGTAATAAAGAATTAGAAATTTTTGAACTTTGCGAAAGATTATCGGAGCTTTTAGGAGATAAAGAAGCAATTGCTGATTTAAAGAAATTATATGCGAAACACCCTGAAATGTTTAAAGATATGAACGAATTATCAAATACTATTAAAGAAGTAGTTAAAGAACCTAATTTAATTATGAAAAATCCAAAGGCAAGAAATGAAAAAGATTTCATTGTTGCTAAACAAACATTAGATATTAATAATAAAAAAATGGGTGATATTGGTATTAGAAATGATAGAAATATTAGCATTATTTATCATACTAATAAACAAGATAAAAGAAATTTCAATCGCCTTGTTAAAAAAGCAGTCTCTAGTGAAGCCGTCCACTCCCTTCACACTCCAAGTCCTGCTTGGATGGGCGGTAATGATAAATCATCTGGTGTTAAAACACTTTTAGAAACCGCTAAACAAACTATACCACAAAAAGACAAATCTGTAAAAGATTTTAAAGCAAAGTTAAAAGAATTTGCAAATAAGAAGCAAATTGACACCAAAACTAAAGAAATAGAAATACCAATAAAAAAATAAAAATTATTAAAGGAGATAAAAATGAATAATTTACCAAAAGAAGTGCAACAAGCACACGAACTAATTGACAATACATTGAAACTACTCGAAAAAGAAAATGCAAGAATTGCTGAAACCACTATGGAGTTTAAAGAAGAAAATCTTGAAAATTTAAATAGAGAAATTACTCAATTTAAAAAAATGAAAGAAAATAGACATTTAAATGAAATTAAACTTATGGATAAAAGCACTATAAATATTATATGTGATATGAATGAAGATTTAAAAAAATATAACCTAGAACTTGAAAACTCTGAAGCAATATTTTATAAAAAAGATGCCACCAAAATAACTATACCTGAGTTGTTTGAAGAATCTCTTGAAAATGCAAGAAATTATAAAATTGATGATGAATATGAAAAATTAATCTTTGGTGATGATGAAAAGTCTAAAGCTTTTCAAAATGAAATTAAAGAACAAATGGAATTAGAAAATATAGATTTTAATGATAATGAAACAAGTAAAAACAAATCTTTCTTTTTAGAAAAAATGAAAAACTTTTTTAGAAAAAATGATCAAAAAAATAAAGAATTGGAAAGATAAATGCAAAATAATAAAAGTATTAAAATTGTTTTTATTGTTATAGTAAGTTTTATTTTTAGCTATCTCTTCGCACCTATTGTTTTTTTCTTTCTAAATAAAGTAAAAATAATACAGGCTATTAAAATCTATAATTTAAATTTTACCTATGAAGCCATTATTAATAATTATCCAAAGATATGGCTTTCTTTAGGAATTAGTTTTGGAATTTGCTTAATTGCTTTGATTTTTTTGGTGTTATCTTTAAAAACTAAGAAATCACAATTTGGTGAAGCTAGATTTGCAAATGATAATGAAATTAAAGCAATGAAACTTTATGGTGATAAAGGGATCATCATAGGCAAATATAAAGGAAAATTTTTAAGATTTAGCTCTCAACAATTTGTAGCTTTGGGAGCTCCTACAAGAAGTGGTAAAGGTGTAGGTGTTGTAATTCCAAATTTATTAGAGTGGAGCGAAAGTGCTGTAGTTCAAGATATTAAACAAGAATGTTTTAGCTATACAAGTAAGTATAGAAAAGAAATATTAAAACAGGATGTTTTTCTTTTTAATCCATTTTCTAGACAAACACATCGTTATAATCCTTTAACTTATATTGATATGAGCGATAGTGAAAATTGTGATAGTCAACTAATGGACTTAGCTACTATACTTTATCCACTTGATGGAGATTCTACATCAAAATTCTTTAATGGCTTAGCACAAAATTTATTTATTGGTTTATGTTATATGTGGCGTGATTTACAATTAAATAAGTTAGGTAAAGATTTTCAAGAAACTTTTGGCGTTGATGTTGGAGAATTCAACTTTTATAATATTTTACAATTATCAAAAGGAATTACTCTTAAAAATGGAGAACAAACTATAAGGGGGTTTGATGATACATATAATTTTTTAATTTATTGTGAAATCTTAGATGAAACGACAATAAGAAGATTAGAAACATATTTTAATGTTAATTCTGATGCTACAAAATCAGGTATTATGAGTTCATTTAATGCACCGCTTGTTCCATTTGAAAGTGAAACTTTAAGATTAAGCACAGAAACTAGTGATTTTGATTTAAGAGATTTGCGTAAAAAGAAAATGACTATTTACATAGGAATTACACCAGATCAATTAAGCAATGCTTCTTTTATTTTAAATATTTTTTGGTCGCAACTAATTTTACTAAACACCAAAGAATTACCTCAAGAAAATAAAGATTTAAAATATTCTTGTTTATTATTAATGGATGAATTCACTGCACCAGGTAGAATTCAAATTTTACAAACTTCTGTAAGTTTTATAGCAGGATATAATTTAAGATTATTAACTATTTACCAATCTTTATCACAACTTGAAACACAACCTCCTTTAGGTTATGGAAAAGAAGGTGCTAAAACATTATTGACAAATCACGCTTGTCAAATTTTTTACGCACCAAGAGAACAAGAAGATGCAGAAGCTATTTCTAAAATCTTAGGAAATACTACTTTTAAAACAAGCTCAAGAAGCATTAATTCAGGTGCAAATGGTGGCGGATCAAGAAGTATTAGCGAAGCAAGTAGGGCTTTAATGTTACCACAAGAACTACGTGAAATGCCTTTTGAGAATGAACTTATTACTATTGATAGTGGAAAACCCATTTTGTGTAATAAAGCTTTTTATTATTCAGATTCTTATTTTATGGATAAATTTAAAGCTGTTTCAAAAAGTCTTTCTACTATTAAAAAAATACCTACAAGAGAACAATTAGAAAGTGCCATTCTAAAAGGAGAATGCAAAGTAAAAATTCAAATTATAGGAGAAAAAAATGAAAAAAATATCGCTTAGTTTGGCTTTAATAGCTATATTAACAATAGGGTGTTCAGCACCAAAGGCAAAGAAATTAGATGATGGATCTGCTTTATATATTAATAATTCAATTTTAGAAAAGCAGTATAACTTCGTTCCAAAAGATCAATTTTTAAGCTCATCAAATTGGACTTATCAAATTATAGTTGAAAAGAAATCTATAGAAGATGATTTCATTAAAAATGACCTTATAACTAAAGCTTTTTTATTGGCTCATAACGCTAGTAAAATAATCCTAGTTGGCAGAGAAGACTTAATCAGGGAATATAAAGATTATTTTATTAAAAATCAAGTTATAGCCCCTATTGAATTGCAACCTATTAATCCATATCCAGAAAATATTAACAAAGTAAGCATTTTATTTTTTAACAAAGTAACTAAAGGAGATTAATAATGAAAAAAGTTCTTTCGTCTATATTAGTTTTTGGTGTTGTATCCTCTAATGCTATAAATTTAGATATTTTATCAGGTGATACCAGATTGGCTTGTGAAGCAATGTTATGTTTAGCTTCTCCTATAAAACCACCTGAATGTGGTGCTGCCTTAGCAAGATATTTTAGTATCGATGCAATTAAATGGGCTCAAGTTATAGCCAAAAGAAAAAGCTTTTTAAATTTATGTCCTGTTGATGCATCAGATGATCCTGAAATGTATAAATATAAAAATGATATTCTAGTAAATCTAGATGGAGAATGTTCTGTTTATTCGCTTAATAATAGAATTGAAAAAACTATTTTAAGAACTGAACAATTTTGCCAAAGCAATGGAGCTGGAAATGGATCTACTTGTAGAGAAATAAAAATTTATGGCTATAGAATTAATCCAGAACTTACTAATTCTTGTAAGTTGCTATCCACATCAAAATATACAGATTATCATTTAAAATATACTTGTAATACTAAATTCTATGAACAAGAAGAATGGCAAAGAGGCTATGAATTAAAAGAGGTATCACAAGAAATTTATAATGCCTTGCCTATATCGCAAAGAGAACAAGGAGAAAAATTAACTCAAATTAGCAAACAAGAGTATATTAGACTACCCCAAAATAAGAGAAAACAAATAGGTTTTAAATTTTATAGAATTGATACAGGATACTACCAAAAAGTAGTTATTAAAAAAGATTGCTGGGTTAATGAGAATTAATTATGAATGAAAATGAAATGTATGAAGAAATTAATAGCCAGCAAGAAATAACAGCTATTAATTACAATGAATTGCTAAAAAAAATTGATAGTTTGTTTAAAACTATTAGTAGCAAAATAAACATTGGTAAGCAAAACTCACAAAATAACACAGAAGATGGTATTTTTAAAGACTTAGAAGATAGTTTTATAGAATTAGAAAATGCACACTATGCTTTTATTACCTATTTTAAAAATCCACCAAACGATGAAGAAAAAGAACTCATTCATAAAATGGCTTCCCTTAAAAAAACTATGGAAGACTTTGCAAAATTTGCTAATGGAATTAATCAAATTTCATTAGATGATAAATTACAAAATTACAATACACAAATTGAAAAATTCTGTGAAATAGTGGAGTATAAACTTTCTAATAATAGTAATAACTATAGTCTTTTTCTAGATAATTTCATTAAAAATGAAAAGAAAAAACTAAATATATTTGCTGAAATTTTTACAAAAATGACAAAGCATACAAAACTATTTTTAATAAGTTTGAGTTTTATATCAACTATTCTAGGAGTAGGACTTGGAATTCTAATAGTTCTTACATATTTAAAATACTTAGAATATGAAAAATTAACGCAAAGAGTAAATACAATCACTCAAGGTTTAGCAATCATTTCTGTTGATAAAAATGATAAAAACTTAACCTTGAGCTTTGCAAAAAACAAAAAAACTATTTTTAATGAGAATAAAAATAGTATTCAAATCACACTACAAGGAGGTGAATGAACGGAAAAATTATATACAAAAAATGCAAAAAACAAAAATCAAATCACAAATCAAAACAAAAGGATAAAAAATGGCTTTTGGAAAATTAGTTAACGATAAAATTGTTATTGATACTAATAATGCTTTAAATTACAAAAACAAGGAAGGTGATATCCAACAAAGAAAAGTAGATACAGCTTTAATCGATGTTATTAAAGAAGCTGGACAAGTTGCTGCAATGGAACACGGCTCTGTAATTTTTTCTGCAAAAATTAATAGTGAATGGAAAAACTATTTTGTTAATAGAGATGAAAAAACTCATAATATAGTTTTAAAACCTACAAATTCACAAAATAGAGATGATTTTATCTATGTAAATTCTAATGTAAATGAACAAGGTTATTTTTACTACACTATTAATCAAAAAAGAGAATCTGCTAAAGAACTAATTGAAGGCATAGGTATCACAGAACATCAAAATAAAGACGGAACTAAAAGTCACTATTTAGAGACTAATGTAAGACTTTATAACGAAGAATTAAAGAAAGAATTACAAGAGAAAGGTAATGAGTTTGTAGCTGTAATTTCAAATGCTGGAGTTAAAGTTGTAAATGAAGCTGAAATGAAAGCTCAAAAAGAAGAACAACAAAAACAACAAACTCAAGAAATAAAAGAGCCTGAAAAAACTCAAAATCAAGAGTTTGGAAGATAAAATATGCACCCTTACGGGTGTATATTTATAATTACTATTATTAAATAATAATAACTATAAGTAAAAATAAAAATATTTTTATTAATTATAAATTATTAATAATTAATTTTATTTACTAAAAATATACAAAAATAAAATTAAGCAATTTGATTGCAAAATAGGATATTCAATGAATAAAAAAGATAAACAAATTAAAGAAAAAATACAAGAATTTGAAGATGAACTTAAAAGACATAATCAAAAATGTAATGAAATTTTACAAAGCTTAAAAAATTTACTTTGGGATAGACAATCTAAAAAAGAAAGTTCTCAAATGTATAAAGTATTAAAAGAAGATAAAACACATACAAGGGTTAAAAGTAATGTAGGAGATATTAAAGTAGATAAAGATTTTATGGAGAAAGAAATTAAAAAACATTTAGATAATCCAAATTTAAGAGGAATGGTTACCACTCAAGAAATGCTTTCATTTCCTAAAGTAGCTAAGAATGTGGAGGCTGTTAATGAAACAAGAGGTTATACTTGGCAAGTAAAGGCAAACGATGAAAAAATATTAGTTTATGGAAGTAGAAAATATGAAATCGATGGTGAAAAAATCCATAGGTTAGCAACAAATCATAGCAAAACAGAAACAAATGAAAGAAAGGTGGAAATGGATGGGCGTAGTCATCCCCATCATCCCATATTTAATGACTTCAATTTTCGCAAATCCACCAACGAAAACATTATAACACAAAAACATAAAACTATTATACAGCGGCCTAATTCATTTATAAATAAATTCAAGGAATTTAAAGATAAACAAAAAAAGCAAAATATAAATATTGAAAAAGATAGATAATATTTTTGTATTTTAAAAATAAATATTAATTAATATAAGTAAATATTAATTAATTATATATATTTATATTAATTATTTATATAGGAGAGTGTATGAGATTATTTATAGCGGAAAAACCTGAACTTGGCAGAGCAATTGCGGAAGGACTAGATGGCAATTATAAAAGCGGAGAAGGATATATACAAAAAGGCAATGATATTGTTACTTGGGCTTTTGGTCATATTTTAGAACTTGCCAAACCTGAAGAATATGATGAAAAATATAAATTATGGAAACTTGAAGATTTACCATTGCCTATTAAAGAATTTAAATATTTGCCCAAAAAAGATAGTAAAAAACAATTAAAAATTATTTGCGATTTAATTAATAGTGACAAAATCACTTCTATTGTAAATTGCGGTGATGCAGATGATGAAGGTCAAATTCTTGTTGATGAGATTGTGCAATATTCTAAAACAACAAAACCTGTATTTAGAGTTTTAATTAATGACTTAACACCAAAAGCAGTAAAAGAAGAAATAGCCAAAATTAAACCAAATATAGATTTTAAGGGAATGAGTGAACGAGGTTTTGCAAGAAGCCAGGCAGATTGGATAGTAGGAATTAATCTCACGAGAGCTTATACAATTATTGCTAAGCAAAATAATTTTGATGGAATTTTAAGTGTTGGTAGAGTTCAAACTCCTATTTTAGGTCTTATTGTTGCTAGAGATAAAGAATTTGAAAGTTTTAAAAGTATAGATTATTATTCTTTACTTGGAAATTTTAAAATCAACGATAATATCATTAAAGCAAGATTAAAGACAGATGAAAAGATTTTAGATGAAAATATAGCCAAAGAAATTAAAAATTCTTGCGAAAATCAGACTGCAAAAATAAATTTAAAAATAGAAAATAAAAAAGAATATCCACCATTACCCTATAATTTACTTATTTTACAAGCAGAATGTGCAAAAATTTTTGGATTTAGTCCTGATAAAACATTACAAATTACTCAATCTTTGAGAGAAAAACATAAAGCAATAACTTATAATAGATCTGATTGTCAATATTTACCTGAAACAATGTTTGAGGAAGCACCAAAAATTTTAAACTCTATAAAAGAAAATTTAAATAATAGCGAAATTGAAGCTCTTATTGCTGGAAGCAATACAACAATAAAAAGCAAAGCTTTTAATGATGCTAATATTTCAGCACACTATGGAATAATTCCTACTCAAAATAAAATTTCATCTCAATTAACTCAAGATGAATTAGCTGTTTATGATTTAATCGCTAAAAGATTTATTATTCAATTCTTTCATCCTAGAGAATATCAAACTACTACAATTAATTTAGAAATAAATCAAAGAATTTTTACCACTGCACAAAGCAAAACAATAAAAAGTGGTTTTAGAAGTTTGTGGAAAAATATAGATAATGACAAAGAAGATGAACAAGATAGCGATAAAAATGATTATGATTTATCTAGCTTAAAAGATAATGATAGTGCAAAATGTTCTTTAATAGAAATTGAAAAAAAACAAACAAAACCACGCCCTTATTACACTATGACAACATTACTTAAGGATTTAAATAGTGTTGCAAAATATGTAACAGATGAAAGAATTAAAAAATTACTTATGGAAAAAGACAAAGATAAGAAAGGTGAAAGTGGTGGGATAGGAACACCTGCTACAAGATCTAATCACATAAAAACCTTAATTGAAAGAGGATATATAGAAGTAAGTAAAGATAAAAAGCAAATTATTAAATCCACAAAAAAAGGTAAAGATTTAATCGCACTCTCTCCAAAATCACTTACTACCCCTGATATGACAGCTTTATGGTTTGAACAACAAAAAATGATTGAAACATCTGAATTAGAAAGAAAACAATTTTTAGAAGAAGTAACAAAAGAAGTGATTAATGAAATCAATAGAATTAGTAATGATCAAAATTTTAAAATCTTAGAAGATGAAAATAAGCCAAAAATTCAATGTCCACAATGCAATCAAGGCTTTTTAACTAAACGAAAAGGGAAATATGGGGATTTTTGGGGATGTAGTGGATATAAAGAAGGCTGTAAAGCTATCTATCCTGATAATAAAGGTACTCCGAACTTTGAAACAAAACAAAATAATAATGATACTACATATAAATGTCCACAATGTAATAAAGGATTTTTACAAAGAATAAAAAGTAAAAATGGTAAAAGTTGGTGGTGGGGATGTAATGAATTTAGACAAGGTTGTAAAGCAATGTATTATGATGACAATGGAAAACCTAAAATATAAAATGTATAATATTAATTACTAAAAATAACTATTATATATTAAAAATCACTAATATATCTGTATTTGAAAATTTATATTTAAATAACCCTTAATTTATAAAGGGTTTATTTTTTGTTTTTTAAATTTTGTATTTTATTAAATAATTTTTCTGTTTTTATTTTTTGAGTGATTAATTTTTCTGCAATTAAATTAATCATCTCAAAAAGACAGTAGGCAATTTCTGGATTGTCATTTATATCAATGATTCCAGGATGAACAGCATTATTTCCTACTATTCTTACAATTTCACAGGCTTTTATTATCTGTTCATCAAGTCCTTTGTTTTTCAAGTTTAATATATCACTAGCAAGATCCTTTCCTTTTTCTCCTAATTCTTTCATTAGTTCTTGTAATGCAAGACGCATTAGAGCACAAGCTGCTCTGGGTGAATCATTAAGTATGATTGCCGCTTCATTATATATTTGCTTTATGTTTTCTTTGAGATCTTCATTTGGTAAAGGAGTATTTATTTTTTTTGGATATAACATTTCTTTGGTTTCCTTTAGCCATATTGAATGTTTTTTACAATGATTACAAAATGCGATTGAACACAAATATTTATTATAATAAGAATCTAGACAAGTATCTCCCCATTTCATATGAGAGTAAACATTGCAATGGGGACAATGAAAACTATTTTGGAGAAAAACTGGCGGATAATATTTTATTTCCATAAAATTCCTTTCTGTGTTTTATTTAATCCTATATTTTAACAATTTGCTGTATGCTTTCGCCTAGAGTTTGGAAAAGTTTTGAATTCATTGTTTCTTCTTAAAAAATTCTGAAGGATCTAATCTTTCTTTATCAAATGACTTAGAATATTCTGCCTTATAAGCATTTTCGCATTCTAAATATGTTTTACTTGGGTTTCCATTCATATATTTTACTTGTTCTTCATTAAGTTTTTTGCTACCTTTAGGAAATTCTTCTTGACATTCTTTAATTTTAGCTTCTAATTCCTTAGCATTTTTTGGATCTTTATAGTATTCTACTGATTTTGGCTCACTAGAACAAGCAGAAAAAACACCTATAATCATTGCACTTAATAAACCTAATTTAATTGTATTTTTCATAGAATTTCCTTTTTTGTGTATATTTATAGTTACTATTATATATTAATATTTATTTATATATAATAAAATTAATCTTAAATACTAATATTATATAATATTATGCAAATAATCACAAGAAATAATATTTGTATTTTAAAAAAATTATCTTGTAATTTCTTTGTCTTTAATTGTTTTAGAATTATTTTTAAAATTGTTTAATTTTTGATGAAAATTATAAAAGTTGAGTTGTTTTTTAACTTCATACTACCTACACATTTAGAAGATTATTTAGAATATAAAACAAAACTATCACTAAAAAATCAAAGAAACAAAAATAAATATTATTTATTTTTAGTATTTATTAATAAATAATAGTATATAATATTATACAAAAATATAAAGGATTTATTCAATGATAATATCTGTTGTAAATAAAAAAGGTGGTGTTGGAAAAACTCCTTTCGCTTTTTCAATTGCTAAAGATCTAGAATATTTCTTACAAAGTAATGATAACTCCATTATAGAAAAGATTTATCCTGAAAAAGCGAAAATTTTACCAACTCCAAAAAAAATAGATAATTGCGTTTATGATTTTGGTGGTTTTGTAGAAAAAGGAGTATTGGATATTATTAAAGAAAGTAATAAGATTATTATTCCTTGCACAAGTAATTATAATTCTTTACTTAGAACATTAGAAACTTTAAACGAAATAGGTAATGATAATAGAGTTTGTATTCTAGTTACAGATTATAGAGATGAAAAAGAAAAAAATCAAATTTGTGAAACTCTTGAAAGCAATTTTACAGATTTGAACTTTTTCTTCTTTAAATTTTCTAAAATTATTGAAAACTCTATGAGTAGTGGAGCTTCTTTCACTGAACTTTATAATGAGAACAATCTTTCAAGATTAAGTTATACAAATTTTTTCAATGAATATCAAAGACTTTTAGATTTTATTAGAAAGGATAAATAATATATGGAAAAAAAACCATTTACAATAGCAGAAGCTTTAAATTCTGAAACAAGCTCTCAAAAGACTTTTAAGAAAGCTGATAAAAAATCAGCTGGAAGAAAAACTATAGATCAAAAGCTAAGAAGAGACAATTTAGTAGTTTGCAGACTCAATGAACAAGAAATGGAAATTTTGAAAAAGTTAATGGATTTAGACTTAGTTAGTGAATATGGTACTTATATAAGAAAATTGATTTTAAAAGAGGCAAGAGCTTTAAATATTAATAACTAAAGATGTAAAATATCCTTGCAAAAAACAAAACTACAAGGATATAAATGTATAAAAAAACAAAAAGACAAATTGAAGATGAAAAAGATTATGGTGGTCGAAGTTTATTTGACTTGATAGAACTAGAATTTTCGCAAGGAGAAGAAAATGAACAACAAAACAGAAAATTATCCAAACATAGAGAAATTACAGATAATATTAAACGAATTAGCATTTCATCAAATACACCAAGCGTGGATAGACAAGAAAATTCCACAATACAGCTTGATAATACTAGAAAGATGGGCGGAGTTTTATCCGAATACGATCAAGAATCTAGGAATGTCAGATCTAATGACACTAGCATTACCACAAGCTCAAATGGAATTAGCAATCTTAGAGAGCAAAGAAGCAAACAAGAAGAGAGATCAGGGGCTAACAGATATGGAGATACTAGCGGAAGAGCAAATAAATCTCAATCAATACATAGCGATAGAACCCCAAATTTATTCTCCTTTATTTCAAGAAATGATGATGAAAGACAAGGAACAGATACAGGAGGAAGAAACAATCAACAATCAGTATTGGAAACTGCAACAAGAAATGATGGATATGAAAGAAGAAGCCTCAAGTCTGGACAAAAATTAGATTTTATAAGCGATGATGAAATCTATCTTGGTTCTTTAAAAGATAGATTTCAAAAAAATCTTCAAGCTATTAAGCTTTTAAAAACTATAGAACAAGAGAACCGCTATGCTACCAAACAAGAACAAGAAATTCTAAATAAATTTTCAGGATGGGGTGGTATTCCTCAAGCTTTTGATCATCATAATAAAGAATGGGAAAAAGAATTTAAAGAACTTATTAGCACACTTGATTATATAGAATATGAAAAGGCAAAAACTTCAACTTTAGATGCTTTTTACACTCCAAAAATTATTATCGATACAATTTATCAAGGGCTTAATCAGTTAGGATTTAATAATGATGGTCACACCAAAGAAATATTTGAGCCAAGTGCAGGTATAGGCTCTTTTTTGTCTTATGCAAAAAATTATAGTGATAAATATCATTTTACTTGCGTAGAGCTTGATACTATAAGTGCAAATATATTAAAGCATTTACACCCAAATCAAACAATTTATAATAAAGCATTTCAGCACCATTTATTTGATAAGCCATACGATGCTTTTATAGGTAATCCACCTTTTGGTCAAAAAAAGATTTTAGATTTAAATGATCCTACACTAAATAAATCAAGTGTGCATAATTATTTTATTGCAAATGCTATTAAAAATTTAAAAGAAGATGGAATTGCAGCTTTTGTAGTATCAAGTTATTTTTTAGATTCTAAAAATAGCACAATAAGGAATTATATAGCCGAACATGCAACATTTTTAGGTGCTGTAAGATTGCCAAATAATGCTTTTAAAAAACGAGCTAATACAGAAGTTACTACCGATATTATCTTTTTTAAAAAAGGCAAAGATTTAAATATAGATAAATCTTGGTTACAAAGCGTAGAATACTATGACGATCGTTTTGATGAAGCTGAAAAAAGAGGTATGCACCCTGATGTTTTTAATGACTTTAGAATAAATGAGTATTTTAAAAATAATCCACAAAATATCTTAGGAAAAATAGATATTAAAAGCTCTCAATATGGTTATAATTTAGAATGCTTAGATAATGAAAAAGATTTAAAAATTTCTTTAGAAAATTTTATAAAAACCTTACCTAAAAATATTTATAAATATCAAGAAACAAAAATCAAGCTATCTTATTACAGGATTGATAAAGAATCTCCTGAATATGAAAAATATAGCAAAGTTTTAAGTAAGTTAAAAGATGGTAATTATTTTGAATACAATAATGAAATTTATATGAAGATTAGAAGTGATGATGAACTAGTCTTTTCAAAACCTGTTTTAAATGAACACGATAAAAGAAGGATTAAAAAACTCATTGCTATTAGAAATCAATTTAATACCCTTATTGAATATGAAAAAAATGAACCTAGTAATCTTTTGGTGGAAAATCAAAGAAAATATCTAAATAAACTTTATGATGAATTTGTAGCCAAAGAAGGATATTTAAATAGAGACGCAAATAAAAAAGCTTTTAGAGAAGATATAGAAGCAAATAAAATTTTAGCACTGGAAAAAAATTATAGCAGTGGTATTTCAAAAAACGTAGCCTTAAAAGAAGGTATAGATCCTATTGCACCAAGTGCTACAAAAGCAGATATTTTCTTTAAAAGAACTATAAATACACAAAAAGAAATTAAAATTTCAACTCCACAAGAAGCATTAATTGCTAGTATCAATGAGTATGGAAGAATTGATTTAAAATTTTTAGAAACGAATTTAAATCAGCCTTTAGAAGAAACACTTAAATCTTTAGAGCAAGATAGATTAATTTTTAAAGATCATAACAATCCTACAAATTATGTTTTAGCTGAAAAATATCTCTCTGGCAATGTTAAAGCAAAATACAAAGAAGTAAAAAAATTAGTAGAAGATGGCTTTAATGAATTTGCCAATAATTTAGAAAGTTTGGAGCAAGTTTTACCTAAAGATTTAAAAGCTGTTGATATTTCAATAAGTTTAGGAACAACATGGATACCTATAAAATATTACAAACAATTTATAGAAGAAACCTTACAAATTACTCCTAAAGATTATGATTTATTCTTAATGGAAAAAACAGGTGAGTGGAATCTTAAGGGTTTTGGTCATTCTTTAAGTTCTTATATTCGTTCAGAATATGCTACCGAAAGAATAGGTTGTTTTGATTTGTTCGAGCATGGATTATTAAGAAAGCCTATTCGCATTTATGATAAAAAAACAGATCCATCAGGCAAAGAAAGCAGGGAATTAAATCCTAAAGAAACTGCAATCGCTAATTCTAAATTAGAGAATTTAAAAAATGAATTTATAGAATGGATTTATAAAGATTATGATAGACGCACTGATTTAGAAAATATCTATAATGAAAGATTTAATACAAATATAGAACCACAATACAATGGAGAACATTTAGAACTTCCAAATTTCAATGCTAATATCAAACTCAAAAAACACCAAAAAAATGCTATATATAGGGCTATTCAAGAAAACAGTATTATTTTTGATCATCAAGTAGGTGCTGGAAAAACTTTAGTCGCAATTTGCTCTGTAATGGAACAAAAAAGAATGGGACTTTTAAATAAACCCTTGATTGTAGTTCCTAATCATTTAGCAAGACAATGGAATGATGAGTTTTATCACGCCTATACAAATGCAAACATTTTAGTTGCTACCAATGATGATTTAAAAAAAGATAATAGAGAAAAGTTTTTTTCAAAAATTGCAACAAACAATTATGATGCCATTATTATGACACACTCGCAATTTAAATTAATCCCTGCCCCTTATGAAGTTATCAAAAGACAATACGAAGAAGATATTGAAATTTTGAAACGAACTTTAGAAAGAAAAAAAGATGATAAAAATGTTATGCAATATTCTGTTAAAGACTTAGAAAAACGCATTGAAAATTTTAAAGTAAAGCTCCAAGATTTACAAACCGCACATAAAAAATCTAAAGCTATTGATTTTTCAGAATTAGGAATTGACGCCTTGATAGTTGATGAAGCACACGAATTTAAAAATTTACTCATTACAACTTCAATGGGAGATATAAGTGGTCTTGGTAATTTAAAAGGCTCGCAAAAAGCTTATGATCTTTATTCTAAGACGCAATTTTTGCATGAACAAAATAAAAAACTCTATTTTTTAACAGGAACGCCAATAAGTAACTCAATTACAGAGCTTTACACATTACAAAGGTATATACAACCAAATATATTAAGAGAAAAAGGAATACAAGCTTTTGATTCTTGGGCTTCTACTTTTGGAGAAGTTACAAACGCTTGGGAGCTTGATAGTTCTGGAATAAATTATAAAATCGTTGCAAGATTTAACAAATTCAAAAATGTTCCTGAACTTTCTGCCATGTATAAAAGTGTGGCTGATATTGTAACAAATAATGATATTATGAAATATCAAAAAGATTTCGTACCAAAACTTTACAATGACAAACCTATTAATATCGTTGCTCCTAGAAGTGAAGAAATAGCAGAATTTATAGGTATTCAAGATGAAAATGGAAGGTGGAATGAAGGCTCTATTGTGTGGAGAATGGAAAATCAACAAGAAGATATTACTAGAAATAACTTACTTGCTTGTACCACAGATGCTAGAAAGGCTGGACTTGATTTTAGACTTATTAATCCACATTGTGATGATTATGCAGATTCTAAAATTAATAAGCTTATTGAAAATGTTTTTAATGAGTATAATGCTTGGAATGATGATAGAGGCACACAATTAATATTTTGTGATTTATCCACTCCAAAACAACACTCTCAAAAAGTTTCTCTAAATGGCAATATTACTATACCAAATTTAAATAAAGAAGAATTTGTCAATATTAATGAAGCAATAGAACAAGCAGAAGAAGAAAATAACAAAAGCCTTGATGAACTCTTAGCAGAACAAGCAAAATTTGATGTATATACTGATATCTTAAAAAAACTTGTCGCAAAAGGTATTCCACAAAATGAAATTCGTTTCATTCATGACGCAAAAACAGATTTACAAAAAGGGCAACTTTTTGCGGATATGAATTCAGGAAAAGCTAGAATTTTAATTGGATCAACGCAAAAAATGGGTGCTGGAACAAATGTGCAAAAAAGAATTGTAGCCTTACACCATTTAGATTGTCCTTGGCGTCCGAGCGATTTAGAACAAAGAAGCGGTAGGGTTATAAGACAAGGCAATGAACTCTTTATGAAAGATCCGCAAAACTTTAGAGTAAAAGAGTTTAGATATGCAACTGAAAGAACCTATGATGCTAGAATGTGGCAAGTCATTGAAAGTAAAGCAAGATCCATAGAACAATTTAGAAAAGCTGGTGCTGATGTAAGAACCTTAGAAGATATTACAAGCGGTGCAGCAGATGCTGCAGAAATGAAAGCAGAAGCTACAGGTAATCCTCTTATTTTACTACAGGTGCAATTAAATAGTGATTTAAGACAAGAAGAAATGCTTTATAGTGGCTATAAAAGACAAATACACAATAATGAAGAAAGTCTTAGAGCTAATCTTTCAAAGATTGAACTGCTAAAAAAAGATATAGAAAAAATGGAAATTTTAAATACAATCATTAAAGAAAACAATAGCGAACATTTTCAAGGAAAATACTACATTAATGATGATGAAACAAAAGATTTTATTGTTTTTAAAAATGATACAAGCGATTTAAACAAGAGCAGACAAGCAGAACTTGAAAGAAATTTTGAAAAGATTGTTAAAACCATAGCCGATGATTATCAAAAAGAATATAAGGTTTTGGAGTTTAAAGGACTGCTTATAAGCGGAGAAAGAACAGATTTAAACACTCTTAATTTTTATGTGAGTACTACTGATGGTAAAACAATAATGGAGCCTGAAAATTTGATTTATAAAAGAGATGAAAAAACCTTTTTTAAATTGGAAAGTTATGTAAATTTTGGTGGTTTTGTAAAGAGATTAAACAATTTTTATAATGACTTAGAAAAATTTACTCAACTCAATAAAAATAAGATAGAAAATCTTGAAAAAGAAATTGTGGAGCTAAAAAGCATTACAGGAGATAACACTCCAAAATACAAAAGAAAGGATTATTTAGAGGCATTAAGAGAAGACAATCGCATTATCATGGATGAAATAGAAAAAATGAGTAAGCAAAAAAACTACAAAAGTGATTTTGTGCCAAAATCTGCAAAGATTTTAGAAGATTTAAATAAGCACAATAAGATTTTGAAAGAGAATGGGAGCTTCATCTTAGGTAATATATGTTAAACTTACCCAAGAAATTAGGAGGATAAATGAAATTTTTTGGCTTTATGGATGAAACAGGAGTTTTGGTAAATAATACAGACAATAAATCTTATTTTGGATTGGGCTTGTTAAGATTGCACGATACAAGCAGACTTTTACAAGAAATAACAATAATAAAAGCCAAACACAAAGGCATTATCCAAGAGGAATATAAGAAAAAAGGCATAAACAAAAATGTGGAGATAGGGGAATTAAAATTTCATTCTTTAAAAAGTAAAAAATATCTACAAATGTATAAGGATATTATTGATGCTTGTTTTGCTTATGAGCATTTTTATTTTTCTGCTATCCTTATCAATAGAAGCAAAATCAAAAATAAAAGCAAAAACACTTGGAAATTACATTTATCCTTTGCTAAAGCACATATAAAAGAACATTGCAAAAAGAAAAATGATGCGATAGTAATCATTGCTGATTATCTTAATAAGCCTAAAAATGCACCATTTTTTGAAGATGAAATGAGAAAACTAAAACAAGTTTTTAATGCTTCCATGCTTGAATCAGAAACCTCAATTTTCATTCAATTAGTAGATATTTTTATAGGTGCTATCATCTGTAGATATAAACATCTGGGTAATACTCACAAAAAGGTAGAAACTAAACCAAAAATGCAACTTGTAAAATATATAGAAGAAAAATTGGAACAAAAATACAATGAAGAAAATTCAAAAAACGGAAATAAAAATTGCAGTGGTAATTATGAAAATGATAAAACATTAAAAGGAAAATTTACTATTTTTGGAGAAAAATTCTATTTCAGTGTGTATGAAAGACAATAACTGGGATCATTGCCTTGGCTGTTATCATTTCGTTTAAAAATGTACGGTCAACATCCCAATTATCAATTGGTAAAATTCTAACATATTATTCTTAACAAGAAATTAAATCATTTAAGACAAATCTCTTTTTCTATATTTTTGAGAAATATAAAATTTGCTAGTATAAACTTCTTGTTTCATTATGCTTTATTCCTTTCTTTTATAAATTATCCATCTCTTTTAATCTCATTATTCCTAACACTTGTCCATCGCAAGATATTATCGGTTCTTCTTCGCTCTCCTTGCTGTAGCTGATTGAGTGCATTGATGTGCAAAAGCATTTGAGTTCGTTTTGTGTCATAAACCATAGGCTGTTTGGACAATACTCGCATAGAGTCTCTTTCTTGGGCAACTTCTCTTCGGATAATTGATTTATTACGGAGCTCTTGTAAGATTCTCTGTCTATATTGTTTTGTATAATCTCTCTCATTATTTATTCCTTTATTTCGTATAATCTTATATTTTTTTATTGTTTTAGTTTTACTTATTGGTTTTAAATCTTTTTCTCTACCTATTACTGATACATCCCAAATAGGTTTTTTAAGTATTTTAGAAACTTCTTGCCATTGATTATTGATTTTTGCTTTTTTTATTATTTCATAATCTTCTTGTCCTACTATTTTAAATCTTGCATACTCACCTCTTAAAACTTTATTTTCTTTCACAACTCTTTCTAAATCTTGTCCCCAAATTGTAGTAATTCCTTTTTTGGTTTTATAGCTCACATAATAACTTTTCTTTGCATTTTCATCTGTGCTAAATTGATAATTTGCACTCCCAAAATCCATAACTTGATAATAGTGCATTTTTATTTTTGGAGTTTGATTAAGCTCATTATTCATATTTAATTTCGCTGAAAACTCTTGATTTATTTCTACTTCTCTTTGTTTTTTATTTGTAGCTTTTGCTTCAACTCCTAACTCATTTAATGCTTTTGCAAATTCTGCTCTTAAATTTGCTAGATCTGCTTTTTTAGGATTAATTCTTTTACCATTTTTATCTGCAACTTTTAAACAAATATGACAATGCGGATTATCTGTATCTCCGTGAAAAGCAAGAACAAATAAATTATTTGGATATATTCTTTTTAAAGCAGTAATTGTAGCCTGTTGTAATTTTTCTTTTGGTGTTGTAGAATGTTCTTTCATAGAAAAAACCATATTAATGGTATGTCTTTTTTCTTTAGCACCTTCTTTATATAATGGAATGGGAGATCCTTCATTTTTAAAAATTTTTTTTACTTCAAAAACTTCATCTTCTCCTACATATTTATCAAAATCATTAGTTATTAATTCTACATTTCCTTTACGAGATATATAATCAAGATGTTTTGAAAGTGCTTGTAAATTTTTAGAACCTGAAGTAATTTTTACTACAACTTCAGTATTTTTTCTAAACATATTTTTATTAATTAGCTTGCCTGTTTTTATATCTTTTGTGTATTTATTTTTATTCTTATTAATATAATTTAGCGGTAATTTTGATGCATTTTCTACTTTAGTAAAAACTTTTTTAGCAATTATTTCATCATCAAATATTTTAATACTAGACATTATATAATCTTTTAAATTCTTTGATTATTTTTTTCAATTATTATTCCTAATTGTTCTAATAATAAATCTAATTTATCATTTAAATTATTAATAGTATTTTTAAAATTCTCATCATTAATTTTTATAAAATTTCTAGATCTAAGAACTTTTAATAATTGATATAAATTTTTACCTATAGCATTAATTTCTGTTCTAGTTTTTATAAATTCTAATATATTATCATTTGAAAAAAATTTATATTTATTTAAAGAATTAATCAGTAAAAATTTAGCTTCTTTTGTTGCTGATTTAAAATTATTATTTATAGCATTTTCTTTTAAGAGTTTAAACTCTTTATCCGTTAATTTTATTCTTATTTCTTTTGTTTCTTTATCCATTATTATATTTGAATTGTCAATTAATTTATAATCATTTTTTATATTACTATTTTTATTTTTTTCTCTATATTCTTTAATTATATAATTTATTATTTTATTTAATGAAGTTTTAGTTTCTAATTTTATTTTATTTAAATAATCAAAGTTTTTTATTTCAATTGTTAATAAATATTTTTTCATTTTTTATCCTTTATATTTCAATGAGCCTCGCAGAGAAATGGCAAAGTAAGTAAAAAAAGTTATATAACTTTTTGGCGTCTTTGCCTATCCTGTTATTAATAAATAAAATAAATTAGTTCGTATTTTACAATACTAAACTTTACAATAAATTAAGATTATTATGTAAAAATAATAATATAGTAATTTATCAAAGGAGAAATATGTTTCAAGAAAGTAAAATGATAGAAGACTTAAAAAGAGAATATAATGAAAAGTTAAAAAAAATACGCCAAAAAGAAAAAGAAAGAAAAGAAAAAATATATAAGAAACTTTCTATAGCCATATTAAAAGATTTTGAAGTAAATCAAGATTTTATAAATGAATTTAACTTATTAATAAATAAATTAAATTGTAATAATACAAAATCTATTATGGAAACAATAAATAGCTTATATAATTTTAATAAAACAACTGATACAATAGAAGATGCAAAAAACAAAAACTAAAGATATACTGGGGAATAAAAATGGATAAAAATTATAAGATAAAAGTAACAGATATAAGCAAATTAAATGAACAATATAAAGAAGCAATTCAAGAAGGAACTTATGAAGATGAAGATATAAATAAATTTTTTGAAACAATAAAAACTTTTGATATTGCTGAGAGTCTATTAAAAAAAGATTTCTCAAATCAATTTATAAAATTTGATATTATTACAGAAAAAGAAAAAATACCATTAAATATAAGACTTGGTGATGGAAATTTTCAAAAAGGCTTAGATCATTTAATTAATATTGGTTGCTCAAAAATTAATAAAGAAGATATTAGTTCTGATATAAAAAAAGATCTCAATAATCAACTTTCAGTGTATAAACCAAAAGCATATGATGAAATGTTAGATGGAACTTTCAAAGCTTTAAAAAATTTATCAGAAATAGCAAATAAAGATATGGGATTAATGATTTTAGAATTTTCAAATTCTTATTCACAAGCTAGAGAAAAATATGAAAAAAAACAATTTGAAAAAAATAAAAATTTAGCAAAAGATCCATCGTTTTTTAAAGAAAAAATGAAAGAATTTTTCAAAAAAAAACTAAATAAAGTTTTACCAGATAGAGAAATTAGTAACGAAAAAACATACTCACGATCAAGGTAAAAAATGAATAGTCTGGTAAATTTTGATAATTTGCTTTCTCAAATAAGATTATCTTCTTATGATAATAATATTGTCAAGCACTATGATAATCTTAAGTGTGTTGGGAAAATTACTCCAAAACTTGCTACATTAGAAATTATTCTTAGAAATAAACTAGATAATAAATTATCAGAGAAAGATAATGATTGGATAAAAAACTCTAATGATGAAAAGATTAAAAAATCCAAAGAAGAAATTGAGCATAGGGAAAAAAATAGAATTTTATCTCATCATCAATATCTTTCTCGTATAAGTTTAGGGACTATCATTCATCTCATCAAAGAAAATAAATTACAAAACTCTATAATGGATTTAAAAAATATCAATTTTAGAAACTACAATCAATACAATAGAAATTTCTTTTTTGAAAATGGCATAAAATTACGCTTTAGAAATACGCATAAAGTTGATATTGTTCTTAGCTTATTACAAAATCTAAGAAATAGAAGTTATCATTGGGAAAATATTTTAAAAACAACAGAAAAAAATGGCAAACATTACCCAAGATTAACAACAAAGATTGAAAACACACATATAGGAGTAGATCCGCAAAAAATAGATTTTTTCTTAAGTGATTTAATTAAAACTTTTAACGAAAAAATTTTGGAATATTGTTAAGATTAAAAAATGGGACACAAGGAGTCCCTCGAATTTAAAAGGTGGGCTACTAGGAAGCCCTTTGAATTTCATTGTAATTATACTGACAAAACATTAAACAAAGTTAAAAGGATATACAATGCCTCAAAAAAGAATTTATCTTTATGTGCCCTTTAAAGATAAAGAAAAAGTGAGATTATTAGGGGCAATGTGGGATGATAAAGAAAAAAAATGGTTTGCTCCTAAAAGCTTAGATAAAAATATTTTTGCACAATGGTTAAATCCACACCAAAAAAAAGAATTCTCATTTGATATAAATGAAGTACAAATTGCTTTTAAATCTGCTTTAGAAAATCAAGGTTTAATTATCGATGGCTTACCTATTATGGATGGTAAGATTCATAGAGCAAAAACCGCAACAGACAAGGGCAGAGAGATGAGTGGAGCTTATAGTGGCTTTTTAAATGGATATCCTGCAGGATTTATTCAAAATTTTAAAACAGGCATTAAAGAAAATTGGAAAATGCAATTAGAAAAAAATTACAAAAACAAAATAAAAAATCCACAAGAATTATTTAAACAAACAAAAAAAGAACAAGAACTCAGAGAAAATGAAATTCTAATCTTGCAAGAAAAAACAGCATTAAAAATCGAAGAAGAATACAATAATGCAAAATGGGCGAATTCTAATCATCCTTATTTAAAGAAAAAAGGATTTAATGAAAATTTTTATCTCAAGCAAGATAATAGAGGTTCTTTGCTTATTCCTTTAAAAGATGAAAATGGAAAAATATGGTCTGTGCAAAGAATTTTTCCAAATGGTGATAAAATCATTGGTATTATTAAATCAAAAGAAGAAAAAGAACAAGGTATAGAATACTACGCAAAGAAAACTGGATGTTTTCATATAATAGGGGCAAAAAGTTTAGAATATTGCAAAGAGTTTATCATAACAGAAGGTTTTGCCACTGCTGCAACAATTTATAAAGCACTTAATAAACCTATAATAATGGGAGTAGATGCTGGAAACCTATCAAAAATCGTTGAAATCTTAAAAGATAAGTTTCAAAATATTCCTATTACTTTAATAGCAGATAATGATAAAAAAAGAGAACTAAAAGGACTTTCTAATATCGGTATAGAAAGTGTAAAAGAAATCAAAGAAAAATTCTTAGATATTAAAGTTATTATTCCAAAAATTAGCGATGAAGAAGCCAAACAAGGAATGAGTGATTTTAATGATATATTTTTAGCTAAAGGACTTGATGAAGTTAAAAAACAACTCAACTTTTACAATTTTCATCAAAAATTAAACAATTTTAAAAATAATTCTAAAACAATTAAAGATAAAGAAATTACAAGATAATTCTTTAAAATACAAATATTATTTCTTGTGATTATTTGCATAATATTATATAATATTAGTATTTAAGATTAATTTTATTATATATAAATAAATATTAATATATAATAGTAACTATAAATATACACAAAAAAGGAAATTCTATGAAAAATACAATTAAATTAGGTTTATTAAGTGCAATGATTATAGGTGTTTTTTCTGCTTGTTCTAGTGAGCCAAAATCAGTAGAATACTATAAAGATCCAAAAAATGCTAAGGAATTAGAAGCTAAAATTAAAGAATGTCAAGAA
This sequence comes from Campylobacter novaezeelandiae, assembly GCF_018968685.1. Classification (NCBI taxonomy): domain Bacteria; kingdom Pseudomonadati; phylum Campylobacterota; class Epsilonproteobacteria; order Campylobacterales; family Campylobacteraceae; genus Campylobacter; species Campylobacter novaezeelandiae. Next base: position 8,189 of record NZ_CP076658.1, on the reverse strand, counting down.
GAATTTCCTAAAGGTAGCAAAAAACTTAATGAAGAACAAGTAAAATATATGAATGGAAACCCAAGTAAAACATATTTAGAATGCGAAAATGCTTATAAGGCAGAATATTCTAAGTCATTTGATAAAGAAAGATTAGATCCTTCAGAATTTTTTAAGAAGAAACAATGAATTCAAAACTTTTCCAAACTCTAGGCGAAAGCATACAACAAATTGTTAATGCTATAAAAACAAATAAAATATATAAATAACCCTTATATTCTAAAGGGTTATCTTATTAATTTTAAATAACTAATTTAACTTTATATCAAGGATATGGATCCTCTTTTGCATCACCTCTTCCAGTAAGATTCTTCCATCCTTTCAACTTATGTTTATCAGGTTCTTTTCTAAAATTTGGACAAGGAGGCAATGAGTCACTTGAACTGATTGTTATTTTCCGTTTGCAATCAACACATTCAAATTCTCCTCCAGAAACATCTGAACCATAAGGAATATAATTTTTATTCATAACTACTCCTAATTATTAATTTATTATCATATTTTACCTTAAAATTTATTAGTTTTAAAATACAAATATTATTTCTTGTGATTATTTGCATAATATTATATAATATTAGTATTTAAGATTAATTTTATTATATATAAATAAATATTAATATATAATAGTAACTATAAATATACACAAAAAAGGAAATTCTATGAAAAATACAATTAAATTAGGTTTATTAAGTGCAATGATTATAGGTGTTTTTTCTGCTTGTTCTAGTGAGCCAAAATCAGTAGAATACTATAAAGATCCAAAAAATGCTAAGGAATTAGAAGCTAAAATTAAAGAATGTAATAAAAATGCTAATTCTGCAAAAAATGATACAGAATGTGCTAATGCTTATAATGCAGAATATTCTAAATCACTTGAAAATGCTAAGAATACAGAAATTACTGATGAAGAAGCTTCAAAATATCTCAATCTTAAAAAGAAACAATAAATGAATCTTTTTCAATTTTTAAGCGAAAGCATACAACAAATCATTGATGCAATTAGGCAAGTAGGCACTAGTGATAAGATCGCTGAGCTTTAAAAGTAAATACTATTATATATTAGTGATTTTTAATATATAATAGTTATTTTTAGTAATTAATATTATACATTAATTATATATTTGCTTTATATAATGCTTAAAATATTTTAATTAAATTAGAATTTATTATCAAAAAACTTATTAACCTATTTTAAAATAAAATTTTCTATTAAGGAGCAAAACTATGGAAAACAAACAATATATTTATAATTTACCAAATGAATCTAATGAGAAACAAGAGTTTAAAACAACAAATACTAATATTAATTCTATTATAATCGTTGGAGCTAATGGCTCAGGTAAAAGTAGATTAGGTGCTTGGATGGAGAAAAATTGTGAAAGTATATATAGAATTCCAGCACAAAGAAATACAACTATATCAAAATATATAACAAGAAATAAATATAAAGAAGCTAAAAATAATTTGTTTTATGGAAGCACTAATCCTAGTTTATACAATATTTTTAACAATAAATATGATGGATTTGAAAATGCAACAATAAAACTCCATAGTGATTATGATAAGCTTTTAAGCTATATTTTATCTTATGAACAAGAACAATTAAGACAAGAACATAGAAATGGCAATAGAATTGAAAATATCATAGATAAAACTAAAAATATTTGGAAAGAAATTTTTTCTCATAGAGAAATTGAACTTGAAAAAGATGAATTTTTATGCATTATGGATAAGCAAAATGAATATGAAGCAAGAATGATGAGTGATGGAGAAAGAGCTATATTATACTTAATAATGTATGTTTTATGTATTGAAGAAAAAATTATTTTAATAGATGAACCAGAATTACACCTGCATCCATCATTAACAAATAAACTTTGGGATGTCTTAGAAAAATATAAACAAGATCATTTATTTATATATATCACTCATGATTTAAATTTTGCTTCTAACCACACCAACTCAGATAAATTTTGGATTAAATCTTATAATGGGAAAAAATGGGAGTTTGAACAAATCTCAACAAATGAAATTATACCACAAGAATTATTTTTAAAACTTTTAGGCGCTAGAAGAAATATTCTATTTATAGAAGGTGAAAACAATAGCTTAGATTTTGAGATTTATAGTGTATTATATCCACAATATCAAATTATAACGTGTGGAAGCTGTGAAAAAGTTGTTCAATACACAAAAGCCTTTAATGAACAGAATGCATTACATGGTTTTAAAGCTTATGGAATTATAGATAGAGATTATAGATCACAAAATGAAATAAATGCATTGATGAACAAAGATATAAACGTTCTAAAAGTAGCTGAAGTAGAAAATTTATTTTTACTAGAATGTATTATATTAGCTATTTTAAAACAATCTAATGGGGAAGATAAAATCAAAGAAATAAAAAATTATATTTTTGAAATAAAATTTAAAAATTGTCTAGAAAAACAAATTTTAGAAAATTTAAAAAGTGAAATAAAACATAAATTAAATACTATAGATATAAATTTAAAAACATCCGACGAAATTAAAGAAAAAATTAACTCTATAGAAAAATTTATAAATTTTGATGATTTACATAAAAATATAAATAATAAATTTAATTCAGTTTATGAAGAAAAAAATTATAACGAATTGCTAAAAGTATTTAATAAAAAAGACATTTATAAAGATAAGGGATTTTTAGATAAAATAGGTAGAACAGAAGAATCTTATATTAAAGAAGTTTTAAAATTATTAAAAGAAAACAAAAAACTTCGAAAAGAAGTATTAGAGTATATTAATCTACCAGAAATTTAACTTAACCTTTTTTTAATAAAATTAAGCCTGTATAGGCTTAAAACTTTTATATCTCCTTATCCCTTTAAAAGTATCAAATAAACCTATTAATGCTATAACAAAAATTATAAATAATAAAAAATAATCTTGTAAAAATATTAAAATGTCTTTACAAACTAAAAATTTAAAAGCAAGAAATAAAAAACTTACAGAACTTAAAATAATCATAACTATTAAATCAAAATACAATTTCTCTATATTTCTAAGTTTCTTATAATTTAAATACTTAATAAAATTCTTAAATTTCATCATCAGTCCAAAATAATTTTTTAAATTATAACTTCTTTTTGGCGTTATTCAAAATTATATTTTATAATTTTATATGAAAGTTCAAAAATTTTAATTTTTGATTTACCTTTTAATATATTATAAATTTAATAAATTTAAGAATTTAGTAACTATTCTATTTATGTCAATTTATTTTTTGAAAGCCCATTTTTCCATAGGGTCTTTCCGAAAAAATGTCAAAAACTATTCTATTTATGTCAAAAACTATTCTATTTATGTCAATTTTTTCTTATTTTCTCTCTGATTATCCGCTTATTTTGCTGACATAAATATAATAAACTATTCTATTTATGTCAATTTTGGATTTTTATTTTAAACAATATTTTTATAAAAATAAATTTTGATATAGATATAATAAATATTGACATAGATATAATAATTCTACTATAATTACTTTATGAAAAATTATTAGTTTGTATTAGACTATTCTATTTATGTCAATTTTGGATTACAAACTAACTGATTGTTCTATTTATGTCAATCTTAGTAAGAAATTAATGTTACTAAATATTATTATTGAAGTAACAAAAGGATAAAAATGCCAAAAAGAAACACTATTAATACTATTACACTTGGGATTTTTAGCGATGAGAATGTTTCTGTAATTTGCGATGATACAATTAAACTAGAAAGAGGTTCTGTAGCCGTATTAAGTGGTAATAGTGAAGTAGGTAAATCTTTCTTAGCTTTAAAAGTTTGTGCTAATGCTATAAATGATGGTTTAAAACCTTTTTTTTGGAGTATAGAAGATAAAAATCAAGCGATTTTAGAACGTATTAAAAATATAGAAAATTTTTATCCTTTTAATAGCACAGAGCTTGAGTTTTCTAATGAACTTCCAAAAATTGATAAAGATTCTATTAATGGATTACAAGAAGAGCTTAATGAATTAGCAGATTGTGATTTAATTGTTTTAGATACTTTTAGTGCATTTTTTTCATTTTTAGGTTTTAAGGATCAAAATAATCAAAATGATGTTCAAAACTTCTTTAATGTTTTAATTGATACAGCAAAATTAAATAATCAAGCAATTTTAATACTTCATCATTTAGATAAAAAAGGTGAAAGTCTTATGGGTAGTTCAGTTATTGTAAATGCTCCTAGACTTGTTTATAAATTATCTTTTCAAAAGGGAGAAGATAAAAATTCTACAACTTATCGCTTGCTTGAAGTTTTAAAAGATAATAATAATATTAATGCTGGAGAATACCAAAAAATTATTAAAGTATTACATAATTCTAGTATTGATGAGCCTTTAATTAAAAATATTAAAGCAGATAGCATTGATTCTCATACTTTAGAAATTATTAATAAAAAAGATATATCTGCAGTCAGCGTTAATGAATTAGCAGAAGGATATGTAACAATGAATGAGAATAGAGGTGTTTTTTATTTAAGCTCTAGAAAACTTACTGATTCTAATTTTTATAAGATTTTCAAAGAAAATGATAATAAAATAGATTTTGAAATGACTGGTGCAAATGGTTCATCCTATGCGATTAGTCTTAAAAATTCTCTTTTAACACAAACTCATAGAAATATTTTAGATGCTTTATTTTTATATATTAAAAAAAATGTAGAAACTAGTGTAATTAAAAAATATCAAGAAAACTTTTGGGATATGGAGGTAAGATTAGAGCCTTATAAATTTTTAAAACAATATCTTAATAAAGCTCCTAGTAATTATTCTTGGTTAAAGCAAAAATTTACAGAAATCTCTCGCTTTGCATATGATTTAGCTTTTACACAAAATGTTGAAGATAAAGATAAAAAAACAATCACACAAAGAGATAAAGGGATTTTAATGTTTGACTCTGTAGAACGTATCACAAAAGATAATGGAGTGATTGTTTCTGTATTCGTTTTAACTGTGCGTAGAGAATATATTAAAAAGCTTGAAACAGAATCAACTCTTTCTTATGATGATGATTTATCACAGATTCTTATTAATTTAAATTCTTTAGTTGCACAGGATTTAATTAGATTTTTAACAAGCTTCCCTGATAAAAAAATTCTTAGTTATAGTGAATTTTGCGATATTAAAGCTTATAAGCTTTATAAGGAAAGTTCTATTATTTCAAAACAAAAAAAAGAAATTATTAAATTAAAAGATAAATTTATAGAGTTTGGTATAAATATATATGGCAAAGGTGTTGAATTTGCTGAATATGATGACAATTTTTTTTATGATAAATATAAAAATGAAAATGATCTATTTTTTGTTTATCAAAGCAATAATAGAGTGAAAAGATTTATTAAGCGTAATGATCCTATGAATCAATTAAACACCAAAAATAATAAATTTATTTTGGGAAAATCTTTGTTTGATTAAAAATATAATTCAAGAAGGATAGTATATGTCAAAAGAAAAATTAGAGGAATTACAAGAAGAAATTAACAAAGTTAGAAAGCTTTATGAACAACTTAAGAACGATTATTCTATAAATAAAGCATTTATTGATAGTAATAGTGATGATTCTTTGAAATTACTTATTAATAATGAAATTAATAGTTATCAAGAAGCAAAAAGAGAGATACAAGAAAGAATAAATAAATTAAGTGAAGCTTATAATTATTTGTTGAATAATGATCAGAGTGGTAAAAGTAGACTAACACGAATTCAAGAAGTTACATCTGATAATATAATAAATGATATTAAGCAAAAAATAAATAATATTAATAATTCGTATGCAGAAATATTTTTAAGTGATAAGGGAAATATACCCGGTGATTTATTGAACAAATATGAACAAATTAAAAATATTCATGATGATTTAATTGTTGTGAAAAATAGTGAAAACTTAAATAAGGTAGAAGATTTAAACAGAAAAATAGATGATTTTTTGAGCAAATATTCTGAAATAATAGGTAATGAAGAAAATTCAAAATATAAGACCTTTATTTCAAATTATACTGATTTTGAAAAGAAAAAAAGAGAATTAGATGATTTTTATAAAATTGTATTTGGTTCAGATGATGGCAATATTCAATCTTTAAAGAAAGAATTAGAAGAGAGAAAAGAGCAATTAAAAAAAGTAGAAGAGGAAGCAAAAAAAGTTATAGATTTATCTAGTGATGCAGGACTTGCAGCTGGATTTTTTAAACAAGTAGAACAAGCTAATGATAATAAAAATAAAAATTTATATTTTTTTGCTGGAGCAATATTATGTATGGCAATATTTAATTTTTTCACTATTGATTGGAAAAATTTAAATAATATTGATTTAGTTTCAGCTATTGTTAGATTAATGATTAATACCCCTTTTATATGGGCTGCTACTGTTGCAAATATTAATTTAAATAAATATATCAAACTTGAACAAGAATATGCACATAAAGAATCTTTAGCAAAATCATTTGAAAGATATAAAGATCAGATCAAAGATTTGTCAGCAAATTATGAAACAGATGAGAAGCAAGTTGAGTTAATGACAAAATTGCTAGATACGAATATTGAGGCTTTTAAGAAAAATCCTTCTGATAATCTCGAACAAATTCGAGTAAATAATATTTTAATAGATGAAATTTCAAAATTATTTGATAAAATGAAGAATAAAAATTAAAAGAATTATATGTTAAATTCTTTTTTAAACCAATCTTATTTATAAATATTGATTAATTATAAATAAAATGTTCGTTTAATTTTATTCTATTAATATTATATTTTTCTTAAAAACGAAAATTAATTAAGTTTTAATTTTCGTTTTTTAACAAACCACAATAGACTATCATAGCTTTTTCCGCTATCTGCATATAGCAATTTCCAAATACTCCTAATAGGCAAGTCTTTATCCAGTAATGTCTTAATTTTTTCTGTATCCTTATCATAAATGCTATTAAGTGTTCCTACAGGGCGTCCTAATTTTTTTCCACTAGCTCTAGCATTTTCAAGTCCTGCTTTAGTTCGTTGCGATATTAACTCTCTTTCATTTTCCGCTAAATATGCATAAATTGATAAAATCAATTTTGCAGAAGGATTATTAAAATTACTAAGTTCCATCTGTCTCAAAAATAAAAACTTAATATTATTGGAATTAAATTCAAGCACTAGATTAATTATTTCTAACATACTTCTACCAAGTCTTGAAAGCTCTGTTGCTATTAATAAATCGCCCGCTTTTAGTTTTTGTTTTAAATCTTTAATTTTTCTTTTTTCCTGAGATTTTGTAGAACTTATTTTTACTTCTAAGATTTCATCTAAAATGATATTATTTTTATGACAATACTCCATAATTTCTAACTTTTGAGAATCTAATTCTTGTTTATTTGTCGATACTCTTATATATGCTATATTCATCGTTTTAAATCTTTTAACTTTTGATTTTTTGGTGGATTTTTAGTGAATTCCTTAAATTTTTGATGAAAATCTTTAACTTGTTTTGTCTGTTGTGTATCAAGTTTTTTAGCACATAAGTCTTGTATAGTCTCTTTTAAGCTATATTGTTCTCCTATTTCAGTAATATCAAATTCTTTAATACAAGAACCTATCCAAGTAAATTTACTTGATATTTTTAACACAATAGAGAAGATATCTTCATTAGATATAGGCTCTTTTGATACATAACCAGAATATTGTCTATGCTCAAAACCATTTTCAAGCATAAAATCTTTAATTAATCCATAAGGCTTTCTAGTATCTTCAAAATGCTTTTTAAGCTTCTCGGTAGATAAATCAAAATTAATTGCTTTGCGAGAGAGATTCACTGCCAAACACCTTTATTTCGTGCTTTACTTTTCGCAATTAAATCAATATTCCCTTCTCTCTCGCTAAGCCAAGTCCATTCCTTGACATTAAGAGTAAACCAATCACATTCAAGTAAATTACAATGAGTAAACATTCCCAAACAACCCAAATCATACTTATCTCCTTTGCAATGATAAGTTTCTTTGTCTATTTTTATCATTCCTGATTCTTTAGCATATTCATCTATCATTTTATACATATCTTCTAAATTATATTTGCCTTCTTTTAAAATCTTTTCTTCATCTAATACTATTCTTGTGCCTAAAAGTGGGTAAGCCAT
>NZ_CP076657.1:0-1505645 GCF_018968685.1 Campylobacter novaezeelandiae | reverse complement strand
TGAGCCCTATCTAGTATAAAATTTTTGAATTTTATCTTTAATTTTATAAAAAAAGGTTAAAATTATTCACATCTTTATAAAAGAATTTCACATTTTTAAGGTTTATTTTGAAAATTTTAGGAATTGATCCAGGAACTCGTTTTTGTGGATATGCTATTATAGAAAGTAATAAAAATAAAAATACTCTTATAGAAGCAGGACTGATAAAGATTAAGCCTTCAACGCTTCAATATCAAATTACAGAGCTTTGCGAAGGATTAGATTTGATTTTTAAAAATCATCAATTTGATGAGGTGGCTATAGAAGATATATTTTTTGCTTATAATCCAAAAACAGTTCTAAAACTTGCCCAATTTCGTGGAGCTTTGAGTTTAAAAATCTTACAAATTCATGGTGAATTTAAAGAATATACTCCTTTACAAATTAAAAAAGCGATAACAGGGAAAGCAAAAGCAACAAAAGAACAAGTTGCTTTTATGGTAAAAAGACTTTTAGGAATTTCAAAAGATATTAAACCTTTAGATATTACAGATGCTCTTGCCGTAGCTTTAACACATGGAGCAAATTTAAGAATGAAATATTAGTTTTTAACTAAAATATAAAGTTGTTCATGAACATAAATAGATCGATTTTTAAGATTTCTACTAGCTCTAAAGGTATTGTATTTTTGTTCCAATAAAAAGCATTTTCCAAGATTTTGTAAGCGTTTTAAAAAATTTTCTTTTTTTACAAAGCCTTCACAATTATAAGATAATAAAATAATTTTAGCTTTTAAATTATAAATTAAGTCAAATAAAGCATTTTCAGCATTTTTTTGACTATTATAAATACTACGATTCCAATCTTTTGGAATTCCACTTATATTTGAAATTTCTTTGGGTTCTTTATAGTTTGCAATTAAATTTAGCATAAAATAATTTGAACTATAAGGATGTTGATTATAAGGGGGATCAAGATAAATTACATCTATATTATCAAGTTCTTTTGCAAGTATATTTGCATCTTTTTGTATAACTTTAAATTCACAAAAAAAATTTGAAAAAATAGGCATTTTAAGTTCTATTTCGCCTTTTATACGTTTAAGAGCATTACCGGCTTCTCCTCCAAATTTTCCTATGCCATTTTTTCCTTTGTAAAAACCTTTAAAAACTCCACTTGTATTAGAATGAACACTTGCTTCGTAGATTAAAGGTGCTATAAAAAAATGTCTTAATTCTTCTGGAATTTCATTATCAATTTTTGCTCGCAAGGTATCAAGATACATTGCATTATTAATGGTATAAAAAACTCTCTCATCTTTTTGAATAAAATTTTCATCTTTTGGAGCATAAAGTTTACTAATAAAACCTTTTTGAAGTTCTAAATTTTGAGTTAAATTTTTATGATATTTTTTTATAAGTTCATTTAAATTTTTATTTTTATTGCTAAGATAGCATTTGTTAATAACTCTTGAATAATCTTCTAAATCATTAGCTATAATGAAATTTGAGTGTGCCTTTGCAAAACGACTAACGATACCTGAACCGCTAAAAATATCACAAAAGCTAAATTTATCTTTTTTTAATTCTTTTTTAGCAAAATTAAATCCTTGTTCTAAAAAGCCTAAAAGCGATCTTTTATTGCCAAGATAAGTAATGATTTGTTCTTTTAAAAAGTTAGGGTTTTCAGTAGTCATATTAAAAGATATAATACCTTAAAGATGTTTCAGCAATTTCTTTCATAATTTCAAACATTTCATTTACTTCCCATTTGTTTTCTCTAAAATACATACTAACAGGAGAAAAATAATTATGATCGCTATTGCCATCTGCTTTAAAAATATAAGTTTTATTTAGATAGTAAAATTCATTTAAAACATTTAATTTTGCTAAAACGGATTTTTCACTGCTTGCGAAATCACATCCCCAGCCAAAACATACAAAAGGAGTTATTTTTTCATGATTTAACATGGCTTTAATACCTGTTAAATTTTTTCCTAGTCTTTCTATAGCATTTCCAGTAGCTTGTTTGTCTTTACCTTCTTTTTTTCTAATATCATTGGTTCCTTGTCTTTTAGCTTCTGTAATCAATAGAACTTTTTTATAATTCTCATCATCTTTTTTTCTTAAAAATAATACTCCACCATCTGGTTTTATAGTATTATCTATAAAATTCATATCAAATTGAGCGCGAATTTTTGTTGATTTAATATTATTAATCATAAAAGAAATTTCTATTTTTTTCTCTATTTCAAAATAATATTTACCATCTATAAAATTTGCAACCCCCCCCCCATATCCATTTGATGAAAATCTTTTTTCTAAATATTTTTTAGTTTTTTGCATAGCTAGGTCTATATTCAAATCATCTTTTTTTGAATGTAAATTCTTTGCTTTATGTTGATTTTTATTTTCTATTAAATTTTTTCTTGGCATTTAAAAAACCATTAAGATTTCTTTGGTGTTACAAGCATATTTACATAACGACCTTCAAAATTTGGCTCTTTGTCGCGATTGGCTACATTTTCTACCATAATCCAAATTTTTTCAAGCAGAGCAATACCAGCTTCAGGACTTGACATCTCACGTCCTTTTAAAAATACACGAAATCTTACGTGTTTTCCTTGCGATAAAAACTCAAGAGCATGTTTAACTTTATAATTAATATCATTTTGAGCGATTTTTACTGAAAGTTTAATTTCTTTTATATCAATAATTTTTTGTTTTTTCTTTGCCTCTTTTTGTTTCTTTTCTTGTTGATAACGGAATTTTCCAAAATCCATTATTTTGCAAACAGGTGGATTTGCGTCAGGAGCTATCATTACAAGATCAAGTCCTAAACGATTTGCTATCTCTAAAGCTTCATCACTACTAATTATCCCATAAACTTTTCCATCATCGCCTATACATCTTATTTCATCTGCTCTTATTTCATCATTGAGCAATATTTCTTTTTCTTTACTCAAAAATATACCTCACTTATCTTCTCCTTGATTAAATTAATAAATTCATTTAAGCTTAAATTTTTTTGCTCTTTTGCTCTTCTATCTCTTAGAGCAACGTTTCTTTTTGAGACTTCATCATCTCCTAAAACTAAAATCATTGGTAATTTTTGTTTTTCAGCGATGCGAATTTTTTTACTTAAACTTTCATTTTTTTCATAAATTTCACTATCAATACCTAATTCTAAAAGCATTTTATGAATTTCTTTAGCATAAGCTTTGTGATTGTCTGAAATTGGTATTATGCCTACTGCAGTTGGTGCAATAAAGAATGGGAATTCTCCCCCACAATGTTCGGTTAAAATTCCTATAAATCTTTCAAAAGATCCTAAAATTGCACGATGAAGCATTACGGGTTGTTTTTTCTCATTTTCGTGATTTGTATATTCTAATTTAAAACGATTAGGTAGATTAAAATCTACTTGTATAGTTCCGCATTGCCATTTTCTTTTTAGGGCATCAGTGATTTTAATATCAATTTTTGGACCATAAAATGCTCCACCACCTTCATCAATATTGTATTTTAAATTTTGCTCATCTAAAGCTTCTTTTAAAGCTTTTGTTGCAATTTCCCAAATTTCATCATCACCGATAGCTTTTTCAGGTTTAGTTGAAATTTCCATTTCATAGGAAAAATTAAAGAGCTGCATTAACTTATCAACAAAATTTAAAATTTCAAGTACTTGTTCTTTGATTTGACTTGGCATACAAAAAATATGAGCATCATCTTGAGTGAATTCTCTAACTCTTAATAATCCATGCAAAACACCACTTTTTTCATGACGATGCACAACGCCGTATTCAAAAAATTTTAAAGGTAAATCTCTATAGCTTCTAACTTCACTTTGATAAACTTTAATATGTCCTACACAATTCATAGGTTTTATGCCATATTCTTGTTCATCAATTTGAGTAAAATACATATTTTCTTTGTAATTATCATAATGTCCGCTAATTTTCCAAGCGTCTGCTTTTAAAAGTTCAGGGCCGCGTACAGGCTCATATCCCCTTAAACGGTGAGCTTTATAAAGCATTTGCTCTAATTTACTTCTAAGTCTTGCTCCATTGCTAAGCCAAATAGGCAATCCCCCGCCTATTTCATCATCAAAAGTAAAAAGTTTAAGTTCACTTCCTAATTTTCTATGATCTCTTTTTTTAGCCTCTTCTATAATATGCAAGTATTCTTTTAAACTTTCTTTGTCTGCAAAAGCGGTTCCATAAATGCGTGTTAGCATTTCTTTTTTTTCATCGCCACCTAAGTAAGCTCCTGCAATTCTTGTCAGTTTGAAGAATTTAAGAAATTTAGTATTTGGTAGGTGAGGACCACGACATAGATCTTCAAATTCACCTTGTTTATAAATACTTACAACTTCATTTGGAATTTTTGATAAAACCTCTTGTTTAAGATCATCATCTTTAAATTTAGTCAAAGCTTCGTTTTTTGAAATTTCATACTTTGTAATATCTAGCTTTAAATTTGCTAGTTCTTTCATTTTATCTTCTATTTTTATCAAATCTTCTTCGCTAATCTTATTTTCCACACGAAAATCATAATAAAAACCATCTTCTATTACAGGACCTACGAAAAATTTAGCTTCAGGATATAAATTTTTAATTGCTTGAGCCATTAAATGGGCACAAGAATGACGAATTACTTCTAAACTTTCATGAGAATTATCAAAATATATAGCTTGTAAATCTTTGCAATCTGCACTTTGTGTATCAATAATTTTATCCTGTTTTAAAAAAGCGATGATTTCTTTTTCCATTTACTACCTTTGCTTACTTACTCTGTAAGTTTTGATTAAAAACTTAATTTTAACTTTATAAAGCTTAATATTTTTTAAAATTAAGTTTATTTTTAAAAAATTAGAAATGGCTTTGAGCATCTAAAATTCCAAAATAATATAAATATAAAAATATAAGCCCTAAAAAAATTCTATAAATTCCAAAAGGAATAAAACTAAATTTTGAAATAAATTTTAAAAAAACTTTTATAACAAAAATAGCAACAAAAAATGCTGTTATAAATCCTATAGCTAAAGGAATTAAAGTTTCATTAGTATTAAGAATATAAGGCTCTTTATAAATACTATAAGCTGTGGCTATGATCATAGTAGGAATTGCAAGCAAAAAGCTAAATTCAGCTGCAACTTTACGATTAAACCCTAATAAAAGTCCTCCGATAATACTTGCTCCACTTCTTGAAGTTCCAGGAATCATAGCTAAAGATTGAAAAAGTCCAATGCAAAAGGCTTGTTTGAAAGATATTTCATCTAAAGAATTAATTTGATAATTTTTATTTTTATGTAATCTTTCTATAATAATAAATACTATACCTCCAAATATCAGCATTATTACAACTACATACCCATTAAATAAAAGATCTAAATGTTTGGCAAGAAAAAAACCAATAGCTCCAGTAGGAAAAAATCCTATGGCAAGCTTAGACCATAATTTAATATTTTGAAAAAGTTTATTCCAAAATACAAATAAAACAGCAAGGATAGAACCAAGTTGAATTATAATTAAGAAACTTCTTAAAAATTCACTTTGTTCTATTCCTAAAATAGTTGTCCCTAAAATCATATGTCCTGTTGAAGATATAGGTAAAAATTCAGTTAAACCTTCTATAACTCCAAGTATTAAAGCGTGAAAATTTTCCATCTTAGTCTTTTTTTACTATGCGTTTTACAAAATACAACATAACAGCTATAAAAACAATTGATGCTAAAATTCCATTATCTGTAAAACCTAAATTCAAAGCTAAAGGATTCTCGCTTCCTTGATTGCTTACAGAAAAAACGGTAATGCCTGCTATGATAACTCCAAAAATACTTTCTCCAACTATAAGTCCTGAAGCAAACAAAATACCTTTTTGCTCACATTTTGCAATTTTTTCTTCTTTATGAGAATTGTGTGCATATTTCTTTTTAAGATATTTCATTACATAATAATTTAAAATCCCCCCTACTATAAGAGGTATAATTGCTTCTGGGGGTAAATAAATACCTATACCTACGGCTAAAGGAGGTAAAGATTTTTGATATTTTTTTAAAATTTTATCAATAATTATAATAGCAATTCCAATTAAAGCTCCAAATATAATGTAATTCCATGCTATATTGTGATTAAAAATTCCTTGGGCTATTGTGCTCATCAAATTAGCTTGAGGGGCAGCTAAAGCAGCTGAAATATCCATGTCAGGTCTTGGCATAGCACCTTTAAATCCATAAGCTTGGTATAATAAATTTAATACAGGAACTATAGCTAAAGCTCCAAATATACAACCTATAAGTAAAGAAACTTGTTGTTTCCAAGGAGTAGCTCCAACTAAATGACCGGTTTTTAAATCTTGTAAATTATCATTTGATATAGCAGCTGTTGCTAAAATTGCACTAGTTGTAAAAATCGCTAAAGCAATAGCAAATTTAGACAAGGATTCATCAGCAAAAATTTTCTCTTGCGATCCTAAAAATAGGATAACTAAAGAAGAAACAATTATACCTATAAGTCCAATTCCTGAAATAGGGCTAGATGAAGATCCTACGAGTCCTGCCATATATCCACAAGCTGCTGCAACAAAAAAACCGATAAAAATTGCAATTAAAGTTCCAGATACAGCAAAAATAATGTGATTTGAAAGACTTAAATTTGCATCGGTTACAAAATTATAAAAAGCAATAAAAAGTCCTATGGACATAAGGATAAATAAAAGAAAAATACTTTTTAAAGAAAGGTCTGTATCTTTAGGATCAAGATTTTGTTTATCAGAAATTTTTGTATTTTTAATGATTTCTTTCAATCCTTTTATAACAGGGTCTAAAAGCTCTATTAATGTCCAAAGTGCAGCTATTGCTATGGCACCTGTTCCTATAAGTCTTACTTTTGCTGACCAAACGCTTGTAGCTAATTCTGTTGCATTTTTAGTACTATCAAAATCTAAATTTGAAAGATAAGGAGTAAAAACTCCCCAAGCTAAAAACATTCCTAAAAAAAGTGCCAAAGCTCCTGCTAGTCCTACAAGATATCCAGCTCCTAAAAGTGCTAAAGAATAACCAGTAGAAAAACCAAAAGCCATTTTATTCCATATAAATGAAAAATTACTTTCAGTAGCTAATATTTTAAAACCGCTACTTAGTAGACTAATAAAAGCTGCAATGAAAGATCCAGAAATTATTTCTTTGATACCATTTTTACTTTTTTTATTGCTTTGATCTTGGTTAACTACTTTTAAAATTTCAGCTGCTGCTCTTCCTTCAGGGTATACAAGTTTACTTTTGGTTACCATAGCTCTTCTTAGGGGTATAGTAAATAAAACTCCTAAACCTCCTCCGCAAAGACAAATTAAAAAGGTTTGCCAAAGTGGAAATTCGGTCCAATAACCACACATAAAAAGTCCTGGTATGACAAATATAACAGAAGATAAAGTTCCAGCTGCTGAAGCTTGGGTTTGAACCATATTATTTTCTAAAATATTTGAATTTCTAAAAAAGCTTAATACTGCCATAGATATTACTACAGCAGGAATTGAGGATGAAAAAGTAAGTCCTACTTTAAGACCTAAATAAACATTCGAAGCTGTAAAAATAATGGTTAAAATACTCCCTAAAAGCATTCCTCTAAAAGTTAGTTCTGTAAGTGAGTTATTTTTATACATTTCTTATCTCATTATTTAATTGTATAGGCTTTATCATTATTTATCCTTTATTAGTTTTAAAAATAATAAAGATACAAAAAAAAAGCTTAGATCTTTTTAAAATGTATGTTAACTCTTGAATAAATGGCAAATAAATCAAATACTAATATGTTTCATTTAGTAACTACTATAAAAGTTTAAATAATTAAAACTATACAAATTACAAAAATTAATTTTATAATTGAGTAACATCATACAAAAAGGAGTATCAAAATGAAATTTTTAGTTTCTTTTTTAATTTTATCAAGTATTTTTGTATTTAGTGCTTTTGCCGATCAAAACATGGAGGATGTTAAAGGAAAAATTAGAATAAGTTGTAATTATCCTACACAAGATATTAACGATGCTATGCAAGATTTTAATACAACTTGTCCATCAGAACAATAATGGCTTTTTGCCATTATTGGCAACCCTCGCATTCTATGCTTCTATCTGCAACATTAACTTTTTCGCTATCAGGGCTTTCGCTTCTTAGATAATAGGTTGATTTAATTCCTAGTTCCCATGCTAGTTGATAAATTTCGTTAAGATATCCACCGCTTGCCTTATCAAGTGATAAGAATATATTAAGACTTTGTCCTTGATCTATCCATTTTCCACGTATAGCAGCAGCCTTAACTAGAATTTTTTGATCAAGTTCATAAGCAGGAGTATAGTATTGCCAAGTTTCTAAATTTAAATTTGGAACAACTACAGGTATCATTCCGCTTAAATTTTGTTCAAACCATTTTCTCTTATACACAGGTTCTATAGTTTGTGTTGTTCCTACTAAAATAGAAATTGAGGAGGTGGGTGCAATAGCCATTAAATACCCATTTCGCATACCATCTTTTTTAACTTTTTCTCTTAATTTATCCCAATCACATACGCTTTGATCAAATAATCCTTCTTTTAGTGTTAAGGCTTTGGCTTTAGGGCTTGCTAGATCTATTGGAAAAATTCCTTTACTCCAGTTTGATCCTTCAAATTCTGAATAAGTTCCTTTTTCTATAGCTAAATTTGAACTTGTATTTATTGCTTCATAGCTAATTTGTTCCATTATTTCATCGATTTTGTTAAAATGTTCATCACTTCCCCAATAAATTTTGGCTTCTGCAAGCATTTGAGCTTCTCCCATTACGCCAAGTCCTATAGCACGAGATTTTAAATTCGTATCTTTTACTTTTCTATGTGGATAAAAATTAAGATCGATCACATTATCAAGCATTCTTATAGCAGTTGGAACAACTCGTTTTATATCTTCTTGAGTATAAACTTTACTTAAATTTATACTTGCTAGATTGCAAACTGCTGTTTTTCCATCATTTTTAAATTTTTCAACTATATAAACTTTATTGCCGTCTATGCTATCTAAAGTGCTTATTTTTTTAGCTGGTTTTTGATAGTTTCCATTAACAGTGATTATTTCTTCTTCATGGAAGTATTTTTCTTCGCCATTTTCAAAGACAACCTTGATTTGATAATAGTTTGGTTCAGTGTTTTGAAAGATTTCTGTGCATAAATTTGAACTTCTAATAATGCCTGAATGAGCATTTGGATTAGCTTTGTTAGCATTATCTTTAAAACATAAAAAGGGCATACCAGTTTCAAAATAATTAAGTAATATTTTTTTCCAAAGTTCTTTTGCTTCTATGATTTCTTTGACAATGTTTTCATCTTTTTCATATTCTTCATATCTTTTTTCAAATTCTTCTCCATATAAATCACACAAATCAGCAGTATCAGCAGGATCAAAGAGGGTCCATTTATCATTAGCTCTAACTCTTTTCATAAAAAGATCATTAATCCACAATGCAGGAAAGAGTTCGTGAGCTCTTCTTCTTTCTTCTCCTGAATTTTTACGTAAATCAATAAAATCGCTTATATCCATATGCCAAGGTTCTATATAAACAGCAATAGCACCTTTTCTAGTTCCTAGTTGATCAACTGCAACTGCTATATCGTTAGTAATCTTTAAAAAAGGTATAATACCTCCTGCTGCATTTTTATGACCATCAATGCTTCCACCCATAGCACGAACTTTAGACCAATCCCAGCCTATACCACCTCCGAATTTAGAAAGCAAAGCCATTTCTTGATAGCTATCAAAAATACCTTCTATATTATCAGGTGTGCTTCCTATATAACAAGAGCTTAATTGATGGCGTGTAGTTCTAGCATTAGATAGTGTTGGAGTGGCTAACATTACTTCAAATTTAGAGATGAGGTCATAGAATTTTTTTGCCCATTCTGTAGGATTAAACTCATTTTGAGCCAAAAACATTGCAATAGCCATAAACATTTGTTGAGGTAGTTCTATAGGCATACCTTTGCTATCTTTTATCAAATATCTATCGTATAAAGTTTTAATACCAAGATAGGTAAATTGCATATCCCTTTCAGGTTTTATATAAGCGTTTAGATCATCAAGATCATATTTTTCTTTAAGGCCTAGTAGGATTCTTCCTTCTTTTTCTCCTTTTTCAAGATATTCTCTTAGATGATTGTAACGGTTCATACCATTTACTTTTTTGTAAAGATCAAATAAAAAAAGTCTAGCCGCAACAAAAGTCCAATTAGGACAATCAATATCTATCTTATCCACTGCTGTTTTAATTAAAGTTTTTTGTATCTCTTCTGTGGTTATTCCATCTCTAAATTGAATTTTTGCATCAAGCTCTAATTCGCTTAGATTTACTCCCTCTAAATTTTTAACAGCATCAGAAGTGCATTTTTTGATTTTTGAAATATCTAATTCTTCAGTACGTCCATTTCTTTTAATAACTTTCATAATTAACCTTTAGAATTATTTAAATGTTCTTGCAAAAATTGCATCAATATTTTTTGTGTAATAAGAATAATCAAAACATTTTCTAACATCTTCTTCTTTAAGTTTTGATCTTAAATCCTCATCATTTAAAAGAGCAATTAAAAATAAACTTTCATTTTTTTCATTTAGGGCAGATTTTCCATCTTGTAAATCATTCCAAACTTTCATAGCATTTCTTTGAACGATTTTATAAGCTTCTTCACGACTTAAACCTTTAAGTGGAAGCTCTAAAAGAACTCTTCCTGAAAAAACTAATCCACCTGTAAGATTTAAATTTTTCATCATATTTTTAGGGTAGACTAAAAGATTATCAATCAAATTTTTTAGTCTATTTAGCATAAAATCAGCAGTAATAAAAGCATCAGGTAGGATAAATCTTTCTACACTTGAATGGCTTATATCTCTTTCATGCCAAAGAGCAACATTTTCTAAAGCTGGTGTTACAAAGGATCTTAAAATTCTACAAAGTCCTGTTATATTTTCACTTAAAACAGGATTTCTTTTATGTGGCATTGCTGAGCTTCCTTTTTGCCCTTGTGAAAAATATTCTTCAGCTTCATAAACTTCTGTTCTTTGAAAATGTCTAATTGCTACAGCAATTTGTTCGCAACTTGAAGCTAATATAGCTATGGCAGAAATTACTTGTGCGTAACGATCTCTTTGAATGATTTGATTTGATACAGGAGCTGGTTTTAAATTTAAAATTTTACAAACTTCTTCTTCAAATTCTAAAGGAGCATGAGCAAAATTCCCCATGGCCCCACTGATTTTTCCATAGCTAATTACCTCTTTTGCATGAAGTAAAAGTTCTTTTGCATTTTTTATTTCATCATACCAAATTGCCATTACCAAACCAAAAGTGATAGGTTCACCATGAATTCCATGACTTCTTCCTACCATTAAGGTATTTTTGTGTTCTAAGGCACGTTTTTTAATTACATCTAAAAGTTGTTCTATATCTTCTAAAATTAATTCTAAACTTTCTTTTATTTGTAAGGCTACAGCAGTATCAATACAATCAGAACTTGTCATTGCATAATGCAAAAAACGACCTTCTTCTCCTAAATTTTCACTAACATTTGTAAGAAAAGCTATGACATCGTGTTTGGTAGTCTTTTCAATTTCGTCAATTCTATTGATGTCAAATTTGGCATTTTCTAAAATTTTTTTACAATCTGCATCATTTATAATTCCAAGCTTATTCCAAGCTTTAACTGCGGCTAATTCTACTTTAAGCCAAGCATCATATTTGGCTTTTAAGTCCCATTTTTTAGCCATTATTTCCCTGCTATATCTTTGAACCATTTTAAACCTTTTTTGGTTATAATTTTTTTAATGAGAAAATGTAATTCTATCTCAAAAAATTTACAAAAAGGTTAAAGTTGCCTTATACGAAAATTAAGCTATCAAATAATGGAAAAAAGGCGTTTCAAGTCCTTATGGAAAACTTAAAAATTTCTATAAATGAGGCTCAAAAACTTATAGATAAAAAAAGACTTTTTTGTGATGGAAATTTAGTTACACAAAAAAATCAAATTTTAAAAGGCATTATAGAATTGATTGTTTATGAAAACAATCCAAAAGGAGTTGAAATTGTCTTTGAAAATGAAGATTTTTCTGTGATTGAAAAGCCAAGTGGAGTATTATCTCATCCCAATGGAAGAAATTGTGAATATAGTCTTTGTGATGAAATTTGGCATATTTGGGGAAAAGAGGCTTGTGTGGCTCACAGGCTTGATAAAGAAACAAGCGGACTTATACTTGTAGCAAAACATAAAAATTCTCAAATTGATTTTAAAACTATGTTTGAAAAAAAAGAAATTCAAAAAGAATATTTGGCTTTAGTCCAAGGAAAGATAAATGAGAATTTTAGTGTAAATGTAAGAATGGATTTAGTTAAAGATTATGACGATATAAAAACAAGAATGTGTATTTGTGAAAAAGGAAAAAATTCTTTCACTGAATTTGAAATTTTAGAATTTTATCCAGAATTTAATGCCACACTTTTGCTTTGTAAGCCTTTTACGGGAAGACAGCATCAAATAAGACTTCATTTGTTTCATGTGAAACATAAAATTTTAGGAGATCCTTTATATGGCTTAAATAAAGAGCAAATTGAAAGAATTTTAGATAAAAAAATGGAAGAAAAAGAAAGGATAGAATTTTGTGGAGCAAAGCGTTTGCTTTTACATTCTTATCGTTTGAAATTCAAATACAAAAATAAATTTTTTGATATAATCTCCAAAAAAAATATAAAAAAAGAATTCTTAAATTTCTTATGATTAAAACTCATAAGAAATTATATTTTAATAATTAAGGAGTTAAAATGAAAAATAAACTAACAACGGGGGGGGGTAATAGGATTTTTTTGTCCTTATGGCATAGGAGATAGTTTAATTTCTTTAAAAGCTTTATATGCAATAAAACATATTTATAGGGCAGAAATAGTTTTTTTTGGAAAAAGTAATTTAAAAGATTTAATATCTTGTTTTGATTTTATTGATAAATTTGAAGAAATTCCTTCATTAACTTCTAGTGAAAATCCTATCATAAAAGAGAAAATTAATAAGTATAATTTAGATTTTATTATTTCTTTTCATGCTAAAACTTTTGTACTTAAATTTTTGATAAATACTAATGCTAAAAAAGTGATTACTAGAAATCGTCCTATTTCTATTTTTTCTTTAAAATGCAAATGTGTCTTTGTTTCTTTTATTAAAAGATTTTATAAAAATAGAAACGATGAATTTAAAATGCTTTATTATGCAAGAAAAATAAATCCTAAATTATTTGATAAAGAAATTAAAAATTTAAATTTTGATATAAAAATTAAAACAAATATTTATAATAAAAATATCATAAATAATTTTTTAGATCAAAATAATATAAAAGATAAAAATTTAATACTTCTTAACCCTTTTTCTATTTCAGCTTTTTATACTTTAAAATTGGTAGATTATTTAAGGCTTTGTCAAGAAATTGTTTCTAAATTTAGTGATGTTTGCATAATTATACCAAGTTATGAGACTGTGCATAAAGATTTTATACAAGAATTTAATATGTTTTTTAAACAAAAACCACAAAAAATTTATATTTTTAAAAACGATGACAATATTTTAAATATTTGCGAGCTTATCAAAAGAACAAAATGTGTTATATCTCCTAGTACAGGGGTGATTCATCTTGCTTCAAATTTGGAAAAATCAAGCATAGGTTTATTTAGTGAAAAAGATATAATTTTTTGGGAAACTTTTAACAAGGATTATGTTTTGCTAAATAAAACTAAAGAAGAATTGAGTACATATGATATTTTAGAGATTATAAACGAAATATTTTTAAAATTAAAAAGATATTTATAAGTCTTAGATTTAAAATAATAATAAATTAAATTTCTAAGGTTTTGAAATTTAATTCTATTGCGATTTTATAGGTTTTAAGCTAAAATTTTTAGCTTGAGTTATCTTAAAAGGAGTGATAATGAAAAAGATTGAAACGGGGGGGGTATCACTTAAAATAGGCTATTATTGTCCTGATGCCTTAGGTGATATGATAGCAAGTTTAGATATGCTTTATGCATTAAAATATATCTATAACGCAAAAATTATTGTTTTTGCAAGAAATAACACTTTGTCTCTTTTAAAGAGTTTGGGATTTATTGATTATATTGAAATTTTAGAAAATTCTATAAAACAAGAAAATTTAGAAAAAATTAATCAATATAGTTTAGATTATATTATTTCATATAAGGCAAATACTTTTTTAATTGATCTTTTTATTAAAAGTAATGCTAAAAAAGTTATCACAAGACTCAAAATCAGAAGCTTTTTTTCTATAAAATGCAAAACACTTTGGATAAAACTTCTTAAACGTCTTTATAATAAAAAAACAGAAAGAGATAGGTTGCTTTTTTATGCTAGAAAAATAAATGCTAGAATTTTTGATAAAAAGATTAAAAATTTAGAATTTAAAACACAGATAAAAACCAATGTAACACATAAAAATTTAATTAAGAATTTTTTAAATCAAAATGAAATTAAACGTTTTATAGTGCTTAATCCTTTTAGCATTACTTCAAATACTACTTTAGATACTATTTCTTTTTTAAAATTAGCAAAAAACATTAGACAAATTTATCAAGATGTTAGTATTGTTATACCTACTTACGATTTGGTGCATGATCATTTTATAAATGAGCTTTATGGATATGATAAAAATTTATCTAAAGAAATTGTAATTTTCAAAAATAATGATGATATTTTAAATTTAGCAGAGCTTATTTTAAAATCAATTTGTGTAATAAGCCCTAGTACAGGCACTACTCATCTTGCCACAAATTTGAAGGTTTTTAGTATCGCACTTTACCCATTAGGAGATGAAGTGCTTTGGCCAACATATAATAAAGATTATATTTTTATTAAAAATGCCAAAGATAATTTAAGTGAAGATGAAAAGCAAGAAATTATTATAAATATCATTAAAAAATTAGAAAAATATCTTTAATCTTTTTCTAATTTTAGAATCTTTTTGGTTTGTATAGCTATAGGGATATTTTTAATAGGTTTGGTATAATCGTGACAATAATCACAAGCTTTAAAAAAATCTTGCACATAAAAGTCCAAATATCTTTTTTTATCATCTTATAGGTTGATAAAATCCCCACTGAATTCTTCTAAACCTTTAAGTCTTGATAAAGAACTGGCTACAGGACATACAAAGATTGCTCCTTTGGGAGCTAATAAATGTTTATCCCCCCCCCCATTGCTAATGCCTTGTGCACTCATAAGAGAAACACAAGGCATCATACAAGCATAATAGTTTTTTATGATATCTTCTTTTGTTCTATTTCTTTTATAAATTTTTTCTATGTCATACCAAGTATCAGTTGTATTAAAAGAATAAGCAATTTTATTTTCTTTAAGTTTTTTAAAAATACTTTCTTGTTTTAGTGGGATTTTAAATTTGGAGATTTTTTATAATCAGATATACTAATTTTTCTTAATTTTTTAGAGTTTTTAAGTTCTTTTACCAACTCATCGCTAAAATCTATGGTTGCATTGGTTAGTATATCAAAGGTAAAGATTTTTTTAGAATTTTCTATATAATTTATAAGTTGTGGAAGTTCTTTAAAAAGCAAAGGTTCTCCACCTATAATCCTAAGCCTTTGTATGCTATCTACTTTTTCAAATAAGGTTTCTAGGCTTGTTTTTAAACCTTCAAGCGTTGAGGTGTATTGATTGTTAGGTGAGAAGTATTGCATTAAATTATTGCAAGATTCGCAACGCATGGTGCATTTTGTAGTTAATACAAGCTCAAGGTAGGGTATATCGACCTTTCCTTGTAAAACTCTTTTTGTAAAATAAGATTTTAAAAAGAATTTTTTAGAAAAGTAGCATATAGTACTTTGTAAATTCTAGAGAATCCTCTTTTTCCATTTAGATAAGAAAAATGCCATTTAATATTTGGATAATATATCTTTTGATAAATAAATCATTATTTAAATATTTTTCATAGTATAAATCTTGCATTAATATCCTTAAAAAATTTTTAGTCTTAGCAGGGTAAAGTTTTTTAAAATTTTTTATAAGAATTATATTATAAAACTTATTTAAAAATTTGTATAAATTTTTATTTTTTTTGTCTGAAAAATAAAAATAAAATGGTTACAAAATAAATCACAATAGCCCATACCAAAAATGCTTCAATAAGTCCTATTTGCCTTACTATCGGTTGAGAGATTATAGGGCTTAAAAATTGTCCTAAAAATATAAAGCTTGCTAAAATTCCATAAGCTCTAGCTCTAGCATTTGCAGGACAAATAGAAAATAGATAAGCAGTATTATTAACAAGCATAATTCCTCCGCCCGTTCCAAGCAAGGCTAAAGCAAATATTACAGCACTAAAAGAGTGAATAAAATATAAAAGCATAAAAGAACTACCTACAATAAATAGAGTTAAAATATAAATTTGTTTTATGCTTATAAATTTCATTAAATACTTATAGCTTAGAGAAAATACCCCATAAAAAAGAGCAGAAACTGACATAGAAATTCCTATATATTTTGGATCAAGTCCTAGATGATCTTCTATATAGTAAGGAAGTTGAGTTGGTGATATGTAATAAATTACCATGATAAAAAATCCTATAAAATATATAGGAAAAAATTGCCAATAATTTGTTTTTGTTTCTATTTTAGTGTGATTATAAAATTTAAATTTCTTAGGTTCAAAAAGATATATATAAGCTAAAATTGTGATTAAAATTCCAAGTCCATATACCAAAAAAGGATAACGCCAAGAATAGCTAGAAACATAACCTGCAATAGAAATAAAAATAGCCCCTCCAACGGCACAGAAAAAACCTTGCCAAGAAAGAGCATTTTCACGGCGATTAAATCCACCTCTACTATAATAATCTCCAAGTAAAGCTGAAGCCCCTGTCATAATAAAAGCTGTTGCGATTCCAAATACAGCTCTTGAAACAAGAATGGCATAAATATCATTTAAAAAAAATCCAGCTACACCCGAAATTGTCCAAACTACCATAGCGGGAAAAACAAATTTTAGTTTGCCGAATTTATCCATAAACATTCCTGCAATCGGAGATAGTATTACTACAAAAATAGCTGGTATTGTTAAAATAAGACGTGTTAAAATATCAAGATGATTAAGTGTAAATTCTATCAAGATCCCATTTTGGTTTTGTAAAAGTTTGTCAAAATGTCTATTAATGGCAGGAAGAGCCGAAGAAATAACAACGCTTCCTAGCATTGTCATAGCAGCCATTGAAAATACTGCGATCTTAAAACCAGTTTTTTCTGTAATTTCAACCATTTTTTTATCAAATTTAGTATCATTAGGGTGAAATATATGCTGTTTTTTTGCCATAATAAACCTTTTTTATTTATTATACTGCAAAAAATTGATTTTGTTAAAAATTAAAAACTAATTTTTATTATCTTTTGTAATTACCCAAGCCATACCACAAAAGCCTATGATAACAACTAAGAATATAAAAATAAGTTCTATAATATCAAGCCAACTCATTTTTCTTTCTTTCTTTTAATTGCCCACAAGCCGCTGAAATATCAAGACCTTTACTTTCCCTTATCGTGCAAGTTATACCCTTTGAACTTATATAATCTTGAAATTTAATAGCATTTTCTAAATTTGGACGCTTATAAAAACTCCCTTCGTGTGGATTAAAAAGTATTAAATTTACTTTAGCTTTTATACCATTTAGAAGTTTGACAAGTTCTTTTGCGTGATCTATTTTATCATTGATGTTATCAATTAGTAGATATTCAAACATAACTCTTTTTCTTTGATCTATAGGAAATTCTCGCACCGCTTGCATAATAGAAGCTATATTATAAGCTTTATTTATAGGCATTAGCTCATTGCGTAAAGTATCATTTACAGCATGTAAAGATATAGCAAGTAATACTCCTAAATTCATTTCTCCTAGTTTTTTGATTTGATTTGCTAAGCCACTTGTGCTTACAGTTTGACGTCTAGGACTTATGCATAATCCATCATTGTGAGACAGTATTTTAATAGCTTTTGATACATTATTAAGATTATCAAGAGGTTCTCCCATTCCCATATAAACTATATTAACGCGTCTTTCATAAGGAATTTGATTATCTTTTTTGATGCAAAGAATTTGGGCTACTATTTCTCCAGCACTTAAATTTCTTTTTAATCCACCTTTTGCTGTCAAACAAAAACTACAACCACTTTTACAACCTACTTGAGAAGAGACACAGATAGTATATTTAGCATGAGCGATTTTTATACCTTTTTCATCAAATTTCTCTTCTTTCATTGGTAGGAGCACACTTTCTATTCTCAATCCATCTTTGAGTTCGAAAAGATATTTGATGCTACCATCTTTGCTTTGTTCTTTATAGATGATTTTAAGAGGGTTAAAATGATAATTTTCATTTAGTTTTTCTCGTAAATTTTTTGGCAAAGAGGTCATTTCTAGAAAATTATCGGCATATTTTTGATATATCCATTGATAAATTTGTTTCACGCGAAACATTGGATTGATATATTCTTCCAATTCTTCGGGTAAAAAATCTAAAATATTTACAGTTTCTTTCAAAATTTATTCCTTATATTTTAGAGATAATTATGTTCTTTTAAATATTGTATTAAATTTTCTTTGGCTTTTTGATGATTTTTTATGAAATCTTTATGTGCGTTTTCATTGCAAAAATTAGTTGCACATAGAATACACTCTGCAAAAATTCCAAAATTTTTAGCCACGCTTAAAACAGCAAAAGCCTCCATATTTTCAGCAAAAAAATCTAATTTAGCAAATTCTTTGGCAGCTTTTTTATCTTGACAAATATAATTTGAAGAATTTATTTTAATTGTTTCACAAGAAACATTTTCATTTTTAAGACAAATTTCATTTTGTGCTGGAGTGTAAAAATTGTTTGAAATTTTTGAAAATTCAATATTATAGGCATGAGAGCTTTTATAAATTTCTAAAATTTTACCCTTTTCGTATAATCCACAAGTCCCTATAAATACTAGATTTGATGGTTTATATATATGACAGATTTTAGTTAGATTACAAGTTGCTTCTACTAATCCTATGCCTATAGCTTTGGCAAATGAGAAATTTTCATTACCTCCTGCACAAATTATCATCTAATCCTTTCTTAATTTATTTTTAGAATTTTATCTAAAAAGACTTAATTAAGAATTTTTAGATAAAATAATTCTTTATGATTAAAGCAAAAAAATATTATGGACAGAATTTTTTAAATAATAAAGAAATAGTTTATAAAATCATCCAAGCCATACCCAAAGAAACAAATAATATTGTTGAGATTGGGCCTGGCTTAGGTGATTTAACGCAAGAACTTTTAAAAATTTCTTTTGTTAAAGCATATGAAATCGATAAAGAACTTATACCGCTTTTGCAAAAGAAATTTCAAAAAGAAATCGAATGTGGAAAATTAAGATTATTACATCAAGATGCAAGCGAGGTTAAAGGAAGTTTTGATGAAAATAAGTATTTTTTGATTGCAAATTTACCTTATTATATAGCAAGTCATTTAATTTTAAAGGCCTTAGAAGATGAAAACTGTTTAGGGCTTATTGTTATGGTACAAAAAGAAATGGCTCTTAAATTTTGTGCTAAAGAAAATGAAAAAGAATTTTCTTCTTTAGGAGTTTTAAGTGCTTTAATTTGCAAAAGAAAAATACTTTTTGATGTAGATCCTAAATGTTTTAATCCCGAACCAAAAGTTGTCTCATCTGTGATGAGTTTGATAAAGGAAAAAGAATTTAGGGAACTTTGTAATATAGAAGATTTTAAATTTTTTTTAAAAGATTGTTTTAAATTTCCAAGAAAACAGCTTCTTAAAAATTTGAGTCTTCATAGAAATAAAGTTTTAGAAATTTTAAATAGTCTTAATATAAAAGAAAATGCAAGACCCCACGAAATTTGCGTTGATTCATACCTTAAAATTTATGAAAAATTAAAGGATGAATATGAGCGAAAATAATCAAGAAAACCAAGAGCAAAAGATAAATTTTAATTCTAAAAACAATAAACATTATAAATATAGAAATAAAAGAAAAAAAAATATTCAAAATTCAGAACACGAAAACTCAAATTCTAATACTCAAAATAATCAAGAAGAAAAAAAGAAAAAAAGAAAAAATCTTCCTTCTAAATTAATCGGAAATGAAGACTGGCAGATCGCTCTTGCTGAGTGTATAGAAGCAAATCGTATTTCGCATGAAAATCGTTTAAATCCTCTAAAATACAATAACTCAAGTGAACACAAGATCCGCATAACTCCTCTTGGTGGTTTGGGTGAAATTGGTGGCAATATTACTATTTTTGAAACAAATAATGAAGCTATTATTGTAGATATAGGTATGAGTTTTCCAGATGGGACTATGCACGGAGTAGATATTATTATACCTGATTTCTCTTATGTTAGAAAAATTAAGGATAAGATTAAAGCTATTATCATCACTCATGCACACGAAGATCACATAGGAGCTGTGCCTTACTTTTTTAAAGAATTTCAATTTCCAATCTATGCAACTCCTTTAGCCTTAGGAATGATTTCAAATAAATTTGAAGAACATGGTTTAAAAAGCGAGAGAAAATGGTTTAGACCTGTAGAAAAAAGAAAAATTTATGAAATAGGTGAATTTGATATAGAATGGATTCATATCACTCACTCTATCATCGATGCTTCTGCACTTGCTATAAAAACTAAAGCAGGAACTATTATACATACGGGTGATTTTAAAATAGATCAAACCCCAATTGATGGTTATCCTAGTGATTTGGGACGTTTAGCACAATATGGAGAAAATGGAGTTTTATGTCTTTTAAGTGATAGCACCAATTCTTACAAGGAAGGCTATACAAAAAGTGAAAGTTCTGTTGGGCCTACTTTTGATCAAATTTTTTCAAAGACTAAAGGTAGAGTGATAATGAGCACTTTTAGCTCTAATATTCACCGCGTTTATCAAGCTATCACTTATGGTTTAAAATACGGAAGAAAAGTTTGTGTTATAGGTCGTTCTATGGAGAGAAATCTCTATACCACAATGGAACTTGGTTATATCAAGTTAGATAGAAAAATTTTTATTGATGCTGATGAAGTGAATAAATACAAAGACAATGAAGTTTTAATTGTAACTACAGGAAGCCAAGGCGAAACAATGAGTGCTTTATATAGAATGGCAACTGATGAACATAAATTTATAAAAATCAAGCCAAGCGATCAAATTATCATTTCAGCTAAAGCTATCCCAGGTAATGAAGCAAATGTTTCTGCGGTGCTTGATTATTTGCTTAAGGCTGGTGCTAAAGTAGCATATCAGGAATTTAGCGAAATTCACGTAAGTGGGCATGCAAGCATAGAAGAACAAAAACTTATGCTAACACTAATAAAACCAAAATTTTTCCTACCAGTTCATGGTGAGTATAATCATATCACTAAGCATAAAGAAACAGCTATGAAGTGTGGAATCCCTGAAAGAAATATTTATCTTATGAGCGATGGGGATCAGGTTGAGATTTGTCAAAAATATATCAAACGCGTAAAAACAGTTAAAACAGGAAAAGTTTTTGTAGATAATCAAATCAATAAACAAATCGCTGATGATGTAGTAATCGATCGTCAAAATTTAGCCGATAATGGAATAGTTGTTATCATAGCTCAGCTTGATAAAGCTTCAAAAACACTTGTTAATAAACCTAGAGTTTTTAGCTATGGACTTGTAGCTGATAGACAAGATCACGCATTTTCAAAGGAAATGGCTGAAGTTTTGGCTCAATTCTTTAGCAATGTTAAAGATGAAGTTTTAAATGATCCAAGATTTTTAGAAAATCAAATCAGACAAGTATTAAGAAAGCATATATTTAGAAAAATTAAAAAATATCCAACTATAGTCCCAACTATTTTTGTAATGTAAAATTTTATTCAAAGCTTCTTAAAGGAGTTTTGAATTTTTTCAAGAATTAAAGTAATGAAAATTTTATATAATAATTTTTTGGTTTTATTGAAAAGTAATATATTTTATTTCTTTATTTTTTTTATACTTATATTTTTTACCAGAAATTAATGATTTTATTAGAATACATTTTATACAAAATGATATAAATCACTTAGATACTTTTTCTCAGATGATGTGGCTTTAAGTGATTTTAGAAATATTTCAAGCTTTTTTAATTGCACCTTTATTTTATCTTTTAGGAAAAATAAAGAAAATCCATTAAAAATATTTTATTTTACTTTTTTTGTTTTTATTGTTATAGGCTGGGTGGTGGTTAATTATAAAGTTATTAATTATCGTATAAATTCACATTATTTATTTTTATATTTTCAATGATTTATAATTGTTTAGAATTTCTTGTAATGTTTTTTATTACTTTGTTTTTGGTTAAAGAAAGAATAAAAATATTAATTTTTATTTGTTTTGTTAAATTTATTGTTAGCTTTTTGATAGATTTTATTTTTTTAAAATATACAGATTGTGGTGTGTATTATAAAACGTAAGTTCCGTTGTTTCTAATATTGATAACTATTAGTTTTTATTATTATATAAAATTTTATATATGATAGCTTTAAAAATATTAAAATACGATTTATTGCAAAAACTCATATATTTCTAGCTTTAGAGCAGTTGCTAGATAATATGGCTTATATATTTGTAATTTTAGCAAGCTTAAATTTAATGCATCAAAACAGTGAATATTTTATAGCTATGTCTTATTTTTGGGGATTTATACTTGTATTTATTTTGAGTTTTGGTAGTATTATTCAAAAGATTATTGTAAAAAAAGATGAAATTTGTTTTAAGAATAAATTGATTTTTATATTTTCAATAAATATCTTTTTTATATTTTTGGTTATTATAAGTTATTTTTATATCCAACAAATAGCAACTTTTATAGGATTAAATTTAAATAATCAAAGCTTAAGTATCATTAAATCCCTTTATTTTGCTTATGTAATATTTCATTTAAGTTATAGTATAAAATGTATTTTTTATGCTGCAGGTTGTTTTGAAAAAACACTTTTAATAAGCATCTTAATTAATTTTTGTATATATTTCCCTTATTATTTTTTAGTTATAGATAATATAGATTTTCTTATAAAAATATTTTCTATTGGAGTTTGTTTAAATTTTATCATTTCTTCTGTATTTTTAGTATTTTTCATAAAAGCGAATGTGAATAATAAAAATGTTAAAATTACAAGTTAGTTTTAAACAAATCAAGGCATAACAATGAGAATCAATAAATTCATTTCACACAATAGCCATTATTCTCGTCGTGAGGCAGATGAACTTATTAAACAAGGTTTAGTCAAGATCAATAATAAAATAGCCCTTTTAAGCGATGGGGTAAAATTTGATGATAAGATTTTTATCAAAGGCAAAAGACTTCAAAAAAGAACAAGTTTTAGTGTGATTATTTATCATAAGCAAAAAGGCGAGATTGTTTCTAAAAAAGATGATAGAGGTAGAAAAATTATTTATGATAGCTTGCCAAAACAATTTCGTAATTGGCTAAGTGTAGGAAGACTTGATTTTGCAAGTGAAGGTTTGCTTTTATTAACAGATTCTCCCGTGATAGCTTCTTCTTTAATGCGTAGTGATTTAGAAAGGGAGTATTATTTAAAAGTTAAAGGCATAGTAAATAAACAAGTTATAGAGGCTATGCAAAACGGGCTTGAAATTCAAAATGAAAAAAAAGGAGCTCATGCTAAAACAAAAATCACTTCTATGAGTTTTGCCCCTTTTTTAGACTATGAAATTTTTGGTTCAAGTGGAGGTTATACTAAACTTAGGGTTATTATTAATGAGGGTAAAAACAGAGAACTTAGGCGTTTTTTCGCTCATTTTGATTTAGAGGTGATGGATCTTAAAAGAGTAGCTTTTGGAGCGCTTGATTTAGGTATTTTAAAAGCAGGAAAATATCGCTTTTTAGAAAAAGGAGAATACGAAAAATTAAGAGATTTTTTAAAGTTTAATAATATTAAATATTAAAGCCTTTTTAAAGGCTTTAATATTTTTAGTATTTTTCAAAATATTTTTGTATAGTATTTATATCGTTTGTTTTGGTAAGAGCTAACATTAAAAGAACTCTTGCTTTTTGTGGATTTAAACCTTGTGTATTAATAAAGCCTAAATCTTTATCATCTTTACTTAGGGCAACAGATCCTGCCACTACTCTTGAGCTTATGGCAACTTTTAGGCCTTGTTTCATAAGTTCTTTTAATACTTCTTTTTGATTTTGATGAATGCTTCCAGCTCCACTTCCTGCTATCACTAAACCTTTTGTACCATTTTCAAATAAAGCTTTAGCAGCAACGCCATTTCCATCATTGGAATAAGTATAAAGTATATCAACCTTTGGCAAAGTATCTAATTTGCTCACATCAAAAGGAGTTTTTTTGGTATGTTCTTTTAAATTTGTATTATAAAAAAATACCTTTCCATCTACAATATAACCTAAATTTCCAAAATTAGGCGAAGAAAAAGCATCAACATTTAAAGTGTGGGTTTTGCTTGCATCTCTTGCACCTTGTATTTTATCATTCATTGCTATCATTACACCTTTGTTTTTGGCCTCTTTGCTTGCAGCTAGGGCTACGGCATTATAAAGATTTTTTGGACCGTCTGCACTCATAGCACTTGCAGGACGCATAGCTCCCACTAAAACGACAGGTTTATCGCTTTTGATAGTTAAATTTAAAAAATAAGCAGTTTCTTCCATAGTATCAGTTCCATGAGTGATTACTACACCATCGATATCTTTTTTGAGAAGTTCATTGATTTTTTTAGCAAGTTTTAGCCAAATTTCATCAGTCATATTAGAACTATCAATATTTGCAACTTGCTCTCCGCTAACTTGTGCTAAATCTTTAATTTGTGGAACGGCTTTGATTAAAGTTTCAATTCCTATAACTCCTGCTTTGTATCCTGTTGTTTCTAGTTCATTATCAATGGATCCGGCTATAGTTCCACCTGTGGCTAATATAACAATTTTTGGTTTTGCTTCTAGCATACTTGCTCCTAAAATTAAAAACATTATTATAAAAATAATATTTTTCATAAACTCTCCTTTATTATTTATTGCAATATATTAAATTATATTAATAAATAACAAACAAAAGTTAAATCAATAAATTTCTTTGACAATGAATTGAGGGACTATTAAACCTCTATATTCATTTTTAGAAATACTTCCAACTAGAGTGATTTTTTCGTTTAAATTCGGTTCTTTATCAAAATTAAAAAATAGAGCTTCTATTGTTTTGCTATCTTTATTTAATATGAGTTTTAAATGCTTTTCTTCTTTTCCTATAAGTTTTTTGTTTTTAACATTTAAATTTTCTAAAACAAAAAAAGGTCTTGGATTTTTATATCCAAAAGGCTCAAAAGACTCTAAAATTTCAAGCATTTCAAAATCAATTTCAATTGGATCTAAAATTCCTAAAATTTCATCTGCATCATTAAATTCATTTTTGGGAATTTTAAGACATTCTTTAAAGATTAAATTTTTAAATTCATCTAAGTATTTAAAATCAAGACTAAATCCAGCTGCACCTTTGTGTCCTCCATAATTTTCAAGCAAAAAGTTAGCTTTTGTTATTAAAGACAAAACATCTACTTTTCCAACGCTTCTAGCACTACCTTTAAGTTTGTTTTCATTTTTTGAAAACACAAAGGCCGGTTTTTTAAAATGTTTGGCAAGACGACTTGCAACTATCCCCAATACTCCTTCGTGCCAATTTGCCCCGCCTACTATAATGCAAGCGTCTTTTTCGTCAATTTGTTTTAAAGATTCTTCGAAAAGTTGTTTTTCTTCGTCTTTTCTGTTTTCATTAAAATTCACAATTTGCTCTAGATAGTTTTGTGCATCTTGTAATTTTTTAGTATGCAAAAAACGATAAGAGATACTCGCATCATCCATTCTTCCAGCACTATTTATAAGAGGAGCAATTAAAAAGCTTATATTATCAAGTCCAAATTTATCTTTTTGATAGTATAGTTTTATCGCTTTAAAAGCGGCTCTATTTGATTTATTTATATATTCTATTCCTTTTCTAACAAGAGCGCGGTTTAAATCTCTAAGTTCCATCATATCAGCAATAATGGCAATGGCTAAAAGTTCTATAAATTTGGATAAATCATATTTGATTTTACAAACTTCTTTTAAAGCAGCGACTAAATACCATGCCACTTGTGCGCCACAAATTTCTATATTAGGGAATTTACAATCTTCTTGTTTTGGATTTATAATGGCAAAAGCATCAGGCAGGGTTTGCAAGGGCATATGGTGATCGGTGATGATTAAATCAATATTTTTTTCTTTGCAAAGTTTAGCAGCATCAATAGCAGCTATGCCATTATCAACAGTTATAATTAAATCACAATCTAATTCTTTAATAATTTCTTCATTAAGCCCATAGCCATCTTTAAAACGATTAGGAATTTTGACTACATAATCAAAACCAAGATCATCAAAAAATTCAGATAGTATCACGCAAGAAATAATACCATCTACATCATAATCACCCACTATGGCAACTTTTTGATTTTTTTCTATGGCTTCTTTAATGCGATTTGCCCCTTTATAAATATCTTTTAAGCAAGAGGGCAAAGGTAAATCGCATAATTTTGTATGCATATCATTTTCAAAACGTAATTTTAAAATTCTTTTTATATCTTCTTTGTTAATTGTATTCATTATTTAATGCTGCTTTTATAAATCCACAAATTACAGGATTTGCATTTTCAAGTCTTGAGGTAAATTCAGGATGAAATTGCACTGCTAAAAAGAAAGGATGATTTTTAAGTTCTATGGCCTCAATAAGTCCTTTATTTTCTCCACTTATGATAAGTCCTTTATCTTCATACATTTTTTTGTATTTTGGATTGGCTTCATAACGGTGACGATGTCTTTCTTTTACCGATTTGGCATTGTGATAAATTTTGCTTAATAAACTATCTTTTTTAATTTCGCACTCATAAGATCCAAGACGCATAGTTCCACCTAGTGGCGTTTTACTTGTTCTAATTTGTTTAGTTCCATTAGAATCTATAAATTCATCAATTAGATAAACAATAGGGTTTTGACATTTTTCATCAAATTCGCTTGAATTTGCATCTTTTAATTTTAAAACATTTCTTGCAAATTCAATAAGAGCAAGTTGCATGCCAAGGCAAATTCCTAAAAAAGGGATATTGTGCTCTCTTGCATAATTTATTGCTTTTATTTTGCCTTCAACTCCCCTATACCCAAAACCTCCAGCAACTAAAATTCCATTTACATCTTTTAAATCTTCTAAAGAATCTAAATTTTGCAATTTCTCGCTATCTATCCATTTGATATTAACTTTAGTATCAAGTGCTGCTCCAGCATGGATTAACGCTTCTGTTAAACTTTTATAGCTTTCTTTAAGATCGATGTATTTTCCAACAAAAGCAATTTTTACCTCATTGCTTGGAGCAATTACTCTTTTAACAAGGTTGTTCCAATTTTCCATATCGGGTTTTAAATTTTTAAGATCTAAAATATTTGCAATAGCACTTAAAATATCTTGTTTTAAAAAATTAAGTGGAATTTGATAGATACTTGCTGCATCAATGCTTTCTATCACGCAATTTTTTTCAACCCCACAAGAAATAGCTATTTTATTTTTCAATTCTTTATCAAGCGATTTTTCACTACGACAAATGATCATATCAGGACTTATACCTATACGACGTAATTCTCCTACGCTGTGTTGAGTAGGTTTTGTTTTAAGTTCTCCTGCGGCTTTTATAAAAGGCACAAGAGTAAGATGAATATTCATAGCATTATTCTTGCCCACTTCAAGTTTTAATGCACGTATGGCTTCTAAAAAAGGTAAGCCTTCTATATCTCCAACTGTTCCGCCAATTTCTACTATGAGTATATCTTTATCTTTTCCTGCATTTTTTATTCTATCTTTGATTTCATCTACTATATGAGGGATTACTTGTATAGTTTTTCCAAGATATTCCCCTCGTCTTTCTTTTTCTATCACGCTTTGATAAACGCGCCCTGTTGTAAAATTATTGCTTTGAGATAAGCTTTCATCTAAAAAACGTTCATAGTGTCCTAAATCAAGATCGGTCTCAGCCCCATCATCTGTAACAAAAACTTCTCCATGTTCAAAAGGACTCATTGTTCCAGGGTCTACATTGATATAAGGATCAGCTTTTAAAATTCCTATATTAAGCCCTGAATTTTTTAAGAGTGTTCCAATGGATGCTGCAGCTATACCTTTGCCTAAAGAGCTAAGAACACCTCCGGTTACAAAGATATATTTTGTTTGTTTTAGCTTCATTGATTTACCTTAGATTTTTTGTTTTATTATAACCCAAAAAAGCTTTTTATTTTATTATTTATAAAGTAATTTTGTGTAAGAATTTATAATTTTTTAAGGAAAAATATGAATTTTACAAATACTCAAAAAGCTCTCTTTGATAAAAACCTAAAAGCCTTAAAAAATCCTATTTTAAAACAAGATTTAAGTCAGCTTAAAACCCTTAAATTTAAGATTATTTTAGGAAAGCATAATTTAGATATTAATATTATAGGGGGGGGAGTAAGAGCCTTTATAAAGATGTTTTAAGTGAGCTTAATGAAAAGCTTATAAAATATCAAACTCATTTTGCATTTTATCCAATACTTTATTTTATGGTTTTGGGAATGGAGTTTTGCTTAAGGCTTTGCTTTAAAACACAAATCATAGGCATATTATTGTTTTTGAAAAAGAATTAGAAATTCTTTATATAGTATTTCACTTATTTGATTTTTCTAGTTTTTTAAAAGAGCAAAGATTAATTATTTTTTATACCGACAAAATGAGCATAAATGACTATGCTAATTTTTGTTCTACTCCTGTTTTTGTAAGATATGCAAAAGTTTATCATCTAGAATTAATGAGTGAGTATTATTTTAAATTTCAAGAAGATATTTTAAAAGTCAATGAAACGATAATGTCTTATTTTAAAAAAGAAATTCTAACTAATGGAAATGATCCAAAAGATGTTTTAATGGGTTTAGAAAATTTTATAATCAATTTGCCCAAAATGATTACGCGCCCTAGTTTTACAAATCTCATTCAAGATCGTTGCAAGTCTTTTGAGAATGCTATCATAGTATCAACTGGGCCTAGCTTAACAAAGCAACTCCCTTTGCTTAAAGAAAATGAAAAAAGCTATAATTTTTGTGCTGATAGCGCCTATCCTATTTTAGCCAAAGAGGGCATTAAACCTGATTATGTTTGCATGGTGGAAAGAACTGATTTTACGGCTGAATTTTTTAATAATGACTTTAAAGAATTTGATAAAGATATAACTTTTATTTTAGCAGGAGTGGCATCTCCTAAGGCTTGTGAATTTTTAGAAAAAACAATCGTTCTTTTATGCTTATACCAAGGGATTATCTTTTTGCTTTTTATCTTGACTTAAAACCTTTTTCTTATGTTTTTTACTCAGTTAGCGTGGCGCATTTAGCTTTTGTGATAGCTTTGAATTTGGCATTTAAAAATATTATTTTTATAGGTCAAGATTTAGCCTTTAATGATGAGGGAGATTCCCACCCAAAAGATTATAAACATACTCCAAAATATGAGAGTAGCAACTATAAAGGTTTAAAGGCTTTAGCTTATGGAGGAAAAACACAGGCTAAAACTCAAGAAGCATGGGTTTATTTTAAGCAAGTTTTAGAACAAATGATAAATGAGGCAAAATGTTATGGCATAGAAGTTTATAATGCCACAGAAGGTGGATTAAGGATAGAAGGAAGCATAGAAAAACCTTTTTCTTTGTGTATTAAAGAGCTTTTAAAAGATACAAAAAAATCTTATTTACCTTTAAGTGTATTAAGTTTTGCTAAGCAGAGTGAATTTTTATTAAAAGCTTTTGTAAAAATTATCAAAAGTATAAAAAATTGTAAAAAATTTGTTGATAAAATCAGTCAAAAGATAGCTTATATAGAACAAAGCCACCTTGATTTAGAGCAAACAAAAAAGACAATCAAAGATTTAGAGTGTTTAAAACAAGAATTATTTAATTTTAAAGATCTTTTAGGGCTTTTGCAACCTAGTTCTTTTCAGCTTGAGCTTAGTTTGGCAAAAATTTCTGTGATAAATGTTAAAAACGAAGAAGAACTTTTAAGAAAAAATTTACTCTTTATTGAAGAATTTATAGAGTATTTTAGACTAGTTAAGGGTTTATTGAGCCTTCAAAGGCAAAGTTTTTTAAAACATATTTGCGCACTAGAGAATGAACTTATAAAAAGAGGTTTTGAAAATAAAATTTTAAAAATAAAAGATAATATATGCTAAAATTTCAAAAATTAAGGAGTTTTTATGCAGATTACTTTACTTCATCACACACCACTTTTTGTATGTTCTCACGCTACTAGAACTTGTTGGCAAAGTTTTGATAAGGGTGATTGCGGAGGAGAAAAAGATAAAGAATTAATAGATCGTGTAGGCAATAAATTTAAACATTCTTCTACTTTAGAACATTTAAACTATACTTTTTATATACAAGGGATTTCTAGGGCTTGTTTGCAAGAGGTTGCGCGCCATCGTCATACTAGCCCTAGCGTAAAAAGCACACGCTACACTTTAAAAGAACTTAGAAATGAAGATGAGTTTAAAATTGGAGATTTTGAGAATGCAAGCCGCTATCTCGTTCTTTGTGGCAATGAAGAGGTAGATAATGCTAGTATAAAAGCTTTAGAAAATTTGCGTCTTATTTTGCAAAAAAGCATTAGTTTAGACATTGCTAAATACTGCTTACCAGAAAGCTATAAAACAGAACTTACTTTAAGCATTAATGCAAGAAGTTTACAAAATTTTATCGCTCTTAGAAGTTCAAAATCAGCTCTTTGGGAAATAAGAAATTTAGCTAATGCTTTATTTAAAGCCTTGCCAGAGGATCATAAATTTATATTTGAGCATTGTTTATATAAGGAAGGATAATTAATGCTTTTGGTCAAAAGCATTAAAATTCCTACACCTTCTTGCTTCTAATAAATAAAAAGTTTTATTTATCTTAATGTGATCGTGCTGTTTATCAGCATTAAGTCCTACACTAACACCCATTGTGGTTTCGCTTGCTGGACTTCCTGCATCACCAAGTGCTCCTGCAACTCCTATTATAAAGACTATTAAAGCAAGAGAAAAATTTAATTCTAAACAAATAGGAACAAAAAGAGTTGTGATAATAGGTATAGTTTCAAAAGAAGTTCCTATACCCATTATAAAAAGTTTCTAAAAATTCTATAAAAAGAGTGCTATCACACTTCCAATAAACAATAAAGTTCCATTATAAAAGATAAAAGTAGGGATACAAGTATCTTTAATGTGATCGTGCTGTTTATCAGCATTAAGTCCTACACTAACACCCATTGTGGTTTCGCTTGCTGGACTTCCTGCATCACCAAGTGCTCCTGCAACTCCTATTATAAAGACTATTAAAGCAAGAGAAAAATTTAATTCTAAACAAATAGGAACAAAAAGAGTTGTAATGATAGGTATAGTTCCAAAAGAAGTTCCTATGCCCATAGTGATTAAAAGCCCTATTAAAAGCATTATAAAAATAGCTAAAAATTTACTTTCTTTCATAAAAGGAACAACAGAATTTACAAGCTCATTTACAGCGCCACTTTGTTTTAAAACTTCTCCATATCCAGCTGCTACGAGTATAACAAAGGCTATAAAGCCCATCATTTTTAAACCGTCATCAAAAATTAAATCGATTTTTTTATACTCCACTCCGCCTAAAGCTACCATCAAAACAAAACCTAAAAGTCCAGATAAAGGTAAATTCATTGTAGCAATTTGACAGATTAAGGTTACAACAAGTCCTGCTAAAACTCCCCATTCTTTACGAGTCATTTTAAGATTGTCAAAATCTACTTTAGAAAATTCTATCTCTTTGTATTCTCTTGGTTTTCTATAAAAAACAAAAATAGCCAAAAAAAGTCCAAGTATCATACAAAAAGCAGCTAGATACATAGTATTGGTAACATCATTTAAAGATATATTGACTCCATTAGAAGCAATATTATCTTTTATCAAGTCTTGAAAAGTGAGTCCAAAACCCACAGGCAATACCATATAAGGAGTAGTAAGTCCAAAAGTTAAGGCACAAGCTACCGCTCTACGATCAATTTTTAAGCGATTAAAAAGGCTTAAAAGAGGCGGGATTAAAAGCGGTATAAAAGCCACGTGTATAGGCACTAAATTTTGTGAAAAACAAGAAATAATTGTTAAAGAAATTAGTAAAAAATATTTTTTATGTGAAATAAAATGACTTACGATTTTGATTAAGTAAGCGGTTAAATTTGTTTTAGAAATGGCAGCTGCAATAGCCCCTAGTAAAATATAGCTTAGAGCAGTTTTTAAATTTTCTTTCATACCACCTATTAAGATATCCATAGTTTCGACCATAGATAAGTGAGAAAGCATTCCAGCTACTAAAGCAGAGATTAAAAGGCTAAGTAAGACATTAAAACGAAAAATACAAAGTAAAGTCATTAAAATAACACTTATAATAATGGGATTACTTAAGAGCATATAATTTCCTTAAAAAGTATTAAATCTTTTATCATACTTATAAAAGATTAATTTTTGCTTTATTAATTTATAAATTAAAGCTAAAAGATAAGTTTTTGTGTAGTATTTGCTTTTTTATATTTTTAAATTTATAAAAAGTATCAATTAAATTGCAACCCACCAAAAGGTGAGTTAGCAATAATTGAAGGCATCAAGCCTACGTATAAATCTTGTATTGTAAAACCACTAAAAGTAGGCTTGCAAAGCAAGATTTTTATCTAAGATTAACTTAGATAAAAACTTTATCCAAAAAGGATAAAGTTTGATTATTGTTTTAATTGGATCAAAGTTTGAAGCATTTGATCGCTAGTTGAAATAGTTTTAGAGTTTGCTTGATAACCCCTTTGGATAATGATAAGCTCAGTTAAAGAACGGCTTAAATCCACGTTTGACATTTCAAGCGCTGAGGTTTTCATCTCCCCACGTCCACCTGTTCCAGCTTCTCCAACTACTATATTTCCACTATTTGCAGTAACTTTGAAAAGATTTCCGCCTATTTCTTCAAGACCTGAGTTATTTGCTACTGAAGCCATAGCTATTTTTGCTACTGCAAAGGTTTTTCCATTTGTAAATTCACCTAAGATATTTCCTTTATCATCAACGCGTATTGCATCAGGTTTTAAGTTTCCTGAAGTGTAGCCATCTGTGGCTTGATTGGTAAGAGCTGAAGCTGAGTTAGAACTTACAAGACCATCATTACTTCCACTTGTTCCAAAGGAAAGCTTGATTTGTTGATTTGGAGCTGCACCATTATTTGGTGAAAAATTAATCGTTCTTGGATTGTAATTTGACAAAGAGCCATCATTGTTAAATCTTGCTGTTCCTACTATGATATTATTTGGACCTTCGCCTGTAGTATTAATCTCTGCAGGTTCTGGAACACGGATAATCATTTGCCATTCATTACCACCATCTTGAGTGGTGCTTTGTTTTACAAATTGCACTTCTAAAGTATGTTTTGATCCTAAAGAGTCATAAATTTCAAGTCCGGCCGAAAAAGCACTAAGCTTTAAAAGTTCGCTTTGTTTTACTTGATTTCCAGCAGGGAAAGATCCATCAAGTCCTTTAAAGATTTTTGTAAAGGCATCATTAGTGCTTACAGTTCCTCTCTCATCTGTATAAGCTGTGATATTAAAATTCATATTATGAGGTCCAAAATTTAATGGTCCTTGACCCCCTGTAACAAGCGTTGGACTATTTGAACTTTCATTAACATTAGTGATAGAAAAAGCTCCTGAAGAATTTACAACTACTTTAACATTTTCATTTACATCTGCTGCAGCAAATGTCCCATTTCCATCATAATCAACCCCATATCTTGCATCTCTTTGTAAAAGTTCTCTTAAATCTTCAGTAGTATGAAAAGTTCTTACTTCAGTGTTTAATAAAGAACCATTCATTACAGCATTGTAATAATTTTGTGAACCAATAACATTTGTATCTGTACCATTCCAAGTAGGATTTCCTGCTCCCCCATTTGTTCCTGGAACATAAGCATAACCTCCATCAGGATTATACATAGGAGGAAGGGTTTGAGGTGAAGAACTATAGATATATTTATGAGCTGTTATAACTTGTGCATTTCTACCACCTGTTAGAGCATCTTGTCCGGTATTACCACCTGTAGC
Organism: Campylobacter novaezeelandiae; assembly: GCF_018968685.1. Taxonomy (NCBI): domain Bacteria; kingdom Pseudomonadati; phylum Campylobacterota; class Epsilonproteobacteria; order Campylobacterales; family Campylobacteraceae; genus Campylobacter; species Campylobacter novaezeelandiae. The sequence continues at coordinate 1,471,369 of NZ_CP076657.1, read as the reverse complement.
TGTCCATAAAGAAGCATTATTTTGTTGCACTTGTTGATATGCAAATGAACCTTCTGCTCCATCTTGCCCTGCTGTCCAAGTTGCTGTCCAAACTTCACCTGCTGTATTATCAGAATTTACTACAAGATTGATATTTTTCATATTATCAGTAGTACCATCTGAATTATCATTGATAAAATCTATACCACTACCATCAGAATTTTTTACTGCTTTAACTCCTGTGCCTTGTCTTGTGTCATTAGGGGCTGTAAAAGTATTAATATAAGTTATAGCTTCATCTATACTTGATATGTTATCATTTTCTATCTTTACTCCATTTAAAACTATACTTAATTTTGTTTTTTGATCACCATTTCCCCAGAAAGCTGCTGTTTGATTTTGTTGTAAATTAGGATTAAAAGCACTAACACCTAAAGAGTTTGTAGAGTATTTTGCATCTGCATAAGATACCCAAATACCTTGTCCATCTCTTAAATTTAAGCCTTGTCCATTAGCATTAAATAAAGATGCTGCATCAACACCTTTTTCTGTAACTTCAACTGAATTTTTAGAAGTGGTATAAAATTGAGTAGTTCCTGTATCATTTTCATCTTTAGTTTCATTTGTTTTGCTATTATATCCGTGAACAGAATCTAGGGCATATAATGGTCTGCTGGCTGTTCCTATATTAAGCCCGCTGTTAAGATTTGCTTTAATAGCTACTTCGGTTGATTGTGCTGCAGGGATGTGCATGCCTGGATCGATGAAAATATTTTTTGGACTTCTTGAAGAATCAATGCTTTGAGTATCCCAGTCGATATTCCAACCTTGGACAACAAAACCTGCATTATTAACAAAATTCCCATAAGCGTCAAGTTTAAAATCCCCTGCACGTGTAAGGTAGTTTGTAAGACCACCATCATCACTTACCATAAAAAACCCATCTCCATTGATCGCAACGTCAGTATTTTTATCGGTGGTTTGAACTGAACCTTGAGAGTGAATTCTTGTTGTGGAGCTAACTGAAGTTCCAAGCCCTATTTGTAAAGGGTTTTGTCCCCCTCTTCCATCAGTTGGAGCTGTGGCAATTTTTACTGTTTGGCTAAACATAGTTCCAAAATCAGCACGAGAGTATTTAAAACCTGCTGTATTAACGTTTGAAATGTTATTACCTTCAACGTCCATTGCAATTTGGTGTGCTTGAAGTCCGCTAACTCCGGACCAAAGTGATCTCATCATAATTAAATCCTTTATAAAGTATTGCTTAAAATTATTCGAAAAAATACTAAGCAATTTTTGTTCCAATTTTAAATTTATTTTGGGTGGGTGGGTGGGATAATGTCACACTTTGTTTCGCATTGAAAATGTTGAAATAAAGTGTGACATTAAAAATTTATACCAAGGTATTAATATAAGTTATAGCTTCATCTATACTTGATATGTTATCATTTTCTATCTTTACTCCATTTAAAACTATACTTAATTTTGTTTTTTGATCACCATTTCCCCAGAAAGCTGCTGTTTGATTTTGTTGTAAATTAGGATTAAAAGCACTAACACCTAAAGAGTTTGTAGAGTATTTTGCATCCTCTCTCATCTGTATAAGCTGTGATATTAAAATTCATATTATGAGGTCCAAAATTTAATGGTCCTTGACCCCCTGTAACAAGCGTTGGACTATTTGAACTTTCATTAACATTAGTGATAGAAAAAGCTCCTGAAGAATTTACAACTACTTTAACATTTTCATTTACATCTGCTGCAGCAAATGTCCCATTTCCATCATAATCAACCCCATATCTTGCATCTCTTTGTAAAAGTTCTCTTAAATCTTCAGTAGTATGAAAAGTTCTTACTTCTGTATTTAAAAGTCCTCCTTGTATAGCTGACCAATAATTATTCTCAGCTGTTCCTGGGGTATTTTGATTATTTGCATTAAATGAAGCTCCTCCATCTGGATTATACATAGGTTTTAAATCAACAGGAGTTGAACTATAAACGTATTTATGTGCTGTAATCACTTGAACTTTATTCTGATTTTGTGCAGCAGTTCCTGCTATCCAATGTGTTCCTTGATCCTTATTTATAGGATTTCCAGCTGGTCTAAGTTGAGTATTTTCCCAATCAAATACTTGTTTGCCGCCTTCTTTTTTAACCCTAATATTACACAACTCCCCAGCTGAGTTAGTATCATTTACTTGTAAATCAATATTTTTCATATTATCAGTAGTGCCATCAGAATTAGTATTAATAAAATCTATACCACTACCATCTTTATTTCTAACAGCCTTAACTCCTGTTCCCTCTCTATTATCATTAGGGGCTGTAAAGGTGTTAATATAAGCTATAGCTTCATCTAAACTTTTAATACTTTCATTTTTAATATTAATACCATTTAAAGTAATATCTAAAGTAACAGGCTTACTTTCATGTCCCCAAAATATTACAGTTTGATTTTGATTTGGAACATTATTAGGATTAAAAACAGTTCCACCTTGAGTGCTAAATTGAGTTTTAAATCACTCTTTTCCATCTAAAATAGGGACAAATAAACATTCTTCTAAAATTTCTTTTTGTAAAGAGGTTCCATTTTTGGTTAATCTTGTAATGTATTGTTTGCCATTTTGAAGTATAGGAGCTACCAATACTCCATTATCGCTTAGTTGATCAAGTATGATTTCAGGTATAGAAGTAGCATAAGCTGAAAATAAAATTCTATCATAAGGCGCGTAGTTTTTCCAGCCATTTTGTCCATCATCATAACGCACATTAATATTGCTAAAACCTAAAGTTCTAAAAGTATTTGAAGCACTTTTGGCAAGATTTTCTATGCGTTCTATTGTAAAAACCCTTCTTATAACACGACTTAAAATCGCTGCTTGATATCCGCTACCACATCCTATTTCTAAAACGCTATCAGCATCTTTAAAATTTAAGGCCATGGTCATTTTTGCAACAGTTAAAGGAGAACTTATCCACTGAGAATTTGCTAAAGGCAAAGCATCTAAACGATATGCATGAGCTTTTAGAGGAGAAAAAATTTCACGCGGGACTTCACAAAAGGCATTAAAAAGTTCTTCGTTGATAAAGATCTTTTTGTCAATTTCTTCAGCCATAGTTTTTACACGTTTTTGTTCAAATGGATTCATTTTCACTCCTTAAATTTAAAAAAAAAATTGTAGCAAAAAATTTAATGCTTGAAAAATTCTCAGATTGTTTTAGTTAGAGAATTTTTGATTTTTAAAAGTTTATTTGAAAATTTAAGTTTATATTTTGTTTTGGATTTTAATGATAAAAAATTAGGATCTAGGGCTTTAAGTCCTTGTGTAACATAGGATCTAATTTCTTCTAAATCTTTTTTTTCTTTAATCCTTTTTCCATCTTTAAATACTAAATTTAAAAGTTCTTTTGCATAGTGTTCTTTTTTAAGAATAATTTTTTCATCATATATTAAAAGCTTATCATAAAGAGCTTTGTGTGAGTTTTTATCATAAATTCTATAAAGTTTTTTTAAATGTGGATAAATAGTTTTTTTGGAATTTTCGCTTATTTTGATTTTGGGTTTTATGATTTCATCTTTTTGAGTTGCTACAAGCTTATATACACAACCAAATATAGGATCGCTTTTTGCGGTTATAAGTCTTTCTCCTACTCCATAAGCATCAATAGGGGCGTTATTTGAAACTAGATCTTCTATAATAAATTCATCTAAAGAATTTGAAGCTATTATTTTGCATTCTTTAAGCCCTGCAAGATCGAGTTCTTTTCTTATAAATTTACTTAAATTTAAAAGATCTCCAGAGTCTAAACGCACAGCACCTTTTGTGATATTTAAAGATTTAAAAGCATTAATGGCATTTAAAAGACCTTTTTTTACATCATAGGTATCGATGAGTAAAATGGGTTGATTTGGATAGAGTTTAAGGTAAGTGATAAAAGCTTCGTATTCGTCATTAAACATTTGTATCCAAGAATGTGCCATAGTTCCTATAGCTTTTATATCGTAGATTTTAGCACTTAAAGTGCAAGAAGTTCCATCAAAACCAGCAATATAAGCCGATCTTGCCCCATTGATAGCCGCTTCACTCCCGTGTGCCCTGCGTGCACCAAATTCAAAAACAAGAACATGTTTCGCTGCTCTTTTTATACGATTTGCTTTAGTGGCTATAAGACTTTGGTGATTGATATTTAAAAGTATGAAAGTTTCTAAAAGTTGTGCTTCTATAGGATTTGCTTTAATAATCATCAAAGGTTCATTTGGAAAGATGATCTCGCCTTCATTTATAGAATAAATTGTGCCCATAAATTTAAAACGGCTTAGATATTCTAAAAATTCTTCACAAAAAATTTCTTGTTTTCTTAAAAATTCTATATCTTCTTTATCAAAATGTAAATTTTCAATAAATTCTAAAATACTTTCGAGTCCAGCAAATATAGCAAAAGGACCATTATCTGGTATTTTTCTGAAAAAAACTTCAAAATAACAAAGTTCATTTTCTAGTTTTTTTAGAAAATAGCCTTGTGCCATTGTGAATTCATAAAAATCACAAAGCAAGGCTAAATTTTGTTTTTTTTGTTCTTTCATTGATTAAAAATCATCAAAACTTATGCTACCTTTTGAGTAGTTGGTTACTTTACTTTCAAAGAAATTGCTTTTTTGATCATTGAATTTAGAAAAATCATCTACCCATTTGATAGGATGACTTGCATTGTAGATTTTATCAAGATTGATTGCTAATAATCTTTGATCTATTAAATAATGGATATATTCTTCTATAATATCATCTGTAAAGCCCATAATTTGATTTTGAGTGATATATTTTCCCCATTTGATTTCAAGTTCTCCAGCTTTTTTAAACATTTCATAAATTTTATTGATATTTTTATCGTTAAAAAGATCTGGTCTTTCTTTACGCGTTGAATTAATCATATTTTGAAATAAAAGCAAATGAGTGATTTCATCTCTTTGGATAAAACGAATCATTTGTGCAGATCCTAGCATTTTACCAGCTCTAGCTAAAGCATAGATCGCAGTAAAGCCACTATAAAAATAAATTCCTTCTAAAATTTGATTTGCTACCATTGCTAAAAGAAGTTTATTATCATCTACATCACCTGCTAATTCTTCATAAATTCCTGAAATAAAATCATTTTTTTCTCTTAAGGTTTCATCGTGTTTTTCCATTTCATAAATTAAATCAGTATTGTCACAAATTGCTTCTACCATAACAGCATAAGATTTTGAATGATTTGCTTCTTCGTAAGCTTGACGTGCTAAAACAGCATTGATTTCAGGAGCTGTAATATAAGGGTTGATATTATCAGCTAGATTGTTAGTTTGAAAACTATCCATAGAAATAAGTTGAGACCATACAAGATCATACATTCTTTTTTCAGCCGCAGTGAGATTGCAACGATAATCAAGAGCGTCTTTAGTGGTATCTACCTCTTTAGGAAACCAAGTGTTTGCTTCCATAACATCCCAAAGTTTTAAAGCCCAAGTATATTTTGCTTTGGTAAAATTTAAAATCCCGTGAGGATTTCCATCAAAAACTTTTCTATCATTTAAAGTTTCGTTTGAACTTGGGTTGTAAATTCTTTTTCTTTTCATTTTAAGCCTTTCTTTTTATAATACAACTTCTTGTTAATATATCATGTAAATTTAAACCATCTTTCCTAAAAAAGCTAAAAAATAATCCTATTAGCATTCCAAAGCTTATAAAAAATATAAAATATCTTAATATTATTTTTAAAAATTTAGGCTTTTTACCACTTTTTAAATCTATCAAATAAAGATCATATGCTTTTAAACCTGGGCTTTGGGCTGATTTGGCTAAAAATAAAGCTTGTATAAAGCCAAATAGTAAAGGACACAAGGCTGTAATGATACCATTTTGTAAAAAAGCATCTTTAGAGCCTAAAATAAAATAAAATAAATATAAAATTGGGACATAAAGTAAAAAAATATCTATAGTTAGAGCTTTAAAACGCAAGAAGCGTGAAGCAACTCTTACTTTAATTTTTTTTTCTTTCATTAATTTCCACGACTTCCAGGTTTGATGGCTGTGCTACCTTGATCACAAAGAGGACATTTATCATTATCATAAATTTCAAAGTCAAAATTACCCAAGGTAAAAAGAGGGATATCATTTGGAAGTTTTGCATTTTCTTTTGATTTTGTATTTAAATTTTTTACAGCACAAAAACCACGATTTGCTAAAGCAGCAAAAGCCACCACTTTGCCACCTAAATTTTCTATAATTTTTGCACTTTCTAAAGCACTTCCTCCTGTTGTGATAATATCTTCACAAATAATAAATTTTTCATTTTTTTTAACTTCAAAACCACGTCTTAAAGTCATTTCCCCATTTACTCTTTCTGTAAAAATGAAACGTTTATTACAAGATCTTGCTAATTCGTACCCAGCCAATAATCCTCCTAAAGCAGGAGAACAAATAGAGTCAAATTCTATAGAGTATTGAGAGATTATTTTTGCTAATTCATCACAAAGTTCTTGGGCTTTTTTAGGGTATTCTAAAACTTTTGCACTTTGTAAGTAGAATTTAGAATGCTTACCCGAGCTTAGTAGAAAATGTCCTTCTAATAAAGCTTCGCAATCTTTGTAGATTTGTTCTAAATTCATAGTTTATACCTTTAATAGTTCTGATTCTTTATTTTTTACACTTTCATCTACTTTGCTAATGTAAAGATCTGTAAGTTTTTGCACTTCATCATAAGCTTTTTTAGCTTCATCTTCTGAGATACTTTTATCTTTTTCCATTTTTTTTACACTATCATTTGCATCTTTGCGTATATTTCTTATGGCAATTTTCGCTTTTTCTCCCATAGCTTTAGCGTGTTTTACATTTTCTTCTCTTTGTTCTTTTGTCATAGGAGGAAAGAAAAGTTTTACACTTTCGCCGTCATTATTAGGATTTACTCCTATATTAGCTGCTGATATTGCAGTTTCGATATTTTTAAGCATAGATTTTTCCCAAGGAGTAATGCTTATAGTGGAAGCATCGTTTGCTAAAACAGTTGAAACTTGATTTAATGGTGTCAAATTTCCATAATAATCTACTTGTATATGATCTAAAATGTGAATATTAACTTTACCTGTTCTTAAGGTAGTAAAGTCTTTTTTTAATGATTCTAGGCTTTTTTCACAGTGAGCTTTTTGTTTATTAAAAATTTCATTTAACATTTAAATCCTTTACTTTGTAATATTATTTTCGTTATTGTTTGGCACAGAAGGAACGATGCTCATAGGTGGATTTGGAATGCTTGAGTTATTTTTAACAGTTATTTTTTCAGCTAAAGAGTCTCCAGAGGAAGTATTGTAAATGTAGCTTAAAGCGATGGTATTAGCTATTAATACAATTCCCATAAAAAAAGTAAATTTTGCTAAAAATCCAGCAGGACCTTTTGCTCCAAATAAGCTTTCATTGCTCCCACTATATGCTCCAAGTCCTATGCTTGAACTTTTTTGAAGTAAAACAGCTATACAAATAACAACAACAATGATAAACTGCAAAATAATTAAAAGAGTTGTCATATTTTTTCCTAAATTTGTGATTGTTTTTAAGAAAATATTTTAACTTATTTAAACTTGAAAAGATTTGAAATTATTAAGAAATTTGTGGGAATTTTTCCCACAAATTAACGATTATTTAAACTTCTTAGGATGTTAAGTAAGCTTACAAAAAGATTTACAAAGTCAAGATAAAGTGCTACGGCACCTTCAATTGGAGTTTCATAATTTCCACGAATGATATTTTGAGTATCATAAAGAATATAAAAAGAAAATAATATCGCCGCAATAGATGAAATAGCAAGGCTTATAATATCACTTTTAATAAAAATATTTAATAAACTTGCTGCTACTATAACTATAAGAACTATAAATAAAGCTTTTCCCATTGTTGTAAAATCTTTTTTTGTATTCATAGCAAAAATACTTAAAGCACCAAAAGCAACAGTTGTAAGTGCAAACGCTTGAGCAATTATAATAGCACCTGTTGGCAATGCAAGAACGGAAATTAATAAAGGTGTTAAAGTAAGACCTGAACAGAAAGTAAACCCAAAAAGTAAAATTAAATTTAATGGAGCCTCTCTTTTTTTCCATTGTAATGCAAAAAGAAGTCCTATTTCAACAATGAAAAGAATCCAAAAAGTTGCTTGAGATTGTATAAAAAAAGATGCTAAAGCAAAAATACCAACATAAGCACCAACACTAGCTGCCAATAAAGACGCTGCAAATAGCTGATATGTTTGTTTGATAAAAATACTTAGTTGGCTTGAGTAGCTTGTTTCAAGCTCTTTAGATTTTAAATAATCTCTATCATAAAGACTCATTATATCCTCCAAAAATTTATTTTAATTTTAATTGCAATATTAAAACTAAAAATACAAATTTATCAAATAAGTTTTAATCAAAAGTAAAAATATTTAGATTTATATAATAGTTTTTGATATAATTTATCTTTCATACTTTATAAATTAGGGTATATATGAAAGATCTTATTAAGGGTGCTATAAAGTTTATGCAAGAAGACTTTAAAGAGCATGAAGAGCTTTTTGCAAGTTTAAAAAATAAACAAAATCCTCATACGCTTTTTATAGGTTGTTCTGATTCTCGTGTTATACCTCATTTGATTACTAATACGGGTCCTGGAGAGCTTTTTGTTGTGAGAAATATTGCAAATATTATCCCTCCTTATAGGGTAGGAGATGACTTTTTAGCTTCAACTTCTGCAATCGAATATGCTTTAAATTCTTTACATATTAAAAATATAGTTGTTTGCGGACACAGTAATTGCGGGGGGTGTAGCGCGCTTTATTATCCAAAAAAAGAGCTTGATAAAATGCCCAATGTTAAAAAATGGCTTACACTTCTTAAAGATATCAAAAAAGATGTTTTAAAATTTTCTAAAGATTTAGCAATGCGTTCATGGTTGACAGAAAAACTTAATTTAATTAATTCTTTGCAAAATATTTTAACCTATCCTGGAGTTTTGAAGTCTTTTGAGGAGGGTAAATTAGAAATTCATGCTTGGTATTATATTATCGAAACAGGTGAAATTTACGAATATAATTTTAAATCTAAAGTTTTTACTTTAATTCAAGGATAATTTTATGAGAAAATTTTTAATTTTATGTTTTTTTATTTTAAATTTATTTGCTAATAGTGAATTTAAATTTATTGATATTAACAAGAGTATTTTAAATGGAAAAAACGTTTATACTTTATCTCAAAAATTTGTAGAATTAAATGAACAAATTAAAGAATACAAAAAATTTACAGATTCAAACAGTAGCATATACAGCGGTATTTTAAAAGAGCTTGAAGATCAAAAAAAGGAAATTCTTTCAGAAATTCCACAAGTAATTGTAAGTCAAAGAATAAACGAAAAGGCTACAGAATCTTTTTTAAAAATTAAACAACAACTACAAGAGACCTTAAAACGTAGCAATGATAAAAGCTTTATTTATGTAGATACAGCTTTAAATTTAGCCTATTTAGACATCGTTGAGAGTTTTTATTCTTCTTTGTTAAGTTTAGAAAATCTTTTTAAAAGTGCTGCAGATAGTGAAAGTATAGTAAATGTTATCGACGAAGCGATGAATGATTTGCAAAAAACTCTTAGTATGGATTTAAGTGTTTATAGAACAAAAATTACAAACCCTAATGAAATAGAAAAAATATCACACAAAGAAGAAATAATTGCCAATACGGTTAATTCTTATAATGAAATTTTAAAATATTTAAGAGTAAATTCAAAATTACTTGAGAGCAATTATCTTTTTAGCATTTTAGGACTTCAAAATTGGATTGATCGTATTAATGAAATAGCAAATATTCATTTTTTAAATACAGGAAAAATTGTTATTTCAATTTTAACTCTTATTTTTTTCTTTTCATTAAGAAAAGTTTTTTCTCATATAGTTTATTTTCTGCTAGTAAAACTAATTTATCGCAATAAAGCAAAAGCCAATGAGGTTAAAACAATTTTTATTGAAAATATCAAAAAACCTGTAGGATTTTTACTTATTGTTTATGCTATTAGCGTTTGTTTGACAATAACTTTTTATCCAGCTCCTGTTTCTTTTGATCTTACAAATCTTTTTTATATTGTTTATGCTGCGCTTATTGCTTGGCTTGTTCTTAATATTTTAGATGGATATGGTATTGTTTTAGTTGCAAATTTAGCTAAAAAAAGTGATAAAAAAGAAGTTGTAAATTTAATTATCAAAATTTTATATTTTGTTGTTATTATTATAGCTTTGCTTTTTATGCTTGCTCAACTTGGTTTTAATATTTCTGCTATTATCGCTTCTTTAGGAATTGGTGGTTTGGCTGTTGCTTTAGCAGCAAAAGATATCATTGCAAATTTCTTCGCTTCTATCTTGCTTTTGTTTGATAATAGTTTTAACCAGGGAGATTGGATAGAAATTTCAGGTATTGAAGGAACTGTTGTTGAAATAGGGCTTAGAAAAACAACTATAAGAACTTTTGATAATTCTTTGGTTTTTTTGCCAAATTCAACTATTATGGGAGCCAATATTAAGAATTGGAGCAAGAGAAAAATGGGACGTCATGTAAGAATGTATCTTGGTGTTACTTATGATGCAACCCCAGAGCAATTAGAATCTTGTGTAAATGATCTAAGAGAATTGCTAAAAAATAGTCCTTTAGTAGCTCAAGTTGATGATAATGCTTTAAAATATGGAGATACTAAGATAAAATATCGTCAAAATTTAGTTTCCATCAATGATTTAGAAGGATATAAAAACTCTTGCTATGTAGCTTTAAGTGAATTTGCTGATAGTAGTATTAATATAGAGCTTTATTTTTATACAAAGGCTATTTCAGCAAATGATTTTAGGCAAGCAAGACAAACTCTGATGCTAGAATTTATGAGAATAATTGCTAAAAATGGATTAAGCTTTGCTTTTCCAAGTAGAAGTGTTTATGTAGAAAGTTTACCTAAAAATTTCCAAGATAATAAAACCTAAAAGGTTTTATTATTAAAATTAATAAGCTTTTTTACGACATTCAATTTCTATTTTTCTTGCAGCAGGGATTGTTGTGCTTGGTGGAGTAATAGCTGATGACATGTAATAAACTTTAGCTTCTAAAAAATCTCCTATTTTAAGATCTTTAAACATTCCTTTTTTATCCATTCCAAATATACCACAATCATCCATATCTATTTCAGTATTTGGTAGAATTTTGATCGCTATTTGACCACCGTGAATGGCGTCAATTAATATTGTTTTATTATTATCATAAATTTCTGCAATACTTCCTTGTATTTTAATACCATCAGCTAAAAGATTTGTAAATATTACAGATCCTGTAACGATAAGAGATAAAAATAATTTTTTCATAATCAACCTTTCCTTATTTTTAATATTTGATTAGAATGATAAACTTTTTATATAAAGTGAAAGTGAAGTGATGATTTGTGTTTTTTTGGTTTAGTGCAAAATGACAAATAAAGCTAACTTGCCAAAAAGTGTAATTTTAATAATAAAGTATTTGCAAGTTTATATTATTTATATCTAATAAACCATCTCTTAGCTTTAATTTTGGAGTATTAAAAAATATTAGATTGAATTCAGTATATTAAGTAAAATAAGTATATTAAGTATATTAAGTATATTAAGTATATTAAGTATATTAAGTATATTAAGTATATTAAGTATATTAAGTATATTAAGTATATTAAGTATATTAAGTATATTAAGTATATTAAGTAATAATCTATTTCAAGAGAGTTTATAATTTCATAGATCTTTATAAACCACAACCACAAAATAATAAAATTTTTCTCAAATTAACCCCAAATTCTAAACCTCATTTAATCTCCCCTTAAGCTTATTAGGAATATAATCTCATTTCTTTTTTACATTTTACAAAAAAGCCTTAAAAGCATTTTTTAAAATAATAAAATAGTTGTATTAAATAATACTTTGATAAAAAGTAGTTTTTTATTTTTAAAATAAAAACTATGGATTATATTATTTTTAATTTTTTCACTATTTTATTTTAAGTAAAAAAGTTTTGTTCTTTTAATTTAATATTGTTTTCAAATCTTATAGTCAATCTTTGAAATCTAAATAAGTGATCGATTGAGCCAGATTATAATTATAAAAAATATAAAGATTAAACTAGTTTTTAATCAAATACTTTTTCTTTGAAGAAAAAGATTAAACTATCTATAAATTATTATGGAGAGTTTGATCCTGGCTCAGAGTGAACGCTGGCGGCGTGCCTAATACATGCAAGTCGAACGATGAAGCTTCTAGCTTGCTAGAAGTGGATTAGTGGCGCACGGGTGAGTAAGGTATAGTTAATCTGCCCTACACTGGGGGACAACACTTAGAAATGAGTGCTAATACCCCATACTCCTATTTAACATAAGTTGAATAGGGAAAGTTTTTTCGGTGTAGGATGAGACTATATAGTATCAGCTAGTTGGTAAGGTAATGGCTTACCAAGGCTATGACGCTTAACTGGTCTGAGAGGATGATCAGTCACACTGGAACTGAGACACGGTCCAGACTCCTACGGGAGGCAGCAGTAGGGAATATTGCGCAATGGGGGAAACCCTGACGCAGCAACGCCGCGTGGAGGATGACACTTTTCGGAGCGTAAACTCCTTTTCTTAGGGAAGAATTCTGACGGTACCTAAGGAATAAGCACCGGCTAACTCCGTGCCAGCAGCCGCGGTAATACGGAGGGTGCAAGCGTTACTCGGAATCACTGGGCGTAAAGGGCGCGTAGGCGGATTATCAAGTCTCTTGTGAAATCTAATGGCTTAACCATTAAACTGCTTGGGAAACTGGTAATCTAGAGTGAGGGAGAGGCAGATGGAATTGGTGGTGTAGGGGTAAAATCCGTAGATATCACCAAGAATACCCATTGCGAAGGCGATCTGCTGGAACTTAACTGACGCTAAGGCGCGAAAGCGTGGGGAGCAAACAGGATTAGATACCCTGGTAGTCCACGCCCTAAACGATGTATGCTAGTTGTTGGGGTGCTAGTCATCTCAGTAATGCAGCTAACGCATTAAGCATACCGCCTGGGGAGTACGGTCGCAAGATTAAAACTCAAAGGAATAGACGGGGACCCGCACAAGCGGTGGAGCATGTGGTTTAATTCGAAGATACGCGAAGAACCTTACCTGGGCTTGATATCCTAAGAACCTTATAGAGATATGAGGGTGCTAGCTTGCTAGAACTTAGAGACAGGTGCTGCACGGCTGTCGTCAGCTCGTGTCGTGAGATGTTGGGTTAAGTCCCGCAACGAGCGCAACCCACGTATTTAGTTGCTAACGGTTCGGCCGAGCACTCTAAATAGACTGCCTTCGTAAGGAGGAGGAAGGTGTGGACGACGTCAAGTCATCATGGCCCTTATGCCCAGGGCGACACACGTGCTACAATGGCATATACAATGAGACGCAATACCGCGAGGTGGAGCAAATCTATAAAATATGTCCCAGTTCGGATTGTTCTCTGCAACTCGAGAGCATGAAGCCGGAATCGCTAGTAATCGTAGATCAGCCATGCTACGGTGAATACGTTCCCGGGTCTTGTACTCACCGCCCGTCACACCATGGGAGTTGATTTCACTCGAAGCGAGGATGCTAAAATAGCTACTTTCCACAGTGGAATCAGCGACTGGGGTGAAGTCGTAACAAGGTAACCGTAGGAGAACCTGCGGTTGGATCACCTCCTTTCTAGAGTACTAAAGTAATAAGTCTCACAACTATTACTTCAATCAAACTCAATCATCCTTGTTTAGATTTCAAAGATTGATGAAAAGCTAATTTTGGGGAATTAGCTCAGCTGGGAGAGCGCCTGCTTTGCACGCAGGAGGTCAGCGGTTCGATCCCGCTATTCTCCACCATATAAGGGCCTATAGCTCAGCTGGTTAGAGTGCACCCCTGATAAGGGTGAGGTCACAAGTTCAAGTCTTGTTAGGCCCACCATAGGATTAAGATTTGAAAAAAGGTTTAAATCTAAAGTAAGTATATTTAAATTATATAATTTTTTATATATTTACTTTAGGTTTTACCTAAATGTTCTTTTACTTATCAATGTTAAGAGTCACAAGCAAGTTTTAAAAAACAATTTTACTAAGCTTGTTAAAGAATAAGATTTTATATTTTTCTTTAGTATAAATATTATCTAAAGTTGAGTTTTAATATTTATTTATAAGTATTAAATGCTTTCCGTCTTGAATATAAAAGACTTATTGTAAAACTTTAACAAGGAAGTGATGCGTTTTAGAATAAAAGGTAGAAGTTAGATTCTAGTCTAACTTTTATGCAAACTTCTTTTTTATAAAGAAGTCAAAAGGTAAGCTACTAAGAGCGAATGGTGGATGCCTTGACTGGTAAAGGCGATGAAGGACGTACTAGACTGCGATAAGCTACGGGGAGCTGTCAAGAAGCTTTGATCCGTAGATTTCCGAATGGGGCAACCCAATGTATAGAGATATACATTACCTTAATAGGAGCGAACGAGGGGAATTGAAACATCTTAGTACCCTCAGGAAAAGAAATCAATAGAGATTGCGTAAGTAGCGGCGAGCGAAAGCGTAAGAGGGCAAACCCAATGCTTGCATTGGGGGTTGTAGGACTGCAATATGTATAAAAAAAGCTTAGCAGAACATTCTGGAAAGTATAGCCATAGAGGGTGATAGTCCCGTATGCGAAAAGCTGACTTTAACTAGCAGTATCCTGAGTAGGGCGAAACACGTGGAATTTTGTCTGAAGCTGGGTCGACCACGATCCAACCCTAAATACTACTACCAGATCGATAGTGCACAAGTACCGTGAGGGAAAGGTGAAAAGAACTGAGGTGATCAGAGTGAAATAGAACCTGAAACCATTTGCTTACAATCATTCAGAGCCCTATGTAGCAATACAGGGTGATGGACTGCCTTTTGCATAATGAGCCTGCGAGTTGTGGTGTCTGGCAAGGTTAAGCACACGCGAAGCCGTAGCGAAAGCGAGTCTGAATAGGGCGTTTTAGTCAGATGCTGCAGACCCGAAACGAAGTGATCTATCCATGAGCAAGTTGAAGCTAGTGTAAGAACTAGTGGAGGACTGAACCCATAGGCGTTGAAAAGCCCCGGGATGACTTGTGGATAGGGGTGAAAGGCCAATCAAACTTCGTGATAGCTGGTTCTCTCCGAAATATATTTAGGTATAGCGTTGTGTCGTAATATAAGGGGGTAGAGCACTGAATGGGCTAGGGCATACACCAATGTACCAAACCCTATCAAACTCCGAATACCTTATATGTAATCACAGCAGTCAGGCGGCGAGTGATAAAATCCGTCGTCAAGAGGGAAACAACCCAGACTACCAGCTAAGGTCCCTAAATCTTACTTAAGTGGAAAACGATGTGAAGTTACTTAAACAACCAGGAGGTTGGCTTAGAAGCAGCCATCCTTTAAAGAAAGCGTAATAGCTCACTGGTCTAGTGATTTTGCGCGGAAAATATAACGGGGCTAAAGTAAGTACCGAAGCTGTAGACTTGACTTTGTCAAGTGGTAGGAGAGCGTTCTATTTGCGTCGAAGGTATACCGGTAAGGAGTGCTGGAGCGAATAGAAGTGAGCATGCAGGCATGAGTAGCGATAATTAATGTGAGAATCATTAACGCCGTAAACCCAAGGTTTCCTACGCGATGCTCGTCATCGTAGGGTTAGTCGGGTCCTAAGCCGAGTCCGAAAGGGGTAGGTGATGGCAAATTGGTTAATATTCCAATACCAACATTAGTGTGCGATGGAAGGACGCTTAGGGCTAAGGGGGCTAGCGGATGGAAGTGCTAGTCTAAGGTTGTAGGAGGTTATATAGGCAAATCCGTATAACAATACTCTGAGAACTGAAAGGCTCTTTGAAGTCTTCGGATGGATAGGAGAACCCCTGATGCCGTCGAGCCAAGAAAAGTTTCTAAGTTTAGCTAATGTTGCCCGTACCGTAAACCGACACAGGTGGGTGGGATGAGTATTCTAAGGCGCGTGGAAGAACTCTCTTTAAGGAACTCTGCAAAATAGCACCGTATCTTCGGTATAAGGTGTGGTTCGCTTCGTATTAGGATTTACTCCGAAAGCGAAGAAACTTACAACAAAGAGTCCCTCCCGACTGTTTACCAAAAACACAGCACTCTGCTAACTCGTAAGAGGATGTATAGGGTGTGACGCCTGCCCGGTGCTCGAAGGTTAATTGATGGGGTTAGCATTAGCGAAGCTCTTGATCGAAGCCCGAGTAAACGGCGGCCGTAACTATAACGGTCCTAAGGTAGCGAAATTCCTTGTCGGTTAAATACCGACCTGCATGAATGGCGTAACGAGATGGGAGCTGTCTCAAAGAGGGATCCAGTGAAATTGTAGTGGAGGTGAAAATTCCTCCTACCCGCGGCAAGACGGAAAGACCCCGTGGACCTTTACTACAGCTTGACACTGCTACTTGGATAAGAATGTGCAGGATAGGTGGGAGGCTTTGAGTAATAGACGCCAGTTTATTATGAGCCATTGTTGAGATACCACTCTTTCTTATTTGGGTAGCTAACCAGCTTGAGTTATCCTCAAGTGGGACAATGTCTGGTGGGTAGTTTGACTGGGGCGGTCGCCTCCCAAATAATAACGGAGGCTTACAAAGGTTGGCTCATAGCGGTTGGAAATCGCTAGTAGAGTATAAAGGTATAAGCCAGCTTAACTGCAAGACATACAAGTCAAGCAGAGACGAAAGTCGGTCTTAGTGATCCGGTGGTTCTGTGTGGAAGGGCCATCGCTCAAAGGATAAAAGGTACCCCGGGGATAACAGGCTGATCTCCCCCAAGAGCTCACATCGACGGGGAGGTTTGGCACCTCGATGTCGGCTCATCGCATCCTGGGGCTGGAGCAGGTCCCAAGGGTATGGCTGTTCGCCATTTAAAGCGGTACGCGAGCTGGGTTCAGAACGTCGTGAGACAGTTCGGTCCCTATCTGCCGTGGGCGTAAGAAGATTGAAGAGATTTGACCCTAGTACGAGAGGACCGGGTTGAACAAACCACTGGTGTAGCTGTTGTTCTGCCAAGAGCATCGCAGCGTAGCTAAGTTTGGAAAGGATAAACGCTGAAAGCATCTAAGCGTGAAGCCAACTCTAAGATGAATCTTCTCTAAGCTCTCTAGAAGACTACTAGTTTGATAGGCTGGGTGTGTAATGGATGAAAGTCCTTTAGCTGACCAGTACTAATAGAGCGTTTGGCTTATCTTAAATAAAGCATCACTTCCTTGTTAAGGTTTTACACCTTTAAATGAGTAAGGTTTTAAACTTGCTTTTAACATTGTTTTTTAAGTATTCTTACTTAAATAATAAATGTGTAAATTAATCATTGTCTTTTATAAATAATATTAAAGATAGAATAAAGAATATTTAAATAACAATGTCCGTGATTATACAGATGTGGAAACGCCTTGCTCCATCCCGAACCAAGAAGCTAAGCACATCGTGGGTGATGATACTACGCCTTACTGGCAGGGGGAAAGTAGCTCATTGCGGACTTGTTAATTTACTTCTTATACTACATACTACTAATTATAAATAATAATTTCAATATTAAGGTTTTAAAAAGATTATTTAGGATTGTTTGTTTAATATATTAAGTTGAATGTTTATGATTTAATTTAAATTCTAATTGTTTTTTATATTTTAGTTATTTTAGAATGTTTATTTTTAATGGTTTTTAGAATGGTTAAGATAGGTATTATCTAATGAATGAGAGGGTTAAGATTTAAATTTATTATGTTTAAAATATAAAATCATTTATTAATAATAATTTAAACTTTTTAAGTGATAAATTGTAAGCACTTGATAAATTTTTAGGTTATGATATATAAAGATATTTTTTATAAATGATTTTAATAAAGTAGCAAGATTATATTTAAAATTTATGTAGAGATATCAAGCTTTTATATAACCTTTTATTTATAAATGACATTGTTAAAATAATAAAACGTATATAATTCTTTTTTTGTGTTTTTTAAAAGATAGAGATTAGGGAAGTTTTAAAGGCATAGGATTTGCAAAATTTATTACAAAAAGATAAAGGTAAATTATTGCAAAGTTTCAAGCTGATATTATTTTTTGGATAAAGATGAATTTTTGATACTTTTAAAAATAGATAACTTGCAAATTAGAGTATCTATAATAGTCAAAATAAATATTATAAATTTTTAAATTTATAATTTTGTATATATAAAACCATAAGAGTTTTTGGGCTTTTTTAGAATTTTTGCTAGCCCAAGTTTTGAGGAGCTTTTATCTCCTAAAATAAAACTCATTTTTTTATTATATTTAATTTTTAAATATAAATCCGTATCAAATTCATTATTAGTTAAAAAAACGATACTTTCTTTTAATTCTTGATAGGATTTTTTTCCAGGAAAAAAATTTAAAGCTTGCTCATATTCTATATTTTTTATATAAATAGCTATTTTGCTACTGTAAGATATAATTTTTTTTCCTAAAATTAAATTATTTCCCAGAATATTGTTTTTTGAACCCAGTTTATTTTTTTCATATGATGGAATTGTAATTTGATGAGGGATATTTTCTATAATGCTTATTTTATTATATAGATTAAAATTACTTTCCAAAGCTTTTTCTATATAGTATTTTGGTCGTCTAAAACTTAAAAGCAAGGGAGCAAATTGCAAATATTTTTTAGCGATATTATTATTTTCAATCCCAAGTAAAGAAAATAATATCCTAGATAAAGTATCACTGAAATCTTCTTTAAAAGATCTTGCATAATTTCTTAAATTTTTACTTTCAAAAAATAACCATAGTATATAGTGATTAAAGAAATCAAAAAATAAGGTCCATTCTGAACTATTTTGACTTCTTGATAGTTTGTCTAACATATAGCTAGGTAATTGAGAAGTGCTTCCTTGCAATCCTATAAAATTAACTATTATTTCAATTAGAATTTTTTGATTTTTTTTATTAAATTTAATAGCCTCGATTTCTTTATTGGGATGTTTTAAGCTAGGATTTGATCTTAAAAAAATATCTTTTTTATTATAGTTTTTAAGAAGTTTTCTAATCAACCTATAAAAATCATACTCTAAAAATTCATCTCTCACATTAACTCCTTATTACCGCTTACAATAGGATAAGTAAAAATATCTTCATTTTTTAAACATTTAATCTTTAATTTAAAAAAGGAATTAATGCTTGTAAAAGAACCAAAGAATCTAGATAAAACTAAACCTAATCTATAAACATCTCCTAAAGAATAAAAACAAGAATCATCTATATCTATAATACATAAAGTCCCTCTTTTGTTTAAATGATAAGAAGAATAGATAGTTTTTGCTTTTATATTTATAATAGCTTTTTCTAAAAGTTCACATATACTTTTATTCTCCTTATCATCCATAAAACTATAAGTATTTAAGATAGCCAAAAAAGAATCTTTGCTTAATAAACTTTGATAATTAAAAGAAAGTAGTGCTACTAATTTATAAAGTAAGCTTCCATCTACCTTAACTTCTCTTAAAGCGCTTGCAAGAGTGATATTTTTTGTTTTAATATTTTTAAAATCTTTTAAATGATTAATATCTGCTATTTTTAATTTTAAAGGCAAGTTTTTATTAGAACATAAAGCATTGATACTTATAGTTTCAATAAAATTTTCATTATCAGTAAAGAAAGAGATTTCTTTAAAAGAATTATTCTTAGAATCAGATTTAGAACTTATATAATAAAAATTATCTTTATTTTGCAAGGAAAATCTTTCAAAGCTATTATAATTTTTAAGCATTTTTACCTCGCCTATATTACTATGAGCTTTTACTTGTATTACTTCTATTAATTCATAAGCATCTTCATGAGTTCTATCTATAAATATTTTATAAGCATCTTTAGTATGATTATTGATAATAGGTTCAGCACTTTTTTCAAAAATATTAATAATAGGACTTACTGCTAAGGAAAACATATGAGCTTTTGGTATGCATTCTTTAGGTAAGGCTTTTAAGAATTTAAAGCGTAGAGTAAAACTTAAATCTGATATATTATTTAAAATATTTAAATTTTCAATACCAATAAAATTAAATTTCTGAGGAATAAAAAAATATTCTCTCAATAAAGAAAACGCTTCAAAACCTAAATCATTATATTTTATGACACTTTCATTACTATTAAATCCCATGGTTTTAATATAATAAGGATTTAATTTAATTTCTTCATTATTTTCTAAGATAATACTTAATTCTTGAAGATAAAGATGAATATATAAAAGTAAAGTAGTTGAGACATAAACTTCATCTCCAAGATAAAGATTGATTCTTTCTAAATTTAGATCACTTAGTTTCGTATTTTCTTTATTGATTTTTAATTTTATATCCATGCTATGATATTTTTTTTCATTGTTTAAGAAAACTTCTTCAATTTCTAAAGGATAAAGATAAACATCATAAGTAGTTTTAAATTCGCATTCAATTTTATCTACGGGTTTAGTTTTGAGTATGCTTGATTTAGGAATTAAAATTTTATTTTCTTTAGCATTTTTTTCAAAAGCAAATTCTTGTAAACATAAAGATGGTAAAGAATTTGTATAATTTGGAGAAAGTATATTGATTAAAGACTGTGCTATATAAGGAATATTTTCATCTAATTCTTTGTGAATTTTTGAGGTTAAAATAGCAAGATTTTCAATGATTCTTTCTACATCTGGATCTTTGGAGTTTTTATCTAAAAAAGGAGCTAATTTAGGATAAAATTCTAAAATAGTTTCCTTGCTTTTGTGAAGATAATCAAGCTCTTTTTGATAGTAAAAAATGTTTTCTTTATCCATCAAAAAACCTCATAATAGCGATTATTTTTAAAAATAATTTCATAATTAATTTCTTTCATTTCATCATCAATACATTTTAAAAGAAAACTAAGCTGCCAAGGACTTAAGGAATAATCATAATTAATGGATATAATTTTTATCCTTTTTTCATATTTAGAAATTAAATAATTTATTTCTTTAGCCATATTTGAAGAAAGCTCATTAGCGCTTAAATTTAAATCTGTATGAATACCTAAGTCATTTATACTTAAGCAATCATCAAGCTTGGTATTGAGTAAAGCTTTTATATTGTTTTTAATATCTTTATATTTATCCTCTATAAAAGCTTTAGAATTTTGTTCATCAAGATTGTGAATAATTTTATCTAAAAAAGACATTAATTATTCTTTATCAAGCTTTCCTACTAAAGAAAGTTCAAAATTACCGCCCATATATTTAAAATGAGGTCTTACGCTAAGATTTATTTTATACCAGCCTACTTCTCCTGCTACATTTTCAACTTTAATACTAGCTGCTCTAAAAGGTCTTTTACTTCTTACTTCAGCAGGAGGATTTTCTTGATCTGATACGTATTGTCTTATCCATTCATTAAGTCCATTTTCAATATCACTTCTTTCTTTCCAGCTACCAATTTCTTCTCTTTGTAGAACTTTAAGATAATGAGCAAGCCTTGAAATTAAGAAAATATAAGGAAGTTGAGTTCCTAAACGATAATTCATCTCAGCTTCTTTGCCCTCTTGAGTATTAGCAAATATTTTAGGTTTTAAGGCTGAATTTGCTGAGAAAAAAGCCGCGTTATTTGTATCTCTTCTTAAGGTTAAAGCTATAAAACCATTTTCTGCAAGTTCAAATTCTCTTCTATCTGTAATTAGCACTTCTGTTGGAATTTTAGCCTCAAGTGTTCCAAAGCTTTCATAAAAATAAGTAGGCAAGTCTTTTACACTTCCTCCGCTTTTTGGTCCTATAATGCTTCCACACCATCTATACTTTGCAAAACTTTCACTTAATCTTGTAGCAAAGGCATAGGCTGAATTACCCCATAATAAATGCTCATGCGAAGCGTGGATATTTTCTTTATAATTAAAACTTTTAATAGGATTTTCTTTATCATCATAAGGACTTCTTGTTAAAAATCTTGTTACAAGCAAACCTGCATATTTAGAATCTTCATTTTCTCTAAAGGTATGCCATCTTGTATATTGAGGTCCTTCAAGTAAACTTTTTAAATCTTTGACATTGGCTAATTCTGCGTAATTTTCAAGTCCAAAAAAAGATGCAGATAAAGAAGTGATAAAAGGAGAATGACTCATTGCAGCAATAGAAGACATTTTATTTAAAAAATTCATATCAGGGCTACTTGTGCTTAATTCATAATCTCCTATAATAGCTCCAACAGGTTCTCCTCCAAATTGTCCATACTCAGCAGAATAAATATTTTTATAAACAATGCTTTGAGTTATATCAGGATTGTTCTCAAAATCTTCTAAGGCCTCTTCTTTGCTTATATCAAATAAATCAATTTTAATATTTTCATTAAAGTCAGTTCTTTGAACTAAAAATGAAATTCCTCTCCAAGTAGATTCTAATTTTTGAAATTCTTTATGGTGTAAAATTTCATCCATTTGAGCAGAAAGTAAAGTATCAATTCTTGCAATCATTTCATCTAGAACAAATTTATTAATCTTATCCTCAACATTATCATTTTGAACAATGCTAGATATAAACTCAGCAACACCTTTTTTTGCTATGGCATAACTCTCATCATTTTTATTATATTTTGTTTTTTCCATAATGGTATCAATTATAGAAGGCGTGAGTGTTTTATCTTGCATTTTATTCCTTTTCTTCTTTAATTTCTAAAAGTAATTGTTCTTTTGAGCCTTTATCCATTAAAGCCTCCAAGAGAGCTTTTCTAAAATCAGGTATATTCCCCATAGGCCCTTTTAAAGCCATTAAAGCTTCTCTTAATTGTAAGAGTTTATTAAGTTCTGGAACTTGCTTTATAATGTTATCAGGAGAGAAGTCTTTCATATTAGAAATATGAAGATTAATATTTAACTCACCTTCATTATTTTCACTTAGAGTATTTTTTACGCTAAATGAGGTATTAATATTTAGTTTTTGCATCACTTGATCAAAATTATTTTTATTAATAGAAAGAATTTCTCTTTCTTCTAAATTCTTTTTATTTTCACTTGCGGTTAAATCAGACATTATCATTAATTTTAAAGGTAATTCAACATCAGCATTTTGCCCGTTTGTTTTAGCTTTGTAAGTAATATTAATGCGCTCTTTTGGAGCGTTTGATCCCTCAGACATTAATTATCCTTTAATTTAAATTTAAAATATTATAAACAATTAAAAATAAATATTAGCTAATTAAAAGCTTTTAGTTTCGCTTTTTCATATTCTTTAGTTAAATAATCTTTTAAGAGTTTTTTTTCCATTAAATCTTTAATTTGTGTATAAATAATCTTTGCGTTATATTCCATTTTTTGCTCTTCGAAAAGTTCAGCCATTTGTATTAAAGAATTAAGAGTGCTAAATAAAGAATTATCACGGTTTTTATCAATATCTATTAAACTTTGATTTAAATCTTTTTGAATTTTAGATGGATTGGTTTTTGTATTTTCATTTTTATTAGAAAAGTAGTTTAATAAGCTTTGTTCGCAAAAAGGAGTGTTATTGCTAAATTTAAGTTTTAAAAGCTCTTTAAAACGATCAATAAAATTATAGATTAAAGAACATAAAAATTTTGCTATATTGTATTTTTTGTGTTTTTTTAAAAATTCACAAAACATCTTAAATCCTTCAAACCAAAAAGGATTTAAAGCAAGATGAGACATAAAAAGTTTTATGTGTTCTAAAAGATTTGAGGACTCTTTAAGTAAGAGTTCTTCTAAATTTTTATTAGGACTTTCAATAAAAGTGATAAAATTTTCATGAGGAGGTAAGTGTTCAATTTTACCCCAACAAGCTTCAATAAATAATGCATAGGCCGTTAAATTATCTATATCATTGGTTAAAAGTTTAAAGGCTAAATCATTAAAATAAGTTTTATAAGATCTATCATTTAAAAGATCAATGCTTTCTTTTTTTGTTTCTTCATTATTTAAATTTATTTTTTCTTTATTGTGTTGATTATCTTGTATTTTAGCTTTTTGTATATTTAATTCTATAAAAGAAATATTTAGGCTTTTTTCTAATTCTTTAAAAATTTCATTAAATTCTAAGGCCATATCAGGATTAATATTTAATTTTGCATTATTAAATTGATTTATAAAATTTTTTATAATACCTTCTAATCTTTTTTTGTAAGAATTTAATATTTTTTCATCTTGTGTTAGTGTGTTAGAATTTAATAAAGAGTTTAAATGCTTAAATAGTTTTAATAAATTCTCATAAACTGTTGCATTATTAAGATATAAACAAGCCAAAGAGAAATAATTGCAAATTTTAATATCAATTGTTTTAGTCTTTAAAAGATTAAGCGAGTATTCATACACTTTATCCCATTCAATACTTTCATGATTTAGAGTTTGATATTTAGACATTTGATATTCTAAGAGTTCATAATACTCTTCTTGTTTAAAATCATTATTTATACTTTTTGCAAAAGTCATTCATACTCCAAATTCTATTAACTTTTATAATTATAATTAAAATTTAAAAAATATTATGTTAATTTACTTGCTTTAAATCTTAAAGGATAAAGAAAAATGCATAAAAAAATCTTTTTAACTTTATGCTTTTTGTTGTTTAATGCTTGTTCAAGTACTGTGGGTATAAAAATAATTAATGAAGAAAATTCTAATTTAAATAAACGTCTTGATGATGTTCCTCTTACAATTATTATTTATCAATTAAAAGATATAAGCAAATTTAAAGAAAGTAATAATGCTGATTTAATAAGTCAAGATCAAATACTTTCTAAAGATAAAATCGATGCTTTAAGGCTTCAATTAGCCCCTAAAGAACAAACCTTAGCTCTTGAGGTTAAGGATGATGAAACGCCTTTTATAGGAGTGCTTGTTTTATATACTAATGGCACAATTTCTAAAATTTATACAAGTACTAAAGATGCTAAAGGTTTTGGAAAAAACAAACTTCTTATTTTTGAAATCAATAAAGAAGGTATTAAAAAGCTTTAGGAAAAAAGATGGCAGATAAATTAAAAGTTGTTTGGTTTAATGGTTTAAGTATAGATAAAATTCATTTTGAGCAGCAAGAAAGATATATAGAACGTAATATAAATACAAAAACAATCCATCTTTTTAATGCTTTATATGGCATTATTGATTTAGAATTTGATAAAGAAATGCTAGAATTTGGAAGAATTGCTTTAAAAAAAGTATCTGGCATTGCACGTGATGGAAGTATTTTTGATGCTCCAATGCAAGATATTTTACCAGAGCCATTAGAGCTTGATTTTAACACTTTAAATAGTCCAATTATAGTTTTAAAAACTTCTTTAACAAATGAAGCCTTAGCTGATGTTGCTCTTAATAATGATTTAGAACTTAAATACAAAACTATAAGAAGTATTATAGCCTCTAAAGTCTATGATGGTAATAACGAATTTAAAGATTTTGAAGAAGATGAGGATATAAAAAATTCTACTTTTGCACAAGATAAGATGAATATAGCACTTGCAAGTTTAAGATTGAAACTAGGCGTTTTGGGAAATGCAAATGCTAATGAACTCGAAATTCCTATTTGTAAAATTAAAAATATTTCAGCACATAAAAAAATAGAGCTTGATGAAAATTTTATTCCAACTTGTCTTAATTTAAATAAAATAAATATTGTAAAATCTTTTTTAAATCAAATTCTTTATACAATTAATCAGCACAAAATCACTTTTAAAAATGTATTTAAAGGTATAGATAAAACTAAAAATACTTTGGATTTTAGCACTTATTTAACTTTAAATCTTTTAAAAAAATGGTATTTAATCTTTTCTTATATCAACAATAAAGAAAAAATTCATCCAGAATTTTTATATGAAAAACTTATAGAATTTCAAGGAGAATTATATGCTTTAAGTAATGAGGAAGAATTAGAGTTTATAGCTTATAATCATGATGATTTAAGCTCTACTTTTATTTTGCTTATTAATCATATAAGAGTTTTATTTTCAAAAATTACCTCTCCTAAATATAGCATAGCTAAACTTGTAAATAATGGCAATGGTTTTTATGATTTATTATTTGATAATGATTCAATTTTAGAACAAGCTGAACTTTATTTAGCAGTACATTCTAGCGTTGGTTATGAGTATTTGCTTCGCAATTTTAAAACTCAAAGTAAAATTTATACTCAAAGCAAAATTAAAGAAATTGTTGCAACCCAGTTAAAAGGTTTAAATATAGAACAAATTCCAAATATTCCTTCTAATATTCCTTATTTAAATGGTTATATTTATTATAAATTAGACAAAGAGGATAAATTATTTAAAGACTTTAAGGGTGAAAATGTGATTAGCATTTACTTAACTAATAATATAAAAGAAGCTGATATTAAGATGTGGGCTCTTTTTTAAGGTAAAAAATGCAAGAAAAAGAATTAAATCTGATTTTAAGTTCGCAGTTTAAAGGGCTTGGAAATAATAAAGTAATTGATAATTCTTTAGAGCTTTTATTGCTTATTTTTAGATTGTCTAAATTAAATTCTATTGATTTAAGCTTTATGCAAAATCTTAAAGATGATTTAATTAATGATATTTTAGCTTGGAGTTTAAAGCTTGGAGCTTATAAAGAATATGAGGAAAAAGATATAATTAAACTAAGATATTGTCTTTGTGTTTTTATTGATGAGATGCTTATGAAAAATAGTATTTTTATTAATAGTTCTTGGGCAAATAATACTTTAACAATTAGCTTATTTGATGAAGCTTTGGGCGGAAATAATTTTTATGATATAGCCTTAAATTGGTTAAGCGATCCTTTAAAAAATAAAGATTATCTTGAATTTATTTATGCGCTTTTAGCTTTGGGTTATCAAGGAAAGTATTCAAATGATGAAAACGTTAAAGAAAAAGTGGTTAATTTTTTAAATAATATAAGTTCGAGTTTGACTCCTCTTTTTAATGTAGATGAACAATTAGTTTTTAATAAAGCTTATGAAAATAAAATTAAAGAAAATCTTTGGCAAAAATTTAAAAGATTATATTTTAAAAAAACTCTTATTATTTTGCCTATTGTTTTTGTTTTATTTTTTTATTTGTATTCTTTAATAGATCTTCATAATAATAATTTAAAAGTAAAAGAAGAAATAAATAAGACAATTGCTGAATTTAATCAGAGCATAAAGCTTAATTAAAATATTAATTAAGCTTTTTCTCTCCAATCATCTGCACCACTTGTTCCAGCAGCTACATGCTCCCAAGTAATTTTTCTGTAATTAAGCGAGACTTTAAAAAGTTCAGTTTTGTTGTGATTATTTGGATCTTGAGCATTTGGCATTATAAGAGTAATATCTGTAATAATTGCATCCTCTAATTTGGTTGTAAAAAAATGCTCTTGTCCACCACTTGTTGAAGTTCTAAACCAATGTACTTCAACATTAGGAAGTCTTTCTCCGCTAGTTAGAGCATTATAAAGCAATGGAACGGCTTTGTTTAAAGAGCAAGTAAAACTAAAGGGTTTATGCACTCTTTGTCCTGAGGGTTGTCCGCTTTGTTGATCAACAGGCACTGTTACTATGTGAGAGATTTCTTGAGCCATAATCTCATCTTCATGTCCTGCTTGGTAGCGATTTCCTATACTTGCTTCAGTAGAAGCACCACTTGAGATAAGTCCTTGAGTGGAGCCTTCTATTTTTATATATGCTGGTTGTGCCATAGCAACTCCTTTAAATCTAATACTTAATATTCTAGCAATATTTTTTATACTTTATTATAAATTGTGTAAAAATTTTATAAAATGTTACAAAATTACCTTTTAGGATAGTTTATGCTTGAAAAACTGATATTTTTTTTTAAATCCAAATGGTTTGCACTTACAATTTTTTTAATCTTTTTATTTGCACTTAGTTTCTTGTTTTATTTTTGGGGTTCTTTAATAGCATTTAATGATTTTTATATTTTTAGTGATGCTTATTTAAGAATTGCTATTATTGCTATAACTTGGGTAATTATTTTTTTATTTTTTTTATTAAAACCTTTAATGAGATTGATATTTTCTTTAAAAGATGCAAAAAGATTAAAATTTAAAAGATTAAGAAAAGAAGCTAATATTTTTTTATATAGAGCTAAAAGGAATTTTTTTATTATTTTAAAAGATGCAAAAAATACCTTTAAAAATTTAAAGATCAAAAAACTCCCATTGGTTATGATAATAGGAAAAGAGGGTGCTGGAAAAAGCTCTTTGATAAATTATTCTAATATGGAATATCCTTTAAGTGATAGTTTAAATTCTTATAAGAAATTACATCAATCTACAAACAATTTTGCTCTTTATATTTCAAAAAAAGGAGCTTTGCTTGATACTGAAGGAAAATATTTTTCCCAAGAAGAGCTTTTTAAGCCTTTAAGAAGTGATGAATTACCAGAAGATGATCTTATTAAAAATAAAGAGTTTTTAATTAAGCAAAATATTTGGCAAAACTTTTTATTTTTTTTAAATAGAAAATTTTTTTACAATAAATTAAATGGTGTTGTTTTGGTAATAGATACTCAAGCTTTTTTGAGTAATTCTAAGGAGTATTCAAAAAATCTTTTACGTTATCTTGGCAAAAGAGTAGATGAAATTGAAGATATTTTAAATTTAAAACTTCCTATTTATATAGTTTTTTCAAAGATCGATCTTTTATTGGGCATGAAAGAATATTTTGAAATTTTTAATGAGACAATTTCAAATAAAGCTTTAGGCATTAGTTTTTTAGAGGAAATAAATCAAGAAAAACTAGATAAAGATTTTAAAGAATTAAGCAATGCTTTACTTTTTGCTTTTATGAGTAAAAATCAATTTATATATTCTTTAGAAGAGAAAACTAAAATCTATCTTTTCTTAAAACAATTTGACAATTTGCTTGCTTTAATAAAGGAATTTATCTTACAAATTCAAAGCAAAAATACTTTTAAAAATCATTCTTATTTAAGAGGAGTGTATTTTATTAGTGCTTATCAAGAAAATATACCAAGAAATTTTTTATTAGATACTGTATGTGAAAAATATGATATAAAAAAACCTTTAGCACATTCTACACGCTTTATAAATAAGAAAAGCTATTTTATTAAATCTTTATTTGAAGATATTATTTTTAAAGATTATTTTTTAAGCCAATTAACTTTAAAAAATTTATTTAAGAAATTTAGTTTTTTATTTTTAGTTTTAGCTTTATTTATTTGTTCTTATTTTTTATCTTCTTATTTTATTGAAATTAATAATAAAGAACAACAAAAGGCCAATAATGTCTTAAATCAAATCGAAAATTTGCTTAAAGATTCTGATTATAAGCATTTAGACATTTTGCAAAAGGCTAAATTGTTGGCTAATTTAAAAAGTATCTTAAGTTCTTATTCTGAATTTAATAATAAAACTTCTTTTTTGGAATATTTTAATTTAAATATTTCTTATAAAGCCTTTACTCCTATTTTGGATTTTTATTATAAACTTAATGAAAATATACTTGAAAATACTCTTATTAAAGAAATGGAAAATATTTTACAAACTCAAAACAATCCTAAGGTTTTGGTTGAAACTTTATATATGTATAGATCTTTGTTTAAAGAAAACGCTCTTAATAAAGAATTATTAAAAAAATGGATTGATAAAAATTGGATCTTTTTAAATAAATATGAACTTTCAAAAGAGAATTTTTTAAATAGGATTGATACTCTTAAAAAAATTGATTTAAATGAGTTTTTAGAAAATAAACAAAGCATCAATGAGGCTTTTTTAAAGCTTGGTAAAATAAATAAATTTCAAAGAATTTATTTTTTACTTAATTTTTTAGACACAAAACAAAAAGATCAAATTTATAATCTTAAAGATGAGCTAGGTTTTTCTTTAGAAAATATTTTTGCAAATAAAAACATTAATGTAGATTTATCTTATAACAAAAAAGCATTGATGGCTTTTTTAAAAAATATCAATCAAACAATTGATCAAGCTATAAGCATAGATGCTTGGGTATTTGATGGTTTAAGTTCAAAAAAAGAAAGTAAGAATTTTATTATTTTAAATATTATTAAGTTATATTTAGAACAATATAAAGAGCAATACAAAAATTTACTTTTAAATCTTGCCCCTCAAAGATATATCTCAAAAGAAGCTTTGCTTGATAATTTAAATATCTTAGCCAGTAAAGAAAATCCTATAAAAGCTTTAATTGAAATTATAAATATTAATACTAATTTAAATGATGCTTTATTGTTGGGCCAAGCTTATAATTTGGGTGTGAATGCTAGTGAAATTAAAACTATTTTTATGAGCGTGAGTAATTATTTTAGTGCCTATCATACTCTTTTAGATAATAAAAGTTTAATTGATAATATTTTAAATACAAACAATGCCAATAATGTAAGCAATATTATGGATATTATAAATGAGGATTTAAACGTTTTAATTAGTAGAATTTCTAATTTTACTAATAATGATTTAAATACTCAAGAAAAAATAAATTATATTTTTAATCAAAACAAAGAAGCAAATGATATTTTTGATGTATTTTTAACCCATATTAAAAAACTACCTCCTAGCTTACAAAGATATTATTCTTTGCTTATTTCTTATTCTTATGAATTTATGCAAGATTATGGATTTTTATTGCTTGATAATACGTGGTTTAATGAGGTTTATACTCCTTTTATAAATAATATAGCTCCATTTTATCCTTTTAATAATAATTCTAACGATGATTTAAGTATAGATGCTTTTAAGGAGTTTTTTGGAAAAAGCGGGATTTTAAATCAGTTTTATGAAAAATACTTAAATAATATTTTAATCAGAAAGAAAAATGAATATTTTATAAAAGAAACTTTTGCTAAAAGATTTGTTTTTTCTAAAGAATTTTTAACCTTTCTTTCAAAATCTTATATGCTTTCAAATTTAATGCTTGATTTAAATGATAATATAAAGGTTAATTTTATTTTAAAAAGCTTGGATTTAAGTTCTAGTTTTTCTTTTATAGAGCTTTCTTATAATTCTTATAAAATAAGATATGATCATACTTTAAAAACAAATCTACAAATTATTGCAGATCAATTTAATACTTCTACTATTTTAAGCTTAAATGCTTATTCTTTTAATAATACAAATATAAATTATAATAAAAATTATAAAGGAGAATGGGCTTGGTATAAATTATTAAAAGAAGCAAATTATATGGATAATGGCACTTATAGCATTTTATTTGATAATAAAGAGAGATATTTTGATTTTATGTTAATAAGTGGAGCTAGTGTTAATGATATTATTAAAATATTAGATGATTTTAAAATGATTAAAAGGGTGAAGGGGTGAAAATGGAAAAGATGGGAATTTTGCTTGAAAATATTGAAGATAGTTTAGGCAAAAATAGAGCGCATATTTTTGATGAAAATGGTGGAGTTATAGGCTCTGATCCTGAGTGTTCTTTTAGTGTACAGGATTTAAAAAAACAAATTAAAGATAAACATGTTCAAATTAAATTTGAAGAAGGGTTTTTTACAATTTGCCCTATTGATGATTCTATAATTTTTTATAATGAGTCTTTTTCAAAGTTGCAAAGCGGTTTTGATGTGATTATTAACAAGGGGGATACTTTCAAAATAGGGGATTTAAAATTCCGTTTTACTGATATTAGTGATATTGATAATGAGGCTATAGAGGCTAAGCTTAAAATAGAGGATATACCAAGACATAATGAATTAGAAATTGCCATAGAGCCTAGATTTAAAGTTAATATTGATCTTAATGACAATATAAAAGAAAATATTAAAGCTAAAAATAATTTAGATTTTGTTAAAGATAAAGAACAAAAAAGCGACACACTACAAATCCAAGATAGTAAGTTATTTGGATACCAAGATCTTTTAGAGCTTATAAGACAAAATTTTAAAGAATTAAAACAAAATCAAAAAAAGATTAATTTTGATCAAAATTCTAGTTTAGAAAGAAAACAAATTGAAGAAATTATAGAAAATATTCCTCTTATAAAGTCTACTAAACTTATTAACATTATTGTTTTGACTTTAATTTCAAAAGAACTTTATAATCCTTTATTTGACGGAATGAAAAATGATTTGTTTATGAGATGTTTGAATTCAGCTATTAAAGATAGTATTAACAATGATAAAGAACTATTTGAAATTTTAAGCTTGATGGCTTTAGAGGCATATAAAGATAAAAGTTAGAAAAAATTTTCTATACTATTTCTCATTTCTAAAGCTTTGGTGTAATGATTGATTTCAGATCTAAATGCACAAGCATTCTTGTGTGTTTTAGAATATTCGTGTAGATGTTTTTTAAAAATATTTACTCCTAAATTTCCATAATGTTTTATAATCTCATCAAAATGAAATAAAATAATTTCTTTTTTTAAAGCCTTATCTATTTTTTTTCCTTCTTTGATTTCATAAAAAATCCAGGGGTTTCCAACGCTTGCTCTACCTATCATTAAACCATCACATTTTGTGATATTAAATACTTCATTGGCATTTGAAGCATTAATATCGCCATTTGCAATAACTGGAATTTTTACTTGACTTTTAGCATAAGCTATAGATTTATAATCTGCATTCCCGCTATAAAGAGCCTTTCTTGTGCGTCCATGAATACTTATAAAATTTATTTCAAGTTCTTCACAAATTTTAGCCATTTTTTCAGGATACTTATCATCAAATCCTAAGCGAAATTTGACACTAGTTAGAGATTTTTTGTTGTGCTCTTTAATGGTTGCAACAAGTTTTTTAAAAAGATCTAAATCTTTTAGCAAGGCACTGCCTGCACATTGTTTTACAACTTTATTTACTGGGCATCCGCAATTAAAATCAATCCCGTCTATAAAATCAATTTCATTTAATATCAATACCGCTTTTTTAATAATTTCAGCATCACTTCCTGCAATTTGAACTATATAAGGTTTTTCAAGTTCTGCTTTTTTTAACATATGTAGAGTTTTTTTATTTTCATAAACTAAAGCATTAGAACTTATCATTTCACTAATGGTTACATCAGCACCGAATTTTTTAACAACATTTCTAAATGGCAAATCTGAAAACCCCGCCATAGGGGCTAAAAATAAAGGTTTATTATTAAAATCAATCATACAATTAATTTATCAAGATCAAATTTTTTATGATGTTCTCTTAATAAAAGAATATTAGCAAAGTCGCTGAATTTCTTTTCATCATTTTTAATTTCATTTAATAATTCATCAAACATAGAAAAATGAGCTAAAAGATATAAATACGCTTTTAAAGCTTCATTGTGATTATCTTTTATTTTTTTAAAAATATTTAAAATTACATCAGGATTTAAAGATGCAGTGCTTGATTTTGCAATTTGCAGGAATTCGCTTTCATTTAAATCAGATCTATTGATTAATACTTCAAATTCAGCCAAGCTTAACTTTAGCTCTTGATTTTTAAAACGATTAATGATGGTTAAAATTTGATCTTGGGTTTTATTTATCTTGATATTTTTTATTTGTTCATATGTGCCTTTTTTTATAAGTATATCAAAAGCATATTCTGAGAGTTCATCTTCTATTTGTTCAAGATATTTTATTTTATTATAAGCATAATTTATATCATTTGCCATATGGTTTTTTTCATTTTGCAAGAATAAAATATTATTTTTTTCAAGTTTAAATTTATTAAGATTGCGGTATTCTCCACGTTTTATACCATCAATGAGATCTAAAATATCATTTATTTTGGAATTTGGTTTGTCTTTTTGATGGGTTTTTAGAATTTTTGTTAAATTAGCAACCTGCTTAAATTCTTTTGTTTGAAAGTTAATTTTTGTTTCTTTTTCCAAAAGTAAGTCAATAATAAAATTTTCAAATTTATTACTATCTTTTAAAAAATATTTAAATTTCAAATAATTTAAAAAACTATAAAAGCTTATATGTAAAATTGTAAAAATTATAAATATAACAAGGACGATAGCAAACCAAGTCATAACAGGAAGTTCTATAGAGTAACTAAAAATATTTAAAGTATAAGTTCCAAGATCAAGATAAAACATAAACAGCATTATAAAAATGGTATATATTAAAGACGCAAATATAAAAAGACTAATTTTCATTGTTTTTGCCTTTTTCTATGATTTCTCTACAAGTGATACAGTATTTTGCATGCGGTTTAATTTTTAATCTTTCTATGCCAATATCATCTTCACAAAGTTCGCATGTGCCATAAATATTATTTTTAATTTTTTCTAAAGCGTCTAAAATTTCATTTAATTCTTCTTTTAAATTTGCACTAATAGCTAAATCAATTTGCGAGTTTGTTTCTATAACTGAAAAATCAATGCTATCACTTGGTGCGCTATTGTGTAAAGCTTCAATTTCCGCTGAGTTACTATGTAAATTTTCTATAATAAAACTTTTGCGTTTTTCGAGAAATTTCTTTAAAAAATTTAAATCATTTTTATTCATGTTGATTCCTATTTGTGGTAAGGGTGATTAAAATTAATACAAAAAGCTCTATAAATTTGTTCCAATAATAAAATTTTCACAAGTTGATGAGCTAAAGTAAAAGAACTAAAACAAAGACTAAAATCTAAAGTATCAATAAATTCTTTACGTAAGCCAAAAGCTCCACCTATAAAAAAATTAACCTCATTTTTATCTTTTAATAATCTAGCAAATTCTAAGCTATTAAGATTTTTACCTCTTTCATCTAATGCTATTGAAAAGTTTTTTTTATAAGGTTCAAAAGCTTTTTCATAGCTTTTTTGGGCCTCTAAAGGACTAATATTTTGTGCAAGAGATATTTTTTGATTAAAAAGGTTAAATTCTTTAATTTGAGAATAATTAGAAATTAATTTGGTGTATTTTTTTGTAAGTTCTTTAAGCTCGTCTTTTTTTTGTATACAAATGATGTTTACACGCAAATTTATTTTCCACTTAAAAATTTTAAAATATCGCTAAGATATTTTTTTTGTTCGCTTCTTGGAACTATAGCATCTATAAGTCCATGTTCTAATAAAAATTCGGACTTTTGAAAACCTTCTGGAAGTTCAGCACCTATGGTTTGTTTTATCACCCTTGCACCAGCAAACCCTATTAAAGCACCAGGTTCTGCGATAATGATATCTCCAAGCCATGCAAATGAAGCAGAAACTCCGCCCATTGTAGGATCAGTTAAAACAGATATATAAGGAATTTTTTCTTTAGAGAGAAGTTTTAAAGCAGCACTTGTTTTACTCATTTGCATTAAGGAATAGCTACTTTCTTGCATTCTAGCTCCACCTGAGGCACAAACTATTACTAAAGGGCTTTTACTTACAATAGATCTTTGAACAGCACGAACAATTTTTTCGCCTTCAACGGACCCAAGACTACCTCCCATAAAAGCAAAGTCAAAAATTACAAGTTGCACTTTAAGAGTGTTTATTAGACATTCTCCACTCACAACAGCACTTTTTCTTCCAGTTTTGCTTTCGCTTTCGGCTAGTCTTTTTTTATAAGATTTGCTATCAACAAATTTTAAAGGGTCATTTGCTTCTAGATTTTGATCAAACTCTATAAAACTTTTCTCATCACATAAAAGTTCGATCCTTTCTTGGGGTGAAATTCTCATATGAAAATCGCATTTAGGGCATACATTAAAGCAAGTTTTAATTTCCTTATAATACATTAAAGCATGACAATTTGGACATTTAACCCAATGCTCTGGCATTTCATTTGGGCTAGGTTGTTTTTTTCTAATTCTTGAAAAGATATCTGCAAAATTCATTAAACACCCTTAAAAATTCTTAGAAAGGGATTATATCAAATTATTCTTAAGTGATTAATAAGAATATTAATAAGCGATTTATATAGGTTGTTTTATTAAAATGGGTTGGTTATTGAGCTAGCTTTAAAAAAATATAAATTATAAAATTTATAAAGTTAGCAATTGGGTTTTTAAAAAACTTAAAGCTATAAATACACAATCTAAATCAAAATACCTTAAAGTATTTTAAGGTATAAAAATTTTTGACTAAATTTATAATCCTATTACACTAATGCGTGTATTTTTATAATTAGGATTAAGTATGATATCTATCATAGCACTTGCATAATCATCATAGCCTATTTTACTTTCATTATTGGCATTGACTTCAAAAAGTTCTCCTGTTATTTTATAATTATGATTTTTTGGAAGTTCTGGAATAAAATTAGCAGCTGGTGAAACATATACCCATTTAAAACCTTGCTCATTGCGTAAAAAAGCAAGAACTTCTGCAGTGGCTTTGGCTATATTCAAATACTCTTTAGGAAAAGCTGGAGTATCCATAAGTCTTACAGTATGGCTTTTGTCCATATATAAACTTCCAGCTCCACCTACAACGAATAATTTAGAATTACTTCCTTGTAAAATTTTGCTTAAAAATTCTATATGTTTTTTATGTAAATTTAAATTTTCCCATTCTCCAAAAGCATCAATAATTGCATCAAAATGAACTAAATCTTTAGCATCAAGCTCAAAAAGATCTTTTTGTATTATTTTAGCCTTAGAAGAAAATTCGCTCATTTTAGAACTGTTTCGCACAAAACAAGTAAGTTCTAAATTCCTTTCTAGTGCTTCTTTTGCTATCGCTTTTCCCGCTTTACCGCTTGCACATAAAATCGCTATTTTCATAATTTATCCTTTAAAATATGTTTGATATAAAATAAGTGTTAGAATTATAAATATACTTATATTAAAAAATCAAGTAGATATTATTTTATAATATAATATATATTTTAGGAGTATTGTGTATTTTCAATATTTTTATTATATAATTTTTTTAAAATATGCTATAATTTTAAAAATAAGGTTATAAATGAAAAAATATTATTCTCTTTGTCCAATTGAAACAGCGCTTAATCTTATTGGAAATAAATGGAAAATTTTAATTATTAGAGATTTATTAGATGGAACTAAAAGATTTGGAGAATTAAGAAAAAGTATTTCATCTACAAAAAATCAAAACATTTCTCAAAATGTTCTTACTCAAAATTTGCGCGAACTTGAGGAGGCAAAACTTATAAAACGCAAAGTTTATGCAGAAGTTCCACCAAGAGTTGAATACTCGCTTACTTCTTTAGGAAGTAGCTTAGAGTCTGTATTGAAAAGTCTTGAAATTTGGGGAAATGATTATAAAAATTTAATTTAGCCGTTATAAAATTTTTGAAATATTTTATAATTTATCTTTTATTCTAAGTTATTTAAGCTAACTTTGACACTAAGGGCGATAAAGCAAAAGCTTTTTAAGGCATAAAAACAATATCTACTAAGCTTTCGTTTTCTAAAACTTCACATTCTTTTGGCGCTATCATCAATGCGGCTTTATTATTAAGATTATTGATGATGGCGCTAGAACCTTCTTTTTTGCCTTCTAAATTTGCCAAAATACGTCCATTTTTAAATTCTACATTGCAAGCTATAAATTCTAAATAAGGCGTTTTTTTCTTATAACTGCCTTGCAAAAAGGCTTTGCAAATATAATCTTTTGGTTGAAGCAGCCAAGCATTTAAAATTTCTCTCGCATAAAGATTGAACATTACCATAGCTGAATAAGGAAAACCAGGTAGAGCGATGATAAATTTTTCATTTGCTTTGGCTATTTTGATATGACGTCCAGGTTTTATATCAGCTTTATTGATAATAAGTTCATATTCTTGAATAGCCTTTTTTAAGAAATCAAAATCCCCCATAGAAACTCCACCCGTTGTAACCAAAATATCACAGCTTTGTAAAGCACTTTTAAGGGTGGAAAAAGTAGCTTTTTCATCATCTTTTAAAAGCGGGAAAACTCTGGTGTCGCAATTTAACTTTTTGGCTAAATTTGCTATAGCTATATGATTTGATGATCTAATTTGAGCAGGATTTTCTAAAGCTTCTCCTAGATCTTTAATCTCACTTCCGCTGCTTAAAATGCCTATAATAGGTTTTATAAATACACTAATATGAAAAAATCCAAGTTCAGCCAAAAGTGCTATCTCGCTATAATTTAGCTTAGTGCCTTTTTTTAGTAAAATTTCATCTTTTTTATAATTTTCTCCAATCTCTCTAACCGCAAAACTTTTAGGAACTTTTTTTTCTATATAAAGCATGTTATTTTCTATGCGTATATTTTCAACAGGCACTAAAGTATCACTTCCTTCACTCATAAGTGAGCCAGTAAAGGTTTTAACACAAGTGTCATTTAAAACTTTAAATTCAGGCATTTTTCCTGCAGGAGTAATACCTAAAATTTTTAAAGGTTTTTCTTGATCTTCAAATTTAATTGCATAACCGTCCATGGCTGATGTTAAAAATTCAGGTTGATTTTTATCCGCTTTGATATCAGTTGCTAAAATACGCCCTAAGCACTCTGTAAGAGCTATCTTTTCAACCTTTTCATAGGTTTTAATATGAGAGTGTAGAATTTTTAAACTCTCTTCATAAGACATCAACATAAATTATCCTTAATGCTAATTTTATATAGTTACATAAATTTGTCATACTTGATTTCATCATAGAAATGTGTTTAAAAATTATGCTATATTATTTTTTGGTTTTAAATCATTGCAAAAGACCAGCACCTTGTAATTTGCTCGATCTATCTTTTGCATAAATTCTTTTTTTGTTAATTACATCATATTTCCAAATAGGAGCATTTGCTTTAAAATCTTCTACAAAATCATTAATAAGCTTAAGTCCTAGTTTTCTTTGCTTGCTTAAAATTCCTGCAAGATATGAGCTTTCTCCTATTTTAACATCGCCAATGGAGTGTGCAAACATAAATTTTATAGTTTCATTTTGAAATTTTTCTTGCCAAGTATTAAACCAAGATTTGAGTAAAGGCTCATAAATGTCAAAACTTAAAGCTTCTATATTGTTATCATTTCTTACTATGCCACAAAAAGTAAGCAAAGCCCCGCAATTTTGCTTTACGCTAAATTCATACCATTTTGCATAAATTTCAGGGATATTTAAAGCTCCTTGAGTGAGTATAAAATTTTGCATCAACCACCACCTACAGGAGGCAAAAGTGAAATTTTATCTCCTGAATTTAAAACTTGATTTTCATCAAAAATGATTTTATCATTTAAAGCAACCGCACAAAGTCCAAGCCATTCCTTTAGACTCTCATCTTGTTTTAAAATTTCTTTTAATTCTTTAAGATTGGAGACTTTAAGTTCTATACTTTCTTTATTAATAGGTCCTAAAAATTCTATTTTAACCATATCTACTCCGTTTTTATTCTGTATGATACTAAAATATTTTTAATATCAATCTTCATAATATTAAATTTTAAATTTATGATTTATATATTTTATTGAAATTTGTTATAAAAATAGTTGATTTTAAAATAGCTTTAAGGGGGGGGGTATAATCATTTTTTATTTTTTAAGGAGAAAATTTATGGTTAAAACCTCATTTTATGCAAACAAAGTTTTATTGGGATTAAGTTTGGGGGCTATTTTAAATGCAAATGCATTAGCAAGTCAAACTATTGATATAACCTATAAGGAATCAGGGAGCAATTTTCAAGATAAATTCCAATATGATAAAAATACTCAAACTTGGACTCCTACTTTTGGGTTAAATGAAGATACTATTATAAATATTGGAATTTGGGATTTTCCTGATTATGGTGGAAATGATGAAATTTATCAAGAAGAAATGAAACTAAATATTGAATTAGCCAAGGATAAAACTTTAACTTTTAATAATAACAATAAAAAATTATCAGCACAAGAAAAGAATCCAGTTAATATAAATAATCTTAATGCTAGCGCTAAAAAAGTTGAAGCTAATGATATTATATTTCATTTTACAAAACCTTCGACGATTAATGCAGATTTTAGCGTAGTAGGCACAACAGAAGATGCTCCAGTAAATGATGAAGAAGCGGGTTCAGTTATAGGTATAGGAGGAGGTGGAGCCTCTTTGGCTAATCAAATTAATACAGGTTCTTTAACTATCAATGGAAATTTTAATGCTTCTAAAACTTTGATTTTATCCAATGTAGAAAATGCTTTTAGGGTAAATGGAACAGCTACTATTAAAAATTCAAATTTTGGTATTTTAAGAACAAATTATAGCGAGCTTGAAGCAAATGATTTTGTCTTAATAAGAGCAAAAGAATTTAATAGTGATATTTTGGATAAGAGTGCTAATAATGCGGCTGGAGCTATTTTATTTAAAGATTTAAACTCTTATTTAAGTACCAATAATGAAATTTTAAAGGATAAAAACAAATATAAAGATATTCTTCATACTGGCTACACTATATACAAGTGCTCAAGGTTATGAGTTGGCAAAAGCAGATCTTGAAAATCAAAAAAGCGAAATTCAAAAACTCATTGAGGAGGCAAATAAAAATGGTGGCAAGATAGATGATGATAAATATTTACAAACCATAGCTCCAAATTTAGCAGGAAATGATAAAAATGCGGTTTTAGTTTTAAGGGATGCGGCTGTTTTATTGGGAGCAATAGGGGCTGATTTAGCCAGTAGAGAGGGTGTTGAATTAGCACTAAATATTAAAAAAGATACAGATAATACAGGAAAAAATATATCTAATCTCAGCTCAGCTTCTAATGCAACTAATACCACCATAAACGTATCCAATGATATAGCTATTACTCAAAGAATAGCAATGCTTAATAATCCTTATGGAAATTATGCTTTAAAAATGAGCAATCTAAAATTTGCCGCTTTAGAAAGTGATATGAGGTCAAATTATATAAATGATTATGCTAATAGCGTATGGGCAAATGCTTTTGGTGGAGCTAATATTATAGATGGCGATAGTGCGGCTTTATATGGTGCTACTATAGGCGCTGATAAACAAGTAAAAGATAATGTTTTACTAGGGACTTATTTTACCTATGCAAAATCAACCATTAAAGATAAACTTTTAGAACAAAAAAGTGATAATTTTCAATTAGGTTTTTATTCTATAATCAATTTAAATCCTAAAACAGAGTAAATTTAAGAGCATATGGGCAAATTTCACCTACTAAGCAAAACAATGTTTTAGTTGATGGAGCTTATAAGGCTGATTATACAAGCAAATTCTTTGGACTTAGTGCAAGTTTAGGTCATATATTTGATTTTAGCGATAATACTTTATTTATTAAGCCTTTTGCGGGTTTAAATTATTATTATAGCTATACTCCATCTTATACAGATAAAGGACTTGTTTCTAAAAATATTGATTCTATGAGTAATAATTCTTTTTCTCTTGAAATAGGAGCTGAATTTAGAAAATATATGAATGAAAGTTCTTATCTTTTTATCACTCCAAAAATAGAGCAATTTATTATTAATAATGGAGATGATTATGTGGCAAATCTAGCTGTAAATAACGCTTTTTTTACAAGTGTAAAAGCAAATGATAAGAAAAAAACTTATGCCCAAGTAGTATTAGGTGGTAATTTAAACATCAATGAAAGATTAAGTTTTAATGCTGGAGTTGGTGCTAAACAAATATTAAATGGTAAAGTAGATAATAAAAATGAAACTTATATAAGCGGACAAGTAGGACTTAAGTATAAGTTTTGATTGTTTGCTTGATTGATTAAGTTTTTCTAATAGAGTTTATTCTATTAGAAAAATTCTTTTATTGTAAATATTTATTTTAGTTGAGTAAAGGATTACTATTTTCTGAGCCTTGGGTTTTATATTTTTTAACTACTATGCCTCTTTTATTAAATTCAAAAACAGTGCTTTCATCTTTATCAAATCTAGGTAAAGAAGTAATTCTAGTAAAATCATAATACCATATTTCTTTATTGCCTATATTTGTTTTTCTTATAGGATAGCCTATAATTTTTTCTATATCTTCTTGCGTGCTTTTTCCTATAATAATTGCATCTAATTTATTTTGATTAACTTCTAATCCTTTTGATAACAAGCACTTAAGCTAAGTCCTAAGAAAATCCATAAAATGTATTTCATAAAATTCTCCTTATTGTTTATCTTTTAAAGCTTTTGAGATTTTTTGTTCAACTTTATATTGATTAAGAGCATAAATAGTCTAAATCATAGCAACCAACCAATAAGAGTGATTTGCAAAATAAGACAAATTAAAGCAGCAAAAGGTCTTTTAATGGTTAAAAACCAAGTCAAGGCAAGATAAAACAAATTATTAATCTCATATTTATCCTTTATTTAAAAATAAAAATTCCATTATACCCCACCCCATAAAAATAAGCTTAAATATAGTTATAAATTTGAATTTTGTAGAGTTTTGGTGAAAAATTGTAGATTAAAATTATTTTTGGAATTTCAATACCAAAAAAGGTATTGAAAGTTATTTTTGTATTTCTAAGATACCCATCATACCTAAATCTTCATGTTCTAAGATATGACAATGATACATTCTAATACCTTCATAATTTTGCACCATTCTAAGCCTTAATTCTTCATTTGGACGCACGTTAATAGTATCTCTTAAGGCTCTAAAATTTGCTTTTGCAGTTTTGCCATTTAGTTTAGAGCTTATAAGTTCAAATTGTGTTCCGTGTATATGAAAAGGATGATCCATATGAGATTTATTTATAATGACCCAATCTTCTACTTCATTTAATTTTGATTTAAGATCAATACGTTTCATATCAAAAACTTTTCCATTTAGTAAAAACATAGAAGCAAGAGATTTTTTTATCTCATCTTCACTTTTTTTGTCTATACCATGCATTTGCATGTGATCTTCGCTCATAATGACTTCTTTAAAATTCTTAGGTTCTTCTTGTTTTTTGAATTTTTTTAAAGTTGAAGGGATATTGTTAGGATTTTTTTCTATTTTAATATCTGCTAAAAATAAATTCCTAGGTTCTTCTTTTATGAGCATTTTATCTCTATCATAATAAAGACTTTCTAGTTTAAATTCTCCTAGTTTATCGGCTTTTATTAGAACTTCAACTCTAGATGCAGGAGATAAGAATAATTCTTCTTGCTCTATAGGTTTTTCTATGAGCCCGCCATCTGTACCAACAAGAATGAATTTTGCATTTTGAATTTTTAAATTTAAATATCTTGCTGAGCAAAAATTATAAATACGTATTCTTTCTGCATTAATTGTAATTTTAGGTTTTAATTGTCCGTTGATTAAAACGATTTCACCTTCTCTTCCATTGAGCCAATCATTTAAATTATTTTCAGGAATTTGAGCTTTATCATCTAAACGTAGATCGCTAATAACTAAATCTTTTTCTTCTAGATGAGATAAGGCATCTTTTTTAGCTTTTACTACAAAGACTCCAGCTAAACCCATAAAAACTTGTTTGGCTGTGATGTAGTGAGGGTGCGGGTGATACCAGTAAGTTCCTGCACAATTTTGTGGTAAAGTAAAACGGTAAATTCTCTCTCTTCCTGCTAGAATAGGATCATGAGGATTGCCATCTTGATCAGGTGGTACTGGAAGCCCGTGCCAATGAATCGTAGTTGGTTCTTTGAGTTTATTTTTAACAAGAATTTCTATAGTATCTCCTTCATAAACTTCTATTTTGGGTCCAGGGATAAGATCATTATAGGTATAGAATTTGGTTTTAAAACCTTTAATAATTTCTAATTGACTTTCTTTAATTTCTATAGTGGCTCTAAAAAAATTTTTTTCTTTGCTTTCATTTTTGAGAAGTTTTAAGGCATTTAAATTTTGATGAGCTGGAAATTTTTTTTCATCTATTAAATTTACATTTTTGCTTAATTTTATAAAGCTTGTATCTATATTTGAGGAATTTGTTAAATTCATAGAATGCATGTTATGCATATTGTGAGAATTTGCAGCATAAGCTATACTTGCACTAACACCTGTTAAAATATTAAATTTTAAAAATTGTCTTCTATTCATTATTTATCCTTTTTGCTTGGGTTTTTGATTATATTATTTAAAATTTAAATGTTAGTAAATGTTAAAATATGCATTATGAAATATTTTTATTAAGGTAATGAAATGTTTGATTTTGATGTGAAAACTCCAGCTTATATTTTAGAAGAGAATAAATTAAGAAAAAATTGCGAACTTTTAGCAAGTGTAGGTGAAAAAAGTGGTGTTAAGGTATTGTTGGCTTTAAAAGGTTTTGCGTTTTCAGGAGCTTTGAAAATAGTAG
This sequence comes from Campylobacter novaezeelandiae, assembly GCF_018968685.1. Taxonomy (NCBI): domain Bacteria; kingdom Pseudomonadati; phylum Campylobacterota; class Epsilonproteobacteria; order Campylobacterales; family Campylobacteraceae; genus Campylobacter; species Campylobacter novaezeelandiae. The sequence continues at coordinate 1,427,304 of NZ_CP076657.1, read as the reverse complement.
GAGAATATTTGCAAGGTTGCACGTGTAGTGGACTTTGGGAGGCAAAATTTGCTAAAGAATATATGGATAAAGAAATTCATACTTATTCTCCTGCTTTTAAGGATGATGAGATAAAGCAAATTTCGGATTTATCTCATCATATAGTGTTTAATTCTTTGTATCAGTTTGAAAAATTTAAAAATTTATGCTCTAAAAATTCTTTAGGACTTCGTTGTAATTTGGAATTTTCTTTAGCACCAAAAGAGCTTTATAACCCTTGTGGAAGATATTCAAGACTTGGAATTCTAAGTAAAGATTTAGAAAATGTGGATTTAGATGGCATAAAAGGACTTCATTTTCATGCGCTCTGTGAAGAAAGTGCTAATGCCTTAGAAGCCGTTTTAAAAGTATTTGAAACAAAATTTGGCAAATGGATTAAAAAAATGCAATGGGTTAATTTTGGTGGTGGACATCATATTACAAAAAAGGGTTATGATGTTGAAAAAATCATTACTTTATGTAAAAATTTTAGCGATAAATACGGTGTGCAAGTTTATCTTGAACCTGGCGAAGCAGTTGGCTGGCAAAGCGGTGTTTTATTAGCAAGTGTAGTTGATATAGTTGAAAATGAGAAAAAAATAGCTATTTTAGATGTCTCAAGTGAAGCTCATATGCCAGATACTATTATAATGCCTTATACAAGTGAGGTTTTAGATGCAAGGATCTTAACAACAAGAGAAAACGAAAAGATTTCAAATTTGCAAAAAGGAGAGTTTGCTTATCTTTTAACAGGAAATACTTGTTTGGCTGGAGATGTAATGGGTGAATATGCTTTTAAAAAAGAATTAAAACGGGGAGATAAAGTAGTATTTTTAGATCAAATTCATTATTCTATAGTTAAAAATACTACATTTAATGGAGTAATACTTCCTAATTTGATGCTTGTAAATCAAAAAAATAAGCTTCAAATGGTAAGAGAATTTTCTTATGAAGACTATGCTAGAAGGAATTAATATTATTTCCAAATAGCATAAAATAATCTATATCAATGAATGCTTATATATTTTAATTTATATTTTATTTAAGTGCTTATAATGATAATTTAGATTAATCAATGCCTATGTTTTAGTTGTTTGAATTAATTTTGGCTTTTAATTTTTTTATAAAATTCAGTTTTTTTTAAAACAAATAATACTAAGATAAATTTTGTATAAAATAAGGTAAAATCAAATATTAAGCCATATTTGCATAATAAAAACTTATTTTATTTCCTAAATTTTAACAAAGAATTTTATCTAGGATTTTGTATGGATTTAGACAAATTAAGACTAGCTAGAAGTCTTTATTATCAATGTTTTGGAGAGCTTTTTATATTTTCTTTTTCTAAACAGAGATTAGCTTCTTTAAATGACTGTTTAAAAATAATGAAAGAAAATTTATTTGATGAAAGTTTGATTGATAGCTTTGATATTTTGCTCGAAAATTCTAAAACAAAATTAAATTTATTTTTTAATGAATATGATAATCTTTTCTTATCTTTTAAAAATTCTATTCCTACGACTTTTTCTTATCTTGAGGAAGGTTTTGAAAATTCAAGGGCGCTTATTTGTGTTAGGGAAATTCTTATGAAAAGCAAAATAAGACGCAATGAGAATTTTTTCAAAGATAGCGAAGATAATATAGGTTTTTGCTTCTTTTTAATGAGTGAATTTTTAAAACAAGAAGAGCTTTTAGCAAAAGAACTATTTGAAAAGGTTATTAATCAAAGTATTGATGAGTTTATTATTTTAATTTTGGAGCACCAAGAAGCAAAGCTTTATAAAAAAATAGCTTATATTCTAGGTGCTTTTATAGAATTTGAAAGGTCTTGTTTTAAGCTTAGTAAAAATACAAAGACTATTTCTAAAAAAGTACAAAATGATTTATCTAGATCTGAATTCTTAAGAAGAGAGGCAAATAAAAAAAGGAGGGTAGGTGAAAAATCGTAGAGAGTTTCTTAAACGATCAGCGTTAGCTTTAGGTGGCGCCAGTTTATTATCTGGTGTAAATTTAGCTTTAGCTAAAGATGAAGATCGTAAGGATTTAATCAAGGGTAAGAGTAAAAAAAAAGAAATACTTTTTCAAAGAAGTGCTAATTGGGAAAATTATTATATAAAGGCTGAGTGATGTCAAGTATAAATGAAAATATCAAACTTAATCGTCGTAACTTTTTAAAGATGGCTGCACTCTCTTCTTTAGCAACACCTCTTTTAGCAAGAAGTGAGAGTATCAGAGAGGCAAGCGAGAGCGAATTAAAAGAAGCTTATGAAGGTAGCAAGAAAGTAAAAACAGTTTGCACAGCTTGTTCTGTTGGTTGTGGAATCATTGCAGAGGTAAAAAATGGTGTTTGGGTGCGTCAAGAAATCGCTCAAGATCATCCTATAAGCTCAGGAGGACACTGTTGCAAAGGCTCTGATATGATTGATATGGTGCGTTCACATGTGCGTTTAAAATATCCTATGAAAAAAGAAAATGGAGAGTGGAAACGCATAAGCTATGAACAAGCTTTAAATGAAATTGGAGAAAAATTAGCTTCTTATCGCAAAGAAAATCCTGAAAGTGTTATGTTTTTAGGTTCTGCAAAAATGAGCAATGAGCAAGCTTATTATGTGCGTAAATTTGCAGCATTTTTTGGAACAAATAATATAGATCATCAAGCTAGAATTTGACACAGCGCAACAGTCGCCGGTGTGGCGAATACATTTGGTTATGGCGCTATGACAAACCATCTTGGAGATATACAAAGAAGTAAATGTATTATTATTATTGGAGCAAATCCAGCTGTAAATCATCCTGTAGGCTTTAGACATTTTTTAAAAGCAAAAGAAAAGGGAGCAAAACTTATCGTTGTGGATCCTAGGTTTACAAAAAGTGCAGCTAAAGCGGATATTTATGCAAGAATTCGCCCAGGAACTGATATTGCCTTTATGTATGGAATGCTAAAAATTATTTTCGATGAAGGTTTAGAAGATACAAAATATCTTGATGAAAGAGTTTTTGGGATTGATAAAATCCGTGAAGAGGCAGCAAAATGGACAGCTGAAGAAGTAGAAAATGTCACAGGAATTTCAAAAGAACTTTTAGTGCAAATTACTCATGAAGTGGCTAAAAATAAACCAACTACGCTTATTTGGGCTATGGGTTTAACCCAACATACAGTAGGAACTTCAAATACGCGTTTAGCTCCTATTGTGCAAATGGTACTTGGAAATATAGGTAAATTTGGTGGCGGAGTTAATATCTTACGCGGGCATGACAATGTTCAAGGTGCTTCAGATATGGCGTGTTTGAGTGAAAATTTGCCAGGCTATTATCCCTTAAATGAGGCGACTTGGAGATATTATGCCAAAATTTGGGGCGTAGATTATGAGTGGCTTTTGGGAAATTTTGTAAGCAAAGATTGGATGCATAAAACTGGGCTTTCACTTGCTAGATGGTGGGCAGCAGCTTTAAATGGTAAAGATGGAAATGATGCTATTGATAATGCAGGAACACCTTTAAAAGCTTTAGTAGTTATGGGAAATGGTATCACTTCAACTGCACAGCAAGTTAAAGTAAAAGAAGGTTTAGAGGCTTTAGAGCTTTTAGTTTTAGCTGATCCTTTTGTGAATGAAGCAGGAATTATTGCAGAAAGAAAAGATGGAATTTATCTTTTACCTGCAGCAACTCAGTTTGAAACAAGTGGAAGTGTAACAGCGACAAATCGTAGTGGACAGTGGAGATTTAAAGTTATAGACCCGCTTTATGAAAGCATGGAAGATCAAGAAATTTTATTTGAACTTTCTAAAAGACTTGGTTTTTATGAAGATTTTACTAAGACCTTGCGTGATGAAAAAGGTGAAATTCTTTGGCCTGAAAATGCTACAAGAGAAATTGCTAAAGCAGTTAGAAGTATAGGACTTAATGGCTGGAGCCCTGAAAGACTTAAAAAACATACTTTATACTGGGATAAATTTGATGAGGTAACTTTGGAAGGTAAAGATGAAGTTGCAGGTGAATATTATGGACTTCCTTGGCCTTGTTGGAGTGATAAACATCCAGGTTCTCCTGTGCTTTACAATACTGATATCGAAGTAGCAAAAGGTGGTATGGGCTTTAGAAATAATTTTGGACTTGAATATGAAGGTGAAAGTTTATTAGCTAAAAATGCACCTTTAAATTCTCCTATTAATACAGGTTATCCACAAATAACCAAAGATAATATAGAAAAAGTTCTAGGTATCACTTTAAGTGCAGAGGAAAAAGCTAAAATGGGTTCTACTTGGTCTTATGATGATAGTAATATCATAGCAACTAAATGTATAGAAAAAGGCATAGTTCCTTATGGAAATGCTAAAGCTAGAGCTGTGGTTTGGACCTTTAAAGACAAAATTCCACTTCACCGCGAACCTTTGCATTCTCCAAGAAATGATTTAGTGCAAAAATATCCTAGCTTTGAAGATCAAAAAGCACTTTATCGTGTGGATACTAAATTTATTTCTGTGCAACAAGCCAAAGATTATTCTAAAGAATTTCCACTTAATCTTGTTACTGCAAGGCTTGTAAATTTAAATGGTGCAGGTATGGAAAATAGAGCATCTATGTATTTAACACGTTTAACACCTGAAATGTTTTGCGAGATTAATCCTGAGTTAGCAAAAGAACAAAACATTAAAGCAGGGGATATGATTTGGGTACATTCTCCAGAGGGAACTAAAATTCATGTCAGAGTAAAGGTTAATCCAAGTGTAGCAAAAGATATGATATTCTTGCCTTTCCATTTTACAGGGGTTATGCAAGGGGTAGATTTAACGCATAATTTCCCTAAAGGAACTAAGCCTTATGCAAGTGGAGAAAGTGCTAACACTGTAACAAATTATGGTTATGATATTATGTGTCAGATTCCAGAGACTAAAGGTGGTCTTTGTAGAATCAGTAAGGATGGAAAATGAGTAAGGTAAATTTTGCAAATTTAGAAAAAGAACGTTTAAAATTCTTTTGTGATAACGAACGTTGTATTGACTGTAATGGTTGTGCAGTAGCTTGTGATGAGGCGCATGAACTTCCTATTAATATCCGTCGTCGTCGTGTGATTACTTTAAATGAAGGAATTCAAGGAAAAGAGGTTTCAACTTCTATTTCTTGTATGCATTGTGATGATGCGCCTTGTTCTATTGTTTGTCCTGTGGATTGTTTTTATATCCGTGCTGATGGTATTGTTTTGCATGATAAAGAAATTTGTATAGGTTGTGGGTATTGTCTTTATGCTTGTCCTTTTGGCGCACCTCAATTTCCAAAAGATAGTGTTTTTGGAAATAAAGGTATTATGGATAAATGTACTATGTGCGCAGGAGGTCCTGAAGAAACCAATTCAGAAAAAGAAAGAGAGCTTTATGGACAAAATCGTATCGCAGAAGGTAAAGTTCCTGTATGTGCAGCTATGTGTTCAACAAAAGCACTTTTAGTAGGAGAGAGCTCGAAGATTGAAGAAATTTATCATAATAGGCTTATGAATAGAAATTATGGTATTTTAAATCCTTCAGAAAGCATAGAGTGGAAAATCGCCTATACAGGAAAGGAACGTTTATGATAAAAGTATTAATAGCACTTTTAACAAGTTTTGTAAGTTTATTTGCCTATGGCAATGAGAGAATGGGACAAGATACTCAAATTTGGGATTTTCACCGCATTACAAATATCCCAAATTACGATACCTTTGGCAAGCTTTGGACAACCTTACAAGGTGAATATATAGCCACTATAGCTTTAATAGCTGTAATTGCTGTATTGGCTGCATTTGCTTTGCATTATATGGTTATAGGACCTAAGCAGTTTTCTCATGATGGAAAGAAAATTTATGCCTTTACCTTATTTGAAAGAATTTTTCATTTTATAGCAGCAATTTCTTGGGTTATTTTAGTTCCAACAGGATTTATTATGATGTTTGGATCTTATTTTGGAGGAGGAGTTTTTGTAAGAGTTTGTAAAAATTTACATGCTTTTGCAACAATTTTATTTATCATTTCTATTATCCCTATGTTTTTATACTGGATTAAAAGAATGCTTCCTGCAAGTTATGATATTAGATGGATGATGATAGTTGGAGGTTATTTAAGCAAAGTAAAACGTCCTGTGCCTGCAGGTAAATTTAATTTTGGTCAAAAGTCTTGGTATTACATTGCTGTATTTGGTGGCTTTTTGATGATTATTACGGGTGGATTTATGTATTTTCTTGATTTTAATTCTGTAGCAATTCAAAATCTTTTTGGTTTAACTCAAATTGAACTTTTAAGAATTTCAGCTATAGTGCATAATTTCTTAGGTATAGTTTGTGCAGTATTTTTTGGCGTGCATATTTATATGGCTGTTTTTGCTATAAAAGGAAGTATTCATTCTATGATTAATGGCTACAAAGAAGAAGAAGAAGTTTATATACTCCATTCTTACTGGTATAAGGAACTAAGTAATAAAAAACAGATTGAACCTACTTTCTGTTATGATCCTAGTGTGAAAATTTAAATTCTTTTGACTTTCTAAAAATTTTTTAGAAAGTCTTTATAATTATTATCTTATTTTATTATGATTTAATTTTTCTTTTATCTTAATGTTATACTTTAATAATATTTTACTGATTTTAAAATATAGTTATTAAAGGAAAAATATGGCTTATACAATCATAGAAGTAGAAAGAAAAACAGGAGTTTCTAGTAGAACACTTAGATTTTGGCTAGATAAGGGTTTGTTTCCTTTTGTAGAAAAAGATAAAAATGGAGTGCGTTATTTTAGTGAAAAGGATTTAGAATGGGTGATTTGGGTGGATTGTTATAGACAAATTGGTATGAGTATTGAGGATCTTAAAAGTTATATTTTTTTATGTGCTAAAGGAAAGAGTACTACAAAAGAGAGATTAGAGATTATTTTAAAATTAAAAGGAAAAATTCTACAAGATATAAAAAAATTTCAGAGTATTTTAGAAAAACTTAATTTTAAAATAGACCTTTATGAAAAAATGATTATGGAAGATAAAGATGAGTTAAATCCTTTGAGTAAAGATTATATTAAATGTAAAAAACGGGTAAAAATTTAATTTTACCCTTGACTTACACTAAGTGTTAGGTTTTATACTTTTAAAAATTTAAAAATTGAAAGGATAAAATGCTAACTTTAAATAGGGATAAAATATCTAATTCTCAAATTATTTTAGTATTTTGTTTAGGTGTATTTGGAATTTTAAGCACAGAGCTTGGAATGATGGGGATTATTCCTGTGGTATCTGAAAATTTTCATGTGAGTATTTCTGATGCGGGTTGGAGCGTGAGTGTTTTTGCACTCGTGATAACTTTTTGTGCACCTATAGTCCCTTTGCTTTGTGCAAATTTCAATCCTAAAAAATTAATGCTTATTTGTCTTTTAGTTTTTGTATTTTCTTCTTTGGCGAGCGCTTTTACAAATGAGTTTTGGCAATTGCTCATTTTTAGAATTATTCCTGCTTTTTTTCATCCTATTTATATAGCTCTTGTTTTAAGTATGGTTGCTAATTTAGTTGAAGATAAAAAAGAAGTCCCAAAAGCTACGGCCAAGATTTTTACAGCGGTGAGTGCAGGGATGGTTTTGGGTGTGCCTATGACTAGTTATTTTGGTGGAAATTTTAGTTTTGAAGTGGCGATGTTATTTTTTTGTATTTTAAATAGTTTATCTTTTTTAGCAACTTTGCTATTTGTGCCTGATTTTAAAAGGGTAAATCCTGTTAAAATAACTAAGCAACTACTTATCTTAAGATACCCACTTTTGTGGATTAGTATTCTTTGTGTTATCTGTATAAATGCGGGAATTTGGGGATTTTATTCTTATTTTTCTGATTTTTTGTATAGTGTAGCAAAGATGAATTTTACTTTCATTAGTGTTATATTGGCTATTTATGGTTTTTCAAACATTATAGGTAATTATATAGCAGGAAAAACTCTTGTGAAAAATGCACATTTTACTTTGCTTTTAACGCCTTTGCTTATGATAATAATTTATATTTTGCTTTTTAATTTTTATGATCAAATTATATTAGTAATGTTTGCTTTTATATTGGGAATTTTGGGTGGAATAATGAATAACGGCACACATTTTATGATAAATCATCCTTTTCCAAAAGCTCCTGATTTTAGTAATGGACTTTTTATAAGTGTAGCTAACATAGGATTGAGTAGTGGAACTGCTATTTGTGGAATGGTTATATCTTTGAGCAATACACGCTTTATTGTTATAAGTACTATTTTTTTGTTGATTTTAGGAATTGTAATGATTTTATTAAGAAGGAGGGTAGAAAAAATGAAATTAAGATTTTAATTTTAAAATTTAATAACCTTATATTTTATACTAAAAGGAGATAAAATGAAAACTTTAATTATTTTTGCTCATACTTTTTGGAAAGATTCAAAAGTAAATCATGCTTTATTAGAAAGCATAAAAGATATAAATAATTTAAAAATTCACAATCTTAGTACAAGTTATAATGATGGAAAAATTGATATTGATAAAGAACTTATTTTGTTAAAAGAAACAGATAAAATCATCTTTCAATTTCCTCTTTTTTGGTTTAGCACTCCAAGTTTACTTAAAGAGTGGCAAGATAGAGTTTTAAGTGCAATTTTATATGGCGAAAAAGAGCTTTTAAAAGGTAAATTTTTTCAAGTTATTACAACTTTAGGCGGTGCCGAGCAAAGCTATGATGGGCATCATGGTGCTACTTTAGAAGAGCTTTTAAAACCTATTTATTATAGTTTTGAGTATTTAGGATGTAAAAGTATTAAGCCCTATGCTATTTTTAATGCAAACATTAATACTCTTGACTTAAATACTTATAAAAAAGTGCTTGGTATAGATTAAGATTTATTAATTTAAAATAGTTTTTGTTATAAGTTATTAAGTTTATCTTTACTCAAAGAAGCTTTTTAAAAGTCGCAAAATAAGAGCTATTTTTATAATTATAAAAGGAATAAAAATGCAAAAAAGAAAATTAAGAGATTTGCAAGTTAGTATTTTAGGTCTTGGTTGCATGGGTATGAGTTTTGGTTATGGAGAAGCTAAAGATGAAAAAGAGATGATAACACTCATTCATAAGGCAAAGGATCTTGGTATTGATTTTTTTGATACAGCTGAAGTTTATGGTCCTTTTATTAATGAAGAATTAGTGGGTAAAGCAATAAAAGCTTTTAGAAATGAAGTAATATTAGCAACAAAATTTGGTGTTAGGATTGAGGGTGCTAAGCAAATTGTTGATAGCACGCTTAATAAAATTAGACAAAGTCTAGAGGGTAGCTTGAAACGTTTGCAAACGGATTGTATTGATCTTTATTATCAACACAGAGTTGATACAAATGTTCCAGTTGAAGAAGTTGCTAATTTAATGAGTCAGTTTTATAAGGAAGGAAAAATTAAGGCTTGGGGGATGAGTGAAGCAGGAGTGCAAAGCATTAAAAAAGCTCATGCAGTATTCCCACTTAGTGCGGTGCAAAGCGAGTATTCTTTATGGTGGAGAGAACCTGAAAATGAACTTTTAAAAGTTTTAGAAGAATTAAATATAGGTTTTGTTCCTTTTTCTCCTTTAGGGAAAGGATTTTTAGCAGGTAAATTTGATGCAAATTCTACTTTTAAAAATAATGACTTTAGATCACAAGTTCCGCGTTTTAAAAGTGAGAATTTAAAAGCTAATTTGGATTTAGTTTATGCATTAGAAGATATAGCAAAAGCTAAAAATGCTACTTTAGCACAAATTGCTCTTGCTTGGGTTTTAGCGCAAAAGATATTTATTGCGCCTATTTTTGGAACAACAAATTTACAAAGATTAGAAGAAAACATTAACGCTGTTAATATTGATTTTACTCAAGAAGAATTAAGTCATTTAAAGAGTATCTTAGAAAAAATAACAATCAAAGGGGATCGCTATGCAGGTGAAGCAGCTCTTAGAGTTGGGAAATAAAAGTTTATTTCTTATAATGATTTTATATAGTTTTGTTAAAGGAGTACAAATGCAAGAGCTTGAAAGTAAAGGAATCCATGGAAATTTTAAAGGAGATAATAAAATTTTTAGTGGAAATGTAAAAGTTTCTATGATGTTTAAGTCAAATGAGTGGAGGAATTTTAGCGGAGCCTTAGTTGAATTTGAGCCTAGTGCAAGAAGTGCGTGGCATACACATCCACAAGGACAAACTTTAATTGTTACAAACGGAGAAATTCTTACAAAAGTACCAGGGCAAAAAGCATTTATTGCCAAAAAAGGCGATGTGATAAGTTGTCCTATAGGGGTAAAACATTTTCATGGTGCAACCAATACAAGTAGTGGGGCACATATAGCACTTACGGGTGAAAAAGATGGCAAAAATGTAGAGTGGTTTGAGCTTGTAAGCGATAAAGAATATAAGGAAGCATTAGATGAAGCAAAAAAATAAAATTATAAAATTAATGGCGTTAGCTTTATTTTTTATTTTAGGAGTTAATATGCAAGCACAAGAATTTATGAGTGTTAAAATTTCAGAAATAGAAGTTGATTGTAAATATTTAGAAGAATATAAAAAAATTCTAAAAGAAGAGAGTGAATTAAGCGTAAAAGAAGAAGATGGGGTTTTGGTGCTTTATGCCTTATCTCATAAAGATAACCCTTGTAAATTTAGTATTATAGAATCTTATAAAGATGAAAAAAGTTATCAAAAGCATATAGAAAGCGAACATTTTAAAAGATATAAGCAAGGCACTTTACATATGGTAAAAAGCTTGAAATTTATTCCATTAGAAGCTTTAAGTCCTAATATGCGATTAAATAAAGAATTTTAAAATTTTTAGTAAGTGTTTTTTATCTAAGAAAATAGTATAAAAATTTAATCATTGCTTTATAAATGAAGAGACAAAAGATCTAAAATAATGAAGCGTAGAAGTTTTTTAAGTTTAAGTCTAAAAATTTGTATTCTTTTAGGAGGATTATCAAATGTGCTTTTTTTATATATTTTACAAACAACGCAATATCAAAGGAAGATTATGCAATTAACACAAAAAGCAAAAGAAATTTTTGAAAGATTTTTTGGAAAAGTGGAAAATCTATCACTTATGCAAAGCGATAAAGAATATTTTACAAATTATATTAATTTTGCATTTGGCGAGAGTTTTGTAAAAGCAAATCTAAAAGAAAGAGATTATTTTCTTATTATCATTGCTTCCACTCTTGCCTCTGGTGGAGAAAATGAATTTTCTATTTTTGTAAAAACTGCAATAAAAAACAATATAAAGCCTATAGAAATTAAAGAAGTAATCTATCAGGCTACACCTTATATAGGTTTTTCTAAAGTGCTTGATTTTCTTATGCTTTGTAATAATATATTTAAGGAAGCTGGTGTTGCTATACCGCTAGAATCACAAGATGTGACTATAAGATCTAATCATCGTAAAGAGAAAGGAAGAGAAGTGCAAGATACTATATTTGGCAAGACAAATATCACTAAAATGATAGAATCTACTCCAAAAGATAAAGCTTTTATAAATGATTTTTTAAGTGCAAATTGCTTTGGGGATTATTATACAAGGAAAGTTTTAGACTTAAAAACAAGAGAACTTTTAACACTTGTGTATCTTATTTCTCATGGTGGTTTAGAAAATCAAACAAGAGCTCATATACAAGGAAATTTAAATATGGGACAAAGTAGAAAAGAGTTGCTAAATGTCATTGCAGCTCTTATTCCATATATCGGTTATCCAAAGGCTTTAAATGCTCTAAATTTGCTTGATGATATTAAAAAGTAGAATGCAAGCAATAAATATTTATTGTAAATTGAGCTTAGAAGTTATTTGTAAATTAGTTTTTATCAAAAAACTTGCAATCACTTCAATATGCTTTTAAGCTCATTTAGATATTCTTGTTGTGTTTTTAGATTTTCTTCTAAAGAATTTAAAATCTCTTCGCTAGTTCTTAGGATTTTTTCTTCTTTTAAATTTGGATTTTTAGCACTTAAATCATAATTTCTTTCTTCAAGCTCTTTTTTGCTAACAAGCCAAGAATTAGCAGTGATTTTTCTTTCTTTGTAGCATTTTAGAAATTCTTTAAAATGTGCGTATTCTAAAGGCTTATTTTTAGTGAGTTTAAAAGGTGGTATAAGTTCATAATAATACACCTTATCATCATCACTACAAATACAACTTTTTCCTTTTGAAAAAAATAATACATTAGTTTTTACCGCACTATAAGGCAAAAATACCCCACTTGGTAGGCTTAAAACACACTCGAGATTAAAATTTTCTAATAAATCTTTTTTTACACTTATAAAAGCATTGGAATTTTGAAAAAGCACACCTTCAGGCACGATGATAGCACATCTTCCATTGTTGTTTAAAGATTTTAAGATGTGTTGTAAAAATAAAAGCTCGGTAGCATTTGACTTTACAGGAAAATTGTTTTGAATTTGTTCTTTTTCTTTTCCGCCAAAGGGTGGATTTGCCAAAATTACTTCATATCTTTCGCTTTGTGTTATATCTGTGATTTTTTTATTTAGGGTGTTGGTTTTGATAATATTGGGGGATTTTACTTCGTGTAAGATCATATTCATCACACCCATTGCATAGCTTAGTGGAGTTTTTTCCTTGCCAAATAATGCTTCATTTTGCAAAAATTCAAGCTCTTTTACGCTTAAATTTGCTTTTTTATTTTTAGCTCTATCTTCATATAAAATATGCAAAAAACTTTCTACCAAAAATCCACAACTTCCGCACGCAGGATCATAAATCCTTTCTTTTACTTTAGGATTTATCACTTCAACCATAGCTTTTATCAAAGGACGTGGGGTGTAAAATTCCCCACTATTTCCCCCGTCACTTCCCATATCTTTTAAAAGTTTTTCATAAACTTCGCCTAGAGCAAATACATCACTTTCTTTGCTAAAGCTAAGCTCATCGACTAAATTTATAACCTCTCTTAGAGTGTGTCCGTTGGCTATGCGATTGTCTATAAATTCAAAAATTCCGCCTATTTTATACTCTATACTTTTGAAATTTTCATTATCTTTAAAGCTTTTTAGATAGGGAAAAAGCTCATTATTGACAAAACTAAGCAAATCACTTCCACTCAAAGCATTTTTTACATCAAGTTTGCCATCTTTTTTTGGTGCTGCCCAAACACTCCAGCTAAATTTTTCTTCTAAAATGCTTTTATAATCTTTACCATCTAAAAAGGCTAGATCTTTTAAATTTGTCTCATAATCATCTAAAAATTTTAAAAATAATATCCAGCTGATTTGCTCACTATAATGCATAGCACCGCTTATGCCATCATCTCTTCTTAAAATATCTGTGATTTTATCTATTTTATTTTGCATTTTTATCCTTTAGAATTTTTAAAATAGTTTTATCAAAATCTGATTTATAATTTTTATCCTGAATAATTCTAAATTTATAAAATTCTTCTTTAGCAAAATCATCTGCTAATTTTTTACTTATTTTGCCATTATCTTTTAAAATTTCTCTTTCATTAAATTCCAAAAAAATATCCAATCTATCTTTCCAATCTTGCATACTCATAGCTATATTTTTCTTTGCTCTATCTTCAGCATAATCAAGATACATACCAACTATACGATTTAATTCTAAAAGCTCATCTTGACTAAGATAATTTTTAGCAATCACCACATCGCTTTGTAAAATTTTTCCTTCAGGAGCATTTTTCCATGTATAAAGTCCCATATTTTCTTTTTTATGATCTGCTCTTTGTTTTATAAGCTCTGCTGCGGTATGTTTATGTATAGCAAAATGAAGTTTATTTTGAACACTAGCAAAAAATTCTTTAGTTAATACATCGTTTTTATCATAGTCAATCGCAGTTGTATAAATATCTGTAATTTTTTGATAAAACAATCTCTCACTAGCTCTAATCTCTCTAATCTCTTCTAAAAGCTCGTCAAAATAGTTTTTATTTATCACGCTACCATTTTTCAAACGCTCTTTATCTAGCACATATCCTTTAATGCTAAATTGTTTTAAAATTGTCGTAGCCCATTGTCTAAATTTTGTAGCTTTATAAGAATTTATTCTATATCCTACGCTAATAATCACATCAAGGTTATAAAATGTAATTTTTCTTGTTACCTCTCTATTGCCCTCTTTTTGAACTACCGAGAAAATCTCGGTAGTTGAATTTTTATCAAGCTCATTTTCTTTATAAATATTATTAAGGTGTAGATAAATATTATCACTAGAACATTCAAATAGCTTAGCCATTAAAGCCACGCTAAGCCATATATCATCATCTTTATAAATCACTTCTAAAAAATCTTCCTGATTTTCCAAGCTAAAACTTAAAAAATCCATAGCAAGATTTCGTTTTATATTTTTTTGCATTTTCATCCTTAAAAAAATCAAAAATTTTTAACATATCTAGCTAATGTGTTAAAATTTGATAAAATTTTTAACATTTATAATCTTCCTTTAAAAGCTCTATCTAGCAATGATTTTTTAAGCTCTTGTAAATTTTTTATCTGTGTTTGATAATTTTGCTTTAAATCTTTTATATTTAAAGAAAGCTCATCTAAATATGATGCGATTTTCTCTTGCTCTTGTAAAGGTGGTAGTGGGATTTGTAAATTCTTAATAAAATCCTTAGGAACTCTTTTGTGTCCTGTAGCACCTGTCATATTTAAAATGCCATTTTTGATAAATTTTTCAGTTTTAAAAAACCACAATAAAAACTTAGATATAATATAATTACCTACTCTAATAATGTGCAATTCTGTAGTTCCAGCACCAATACCATTTTCAAGATTATTAAAAATTACAGACTTTTTATTTTCAAAACAAGGAGTAATTTTAGCTAAACCAATATCTCCTTGCTTAAAATGCGTAAAACCTTTTTTTACATCTTTCCATTTTTTAATTACATAAGAAAATTTATTGTTATATCCATCTAAAATTTTATCCATAGATATAAAAGATATATTTATTTCATCATCAACTTTATTTCTAGGATTAATTTCACAAATTTCACCCAAGCTTTTCCATTCCCAATCCTGCGGAAGTTGATAATTTTCCTTAGTAGTGTCTTTTAAAGGATTGAAAGTCTTTTGTAAAGCACTTTGCATTAACTCATCTAAATTTAGCAAATCCTGCTCTAAAATTTTTATACTCTCATCTATATTTGCAAAACTCTCATCTAAAATTCCCACTATCCTTTTTTGCTCTTTAAGTGGTGGTAAAAGGATTTCAATCTGCTTTAGTTTTTGCTGATTAAGCTTTTTAACAGTTGCTCCTGTAATATACTTTTCTAAATTAGAATAATTTAAAAAATAAACTAAAAATTTATTTATCAATATCTCATTATTTGGCTTTAAGATATGTGCGTGATTATTAACCCAATATTTTCCACTTGCAATAAAGGCTGAATTTTCAAAAGCACCCCATTTTGCTCCATCTTCTCCAATTAATACTAATTCTTCATCAAATATATATTTATCAATATAATCAACTATACCTGAAGCACCATAATAAGGATAAATTCCGCTTATTCTATTTTTTTGTGAAATCGGAACTCTTTTATTGTCTAAAATTTCACATATTTTTTCTAATTTATTTATTTTCCAAGTTTTAGTTTTCACTGCTTAATAACCAAATCTGAAGCGTATACACAACTAAGATTATTTATTTGCTTGTATATTGTTGGATTAATATCTGTTAAAACATTAGAAAAAGAAATATTTTTACTAAATCTAACATGTTCAGATATGGTATTAAGACCTATATTACATAATTTTGATGCCAAACAAACAGGTCTTCCTAACCAAATTTCTTTATTTTCACCTCTTTTTCCTGCTTTTTTCACATATACCGTTTCGCAATCTATACCTATCCTAATATTCATATTTAATTTTTTATTAAATAATGTATTTATTATTGCAGCTACATATATTCCATTGCTTTTTGAATTATTTCCATCGAATAATGCAAATCCGCCATCACCTTGTATATCAATATATTTAGCATTATATAATTGAAAAATTTCTACCAAAGCTCTTATGTATGGTATTTGAGTATTAATAGCTTCTTTAATTTCATCTATAGCCATTTTTGTTGAATTTTCCATATCTACAAACACGCATGTAACATTATCTATAACAGCAACTTTATTGGTTTCTAATTGGATATTATTTGTATTTATGATATTGTATTCTTCAAATTCAATGTTTTTAGAAGTTGTTATTTTGTCATATAAATCATTTATTATTTCTATGTAATAACACATTCTTACTCCTTTTTTAAAATATTTTTATTATGGAAAAAATTTCTATAATTATAATAATAAAAAAACATATAAATAACAGCGCTATATAAAAAAGTGAATTTGAAAAGCATTTATGTTTATTTAAGGTAATTAGCGATAATACACAAATTTGATTTAGTAAATCATTGATAAATTTATCATTTTGAATTTTTTCTTTTTCTGTGTTATCTTCTAAATCTCTAATAACAATCTCCATTAATTCCTTGCTATTAATTTTTGCCAAATCTTTAAAGAAACATATATTACATAGTTTGGAGTTATTTCGTGTTTTATTAAAATACTTGTTGTATATGCGAACTAGAAAATTATATTTTTTCTCCTTATTGTTTAAAATTGGCTTAAAAGATAATATTAATTCCCAAGCAGCGCATAATAATATTATTAATATACAAATCATAACCACCTTAATACCTATATTGCCATTATTTGAAGATTGTAAAAATCTAACAATCATAGCTATAAAAGCTACAATAAAGACTAATAAAATATTATTTTTAGTTTCTGCAAATTTTAGTTGTTCAAAGATATGCTTATGAATATCTAAAATTCTTGAATAAATTTCTTTGTGTTCCATTTTCTCTCCTTTAATTTAAATAAATCTCCCTTTGTAAATCATCAAAGCTTTGTTTTAGAATTTCTAAGCCACCAAATTCATCGGCTAATTCTCTTACATTGCCTAAAGAACTAAGCTCTATAAGCGGTTTTAAGCCATCATCAAAGTCTTTTATGCCGTATTCTTGATATCTATTTAGTAAAAATTCTATAAATTTTATAGCCTTTTCTTTTTGAAAGCGTTTTAAAAACTCACCATTTTCTACTTGCAAAACACGCTCTTGTCTTGTTTTTATCTCGCTATTAAAGCTTAAATGTGCCAAAACATCATATATATCACAATCTTTTTGAAAAATTTCTCTTAGATCTTTTAAAGCATCTTCATCGACTCCATCATTTGCAAGGGCTTTTAAAAATCTTTCTCTATTTTTTTGATCGCTCCAAATTTCACGCAATTTTGCTTCATCATCATAATACTCACCAAGCTTTCCTATTAAAAATTCCAAAAATTCTTTAGTGCCAAGTGGCTTTCCTTGTGCTCCTACATAACTTGTGGTGATATCTAAAACCTTGAGTTTTGTGCCTTTTAAATGTATGGTTACACTCTTTTTCTCTTTGTTTTCTTCTTTTGTTTGTTTTGTATGCTCTTTAACGATTTTTTCTTTTTCATCTTTTTCTTTTAACTCTTCTATTTTTTCACCATCCCATTTTGGATCATAAAAGAGCTTACTAACTCCGACAAAATCAAAAATAGTAAAAAAGTCTTTACCTTCATAAACCCTAGTGCCACGCCCGATGATTTGCTTAAATTCTACTATAGAGCCTATATTTGCCAGCAATACTATATTTCGCACATTTTTTGCATCCACTCCAGTTGTGAGCATTTTAGAGCTTGTTAGTATGACAGGATAATTTTTATCATTATCTTGAAACAATTTCAAATAATCAAGCCCTATTTTACCTTCATCGCTTGTAACTCTTACGCAATAATCATCTCTTTTAACACTTTTGTATTTATCTATAGCTCTTTTTATATCGCTTGCGTGAGCTTGATTGACACAAAAGATGATAGTTTTATCCATAGAGTCTATAAGCTCTAAAATTTTTTTAGCAATAAAGTCATTATAGTTTGGTAAAAAGATATTTCTTTCAAATTCACTTTGTTTATAAAAGCCTTTTTCAAGCTCACCTTGTATCAAATCATCGGGGTTATAAGTGTAGCCATCGCTCAAAGTTGTTTTTATGAGTTTAACTTTATAAGGGGTTAAAAATCCATCTTCAATGCCACTTTTAAGACTATAGTCATAAACACTCTCACCAAAATACTCATAAGTGTCTATATTTTCTTCTTTTTTTGGAGTGGCTGTTAAGCCAAGCTGAGTCGCATAAGAAAAATACTCAAGCACAGCTCTCCAGCTTCCTTCTTCATTTGCTCCACCTCTATGACACTCATCAATGACAATAAGATCAAAAAAATCTTTTGGGTATTGAAGATAAAATTTACTCTCTTGTTCTTCTTGGATATTTTCTTGTTCTTTGGAATTTGCAGCTAAGCTTTGATAAATCCCAAAGAAAACATTTGCATTTGTTATGATTTTTCCACCATTTTTCTTTATCTCTTCAGCACTGATTGCTTTACAATCGCTTTCTATAGGATTAAATTCTCCTAAGGCTTGATCTCTTAAACTCACTCTATCGCATAAAAACAATATCTTAGGTTTTTGATCTTTGTTTTCTTTATTCCATCTTGCTTCAAGCAAGCGATAGCATAGATTAAAAGCTATGGTCGTCTTACCTGTGCCAGTAGCAAGAGTGAGTAAAATTCTATCTTTGCCATTGATTAAAGCCTCTATGACTTTATCTATGGCTATTTTTTGATAGTATCTTAATGTTTTTTGTGGTAGATATAATTCTCTTTGGGTTAAAAGTTTATATTGCCATTCTTTTAAGTTTCCATAGATTCTCTCAAAAAGTTCGCTTGGACTTGGAAATTTTTCTATATACTCACCTCTTGAAACTCTTAAATCGTATTCATAAATTTTATCGCCATTACTGCTATAAACAAAGGGCACATTTAAGATTCTGGCATATTCTATGCCTTGAGTTAAGCCATCTAGAGCGTCTTTACTTTGTTTTTTAGCTTCTATGATGGCAAGATTGTTATTTTGAAATTTAAGCAAATAATCTGCAAATTTTCTCTTAGCTCTTTTATTGCCTATAAGTTTGCGACCATCGGTAAAATAGTAATCTCTTATGATATTTTCTTCTTTCCAAGAAGCTAATTTTAATTTTTCATCTATAAGTTTAGATCTTGTATCTTGTTCTGATAGCTGCATTTTTAGCCCTAAAATGATTTTATCAATGAAAAACATATTTTAACATATTGCAAAAAAATCTTACCTTTAAATTTGCTTGTATGCTAAATAATGATTAGTAAAGTTAAATCTAAAGTATAAGCAATCTATCAAGTTGTGATATAAGTTTAAGAATGTCAATATTGATTCAAAATATATTGCTAACATATGACTTCTTTGATTGGCGGTATTTAAATTTTTATATTTCCGATTAATTTTACTATTTGATTAAATTTTAATTAGCTTGAAAGTAGGCTATGATTTTACCAAGAGAAAATGTTAGCTCTATTTATTTATACTTTTTTGCTATAATACTTTAAAATTAGATTAAAGAAGTTTTAATGGATCCTTTATTTACAACGCAGATTTTAAAATACAAAGGCGATGAAGTTTTTACTTGTGATGATACTTTAGTCAGAGAAATCAAACTTGAGATTTTTGTCAATGATGAAAAAGTAGGAGCTTTAATGGCGACTCCTGTGGATGAACAAGCCTTAGCTGTAGGATATTTAATGAGTGAAAACATCATTGCTAAAACCAAAGATATTGAAAGTATAGAAAGCAAAGATGATGGTATGAGTGTGCATATAAAAGCAAAGATTGATCAAGAAAATTTAGCTAAATTAAATGCACAAGGTGTAGTGATAAGCGGTTGTGGTAGAGCTCATACAGCAAATATTGATCCAAATGCTATTGAGGCAAGTAAGATTACAAGTTCTACTAGTTTTAGCAAAGACGAAATTTTAAAACAAATGAGTGAATTTTATACTCAATGTGATCTTTATGAAAAAACAGGTTGTGTGCATACAGCAAAACTTTTCGTAGATGAAAATACCTTTTTTATAGGTGAAGATATAGCTCAACATAATACTATAGATAAAGCTTTAGGTAAGGCAAGACTTGCTGGGGTAGATTTAAGTCAATGTTTTTTAATGGTAAGTGGAAGACTTAGCTCTGAAATGGTTGCAAAGGCTGTTATGCATAAGGTTCCAATCCTTGTTTCAAGAACAGCACCTACTTGTCTAGGTGTAATGATAGCAAGAAAATTTAATTTAACGCTTTGTGGTTTTGCAAGAGAAAATAAAATCAATATTTATAGCGGGGAATTTAGAATTGATACAAAATAAACAAATTGTTTCTTATATGAAAGAAATGTTAAACAGCAACGAAAGATTAGATTGTGGAACAGCTTTTAAGATTGCTAAAAAATTTTCAAAAACTATTGAAGAAATAGGACAAATTGCCAACGAAAATAGCATTAAGATTGATAATTGTGAGTTGGGACAATTTGGGCATTTAGATTTTGAAAAGGCAAAAATTGAGGTTTTAAAATCAATTGAACCTTATCTTGATGAAAAACGTCGTATTTTTTGTAGTAAAGCAAGAGAAGTTGCTAAAGAAGGTTGTGGATTAAAAGCGATGCGTTCAGCTTTAAGGACTTATAAAGTTGATGTAAAGTATTGTAAACTTGGTTGTTTTAAAGAAAAAAAGGGAAAACAATTTATAGTTAGAACTAAGACATGGATTGAAAATGCTGATGGAGATTTGCTTTTTGGCAAAGGGAAAACAGAGCTTCTTGAGCTTATAGGGCAAACAGGAAGTCTTTTAAATGCTTCAAAACTTATGGGAATAAATTATAAAAAAGCTTGGATGCATTTACAGATTTTACAAAAAAATTCTCAAGAAGTTTTAGTAAGTTCAAAACAAGGACGCTCTAAGCAATCTGGAACAAAATTAACTCCTAAAGCTATAGAACTTATGGAAAATTTTGGTATTTTGCAAAAAGATATAGAAGAGTACGCTAACAAACGTTTTAAAGAATTATTTCTTAGTAAGAAAAAATAATATTTCATTTTAAGCTTTTTTTGTTTTTTATTGCTATATAATTTAGGGTTGTAAATATTAGTTTTACTGGAGGAAATAATGTTTAAGTCTTTAAATATAGGTTTAAAGCTTGTTTTATCAGTAGCTGCTATTGTAATACTAGGTTTAGTTATTTTAATTATGCTTATTACTAAACAAGTAAGTAGTAATATCATTAAAGATACTGAAAATATTATCGAATCAAATTCTAAAGGATATGCTACTCATACTCAAGGTATAATTGATGAGATCATCTCTTTAAATAAGAGTGCAGCAAGTACTTTAACAGATATGTTTAGATCAACAAGCAAAGATGATTTAGATATTGATAATATTACAAATATTATTACCAATGTTCTTGATAATGGTGCAAATGCTGATATTACTTATTTATATCTTTTAGATCCACCTGAATATTTTAAAGAAGAAAGTAAATTTTTTAAAACTCAAAGTGGTAAATTTGTTATGTTGTATGAGGATGAAGATGTTAAAAAAGGTGGTATTAAAATACTTCAAGCTACAGATGAAATTATAAATTTTCCAACAACAAAAGATATACTACAAAATGCTCGATATGGAGAGGATAAAATATATAGCAATGCACCTCTTAAAATAAAACTTGGAGATACTGAGTTTTTTGGAATAAATATAGCTTCTCCAATTTTTGATAAAAAAGATAAAGTTGTGGGAATTATAGGTATGACTTTAGATTTTGATCAAGTAGCATCATATCTTTTGGATCCAAAATCACAACTATACGATGGAGAATTAAGATTAGTTTTAAATTCTGATGGAGAAATAGCTGTTCATCCAAATAAAAATTTAATCCTTAAAAAACTTCAAGAAGTTAATAATGTAAAAGGAAATGATAAAATTTATCAAGCTATTAAACAAGGTGAAAATCGAATTTATAATAATTATATTTCTACAACCGGACTTGAATCATATTTAAGTATTAGTCCTTTTAAAATCGGAGATAAATTATGGAGCGTAATGGTCGTATCTCCTAAATATTCTGTATTTGAGCCTTTAAAGAAAATACAATTAATGATTATTGGAGCTTCTTTATTTTTTGTTATCTTTGTTTTAGCAGTTGTATATTATTGTGTGCAAAAAATAGTTGGTTCAAGACTTCCTATTATTTTAAATTCTTTAGAATTATTTTTCCGCTTTTTAAATCATGAAAAAGTTCAACTCCAAACAATTAAAGTAAGAGCTAATGATGAACTTGGTAAAATGAGTGAGATTATCAATGCAAATATCGAAAAAACAAAAAGCTCTTTAATGCAAGATGAAGATGCCATTAAAGAATCAGCTCAAACAGCAAAAGAAATAGAACTTGGTAATTTAACGGCTAGAATTACTAAAAATCCAGCTAATCCTCAGCTTGTTGAACTTAAGAATGTATTAAATAAAATGCTTGATGTTTTACAAAATAAAATTGGTTCAAATATGAATGAAATTAACCGTGTTTTTGATAGTTATAAAGCGCTGAATTTTACTACTGAAGTAAAAAATGCTAAAGGTGGGGTTGAGATTACTACTAATATTTTAGGAGAAGAGATTAAAAAAATGCTTGTTGCCTCTTCAGATTTTGCTAAAGAATTGGCAAGTCAATCTCAAGAATTAAAAACTTCAATGCACAAATTAACTGAAGGTTCCAATTTGCAGGCAAATTCTTTAGAACAATCTGCTGCAGCGGTTGAGCAAATTAGTTCATCAATGCATAGTGTTAGTTCAAAAACAGTTGATGTTGCAAGTCAAGCAGAAGATATTAAAAATATTGTAAGCGTGATTAAAGATATAGCAGATCAAACCAATCTTTTAGCATTAAATGCAGCTATTGAAGCAGCACGCGCAGGAGAGCATGGAAGAGGCTTTGCTGTTGTTGCTGATGAGGTAAGACAATTGGCTGAAAGAACTGGAAAAAGTCTTTCTGAAATTGAAGCAAATATTAATATACTTGTTCAAAGCGTTAATGAAGTTTCAGAGTCCGTTAAAGAGCAAACAGAAGGAATTTCTCAAATTAATGAAGCTATAGCTAAGCTTGAAAGTATTACTAAAGAAAATGTTGAAGTGACAAATGCAACAAATAATATTGCTAATCAAGTTAATGAAATTTCAAATGCTATTTTAGATGATGTCAATAAGAAAAAATTCTAATTCTATCCGCTTTAAGCGGATATTTATATTTTTAAATTGAAATTACTTTTTTAGTTTTCATATAATTTAAGGAAAATTATGAAAATTGATTGTCGTGATCTTACTTGTCCTATGCCAGTAGTTGAAACTAAAAATGCTTTAGAAAATCTTAATGAAGGCGAAGTTTTAGAAATTCTTATAAATTCTTCTGTTTCAAAAAACAATGTATTAAAATTTTTAACTTCTTTAAATTTAAATCCTAGTGTTGAAGATTTTAAAAATGAAAGCTGTATCAAAGTTTATAAAAGGGATATAAATTTAAACCAAGCAAATGCAAATGAGTATAATGTCTTGTTTTTAAAAACTGATAAAATAGGATCTGGAGAATTAGGAGAAAAGTTATTTGTTGGTTTTTTGGATAATTTAAAAAATATAGATTATATTCCAAGTAAAATTCTTTGTGTTAATGAAAGTGTTTTAATTAATACAGATGAAAATCATAAAGCTTATAAGGTTATGAAAGAATTGGAAAATTTAGGTGTTGAAATTATTAGTTGTGGAGCTTGTTTAGAGTTTTTCGGTAAAACAAATGAACTTAAAATAGGCAATATTGGCAATGCTTATGAAATTTTAAATGAGCTTTTTGGCAAAGCAAAAATTATTACTTTATAAGGCGTATTTTGAAGCAGTATAAAAATCAAAATTTAACATATTTTGTTAAAGCAGCAGGTTGAGCAGCAAAACTAAACCCGGGTGGTCTTAAAACAATTTTAACTTTTATGCAAAGCTCTCCTTTTTTGCTAAGTGGTATTGATAATAATGAAGATGCAAGTGTATATAAGCTCAATGATGATTTAGCTTTAGTGCAAACTTTAGATTTTATTACCCCTATAGTAGATAGTGCATATCATTTTGGTGCCATAGCTGCTGCAAATGCTTTAAGTGATGTTTGTGCTATGGGTGCAGAAGTAGTTAATGCTTTAAATATTGTAGGTTTTGACAGTAAAAATCACTCTTTAGATATTTTAAAAGAAATTTTAGAAGGAGCAAATGATAAAGTTAAAGAGTGTGGAGGATTGGTTACTGGAGGACATACTATAGAGAGCAATGAGCTTTTTTTCGGTCTTAGTGTTACGGGTAAAGTTCATCCTAATAAATTTATAGCTAATAATACTTCTAAAATAGGTGATTTAATTATCTTAACCAAACCTTTGGGAACGGGTGTTTTAAGTACAGCTTTAAAAGCTAAGCTTTTAAAAACTAAATATTTAAATGATATGCTTGAAAGTATGATGTGTTTAAATTTAAAGGCTTCAAGGATTGCTTTAAAATTTAAAATAAATGCTATGAGCGATGTGACTGGTTTTGGGCTTTTGGGTCATTTAAAAGAAATGTTAAATAATCAAATTAGTTTTGAAATTTTCAAAGACCAAATTCCTTATTTAAGTGGAGCAAAAGAGTATTTTGATATGGGATTAATCCCAAATGGAGCTTATAAAAATTTTGAATTTATTAAAGATTTTTATCCTTTGATTACAGAAGAAGAGCTTATTTTATGCGATCCTCAAACTTCAGGAGGGCTTTTGATTTCTGTTGATGAAAATGAAGCTTTAGATCTTTTAAAAAATTTAAAAGATGAAGGTATTGAGGCTAGTATCATAGCAAAGGTTTTATCAAAACAAAAAGAAAGTTTTCTTTTTAAATAAAATTATGTCATTAGCAAAGTGAAAAATAGAGTAAAAATAAAATATTTTATTGATTTTAAATTCTAAATAAATTAACAAAATAAAACGTCAAAGCATTTTAAGAGAGCAAATTAATAGTCTAGTAGCTGAGCTTGAAGGAATTTAAGGTTTTTGGATTAAAAACCTTAAAGTAGGTCCGCTTTGTTCGATTTTAAGCACATTAAAACCGCGATTTTGAGCATCTTTAGGTATAGAATTAATACTTTGAGGACAATCACATAAAACTTCTAAAATCTCGCCACTTTTAAGCTGAGGCAAGATTTCTAA
Organism: Campylobacter novaezeelandiae; assembly: GCF_018968685.1. Taxonomy (NCBI): domain Bacteria; kingdom Pseudomonadati; phylum Campylobacterota; class Epsilonproteobacteria; order Campylobacterales; family Campylobacteraceae; genus Campylobacter; species Campylobacter novaezeelandiae. Next base: position 1,402,087 of record NZ_CP076657.1, on the reverse strand, counting down.
AGTAGCAATAGCTGGATAAGGACAAGCTTCGCCTTCTAAATTTAGGGTATAATTTATAATCATTCTTATCCTTTTAATAAAAATATTTTTTAAAATGATTTAAATAGGCTTATAAATCATTTTCATTTTTAATAATTAGTATTTGTTTTTAAAAAAGTTCCATTTCTTAGCTCTTCAAAAGCCAAATTTAACTCTTCTTTGGTATTCATAACTATAGGCCCACCCCATTCACAAGGCTCATTTAAAGGTGTAGAACTCATAAAAAGAATTTGAGCTTTTTTATCCGTACTTTTTAGTTTAAAATACTCTCCTAAACTAAGTTTTATTGCTGTTTTTTCTTTCACTAATTGATCATTAATAAAAGCGTCTCCTTGTAGTAAAAAAAGCATAACAAAATAGTCTTTTTTTGTGTGAATGATTTGTGTTGCATTAGGATTTAAGTGAATGTCATAATAATCAAAAGGCAAAAATTTGCTTTTATATCCATTTTCACCTTGATATTCTCCTGCTAAGATTCTCATTTTGCCATTTTCTAGCTCAAGTTCTTTAATCTCATCTTCTTTAATGCTTTTATAAAAAGGATCACTCATTTTATCTTTTTGAGGTAAGTTAAGCCATAGTTGTACGCCTAGCATTCTTGTAGAAGGATGTAAAATTTCTTCGTGTAAAATTCCACTTCCAGCACTCATCCATTGAACTTGTCCATTTTGTATAGTATCTGTATTTCCTAAACTATCCTTGTGAGTCATAGAGCCTTCATAAACATAACTTATAGTTTCAATGCCTCTATGTGGATGCATAGGAAAACTTGCTTTATAATCATTAAAATTTGTACTATCAAAACAATCAAGCATTAAAATAGGATCAAATTCTTTTATAGTTTGTGGCCCTAAAACTCTTGTAAGTTTTACTCCAGCACCATCTATAGTTTCTCTTCCGCATATAAGTTTTTCTATTTTTCTTTGCATTGATACTCCTTTTAAAAAAATTTTTTATATATTATAGCCCAAATAAAAAGTGATAAAAATAATAAAAGATTTATGCTTAAGCCCCCTAAATTTCCAAAAGTATTTAATAGATTGATTTTTATACCATTTATAAAATAATAAGGCAATAAATCATAGCTCAATGCTAAAATCATAGTTCCTACAATATTAGCAACACCTGCTATCATAAAGTGAATTTGTCCTTCAAAAGCTCTATAAGTCCAACCACACTCACAACCCCCTACAAAGACTATACCAAAACCAAATAAAAAAGCTCCTAACATAAGAGCAGGTGAAATTTCTATTATTTTGCTTGTGTGTCCTTGCAAGATAAAAGCAAAGGCTATAATACTTGCAAGCATCATTGCTATTAATGCTGCTTTTAAAGGATTGTCTCTTTTGAATAAAAATAAATCTCTAAAACAAGAGGTAAAGCAAATTTGACCTTTAGCTATCAAAAAACCAAAAATAAAACCAAAAATTAAAGCTAAAGTTAAAAGACTTTTTTTATTTTGAAGATTAATGTCTCCATTTTTTAAAAAAAGATAAATTACTAAGAATAAAAACATTATAAATAACACTATTGCGAGTAAAAAATAAAATTTTTCAAATAAGGTATTATTTTTTAAGGGTTTATTTTTTTTATCAACACGTATTAATTTAGCTTTTGGTTTAAAAAAAGAAATATTACAAATTTTTACACCTGCATAAATACCTAAAATCATAAAAAAAGTAAAAATCCAAGTATGAAAGGAAAAATAAGGAAGTCCTGTAAAAAAATTGGCAAGATTGCATCCAAAAGCAAGTCTAGCGCCATAACCTGAGAGAATTCCTCCTACAATGGCTTGAAAGATACGTATTTTGCTAGCTGGAAAGCGAATTTTAAATTTATTAGATAATAAAGCTGCAATAAAACAACCCATAAACATACCAAGAATCATAATTCCATCTATTCTGGTGAAAATATTGCCTTCTAAATTTTGTTTTTGATAGTATGAGTATTTTTCCAAATTTATACCTAAGAATTCTAAGAATTCTCCACCTAATCGTGTAAATTCTCCAGTAACTGCCCAAACATTGCCAAAAATTCCAAAATATACAGCACTTAAAATTCCAAGTAAAATGAAAACGTGAGTATTATTCCAAAAAGAAATTAAATATTTTTGTTTGAAATAATTCATAAGAAAATTCCTAATTGTAATTATCAAAACCTTGATACTAAAGATAAAAATTATATGTTAAATCGGTAAAGTTGTCAAAAATTTATAATTTAATATAGATTTTAATAATTTAACTAGAAATAACTTTAATAATATTTTGTTTTTTATTTGGTTATAATAACAACGGAAGATAAGTGTATCTGGTGATCGCCACTGACTTCAAATCAGATGAAAGAATAGCTGGCTATTCTTTGGGGAGTTCGATTCTCTCATCTTCTCGCCATGCAAATAAGGATAAAAAATGAGTAAAGCAGATATTGTTGTTGGTGTGCAATGGGGTGATGAGGGAAAAGGCAAAATAGTTGATAAATTATGTGAAAATTATGATTTTGTTTGTAGAAGTGCAGGAGGACATAACGCAGGTCATACTATATGGGTAAATGGAATTCGTTATGCCCTTCATCTTATACCTTCTGGAATCTTACATCCAAGGAGTATTAATATCATTGGAAATGGTGTTGTTGTTTCTCCCGAAGTACTTATCACAGAAATGGCCCAATTTGATAATTTAAAAGGAAGATTGTATATTAGCGATAAGGCGCATTTAAATTTAAAACATCACTCTTTAATAGATATTGCTAAGGAAAAATTAAAAGGTAAAAACGCTATTGGAACAACGGGTAAAGGTATAGGTCCATCCTATGCAGATAAAATTAATCGAACTGGTCATAGGGTAGGAGAGCTTTTAAATCCAAGAAGATTGTGTGATGATTTAATAAAATATTTTAATGAAAATAAAATTTTTTTGGAATTTCTTAATGTAGAAATTCCAACGGAAAAAATTTTATTTGAGGATTTAAAACGTTTTAGTGAAATTTTATCTCCTTATATTACAGATACTACAAGAATGCTCTGGAAGGCTTTAGATGAAGATAAGAAAGTTCTTTTAGAAGGAGCCCAAGGTTCTATGCTTGATATAGATCATGGAACTTATCCTTATGTTACAAGCTCAAATACTATTTCAGCAGGAGCGCTTACTGGACTTGGTTTAAATCCTAAAGAAATAGGATCAATCATAGGTATTATTAAAGCATATGCTACAAGAGTTGGCAATGGAGCTTTTCCAACAGAAGATAAAACGCAAGAGGGTGAGAAGATTGCTCAGATTGGTAAAGAAATTGGCGTAAGCACTGGACGCAAAAGACGCTGCGGTTGGTTTGATGCTATAGCTGTTAAGTATGCAGCAAGATTAAATGGACTTGATTTTTTAGCTTTAACAAAACTAGATGTTTTAGATGGTTTTGAAAAAATTAAAATTTGCAAAGCCTATGAATATAACGGTGATGTTATTGATTATATACCAAATGATTTAGAAAATGTTAAACCTATTTATGAAGAATTACAAGGTTGGGATAAAGTTTTTGGAATAAAAGATTATGATTTATTACCTAAAGAAGCTAAAGAGTATATAGCAAGATTAGAAGAGCTTGTAGGAGTTAAAGTAAAATTTATTTCTACAAGTCCTGAGAGGGATGATACTATTATTTTATGAAGAGTAAATATAGTTCAATTGTTGAGGTAAGAAAACAACAACTTGATAAAGCCGAGCTAAATTTAAGTCAAGCTAAACAAAGAAAATTAGAAAATGAAAAAAATTTTGAACTTTCTAGGCAAGAGTTTTATGATTTAAATGTCTTGCCTAAATCAGGAAATGTTCAAGAATTAAGATCAAAACTTCAAATGGCTAGTATTGCAAAAGAGGCTTTAAAAAGAGCAAAAGAAAAAGTTGAGTTATCAAAAAAAGAAATGAACCATTATGAGTTTTTGTATAAAAAAGCTCATTTAGATTATGAAAAAATAAAAATTTTAAATACACAAGAAATAAAGAAGAAACTTAAAGAAATGCAAAAAGTTGAGGAAAAATTTCTCGATGAATTGGCTATAAGTAGATTTGTAAAAAAGGAAAAAGATGAGTAGGATAATATTTTCATTTTTTTTATTGGTTTTATCTTTACAAGCTGAACAAAATTGTGAACAGTATTTTGAATCAAAAAAAGCTCAATTAGAACTTCAGACAAGAGAATTTGATGAAGCAAGACAGTCTTTAGAAGCTTTTAAAGCTTCTTTTGAAGCCTTGCAAAAAGAAAAAATGCAAGAACTAGCCACAAAAGAAGCAGAAGTAAATGCTACTTTAGCACAGATTGATAGTTTAAAAAAAGAAAATGCTAGGCTTTTAGAAGAAAAGAAAAAAATATTAGACACTATTAATGAAAAAACAGAAGGAAGAGTAAAAGAAATTTATTCTCAAATGAAAGATGCTGCTATTGCCAATGTATTAAGTCAAATGGATGCTGAAGATGCGAGTAAAATAATGCTTTCTTTAGAGTCGAGAAAAATTTCAGGAGTTCTTTCAAAAATGGATCCTAAGAAAGCATCTGAACTTACATTATTGCTTAAAAATATGGATAATAATACAAGTTCAAATTAAGACTTATTTTAATATTCTTTTACCTAAAATAAGCTATTATTGTAAAATTATTTTTAAAAGGTTTAAAGAATGCGTATAAAACTACCACATATTCCTTATATCGCTAATAAAATAACATTAGATATTATGCATTGTTCTTTTATCGAAGTTAAAGATCAATTAGAAAAGATTAATTTATGTATAAAAAATGTTTTAGAAAATGATGTATTAAATGAAAGAAGATTAGATGAGAGAGTAAAAAAAATTTTAGAAGAGCAAGAAGAAGAAATAGAATTTATGCAAATAGATCGTAAAAATATGTTTTGGCTTATTAAAAAAAGGCTGGCAAATGAATTTAGAGTGATTTTAAATTCGGAAGACAGACATAATAATTTGGCCCATGAAATTTTAAGCGAATTGATTGATAATGATTATATAAATTTTCTTGTTTCGGAAAATAGAGTAAAAAATTTGATTTTTTCAAGTATAGAAGGATATTTAAAAATTTATGAAGAGATTGAAGATGAGGTTTATGAAAAAATAAGTAATTATAAAACTAAACCTATACCAGGAAGTGAAGAATATGAACTTATCTTTGAGAAACTTTATCAAGAAGAGCTTAGAAAAAAGGGAATGTTTTAATGAAGGCTTATGTGTATTTAGAAAATGGTATTTTTTTGAATGCTAAGGCTTTTGGAGCTAGTGGAACTTTTTTAGGAGAGCTTGTTTTTAATACTTCTTTAACAGGATATCAAGAGATTATTTCAGATCCTTCATATGCAGGACAATTTATCGTTTTTTCTATGCCAGAAATTGGTATAGTAGGGACAAATGATGATGATAATGAAAGCGAAGAAATTTTTGCTAGTGGAATAGTTATTAGAGAATTAAATAATTATTTTTCTAATTTTAGAGCCAAAGAAAGTTTACAGACCTATCTTAAAAAACATAATAAAATAGGCATTTATGATATAGATACAAGATTTTTAGTTAAAATGATAAGAGATAATGGAAATTTAAGAGCTATTATTTCAACCGAAATTTCTAATAAAGAAGAATTAAAAGAGAAACTAAATTCAAGTGCTAAATTTGATCAAATTAATTTTGTAAAAAATGTAAGTACTAAAAAAATATATTCTCATAAAAATGGCGCTTGGAATCACAATACTAAAAAATTTAATCCTTCGCAAAAAAATTCTAAAAAACTTGCTGTTATTGATTATGGCGTGAAAAAAAATATTCTTAATGAACTTGTTGAAGTAGGTTTTGAGGTAGATGTTTTCCCTTATAATACTAAAGCTAAAGATCTAATTGCTTTATATGAACAAAAAAAAATCCATGGAGTATTTCTCTCTAATGGCCCAGGTGAGCCAAAAATTTTGAAAGATGAGATACTAGAAATTAAAAAACTTATAAAAGCCAAAATTCCAATACTTGGAATTTGCTTAGGACATCAACTTTTAAGCAATGCTTTTGGTTATGAAACTTATAAAATGAAATTTGGTCAACATGGGGCTAATCATCCTGTGTTAAATTTAGAAAATAAAAAAATAGAGATTACTGCTCAAAACCATAATTATAATGTTCCAGAAGAACTTTGCGAAGTAGCTATTATTACGCATAGAAATTTATTTGGAGATAATGTAGAAGGTGTTAGATATAAAGATTATCCTATTATCTCAGTTCAACATCATCCAGAAAGTTCATCAGGACCTCATGAGAGTAAATATATTTTTAAAGAATTTATGAATTTAATGTGAACTTAGATCTTTTAGTCTTTATAAGCATTGCCTTTTTATCGAGCTTTGGACATTGTTATTCAATGTGTGGAGGTTTTGTTTTGCTTTTTTTAAATTTAAATAAAGAAGCAAAGAATTTATTTATTCTTCAAATAATTTTTCATTTTTTTAGAATTTTGACTTATGTTTTTTTGGGTGTTTTGTTTAGCCTAATTGGAAATTTTTTTCTCATTGATACTACAATTCAAAATCTGTTTTTTTTTATTATAGGCTTATTAATGATTTTTTTAGGTTTTGCCTTAATATTTAGAGGTAAAATTTTATTTTTGATTGAAAATCATATTTTTTACGAAAAATTTATTATAAAAATATTTCAGAAAGCTAAAACTTATAAAGGTGTGAAATCAGCCATATTTTTAGGTTTTTTTAACGGTTTTATACCTTGTGGTTTGGTGTATTTTTTTATAGCTTCAGCTATGAGTAGGCAAAATATTTTAGAAAGTGCTTTGATTATGTTTATTTTTGGTCTTTCTACCTTACCTGCTTTATTTCTTTTTTCGCTAATGGCTAAATTTTTAAGTGATTTGTTTAGAAATATTTTTAATTATATTGCTTATTTTGCCATTATATTTTATGGATTATATTTATCTTTTATAGGTTTTAAAAATTTCTAATTTGTAACAAATCATTAACTATTTGAATTTTTTAAGAAAAAATCTATTGTTATTGTTTTATAATAATTAACTATAAAAATTCTAAGGAGAATTGATGCACCCAGGTAATATGTTAAATTACGATTATACGGTTGCTAAATATTTTATGTTTACTACCATAATCTTTGGGATAGTCGGTATGGCTATAGGAACTCTAATAGCTTTTCAAATGGCATATCCTGATTTAAATTATTTAGCAGGAGAGTATGCTACATTTTCGAGATTAAGACCTTTGCATACTTCTGGAGTTATTTTTGGTTTTATGCTTTCAGGTATTTGGGCAACTTGGTATTATATAGGACAACGTGTTCTTAAGGTTAGTATGGCAGAATCTCGTTTTTTAATGACTATAGGTAAATTACATTTTTGGCTTTATGTCATAACTATGCTTATTGCTATTATTTCTTTGTTTGCTGGCGTTACAACTTCTAAAGAATATGCTGAACTTGAATGGCCTCTTGATATTATGGTTGTTTTGGTTTGGGTTTTATGGGGTGTTAGCATCTTTGGTCTTATTGGAATTCGTAGAGAAAAAACTCTTTATATATCCCTTTGGTATTATATTGCAACCTTTTTAGGTATAGCAATGCTTTATCTTTTTAACAATATGGCTGTTCCTACATACTTTGTTTCTGGTATGGGAAAATGGTGGCATAGTGTCTCTATGTATGCTGGAACAAATGATGCTTTGGTTCAATGGTGGTATGGACATAATGCGGTTGCTTTTGTTTTTACTGTAGGAATTATTGCTCAAATTTATTATTTTTTACCAAAAGAGAGCGGACAACCTATTTTTTCTTATAAGCTTTCTTTATTTGCATTTTGGGGTTTAATGTTTGTTTATCTTTGGGCTGGAGGCCATCATTTGCTTTATTCTACTGTTCCTGATTGGATGCAAACTATGGGTTCTATTTTTTCTATTATACTTATATTACCTTCTTGGGGATCAGCAATTAATATATTACTTACCATGAAAGGTGAATGGGAACAATTAAGAGAAAGTCCATTGATTAAATTTATGATTCTTGCTTCAACTTTTTATATGTTTTCAACTCTTGAAGGTCCTATTCTTTCTATAAAATCTGTAAATGCTTTAGCTCATTTTACTGATTGGATTCCAGGTCACGTTCATGATGGAACATTAGGTTGGGTTGGTTTTATGACTATGGCAGCACTTTATCATATGACTCCTAGAATTTTTAAAAGAGAACTTTATAGCAAATCTTTGATGGAAGCTCAGTTTTGGATACAAACAATAGGAATTGTGCTTTATTTTAGTTCAATGTGGATAGCAGGTATTACACAAGGGATGATGTGGAGAGCTACTGATGAGTATGGAAATCTTCTTTATGCTTTTATAGATACTGTTGAGGCTATTATTCCTTATTATTGGATTAGAGCTATTGGAGGATTATTATATTTGGTAGGATTTTTCATATTTGTTTATAATATTTATAAATCTATTACTTGTGGAAAAGTGCTTAATAAAGAGCCTAAAAATGCTTCACCTATGGCAATATAAGGAGAAAAAATGTTTAGTTGGTTAGAAAAAAATCCATTCTTTTTTGCTGTAGCGGTTTTTATTGTAATTGCTTATGCTGGGATAGTTGAAGTTTTGCCAAATTTTGCAGAAAGTGCAAGACCGATCGAGGGTAAAAAACCTTATACTGTTTTACAACTTGCAGGAAGATCAGTTTATATTAAAGAAAGTTGCAATGCATGCCATTCACAGCTTATCCGTCCTTTTAAATCTGAAACAGATCGCTATGGAATGTATTCTTTAAGTGGTGAATTTGCTTATGATAGACCTTTTCTTTGGGGTTCAAAAAGAACAGGACCAGATCTTGCACGTGTAGGGAATTATAGAACTACAGACTGGCACGAAAATCATATGTTAGATCCAACTTCTGTAGTTCCTGGATCTATTATGCCTTCTTATAAACATATGTTTGTTAATAATGCAGATATAGAAACTGCTTATGCAGAAGCTTTAACTGTTAAAAAAGTTTTTAATGTTCCTTATGATAAAGAGGGTCAAACTAAACTTGGAACTTGGGAAGAAGCACAAGAAGAAGTTAAGCTTGAGGCTAAGAGTATAGTAGATGAGATGAAAGATCAAGAAGTAAAAGATGCTTTTGCCAGAGGAGAAATAAAAGAAATTGTAGCTTTAATTGCTTATTTAAATAGTTTAAAGTAAAGATATGAAAGATTTAATAATAATATTTGATGTTTTTAAAAATCTTATCGTTTTTGATTTATCTGCTATTTCTAAAGATGAATGGCAGATTTTTCAAGGATATGGTTTTTTTGTATTTGTTGTTTTTTTAGCTATTGTTTTGTATGCGTATTATTTTCATCTTTATAAAAGAGAAAAGATGGGTGAAAGAAATTATGAGAAATATGCAAAACTTGCTTTGAATGATGATATTAATGATAGCGTTTTAGAAAGTAAAAGGAGTGCTTAATGCAATGGTTAAATTTGGAAGATAATGTCAATCTTTTATCTTTAATAGGCGCAGTTTTAATTATTTTAATTACTCTAATAGTAGTAAATAGAATTTTTAAACAAATTAAAGAGAAAAAGAAAGAAGATTTAGAATTAAGTGAGCATAGTTGGGATGATATAAAAGAATATAAGAATAATATTCCTATAGGATGGTTGGCAGTTTATGTTTTAACTATTGTTTGGGCTATATGGTATTTTTTATGGGGCTATCCTTTAAATTCGTATTCAAGGATAGGAGAATATAACGAAGAAGTAGCTTTACACAATGCCAAATTTGAAGAAAAATTTAAAAATTTAAGCGAACAAGATAGAATTACTATGGGAGAAAATATATTTTTAGTGCAATGTTCAGCTTGTCATGGAATAACTGCAGATGGAATAAATGGAAAAGCTCAAAATTTAAATATCTGGGGTTCAGAAGAAGGGATAGTTGAAGTAATAAAAACTGGATCTAAAGGGATGAATTTTGCAGGCGGGGAAATGCCAGCGGCTTCTGATTTAGGCATAGAAGATGATGATATAAAAGCAATTGCTGCTTATGTTTCTAAAGAGCTTTCTGCTATTAAAAAAACCAATAATGAGGATTTGGTTGCAAAGGGTAAAGAAGCTTATGCAAGTTGTGCAGCCTGTCATGGAGAAGATGGAAAAGGACAAGATGGGATTTTTCCTGATTTAACAAAATATGGTTCAGCTTCTTTTGTTGTAGATGTATTAAATAGAGGAAAAAAAGGTTTTATTGGTTCTATGCCTTCATTTCCAACTTTAAATAGTATTCAAAAACAAGCTGTTGGTGAATATGTAATTTCTCTTTCAAGGAGTGAATAATGGAAAATATAAAAAGATCTGTATTTTCACTGTCTGGAGTAAGTGGTTTGCTAATTGCAACCTTGCTTTTAATTGTCATTTTGGTTGCTCTTACTATATGGGGCATTAAAGCGCAACAAGAAGTTATGCAAAAACCATACACTTTAAAAAATACACAAGAAATTAAAATGCTAGGCTCTAAGGTTGAGGATTTTAAAATGATAAAGGAAAATAATGAATAAGGTTTTAGAATATTTAGTAGTTATTGGTCTTTTGGTTACAGCAGCTATTACAGCTTGGTCTGTTTTGAGTATTAATCATTTAAATATAGGATGAGAACTGTCTTAAAAGGCATTTTTTTTGCCTTTTTATTTTTTTTTCCTTATAAAATTTTTGCTTTTAATGCAATTGTTTTAAATGAAAATATTTTAAATGATAAAGTGATTAAAGAAATAAACCTTATAGGAAAAGAACTTTACGATAAAACGGGTATTTTTGTAGGTGTTGCTATAGCAGAACAAACTCCTTTTGAGGATTTATTTAAGCTTCAAAAACAACTTATTAAACCTAATGTTTTATTAATATTATCAAAGATTTCTCATAAAGTTGACATTATAGGGACTAAAGATTCTTTGCTTTTTTTTGATAAAAATAAAGTTTTAAGTCCTTATTCTGGCACGGGCACTATACTTCCTATTCTTACTTCTAGTAAAGGAAAAGATGTTTTTAATGCTGCTGTTTTAAATGGATATGCTGATATCTGTGATAAAATTGCAAAGTATTTTAATCTAGAGCTTGAGAATTCTATAGGCAATGCAAATCGTGATACTATAAATATTTTAAGAATTTTAATTTATGGATTTATTTGTTTTTCATTGCTCTATTTTGTGCAAAGAAAAATGAAGAGGAAGAGAAATGGTTAAAAAGACTTTTTGGCCTTATGGAATTTTACTTTCTATATTAGCTATTGTTATAGCTTGTATTACTACGATCGTTATAGCAAGTGATTATCCTGTGTATGAGGATAATTTTTATTTTGATACCTATCAAAACGTAGAATCAAACTATAATAAAATTCAAAACAATCAAAAGCACTTTGATGAAAATTTTAAATTACATATTAAAGATAAAGAAAGTTTTATATATAAAAGAAAATTGGTTTATTATATTAATGAAGGGCAAAATGAATTTAGAATTTTTATTGAAAATTTAAAAAATTATGATTTAAATAAACTTCAAATTGAAGCTTTACTTTCACGTCCACATACAAATAAAAATGATGAAAAATTACAAGTAAAGCTAGATACTAATGAATTAGTTTTTGATTTTAATGTTAAAGAAAAAGGTAATTGGCAATTACTTTTAAAAATTACTCAAAATGAAAATAGTATAGGTTTTTTTAAATTCTTTTTGAAAACTAAATAATGAAACTTTTTGTATTTAGCTCTTTAAGAGCTTTAAGAAAATATTATGAGGAAAAATTACAAGAAAATACTTTAGTGAATCCAGCCATGAGTATAGCTGAATTTATACAAAAGTTAGTATTTTCTGAGTATTTTGAAGCTACACGTTATGAGTGTTTGCTTTTGATGCAAAAAGCTTGTGAGCAAACTAAAAATTTGGAACAGAGTTTAAAAATACCAAGTAATTTTTTTGCATTTTTAAAAAATAATGCTTATTTGTTTAGCTTTTTTAAAGAATTAAGTTTAGAAAAAAAAGATATTAATGAACTAAAATTTCATGACGCTTATGCTCAATATGATGAGCATTTGCAAATTTTAGAAGAACTTTTTAAAAATTATTTAACTTTGTTAAAAGAGCATAATTTATATGATGAAATTTCATTGCCACTAGATTATAAAATTAATGTTGATTTTTTAAAAAACTATAATGAAGTTATTTTTGATTTTCAAGGATTTTTAAATGCTTTTGAGGTTGAACTTTTATTAGAGGCTAAAAAACTAATTCCTATTAAAGTGCAATTTAATTGCACTAAGTTTAATAAAGATTTTTTAAATTCTCTTAGTTTTTTGCAAGGATTTGATTTTAAAGAAAATTATTCTTATTTATATGATTTAAACCAAAATCAAATTTTAAAAGAATGTTCTTTTCTAAAAGAAAGTAAAATTAGCTATAAAAGTTTTAATCTAAGATCCCTACAAGCCGCCTTTGTATTTGAAAAAATTAATACTTTTTTAAAAGCAGGTATTAGTGCAAAAGATATTGTGGTGATTACACCTGATGAAAAGTTTGTGGATATTTTAAGATTGTATGATAGGGACAATGTTTTAAATTTTGCAAGTGGAAAGAGTATTAAAAACACACATTTTTATCATAAATTAAGAGCTCTTTATGAGGGTGCTAAAGATGATGAGTTTGAATATGAGAGAAATGATGATTTTTATAATGAGCAGAATTTAAATAAGCATTTGTGTAATTTGCATTTTTTTTCTAGTATAGATTTTCAAGAATTTAAAAAAAAATTTAATGAAAATGTTTCTTTTGAGTTTTTTGAAAGTCTTATACATCAATTATTAGAAGATAGTGAAAATGAACTAAAAGACTATATTACACAAGAGCTTATTTTTATTAAAGAACTTATTAAAACCCATAAGCTAGATTTTTCACAGATTTTAGAATTATTTTTTATGCAAATAGATAATATAAAATTGAGCAGTGTGGGAGGCGGAGAAGTCACTGTTATGGGTCTTTTGGAGAGCAGAGGTCTTAGTTTTGATGGGGTGATCATAGTTGATTTTAATGATGATTTTATCCCAAAAAGAGTTTCAAGCGAATTATTTTTAAATAATGAAATTCGCAAAAAAGCAGGACTTATAACGCACACTCAAAGAGAAAATTTACAAAGACATTATTATTATACACTAATAGCTAAGGCAAAATTAGTAGGCATTTCTTTTGTGGAAAATGAGGAAAAAATCAAATCAAGATTTTTAAACGAGCTTGAATTTGCTTTACATGAAGATAAAATTTATAGCAATAATGCTTATTTGAAATATTTTCAAACCTATAAATGCTCTTTCAATCTTGAGCCTATTACACATATAAAAGCAAAGCATGATTATTTTAAAGAAATTTTATCTTTTTCAAGACTTCATCTTTTGATTAATTATGGCTTGGATTATTATTATAAGTATGTTTTACGTTTAAAAGAACCAAAAAATTTAAATAATACACTTAAAGCAAATGAATTTGGAAGTTTTATCCATAAAGCTTTAGAAATTTATTATACTGAAGTTTCAAACAATCATTTTAATTATGAAGCTTTTATGCAAATAATCAAGAATACAAAGCAATATAACGTAGATGCATTAAGTTTTGCTCTCATTGAGGCTATATTTAAAGAATTTCAAATACTTGAAAATGAGCATTTTAAACAAGGTTATGTAGTGGAAAAGTGTGAATTTAAACCACCAAGAAAAGAATTTATTGCAGATAATGGAGTAAAAATTTATTCTAGTGGTTATTTAGATAGAGTGGATAATAATGGCAAAGAAAAAATGATTATAGATTATAAAAGTGGCAAAGTAGACGATAAATCCTATCAACTTGCTTTTTATAAGTTTTTATTGGAGGGTAAATATCCATTAGAAAATATAAAAGCTTGTTTTTACGATCTAAAAAATATTAAGATTATATATGAAAGTGCCAAAAGCAAAAGTGTGCAAGAGCTTAAAGATTTATTTAATAAGCTTGCCAAAGAGCCATTAGAAAAAGAATTTTATAATCAAAAAAATGACAATACTTATAGTCCTTATACTATGCTTTATAAAAAGGAGTTTAAACTTTGAGTTCTAAATTTGAGCCTTTTTTAGCTTTAGAGGCTAGTGCAGGAAGTGGAAAAACTTTTGCCTTAAGCGTGCGTTTTGTAGCCCTAGTTTTGATGGGTGCTAAAATTAATGAAATTTTAGCTCTTACTTTTACCAATAAAGCTACAAGCGAGATGAAAGAAAGGGTTTTTAAAACTTTTTTAGAATTTGATAGACTTGAAAATGGTGATGATAAAGCAGAGTGCAAAGAGCTTATGAAAATGCTAAATAAAAGCAAAGATGAACTCATAATTTTAAGAGAAAAATACAAAGAAGATTTTCTAAGATCAAAACTTAATATTTATACTTTTGATAGTTTTTTTTCTCAAATTATTCGTTCTTTTGCTTTAAATTTGGGTCTTATGAGTGATTTTGAAATCATACAAAATCAAGATAGCTATAAAAATTTCATTAACAAGCTAAATAAAGAAGAGTTAAATACTTTAGCGTATTATATAATCCAAACTAAAAGTAAAAGTGATTTTTTGAAAAATCTTGAGAGTCTATATGAAAAATCTTGTGAGATTAAAATTATCAAAAATGCTCATTTTCCAAATAAAGCCTCTTTAGAGGAAAGTCTTAATAAATTTATATCTTATGCAAAAACTTTAAGCACTGATAAAAATTATCAGAAAAATTTTGATTTTGAAAGTATAGAAGATTTTTTTGCTAAGCCTATTATTTGTGATTTAGAGAAAAAATATTTTGAAAAAATCATGGATAGTGAATTTTTACAAAAAAGAGCCGAATTTTTACAAAATGTAAAAGAGTATTTTATCCAAATGGAAAATTATCGTATCAATATTCTTGCTAGGCTTTTAGCACACTTTAAAGAGGCAAGAAATGAAGATAATATTAAGCAAAATGCTTTAACTTTTTCAGATATAGCCTTAAAATGTTATGAATTAATTAGTGATGAGGCAAATAAGGATTTAATTTATTTTAGACTCGATGGCTATATTTCACATTTATTAATTGATGAATTTCAAGATACCAATGTTTTACAATATCAAATTTTAAAACCTATCATAGCTGAACTTGTCTCAGGTGAGGGCGTGAAAAAAAATAGAAGTTTTTTTTATGTGGGTGATAAAAAACAAAGCATATACGGCTTTAGAGGAGGAAAAAAGGAGCTTTTTGATAAGCTTTTAAAAGATTTTCCACAAATTAAATTAGAGCATTTAGATACAAATTATCGTAGTAAAAAAAATATAGTTGATTATGTAAATGAAGTTTTTAAAGATAAATTTTTTGATAGTTTTAATAAGCCCAATTTTACTTTGCAAAAAAGCATTAAAGAAGGCGGATATGTAGAAATTTTGCAAAATCAAATCCCATCAAAAAGTGATTTGTATGAAGCAAGTGGAAAAGAAGTTTTAAGAATTATTCAAAAACTTTTAGAAAAAGGAATTAAACTCAGTGAAATTTGTATTTTAGTATGGATTAACAAAGATGCTACTTTAATGAAAGAATTTCTTGAAAAAAATAGTATCAAAGCTTATACACAAAGTAGTGTTGCTTTAATGGATTGCATTAGTGTAAGGGTGCTTTTTGAGTATGCTAAAGCTTGTGTACTTAAAGACGAGTTTAGTTTGTATTTTGTAAATAGTATTTTAGAAAAAGATCTTTCTTATATCGAGCTTGATTTAAATCGTGGCGTAAGTGAAATTTTAAATTATTTAATCCATATTTTAAAACTTGATTTAAGTGATATAAATTTAATCGCGTATTTAGAATATGCAAGCACTTTTGATAATTTCATAGATTTTTTATTTCATCCTTGCGAGTTAAAATCTTTGCAGGCTCAAGATGATGGAGTAAGCATTATGACTGTGCATAAATCTAAAGGATTAGAATTTGAAAATTTAATTGTGCTTGATAGACTTAGCAAGGATAGTAATGATACTCAAACCTTAATGTTTGAATATGATTTAGAACAAGGTTGGGAAGTAAGATATAGGCATAGTGTAAGAAAACATCTAGAAGATGAAAACTATAATGCTTTTTTAATGAAAAGAAAAAAACTTCAAGCAGAAGATGAAATAAATTGTTTATATGTAGCATTAACTAGGGCTAAAAATTCTCTTTTTATTATAAAAAATGATGAGAGTTTTAAAACTTTTAAGAGTTATTTTAAGGATTATGAAGAAAAGCAAATTGGCGTTTTGGAAAATAAATCTCAAGAAGAAGAAAAATTAAAAAATTTAGAACAAATTGAAGAATTTGAAAAATTTCAAAAGGTGAATTTACAAGAGATCAAGATAAAAAACTACCTTTCAAGCAAACAAGTTCATTTTGGTTTAGCTTTGCATGAATTTTTACAATATTTTGATTTTAATGAAAAAAATAATTTTGAATTTTGCAAACAAATGATATATAAAAAATATCGCTTTTTCTTAGATGATGAAAGTTTTAAAGATCTTTTTAAAAGGCTTATGAGGCTTTTGGAAAATGAAAATTTTAATAAGCTTTTAACAAAAAAGACACTACTAAAAGAGCAAATTATCACTTATAATGGCGAGCAAAAACAACTAGATATGTTAGCACTTAGCAATGATGAAGCTATCATTATAGACTATAAAACTGGTTTAAATTTAAATGAGCATAAAAATCAAGTTTTACTTTATAAAGAAGCTATAGAGAAAATTTTAGCCAAAAC
The DNA here is from genome assembly GCF_018968685.1 of Campylobacter novaezeelandiae. Taxonomy (NCBI): domain Bacteria; kingdom Pseudomonadati; phylum Campylobacterota; class Epsilonproteobacteria; order Campylobacterales; family Campylobacteraceae; genus Campylobacter; species Campylobacter novaezeelandiae. The sequence continues at coordinate 1,385,226 of NZ_CP076657.1, read as the reverse complement.
TTCTACTAAGGCTTTTTTAGTGTATGTTTTAAAAGATAAAGTGGAGATGATAGAGGTTTAGCTAAAGACCTATAAAACCTATAAAATTGTTATAATGTGTATAGCGGTATTTTTTAAAAGCTAGATAATTTTTGGAGTATAAAATGTATAAGATAAGTAAGATAGAAAATTCCATGATAAAACTCGATATTAAAACTTTTAAAGAGCTTGGTTTTACAGAGCGATATCATCTACAAGAATGGATAGTAAAATCTCCTGATTGTTTAGGCGAGGAATTATTGATTATACAAAAGGAATTTAGCGGTTTTAGTGATACTAATGAAAGACTTGATTTATTGGCTTTAGATAAAGAAGGAAATTTAGTTATCATAGAAAATAAACTAGATGACAGCGGAAAAGATGTTACCTGGCAAGCTATTAAATACGCTTCTTATTGCTCTACTTTTAGTAAAAGTGATATAGAAAGAATTTATTTAGAATATACAAAAGATGAAAATTATAAAGAAAAATTATGCGATTTTTTTGATGTGAATAATTATGATGATATTAAAATAGAAAATCAAAAACAACGTATAATTTTAGTAGCGGCGAATTTTAGAAAAGAAGTAACTTCAGCTGTTTTATGGCTCAGAAATAAAGACTTGGATATAAAATGCTTTAGGGTTACGCCTTATGAATTCAATCAAGAATATTTTTTAAGTATAGAGCAAATCATACCTGTAAAAGAAATCCAAGATTATATGATCGAAATAGCAAGAAAAGAACAAGAACAAAATGTGATTAATAATTTTAAAAAACAAACGCATATCATAAGATTAAAATTTTGGAATAAATTATTAAATAAAATCAAAGAAGAAAATTTTAAATTGTTTTCAAATATTAGTCCATCAAAGGATAGTTGGATTTCAGCAGGAAGTGGTTTTGGTTTTTGTTGTTATTCTTTTGTTTTTAATAAAGATTGCGTGAAGATAGAGCTTTATATAGATAGTAAAGACAAAGATAAAAATAAAGCTATATTTGATCAACTTAAGGAAAATGAAGAAGCATTAGATAATGATTTTAAAGATTTAAAATGGGAAAGACTTGAAAATAAAAGAGCCTGTAGAATTAAATTTGAAAAAGAATATGATAGCTACAATGAAGCAAATTGGGACGAAATGATAGAATTTATGATAGAAAATATGAAAAAATTTGAAAATACTATGAAAGGCTATATTCAAAAAATTAAAATATAAAATTGTAAATTGAAAATATTTATATCAATGATAACTAACAAGAAATAGAATGATATCAAGCTTTATATATTCTTAAATTAAGTTATTTATAAGCTTATTTTAATATAATCATACTTTAAAATTTTTGGCAAAGGTAAAATAATGACAAAGATAACAAAGCCAAACGAAGTAAAACGTGAATGGATCGTTTTAGATGCTGAAGGAAAGCGTTTTGGTCGTCTTTTAACAGAAGTAGCGACTATATTAAGAGGTAAAAATAAACCTTGTTATACTCCAAATGTTGATTGTGGAGATTATGTTATAATCATTAATGCTTCTAAAGCAGTTTTTACAGGAGCTAATAAAGCAGAAGATAAACTTTATCACAGACATTCAGGATATTTTGGAAGTGTAAAAAGTGAAAAATTTGGTGATCTATTAGCAAAAAATCCTGCAAAATTATATAAATTAGCAGTTAGAGGTATGCTTCCTAAAACAAATTTGGGAAGAGCAATGCTTAAAAAATTAAAAATTTATGCGGGTAGTGAGCATCCACATACAGCACAGCTTGCTAAAGAAGGAAAATAATATGGCAACAATTTATGCAACAGGAAAAAGAAAAACAGCTATTGCAAAGGTTTGGTTAAAATCAGGAAGCGGGAAAATCAGTGTAAATGGCATCGATTTAAATACTTGGCTTGGCGGCCATGAGTCAATTAAGCTTAAAGTAGTTCAGCCTTTATTGGTTACTAAGCAAGAAACTTCTATGGATATTTGTGCTATAACTTTGGGCGGAGGATATAGTGCTCAAGCTGAGGCTTTAAGACATGGTATTTCAAAAGCTTTAGCGGCTATGGATGCAGATTTTAGGGCATTACTTAAGCCAAAAGGCTTGCTTACTAGAGATAGTAGAAGTGTTGAACGTAAAAAATACGGACGTAGAAAAGCAAGAAGAAGTCCTCAGTTTTCTAAACGTTAATAATTTTAAAACATTATTATTTAAAATTATTAGTTATATTCAATTAGTATTATTAAATTTAATACTAATTGATTTTTAATATGCTATTAATATTTTTTAAATAACTACAAAGTTAAAACTTCAATTTTATACTCTATTAAAGCTTTTTTAATTTATTTTTTAATTTATGTTAAACGCCTTTTAAGAGAATTCATAGTAAATTCATCTATAAATATAAAAATTAAGGAAGGTCTTAATGAGTAAAGTAATGAAAACAATGGATGGCAATGAAGCAGCCGCTTATGCTGCTTATGCATTTACTGAAGTAGCAGGAATTTATCCTATTACTCCAAGTTCTCCTATGGCCGATTATACAGATATATGGGCATCTCAAGGAAAAAAGAATTTATTCGGTGTTCCTGTTAAAATTGTTGAAATGCAAAGCGAAGCCGGAGCTGCTGGATCGGTTCATGGATCTTTGCAAATGGGAGTTTTAACAACAACTTATACAGCTTCTCAAGGCTTACTTCTTAAAATTCCAAATATGTATAAAATAGCTGGTCAACTTTTACCAGGTGTAATTCATGTTGCAGCAAGATCTTTAGCTTCTCAAGCGCTTTCAATTTTTGGAGATCATCAAGATATCTATGCTGCAAGGCAAATAGGTTTTGCTATGCTTTGTTCGCATTCTGTTCAAGAAACAATGGATTTAGCAGGTGTTGCTCATTTAGCGGCTATTAAAGGTCGTGTTCCATTTTTACATTTTTTTGATGGTTTTAGAACAAGTCATGAGATTCAAAAAATAGAAGTTATGGATTATGCACATTATGATCGTTTGCTTGATAGAGAAGCTCTTTTAGAATTTAGAAATGCAGCTTTAAATCCTGAAAATCCTAAAACACGTGGAACTGCTCAAAATGATGATGTTTATTTTCAAACTAGAGAATTAAGCAATCGTTTTTATGATGCTCTACCTGATGTTGTTAATGAATATATGCAAGAAATTACTAAAATTACTGGTAGAGAATATAAACCTTTTGTTTATTATGGAGATGAAAATCCAGATAGAATTATTATTGCTATGGGTTCATCAACTCAGACTATTGAAGAGGTTGTTGATCATTTAAATTTAAAAGGAGAAAAGGTAGGTTTATTAAAAGTTTATCTTTATAGACCTTTTAGTTTAAAATATTTCTTTAATGTCATGCCAAAATCTGTTAAAAAAATAGCAGTACTTGATAGAACTAAAGAGCCAGGAAGTTTAGGAGAACCTCTTTATTTGGATGTTAAATCTGCTTTCTATGGAAAAGAACATAGTCCAATTATCGTAGGGGGTCGTTATGGACTTTCTTCAAAAGATGTTGATCCTGCACAAATTATAACAGTATTTGAAAATTTAAAACAAGATAAACCAAAAGATGGCTTTACTATCGGTATTGTAGATGATGTAACACATACATCGCTTCCTTGCGGAGAAAAGATTTCTTTAGGCGATGAAAGTACAATTGAGTGTTTATTTTATGGTCTTGGTGCAGATGGAACCGTTGGAGCAAATAAAAATTCTATTAAGATTATAGGAGATAAAACAGATTTTTATGCTCAGGCTTATTTTGCTTATGATTCTAAAAAATCAGGTGGTTATACTAGAAGCCATTTAAGATTTTCTAAAAAACCAATTCGTTCAACCTATCTTGTTTCCACTCCTCATTTTATAGCTTGTTCGGTAGCAGCTTATTTAGAAATTTATGATGTTTTAGCAGGAATTAGAAAAGGAGGAACTTTCCTTTTAAATAGTATTTGGAATGCTGAAGAGACTATAAAACAACTTCCTAATAAAGTTAAAAAAACTTTAGCAGAAAAAGAAATTAATTTTTATATCATTAACGCAACTAAGCTTGCAAGAGATATAGGACTTGGAAATAGAACCAATACTATTATGCAATCTGCCTTTTTTAAATTGGCAAATATCATTCCTTTTGAAGATGCTCAAAAATATATGAAAGAATTTGCTTATAAATCTTATAACAAAAAAGGTGATGCTATTGTAGAAATGAACTATAAAGCCATTGACGTTGGAGCCGATGGTCTTGTAAAAATAGACATAGATCCTTCTTGGAAGAATCTTGATATTAGCGAGAAAGAAGGAGTTAGTGCTTATAAAGGAACTGAATTCGTAGAAAAAATCGTTAAACCTATGAATGCTGCCAAGGGTGATGATTTGCCTGTTTCAGCATTTTTAGGTTATGAAGATGGAAGTTTTGAGCATGGAACTACAGAGTATGAAAAAAGAGGTGTTGGTGTAATGGTTCCTAGATGGATAGAAGCAAATTGTATCCAATGTAATCAATGTGCTTCTGTTTGTCCTCACGCAGTAATTCGTCCATTTTTAATTGATGATAATGAAATGAGTAAGGCTCCAAGAGGGGTAAAAGAACATGCTTTAGAGGCTAAGGGAACAAAAGGTGAAAAACTTAGCTTTAAAATTCAAGTTTCACCACTTGATTGTACAGGTTGTGAGCTTTGTGTTCATGAATGTCCTACTAAAGAAAAATCTTTAGTTATGGTTCCACTTCAAGAAGAAATAGATTTTGGTGAGCAAGAAAATGCTGATTATCTTTTTAAAGAAATTGTTTATAAAGATCATATCTTAAATAAAGAAAGCACTAAAGGAGCTCAATTTTCTCAACCATTATTTGAATTCCATGGAGCTTGTCCAGGATGTGGAGAAACTCCATATATCACTTTAATCACAAGATTATTTGGTGAAAGAATGGTTATAGCTAATGCAACAGGTTGTAGTTCTATTTATGGAGGTTCAGCTCCTTCTACTCCTTATAGAAAAAGTGTTAAAAATGGTCATGGTCCAGCTTGGGCGAATTCTTTATTTGAAGATAATGCAGAATTTGGTCTTGGAATGAAGATTGCAACAGAAAATACACGCAATAGAATTGAGCATATTATGAATGAAAATATGCAAAATGTTCCAAATTCTTTATCTGCTCTTTTTAAAGAATGGATAGCAAATAAAAATGATAGCATTCTTTCTTTTGAAGCTAGAAATAAATTAATTCCAATTTTAGAGCAAAATCAAGATATTAAAGCTGTAAAAGAAATTTTAGAGCTTAAGCAATTTTTAGGAAAAAAATCTCAATGGATTTTCGGTGGAGATGGTTGGGCCTATGATATAGGTTATGGTGGGCTTGATCATGTTTTAGCAAGTGGAGAAAATATTAATGTTTTAGTTTTAGATACTGAAGTATATTCAAATACTGGAGGTCAAAGTTCTAAAGCTTCAAGAACAGGTGCGGTAGCACAATTTGCAGCAGCAGGAAAACCTATACAGAAAAAAGATCTAGGGCAAATTGCTATGACTTATGGTTATATTTTTGTTGCGCAAGTAAATTCAAATGCAAATTACAATCATTTAATTAAAGCATTAATAGCTGCTGAAGCTTATGATGGTCCTTCTTTAGTTATTTGTTACTCTCCTTGTATAGCTCATGGTATCAAAGGTGGTCTTGGATATTCAGGAGAGCAAGGTGAGCTTGCTACAAAATGTGGATATTGGCCTATTTATACTTTTGATCCACGTTTAGAAGAAGAAGGTAAAAATCCTTTAAATATAGCAAGCAAAGAACCAGATTGGGATTTATATGAGCAATTTTTAATGAATGAAGTACGTTATAATTCTCTTAAAAAAGCTAATCCTGATCACGCTAAAGAGCTATTTGAACGTAATAAAAAAGATGCACAAAGAAGATATAGACAATTAAAACGTATTGCGATGTCTGATTTTAGCAATGAAAAAGAGTAAGAATTTTTGAAAAATTTTTTTTACTTTTTTATGTTTTTTACTACGGTATTGGTAGGTTCGGATTTTGAAGATTATTTTGATTCTTTAAAGAAAAAAGAATCAAAATTTGATTTTTCTAATCTTCAAAATCCTTTTTTTAATCCAAATTTTAATGAAATCCAAAATTTAAAAATCCAAGCTATTTTTTTAAATAAAGTTAAAATTAATAATACATGGTATAAAGAAGAAGATAAAATTAATGAGGCAAAGATTAAAAAAATAAAATCTGATAGAATTATACTTGAGTATGATGGATTTAATATAGTGGCAAAACTACGAATCAATGATAAAATTTATATTGATTAAGTTTTTATTTTTTACCTCTTTTATTTATGCAATAGATTGTCAAAAAAGACTTTTTAATATAAAATCTAATGAAAATTTAACTATAAAAGAAAGTTTAGAAGAACTTTCAAATTATTGTTCATTTAGCATTATTGTAAAAGATAAATTAGCTAAAGAGAAACTTTTACAAACTCAAATTATTAATATAAATCAAATGTCTTTAGAAGAAATTTTTAAATTTTTTCTTGAGGATAATGATTTAAATTATAGTTTTAATGGAAAGATTTTAAAAATTTCAGCTATTGAAACAAAAATGTTTAAAATTAGTTATATTAGCTCCATACGGGAAGGACAAAGTGTTACAAAGGCTTCAGTAGACGCTAAACCAAAGCAAGCTGAATATATTCAAAGCGAAGATATAGAAGATAATATGATTAAAAGTATGGAAAAATTCGATTTTTGGAAAAATATTGAACAAGAAATTACAGCACTTTTATATAATACTTATGATGAAATAGAAGTTAAAAAGCCTATCATTAACTCCAATGCTGGAATTATTATAGTAAGTGGAACAAGAACTCAGTTATTAAAAGTTAAAGATTATTTGCAAAAACTTGAACAAAGACTTAAAAAACAAGTTATTATTGATGTAAGTATTATTGCGGTATCTTTGAATAAAACCCATTCTAGTGGAATTAATTGGCAAAAATTTAATATCGATTTTAGTTCTAAAACCAATGATGGTAAAAATTCTTTTATAGGGGTTGAAAATAGTAAAGGTTTTGTTAAGAATTTGGGTTTTAGAGCTGATTTAAATTTTGATTCTATTTTAAATTTTCTTTCTCAAAATGGCAAAACAAAAGTTTTATCAAATCCTAAACTTATGGCTTTAAATAATCAGCAAGCTATTATTTCTATCGGAGATACAATTAATTATCAAGTAAAAGATACTTCTAAAGGAACAGAAAATGGAACTACTGTGAGTGAGAGTTTTAGTAATTATTCTATTTTCATAGGAATTTTGCTGAACATCCTACCAGAAATTTCAGATGATGGAAAAATAATGCTTAGAATTAACCCAAGTCTAAGTGATTTTAAATATTTAGAAGACAATCAAAGGCAAAAAGAGCCAAGAACAATAGCACCCGATACCATACAAAAAAAGCTTTCAACTGTTGTACAAGTAGAAAATAATCAAACTCTTATTTTAGGAGGTTTAATTAGTCATAACCAAAATAAAAATGAAAATGAAGTTAATTTCTTTTCTAAAATACCTTTAATTGGAGAACTTTTTAAATCAAATGATGAACTTTCTAGTATAAGTGAAATAGTATTTATCATAACACCTACATTAGTAGAAAACTTTAGAAATGTTCCAAGTTTAAAAGAGTTAGGATTTAGGCATTATGAGTGATTTTGTTAGTATCAAAAATCAAGATTATGTTTTAAATCGTATAAAAGAAGAGCTCTTAAAACAAAAAAGTTTTATATTATTACTCGGTAAAAGTGGCAGCGGTAAAAGTGCTTTGCTTCAAAGATTGACTAAGTGTTTTGAAAATGTAAAATTTAATGGTATTTTTACAAACAAAGAAGAATTTGAAGAATTTTTAAAGCCTTATGTTATTAAAAAAGAAAATATTATTATTTTTCTTGATGAAATAAGTATATATGATAATGATTTTTTAGATCTTGTAAGAATTTATAGTGATTTAAATATAAGTTTTGTTTTAAGTTCACATAAAAAACCTTTAATTTTTAGTAAAGAGCATTTTAAAAGTCGTATTAATTTTGAGTTTTGCCTTAAAGAATTTACCTTAGATGAACTTAGATCCTATATAAGTGATAAATTTGATATTAACTTGTGCAAAAGTGATCTTAAACTTATAAAAAAATATTATAATGCAAACTTAAGAAATGTTGATAAAGTGATTAAAAGCTTTAAGGAATTTAAAAATTTTTTCAAAAATAGCAAAAAAGAAAATTATCTTTTAAAGCTTAGTATGTTTGAAAATAATTTATTGGGTTAAAATGCAAGAGCGTGTAAAAAAACTTGAATTAGAATATAAAAAATTCTTGATTAGAAAATATGTAAAATATTTTTTTATTACAATGTTTTGTTTATTTTTGGTATTTTTTATATATTTTATTATTAATGAATTTCAAAAAAAAGAAGTCTTATTAAAACAAGCCTTAAAAGAAAAACAAGATTTGGTGTCAAAACTTCAAAAAGCTAAAATCCAAGAAGAAAAAAATAAAATTATTAAAGAAAGACTTCAAGAAGAAAATTTAAATCTTCTTGAAGCTAAGCAAAAATTGCAATTTGAAATTTCATCAGTGGTTTTTAACTCATCGGTTTTAAAAAATGAATTTTATAAATCTCCTAGCTTTGATAAGGCTTTACTTTTATCAAGATTATATTTTAAAGATAAAGATTATAAAAAGTCTATTTTTTGGTCTTTAAAGGCAAATGAGATGGATAAAAATCAAAAAGAACCTTGGTTTTTATTTATTAAGGCTAAAGAAGCTTTAGGTGAGCTTGATGAAGCAAAAAGGGCTTTAGAGACTTATAAATTTTATTATGATATAGAAATAGATAAATTTTAGGATTTATTATTGAAAAAGGAATTTTTAGAAAAATTAAAACAGTTGGGTTTTAAAGAGGAAAATTTAGATTTTAATAATATCAGATTTAAAGAGTTTTTATTTAATGCTTATATTAGTGATCAAGTTAGTATTGATGAGCTTTATTTGAATTTAAATATAGACTATAATGATTTTTTAAAGTCTTTGGCTTACTTTTATAATCTTGATTTCTTTGAATGGCAAGAATTTGATGATGAGCTTAAGGTGCCACTTCCTTGTGAAATTTTACTAAATTATCAAATTTTGCCTTTTAAAATGGATGATAAATATATTTATATAGCCTCTTTTAAGCCTTGTTCATTAGAAATTTTGGAAAAGATTCAAAGATTTTTTAAAGATAAATTTGTAAAAAATATTTTAGTAAATCATATTGAGTTAAAGGCTAAATTACAAAAATTTAAAGTTTTAGCCAGACTTCAAGAATTAAGTTTAAAATTAAAAGAAGAATTAGCTAATAATCTAAAAAAAGACGATAAAAGCTCTATCAATCAGATTTTTGATTTTTTAATCCACGAATCCATTAAATTTTGTGCTAGTGATATACATATAGAAGCAAGAGAAAAAGATGCTTTGATAAGATTTCGTATTGATGGTATGCTTAATTTTTTTTGTATTTTAGACAAAGAGATTTATCAAGCTTTAGTTTTTTATATTAAATTTTTAGCAAATTTAAATGTGGCGGAATTTAGAAAAGCGCAAGATGGAAATTTTGAATTTAAAATCGATAAAGAACATTATGATTTTAGAATTTCAACCCTTCCTTTAATGTATGGAGAAAGTGTTGTTATAAGGATTTTAAAACATGATTTAAATTTATTAAATCTAAACAAATTGGATTTTAATGAAAAAGATTTATCACTACTTCGTAAAAATATTCATTTTCCACATGGTATGATTTTGTTAACTGGACCTACAGGAAGTGGAAAAAGTACTACTTTGTATGCTTGTTTAAATGAAATAAAGTCTATACAAAAAAAGATAATTACTGTTGAAGACCCTATTGAATATAAAATGTCTCTTGTGCAGCAAATTTTATTAAATCCTAAAGCCGGACTTGATTTTAATAATGCTTTAAGATCTATTTTAAGACAAGATCCTGATGTTATTATGATAGGTGAAATTAGAGATGAGCAAAGTCTTGATATAGCTATTAAATCAGCCTTAACTGGACATTTGATTTTAAGTACCTTGCATACTAATAATGCCATTTCAACTCTTACTCGTTTGATAGATATGAATGTAAAACCTTATCTTTTAGCTTCTAGCTTAAATTTGATTATCGCTCAAAGATTGCTTAGAAAGCTTTGTCCTTATTGTAAAAAGCAAAGCTATAAAAAGTATAAAGAATTTGATGGTGTTTTTTATGAAAGCAAAGGTTGTGAGTTTTGTAATTATAGTGGATTTTTTGGAAGACAGATAATCGTTGAGGTTTTGGATATAAATGATGATATAAAAGAGCTTATAAGAACTCATAAAGGAGAAAAGCAAATTTTAGAGTATGCAAAAAATCATGGTTTTAAAAATATGTTTGAAAATGCTTTAGAAAAAGCTAAAGAAGGTTTTATAAGTTTAGATGAAATTGTAAGAGTTTTGGGATGAAAACTTATGAACTTAGTTTTTTAGAAAATGGAATAAAAGCAAAAAAAATAATTAAAGCTAAAAATCTAAATATGGCACAAGCTTTAGCTTTAAAACAGAATTTGAACATTTTAGAATTAACAGAAATTAAGAGAGAGAATTTTAGTTTTTTTAAAATTTCAAATGAAGATTTTGTTTTATTTTTTAAAGAATTTTCGTTTTTGCTAGAAGTAGGTTTGAGTGTTTTAGAAGCCTTAAAGGAACTTGAAAAAAGCACTTTTAAAAAAGAACTTAAAAAAACAATAAAAAAGATAGATGAAAATTTAAGTTTAGGACAGAGTTTAAGCGAGGCCTTTAAAAATTCTCGTTTTAATTTAAGTCATAGTGAATTAGCCCTTATAAAAATAGCTGAAAATACAGGAAAACTTTCTTATGTTTTTAATCAAATTGTTTTAATAAGACAAAAAACCATAAAAGCAAAAAAATCTTTTATAAAATCAATCAGATATCCTTTAATAGTGCTAGTATCTATTTTTATTTCTTTTATTTTTTTGATATTATTTGTTATTCCGCAATTTAAAAATTTATTTGATAATTTTAATATAGAACTTCCTTTAATTACCCAAATTTTACTTCAAACCTATGATTTTTTAAATTCTTATTTTTTTCTTATTTCAATTTTATTTTTATTGTTTGTATGTTTATTTGTATTTTGTTATAAAAAATTTTATTTTTTTACCTTGATAAGTGATTATTGTTTTTTGAAAATTCCAATTATTTCTAAGCTTATTTTATATTATCAAAGTTATCATTTTTTTAGTGTATTTTCTTTACTTTTAAAAAGTGGAATTTCTCTAAGCAAGGCTTTAGAATTTGCTATTTTTGGGATAAAAAATGAATTTTTTAAAAATAAATTGACTCAAATTTTATCTTTACTTGAGCAAGGTTTAGAGCTTAGTGAAGCTTTTAGAAGAACTAAAGTTTTTGACCCATTAGTTATTTCTATGCTAAATATTGCTATGAAAAGTTCTAAACTTGATATTTTAAGTGAGCAAATTTCTTTGTTTTATGAAGATAAGCAAGAAAGTATGATGGAAAAAATATTAAGTTTGATCGAGCCTTTGATGACTTTATTTGTAGCTTCTTTGGTGCTTTTATTGGCTTTAGGTATATTTTTACCTTTATGGGAATTTAATAGCACTTATGCTTTTTAGGAATCAAATAAGGTATAATTTAATTTTAAATTTTGAGGAATAAAATGCTTGATGATATCTTTGCCACTCTTAAACAAAATCATAATTTTAGGGCTTTACCTCATTTAAGACATGAGAATTGTTTTGTTTATAAAGAGGGTAAAAAACTTTTGAATTTAGCTTCAAATGATTATTTGGCTTTATCTTATGATAAAAATTTAAAAGAAGAATTTTTAAATAATTTAAAAGAAGAATATAAGTATTTTTCGAGTTCAAGCTCAAGAAGTTTAAGTGGAAATTTTGAAATTTATGATGAATTTGAGGAGTATTTAAAAATTCAATTTCAAGGATTTGAAGTTTTACATTTTAATAGTGGATATCATTTGAATTTATCTTGTATAACTGCTCTTGCAAGTATACCTAAGACACTTTTTTTAGCAGATAAATTTATTCATGCAAGTATGATAGATGGTCTTTTGCTTGGAAAGGCACATTTTTTTAGATTTAAACATAAAGATGTGAAAGCTTTAGAAAATTTAATACAAATTCATTATGATAAATATGACAATATTATTATTTTAAGCGAAGCTTTATTTAGTATGGATGGAGATTTTAGTGATTTTAAAGCTCTATGCGCTTTAAAAAAACGTTATAAAAAAATTAAGCTTTATATAGATGAAGCCCATAGTATAGGTTGTTTTAATGATGATGGCTTGGGGCTTATAAAATATTTAGGGCTTTATAAAGAGATAGATTTTTTAGTTTTTACTTTTGGCAAGGCTGTAGCTTCAGTGGGGGCATGTATTATAACCCATAAAGAATTTAAAGATTTTTTTATCAATAAAGCTAGGGCTTTTATTTATTCTACGGCTTTACCACCTATTAATGTAGCTTTTACCCTTTTTATTTTTCAAAAAATGAAAGAGTTTGAAGACAAAAGGCAGAAATTGCAAAATTTGGCCCATTTTTTTAAAGAGAAACTTATGCAAAAAAAATATGAAATTTTAGGAGATGCGTATATTGTTTCTTTAATTTTAAATGATAATCTTAAAGCTTTAGAATTTAGTCAAACTTTAGAAAATCAAGGTTTTTTTGCTCCTGCCATTAAAGAACCTACTGTTCCAAAAAATACCGCTAGAATTCGTTTTTCTTTACATGCGGGATTGGAGTTTGATGATATTGAAAGGATTGTAAATATCTTATGAAATATGAGTTTTTAAAGCAAAATTCGCATTCAAATGAGCTAATTTTATTTTTTGGTGGATTTGCTTCTCATCCTAGTCATTTTGAGCATTTAAAATCAAATAAAAATGTTTTAATGTGTTATGATTATGAGGATTTAAGTTTTAAATTTGATCTAAATACTTTTTGTAAAATTACTCTTATAGCTTTTTCTATGGGGGTTTGCGTTGCTTCAAAATTATTGAAAAATTATGAGTTTGATAAAAAAATTGCTATTAATGGCACTAATTTGGGCATAGATGAAACAAAAGGAATTCATCCTGTTATTTTTAATAAAAATATTAAAAAATTTAATTTAGAAAATTTTAAAAAATCTTTGTTTAAGGAAAAAATAAATTTAGCTAAAAATTTTATTTTTAAAGAAGAAAATTCTTTAAAAGAAGAGCTTAAAAAACTTTTAGAATTCGCTTTAAAACATAAAGAAGAAATTTTTATTTGGGATAAAATTTATTCAAGCATAGAAGATGATATTTTTCCACAAAATGCTTTAAAAAATAGTTTTCAAGAATTATTTTTTTTAAATGAGCCTCATTTTGCTTTCTTTCATTTTAAAACTTGGGATGAATTTTGAATTTTTTAAAAGCTAAAAATACCTACAAAAAAGAAGCCAAAGTGCAAGAGTTTATGGCCAATGAGCTTTGTTTGGAGCTTTTAAATTTAAAAAGAAAACATTTTCGTAAAGTATTTGAATTTGGTTGTGCTAGAGCAGAACTTAGTCAAAAACTTGAAAAAATTATCTCTTTTGATAAATATATTAAAAATGATATTTTAGATTATGGGGTTGATTTTGAGGTAGAAATTTTTGATATGAATCAAATTGCTTCTCATTCTTTAAGCGAGCAAAAATTTGATCTTATTATTTCTAATGCGACTTTGCAATGGCTTGATTTAAAACTTATTTTGCCAACTCTTGATAAAATGCTTGATGAAAAAGGCATTTTATTGCTTTCAACTTTTGGAAAAAAGAATTTAGAACAAATTTCACAAAGCACAGGATTTTCTTTAAAATACTATGGCGTATTGGAGTTAGAACAAATTTTTAAGAAGTATTTTATAAATGTTAAAATTAAAGAAGAATTTAAAACTTTAGAATTTAAAACTCCTTTAGAAGTTTTTAAACACTTAAAACTTAGCGGGGTAAATTCTTTGGGCTATCATTTTTTAGGAAAAAAATTTTTAAAAGAATTTGAGCAAAAATTTCATAATCGCTTAACCTATCACCCAATTTTTATTTTATGCAAAAAAGATATAAAATAAAAATTTTTATGTTAAAATCTTTTTATAAAATTTGTTAAAGGAAATTAATGATAAGAATTATTTTTTTAATTATTTTCTTTTATACTTTAAATTTAAATGCGGAAAAAATTAGCATATTTGTAGCATCAAGCGCCTCTAAGGCAATGAGTGAAATTAAAGAAGAGTTTTTAAAAAAATATCCAAATAATGAGATTGAACTTGTGTTTGGAGCTTCGGGTAAATATTATCAACTTTTAAAACAAGGTAGAGAGTTTGATTTGTTTTTTTCAGCTGATGAAAAATATGCATTAGAAATACAAAAAGATAATAATGCTTTAACTCCACCAAAAATTTATGCATTAGGGGTTGTTGTATTTTATTTTTTAAATGAAAATTTATTAAAAGATGGAATTCAAAATTTAAATAAAGAAAAAATTAAGCATTTAAGTATAGCCAATCCCAAATTGGCTCCTTATGGTGTAGCTTCAATTGAAATTCTTAAAAATCTTAATCTTTATGATGTTTTTAAGGATAAAATTATATTGGGTGATAATATTTCTCAACCTATAATGCATGTTGATAGTGGTGTAGCTGATATTGCTTTAGTAGCTTATTCTTTGGTTTTTAAAGATCCAAAAGGAAAAGTTGCTTTTATTGACAATAAACTTTATACCCCTTTAAAACAATCATTTGTAATCACAAAATATGCAAAAAATAAAGAACTTGCCTTTAAATTTAGTGATTTTGTGCTAAGCAATGAAGGGAAAATGATTATTAAAAAATATGGTTTTAATACTTTATGAATATTTTAAAAGGAAAGGTGCTTGATATTTTTCATCAAGATGATATTGTAATGATAAGAATTAATGTTAAGAATGAAATTTTTAGTGTTTTGATGCTTGATTTTAATTCTTTAGATCATCTAAGACCTAATTCTTATGTAGAATTACTTTTTAAAGAACATGAACTTTGTTTTGGGGAGTTAAATACTAAAATCAGCATAGAAAATACCTTTAAGGCAAAACTTATAAAAATTAAAAAAGGAGAAATTCTTTGGCATATATTTTTTGATTTTAAAGGCTTTTTGATCGGTTCTATTATCAGTGCTAAAAAGGCAAAAGAATTGAATTTAAACGAAGATGAAGAAAAGCTTTGTTTTGTAAAAGCAAATGATATAATTTTGAGAACTTAAATGCTTGATAATGATTTTTTACAAACTTTATGGCTTACTTTTAAATTAGCCTTTATTACAAGTTTTATTTTATTTTTTATAGGTATAGCTTTAGCCTATCTTTTTGTTTTTGTAAATTTTAAATTTAAAAGTATTTTCCAAGTTTTAGTTTCAATGCCCTTAATTTTGCCACCTAGTGTTTTAGGTTTTTATCTTTTGATTACTTTTTCTCCTAATAGTTTTTTGGGGAATTTTTTAAAAGAGTATTTTAATATTTCTTTGGTTTTTAGTTTTGAAGGGCTTGTTTTAGCTTCTGTGATTTTTTCTTTGCCTTTTATGGTTAATCCTTTGCAAAGTTCCTTTTCTTCGATAAATCCTAATTTAATCCTTGCTTCTTATACTTTGGGAAAAAATAAATTTATTACTTTTTTTAAAGTAATTTTGCCCAATTCAAAACTAGGAATTTTTACAGGTTTTATTATGTCTTTTGCTCATACTATAGGAGAATTTGGTGTTGTTATGATGATAGGGGGGCATAAAAAAGGAGAAACTTTAGTTGCAAGCATTGCTATTTATGATGAACTTGAAACATTAAATTATTCTTTAGCTCATCAATACGCTTTTACTTTATTTATCTTTTCTTTTTTAGTGCTTTTAAGCCTTTATTTTATCAATAAGAAATTTATATCACAGGTTAATTCATGATAAAAATTGATATCAAACATACAATCAAAACTTCTAAAAAAGATATTTGTTTAGAATTTAAAGCTGATATTAAAAAAGGAAGAGTGAGTGCTATTTTTGGAGAAAGTGGAGCTGGAAAGACAACTTTATTAAAGATTATATCAGGACTTATAAAGCCAGATTTTGGTTATTTGAAAGTAGATGATGAAATTTATTTTGATAGTGCCAGAAGTATTAATCTAGCTATACAAAAAAGAAAAATTGGTTTTATGTTTCAAGATTATGCTTTATTTCCTAATATGAATGTAAAAGAAAATCTTTGTTTTGCTACTAAAGATAAAGCAAGAGTTAATGAGCTCTTAGAGCTTATGAATTTAAAAGATTTTGAAAAATTTTATCCTAAGGAACTTTCAGGAGGACAAGCTCAAAGAGTGGCTTTAGCAAGGGCTTTGGCAATGAATCCTAAAATTTTACTTTTAGATGAGCCTTTGAGTGCATTGGATTTTAAAATGAGAGCTTTTTTGCAAGATGAACTTTGTAAAATTTTAAATCATTTTAAAATCACTACTTTATTGGTAAGTCATAACTTAGCTGAAATTTATAAGTTAAGTGATCAAATTTTAGAACTCAAAGAGGGTAAAATAGTAAAAAATATAAGTGCAAAAGATTTTTTTACCCATTCAAATATCAGTGCAAAATTGCGTTTAAGTGCCATTTTACTTGATATTAAAAAAAGTGATATTTTGGTTATTTTAACACTTTTGCTTAATAAAGATCTTATAAAAATAACTCTAAGTGAGGAAGAATTTTTAAAAGATTATAAAGATATTAAAATAGGTGATACATTGATACTTTCTATAAAAGCTTTTAATCCTATTATAGTTGGAAAAATTTAAGGTTTTATCAAAAAATTCTTTAGAAAGCTGATAAGAATAATTTATTTTTCATATTTCATAGTTTCTGTTTTTTGCAATGATTTGTATCTTTGATATAAATTAAAATTTTATTTTTTTAAATATCATTCTTATTTTAAAAAATAAAAAAAACTAATTAACATAGATTATTTCATTTAAATTAAAAAAGGCTTTTAGGACTATTTATTTTTTAAAGTAAAATTTTAGAAGAAAATCTGCATAAAATCATATAAAAACTCAAATCTTTTATAAAATAATTAATTTGAAAGTTTTATGAGTTATACTAAGAATAACACAAAAGCAAAATAATACCTTAAGGAAAGTAATGAAAATAAATAAATTTATTTTAAGGGCAGGATTAGGTGGTGTTTTAGCAGCAAGCTTATTAACAGGTTGTTTAACAACTACTTTGCAAACTAATGCAACAATGAGTCAAAGTATTTTTCTTGATCCTGTGGCTAAGGAAAAAAGAGTTGTATTTTTAAATATTAAAAATACAAGCGGACATGAGGTAAATTTAGAACCTAAATTAAGAAGTGCTTTAGAAGCTAAAGGATATAAAGTTATAGATGATCCTGATAAGGCAAATTATATTTTAAGCACTAATGTTTTATATTGCGATAAAAAACAAGAGAATAATGCTGTAGGCGGTGCTGTTGCAGGAGGTGCTACAGGTGTAGCAGTTAGTGGCTATAATGGTAGCGGTGCAGGAGGTATGGTTGCTGCAGGTGCTACAGGTGCTTTAGTAGGAGGACTTTTAGGAAAGCTTACTGAAGATACAATTTGGCAAATGCAAGTTGATATTAATATCAAGCAAAAAGCAGAAGGAAAAGTTTTAACTTCTAACGGTAATATTAGCGGACAAGCCAATGTAAAAGATTCTCAAAGCTCAGGCTTTTTAAACAGTTTTGGTGGAAATGTTCAAAGCGATAAAGTAGGACATTTAAATTCAAATCAAATCAACAACACGCAACAAACCTATGAAGCTAAATATATAGAAAAAAATACTATTATTTTTGCAGAAGCTGTAAAAACAGGACTTAAACTTCCTGAAGCTACACCAATTTTAGAAGATAAAATTGCAAATCAAATTGCAGGGTTATTTTAGTTTGATATGATTGCTAGATATTTTTCTAGCAATTCTTCTCTTATTTTAAGATCTTTAAAATCTTTTATATCAACATTTAAGGCAAAAGAGTAAATTTGTTTTTTTGTTTTTATAAAACCTACTATCCAAGCTATATTTTGTTTATTATTAAAACCTGTTTTTCCATAAAGGGAAAAGTTATTATCTTCTTTTAGTTTTATAATATTTATCAATTCTTTTTGTATTGTTTTAGGATAAGCAAGTTTTAAATTAGCTAGTTCAAAAAGTAAGATAGCTTGTTCTTTTGCACTAATTTTTAAAGAATTATCTAGCCAAAAGCTATCAATTTTAGAGATTTTTTTATTGCCATAATTTAATATATTTAGATTTTCTTGCATTCTTTTAATGCCTATTTTTCTAGCAAGCTCTTTAAAAGCTATCACTTGAGAGCGTTTCATGGCAGAACTTAAATTCGCATCGTTTGCCCAAGATTTTAAAAAAACTTTTTCACCTTTATAATGATAAAAAATTTCTTTTGTGTCTTTAACAATCCCTAAATTTAGAGCAATTAAGGCATTAAAAATTTTAAAAGTTGAAGCAGGGGAGAAAGCTTCATTGGCTCTTTTAAAATCATTGCTAAAAAAATTTTTGCCATCATAAATTATAAAAACCCCGCTTGTGTTTTGTTCTTTAAAAAAATCAGGTAAATCTTCTGCTTTTAAAAAAACAAAAAATAAAAGTGTAAGCCATATTTTTGACATTAAATTTCCTTTTTCATTAAAAAATTTTTTAAAATTTGATCATTTCTTTTGACTTCGTTTTCTCTTACAATTTTAAAGCCATTTTTTAAGAAAAAATCTTTAGCACTTAAAGATGCAAAAGTATAAATTTCTTTATGTATATAATTTTTTAAAGCAAAATTAAGTAAATTTCGCGCCAAACCTTGTCTAGTAAAATTAGGATGAGTAAAGAGCAAATCAAGCATCTTATAATCACTCATTATACCTATAAAACTTACAATTTTATCTTCTTTTTTGCAAACAAAAATTTCATTGTTTTTAAATTTTTCTTCCCATTTTTCTTTATCAATTTTAAGCCATGCGTTAATTTGCTCTTGTGTATAGTCTTTTATACAAAGTATTTTAACACTTTGCTTAAAAAGCATTATGCAAGAATTTAAATCTTTAATATCAGCTTTTTTTATCAAGTACTTTTCTTAAAGCTAAGCTTGCTAATGCCAAACCAAATGAAGCGGTCACCCCCATAAAAGAACCAAGATCTTTGCAATTAGGATTTTCATCTGAAAAAACTACTTCAAAATTTCCTTTAAAACCAGACTTTCTAAGCTCATAACGGAATTTTTTAGCCAGTGCGTCTCCGTGTGTTTTAAAAATGCTTGCTGTTTTAATGCGTGTTGGATCAAGTTTTCTAGCTCCTCCTGTAGAAGAAATAAATATTTGATTTTTAAAATTTATAGCATTAGCCAAAGCAACTTTAGCAGGTATATCATCAATAGCATCAATAATAAGATCAAATTTACTTAAATCAAAATTTTTCAAAAAAGTATGATCAATTTTTGTAACTATGCCTTTAGCATTATAAATTCTTTCAAAAACTTTTGCTTTGTATTCATCTATAAATTCGCTATGAAGTTGGCGATTTTGATTGGTGATTTCAAATTTATCAGCATCAATTAAAGTAAGATCGCTAAAACCAGTGCGAAAAAGAGCATCAACACATATGCCTCCTACTCCACCAAGTCCACAAACTAAAACTTTTATTTTAGAAAGTTGATTAAACTTTTCTTCTTTTAAAAGCCATTTTATACGTGTAAATCTATCATTCATTTTTTTCCTTTAAGCCATTTTTTAGTATTTTTCAATTTTTTATATGCTGTAAGATCAAGCATTATTGGAGTAATGGTTGCATAGCCTTGTTTTAAAAGAACTATATCGCTATTTTTTTCTTTTTCATGTTTTAAATTAGCACTTGCAAGCCAAAAATATTTTATTCCCCTAGGATTTGTATTAGAATGAGCTTTGTAAGTGTAAACTCTTTTTCCTGCTTTACAAATTTTTATACCTTTAAATTCAGTTTTTGAAGAAGGAAAATTTACATTTAAAAATTCTTTTTTATCTAATGGAAAACCTTTATCAAAAATGGTTTTTATGAGTTTTTTAGTTATTTTTAAAGCATTTTTATAATCAAGTTTTTCATTTTTTTTATAAAACTGCGAAAGTGCTATAGCTGGAATTCCTTGTAAGACTGCTTCCATAGCTCCTGCACAAGTTCCAGAATAAGTAATATCTTCTCCTACATTAGCCCCTTTATTTATCCCGCTAATTACAAGATCAGGCAATCTTTTTTTATATAAAGTATGAAGTGCTAAATAAATACAATCAGCAGGAGTGCCATCATCAAGCTTATAAAATCTTTTTTTAATCTTAACAAAGCGAAGAGGTTTTGTAAGGGTAATGGAGTGAGCACAAGCAGATTTTTCGCAAGAAGGTGCGACTATGGTAATTTTGGCTTTAAATTCTTTTTTAAGCATTTTTATAAGTTTTTTTAAACCTTCGCTTTCGTAACCATCATCATTGGTTATTAAAATTCTTTTCATTAAAATAATTTATCCTTAAAAATTTTTCAGACTGATTTTAACATTAAGTTTATAAAAACTCTCTTTTTTATAACTAAATTACTTTTCGTTATTAATTTATTATTACAATTAAAATCCATAAAAAATATAAAGGAAATAAATGAAAAAAATTATTAGTTTATTTGGTGCTATTGCTTTAGCTTTAAGCGTAGCTAATGCTGATATTAACCTTTACGGTCCAGGGGGTCCTCATACAGCTTTAAAAGATGTTGGAACTAAATATACAGAAAAAACGGGTGTTAAAGTAAATGTTAATTTCGGTCCTCAAGCAACTTGGTTTGAGAAAGCAAAAAATGATGCTGATATTTTATTTGGAGCTTCAGATCAATCAGCTTTAGCTATAGCAAGTGATTTTGGTGAAGAATTTAATATAAAAAATATCAAGCCATTGTATTTTAGAGAAGCTATCATTCTGACTCAAAAAGGAAATCCTTTAAATATTAAAGGTTTAAAAGATTTAGCTAAGAAAGAAGTAAGAATTGTTGTTCCAGAAGGAGCAGGAAAAAGTAATACTTCAGGAACAGGTGTTTGGGAGGATATGATAGGAAGAACTAAAAATATTAAAATGATACAAGATTTTAGAAAAAATATTGTAGCTTTTGTGCCAAATAGCGGAAGTGCTAAAAAACTTTTTGCAGAAAATAAAGCAGATGCTTGGATAACTTGGCTTGATTGGTCAAAAAGTAATCCAGATATAGGAACTGCAGTACAAATAGAAAAAGATTTAGTTATATACAGAACTTTTAATGTTGTCGCAAGAGAAAATTCAAATCAGGAAGTAAAAGATTTTATTAACTTTTTAAGTTCTAAAGAAGCAAAAGAAATCTTTAAAAAATACGGATGGAGAGAATAAGTCTGTATTAAACTTCAAAATTATTTATATAGATTAATTCTTAATTTGATAAGCCATTTTTGCTATAATTGCTTTTTTAAAAAAATTTTTAAAGGGTTTTTTTATGTTAAATCTTTTGCTTTTAAGCAGTTCTAGTTATAAAGATACTGGCTATTTAACACATGCAAAATCTTTTATAGAAGATTTTTTGCAAGAATGTGATGTTAAGGATGAGTCTATACTTTTTATTCCTTATGCAGGCGTAAGAAGGACTAATGAAGAATACGAAATAAAAGTAAAAGAAAGTTTAAATAAAGATAATATTATTTCTATACATCATTTTAAAAATTTAAAAGAAGCAATTTCAAAAGCTAAGGTTTTTTTAGTGGGTGGTGGAAATACTTTTATGCTTTTATCTAAACTTTATGAATATGATTTGCTTGAAATTTTAAAAAAACGTATTCAAGAAGGTGCTTGTTATATAGGATGGAGTGCAGGATCTAATATAGCTGGAAAAAGTATTAAAACAACCAATGATATGCCAATTATTATGCCAAAAAGTTTTGATGCTTTAAATGTTTTTCCTTATCAAATAAATCCCCATTTTATAAGTGGTAAAATTCAAGGTCATAATGGAGAAAGTAGAGAAGAAAGATTAGAAGAATTTTTAATCGCAAATCCTAAAGATCAAATTTATGCCATTCCTGAAGGCTCTGCCTTAAGGATACAAGAAAATAAAATAAAAATTATAGGTCATAATTCTGTACTTAAATTAAGTTATCCTATGAAAAGCGAAATTTTAGAACTCAATCAAGAATATAATTTTAAGGGTTAAAATGCAAACATTTTATCTTTTTGCTTCAATTGTAGGAACATTAATAGCTATTATTTTACTTATAAGAAAAGCAGAAACAAAAACTGTTTTAATTGGTGTTGGTTTTATCCTTTGTTTGATTTCATTAAAGCCCATTGATGCTTTAAATGCTTTTACAACAGCTATGACGAAAGCTTCTTTGCTTAAAGCTATTTGTGCAAGTATGGGTTTTGCTTTTGTGATGAAATTTACTAAGTGTGATGTTCATTTGGTAAGATTGCTTACTGCACCTTTAAAAAATTTAGGTTTTTTCTTGATTCCTATAGCTTTTATTATTACATTTTTTATTTCTATCGCAATTCCTTCGGCAGCAGGATGTGCTGCAGCTGTTGGTGCAACATTAATTCCTCTTTTAATGGCATCAGGTATTAAACCTGCTATGGCAGCAACTGCTGTTGTAAGTGGAACTTTAGGTGGAGTTTTGAGTCCTGGGACTTCTCATAATAGCATAGTGGCAAATATGAGTGGTTTTTCTGTTCCTCAAGTAATAGGTGTTCAGCTTAATAATGCTATAGTTGCTGGTATTATAGTTTGTATCTCTTTAATGATTATGGCTTTGATTTTTAAAGATTATACAAAAGGTATTGTTTATAAGGCTAAGACTCAAGATAATAATGAAACAATGATACAAAAAGTAAATGTTTTATATGCTTTAATGCCTTTGGTGCCCATTATTATTTTGGTAATTGGAGCCAGTGATTTGCCAAAGTATCAGTTTTTGAGCCCTTTTTTAGAGTGGACAACTAAGATAGGTGTTGCTGAAGCTATGCTTTTGGGTGCAATTTTGGCAATCATTGTTACAATGAGTAAACCAAGTGAAATTTGTAAAGAATTTTTTAGCGGTATGGGAAGTTCTTATGCTAATGTTGTAGGTATTATCATAGCGGCAAGTGTTTTTGTAGCTGGACTTAAAGCATGTGGAGCTATTGATGCGGTAATTGAGTTTTTAAAAAATGAACAACATTATGTTAGTATTGGTGGAACCTTTATACCTTTTTTAATGGCTATAGTTACAGGATCTGGTGATGCCCCTACCATAGCTTTTAACGAGTCAATCACTATACATGCAGCAGCTTTGGGCTTTGATCAAGTAGAATTAGGAACCGCGGTTACTATAGCAGGAGTATTAGGGCGTGTAATGTCTCCAATTTTAGCAGCAAATATTATAGTAGCTGCTATAGCAGGAACCAATACTATAGAAATTGTCAAAAGAACTGCTTTAGGATCAATTGTTTCTCTTTTTGTAATAGCGTTTATTATGCTTTAATTTAAAGCATAATAAATTTAAGAATTTTTACTTGCTAAAATGATGATTTCTTGTAAAACCTTACTTGCTGCTTTTAAAGATTTTACCGGTAGATATTCGTAAATGGAGTGAAAATTATGTGCTCCTGTAAAGATATTAGGGCAAGGTAAGCCTTTTTGTGATAGCACAGCTCCATCATATCCACCACGCATTGGTATAATCTTTGCTTTGATATTTAAATTTTCATAAGCTTTTAAGGCTAGTTTTATGGGTAAGGCATCTTCACTTTTTAGAGAATTAAACACATTTTTATATCTATCATTTAATTTTATATTAATTTTTTCATCTCCCCAAAGCTTCTTGCAAGCATCGCTTAAATCTTTTAAAAACTGCATTCTTTGTTTATATTTTTCATCATCAAATTCTCTCACATCCATCTTTAAAATAGTTTTTGCACTATTTCCTTTTAATTCTTTTACCCAAAAATATCCTTCTTTATTCTCTGTATATTCAGGTGCTTCACCACGTGGGAGCATAGAAATGAATTGATGAGCTAAAATTAAAGAATTTACAAGCTTATTTTTTGCACTCATAGGGTGTGCTGAAACACCTTGAAAGATTACTTCTACATCTCCTGCGTTCCAATTTTCATACATAAATTCTCCTATGCCACAACAATCTAGACAATACCCAAAATCAGCCTTAATTTCTTTAATATCAAAAGCTTTAGCTCCTTTTAAGCCTTGTTCTTCATCAGGTAAAAATCCTACTATTATATCGCCGTGTTTAATATCTGGATTTTTAACAAAAAATTCTAACATATCCATAATAGCTGCAATAGCTGCTTTATCATCAGCACCTAATAAGCTTGTGCCGTCTGTATGGATAATCTCATCTCCTATATAATTTTTTAGTTCTTTAAATTCACTTTCTTTAAGGTAAATATTTAAGTCTTTATTTAAGCAAATATCCCCACCTTTATAAGGTGTAATTTTGGCTTTTGTATCATTTGTTTGTTCCATACTAGTATCTAAATGTGCAAAAAATGCTATACTTGGAGCATTAGAAGTATTTGCTGGTAAAATTGCAGTTGTAATAGAATTTTCACGTCTTTTAATCTCATTTAAACCCAACTCTTTTAATTCTTGTTCTAATAATATGGCTAATTCCATTTCTTTTGGATTTGAAGGTATAATTCCTGCTGCGCCATTGTCTTTATTGGTTGTAGTATTAATCTTTGTATAATTTATAAATCTTTCTACTATATCCATGTTTTAATCCTTAAATATTTTATTCAAGATTATTATATATAATATTTAGTTTATTGGCATTTAAGATGTGATATGTTTTATGATGTTATTATCTTGAATAGTTTTTATTTAGATGTTTAAATAGTTGCAGTTTTATTTTAAAGTAAGTAATGATTATATAATAATCTAAGAGTTTTGGTTTTGGCTTAATTTATTTAAAGCCATTACAATTTGCAATGGCTTTAAAATCGTTAGAACTCTTTTGGTTGTTTTAAATTGTCTACTTTTTCAACTTCACAAGGTTGATTGATATAACAAGGACCTGTCATTTTGACATAAATTGTTAATTTTTTATGATCTTTGGATATTTCATAAGATTCTATACTTAAAACCCTATTTCTTGGAAAAAGTAATTCATATTGACTTTCAAATGCAGCAAGTCCCTTTAAAGAAACAAAAAGTGCATCTGAGTATTTTGGAACTTTTATAACAAGTTCAACAGGTCGGGTTTGAAATACACTATTTCTAATTGTAGTAGTAGACATAAACCCATAGTCTCTGTATTTTTTATGATTAATAAATTCTAAATAATGTTTAGCCCTTTCTGTAAATTTTCCATCTTTATAAATTTGAGAAAAATAACTTTTATCTAAAAGTCTAAATATAAAACTTAGATTTTCATAACGATAAACTATTAAATTTTCAAATATAATTGTTTTTCCTAAAGCTTGATCAAGCTTTTTTACCATTTCTTTTTGTTTTTCATCTAAAGAAGAAAGTCCTTCTCCATTTCTTAATTTGCTATTTATTGTTACAAAATCTCCATAAGTATATTGATAAACTATATTTTTCTCTTCTTGAGACAAAACATTATTGCCATAAAGTTTTAGCCACCAATTTATTGCTTCCCATCCATGTTTAAATTTTTTATAACCTGCATCATCATAATATCCCATTAAAGATGCCTGAAATCCTAAAAACAAAAGTAAAAAAATGATTTTTTTCATTTGCACTCCTTTGATTTGAATTTGGGTTATAATTGATTATATACTATATAAGTGTCTTTTCTAGGAAAATTATGTATAAAATAGTAAATTAAGATATAAATAGTATTAAATATAAAGAAATACCATAGAATTTTATGTTACAAAAAGTAATATATTTAAATAAGTTTTAGAGCTATATAGAATTTTTTATAGAAATATTTTTAAAAAAGATTGAAAATTAAATAGTTTATTTTTAAGGATTTAACAAAATTAGACTTATTGCCATTACAGCCATACCAAAAACTAATCCATATAGACTATCATGAGCTTTATCATAGGTTTTAGCAGCGGGGAGTAATTCATCAAAAGAGATAAAGATCATTATTCCAGCTACTACAGCAAAGGTAATAGCTAAAGTAAGTTCATTCATAATAGGTAAAATTAAAAATGCACCAACAATAGCTCCTATAGGTTCAGCTACTCCAGAAAGAGCCGAATAAATAAAAGCCTTTTTTTTATCATTTGTAGCGTGATAAATAGGTAAAGAAACTGCCATTCCTTCTGGAATATTGTGTATAGCAACAGCAACGGCTATAGCTATACCAAAACTAAGATTATCAAGACTTGAAATAAAAGTGGCAAATCCTTCAGGAAAATTATGTATGGCTATAGCAAGAGCAGTAAATATCCCCGTTCTTTTTAAGGCTTTAGTGTTGATTTTTTTAAGTGGTTCTCCAGGATGAAAATGTGGAGTTTTTTCATTTTTTTTAGGTAAAGGGCAAATTTTAAGTTCGCTTAAATCTTCTTTTGGTTCATGTGGATTAACATCTTCTGGGATAAATTTATCAATAATAGCTGATAGAAAAATACCACCAAAAAAACATAAGAGTGCTAGAAGTTCTCCATAGCTTGAATTATAATATTTTTTAAAATCAATCAAAGCAGAAGGTAAAATTTCCATAAAAGAAATATAAATCATTACTCCAGCTGAAAATCCAAGTCCAAAAGAAAGAATTCTTAAATTATCATTTTTACTAAAAAAAGCAATTATTGAACCAATTGCAGTTGAAAATCCAGCAAGTATAGTTAAAATTATCGCTATTAAAAGTTGTTCTAGTGTAAATTCCATAAAAATATTATAACCAAAATTATTAATGATTGATAGTTTAAGTAAGTTTTGGTTAAAATTTAAATTTTAATCTTGATAAAGAGTTAGATAATGAAAACTTTTTTAGTTTGCGCTTTAGAACCATCAGCAAATTTGCATTTAAAGGAAATTTTAAAAGTCTATAAAGAAAATTTTAAAGATTTTAATCTTTTAGGAATTTATGATGAGACCTTATCTAAAGAATTTGGTTTAAATTCTAAACCTCTTTATAGTTCTCATGAATTTAGCGCTATGGGTTTTATAGAGATTTTGCCTTTGATTTTTAAGGCAAAAAGGGCAATTAAAGAGCTTGTAAATTTAAGTTTTACTCAAAAAATAGATGCAATTTTATGTATAGATTCGCCCGCATTTAACATACCTTTTGTAAAGGCTTTAAAAAAAAGTGATTCAAAAATAAAAAGAATTTACTATATCTTGCCTCAAGTTTGGGCCTGGAAAAAAGGACGTGTTCCTATTATAGAGAGTCATTTTGATGTTTTAGCATCTATTTTACCTTTTGATGATCAATTTTTTAGTAAAAGTATTTATTGTGGGCACCCACTCTTAGATGAGATAAAAGATTTTAAGACTAAAGAAAATGAAAAATCAATCCTTTTAAAAAAGGAAAAAGAAAAAATTATAGCTTTTTTACCTGGTTCAAGAAAAAGTGAAATTAAACGATTAATGCCTATTTTTAAAGAACTTTCTAAAAAATTTAAAGGTGAAAAAATTCTTTGTGTTCCTCCATTTAATCTTAATAAACTTGAAATTTATGGTGATATTAAAGAATTTAAAATAGAAAGCAATACCCCAAAACTCCTTAAAAAAGCTGATTTTGCTTTTATTTGTAGTGGTACGGCTACACTAGAAGCGGCTTTAGTGGGCACTCCTTTTGTTTTAGCTTATAGAGCAAAGGCTATTGATATTTTTATAGCAAAATTATTTGTGAAATTAAAACATATAGGACTTGCAAATATTATTTGTGATTTTGCAGGAAAAGAACCTTTAAATCCTGAATTTTTACAAGATGAGGTTAAAGCGCAAAATCTTTATAATTCTTATATAAACTATAATTATCAGATGTTTTTTGATAAAGTTGATTTTTTAAAAGAGTATTTAAAATTTGGAAGTGCAAAAAATTTAGCTAAAATACTTCATGAAATTTAAAAAGGATAGAAAATGCAAAAAGAACCAATGAGTGAATTTGGCTATAAAAAATTAGTTAATGAATTAAAAGATTTAAAAGATAATCAGCGTCCAGCAGTGGTTGTTGAAATTGATGTAGCAAGAAGTCATGGGGATTTAAAAGAAAATGCAGAATATCATGCCGCAAGAGAAAAACAAGCTTTAATTGAAAGCCGTATAGCAGAGTTAAGTGATATTTTAGCAAGAGCTCAAGTGATAGATCCTTCAAGTTATGAGCACGATAGTGTCAAATTTGGCTCTAGCGTTGTGATTATGGATGTAGATAGTGAAAAAGAAAGTAAATATACCTTGGTTGGAATTTGTGAAAGCAATCTTGAAAAAGGCTACATTTCTATCAACTCACCTATTGCAAAGGCCATGCTTGGTAAGAAAGTAGGTGATGAGTTTAGAGTGCGTTTGCCAAAAGGGGAAAGTGAATTTGAAATTATAGACATTTTTTATGAAAAATTGGATTTTAATATTTATTAATTTTTTTATAGATAATAATCAATTCATACTTACATTAAATATAGATTATGATAAAGAATTGAAAAATGAAAAAGCATTTGCAAAATGAAGTGATTATTAAAAATGGTGCTATTTTTATAGCTGATGCTCATGAAAATGAACAAAGAAGAGGGTTTTGGAATTTTTTATGTGCTTTAAAAGAAGGTAAAGTTAAAACTTCTCAACTTTTTTTAATGGGTGATATATTCGATTTATTAATAGGTGAAATTTCTGCTACGCATAATTTTGCAAAAAAATATATTATTTTATTAGAAGAGCTTAGCAATGATGTGGAAATTTTTTATTTGGAAGGAAATCATGATTTTAATCTTTCTTATTTTTTTAAAAAAGTAAAGATTTTTCCTTTAAAAAAACAGCCTTTAAAAGCTATTTTTTATACCGAAAAAGGTGAAAAAATAGATTTTTTTTTAGCACATGGGGATATTTTTTTAAATCCTTTTTTAGGGTTTATTTTAAAAAATTTAAGAAGACATTCTTTGCTTTGTTTTTTAAATTTTTTAAATAAAATTACTTTCGATTTTATATCAAAACGAATTTTAGAAAATCAAAAAAAGAAAAATCTTTTTTTTAAAATTAACAATTTTGAAAATTTAATTTATCAAAGATATGAAAAATATAACACCAATAATGCTTGGGTTATAGAAGGACACTATCATCAAAATTTTATTTTAAATAATGAAAATATAAAATATTTTAATTTAAATAGTTTTGCATATAAGGAAAGTTTTTTTGTAGTAGAATACAGCCAAGAAATCAAATTTCAAGAACAGAATTTGAGGGGTCAAAATGTTTGATGAAAATATAATTAAAACAGGTTCAAATGAAATGGAACTTGTTGATTTCCGTATTTTTAAGCAAGGGCACGATAAAGTATATGAAGGAATTTATGGTGTTAATGTTTCTAAAGTAAGAGAAATTATCAAGATTCCAAGTCTTACGGAATTACCAGGTGTGCCTGATTACATTGAAGGTATTTTTGATCTTCGTGGAGTTGTAATACCTGTAGTTAATCTTGCAAAGTGGATGCAAATTACCGAGCCAGAAGGGACTATGTTAAAGCCACGAGTAATAATTACAGAATTTAGTAATATTCTTATTGGTTTTATTGTTCATGAGGCTAAAAGAATTCGTCGTATAAACTGGAAAGATATAGAGCCAGCTACTTTTTCTGCAGGATCTGGAGCTTTAGATAAGGGTAAGATCACGGG
This sequence comes from Campylobacter novaezeelandiae, assembly GCF_018968685.1. Taxonomy (NCBI): domain Bacteria; kingdom Pseudomonadati; phylum Campylobacterota; class Epsilonproteobacteria; order Campylobacterales; family Campylobacteraceae; genus Campylobacter; species Campylobacter novaezeelandiae. The sequence goes on along the minus strand of NZ_CP076657.1, from coordinate 1,355,256 downwards.
TGTAACACGTATCGAAAATGATGAGGTTTTGCTTATTTTAGATCTTGAGAGTATTGTGGAAGAATTAGGAATTTATGCGCCTAAAATAGATATCGATCTTAGCAAAATCGAAAAATTTAGCGGAACAGCTTTAATCTTAGATGATAGTTTAACAGCTAGAAAACGTGTTAAAGAAATGCTCCAACAAATAGGACTACAAGTAGTTGAAGCAAAAGATGGTGTAGAAGGTATCAATAAGCTAGAAGAGTTGAGTCAGCTTTATGGAGATTCTTTGGGCGCTAATTTAAAGATTATTGTAAGTGATGTTGAAATGCCTCAAATGGATGGCTTTCATTTTGCTGCACATGTTAAAGAAGATCAGAGATTTAAAGATATTCCTATAGTTTTTAATTCATCTTTATCTAATGAATTTATGAACGAAAAAGGTGTTCAAGAAGCTGGAGGAGAAGGATATTTAGTTAAATTTAATGCAAGTGACTTTTTCTCTGAAATAACTCGTGTTTTAAAAAAACATCAATCTCAACAACAGGGGTAAAATATGGAAGATATGCAAGAAATACTTGAAGACTTTTTGGTTGAAGCTTTTGAGCTAGTTGAGCAAATCGACCATGACTTAGTAGAGCTTGAATCAAATCCAGAAGATTTAGAATTATTAAATAGAATTTTCCGTGTTGCGCATACCGTTAAAGGATCATCAAGTTTTTTAAATTTTGATGTTTTAACAAAATTAACACATCATATGGAAGATGTTTTAAATAAAGCAAGACATGGCGAACTTAAAATCACTCCAGATATAATGGACGTTGTTTTAGAATCTATTGATAGAATGAAAACTTTGCTTAATTCTATCCGTGATAATGGTAATGATACAGCAATAGGTATGGATATTGGACCTATTTGTTCTAAACTTACTGCTATCTCAGAAGGAGAGGCGCCAACTTCTAATGAAAAAATAGAAGAAAATAAAGAAGTAAAAGAGGAAAAACAAGAACCAGAACCTACTCCAGAACCAGATATAGATGTTAGCAAGCTTAATGATTCTGAAGTTGAAGCAGAAATAGAAAGACTTTTAAAAGTGAGAAAGGCTGAAGATCAAGCAAGAAGAGCACAGAAAAAGCAACAAAAATCAGCCTCATCTGTTTCTCCAAATAAACCAGCGGACACAAAAACAAGTGCTCCTGCAGAAAAAAAGGTTCCTGTTACTGGTAGTAGCGGTGCATCTATGGATCAAACTATTAGGGTTGAAGTTAAGAGACTTGATCATTTGATGAATTTAATTGGTGAATTAGTACTCGGAAAAAACCGTTTGCTTAAAATTTATGATGATGTTGAAGAGCGTTATGAGGGTGAAAAATTCCTTGAAGAGCTTAACCAGGTTGTTAGCCAATTAAGTATTATTACAACAGATGTACAACTTGCTGTAATGAAAACAAGAATGCAACCTATTGCAAAGGTATTTAATAAATTTCCAAGAGTTGTTAGAGACTTAAGTCGTGAACTTGGAAAACAGATTGAACTTGAAATTACAGGTGAAGAAACAGAGTTAGATAAGTCCATCGTTGAAGAAATAGGCGATCCTATAATGCATATGATTAGAAATTCTTGTGATCATGGTGTAGAAGATCCAGCTACTCGTGCAGCTAGCGGAAAGCCTGAAAAAGGAATTGTTCAACTTAAAGCTTATAATGAAGGAAATCATATTGTAGTTGAAATTACTGATGATGGTAAAGGACTTGATGCAAATGCTTTAAAATATAAAGCTATAGAGAAAAATTTGATCACTGAAAGAGAAGCAGATCAAATGAGTGATAAAGAAGCTTTTGCTTTGATTTTTAAACCAGGTTTTTCTACTGCAGCAAAAGTGACAAATGTTTCAGGTCGTGGCGTTGGAATGGACGTTGTTAAAACCAATATTGAAAAGCTTAATGGTGTGATTGAAATTGATAGTGAAGTGGGTAAAGGAAGTACATTTAAATTAAAAATTCCTTTAACATTAGCAATTATCCAATCTTTACTTGTAGGTACTCAAGAAGAATTTTATGCTATTCCACTTGCAAGTGTTCTTGAAACGGTTAGAGTTCCGATTGATGATATTTACACCATAGAAGGTAAGAATGTATTACGCTTAAGAGATGAGGTTCTTTCGCTTGTAAGACTTTCAGATGTTTTTGGAGTTAAGCAAGTTCTTGAAAGTGGTGATCAAACTTATGTGGTTGTTATTGGTGTAGCAGAAAGCAAGCTTGGTATTATAGTTGATACTTTGGTAGGGCAAGAAGAAATTGTTATTAAATCAATGGGTGATTATTTACAAAATATCACAGGAATAGCAGGAGCTACTATAAGAGGTGATGGTAGAGTAACTTTAATTATCGATGTAGCAGCTATGATGGATATGGCAAAAGAAATAAAAGTTGATATTAAAGCTCAGCTTGAATCAAATGTTAAAAAAGTAAAAGAAAAGCCAAGTGATTATAAAGTTTTAATCGTTGATGATTCTAAAATGGATAGAACTTTGATGCAAAAAGCTTTAGAATCTTTAGGGGTGAGTTTGATAGAAGCAACTAATGGTGTTGAAGCACTTAACATTGTTAAATCAGGAGAGCATGATATTGATGCTATGCTTATAGATATAGAGATGCCAAGAATGGATGGTTATACTTTAGCTGGTGAAATTAGGAAGTATTCTAAATATAGAAACCTTCCATTAATAGCAGTTACCTCAAGAACAAGCAAAACAGATCGTTTAAGAGGTGTTGAAGTAGGAATGACAGAATATATTACAAAACCTTATTCTCCGGAATATTTAGAAAATGTAGTTAGAAAAAATTTAAAATTAGGATAAGAGTATGAGTAATGATAAATTAGAACAAATTTTGCAAAAACAGCAAGCTCAGATAGCTAGTCCTCAAGATCATAAAGAAGATGATATAATCCAACTAGTTGGTTTTGTAGTTGGAGATGAAGAATATGCTATTCCAATTCTTAATATACAAGAGATTATTAAGCCTATAGAATACACTAGAGTCCCTAGTGTGCCAGATTATGTTTTAGGTGTATTTAATATGCGTGGAAATGTTATGCCACTTATTGATTTGGCACAACGTTTTAATTTAGGAAGTTCTAAAATGACTCCTCAAACTAGATATATAGTTTTAAGAGGAGAGACAAATGGTAGTGGTGTTGGTGGAAATGCTGGTTTTGTTATAGATAGATTGACAGAAGCGATTAAAATTCACAGAAGCAGAATTGATCCGCCACCTGAAACTTTAGTAAAAGATAAAGGTATGATTTATGGTATAGGTAAAAGAGATGAAAATATTCTTACCATACTTAAAGTCGAAGCACTTCTAAAACGTGAATTCTAAATTTGATGGGATTTTCCCATCAAATCTTCTTATAAATTATAATTTAAAGTAAAATCCGCTATATTTTCAGTTAAAAACAAAGGTTTAATTATGAAAAAATTTTCTCTGTGGTGTGATTTTATTGAAAATAATTTTTTAGAAAAAGAATTTTTAGATTTATTGAATTTTAAAATTAATGGAGCTACTTCTAATCCTAGTATTTTTAAAAATGCTATCTTAAATTCATCATTTTATAAAAACCAAATTATTAAATTAAAAGGAAAAAAAGCTAAAGAAATTTATGAAGAATTAGCAATTAACGACATTAAAAAAGCAGCAGATAAATTAATGCCCCATTTTATGAATTTCAATGATGGTTTTATTAGTCTTGAGATTGATCCAAGACTTTATAATCACACAAGTTTAAGTTTAGGTGAGGCAAAAAGACTTTTTAATGCTATAGCTAAAGAAAATGTGATGATGAAAATTCCAGCTACAGAGGCTTCTTATGAGGTAATGTATGAACTTATGAAAGAAGGTATTAGCGTTAATGCAACCTTGGTGTTTTCACAAGATCAAGGTAAAAAATGTTTTGATGCTTTAAATGAAGGTTTAAAATATTTTTATCAAAAAAATTCACATTTAGCTAATGCAAAAACCCCAAAAGCTGTGATTAGTATTTTTGTAAGTCGTTTTGATAAATTCCTTGGTATTAATGTTTTAGAGCAAGGATCTATCGGTGTTTTAAATGCAAATTTAATTTACAATGATATTGTTTCTAAAAATGAGCCAAATATTCGTGCTTTATTTGCCAGCACAGGAGTTAAAGATAATACTTTATCAAAAGATTATTATATTCAAGAATTATTTTTTGAAAATAGTATCAATACAGCCCCGCTTGATGCTATTGATGCTTTTAATGAAAAATGTACTTTTAAAGTTCCTTTAGATAATACTAAAATTTATGATAAATTAAATCAAATTGTTTCTTTGTATGATTTACAAAAAGCCTATAAAAATTTAATGGACGATGGTTTAGAGCAATTTTGTATAGCTTATGAAGATATTTTAAGTGCTTTATCTTGAAATATCTTATACTCAAAAAGTAATTTATAATAAAATATAAAATTATTATTTAGGAATAGTTTATGAAAAATCCTTTAAAAAGTAAATCTTTTAAAGTTTTAAAAGAGAAAGGTTTTAAGCGTTGGGTTTTATATAGATTTGTAAAATTATTAAAACTTTATCAAAGACATATAGTTTTAAGATTTATAAGATATCTTAAACCATTGCCAAGTAATTATAAATTTATAAAGCATTCTTATGATGTATCAGGTCATGGAGCTTTAAATTATTTTTTATTTTTATGTCGATTAAATAGGGTAAGAGTCTATGATAGAAGTAATGTAAAATATACAAGTGCCAATAATAGGTTAAAAAAAGATGAAAACTTTTACTTAGATTTTCACTTTTCTGGTAAATCACCATTTATACCAAATTTCTCTCATATATTAAATTCTACCAAAATCCTCATTTTAACAAGAGATCCTATCTCGAGGTTTAAAACTTTTATTAATCATGGAAAATCCAATGATGGTAAAAAAATAATAAATTTAAATGATGATTTAAATGAAGTGTTTAAAATTTTATATTTAGGCAAGAGAAGAGAAAATGAAGTCAAACCAAGCCTTAAGGCTTTAAAGTATTGGAAAAATTCAAATAAAACACTCAATTTCAACTACTATTCCAACATAAAAGCATTTTTAGAAAGTAAAAAAGAATTTAAAATCTTTTATATAGATTGTAAAGAGCTAGATAGTAAAATAGCTTTTAATACCATGAACAAATTAGCAAAAATTTTAGATTTTAATCCACCTAATATAAAAGATAAAGAAAAATTTGAACATAAATTCTGGAATAAATTTGCTCATTTACTTCCTTTTAATCTTTTACTAGATAAAAAAACTTTTCCTTATTTATCAAAAGATATAAGATTAAACATATGTGAAGCAAAATTATCTAATACCCCCCCCCCTATATGTAGCATAGATATTAAATCTTTTATACTAGATAAAAATTATACTTATTATAAAAACTTAAGTATTTATATAGATGAGAATGATTTTAACATTTTAAAAGAACATAAAAAACTTTTTGAAGAAGTAAAAACTTATCTTTTAAAATTTAGTGTATTTTTAAAAGAGCAAATTGAATTTAAAGAAGAAAATTTTATAAATGAACAAGATATATTAAATTATTTAAAAGAAAACAAAGATTTAAGAGTATATATTAAAAACTTACTTGATTATGAGCTTACTCACATTAAAGAGCATCGTCCTGATATCATAGCTTCTTGGAAATATTATGAGGAATTTGAGAGAATGTGCGAAGAGCTAGATGGGAGAGCTTAAAGATAGTTAATTATTGTTGATATAGATGAGATATTAAGACATAAAAAGATAAATTTTTAAATTAAGCTAAGATTTTTTTGATAGAATAAGGGTTTTATTTTACGAAAGGTTAAAAATGCTAGAAGGTATTATTAGAGAGAGTATCGGTAGAAAAGCTGCTAAAGCTTTAAAAAGAGATGGTTATCTAATTGCAAATATCTATGCAAAAGGATTTGAAAATATTCATGCAGCTTTTAAGCTTAATGATTTTATTAAAGAAGTGCGTAAAAAAACTACACTTGCTTTTGATATTAAAGTAGGCGAAAAGGTTTTAAATGTTGTTATAGTAGATTATCAAAAAGATCCTGTAACCGCAGAACTTAAGCATGTAGATTTAAAAGTTGCACAAAAAGGTGTAGTGTCTAAATATATGATTCCTGTTAAAATTATAGGAACTGCAATAGGGCTTAAAAATAAAGGTGTATTGATTCAGTCAAAGAGAAGATTAAAAGTTAAATGTAAGGCTGAAAATTTACCTAACTTTTTTGAGTTAGATGTTAGTAAATTAGACGTAGGTGATGCTTTACTTGTAAAAGATGTGGTTGTTCCAGAAGGTGTAAGCATTATTGATGCTGAAAGAGTAGCAGTAGTAGGTGTAGAAAAAGCAAGGTGATCTTAGTTGTAGGACTTGGCAATATAGGAGATACTTATAAGGATACAAGGCATAATGTTGGTTTTATGCTTGTTGATTTAATTCTTAAAAATTATAATTTCTTACAAATTACAAATGCTAAATTTAAAGGAGAGTTATATAAAATAAACTCTTCTTTATTCTTAAAACCAAATACTTACATGAATCATTCAGGATTAAGCGTAAAAGCTGTTAAAGATTTTTATAAATGCCAAAGAATTATAGTAATCCACGATGATATAGATCTTAAATTTGGAGCTTTGAAATTTAAAAAAGCAGGAAGTAGTGGCGGTCATAATGGACTTAAAAGTATAGATGAATATTGCTCTAATGATTATGAGCGCGTGCGTATAGGTATTGGAAGATCAAATAATATTAAAGAATTTGTTTTGTCTAAATTTAATGAAGATGAAAAAATAATTTTAGATAAAGTTTTAGATCGTGCAAAAGACGCTTTGTTTGAACTCATTAATTCAAATGATATAACTCATATTGCTTCAAAATATAGTTTAAAAGTTTTATAATGTGGATTTTTTTTCGTTTTATTTCAGGGATTTATCTTAAAAATTTTTTTATTATTTTTTTATCTTTACTTTGTTTTTTTGTTTGTATTGATCTTTTATTAAATTTTAAAGATTTACCAAAGTCTGCAAATTTAGATTTGCTTTATGTAGTTTTTTTGGCTTGTAGTGCTGTATTTTATCTTTTGCCAATCTCTTTAATTTTTGCTTTGATTTTAAGTTTAATCAATATGATTAGAAGTAATGAATTCGTAAGTTTTTATGCATTGGGATTGAGTAAAAATTTAGTTATTTTATTTCCTTTTTTATGGGCTTTATTTTTTTGTTTTGTTTTTATAGGACTTAATTTTACTTCATTTGCTTATGCTAATGATTATAAAAGAAATATTATAAAAAATGGCGTTTTAATCAAACAAGGTGGTGGAGTTTTTCTAAAATTTAATGATGATCTAATTTATATTGATAAGGTTAAAAGTGCTCAAAATGAGGTTGAGGATATTAAAATTTTTAACACTAAAGATCTCAATCTAACATCATTTGTTATTGCAAAAAAAGCTATTTTTAATGATGATTTTTGGATTTTAAAGGAGGGAAGTTTAACATTGCTTCCAAATGAGTATAATGTAAGCGCTAAAGGCTTACAAAGTAAAGAATTTAAAGATTTAAAAACTTTAGAAGGCTTTAAACCTAAGATTATTGAAAGCGTGGCAAATAATAGTGATTATTCTATTAAAGATGCATTAGAAGGGTTATTTTTATTTAAGGAACAAGGCATTAGTTTGCATTCTATAAAAATTTCTCTTTATAAATTGGTTTTTACTCCGTTTTTTGCACCTTTTTTAATGCTTATAATATATTATTTTTTTCCTATAACAGCTAGATTTTTTAATTTGGCCTTTGTAAGTTTTATATTTTTTCTTGTAAGTTTTGGTGTTTGGGGATTATTATTTTTGCTTACAAGATTAAGTGAAAATGGAGTTATTTTAACTGAATTTGGTATTATCTTGCCTATAGTGCTTTTAGCATTATTTGCATTGTTTATGTATTATAAAAATCGTTAAAGGGTTAAGATGGATTATAAAAGTTTAAGGAATGAGTTTAATACTCCTTTTTATATTTATGATTTTGATGAAATAAAGAAAAATTTTTTAGAACTAAAAGAGGCTTTTAAGGCAAGAAAATCTCAGATTTTTTATGCTTTAAAAGCTAATTCTAATTTAAGCCTTTTACAAATGTTAGTCAAACTTGATAGCGGTTTTGATTGTGTAAGCATAGGAGAAGTAAAAAGAGCATTAAGAGCAGGAGCTAAACCTTATAAGATTATTTTTAGTGGTGTAGCAAAAACCGAAGAAGAGCTTAAAGAAGCTTTGGGTTATGATATATTATATATCAATTTAGAGAGTGAATCTGAATTATTACTTTTAGAGAATGTAGCCAAAAAACTTAATGTAAAAGCAAGAATAAGCATTCGTGTTAATCCTGATGTAGATGCAAAAACTCATCCTTATATTTCTACCGGACTTAATGAAAATAAATTTGGGGTAGAAATAGAACAAGCCAAAAAAATGTATCTTTATGCTAAAAAATCTTCTTATTTAGAACCTATTGGAATACATTTTCATATAGGTTCTCAACTCTTAGATCTTTCTCCTGTTTATGAAGCTGCAGAAATTGTTGCAAAGCTTGTAAGAGAATTAAAAGCTTTAAAAATTGATATTAAATTTTTTGACATAGGGGGAGGACTTGGTGTAGCTTATGAAAAAGATGATTTAAGACCAGATCTTTATTTATATGCACAAGGAATTTTATCAAAGCTTGGTGGGCTTGATGTAACTATAGGAATGGAGCCAGGGCGTTTTTTAGTAGCTAAAAGTGGGAAATTTGTTTGTTCTGTTCTTTATGAAAAACACAATAAAACAAAACGTTTTGTTATAGTAGATGGAGCAATGAATGATTTAATACGTCCTAGTTTATATGAAGCGTATCATGAAATTATCATGCCTTACAATGAAGGAGAAAAAAGTCTTTGTGATATTGTAGGGGGAATTTGCGAAAGTGGGGATTTTTTCGCAAAAGATAGATTGCTAGAGCAAACACAAAGTGGTGATATTTTAGTGATTAATGATGCAGGTGCTTATGGATTTAGTATGAGTAGTAATTATAATACTAGAAATCGTGTATGTGAATTAGCTTTAGAAGATGGTAAAATAAGAATGATACGTCAAAGAGAAAGTTTTGAAGATCAAATAATTTTAGAAGAAAAATTTTTAAAAGATTAAAAATGTTTTTTTTAGATGTTCAAGGCACTTTACTTTCGGATAAAGATAAGAGTTTAATCTCTGGTGCTAAAGAGTTAATTTCTTATTTGAATTCAAATAACATGCCTTATGTTGTTGTTACTAACAATACAAAAAAGCTTGATTTTTTATCAATCTTAAAGCAAAAAGGCTTAGACATTAAAGATAATGCTTATATTGATCCTTTTTATGTTTTAAAAGATATTTTAAAGCCTTGCAAGATTGCGGCATTTGGAGCTAGAGAGTTTTTATTTAGCCTTGAAAATTTAGGTTTTGAGCTTGATTTTAATCATCCTGAAGCTTTATTAATTTCTAGTTATGATGATTTCAAATTTAAAGATTTTGCTAATATGATAGAGCTTATTAAAAAAGATATTAGAGTAATTGCTATGCATGAGACAAGTATTTATAAAAAAGATAATAGACTCTATCCAGGCGTAGGTAGTATTATGGCTATGCTTAAAAATGCTACAAATTTTAATTATGAAGTAGTAGGAAAGCCTAGTTTAGCTTTTTATAAAGAAGCTTTAAAGCTCATTCAAAAACAAAATGAACAAATTAATTTTGAAGATATTTGTATTGTAAGTGATGATTTTAAAGGAGATTTATTAGAAGCTAAAAATTTAAATATGAAATGTATTTTAGTCTTAAGTGGAAAAATGAGCGATACTAAAGGAATTGATATAAGCTTACTTGATAAAATTTATCCTAGCGTTTTAGAACTTTTAGGGGAGTTAAAGTGCAAGATTTAAATGAATTAAGAGCACAAATTGATGCTTTAGATGATCAAATTTTGTATTTGCTTGATAAAAGAATGTCTTATGTTAAAGAAATAGGCAAAATAAAGCAAAGTAACGCTCAAGAAATTTATGATCATAAAAGAGAAGAATATATTTTAGATCGTTTAAATAATGTCAAATATAAATTTTTAAATTCAAACATGATTAAAAGTATCTATAGGGAAATTTTTTTTATATCAAAGCAAATACAGAATTTAGATTAAGATTTTATTAAACTCTTAATAGATTTTTGATACAATAAATATGTTTTTTTAAGTTTTTGTAATATAATTTTCAGTTTAAATAAATAGTTATTTGTAAATTTATTAAGGTTGCATATGGATTTTAAAAATATGTTCCATCAAATTGGACAACTTTATCAAAATTTAAGCCGTAAACAACGTATAGTTATAGCGGCTTCTATTGTTGTGGTTGTTGGATTTTTAGTTTTTTTAAGTTTATATCGTAACTCAGGAAGTGCTACTTCAGATGGCTACGCTATTTTGGTTGAGAATGTAAAACCAAGTTCATCTGCTGCTATTGTTTCAAAATTAGAACAAAGTGGTATTCCTTACCGTTTGCAAAATGAAAATACAATTTTAGTTCCCCAAGATCAAGTTTATAGACAAAGAATGATTATTGCATCTGAAGGTCTTATTAAGGATAGTCGCGTTGGTTTTGAAGCTTTTGATCAACAACAATTTGGTGCTACCAATGAAGAGCAAAAAGTTAAATATCAAAGAGCAATTGAAGGGGAGCTTGCTAGGACTATTGAAACTTTAGAGCCTATAAGATCAGCAGTTGTGCATATAGCCTTCCCAAAAGAAAGTGTTTTTACTGAAAGACAAATTCCTCCTACCGCTTCTGTTGTGCTTAATATTAAAGAAGGTTTAAAGCTTACAAGGAAACAAATTGATGGGATTAAAAATATCATTTCGGCTGCGGTTCCAAAGCTTACTAAAGACAATGTAAGAATTAGTGATCAAAGTGGAGCGCCTTTAGATGAGTTAGAAGCTTATGAAAGTGATGTAATTGCTGCACAGGTTAGATATAAAAGAGATCAAGAAAGAGAGCTTGAAGAAAAAATTATATCAACCTTAGCTCCTTTTGCCGGTGGAACTGATAAAATAGAAGTTAATGTGAATATAGATTTTGATTTTTCTAAAAAAGAATCTCAAAGTGAAATTTATGATCCAAATCCTATAGTAAGAAGCGAACAGACTTTAGAAGAACAAAGAGAAGGTAGAAAAGAGCCTGAAATTCAAGGAGTTCCTGGTGCTGTTTCTAATATAGGTCCAGTTGAAGGGCTTGATAATAAAGGTCAAGTAGAGCTTTATAAAAAAAATCAAGTAACAACTAATAATGAATTATCTAAAACTATAACCAATACCAAAAAACAATTTGCTACTATTATTAGAACTTCAGCAGCTGTTGCTATTGATGGAAAATATAAAGAAGTTGTTGATCAAGATGGTAATGTTCAAAATGAGTATATACCTTTAAGTGATACAGAACTTAAAAATATAGAAAGTTTGGTACAAAGTGCTATTAATTATAATGCAGCAAGAGGTGATATTGTTGTAGTTAGAAATTTACCTTTTCATCGTGAGTCTATTAAAGTGGAAAGTAAAGTTAGAACCTTTTATTCACGCTTTATTGAACCATTTATTCCGCCTGTTAAGTATTTTATTGCAGCTATTTTACTTTTTATTTTTTACAAAAAAGTTATTGGTCCTTTTATGCAAAAAATGCTCGAAGATGCAACCCCAGAAGAGCAACAACAAGCTCCTGGTTTGGTGTTAGATGAAGCAGAAGATGCTATAGAGAAATTTAATGCAGCAAGGAAAAAAGTTGAAGAACAACTTGGTTTTGGTGATAACTTCAATGAAGATTCTATTCAGTATGAAGTTTTGCTTGAGAAATTAAGAGGACTTGTGACTGATAAAAGTGAAGAGATTGCTGCTTTACTTCAAAATTTGGTTCAAAATGATTCTGAATTTAGCGAGAAGGATATGTAATGATAAAGCTTAGCGAAGAACAAAAAATGATTTATGATGATTTATCTATGCCTGAAAAAGTAGCAATTTTTTTAATTCAACTTGGAGAAGATGCTACAACGGCTGTGTTTTCGCATATGGAAATTGATGTTATTACAGAAATTTCAAGATATATAGCTATGGCCAAGAATGTTGATAGATCCGTAGCTACAGCGGTTTTAGAAGAGTTTTATACCTTGCTTCAGTCAAATCAATACATTAAAAGCGGTGGTTTGGAATATGCCAAAGAAATACTTTTTCGTACTTTTGGCCCTGATATTGCTAATAAAATCCTTGAAAAACTTACTAAAAGTATGGAGAATAACCAAAATTTTGCTTATTTGGCACAAATTAAACCACAACAACTTGCTGACTTTATTACAAAAGAACATCCTCAAACTATTGCCCTTATTTTAGCTCACATGGACTCAATCCATGCAGCCGAAACTTTAGAGTATTTTAGTGATGAATTAAGGGCTGAAGTTGTAATTAGAATGGCTAATCTTGGTGATATTTCTCCAAGTATTATCAAAAGAGTTTCTGCTGTGCTTGAAAGTAAACTTGAAAGTCTTACTTCTTATAAGGTTGAAGTGGGCGGTCCAAGGGCTGTGGCAGAAGTGCTCAATCGTTTAGGGCAAAAAGCAAGCAAATCTACTATTACTTATATTGAGCAAAGTGATGAGCGTTTAGCTGAAACTATTAAAGAACTTATGTTTACTTTTGATGATATTAGCAAATTAAGCACTAATGCGATTCGTGAAATTTTAAAAGTTGCTGATAAAAAAGATTTGATGATAGGTTTAAAAGGTGCAAGCGAAGAATTAAAACAAAAATTTCTTTCAAATATGTCATCACGTGCTAGTGAAGCTTTTTTAGAAGAAATGGGATTTTTAGGAGCTGTAAGGGTAAAGGATGTTGAAGATGCTCAAAGAAAAGTGGTTGAAGCAGTTCAAAAATTAGCAGAACAAGGTCTAATACAAACAGGCGATGCAGATGAAATGATAGAATAGGAACAATATGGCAAATCGTAGTAATGTAATTTCTAAAAAAGATAATGAGCAACATGTTGTTGAAGGCTATAGATTTAAAGTTATATCTGAATTTAATCATGAGCAAGAAAAATCTCATATCAATAATGAAATTAAAAATGATAATGAAGTAGCTTCTAAGGAAGAACAAGTTGCTTTAAAAGATAATGAAATTAGTGAAGAAAAACAGCTTGATTTTCAACCAAGTTTTGTAGAAGATTTACTTAAAAAAACAGATGAAATGTCAAGTAATATTATTAAACTTCAAATGCAAATTGAAAATCAAGAAAGTGAATTTAACAACCGTCTTAATTCTGAGCTTGAGAGTGCAAAGGAAAAATTTACACAAGAAGGTTATAACAACGCTAAAATAGAGTTTGAAAAAGAATTAAATGATTTAAAAGAAAGATATTTAAAAAGTATTTTAAAACTTGATGAAGCAAGTAAAAATTTAGATTTATTTATTGAAAAAAACAAAAAGGAATTAGCAGATACTGCGATAGATATTGCAAAGGAAGTAATTTTAAAAGAAGTAGAAAATAATTCTTCTAAAATTGCCTATTCTTTAGCAAAGGATTTGGTTTCAGAATTAAAAGGTGCTAGTGAAATAGATATTAGAGTAAATTGTAGTGATTATGATTATTTAAAATCTGAATTTAAAAATGATCTTAGTATTAAGGTTACTTTAGATGATGCAATCTCTAAAGGAAGCGTTGTAATATTAAGTGATTTAGGAAATATAGAATCAAGTCTTAATCAAAGATTAGAAAAAATAAAAAGAATGATTAATAATGAGTAAGAGATTATCCTATACTCATAAAGAGCTTCAAAATTTAAGTCTTAAAGAGCTTGAAGACTTAGCTTTTAATTTAAGAGAGAAAATTATAGAGGTGGTTTCAAAAAATGGAGGACATTTAAGTTCAAATTTAGGTGCTGTAGAACTTAGTATTGCAATGCATGTGGTTTTTGATCACAGTAAAGATCCTTTTATTTTTGACGTCTCTCACCAATCTTACGCTCATAAACTCTTAAGTGGAAGAGAAAATATTTTTCATACTTTACGTCAATTTAAAGGACTTAGTGGATACACTAAACCAAATGAAGGAGATTATTTTATTGCGGGGCATTCTAGTACTTCAATTTCTTTAGCCATTGGGGCTTGTAAAGCTATAAAATTAAAAAATGAAGATCGCTTACCTGTGGTTTTAATTGGAGATGGGGCTTTAAGTGCTGGAATGGCTTATGAAGCTTTAAATGAATTGGGTGATAGAAAATATCCTTGTGTCATTATACTAAATGATAACGAAATGAGTATTTCAAAACCAATAGGAGCTATTTCTAAGTATCTTTCTCAGGCAATGGCAACACAATTTTATCAAAAATTTAAAAAAAGAGTAGAAAAAATGCTTGATTTTTTGCCAGATGGTGCAACCTATATGGCAAAGCGTTTTGAGGAGAGTTTTAAACTAATTACACCTGGGCTTTTATTTGAAGAATTAGGACTTGAATATATAGGTCCTATTAATGGGCATAATTTAAATGAAATTATTGCTGCTTTAAAACAAGCAAAACTTATAAAAAAACCTTGTGTTATTCATGCACAAACTATAAAAGGAAAGGGTTATTCTTTAGCTGAAGGAAGACATGCTAAATGGCATGGGGTTAGTGCTTTTAATATAAAAAATGGAGAAAGTCTTAAGAAGCAAGATAAAAAAAGTGCTACTGAAATTTTTAGTCAAAATTTATTAGAATTAGCAAATAAATATGAAAATATAGTCGGAGTTACTGCGGCTATGCCTAGCGGAACAGGACTTGATAAGCTTATAGAAAAATATCCTCAAAGATTTTGGGATGTGGCTATTGCAGAGCAACATGCTGTAACTTCCATGGCAGCTATGGCAAAAGAAGGTTTTAAACCTTTTATAGCTATTTATAGCACTTTTTTACAGCGTGCATATGATCAAGTAATTCATGATTGTGCTATTTTAAATTTAAATGTTATTTTTGCTATGGATAGAGCAGGAATTGTTGGTGAAGATGGAGAGACTCATCAAGGAGTTTTTGATATTAATTTTTTATTACCTTTGCCAAATTTAACTCTTGTTGCACCAAGAGATGAAGCTATGATGGTAAAAATTATGGAATATGCTTATCATCATAAAGGTCCTATTGCATTTCGCTATCCTAGAGGAAGTTTTATTTTAGATAATGAATTTAAAGCATGTGAAATAAAATTGGCTAAAGCCCAATGGCTTATCGAGAGTGAAAGTGAAGTTGCTTTTTTGGGTTATGGGCAAGGCGTTGGAAAAGCTTGGAGCGTGTTAAAAAATATACAAATTAATAAAAAGAGTGCAAATTTAGTCGACTTAATTTTTATTAAACCTTTAGATGAGGAATTTCTTAAAGAGCTTGCAAAAAAAACAAAAATATGGTTTGTATTTTCAGAGAGCAATAAAATAGGCGGTGTGGGAAGTTTATTAAATACTTTTATACAAGAAAATAATTTAAACATTAAACTAATTAGTTTTGAGTATAAAGATAAATTTATAGAGCATGGAAAACTTTTTGAAATAGAGAAAGAATTAGGACTTGATACAGACTCATTAACAAATTATGTTTTAAATTATATTTAGTTTATTATTTAATAAAAAATATTATTTAATAAATATAAACTTGTTTTAATTATTTTATTATATAATTTTTATTTGTAAATTTTTAGAGGTGGAGATTATGGAATTGTTAGAAATGTTAAAAAAACATGAACTTAAAGCAACACCACAAAGACTTTGTGTCTTAAAAATTTTAAAACGTCATGAACATCCAAATATAGAAGAACTTTATGCAGAGATTAAAAAAGAATATCCATCTATTTCTTTGGCAACTGTTTATAAGAATTTAAATACTTTGCAAGAACAAGGTTTAGTGGTTGAAATCAATGTAGCTAATCAAAAAACTTGTTATGATATCTATGAGGAAGAGCATATTCATATCATATGTTCTAAATGTGGCAGTATAGAAGATTTAAATTTTAAAGATTCAAATCTTAAAGAGTATCAAGAACATTTAGAAAAAAAACTTGGTAATATTATAAATCATTTAGCAATTTGTGCGTATGTAGATGGTTGCAAAAAATGTTTTTAGATAAATTGAAATTGTTAAACAGTTTCAATTTATTATTAAAATTTAGATTCTAAAAATCCTAAAAATACTTGTATAATTTTAATTGATTTATTGTAATATCTTGCGAAATAAACTTTCCATTTGAGCGAAAGATTAAAATATGTTGTAGAAATAAAAATAAACTAATTTAAAAAGTGCTAAAATTTTTTAATTATAATAATTTATTTAAGTATTCTATATGATAAATCAATAGAGGGATAAAATGCAAAAGCAAGAAAAAATTGTTCAAATGTTTAATGAAATTGCTCCTAGCTACGACAAAGCAAATAGAATTTTAAGTTTTGGAATTGATATAACTTGGCGTAAAAGGGCTTGTAATTATGTTTTAAAAAACTATGATAAAACAGATTTAAATATTATTGATGTTGCTTGTGGAACTGCTGATATGATTAATATTTGGCAACAAGAGGCTTTAAAACTTGATAAAAAAATTTCAAAAATTATAGGCATCGATCCTAGTGAAGGTATGTTAAAGATTGCAAAAGAAAAATACAAAAAAGTTACATTTATAAAAGCTTTTGCACAGGATTTGCCTTTAGAGAATGAAAGTGCTGATATTATGAGCATAAGTTATGGACTTAGAAATGTTGTTGAAAGGAAAAAGGCTTTAAAAGAATTTTTTAGGGTTCTTAAAAAAGATGGCTTACTTTTAATCTTAGAATTTAGCAAACAGGAAAAGAAAGGGTTTTTATCTTTTTTTAGAGATTTTTATCTTAAAAATATTTTACCTATTTTAGGAGGTTTTTTAAGCAAAAATAAAAGTGCTTATGAGTATTTGCCTAATTCAATTGATCATTTTCTAAGCGAACAAGAATTAGCTAAAGAATTGCAAGAAATAGGTTTTAAAATAGTAAAAATTAATAATTTTAGTTTTGGTATCAGCTCTATGTTTGTGGCAAAAAAATGACTGTAAGCGAACTTAATATAAAGGCTAAAGCTTTACTTGAAACTCATTTTGAAAATATTATTTTAAATGGAGAGCTATCAAAAATCACTATCCATTCTTCAGGGCATTGGTATTTTGAGCTTAAGGATGAAAATTCAAGTATTTCTTGTGTGATTTTTAAATGGGAAAATTTAAAATTAAATTTTATTCCTAAAGTAGGAGATTTTTTAGAGCTTATTGGAAGTCTTAGTTTATACTCTCAGAGCGGACGTTATCAATTTATTGCTAATACTATAAAAAAAATGGGTTTTGGAGATTTAGAAGGGCAATTTTTAGCTTTAAAGGAACGCTTAGATAAAGAAGGTTTATTTGACATAAAATATAAAAAACAATTACCTAAATTTCCTTTAAAAATAGGTATTATAAGTTCTTTTACTTCAGCAGCTTTAGAAGATATGTTAAAAATAATAGAACAAAAATCATATTTTTTAGCAAAAATTTATGTTTTTAATGCTTTAACTCAAGGAAATTTAGCCCCGTCTTCTTTAATAAATGCTTTGAAAAAAGCAGATGTAAAAGGACTTGATGTTTTAATTATTGCAAGAGGTGGAGGTAGTAGAGAAGATCTTTTTTGTTTTAATGATGAAAATTTAGCCAGAGAAATTTTTAAAGCAAAAACACCTATTATTTCAGCTATTGGACATGAGATTGATTATGTAATCAGTGATTTTGTAGCAGATCTTAGGGCACCAACACCTAGTGCAGCTATAGATTTACTCATTCCATCAAGAATGGATTTAGAGCAAGATTTAGATTTTAAAACTCAGCAATTAAAAATTATTTTACAAACTAAATTTAAAAATTTAGAATTAGAACTTTTAAATTTAGAAAAAATATTAAAAGCTAATTCTTTAAATGTTTTAATTTCTCAAAAAATTGATCAAAGCAATCATCTAAAACAACAATTATTTTTTTCCATAAAAAATAAATTAAATATTGCTTATTTAAATTTAGAAAAAGCAGAAAATGCCTATAAACAACACGAATCTTTTTTTCAAAAAAGTAAAAATTTAGTTAATATTGAAAAAGATGGCAAGATAGTAAATTTAAAAGACTTAAAGCAAAATGATAAAATAATTTTAAATTCACAAGATGATAGAAAACAAGCACAAGTTTTATAAAGGAAAAAATATGAGAAAAATTAATTTTAGCGCAGGACCTTCAACTTTACCTTTAGAAGTTTTAAAAGAGGCAAATGAAAATTTACTTGATTATAAGGGACTTGGTTTTTCTATTATGGAGTTTAGTCATAGAAGTAGCGTTTTTGAAGAGATTCATTTTGATGCTATGAAAATGGCTAAAGAACTTTATAATTTAGATGATAATTATGAAGTTTTATTTTTGCATGGAGGTGCTAGTTTACAATTTGCTATGATTCCTATGAATTTATATTTAGGCGGAGTTTGTGAGTATGCAAATACTGGAATTTGGACTCAAAAAGCTATTAATGAGGCTAGAATTTTGGGAGTCAATCTTAAAATTGTTGCTTCAAGTAAAGAAGAAAATTTTTCTTATATACCAAAAATAAACTTTAGTGATAATGCTGATTATGCCTATATATGTTCAAACAATACTATTTATGGAACACAATATAAAGAATATCCAAAGACTAAGAGTCCTTTGATTGTTGATGCTTCGAGTGATTTTTTTTCTAAAAAAGTAGATTTTTCTAATATCGCTCTTTTTTATGGAGGAACTCAAAAGAATGCCGGAATTTCAGGCTTATCTTGTGTTTTTATTCGTAAAGATATGTTAGAAAGAAGTAAAAATAAAATCTTACCGAGTATGTTAAAATATAGTATCCATTCAGAATATAATTCATTATTTAATACTCCTTGTAATTTTGCTATTTATATTTTTAATCTTGAAATGCAATGGCTTTTAAAGCAAGGAGGTCTTGATGTGGTTTATGAAAAAAATTTAGAAAAAGCAAATCTTTTATATAAGGCTATAGATGAAAGTGAAGGTTTTTACAAAGGCTATGCGCAAAATAAAGATAGATCTTTAATGAATGTAAGTTTTAATATAAAAGATGAGAATTTGCTTCCTATTTTTTTAAAAGAAGCAGAACAAAATGATCTTTTAGGACTTAAAGGACATAAACTTTTGGGCGGAATTCGTGCAAGTATTTATAATGCTATAACTTTAGAGCAGGTAAAAACTTTATGTGATTTTATGAAAGAATTTGCTAAAAAATATAATTAATTATTTTTTATTTTCTAATATAAAATAGATGCTTAAAAATAATAAATAATTAAATTCTTATTTTAGGATAAAATATGAATACCATATAATTCAAGTTTAAGCATTTTTGGAATAAGCACAACAAATAATTGGAATTTCGGCGATAAAAATACCGCTCAAATTCCAAATGATAAAAACAAGTCAAATGTTGCAAATTTAGATAAACTTCTAAAATCTTACAAAGATTATTATGATGAACTTACAAAAGAAATTCCTATCGCTAAAGGCTCTATAAAAGATCAGATTTTAAAGCAAAAAATAAAGTTTCAGTGCATTGGTTGGATGAAGACTTACAAAAAGGATATGTAAAAATTTATCACACAAGTATGAGTATAGAAGAATTTAAACAAAAATGGTTAGATCTTCAAGCCAAACACGAAGCTAGATTTGGTGAAGTTGTCGAGCAAAGCAGAAAAGATATCCAGCAAGAAATTCAAACTGTGCAAGAATAATACAACAACCAAAAAGAACAAGAAGCAAAAACTTTTAAACCTATACAAGCAGAAAGTAAAAGCGAAACTTACAAGGATGAAGTAAAAGCAAATTTTTGGGAAAATTTTTAAAAGTCTAACAATAAAACGGAATAGATATTTTAGAAATCTTAGAAATGTTAAATAAACAAGGCTTAGATATTAAGGCTTAAGAATTATTTTTATTAATATCCCTTACATTTTTTAGAATTTTAATCATTTGATTACCAAGAAAAAATTTTAAGCCTTATCCTTTGCTTTTTATGACATGCTTTCCCATCCTTAGTATAAATCGGGAGTTTCTAGTATCAACAAATCTAGCGTACTTTTGTAGGTCTTATAGATTCTTCTCCAAGAATTGATATTCCAATTTTGTAAAAATGAAATATACAAAGAAGATAATACAAGAAATAAACTTTAAGAGAGCTCCTAGAAACTAAATTTGGCACAAGTAAAGAATTAGAACTTCTCTTTAGTATGAATTTTAATAATGATGCAAAAGAATTTATTAATAAAATTCTTTCTTAAGGTGATTTATTTAGAATTAAAAATGTGGATATAGAGGTTTAAGAAAAATTTTCTCCACCGAATTTAAGTAAGGCAGAACCCCAAGTAAAACCCCCGCCAAAAGCATCAAGAAGTATTAAATTTCCTTTTTTAAGACGTCCTTCTTCATAAGCATCGTTCATAGCCATAGGTATCGAAGCGGCTGAAGTATTGCCGTATTTTTGTACACATACAACACATTTATGATCTTCTAAATTTAATTTTTCTTGTACAGCTTTAATAATGCGTAAATTTGCCTGATGCGGTATAAAAAGATCAATATCGCTTGCTTTTAGATTATTTCTTTTTAAAATTTCTATAACATCATTGCTTAAAGTATTAACAGCTATTTTAAAAACTTCATTTCCTTTCATACTCATACAAAGTGGAGCACTTATGCTAGATTTTTGCGAACGTTTAGTCATTAAAAGATCTCCATAGTCCCCATTACTTGCAGTATGAACATCAATAATAGGATTATCAGAATTAAGACTTATAATGCCAGCTCCAGCTCCATCTCCAAATAAAATACAAATACTTCTATCATTATAATCAATAATAGAACTTGTTTTTTCTGCTCCTATGATCAAAACATTATTTTTGCTACCACTTTCAACCATAGCTTTTGCAAGTTCAAGTAAATAAATGAATCCTGTGCAAGCGGCTGAAATATCAAAAGCCGTTATATTTTTAAGCCCTAGGTTTGAAGCTATTTTGCAAGCAGTTGAAGGCATGGCAAAATAGTCAGGACTCAGAGTTGCTACTAAAATTGCATCAATATCATCAGGGTTTAAATTTGCTCTTTTTATAGCTTTTAATGCTGCTTTTGTTCCAAGATCACTTGTTTGCTCGTTATCATTGGCAATACGCCTTTCTTTAATACCTGTGCGTCTTGTTATCCACTCATCTGAAGTGTCAACGATTTTTTCAAGATCAAAGTTACTTAAAATTTTTTCTGGCACATAAGCTGCTATACTACGTAAAGATGCTTTTTTAACTATATTTTGAGAGTTCATTTTCTATAACTTGATTAATATTTGATTCACTAAACTTAATAGCTTGAAAAATCGCATTTTTAATTGCCCTAGAGTCACTTTTTCCATGACTTATAATAACACAATCATTAACACCTAGCAAAGGCGCACCGCCATATTCTTGCCAGTCAATACGCTTTTTAAGTTTATAAAAAGAGTTTTTAAGCAATAAAGCTCCTAACTTTGAAATAAGTGATTTTTTAATTTCTGATTTTAATATTTGAAATATGGCTGTTGCAACACCTTCACAGGATTTAAGAATAATATTTCCATTAAAACCATCACAAACTAAAACATCAATGCTTCCATTGAAAATATCTCTACCTTCAGCATTTCCAATAAAATTTGGAATTTTTTTCATAACTTGATGAGCTTCTTTAGTGAGCTCATTTCCCTTGCTTTCTTCCTCTCCATTGGAGAGAAGTGCAATTTTTGGTTTTTGAATATTCATAATTTCTTTAGCATAAATTTCACCCATAATTGCAAATTGAAATAAATTTTCAACTTTACAATCGGTATTTGCACCAACATCTAAAATTAAAGTATTTGTTTTAATATTCGGCATTAAAGTTGCAATAGCAGGCCTTGAAATATTTTTAAGTCTTCCAAGTCTTAAAGTCGCTAAAGACATAGTTGCACCACTATGTCCTGCTGAAACAACTGCTTTTGCTTTGCCTTCTTTTACAAGTTCTATAGCTTTGTAAATAGTTGTCTCTTTCCGTTTTAAAACCTCCGTTGCACTTTCTTCCATAGAGAAAATTTCGTTTGCCTCTTCATATTGAATATATTTTTCTAAATGTTGCGGAATTAAAGGTTTTAAAATTTCAGACTGACCTACTAAAATTGCATTAAAAGGCTTTATACTTAAAGCTTGTATTACGCCTTCAACAATAGGTTTTTCTCCAAAATCGCCACCCATTGCATCAATTGCAATGTTTATCATAAATTTTAGTATTCCTTAGTTACTGGATTAACACGATGAGGCATTTTATAACTTCCATCTTTATCTTTAATAGGCATTGGAAGAGTCACTTTATAATGTGTTCTACGTTTTGCTGCACGTGTTTTACTTACTCGTCTTTTAGGTACTGCCATTTTTTCTCCTTTTTAAATTTTACATTTATCGCAATAAAAATAATCACTAAAATATGTTTCAACTTCCCCAATTGCAATTTCTATAAGATCAATTTGAGAATCAAAAAATTCGATAGTATTACTAAGCTCATTTTCAGAATCTTTAAAAATACCATCACTTGCAAATAGTTCTAATTTTTCATTAATGGAGAATTCAGCCTCTTCTCCACAGCTATCACAAGGCTTATAAATAAAGCCTTTTATTATAGCATTAATTTTAACTATTTTCGCATTAATTTTAACCATATCTCCTTCAAAAACTATATTTTCAAGATTGAGTTTAAAAGGATAGGGTGTTGTATGAATTTTAGAAAAATGAATTTTCATTTATATATTTCATCAGTTTTAAAGAAAAAGTTAATTTCAATTTCTGCATTTTCTAGACTATCGCTTCCGTGTACAGCATTTGCGTCAATGTTTTCAGCAAAATCAGCTCTTATAGTTCCAGCTTTAGCTTCTTTTGGATTGGTTGCACCCATTAATTCTCTATTTTTAAATACAGCATCTTCTCCTTCTAAAACAGAGACAACCACAGGCCCACTAATCATAAATTTAACTAAATCTTCAAAGAAAGGTTTATCTTTATGAATTTGGTAAAATTCTTCGGCTTGGTTTTGATTTAATTGAATTTTTTTCATTGCAACGATTTTCAATCCATTGCTTTCAAAACGATCAAGAATTTTACCTATTACATTTTTTTTAACAGCATCAGGTTTAATAATTGATAAAGTTTTTTGAATCAAAGTATTCTCCATAATTTATTTTAAAAAACTATGATTATACTTAAATTATACTTAAAATTTTATTTAATTAATCTTTATCAATATTTTTAGTTTTTAAGCAAATACAGGAGTGCTTCCATCTCTCATATCTGCACCAATTTCATTACGACTTGGTTGTCCTTCTTGAATATCACTCCAAACTATACAACCATCTGTAGGGCAAGCACTTGCACATGCTGGTTGATCATTGTATCCTACGCACTCAACGCATTTGTTTGCATATACATAATAACTATCTTCATTATTAGGATTACTTGCATCATCTACTATTGCTGAAACCGGACACTCATCTATACAAGAACCACATGCAATACAAATATCTGTAATTTTTACTGCCATTTTTTCTCCTTATATTAAATTAATATTTTAGAATTCTATCATACTATTCTTAAAAACTTATTTTTTTGATAATCAAAATTTATCTTTATTGATAATATTTATTAAAAATCAATAATATAATATCTATTTCAATAATATTTAAAGATTTAAACGATATAATTTAGTTATCAATAAAATTTATTATTTAGGAGATAAAAATGATAGTTACAAAAAAAGCTTTAGATTTTACTGCTCCAGCAGTTTTAGGAAATAATGAAATAGTAGAAGATTTTAATCTTTATAAAAATATAGGACCAAAAGGCGCTGTTGTATTTTTCTATCCAAAAGATTTTACTTTTGTATGTCCTTCTGAAATCATTGCATTTGATAAAAGATATCAAGAATTTAAAGATAGAGGAATTGAAGTAATTGGAATTTCAGGAGATAATGAGTTTTCACATTTTGCTTGGAAAAATACTCCAGTAAATCAAGGTGGTATTGGCCAAGTTAAATTCCCTCTAGTTGCTGATTTAACTAAACAAATTGCTAGAAATTTTGATGTATTATATGCAGAGGCTGTAGCACTTCGTGGATCATTTCTTTTAGATGCTGATGGAACAGTTCGTCATGCTGTGATTAATGATTTACCACTTGGAAGAAATATTGATGAAATGATTAGAATGGTTGATACTATGCTTTTCACAAATGAGCATGGTGAAGTTTGTCCAGCAGGTTGGAATAAAGGTGATGAAGGAATGAAAGCAGATCCTAAAGGCGTTGCTGATTATCTTGGAAAAAATGAAAACAAACTTTAATTAGCTTTCTCCCTTTTTTAAGGGAGATATTTGATAAATCCTTATAGAACTCTTATATTAATTTAATTAATTATACATCTGTTTAAATGATAAATTAGTATTACAGAATTTATTAGCACTAAAATAAATATTTTTATTAAATTACTTATATATTTTTTAATATAATCACTTATTAATATTTTAAAAATGTAATTTTGAAAGTTTATTAGCAATAGGAGAATTTATGGCAGGCGAAGATCAAGAAAAAACAGAAGAACCCACATCCAAAAAAATAGAAGATGCCAGAAAAGAAGGAAATGTTCCTAAAAGTCAGGATGCCTCCGCAGTTATAACTTTAATTGTTGCTGTGGCTATCACTCTTTTTTTAATGGGATTTTTAGGAGAGAGAATAGTTAATTTATATAGATATTATCAAAGTTTTATCGGGGTTGAGCTTGATCTTAGGATTATTCAATCTATTATGATTAAAAGTATTTTTGAAGTTTTGATTATGCTTGCTCCTATAGTGCTAAGTATTATGGTTGCAGGTGTTTTAGGAAATGTTATGCAATTTGGTTTTGTATTTACAACAAAACCTATTATGCCAAATTTAGGAAAAATTAATCCCTTAAAAGGTCTTAAAAATCTTTTTTCTTTAAAAAAATTATTAGAAAGTGTAAAAATTATTTTAAAAGTCGGTGTTGTTTTTACTATAGCTTTTATAGTATTGCTTCAGTTTATGAAAGAGCTTCCAAAAGTTGAACTTTATAATATGTTTAATCAGCTTATTTGGTTAAGAGATAAGGCTATTATTTTAGCTGCTATTGTGATTATTGCTTTTATGATTATTGCTGTTTTAGATGTATTTTTAGTGCGTTTTCAATATTTTAAAAGTCTTAGAATGAGCAAACAAGAAATTAAAGATGAATATAAACAAATGGAAGGGGATCCACAGGTTAAAGCGAGAATTCGTCGTATTCAAATGGAAACAGCACGACGTCGTATGGTGCAAGATGTAGCTGGTGCTGATGTGGTTATAACAAATCCTACGCATTATGCTGTTGCTATTCGTTATGATACAACCAAAGAACAAGCTCCAAGAGTTGTAGCAAAAGGTATAGATTTTTTAGCTTTGAGAATTAAAGAAATTGCTTATAAAAATAATGTTGTTGTTTATGAGAATCCTCCTTTAGCAAGAGAGCTTTATAAAGTTTGTGATGTAAATGATCTTATTCCTAGAGAATTATTTAAGGCTGTAGCTGAGGTATTAGGATTTGTATATAATTCCAATAATAAAAGCAGGCTTTCAAACCAAATTAATTCTAAAAATTAATTTGGTTTGTGAATGAGTTCAAGTATAGATTTTTGAGCAGCTTCATTATCGCTATCAACTTTAAAATAAATTTCAACTCTATTATTATTTAAAGTGGTAGGATTATTTTGTAAAGGTTCATTAAAACCATAACTTTTAATACTTAAATTTTTTATATTAACTCCGCCATCAATAAAATATTTTAAAACATTTTGAGCTCTTTCATAACCTAGTTCAAAACTTCTTAATACCGTATCACTATTATCTGTATAGCCTCTAATTTCAATTTTCGTTTGAGGTGGTAAATTAAGAGCAAGTTGTGCCATGCGTTTTAAATAATCTTTTATGTCAGCAGAGATGATTTCAGCACTTCCTTTTTGAAATAAAATTTTAGAAGGAAGATTTAATGCAACTTCATTATTTGATTGATCTAAAGCAGCTTGAAGCTTTTTAATGGTATCTTGTTGAGTTGTTACTCTTTGCTTTAAAGCTTCTATTTCATCACTTTCTGTTTTTGCAGGTCCTTTGTATTTTTCTTGATTCTTACTTTCTTCTTGTATAGTTTGGGTTGTAGTATAATCAAAAATTTTTATAAATTCTGTTTTTAAAGCTTCAACTTTTGCTGGATTTGATTTAGAAATAGCCCATAAAGCTATAAAAAGTGCCAAAAGTAAACTCAAAAAGTCTGCATAAGGAACAGCCCATTTTTCACCTGCTGGACATTCTGGACATTTATGTTTTTTTGCCATTTTTAGCCTTTATCAAATTGTGAAATTTTAGGATCATCATGGCTAAGAAAATTAAAGAGTTTAGCCTCTAAATCTCTAGGATTAGCCCCTTCTGCTATGCCTTTGATAGCTTCAGTAATAACAATTTGTTCTTTAACTAAATCCATTCCATTAGCTTTCATCTTTCTACCCCAAGGAGCAAAAAGAGCATAAGCTCCAAATATTCCTGTAACAGTTGCAGTAAAAGCTCCTGAAATACCAGCAGCCATTGCCTGAGGATCATCAAGAAGTTTAAGTGCCAATATAAGTCCAAATACGGCTCCAACTAATCCCATAGTTGGACAAGTTTCTCCAAACACTATCCAGTATTCTGCACATTCTTTATAGTGTTCTTCAAGTTGTTCGGTTTGAATTTCCATACTTTCTTTAATCTCATCAAAACTTTTTCCATCTACTAGCATCATCATAGCATTTTTTAAAAATTCATTTTCAATTTCATTGGTTTTTGATTCTAAGGCTAAAAGTCCATCTCTTCTTGCTATAATAGCAAATTCTATAAGTTGGGCTATTCTTTCTGAGAGGTTAACTCCAGATCCTTTAAAGACAATTTTTAATTCTTTATAAGCAGCTTTAACAATTTTTTTATGAGTAGACGTCATTGCACAAAAAGCAGCGGTTGGCATCACAATAAGAAATGAAGAAAGATGAATAACATGTAAAGGATTACCACCTTCTAATATATCGCCAACAGAAATACTTGTTACAGCAAGTACCATTCCAAGTATGGTTGAAAGATCCATTAGTAATTCTCCTTATTTAAGTTCTCCCCAATTTTTAGCAATACTTGATGAAGTTTTTAATTTTACATCTAATTTTACAATATTTTCCATAATATCAGTAGCTTTTTTTACAAAATTTTCGCATAATTCATCTTTTACTTCAAAAATAAGTTCATCATGAATTTGTAGGATAAGTTTTTTGTTATTATCTAAGTCTGGGGCAATTTTTATCATAGCAAGTTTAATAATATCAGCTGCTGAACCTTGTAAAATAGAATTAATGCTTTCTCTTTCATACATTGCTATTTGCATGGCTTTAGCATTTTCAAAATCAAAAAATCTTTTTCGCCCTAAAAGAGTAGTAATAAAACCATTTTTTTTAACTTCATTTTTAACTTGTTCGAAATAATCCTTAATGCTAGTAAAATTTTCAAAATATTTTTCTATATAAGATTTGGCAAGTTTTGCTTCGATTTTTAAATTAGTGCTTAAAGTTTTATAGCCCATGCCGTAAATAAGTCCAAAATTAATGCTTTTTGCTATGCTTCTGGTTTTATAATTATTCTCTCCAAATATCATAATAGCTGTTTTTGCGTGGATATCTTCATCATTTGAAAATGCTTGTAAAAGTTTTTGATCTTTGCTAAAATGAGCAAGCATTCTAAGTTCTATTTGGGAATAATCCAAAGAGATAAAACTAAAACCATCTTGTGCAATAAAGCAAGATTTATAATCTTTAGCATATTGACCATGTGCGGGAATATTTTGTAAATTTGGATCTTTAGAAGAAAGACGTCCTGTTGCAGTTCCAGTTTGTAAAAAACTAGAATAAATTCTTGAATTTTCATCTTTTTGTGCTAGTTTTAAAAGAGGCTCACAATAAGTTGAGTAAAGTTTTGCAAGTTCTCTATAAGATAAAATCTTTTCTATTACAGGATGCTCATTAATAAGTTCTTTTAAAACTTTTTCATCAGTAGAATATCCTGTTTTACTTTTTTTCTTGGTATTAAGATTGAGCTTATTAAATAAAACTTCTGCTATTTGTTTAGGAGAGTTAAGATTAAAGCGATCTTGACATAAGGTATAAATTTCTTCGCTTATCTTTTTTATTTCTTTGCTAAATTGTTGCATTAAATTTTCAAGTTCTAATGTATTAAGTTTTATACCATTTTCTTCCATCATTATAATAACTTTTATAAAATCAAATTCATTTTTATAAGCAAGTTCTAATAATTTTGGATCTAAATTTTTAAGAAAATAAAGATAAAATTTTAAAGTAATATACGCATCTTCTGCTGCATATTTGCAAGCTTTATCAAGTTCTATACTTGCAAAATTTTCTCCTTTTTTAACTATATCTTCAAAATGTAAGGTTTTATAATCAAAAAGTCTTAAAGCCAAATCATCCATATTTACTCTTAAGCCTGGATTAAAAAGCCAAGCTAATATCATAGTATCAGCATATTTTTGAGGAGGGTTTAAATTGAAGTTATTTTGTATGATTTTAAAATCATATTTAAGATTGTGTCCTATAACGGTATGCTTGTAAATAATTTCTATGGCTTTTTTTGCATTTTGAAGCGAAATTTGCTTTTTTACTCCTAAATAATTATGATTTAAGGGAACATAAAAAGCTTCATTTTCGTTATAACAAAAACTAAATCCAACTATTTTAGCCTTTTTTGTATCAAGGTCAGTTGTTTCTGTATCAAAAGCAATAATACTTTCTTGATCTAAATTTTCTAAGATATTAAAAAGTTTATTTTCATCTAAGATTAAAGTTGTTTTGAAGTTTAAAATTTTATTTTGATTTTTTGAATTGAATTGCATTTTTTTAAGTAAAGAATTAAGTTCATATTGTTCTAAGATATCTATAATTTTTAATAAAGGTTCTTCTTGATTAAAAATAGATTTTTCCAACAAATTAGGAATCTCGATATCATTTTTTAAACTTGCAAGTTTTTTGCTTAAAAAAGCATTTTCTTTTCCTTCTAAAAGTAAAATGCGACTTCTTTCATTGCGTACTAACATAAGATTATCATAAATATTTTCTATATTATCAAATTGTTCAAGTAAAGTTTTAGCTCCTTTAGCTCCTATGCCTTTAACACCTGGAATATTATCAGAACTATCTCCACAAAGAGCTAAGAAATCTCTAATCTGTGAGGGTTTTACGCCATATTTTTCAATGCAAGCTTCTTCATTATAATCATTTTTAGAAATAGGGCTATAAATACTAACTTTTCCATTTTTTATAAGTTGATAGAGATCTTTATCTTGAGTAATAATACGTATAAAAATATCTTCATTTTCGCATTTTTTAACAACAGAAGCTATAATATCATCTGCTTCGTAACCTTCTTTGGAATAACTCATAAAACCCATTTTTTCTATCATTTCAATACAAATTGGAATTTGTGCTAATAATTCTTCAGGAGGAGGGGTGCGGTTAGTTTTATAATTTGGATCAATTTCGCTTCTAAATGTTTTACCTTTAGAATCAAGTGCGAATAAAATATAATCACTTTTATATTCATTTTGTAGGCTGTAAATAAAATTGGCAAAGCCAGAAATCATACCGCTAGGAGCACCTTTAGAGTTTTTGAGTCCTTTAAGAGCATAAAAAAGTCTAAAGAAAAACCCAAATGTATCAATTATAGTTAAAGTTTTCATAGGATAATCTTTAATTAAGAAATTTATTTTTCTTAATTATTTCAAATTTTAACTTAAAAATTAGGAAAAATCATTTAAATTGAAAGTTGATAATAGGTATTTAAGCAAAATTAGTATATTTTTTCATCTTTTAAATTTATATTTTTAAGGAAAAATATGTCAAATAAACAAGCTTGTAGTATTGCAGATCAAAATTTTAATACTCCAGATGGAAAAAAAGCCTTCAAAAAAGCTATATTTTCTTGTTGGCTTGGAACAGCTTTAGAATATGCTGATTTTGCACTCTATGGTTTAGCTGCAGCAACTATTTTTTCGGAAGTATTTTTTCCAGAACAAACACCAGTAATAGCTCTTTTGCTTTCATTTGTAACCTATGGTATAGGTTTTATTGCAAGACCTATAGGAGCTTTATTTTTTGGATATTTAGGAGATAAATACGGAAGAAAAAATATTATGATGATAACTATTGCTTTAATGGGAATTTCTACAACTCTTATAGGTTTTATTCCAAGCTATGCTGTTATAGGAATTTGGGCGCCACTTTGTCTAGTTATTTTAAGATTCATGCAAGGTTTAGGAGCAGGAGCAGAACTTTCAGGTGGAACAATTATGCTTGGAGAATATGCTCCTAGTAAAAGAAGAGGACTTGTTTCTTCTGTTATAGCATTAGGATCTAATAGTGGAACTTTGCTTGCCTCTTTTGTGTGGCTTTTAGTCGTGCAAATAGATGATGAATCTTTTAAAGAATGGGGCTGGAGAATTCCTTTTATCGGAAGCTTTTTTATTGTTTTATTTGCTCTTTATTTGCGTATTTTTATTAAAGAAAGTCCTGTTTTTGAAAAACAAAAAGAAGAAATGTTAAAAATTAGAGCACAAAATGTGAAAGAATTAGAAGAAGACACAAGAACTTTTTGGCAAAAAAGTAAAGCATTTTGGATTATGGTTGGTTTAAGAATAGGAGAAAATGGACCATCTTATTTGGCACAAGGTTTTATAGTAGGTTATGTTACTAAGATTTTGCTTTTAGATAAATCAGTAGCTACAACAGCAGTTTTAAGTGCCTCTTTATTTGGATTTTTAATCATACCTTTAGCAGGTTATTTAAGTGATAAATTTGGAAGAAAAATAACTTATAGAACTTTTTGTTTTCTTTTAATGTTATATGCTTTTCCTGCTTTTATGTTGCTTGATAGTAGAGATGAAATTGTAGTTATTTTAACTATTATCGTAGGAATGTCTTTAGCATCTTTAGGAATTTTTGGAGTTCAGGCTGCTTGGGGTGTTGAAATGTTTGGAGTTAAAAATCGTTATACTAAAATGGCTTTTGCAAAAGAATTAGGCTCTATCCTTTCTGGTGGAAGTGCCCCTATGATAGCTTCTTTCTTGCTTGCTTATTATGGCACTTGGATTCCTATAGCGATTTATTTTGTTGTAACTGCTGGTATAGGATTTGTTACTACATTTTTTGCTCCAGAAACAAGAGGAAGGGATTTAAATTTAATTAAAGATGCTATATGATCCATTTGATTTTAGATACTGATATTGGTAATGGTATAGCAGGAGCTAATACAGATGATGGCTTAGCTCTTGCTTTAATTTTGGCTTCTAAAGAAATTAAACTTGAAATGATAAGCACTGTAAGCGGTAATGTATCTAA
The DNA here is from genome assembly GCF_018968685.1 of Campylobacter novaezeelandiae. Taxonomy (NCBI): domain Bacteria; kingdom Pseudomonadati; phylum Campylobacterota; class Epsilonproteobacteria; order Campylobacterales; family Campylobacteraceae; genus Campylobacter; species Campylobacter novaezeelandiae. The sequence goes on along the minus strand of NZ_CP076657.1, from coordinate 1,323,573 downwards.
TATTATAGCTTATAGTGTGGCAAAGCATTTTTTAAAACTTTGGAATTTAAATATCCCTGTGTATTTAGGGGCTAATTCTGCTTTAAAAGAGCCTATGAAACCTTGGCGTGATAGACTTGATAATAGTGTTAAAAAACAAAATTTAAAATCCCTTTGGGATACTATAAAAAAACCTAAAATAATGAAAAATATAATACCTAATGCCCCTTTGAAAATGGGTGAGCTTATAATGCAAAATCCTAAAAAAATTTCAATTTGTGCTATAGGTCCTCTTACAAATATAGCTATTGCTATGAGACTTTTTAAAGATTTTGATAAAAATGTAAAAGAAATTCATATTATGGGGGGAAGTTTTGATATGCCCTCATATATCAAAGATACAAATTTTGGTTTTGATCCAGAAGCAGCCAATATAGTTTTAAATTCTAAAGCAAAAATTGTTTTAGCTCCTTATAATGCTACTATGCAAACTTTATTAACACATAAAGATTTAGATGAACTAGAAAATAAAAATGAACTTTGCAATTATTTAATTCAAACTTTAAGAGCTTGGATTTATTATGCTAGTCATACAAGGGGGACAAAGGGAACTTGGATTCATGATGCTTTAAGCGTTGCTTATATGCTTGATGAAAGTATTGCAGAATTTGATGAATATTTTGTAGATGTTGTTTGTGATAGCTCTTTGGTAAGAGGTTTAGCTTATCGTGTTGAGAAAGAGCCTAAATTAAGTTTAGGTTTAAATTTAAAAGAAAAAAGATCAGTGAAAGTTTTAAAAAATATAAATAATCCTAAACTTTTAGAACTTATTAAAACAAGATTATTAAAAGGAATTTGCTATAAAAATTATAAAAATATAACGACTTAATTTTCCAAGAGTGATAAAAATAATAGCTCTTATAAGAGAGTATTTAGCAAATCCAAGTCCTAAAACAAAGATATCTCCTACTATAGGTAAAAAGCTTAAGAAAGAAAATATTGCTCCAAAGCGGTTAAAATTAATGCTTAGTTTTTCCAATTTTTTTAAAGAATTTGAAAAATATTTTTCTAAAATTTTTTGTTTTCCTAAAAAGGCAAGAGTATAAGTGCTTAAACTTCCTAAGGTATTTCCTAAGGTAGCTATAAAAAGGACTAAATAAGGATTAAAATTAAATTTGATAAAAGCAAGCACGAAAGCTTCGCTTGCAAGTGGAAGAAGAGTGCTTGAGAGAAAACTTGCAAGAAAAAGCATAGGATAACTAAGGGTTTCAAACATTTAAAGCCTTATTTAGGTAATTATTTTAAATTAATTTTTAGCACTCTTGAGTTCTAAATTTAAATAATATCCTGTATAAGAACCTGTTTTTTTATGTTCTTTTGCTACTTTTTCTACATTACCACTTGCTATAATCTTACCTCCTTTAATTCCGCCTTCTGGTCCCATATCTATAATATAATCAGCATTTTTAATTACATCTAAATTATGCTCAATTACAAAAACTGAATTTTTTAGATCCACTAAATGCTGTAAAACACAAATAAGTTTATTAACATCTTCAAAATGAAGTCCTGTGGTAGGCTCATCTAGAATATAAAGAGTTTTGCCTGTGTCACTTCTGCTTAATTCTTTAGCAAGTTTGATTCTTTGAGCTTCTCCTCCACTTAGGGTTGTGGCGTTTTGTCCTAAAGTAAGATAATTAAGCCCCACCTTAACTAAAGTTTCAAGTTTTTGGCGAATTTTAGGCACAGAGCTAAAAAATTCATATGCTTCTAAAACACTCATCTTTAAAATATCTGAAATATTTTTATCTTTATATTTGATTTCTAAAGTAGCTTCATTATAACGTTTTCCATTGCAGGTATCACAAATAACCATCACATCAGGTAAAAAGTGCATTTCTATTTTAATTTCTCCATCTCCGCTACATTTTTCACACCTTCCACCTTTTACATTAAATGAAAATCTTCCAGCTTTGTAACCTCTGACTTTGGCTTCTTTGGTAGCTGCAAAAAGATTGCGAATTTCATCCATAACTCCTGTATAGGTAGCGGGATTAGATCTTGGAGTACGTCCAATAGGACTTTGATCAAGATAGATAACTTTATCAAGCTGTTCTAAACCTTCTATTTCAACCCCGCCTAATTTTTTTACTTTTTTAGCATGATTTAAAGATTCTTGTGCAAATGGAAGCAAAGTTTGCAATATAAGAGAACTTTTTCCACTACCAGAAACACCTGTAATAGCTACAAGATTTTGTAAGGGAAATTTGGCATTTAAATTTGATATATTATTGATATTTACATTTTTAACCTCAAGATAATGTTCTTGTTTTCTATTTTTTTGCCAAGAAATTTGTTTTTTTCTATTCATATAAAGAGCTGTTTCACTTTTACTTTTTAAAAGTTCTTTATAGGTTCCGCTAAAAACAACTTCTCCGCCAAATTTTCCAGCTTTTGGGCCAATATCAACTATAAAATCAGCCTCTTCGATCGTCATTTTATCGTGTTCTACAACAATAAGTGTATTTCCTTTTTGCTGTAAATTTCTTAAAGTTTTGATGAGTTTTGCTGTGTCTCTTTCATGAAGTCCAATACTTGGTTCATCTAAAACATACATTACTCCACTTAAACCACTTCCAATTTGTGATGCAATACGTATTCTTTGAGCTTCCCCACCGCTAATTGTTCTAGCATCACGCCCTAAAGAAAGGTAGCCAAGACCTACATCAAAAAGAAAAAATAATCTTTCATTGATTTCTTTAAGTATAGGCTTTGCTATGAGTTTTTGTTGGGTATTTAGATAATCAAAATTACTTTCTTTTGAAAAAAATGCACTTGAGTTTTCTATACTCATATCCAAAATTTCTCCCAATCCTTTATTGGCTACTTTTACAGCTAAGCTTTCTGGCTTTAAACGATGAGCATTGCAATCTTTGCAAATTTTTTCACTCATGTATTCATTTAAATCTTTATCATCTTTTAAAATGTCATAAGCTATTTTGATTACACCTTCAAAAGTTCGTTTTAAGCGGTTTCTTTTCCAGAAAAAATCTATAGTTTTTGCATTGCCATATAAGACAAGACGTTTTTGTTCTTCATTAAGTTCAAAAAAAGGAATTTTAGTAGGAATTTCATTTTGTTCACAAAAGGCAATTAAAAATTTATAATAATAGCTTTTGTTAAAGCCATACATTGTTTTAACAGCCCCATTTTCAATGCTTAAATTCTCATCAATAATTTTTTTCATATCCAGAGTATAGCGAATTCCTAAGCCATCACAAGCTTCGCAAGCTCCTTTTGGAGAATTGAAAGAAAAGCTTAAAGGCTCAAGTGGCATAAAAGAAATTTTACAATCAAAACAAGCAGAATGAATACTATAATGATAATGTTTATTTAAACCTAATTCTTCATTGTTTAAAACTTCTAATTCTATTTCTCCAAAACTTTCTTCTAATCCTTTTTCAATATCACTTGCAAGACGTGAAAGCAAATCTTCTTGAATTTCTAATCTATCAATTACAAGTTTAATGGTATGTTTTTTTGTTTTTGAAAGCTCTATATCTTCATCTAAGCGCACCAAAACTCCATCAATTTGTGCTCTTATATAACCTTTATTGCGTAAATTTTCAAGTAAATCTGCATAGGTTCCTTTTTTCTCTCTAACTAAAGGAGCATAAAGAATAATTTTTGCTCCTTTAGGAAATTTTAAAATTTCTGAGATAATATCTTCTGTATTCATTGAGCTTATTTTTTTACCACATTGATGGCAATGTTGTATCCCAATTCTTGCATATAAAAGTCTTAAATAATCATAAATTTCAGTAATAGTTCCAACAGTAGAGCGCGGATTTTTAGAGGTTGTTTTTTGATCAATTGCGATAGCAGGAGTCAATCCTTCAATTTTATCAACATCAGGTTTTCCCACTTTATCTAAAAATTGTCTTGCATAAGCACTTAAACTTTCTATATAGCGACGCTGTCCTTCAGCGTAGAGAGTTCCAAAAGCTAAAGTAGATTTACCAGATCCTGAAAGACCTGTGAATACTATAAGTTTATTTTTTGGAATTTCAAGATTAATATTTTTAAGATTGTTTTCTTTTGCCCCTATGATTTTTATCATGTCATTCATTTTTTTTCCTAAAAACTAATTAAATTTAGAATTCTAGCATAAAAATAAAACTTTAGAGTTTTTGTATTGCATTTAATTTTACTTAAAAAACTATAATACCGAGTTTTTTAAGTAAAGAATGTGTAGTTGCTAGTATAGATAAGGCATAAATGCAAAGTAAGATTTTGCGGTGAGATGAAATTTTCATTTTTTCTATTATTTTAATACCTATAAAAACTCCTATCATTGAAGCAATTCCTACTATTATACCTTTGTGAATCACTTCATTATCGATTATATTTGAATTTGAAAAAGAGATAATTCCAGAGATTGAAGCAAATATTACAAAAAATAAAGATAAAGAAACAACTTTTTTACTATCATACCCTAAAAAATAAGCCAAAATTGGAGCAATTAATAATCCTCCTCCAATACCTAAAGAAATGGCAAAAATTCCTGTAAAAGCTCCAGCTATAAATAAAATTATATTTTTTTGTAAGGCACTTTTATTGTTTTGAATGACATTTTCTTTAATCCCAAAAGCATATTTTATAAAAGAAATACAACTTACACCTAAAAATATAGATGTTAAACTAACATCACTTAAGTATTTTAAAAGTATTCCACTAAAACTTGCGCCTAAAAGACCCCCTAAACCTATATAAATTCCATCTTTTAAATTTAAATTCTTTTTCTTGTAATTTAAATAAGAACCAAAAATTGCAGCAAAAATCATTTGTAAAACTGAAATTCCAATAGCAGAATGAGAACTTGCTCCTAAAATTAACATAGTAGGAACTATTATCATTCCGCCGCCTATACCAAAAAGTCCAGAAGCCATTCCTGATATAATTCCTATAATAAAATAAGGCAAATCCATAAAATCCATTGTAATATCCTACATTTTTACATTTAATGAAATAATATTTATATATACAAATTAAAATATTTTTTTTATAAAATTAAAATAAATTCTTTAACAATAATTAAGAATTTTAAATATTTTTTGTATTATAATTAAAGATAAATTTATTTTTGAGGTATAGATTATGTTAGATATTCTTGGGCATTCAACTACTCATTTTTATAATCATATTTTAAAAATGCATATTAAAAAAATGAAAAATATAAGAAAAGATGAATTTTATGCAACTTCTATTTCTATTAAAAAGCATGAAATAGAAAATATTTTTTATTTATTTTTTTCTCAACCAATTTTAAAAGAAATTGCTAATATATTAATGCCAGATGAAGATTTAAATGAAAATGATTGGCAAGATCTTACTAAAGAATGCACTAATCAAATTATAGGACATATGAAAAAATCACTCAACGATGCATTGGGAAAAGATGAATATAAGCTTGGAATTCCAAAATATCTTGGAAAAACTAATCCTTCAAGCGTTAAACTTGATGAATTTTTAGTATATAAATTAAATAATCATTATTTTAAAATAGGTTTTAATAATCATGAATGATGAAATTGAATTTGGTAACTATCATGGCTTGCTTCATTCTTATGAAGATATTTTAGATATTACGGTTGATTTTGTTAGCGAGCTTGGAACAACTAATATGAGTGTTAATGAGCTTTTAAAACTAGAAGTAGGTTCTGTTATAGATCTTGAAAAACCAGCAGGAGAAAGTGTTGAACTTTATATTAATAAAAGAATTTTTGGAAAAGGTGAAGTTATGGTATATGAGAAAAATCTTGCCATAAGGATAAATGAGATTTTAGATTCTAAAACTGTTTTACAATATTTTAAAAAAGAAATTTAATGAGAATTTTATTTATCTTTTTTTGTTTTTTAATTCCACTGGTTGCTACTAATTTAACTGATTATAACATTTATAATAGAAATGATAGAGTTGATTTGATGCTTTCTTTTGATAGCGTTTATAAGGGTAATATTTCTCAAAGAAAAGAAAAAAAAATATTAGAACTTATTTTTAATGATCTTAAATATTCTAAAAATGAAGTAAAAAATCTTCAGTCTAAATTTATGGATAAAATCGTAATTAGTTCAAAAAATAATAAAACATATATTATGTTTCATAATAAAGAAGAAATCAATTTAAATGTTAGCTCTATTAATGATAAATTTGGAATTAGAGTCAGAATTACCCCTTTAAATCAAAGCAATACTAATACTGAAGGATTATCACCAAAACCAAATTTAAGTTCTGAAAATCTCTTTAAAACTAAAGAAAATATGCCACAAGAATATAATTATACCAATTATATTTTAATTATATTGGTTTTGATAGTTTTATTGATTGCTCTTTTATGGTTGAAAAAAAATATGCTTAATAGAAAAAATGTAAATATAAAAAATTTTAGTATTATTTTTCAAAAACCTTTGGATAGAAATAACCAATTTATGATTTTAGAATATAATTTAAAACGCTATGTAATGATTATAGGACAATCCAATCTTCTTTTAGAAAGTACTGAAATTTCAGATGATAAGATACAAAAAGATTCCAATGATAAAAATTTTAATTCTTTTTTTGAAGAAAATAAGAGAAAAATTCAAAATTTAATTAATGAGAAAAGAAAAAATAATCAAGGCATTTGATTTATGCTTATATTTATATTACTAGGTTTGGTAATCTTTTTGATTTCATCTTTAGATAAATTAAGTTTTTGATTTTCATTGTAAATATAAAGTGTATCTTTATAAAAAGAAAAATTAATTTTTTCTTCACTAAAACTTAATGTTTTTGCAAGCGTTAACATAAATCCTAGCCAAGTTATAATTTGAGAATTTGGCAAAAGCTGTTTAAAATGTTCTAAATTATATGGAATAGCTTTTTTTCCATTTAATTTAATAATGGTAGCAATGAGAACTTTTTCTTTATGCGAAAAGCCATAGTTTAAACCACCTAAGATAAAATTTGCTGAATGCTCGTTTGCAAAATAAAAATTCAAATATTCTCCAATATGACAAAGTTTTGAAGCAACTATTAAGATATTTTTATAGTATATGTTAAGATTATGCGATTCTTTGAGTGTATCAAAAATTTGCAAAGCATACTGTGATGTTTTGCTTTTGGTGTTATTGGTTAAAAATCTATCTTGTAAAGATTTTAGACTAGGATTAAAATTATTTGGAAAATATTTTAATGGTCTTAATAGATCTTGTAAATATATACCTTCTCTAATCCCAACACCACTTGTTATAATTTGTTTAGCTTTGATTTTTTGAGCAATTTTTAAAAAAATCAAAGCGCCTTCTTTAATGGTATCAAAACGATCTTTTTTAATACCAAAATCAATGAGAGAATTAATATCAGTATTTAAAATTTTAAAGATATAATCTTTTTCATCTTCAAAATTGTATCTAAAATCATGTAAATTCTTTAAGGGATAAGAATTTTTTTGCATAATAGAACTTGAAATGGCTCTTAAACTTCCTCCAATGGCTATAAGATTACTATTACAAAATGTTTCGGGAATAAGTTTTAAGGTAGATTCCAAAAATTCATCTAATTTTTTTGTATTTTTATTAAAAAGCTCTTTTAGTCTAACTGTTCCTATATCAAGTGAAATGCAGTCAATAATTTTTCTATTTTTAATTAAACAAAGCTCACTTGAACCCCCGCCTATATCTAAGGTTGTTCCATCTTTAAAAGTGCTTAATAAATTTAAGGCAGCTAACCCTCCTAAATAGGATTCATTTTTTCCATCAATACAACGGATGTTTAATTGAAGTTTATTTTTTATTCTTTTTATAAACTCTTTTGAATTAGGGGCGTCTCTTAGAGCAGAAGTGCCGACTATAAAAATTTTCTTACATTTATTTTTGAGTGCACATTGTTTAAAAAAACTTAAAGTTTCTTCAGCTCTTTGCATAGCTTCTTTTTGTAAAATTTTTTTATTATTATAGGAATTCTCTCCTAAACGGACTTTTCTTTTAAATTCATGAGTAGTATAAAATCCATATCGTGAAGTTTTTTCAAAAATAACCATTCTAATTGAATTAGAACCCAAATCAACAACAGCAGTCCTTTTGGCCATTAATGCTCTCTACGTTTATTTTTTAGACGTAATTCTTCTATACTTTCAACATTATCTGGATCTGGAATAATACATTCATAAGGACAAGCAACGATACAAGCTGGCTCTGAAAAATCATTTACACATTCTGAACAAAGATCAGGATCTATAACATAGATAGGGCTATTTTCATAGATAGCATTATCAGGACATTCTTCTCTACAAGCATCACAACAAACGCAATCTTTGGTTATTAAAAGAGACATTTTAATTGCACCTTTCAGATATATTTTTTGTTTTATACAATAATAAAACTTAAATATAATATAAAATTTTAAGTAATAAAATTAAGAAATTTTTTGCCATTATGCAAAAAATTAAGATTTTTTAGGAAAACAAAAACGATATCCTCTACGACGTACAGTTTCGATAGTAGAAATATTTAATGGTTTATCCATTTTTTGACGAATTTGATTAATTGCTACTTCAATTACATTTGGTGTAACAAGTTCAGGTTCTTCCCAGATAGCATCAAGTAATTGCTCTTTAGAAACAATTTGATCTGAATGTCTAGCTAAATGAGTTAAAACTTCAAAAGGTTTTCCTTTAAGCTCTATATCTTGCCCCTTATAAGTTATCTTTTCTTCATCAGGATCTATGGTTAATTCTTCAATTTTTATTACATTGGTTCCACCAAGTCTTAATCTTGCTTCAATTCTTGCCATTAATATATCAAAATCTATATTTTTCTTAACAAAATCATCCGCACCTGCTTTTAAAACTTTAATTTCAGTTTCTTTATCTGTTTTTGAAGACATAATAATAATTGAAGTTCTTGGGGATTTTTGTTTTATGATATTTATAAGATCAGCTCCATCTCCATCTGGAAGATTCCAGCTTGCTAAAACTAAGTCATAATGTCTAATTCCAATAAAATATTCTCCGTCTTTAAAATTTTCAGAAGAGTCAGTTTGATAACCAAAGCTATTAAGATTATCTATAATACTTTTATTTAAATTTATTTCATCTTCTATTACTAAAATTCTCATTATATTATCCTTCTCATAAGAAAAATTTAAAAAATTATAACATAGCTTAAGTAAATATTCAAATAACTTAAAAAAATATTAATATTTTTTTTTAAAAATTACTCCAGCTTTGGTTTTTTTAATGATTTTAGGCTTAAAAACAGAAATTTTTAAAAAAATTAAAGACGGAATTTTTTCTTTTAGTTTAGCACTTACAAATTCTAAAGATTCTTCTATAGTATAGAATTTATTTTTTTTATAATATTTTTTTATTTTTTTTGTAAGTATAGAATAATCTAAAAATTCATGAGATTTTGCTTTTAATTTTACTATCACCTTTTGTTTTTTTTTACGTTCAAAAGCCAAAACGCCAATAATACATTTAAATTCTGTTTTAATATTTATTATATAATCTTGCATTCTTCTTTTAAAAACAATCTTTTAATATTTGGTAAATGTTTATAAAATATAATAAAAGTGATAATAAATACAGGTGCATGGGTTTGAATTTCTGGCATATTATAATGGTATATAAAAGAACTTCCTATAAAACTTAACAAAGCCAATAAAGAAGCTAAAGATGATATTTTAAATATCTTTCCTATAATCAACCAAACAGCTAAGGCAGTCAAAGTTTCTAAAGGCAAAAGCACCATCATAGCACCAGCTCCAGTAGCAACTCCTTTCCCACCTTCAAAAAATAAGTAAATTGAAAAACAGTGTCCAAATGCTGTTAAAACAGCAACACTCCAAAGTAGTCCTATATCATAATTTAAAGCTTTTAATGCTAAAAGCAATAGTGCAGATTTAGAAAAATCTAAAATAATGGTTATAATTGCTAATTTTTTTGCTAATTTAGGATTATCCTTTTTTACTACTCTTAAGACATTAGTTGCACCTATGCTTTTTGAACCTTGTTCTTTGATGTTGACATTAGCAAATAATTTAGCAAGAACAAAACCAAACGGAATTGATCCTAAAAGATAAGAAATTAGATAAATAATTAGATTTTCCATATAAGCCTTAAAAATTTATTTTTAAAATTATAAATAAAAAAAATAAACAAATCAAATAAGATAAAAATACTATTAATTAATTATTAATTTTTTTAGTAATTTTTATTATTAATTAAGTATTAAAAGATTAATATTTTGTTTTTATTTAAAAATATCAAGGAGTTTTTAATGAAAATTAAATTACCATTTATTATTTTAGTTTGTGGTGTTTTTTATTCTGCGAATTTAGGTGCTTTAAGTTTAGTTGATGAGGCTAAGCAATCAGGTCTGGCTTCTTTACCAAAAAATCAAAAAGAAGTTGATGATATTTTAAAACAAAATGGCGTTAAAGCAAGTCCATTTAGTATAGAAAAATCAGAGCTTGGTAAAAAACTTTATTTTGATCCTAGGCTTTCTAAAAGTAGTATAATTTCTTGTAATACTTGTCATAATTTAGGTCTAGGTGGAACAGATGGTGTTTCTACTGCTATTGGGCATAGATGGACTGCTAATCCTCATCATTTAAATTCTCCAACTGTTTATAATTCTGTTTTAAATACAACTCAGTTTTGGGATGGTAGAGCTAAAACTCTAGCAGATCAAGCTAAAGGACCTATTGAATCAGAAGCCGAAATGGCAACTCCTTCGAAACTTGCTGTAGAAAAAATTTCTTCTTTGCCTGAGTATGTAGAAGAGTTTAAAAAGATTTATGGAAAAAGTGGTGTAAATTTTGACAATATTGCTGATGCTATTGCAAATTTTGAAAGAACTCTTATTACTCCTTCTCGTTTTGATAAATTTTTAGATGGAGATGAAAATGCTTTAAATGATAAAGAAAAAAAAGGTCTTAAATTGTTCCTTGATAAAGGCTGTGTTGCATGTCATACAGGTGTAAATTTAGGTGGAAGTATGCAACCTTTCCAAGTTGCCGCTAAATATAAATTTGCAGACATTGGAGATTTTAAAGGTGATGCTAATGGTATGGTTAAAACTCCAACCTTAAGAAATATAGCAGAAACTGCTCCTTATTTTCATAATGGGGCTATTTGGTCGTTGCAAGATGCTATAAAGGAAATGGGTAGTGTTCAACTTGGAATTAAAATCACAGATCAAGAAGCAAAAAGTATAGAAATGTTTTTACATTCTTTAACAGGTGAAAAACCAAAAATTACTTATCCTCAATTTCCAGTTTCTACTGGTAAAACTCCAAAACCACAACTTTAATTAAAAAACCCTTTTTATAAGGGTTTTTATTTAATATTCTTAATTTTCGATTTGTTATAATTATTTTAAATTTTATTGTTAAGGTTTAAAATGGAACTTTTTGGAACAGATGGCGTTAGAGGAAAAGCAGGAAGTTTTTTAGATTCATTTTTAGCAATGCGTTTAGCAATGGCTGCTGGAATTTATTTTAAAGATAAAAGTCTTACTAACAATATTTTAGTAGGGAAAGATACTAGAAGAAGTGGTTATATGATTGAAAATGCTATAGTTTCTGGTCTTACTTCTATAGGATATAATGTAATACAAATTGGACCTATGCCAACACCTGCTATAGCTTTTTTAACTGAGGATATGCGCTGTGATGCAGGAATAATGATTTCAGCTTCTCATAATCCTTACTATGATAACGGTATTAAATTTTTTGATTCATATGGTAATAAACTAAATGAAGAAGCGGAAAAGAAAATAGAAGAGATATATTTTAATAATGATTTAATCGAAAATGCAAGAGTTACTATGGGTGAGATAGGTCAAGCTAAAAGGATTGATGATGTAATTGGTCGCTATATCGTTTCTATTAAAAATTCTTTTCCTAAAAATTTAACTTTAAAATCATTACGTGTTATTTTAGATGTTGCTAATGGAGCTTCTTATAAGGTTGCTCCAACTGTATTTAAGGAGCTTGGTGCTGAAGTTATTGTGATTAATGATAAGCCAAATGGTTTAAATATAAATGAAAATTGCGGAGCATTGCATCCTTTCAATTTGGCTGATGAAGTAAAAAGATTAAGAGCTGATGTGGGTTTTGCTTTTGATGGAGATGCTGATCGTTTAGTTGTGGTTGATGAAAAAGGCGAGGTAGCCAATGGTGATAGTTTATTGGGAGTTTTGGCCTTATACCTTAAAGAGCAAAATAAATTAAAATCAAGTGTAGTTGCAACTTCAATGAGCAATGGAGCTTTGAAAGAATTTTTAAATAAAAATGGTATAGATTTTCAAACTTGTAATGTTGGAGATAAATTTGTTCTTGAAAAACTAAAAGAATTGAAAGGAAATTTTGGTGGAGAACAAAGTGGGCATATTATCTTTAGTGACTATGCCAAAACAGGAGATGGGCTTATTGCAGCTTTGCAATTTAGTGCTTTAATGCTTACTAAGAAAAAAGCTGCTAGTGTGATTTTAGGACAGATAAAACCTTATCCGCAGCTTTTAGTAAATTTAAAAATTTCAGAGAAAAAAGATTTAGAAAAAATAAAAGGCTTAAAAGAGCTTATTAAGGAATTAAAAAATAAAAATATTAATGCTTTATTTAGATATTCTGGCACTGAAAATCTTATACGCTTGCTTTTAGAAGCTAAAGAGGGAAAAATTTTAGAAAAAGAAATGAAAAATGTTGTTGCATTTTTTAAGAAAGCATTAAATGATTGATAAAATAAAATACCAAATTTTATTTTGGTTTAGTTTTGTTATAGTTTTTATTTTTGATCAATGGTTTAAATATTTAATTTTAAATGGACTACGCTATCAAAGCGAATATTTAGATCTTACTTTTGCTTTAAATACTGGTGTAGCCTTTTCTATGTTTAGTTTTTTAGAGCATTATCTTAAATATATACATCTTATTGTTATTATTATTTTATTTATTTATCTTTTTAATCAGAAAATTTTTTTAAAAAAACATCTTATTGCCTTTGGTATGATACTAGGCGCAGGAAGTTCAAATTTATTTGACCGTTTTGTTCACGGAGGCGTTGTTGATATGTTTTTTTGGCATAAATGGTTTGAATTTGCTATTTTTAATATAGCAGATGTAATGATTAATTTAGGAGTATTTTTAATTTTAATACAAGAAATTTTTATAAAGAAAGAAGGAAGAAAATGACAGAATGGATTAATGAATATTATCTTTGGATAAAATGGGTGCATTATTTAGCATTTGTTTCTTGGATGGCTGGTCTTTTTTACTTGCCAAGGCTTTTTGTATATCATGCTGAGAATAATCAAAATCAAGGTTTTGTTGAAGTTGTGAAAATTCAGGAGAGAAAACTTTATTTTGCTATTCAAACCCCTGCTATGATAGTAACTTTAATTAGCGGAAGCTTAATGTTGCATGCTCATAAAGAAGTTTTAATGGTTGGTTCTGGATATATGCATGTAAAGCTTACTTGTGTAACTCTTTTAATCATTTTTCATATACATAATTATTTTTGTCTAAAAGCTTTAGCAAATGGCACCTCTAAAAAAAGTGGAAAGTATTTTAGAATTTATAATGAATTTCCAACCATTATGTTTATTATAATTGCATGGATGATAGTTTTACGTCCTTTTTAATTTTATTGCCCTGATTTAAATTCCATATCAATGGAATTTAAGGGATCTACATTCTCTTTCATTACATCAATAAAATTTTTATTTTTTAATCGTTTATCATCTCTAAAGACTGCACGTACAAGATCCATTCCAGTGTAAAAATCTTTCATTAAAACAACAAAAAGATATTTACCAAAATCAGTACTATAAAAAGAATCATTTTCTTTGTAAATAGCTTTACTCAATTTTAATCCTAAAAGCTCTACAAAAAGATCTTTTTCAAGATTACAATTTAATGTTTTATTAAATTTATTTATTTCAATTTTTCCTGCAAAAATTTCTGTTAGAAAAACGTATTTTATAATTTCTTTTTTATTAAAATAAGCTTTTGCAATATTAGCATTTCGTTCTTCTTTGATAAGCCTTGCATAATCATTTAAATTAAAAGCGTTGATTAAAAGTTCTCCCTCTAGGAAACTAAATGCTCCACTGCCTATACCTAAGTATTCATGATGAGAGCTTACATATTCATCATTTAAGGAATTTTTTTCCAAAGAAAAAGACCAGCTATTATTTTGAGTATAACTTTTTAAATATTCTCGTATTATTTGATAGAATTCAAATTCATTATCTTTAAAGCTTACACCTAAACTTTTAGCAATATTATCTTTGGTAAGATTTGATTTCATTAAAGGATAGGTTGTAATTTGTTGAGGTGCTAAATTTTTTGCAATTTGTAGATCATTTAAAAGTTGATCTTTGGTCTGTCCTGGAAAATTAAAAATTAAATCTATACTAAAAATAGGTAAAATTCCTAAAGCTTTAGATATTTTTTCTTGAAGTTCTTCTGAAGATCCAAATTTATTATATCTTGATATTTTTTTTAATATATCATTGTCAAAACTTTGTATTCCACAACTTAAGCGATCTATAAGACCTTTAAATAAAGTTAATTTTTCAGCTTTTATATGATTTGGATCACTCTCGCAAGAGATTTCTTTGATAGAGAAAAGTTTTTTACAAAGTTCTAAGGTTTTTAAAAGTTCTTCTTCATTGATGAGTGTTGTTCCTCCTCCAACGTATAAAGAAGTGAAATCAAAACCTTGATCTTTTATAATTTGAATTTCGTTTCGTAAATTTTCAAAATAAGATTTAGCTAAATTTTCATTATAATAATATTTATGAAAACTACAGTAAGGACAAAAAGTATGGCAAAATGGTATGTGCATGTATAGCATATATTGTTTTCCATCTTGTGGAACCTTTTTTTTTGGTGTTTTTAAAAGTTCGACATTAAAACCTTGTCTTAAAGATTTTTCCATCATATTATGAGAATATTTTAAAGCAAGATTTTGAAAAAAGTTCATGTTATTCCTATAAATACTAAAATATTAAATAAAAATTTAACAAATTTTTTTTAATTAGCAGTAAATTATTCTTTCTTAATCAAAAAAAGTATTATTAAATAAAAAGATTTTAATTCTATCCTTGTTTTGATAAAATATTTCTAAAATTATTTTTTAAAACTAAATATCTATTTGTAGAATTGTAAATTCAAAATTTTAGAGAATAAAACTATTCTCTAAAAGACATATCTAAATTTTGTGAATCTTTCTCTATATTTTTACTCATATTTTCACTTTGCTCAAAACCTCCTCCAAAAGCTTTAATAACATTTACTATAGAATTAGCATAAGAATATTTAGTATTATTAAAAGCAATTTTTGCGTTGAGCCAGTTTTGACGAGCTTCTAGATAATCTTGTAAAGACATTTCACCTATATCATAGCGTTCTTTGGAAATTTCATAAATTCTTTTATAAGAGTGTTCGCTTGATTGTGCATTATCATATTGTAAACGTATGGTTTTTCTAGCTGCTAATGCATAGCGAATTTCTCCAAAAGCAGTGATTAAAGTATTTTGATAATTTATAAAAGCTTCATCTTTATTGAGTTTTGTTAAATTAATATTTTGATAGATTTCCCCCCAATGAAAAATAGGCATTGTAAAATTTCCACCTATATTCCAAGTCTTAGATCCT
Source organism: Campylobacter novaezeelandiae (assembly GCF_018968685.1). Lineage (NCBI taxonomy): Bacteria > Pseudomonadati > Campylobacterota > Epsilonproteobacteria > Campylobacterales > Campylobacteraceae > Campylobacter > Campylobacter novaezeelandiae. Next base: position 1,307,888 of record NZ_CP076657.1, on the reverse strand, counting down.
CCTTTTATAAGAGTATCTAAATCTTTACTTTCAAATCCCAACAATCCTGTTAGAGAAAGGCTTGGTAAAAATGCTGTGCGAGCTACTCCAACAAGATAGTTTTGTTGAATGAGTTTTTCCAAAGAAGAGCCAATATCAGGTCTTTGGAGTAAAATTGTACTTGAAATTCCAGTTGGTATATTAAATTCTTTAAGATTAAAAGTTTGATAAGCTTGATCTTTGTAAAGTATATCATTTAAATCATTTGAAGTTAAAATTTTTAAAGCTTTTAAGTAATTTTCTTTATTTAATTTTGCTTCATTATATTGCAAAGCTATATTTTCTAAATTAGCTTTTGCTTGAGAAAGTTCGTATTCTCCTACTGCACCTGCTTGAAATTTTTCATCATTTATTCTATAAATTTCTTTTGCAGAATCATAAGCGTCTTTAAGGGCATTTTCGTTTTCATATGCATTTGTAAAATTAAAATAAGCTTGAGCCGTACTTGAAATCACAGAAAGTCTTGCTGCTTCATAATCATATTCACTTGCTTTAAAACCTGATTTGGAAGCACGGTATGTGTCACGATATTTGCCCCAAAAATCGATTTCATAACTTAAATTTAGTCCTATCTTAAAATCATTACTATAATAAACTTTACCTGTTTGATTACTAGGGGCATTTATAGAAGTTTTTGCACGACTTGCATCGGCACTTCCATCTAGTTTTGGTAATAGGCTGCTAAAATCTATACCTAATTGAGCAGAAGCTTGCTCCATATGAATAAAAGCAAGCTTTAAATCATTATTATTTTTAAGAGCTAAATCTATGAGTTTATTTAAATTTTCATCATCAAACTCTTTCCACCATTGTTTTGAAATATTGTTATCTTTTACACTATTTAATTGTTTATCGTCAATAGTGTAATTTGCTTCAGGTATTTTTAAATTAGGGCTTAGAGAGCAAGCACTAAAAAAAAATAAGATAAAAAGATATAGTAATTTATTCATTTTATTTTACCTCTTTTTTTATCTAGCCATTCATTAAAATTTTCTAAAAGATAGAAAAATAATGGAACAAAAAATATTGCCAATGTTGAAGCGGCAATCATTCCTCCTACAAGTCCAGTTCCTAGAGCGTGTCTTGAAGCACTTCCTGCACCACTAGCAAAGATCATTGGTAAAACTCCAAAAGTAAATGCTAAAGAAGTCATAACAATAGGTCTAAATCTTAATTTAGCTGCATTAATCGCTGCTTCAAAAATACTTTTACCTTTTTTTAAACGCTCTTCCATTGCAAATTCTATAATTAAAATAGCATTTTTAGCAGAAAGACCTATTAAAAGCAAAAGTCCTGTTTGAAAGTATATATCATTGTCAAATCCTCTAAGTGCCACAAGCAAAAAGGAACCAAAAACTGCAAAAGGAACAGCCGTAATAACAGCAAGTGGCATTAACCATCTTTCATATTGTGCTGCTAAGATTAAAAACACAAACACCATGCCTAAAACAAAAGCATAAGCTCCAGTACCTTTAGAGCTTACTTCTTGATAAGCCGATCCCGACCAAGCGATAGAATACTCATCTCCTAGACTTTGTTTTGCTACTTCAGCAATAGCATCAATAGCTTGTCCTGAAGTATATCCTGGAGCAGGATCTCCTTGAATTAAAGCTGCCGGGAAAAGATTAAATCTTTTTACATCATCAGGACCAGCAGTTCTTACAAGACTTAAGAATGAATTTAAAGGGATCATTTGATTATCGCTTGATCTTACATAGATATTTTTTAATGCATCTTGAGTATTTCTAAAGTCTCCTAAAGCTCTAATATTTACTTGGAAATTTTTACCCAACATAGGAAAATCATTAACATAATATGTTCCTATAGTTGCACTGATTGTATTAAAAACATCTTGCATATTAAGATTATAATATTTCATCTTATCTCTATCAATAAGAAGTTTATATTGAGGAAAACTTGTATCAAGGGTAGTTCTTACATTGGCAAGCTCTTTTCTTGTTCTTGCAAGTTCAAGCATTTTATTAACATCTTGCTGTATAGCATCATAATCTTTACCACTCTTATTTTGGGCATACATTTCAAAGCCACCTGTCAAACTAAGGCCTGGTATCGGTGGTGGATTTAAAAAATAACTTAATGCATTTCTATCTGCTGCATATTGTTTAAATAATTGTGCGATTAATTGATTAGAACTTTCTTCTCTTTGACTCCAATCTTTAAGTTTGAAAAATACTGCCGCAGCATTTTCTTTTAAAGAACTTGTAAATAAATCAAATCCTACAAGAGAAACACTTGATTCAATGCTTTCTATTTGAGTAGCATTTTGATTGATTTTATCAACTTCTTCAATAGTTCTATGTATAGATGATCCAGAAGGAAGATTGATAATGCTCATAATAACCCCTTGATCTTCAGAAGGAACTAAAGAGCTTGGAACAATTTTATAAAGATAGAAAATAGATCCTATCATAATGAAAAATATAAGAACAAAACGAATAGTTCTTTTTAGTATATAAGCGACACCACTACTAAATACAGAAGTACTCCAATCAAAAAAGTCATTAAATTTTTGAACAAAATAAAAAGGTTTACCTTCATTTCTTGTTAAAAATAAAGCAGATAAAGAAGGAGTAAGTGTTAGAGCAACAAATCCTGAAATAGCAACAGAAATTGCTAAGGTGAGAGCAAATTGTCTTTGAATTTCTCCTACAAATCCTGAAATAAAGGAAACAGGTATAAAAACAGCACACAATACAAGAACGATAGAAATAACAGGTGAACTTACTTCATTCATAGCTTGAATTGCTGCATCTTTAACTGAAATATTGGGATCTTCATGTAAAATTCTATCAATATTTTCAACAACAATAATAGCATCATCTACAACAATACCAATTGCTAAAACAAGAGCAAAAAGTGTTAAAAGATTGATGCTAAAGCCTAAAACATAAAGCACAGCAAAGGTTCCTAATAAAGAAACAGGAACCGCTATCATAGGAATAATAGTCGATCTGAAATTTTTTAAGAAAAGATACATTACAATAAGAACTAATACTAAAGCTTCAACGAAAGTTTTAATAACTTCTTTAATAGAAGCTTTAACAAATATAGTTGTATCATAAGGAGTTCTATATTTTAAACCTTCTGGAAAATTTTTAGAAAGTTCTTGCATTCTTTCTTCAACAAGTTTTGCAGTATTTACAGCATTTGCTCCTGATTGCAAATTAATCATAATTGGAACAGCTGAACTTGTGTCTGAGCGACCTGTAGAATTATATTGTTTTGCACCTATTTCTACTTGTGCCACATCTTTAATTCTTAAAAAAGAATTATCTTCATTAACTCTTAAAATAATATTTTCAAATTCTTGTGGAGTTTGAAGTCTTCCTTGCATAGTGATAGTAAGAACTTGGGGCGATTTATTAACTACAGGTTCCTCTCCGATTTTTCCTGTAGCATATTGAGCGTTTTGATCGTTTATTGCACTTATAACATCATTTGCAGTAACACCATATTTATTTAATAAATCAGGTTTTAACCAAATTCTCATCGAATAGTCTTTTTCGCCTATTGCAGAGATATTACCAACGCCTGGGACTCTTTTTAGTTCATCTAAAATATTTAAAGAAACATAATTATAAATATCTATATCACTCATTGAGCCATCTTCTGAATATACAGAAAGTACCTCAAGTATCGTAGAAGAAGATTTTCTAACAGTGACTCCAAGTTTTTTTACAGCTTCTGGAAGTTTGGCTGTTGCTTCTGAAATTCTATTATTTACATCAATTGTTGCTTGATCTGGATCGGTTCCTATATCAAAATAAACAGTTAATCTCATTTGCCCTGGAGAACTTGTAGAATCCATATAAATCATATTTTCTACACCATTAATTGCATCTTCAATGGGTGTTGCAACTGTTGATGCAATAGTTCTAGCATCTGCTCCTGTATAAGTAGCACTTACTTGAACGGTTGGTGGAGTTAAAGAGGGGTATTGTTCTACTGGTAGATTTACTAAACCAATAGCTCCAGCGATTGAAATTATTATAGCGACTACAGAGGCAAATATAGGTCTTTCTATAAAAAATTTAGAAAACATTATTTGCTCCCAACTTCTTGAACATCAGAGCCTATACGAATTTTTTTGAAATTATCTAAAATAACTTTATCATTATCTTTAAGCCCTGAACTAATAATGGCATATTCATTATCTTGATAACTTATATGAACTGGAGTTTTGGTTACTTTGTTATTAACTATAGTATAAACATAAATTTCATTTTGGTTTTGCATTATAGCACTTTGAGGAATTTTATAGCCATTTTTTTGGATAAAGCCTTCAGATGTAATATTTGCAAAAGATCCTGGAAGCAAACTAGAGTTGTTATTATCAAAAACAGCTTTGGCTTTTACGCTCCCACTTTTAGAATCAATTACAGAATCAATAAAATATAATTTTCCTTGTTTGATTTCTCCATTGATATTTAAGATAGCATGAATATTATCAAGTTCCCATTTTCCAGTTTGTACATTGCGATTAAGATTAAGCTTATCTGTATCAGAGATATAAAAATCAGCATAAATTGGATTAAGATTTGTAACACGAACAAGCTCTGTGGTGCTTGCACTGACAAAATCTCCTATATTAATTAACGCATCACCTATTACACCATCAAATGGAGCAATAATTTGAGTATAATTTAAATCAATTTTAGCACTAGCTAAATCCGCTCTTGCACTTGTAAGATTAGCCTTAGCACTATCAAAATTTGCTAAAGAAGTATCGTATTCTTTTTGTGAAATAGCTTTCTTTTCAAATAAAATTTTATTTCTTTCATACTCTTTTGAAGCACTATCAAAATTTGCTTTTGCTGTTAAAACTTTTCCATAAGCAGAATTTACATTTGCTTCAAATTTATTAGGCTCGATTAAAAAAAGTTTTTGACCTTTTTTTACAAAATCTCCAGCTTTAAAGTATTTTTCAATTATAATCCCGCTTACTTGAGGTTTTATGATTACATCATAATCACTTACTAATTTTGCAGGATAGGTAAATTTTAAAGGTAAGTCTTCGCCTTTAGCACTCATGGCGCTTACAGGTTGTGCTGGCATAGCCATTTTTGGAGTTTCTTTTTCATTACAAGCACTAATAAAAATTGCAATACCTAAAATTAGAAGAATATTCTTTTTAAAAATCATTATTTCTCCTTTTTAAATTTAACAATCTTTGTAAATCAAAACTTTTATTATAACTTTTGATTTTTAACCTAAAGTTAATTAAATTTTTGCTTAAGGTTTTTTATTTTTCCGATTTTTTTGGATAAATAAAAATGCTTTTTCTATAAACAAAAATTTTATTATCATCAACAGCATAAGCTTTAATTGTAATAGGAACAATAATATCTTTTTGTGTATTAGAATTTAAATTGTTTTTAGCTTTTAATACGATAATTTTTTTTGTTTTAGCTCCAGCTTCAAGTTTAAAAGGTTTTTTAGGTCTTAGAATTTCTATATCTGAGTTTAATTTTCCATCTGTTTCTATTTCAAAATAATACTCATGTGCTTGATTATCAGTATTTTGAAATAAAAATGTATAAGCATTAGTTATTTCTAATTTTCCATTTTTATTATCAATGCTATAAAGTTCGCTATTGCGATTAATATTTAAAAGCATCTTTTCTTTTTTGCTACCTGTGATAATTAATAAAACTAAAATAATTAAAAGAACTATTAAATAACCAATAGTTTTAAATCTTAAAAATTTAACCTTACTTTTAGTTTTCATAGCTTCTATACTTGTCCATTCTATAAGACTTGGACGATTAAATTTGTTTTGAATTTTAGAGCAAGCATCAGCACATTCAAGACAATTAATGCATTCAAGTTGCATTCCTTTACGTATATCAATATGTGTAGGGCAAATATCAACACAAGCTTCACATCCTATACAATCTCCTTGTGGAGGTTTTTTATAAAGTTTAATTTTATCCTTATAGATTATTCCTCCTCTTTTCTCATCGTAAATTACTTGCATTGTATTATGATCAAACATAACAGATTGAATTCTTGCATAAGGACAAACATAAATACAAAATTTCTCAGCCCACCAAGTTATATCAAAAGTTAAAAATAGAGAAACAAAAAATAAAATTCCAACTAAAAGTAAGTGTTCTTGAGGATTTTTTAAATAATTAAAAAATATTTCAGGAGGCACAAAATACCATAAAAAATTACTTACTGCTATTAAAGAAATCATATAAAAAATTAAAATTCCAAAAATTTTTTTAATAAAATTTTTAGGATATTCTTTTTGTTTGTTATTTATATTTTTGCGGATTTTAAGGAGTTTTGTTTGAATTAAATCTCTATAAATAACACGAAATAATGTTTGAGGACAACTCCAAGCACACCAAATTCTACCTGCTAAAGTTGTTATAAAAAATATTCCTATAAAAAGAAACATTAATATAAAAGGCATAAGATAAAGTTCTTGAGTATCAAAAGATATGAAAAATAAATTAAGTTTCTCATTTATAAAATCAAGAAGAAAAAAATGATTATTATTGATTCTAACAAAAGGTAAAATAAAAATAATTAAGGTAATTATAAAATAAGTAATATAGCGTTTTTTTGTGTAATTAGTAATATATTGCATAATAAATTCCTAAATAAATTATATTTTTGAGTTTATAAATCTTATAATTTCAAAAGATTATAACTTTTAAAAAATAATTTAAGCTTAAAGATTTATTTAGTAATTTTTACGTAGAATTCAAAGCCAAAAAATTTTAATGAAAGGTGGTGAGGGTAGTGCCAGGAATTAAGGTGCATCCTAACGAGTCTTTTGATGAAGCATACCGTAAGTTTAAAAAGCAAGTAGATAGAAATCTTGTTGTAACTGAAGTAAGAGCAAGAAGATTTTTTGAACCTATGACTGAAATTCGTAAAAAGCAAAAAATTTCAGCACGTAAGAAAATGCTTAAAAAACTTTATATGCTAAGACGCTACGAGTCAAGACTTTAAAATCAAAAGCCTTTTTTGGCTTTTGATTAACTATACAATAAATTTAACACTATAGAATACCCTTAAGTTTACAATGTTTTTCAAGGATTGCTACTAGATTTAAAATTTATTATAAAATTTTGTTAAAATTTTAAAAATTTTTAAATAATCAAAGGAATATCGTATGAAGCATATTAAAAAAATTATTGAAATTAGTGTATTAGGTGGTTTAAGTGTAATTTCTTTAGGAGCTTTAAGCGGTTGTAATTCAACTCAAGATAACTCTTTGACTGAAACAAAAGCACAAGAGGGTGCTTTTGTAATTATAGAAGAAATAGCGCCAAATCAATATAAAATCAAAGATCAATATCCTAGTAATGAAACAAGAGTTATTTTAAAAGAATTAAATGGCACAGAAAGAATTTTAAGTAAAGAAGAAATGGATGCTTTGATTAAAGAAGAGGCTGCTAAAATTGATAATGGAACATCAAATTTAACCAAAGATAATGCTCAAATGAGTAGTGGGGGATTATCTTTGGGGGAAACTTTGCTTGCTAGTGCAGCTGGGGCTATACTTGGAAGTTGGATAGGTTCAAAACTTTTTAATAATTCTAATTTTGCCAATCAACAAAGAGGAGCTTTTTCTAATCAAAGTGCTTATCAAAGGAGTGTAAATAGTTTTAATCAAGCAAATTCAGCTAAAGCTGGAAATTCTGGTAAATCTGGCTTTTTTGGAGGTGGTTCTAAGGCAAATTCTCAAACAAGTTTTGGATCTTAAGGATAAAAATGAAATTATTAAAAGTAGAAAAATTAAAAAAAGATTATTTAGAAAGTATAGGTTTTTCTTGGCATACAGATTCTGATGGAAGTGATTATATAAGTGATGAGTTAGTATGTGTCAATTCAAATGAGGCTAATGCATATTATGAAGCTGCAAATGAACTTTATGATATGTTTATAGCAGCAGCTCAAAATGTTATAGATAATGATCGTTTTGATGAATTAGCTATCCCTTTTAATCTTAGAGATATTATTAAGATTAGCTGGGAAAACGAAGTTCATTGGCATTTATATGGTAGATTTGATTTTGCTGGTGGTATTGATGGAAAACCTATAAAATTATTAGAATTTAATGCTGATACCCCTACTATGCTTTTTGAAAGTGCTATTTTACAATGGGCATTACTTAAACAAAATAATATGGACGAAAGATCTCAGTTTAACAATATTTATGAAGCTTTAATGGATAATTTTAAAAGACTTATTACTTTAAATGATGATCCTAGTTCTTTTGAGGAATATTATCAAGGTTGGAAAATTCTTTTTTCAAGCATTGCTAATAATCAAGAAGAAATCCTTACAACAAAATTGCTTGAGCATATTGCAAAAGAAGCAGGATTTCATACCCATTTTGCCTATGTTGATGAGGTAGAATTTAATGAAAATGAAGGAATTTTTAAAGATGGGCAAAATTATGAATACTGGTTTAAGCTTATTCCTTGGGAGGATATAGCCATAGAAGAAGGAGAACTTGCTGCTCTTTTAACACAGATTATGAAAAATCAAAAAGCTATTATTTTAAATCCTGCTTACACTTTGCTTTTTCAAAGTAAGGGTATTATGAAAATTTTATGGGAACTTTATCCAAATCATCCTTTACTTTTAGAAACAAAAGATAAGCCTTTAAGTGGTAAATCTTATGTTAAAAAACCTATTTTTGGTAGAGAAGGTGCAAATATTAGTATAATAAAAAATGACGAAGTAATTTGTGAAAATCAAGGTCCTTATCAAAATAATTTCATTTATCAGGAATTTATAGAATTAAATGAATATAATAAAGAGTATTATCAAGCAGGAGTATTTTTTGCTTATGAAGGTTGTGGTTTAGGTTTTAGAAAAGGTTCTATGATATTAGACAATACCTCTAAATTTGTAGGACATATTATCGAGGAATAAAAATGAAAATTGTATGTTTAGATGCTAAAACTCTGGGAAATTATGATTTATCTATCTTTAATGATTTTGGTGAGTTTAAATCTTATGAAATTACTAAAAAAGATGAGGTGATTGAAAGATTAAAAGAAGCAGATGTTGCAATGGTTAATAAAATTATCATTGATAAGGAAGTAATTGATAATACAAATTTAAAACTCATTTTAGAAACAGCAACAGGAGTAAATAATATCGATGTTACTTATGCTAACTCTAAAGGAATCAAGGTTAAAAATGTCGAAGCTTACTCAACTAAAAGCGTAGTACAACATACTTTTGCTTTACTTTTTGCTTTTTTAAATCAAATTATTTATTATGATAAATGGTGCAAAGAACAAAAGTGGGTTCAAAGTCCTATATTTACAGATTTTAGCAAAATTTTACATTCTTTAGAGAATAAAAAATATGGTATTATAGGACTTGGAACTATAGGAAAAGAAGTGGCTAAGATTGCAAATTCTTTTGGGGCTAATGTTTGTTATTATTCTACTTCAGGACTCAATCATAATAGCGATTATATTTCTTTAAATTTAGATGAGTTATTAAATACTTGTGATATTATTAGTATTCATGCCCCTTTAAATGATAAAACTTATAATTTAATTGATTATGAAAAAATGAAACTTTTAAAAGATAGTGCAATTTTAATTAATGTCGGTAGAGGCGGGATTATCAATGAGCAAGATCTAGCAAAAATTATGGATGAAAAAGGAATTCGTGTAGGACTTGATGTATTGGAAAAAGAACCAATGATGCAAGATCATCCTCTTTTAAAAATCAAAAATATACAAAATTTAATTCTTACTCCGCATATTGCTTGGGCAAGTGAAGAGGCTATTGATAATTTAATGAAAAAAGTATATCAAAATCTTAAAGAATGGATTGAAAATGGCAAATGAGCATAGTTTTGATATTTCAGCAGCAATTGATAAACAAGAGCTAAAAAATGCTTTTGAACAAGCAAAAAAAGAGCTTGATACGCGTTATGATTTAAAAGGTATAAAAACTGAAATTGAATACAATGAAAAAGAAAATATTTTTAAATTAAATTCTTCAAGTGAAGCAAAACTTGATGTTTTAAAGGATATTTTAATCTCTAAATTTATTAAAAGAGGTATTAATTCTAATGCGGTTAAAGAGCTTTTAAAAGAAAAAGGAGCAATGTATCGTTTAAGTTTAAAGGTAAATGATAGCATAGATAGCGAAAATGCTAAAAAAATTAATAAAGCAATCAAAGATAGCAAATTTAAGGTAAATTCTAGCATACGAGGTGATGAAATTCGCGTAGTTTCAAAGCAAATTGATGATTTGCAAAGTATAATGCATTTAGTAAAAAATCTTAATTTAGATCTTAATTTGACTTTTAAGAATTTAAAGTAATGAAGAAAATATATCTTCTTATTATTTTATTTTTTTTAAGTGCTTGTTCCATAAAAACTCATGAAACAAATACTAAAAGTGTTATGATCAGTTTTAATTCTTCTTTTGTGCGTATTCAAGATGTAGGTTTTTTAGAACAAAATGATAAAGTAACTTATCTAGAAATTTATAAATTAGGGAAAGCCTTTTTTAGAATTAAAATAGAAGATAAAATTTGTTTAAATGAAATTTGTTATGATAAAAAGCTTTTCAATAAAAGATTTTTTAAAAATTCTTTTTATGATGATTTTTTAGAAGATATTTTAAAAAATAAACCTTTATTTAATGCCAAAAACTTGCAAAAACAAGATTGTGGTTTTACTCAATCAATTAAAGGATTAGATTATGATATTGTTTATGAGATTTGCAATAATCAAACGTTTTTTTTAGATAAATTAAATAAAACAAAAATTACAATACAAAAGCTTGATTAAATCCTTAAGGAAATTTATGTTAGATCTTAAAGAGTTTTTAAATACAAAAGATATAGAAAAAACAAAACTTTATCAAAAACTCAAATGCTCTAAAAATGAAGCTTTGATTTTGAAAGAACTTTGCAAAAATTATGTTGTTTCTGTATCAAGTATTAATGCTTTTGCCTTATTAAGCGGGATTTTTAAACAAGAAAAATATGCCTATTTAGATGCTTTAGAAGATTTAAAAAAGCTTTTAGAAAGAGGATTTATTACCCAAAGTTTAAATTTTTTAAAAAGTTCTAGAGTGGGTAAAATTTCAAATTCGAGATTAAATCTTTTGCAAAGTGATATTAGTTTAAGTGAGTATTTTTTAGACTTTTTAGAAGATAAACCTAAATTAAAACTTAATAAAAAAGATCCTTATGAGAATTTTTTAGAATATTTAAAAGATGAGTTTTATAAAATTGAACTCTATGAAAAATTAAGTTTTATTAAGCTTAATTCTTATAATCTGGAACTTAAAAATCAAATCAAAGAATTTGAAAAATACATAAAAGAACGTTTAAAGCTTAGTAAATTTTATAATGTTTTAGCTGATATTTTTAAAGAAAATAAGTTAAATTATAAAGAACAGATTTTGTTTTTAGCACTTTTAAGGGAAGAATATGCCTTAACAAATGAAAATTCTAGTTCAAGGGAATTTAATTTTTTACTTTCTTTGATTAGCGAAAATGATTTAGATAAAAGAGCTAATAAAAAATTACTAGAAGAAGGATCAAAACTTATTGATCTTGACTTAATTGAATATGATGAGTATTTACAAGATTTTGGAGAGTTAGCGAGGAGTTTTTTTATTAGTGATAAAATTCTGCAAAGAGTTGTAAATTTTGAACCAAAACAAAATAAAAAAATTAAATTAGAGAGTGTTTTAAAAGAGCAAGATATTTTTGAACTTATAGAACCAAATACTGATATAAATGACATTATAATGCCCAAACAAACCAAAGAGCTTTTAGATACTATTTTAAAGCAACAAGATAAAAAAGTTTTAGAAAGACTTACTAAATGGGGTATTAAAACGGGTAAGGATATTGAAGCAAAAATCATTTTTTATGGACCAGCTGGGACGGGCAAAACTATGTCAGCTCTTTCTTTAGCTAAATCGATGAAAAAATCAGTTCTTAGTTTTGATTGTTCTAAAATTTTAAGCAAATGGGTTGGAGAAAGCGAGCAAAATGTAAGAAAAATTTTCGATACTTATAAAAATATCACCCAAACTTGTAAACAAAATCCTATACTTTTGCTTAATGAGGCTGATCAGTTTTTAAGCACAAGAATAGAAAGTACTAGCGGAAGCGATAAAATGCACAATCAAATGCAAAATATTTTTTTAGAGCAAATAGAGAAATTTAATGGAGTAATTATTGCAACAACAAATTTCTTAGAAAGTTTAGATAGTGCTTTTTCAAGAAGATTTGATTATAAAATTGAATTTAAAAAACCAGATTTTGAAGATAGGCTTAAAATTTGGAAGAAATTTTTGCCCAAAAATGCTGAATTTGATAAAGAATTTGATGAAAAAATTTTAGCAAATTATGAATTAAGTGGAGCGCAAATTTTAATGGTGGTAAAAAATACTGCCTTAAAAGCCGCAGTTTCTAAAGAAGGCATTTTTAAAATGAAAGATTTTATAGAAAACATACAAAAAGAATTTAATTCTAGTTTTGATAAAACAAAGATAGTGGGTTTAATTTAAATAATATTAAAATTTTAGATTTTTAAAATCTAACCAAACCCACTTATTTAATTTCCAAAACAAATTTATCCTCTTTATCCTTAAAAGTAAAAACTTTATTTTTACAAGGATAAGAAATAGAATTTTCTTTCATAAAAGAATTTCTATTTTTTAATTTTTCTAATACTATAGGTAATTCTTGTCTAAATAAAGCCTTATCAGTCATTCTTAAACTATGTTCTAAACTTTTAACTAATTTTCCATCAATTTGATCTTCACTTTCTATTAAATGTAAAGTAGAATCAAAGCCTAGGTTTTTATAAAAATCATAAAGACATTTTTTACTATCAGCAGTTTTAAATTCATCTTTTAGACTGTGATAAGAAATATAAATAATATTTTTATTTTTTTCATTTTGCAAAAGAATATGATCTTTATTAAGCAAAGCTCTTATCATATAGTTTTCATCGCTAAAATAAAAATTAGAGTTGATATCTCTTGTCCAAAATGTTTTAACATAAGTTTGTATAAAAGTATTTGGATCGTTAAAGGTATAATCAGAAACTCCAAATTCTCTGCCCAAAATAGAAGCTAAATTAGGAAAGGCTCCTCCTGAATTATCAATCACCCCATCAACATACCAAGGAGCAATCTTAGCTATAAGCAAGGATAAGTATCCACCATAAGACCCCCCCCCATAAATTTTAGGCAAATTTTTAAATTCAGGATAGTTTTTAACTATATCTTTTAAAGCATTGATATGATCAATTGCTGCCATAATACCATAGTTTTGATATTCATTATTTGGTGGGATAAAGGTTGAAGTAAAAATGGCTTTATAGTTTTTATCAAGTTTGTTTTGACTTTTTAGTTCATATAAAGTTTGATTTAGAATTTCATAATAAACTTGTGCATTATCTGTGGTTAGATTATGGGTGTTGAGATTGAATGTTTCTAAGCAAGATTTTAAATTAGGTAAATCTAAATTTGTAAAAGAAGTTATTGCACTATATTTTTCATCTAAACTTTTTCTCATGCAAAAACAATGATAAAAAACATTAACCACTACTACATCAAAATTTTTAGCTAAATATTCTCTATCAAAATCTAAAAAAGATATATTAGCATTAGCTCCAAAACCACCTATAATAAAAACTATAGCTTTTAAATCTTTACTATCATCAAAAGTAATTCTATACTCAAGCTTACTTTCTCTTTTTATATTAAGTTCAACATCATCACAAGAATTTATTTCATAAAATTTATTTATTAGCATGGTAAATCTTTTTATAAAAATAAGAAACAATTATACTTAAACTTAGTAAAATTATAGTTTTATTTTGAGAGGTAAAAATGAAAAATCTTTGCATTATTCCAGCACGTGGAGGAAGCAAGAGAATTCCTAGAAAAAATATTGTTGATTTTTTAGGTAAGCCTTTGATTGCTTATAGTATAGAAAATGCTTTAAATTCAAAACTTTTTGATGAAGTTATTGTTTCAAGTGATGATGATGAAATTATAGAAATAGCAATGAAATATGGAGCAAAAGCTCCTTTTAAAAGGGATAAAAATTTAAGTGATGATTTTACTTCAAGCACAACTGTTATTCAAAATGCTATTAAAGTTTTAGCTTTAAAAAATCAACACTATGATAATGTTTGTTGTCTTTATGCTACAGCACCTTTAATCAATGAAAAAATTTTAAAAGATGCTTATGAAATTTTTATCCAAAATGGGAGTAAATTTCTTTTTGGTGCTACTGAGTTTGATTATCCTATACAAAGGGCATTTTATTTAGATGATAAAAAAAGTGTTTTTATGTTTGATGAAACATTTTATGAAAAAAGATCCCAAGATTTAATCAAAGCTTATCATGATACAGGAACATTTTATTTTGGAAAGAGCAAAGCTTGGCTTGAAACTAACTTTATGTTTAAATCTTATTCTAGTGTTTATGTGTTGCCTAGAACTTTGGTATGTGATATAGATACCCCACAAGATTTAGAATTTGCTAAATTACTATTTCAAAGGAATAAAGGATGTTTATAAAGAATTTAAAAGGATTTAAATATCCTGATATGGAAATTGTAAGATGGTTTTTTAAAAATAAACTTGATACTTTAAAAAATGAGAAGGTTTTAGAATTTGCTTCACACAATGGTAACAATTTAAGCCTTTTTGCAAATTATGATTATGAGTGTTTAGGTGTTGAGCTTAGTAAAGAGCATTATGAAAATGCAAAATATAATTTTGATGGAATTTTAAAATATAAAAAATTTAAATTTTTTAATGAAAATATGTTAGATTTTGCTAAAAATTATAAGAATTTAAATGCTAAAGTTTTTTTAATTCCTAATGTAATTAATTTTATTACTAAAAATGAGCTTAAAACTCTGCTTTTAAATGCTAGAAAGAATCATCTTTACGTCTACGGGGGGGGGGATTTTTCTTTTTTCTTTTTAAGGGCAAGAAGTATTAAAGATCATCGTTATAAACTTGGAAAAACGCTAGAAAATGGAAGTTTTATTTTAAATAATGATGAATTTAGCGGAGAAAAAGATTGTCTTTGCACTTGTTATGAAGAATACGAACTTGTAGAATATTTAAAAGAGTATTTAAATTTATATGATTTTGAGGTGATTATGAGCGAAAATATCAATGTTAAAAATAAAATTTTTATCAAAGATAGCGATATAATCGTATATGGAAAAATAAAATAGAAGGAAAATAATGTATATTAGAGACTTAAAAGGTTTGAAATTCCCAGACTTAGCAGTGATTAAATTTTTTTTTAAAAATAATTTACATCAAAGAGATAAAAATAACAAAGTTTTAGAATTTGCTTGTTCTAATGGTAATAATCTTTCTTTGTTTGCAAATTATGATTATGAGTGTTTAGGTGTGGATTTTAATGCATTAAATATAGAAAATGCTAATTTTAATTTTACAAATATTATTAAGGCTAAAAATTTTAAATTTTTTAAAGATGATATTTTAGAATTTCCTAAAAAAAATCCTGATATTAAGGCTGATATTTTTTTAATTCCTAATGTAATTAATTATCTTCATAGGGAAGATTTTTTAAATCTCTTAAATAATTCAAAAGAATATAAAATGTTTAAAGAAAATGCTTTATTCTTTCTAAGAACAAGAAGTATTCGAGATTTTCGCTATGGTTTTGGAGAAAAAATAGCTCATAATACTTTTAAAATTAATCACGATGATACAACTGGGGAGCTAGGTTGTATTAATACTCTTTATCAAGAATACGAACTTGTAGAGTATTTAAAAGAGTATTTAAATTTATATGATTTTAAAGTTTTAAATTATGAAGCTACAAATATTATGGGTGAAGATGATGCGAAAATTTTTGATAGTGATATAGTGATTTATGGAAAGATAAAATGATAGCTATAATGCAACCCACTTTTTTGCCTTGGATTGGCTATTTTTGCATGATAGCAAAAGTTAAATATTTTGTTTTTTTAGATAATGTGCAATTTGAGCAAAGATCTTGGCAAAGTAGAAATAAGATCAAACTTCAAGAAAAGGAGCATTTTATTTCTCTTTCGCATCAAAAAACATCACAAAAAACTTTAATTTGTGATATAAAATTAAGTAAAGATACAAAGTGGAAAGATAAGATTTTAAAAACTTTTTATCATGCTTATAGCAAAAGTGATAATTTTAATCTTATATTTGATTTATTAAAACATAATTTAAATAAACATGAAAATTTATGCGAGTTAAATATCTCTTTAATTATCGCAATTTGTAAAATTTTAGAGATTAATACCCCTTTGTTTAAATCTTCGATGCTAGATTTAAGTGATTTAAAAAGAGAAAATTTGCTTGTTGAGATTTGCAAAAAATTAGATTCTAATCATTATTTATCGGCCAATGGTTCTAAAGCTTATTTGGATAAAAAAGAAGCTAAAGAATTATTTAAAGACAATAAAATAAGTATTTCATACTTTGATTTTATTCATCCAATATATAAGCAAAATTTAAATAAACAACAGAGGGGAGAGGGATTTATATCTTATTTAAGTATAGTTGATTTTTTGTGTAGCGTAAAAGAGCCAAAAGAAGAATTTAAAAAAATAATACTAAAGTAGATTAAAGGTTTTTGATGTATGAAAGTTCTTTTTAGAAGTGATAGTTCTGCTAGTTTGGGATTTGGACATATAAAACGAGATCTTATTTTAGCAAAACAATATGATGAGGTTTATTTTGCATGTTTGCCTTTGGAAGGATCATTGATTGATGAAATCCCTTATCCTGTTTTTGAGTTAGAAAGTGCAAGTATTTATGAGCTTATTCATTTAATTAAGGATCATCATTTTGATTTATTGATTATTGATCATTATGATATCGATAAAGATGATGAAAAGTTAATAAAACTTGAAACAGGTATTAAGATTTTAAGTTTTGATGATGAGCTAAAAGAGCATTATTGTGATATTTTGCTTAATGTTAATGCCTATGCAAAGCCTGAAGATTATAAGGGTTTAGTTCCGTTTAAATGTGAGTTAAGATGTGGCTTTTCTTATGCTTTAATTAGAGAAGAATTTTATATTGAAAGCAAGGTTCAAAGGGATAAAATTTGGGATTATTTTATTTGTTTAGGCGGAGTAGATGTTAAGAATTTTTCTTTAGAAATTGCCGAGGATTTGCCAAAAGATAAAAAAATTCTTATTGCTACAACAAGTGCAAATAAAAATTTAAAAAAACTTAAAAAATTTGTAGATTTGAATGAAAATATTACTTTGAGTATAGATAATGAGAATTTAGCTAAGCTTATGAATGAAAGCAAAAAATTAATTATTAGTGCTTCTTCTTTGGTAAATGAAGCTTTAATTTTAAAAGCTAATTTTAAAGCTATAGCTTATGTGAAAAATCAAGAAAAAATAGCACAATGGTTGATTAAAAAAGGTTATGAGGTAGAGATTAAATGATCTTTCTTAAGGATTTTACTACACTTAATAAAGAAGAAAAAAGATTTGTTTTAAAATGGCGTAATGATGATGAGGTTTCTTCTTTTACAAGAATTAAAAGTATAACTTTAAAAGAACATTTAAAATTTATAGAAGAATTAAAATATCATAAAGATAAACAGTATTTTTTGGTTTATAAAGAAAAAGAAGCCATTGGGGTTATTAGTTTTGTGAATATTACTTTGCATTCTTGCGAATTTGGACTTTATGCAAAACCAGGATTAAGGGGTATGGGCAAAATACTTATGCAAGAAATAAAAAATTATGCTTTTAATGTCTTAAAAGTTAGAATTTTAAAAGCTTGTGTTTTTAAAAATAATGAAAAAGCTTTAAAATTATATGAGAAAAACAACTTTTCTATAATAACAGAAGATGAAAATATGTTTTATATAAGTCTATCAAATTATTCTTACGAAAAAACCATTTTGAGCTAATTCATCTTTTATATCTTTTGGGGTATATTGTGAAAAATGAAAAATATAAGCCCCAGCTAAAGCATCAGCTCCGCAGTTTAAAGCTTTAACGCCATCATGTGGCTTTCCAAGTCCGCCATTAATAATAAGTGGAATTTTTAATTTATTTTGAAACATTTTTAAAAGTTCTAAATCATATCCTTGGGCTTTTCCTTCAAAATCTACAGAAGTTAAAAGTATCTCTCCAGCACCTAATTTTTCATAATTTAAAGCAAGCTCTAAAGGATCAATATCCAATAAATTTCCTCTATCATATATATGGAATTTATTATTTTTTCTTTTTACATCTATAGAGCAAACTATGCATTGAGAGCCAAAACGATTTGCTGCTTGAGTGATAAAGTGAGGTTCTTTTAAAGCTTTAGAATTTATACTTATTTTATCTGCTCCTAAATTCAAAATTTTTTGTATATCTTCAATGCTTCTTATGCCCCCTCCTATTGTTAAAGGCATAAAACATTCTTTGGCTAAATCCTTAAGACTATCAAAATCTATTTGAGAATTTTTTGAAGCATCTATATCCAGTATGATAAGTTCATCTACATTTCTTGCATTGTATATTCTTACTGTGCTTGTAAGGTGTCCTATCGTGCGATAATCTTTAAATTCTATACTTTTTACAAGTTGGGAATTTTTAAGCAAAACGCAAGGAATAATTCTTGTTTTTAGCATTTTAAACCTTTAAAAAATTCTCTAAAAGTTTTAAGCCTAAATTTTGACTTTTTTCGGGGTGAAATTGCACTCCATAAATATTATTTTTTTGTAAAGAAGCACAAAATTGCACTCCATAATCACATTTTGCACTTATAAATTCCTCATTGCATTTTACATAAAAAGAATGTACAAAATAAAAATCACTTTTACTAGAAATCCCTTGATACAAAGGTTCTTGCTTTAAAATTTCAATATCATTCCATCCTATATGAGGAATTTTTAAATTTGAATTTTCATTAAAGGGTATGACTTCGCCTTCAATAAAACCAAGCCCATTGCAAATTCCACCTTCATAGCCTTTTTCTAAAAAAAGTTGCATTCCAAGACAAATTCCTAAAATAGGTTTTTTATGAGTTAAAACTTCCTCTTTAAGTACAGAGATAAAATCAAGTTTTTTTAAAGAATCCATAGCTTCTTTAAAAGATCCTACACCTGGTAAAATTAATTTTTTAGCTTTTTGAAAAGCTGTTTTTTCTTGTATTAAGAAATTTGAAATTCCAATTTTATCTAAGGCTTTTAAAACAGAATTTAAATTTCCAGCTTGATAATCAATTACTCCAATCATTTTAAAATACATTCTTCCTTGCGGATTAAAGATCCATCAATATCTTTTAAAAAGTTACCTTTTTCATCACATTTAAAAATTTTTTTATTAGTAAAACTATCAAGAATTTTTTGAAATTCTTCCTTAGAAAAACCACTCCATTCTAGATATTTTTTAATTGCTTTTTTTGGAGGTTTTCCATCATATTTATTAACAAGTCTTATTCCTTCTTCGCGAGTTATATAACCTAGGCGTATATCTAAACAGGCATTATCACTAGCCCTTCCAAAGCCATATTTTAAGTATTTTAAATAATCATGCAAATGATTGCTATAGCAATCTAAATTTTCAAAGTTTTCATAGGTAGTTTCTACGGGACGATCTGAGGTTGAAAAACCATATTTTTGTGCAATTTGAAGATTTATTTTATAATCCCATTTAAAATAATATCCTAAGAACAATCCAGTAACTCCTACTCTTTTAAGTTCTTCATCGCTTGGATAAGTATAAAAATACAAATCTTTTTCTTTTAAACCATCTACTCCTATCATATCGCTAATACGATTTCCTAAAAGTCCTCCAAATTCTTCAAGCCATTCTCGACCTAAAATATTTTTTTCTTTACTGCTTGCAGGTCCTCCGTATTCTATTTGAGGGCTTTCACCCCAAATGATTAAAGGAATGTTAAAATTAACTGCAATCCTTGGAGCACTTGTAAAAATTCCCAAATGGTTTTGCCATTCATTATCTCCTGTTCTTATAAAGGCTTCTTTTGATAGTATTTTATAAACTTTTGGATTTCTTTTAATATGGATAAGATCTACGCCTAAATTATTTAAATTAGCAAGGTTTTTTTTGCCTATTTTAGTTGGAATACTAGGTTCAAAGCATACGCACAAAGGATTTAAGCCAAGCTCTAAAATTTTTAATACTTGAAATGTAGAATCTTTTCCACCACTAACTCCTATAACACAATCATATACAGGATGTTTTTTATGTTTTTTGATGAGTTCTAAAAACTCTTTTTCTCTTTGTTTCCAGTCAATTTTTTTATCTTTCATCTCTTGAGATCTACAAGCATCGCAAATCCCTTCTTCATCAAAATGTAAATCAGGTTTAGTATCAGGCATTACACATTTTTTGCAAAAATTCATGTTTTTTCCTTAAGGTTTAAAAAGGATAAATCGTCTAAAAAAATATAAATTTTATTAAAATATTATAAAATAATACCGATAGTGATAAAAAATATCTTAGGATTTTTATGTATATAGGAAATTTTAATCTTGATAAAAAAGTATTTATTATAGCAGAACTTTCAGCTAATCACGCTGGCAGCTTAGATCTTGCTTTAAAAAGCATTGAAATGGCGAAAAAAGCAGGAGCTAATGCTGTTAAATTTCAAACCTACACACCCAATAGCCTTACTCTTGATTGTAATAAAGATGATTTTATTATAAAAGGTGGGCTTTGGGATAAAAGAACTTTATTTGAACTTTATGAAAAAGCCAAAACGCCTTATGAATGGCATGAAAAATTATTTAATCACGCAAAAAAACATAATATTTTATGTTTTTCAAGTCCTTTTAGTAAAGAAGATGTGGATTTTTTAAAAACTTTTGATCCTATAGCTTATAAGATCGCTTCTTTTGAGGCAAATGATGAGGAATTAATCCGCTATATAGCTAAGCAACAAAAACCAACTTTGCTTTCAACTGGTATTGCAACTAAAGAGGAGCTTTATAGGGCTATAAAAATTTTTAAAGAAGAAAAAAATAATAAACTTATTTTCTTAAAATGCACTTCATCTTATCCATCTAAGACAAAAGATTTAAATCTTAATGCCATTAAAACTTTAAAAGAACAATTTAATATAAGAGTAGGTTTAAGTGATCATAGTTTTGGAAATTTAGCACCTATTGTTGCTACTACTTTAGGAGCTTGTGTAATAGAAAAGCATTTTATGATAAGTAAAGATATAAAAAGTGAAGATAGTGGATTTAGCTTAGATTTTAATGAATTTAAAAGTATGGTGAAATCAGTTAGAGAATGCGAAAAAGCTCTAGGAAAAGGGAGTTTAAAATTAAATAAAAAAACACTTCAAAATAGAGTTTTTGCCAGAAGCTTGTATGCAAGTAAAGATATTAAAAAAGGGGAGATTTTTACAGCGACTAATGTAAAAAGTGTAAGACCTTCCTTTGGTCTTCATCCTAAATTTTTTAATCAAATTTTAGGTTTAAAAGCTACTAGGGATATAAAATTTGGAGAACCCTTAAAAGAAGAACATTTTAAGGAAAAATTATGAATCCCTCTTTATTCCTAAAAAACCTAAATGCTCTAAATAATACTTTCTTAAAAGAAGAACTAAAAAAAATAAAATCAAATCTTAAATTTGAACTTATACAAGGTAAGGATAATTTAGATATTAATTTAAAAGAAACAACTGGGGGGGGGGATTGCTATCTTTACACTAACCCCCTTACTGAACTAAACTCCTTATTAAATACTTATAATGATAAATACTTCTTATATCCTGTTCTTTATTTTTATGGTTTTGGAAATGGTATTTTATTTAAAGCCTTACTTCAAAACAAAAACCATAAACATATAGTAGTCTTTGAAAAAGAATTAGAAATCATTTATATTATGTTTCACCTAATAGACTTTTGCCATGAACTTAAGAATAATTCTTTAATAATACTTAATGCTAATACCTTAAATTTAAATGATTATAATGAACTTTGTTCATCTAATCCTTTCTTTTCTTTTTCAAGAGTATATTTTTTAGAATTAAGCTCTGATTATTATGAAAAATATAAAGAAGATATATTAAATATCAATCAAAACATGATGAGTCATTTTAAAAAAGCAATATTCTCTTATGGAAATGATCCCTTAGATGCTTTACAAGGTATAGAACAATTTACCTATAATCTACCTAAAATGATCACAAATCCTACTTTTAAAGAATTACTCACTAAAAGATCAAATTTAAGTGATACAGCCATAATAGTTTCAACAGGACCTTCACTTACTAAACAACTTCCTATTCTAAAAGAATATCAAAACAAAGCCACAATATTTTGTGCAGATAGTGCTTATGCTATATTAGCTAAACATGGTATTAAGCCTGATTATGTTTGTATGTTGGAAAGAACTGATTTCACGGCAGAATTCTTTAAAGAGGCATATGAGGGGATTGATGGGGGAATAACTTTTATATTAAAATCTGTAGTTCATCCTAGTACTACTTCTTATTTGGAAAATACTAAAAGATCTTTTATGCTTGTAAGTTCTAAAGCACATTTTATGCAATATCTTTCTCTTAATCAATTTGGATATATGCCAACTGGACATAGTGTAGCTAATATGAATTATATATTAGCCAGTCTTTTAAAACACAAAAATATCATCTTAATAGGACAAGACTTAGCCTATGATGAAAAAGGAAATTCTCATCCTAGTGATTATAAACATAGTGCAAATTTTGAAAGTTTTTCTTATGAGTATATAAAAGTTAGAGCCTATGGGAATAAAGATTCTTTTGTGAAAACGCATTTTATTTGGAATTTATTTCGCCAAGAATTTGAAAGCGATATACAATTTACCAAAGAACAAGGAATAACCACCTACAACTGCACAGAGGGTGGAGCAAGAATAGAAGGAAGCTTAGAAAAACCCTTTAAAGAAGTATGTGAAGAATTACTGATTAAAGATTTAAATAAACCCTTTAAAAAACTAAATTCTTTAAATAAAAACAAACAAGATGAATTATTACTTAAAGCCTATGCAAAAATTATAAAAGCCATAAAACACTCTAATACTTTTAAAAATGATTGTTTAAAAGAATACGAAGAGCTTAATGAGCTTTATTTAAGTTTAGCTAATTTAATCTCAAGTAAAAAAAATAATCAAAGTCTAAATTCAAATTCTAATTTAAACGATATAAACGAAGAAGAAATCAATCAAATGCTAAATGTTCTTATACAAAGAATTGATAAAATAAAAACAAAAATAGAAAATTTAAAAAATTTAAATTTCTTCTATGACATATTACAAGCTACTTTAATCCAATTTGAATTAAATTTAGCTAGAATTTATGTCTTAAAAGCAAAAACAAAAGAAGATTCTTTTAATAAATCATTAATTTGGATCAAAGAACATTTAGAATGGCTTAAAATGATATATGCACATATTAATGCACTTGAACTTGCTTTAATAAAAAACATTAAGCCTTTAGAAGAAGAGTTATATAAAAGGGGACTTGAGAAATGGATAAAAATATCCTAGTAAGCGGTGCAGATGGATTTATAGGTTCTCATCTTTGCGAAAGTTTAGTTTTAAAGGGTTTTAAAGTTAAGGCTTTAGTGCAATATAATTCTTTTAACTCCTATGGACATTTGGAAAAAAGCCCTTATCTTAAAGAAATGGAGATCATAAGCGGGGATTTAAGGGATAGTTTTTTTTGTGAAAAATTAGTTCAAGATGTAGATATTATTTTTCATTTGGGTGCTTTAATTGCTATTCCTTATTCTTATATGGCTCCTAAAAGTTATGTTGATACTAATGTAAGTGGGACTTTAAATCTTTTAGAAGCAGCAAAAAAAAGTGGTATTGAACTTTTTATTCATACTTCAACAAGTGAAGTATATGGGAGCGCTCTTTATGTTCCTATTGATGAAAAGCATCCTTTACAACCTCAAAGTCCTTATTCAGCAAGTAAGATTGCAGCTGATATGATGGCTCTTAGTTATTATCATTCTTTTAATCTTCCACTTATTATTGCAAGACCTTTTAATACTTATGGTCCAAGACAAAGTGCAAGAGCTATTATTCCTACAATTATTACGCAAATTTTAAACAAAGAAAAAGAATTAAAATTAGGAGATCTTACGCCTACAAGGGATTTAAATTTTGTTTTAGATACTTGCGAAGGTTTTATTTCTTTGCTTAAATTAAAAAATTATGGAGAAGTTTTTAATATAGGAAGTTCTAAAGAGTATTCTATGCAAGAAGTTGTTATGCTGATTAAGAAACTTTTAAATTCAGATATAAAAATTATTCAAGATGAGCAAAGATTGCGCCCTAAAAACAGTGAAGTATTAAGGCTTTGTTGCGATAGTTCAAAACTTTTTAATGCAACAGGTTGGAAAAGCAAAATAAGTTTAGAAGAAGGGCTTCAAAAAAGTATAGAATATTTTAAAGAAAATTTAAGTTCTTATAAAAGTAATATTTATAATGTTTGAAAAAGAAATTGATTTTATCAAAGGACTTTTTTCTCAAAAAAAAGAAATTGCTCTTCATGAACCTTGTTTTATAGGTAATGAGAAAAAATACCTTGAACATTGTATTGATAGCGGTTTTGTTTCAAGCGTTGGAGAGTTTGTTTATAAATTTGAAAATAAAATTAAACAAATTACAAATTCTCCTTTTGTTGTTGCAACAAATTCTGGAACTTCAGCTTTGCATTTAGCACTTTTAGCTTATGATATCAATGAAGATAATGAGGTAATTACTCAAGCTATTAGTTTTGTAGCTACGGCTAATGCCATTGCTTATACTGGTGCAAAGCCTATTTTTTTAGATGTAGACAAAGAAAGTTTGAGCCTTGATCCTAAGGCTTTAGAAAATTTTCTAAAAGAAAATACCTATCAAAAAGACTATAAAACTTTTAATAAAATCACACACAAACATATAAAAGCTTGTGTGATAATGCATACTTTTGGTTTGGCTGCAAAACTTAAAGAACTAATAAAAATTTGTGAAAATTATCATTTAATTCTTATAGAAGATAGTGCTGAAGCTTTAGGAAGTACGTATAATAATAAGGCTTTGGGAACTTTTGGATCTTGTGGAATTTTAAGTTTTAATGGTAATAAAATTGTAACAGGGGGTTGTGGGGGAGCTCTTTTATGTCATAATGAAGATATTGCAAAAAAGGCTAAGCATTTAAGCACTACTGCTAAAATCAATCATCCTTATGAATATGAGCACGATTTAATAGCTTATAATTATAGACTTTGTAATATCAATGCAGCTTTGCTTCTTGCACAGCTTGAAAATTTGGAGTTTTTTTTAAAAAATAAAAGAGAATTATCTATTTTATATAAAAACTTTTTTAAAAATAATGAATTTTTAACCTTTATTGATGAAACCTTGGATTCAAAAAGTAATTTTTGGCTTAATGCAGTAATCTTTAAAGATGAGAATTTAAGAAATATTTTTATCAAAGAATGTTTTGAGAATAATATTTTTGTGCGTCCTGTATGGAAAAGTTTAGCATCTTTAAAAATGTATAAAGATTGTCAAAATGATGGATTGCTTTATACTAAAATTTTAGAAAAAACTCTAGTCAATCTTCCAAGTAGTGTAAGATTATAATAAAACGCAAAAATGCGTTTTATTATTTTAAAATTTATATAGAGCTTCAAGACGAACGGTATTTTTTTCACCCTTATCATGTAAAGCTTTTACTTTAGCATAGGAATACCAAGTGCTAAAAGAAAGTTTGGAAGAATATTTATAATCAATTCTTGCAACAGATTCTAGTTTTTTTCCTGCTCTTCCAGCCACAGCAGAGAGATCGCCTGATTTAGTTCCACCATAAACAAAATCAGCTCCTAAGCGTAGCACCTCATTAAAAGTATAACCAGCACTTGCAAAAGCAAAAAGATTTTCACCAGTATCTCCATTTAGTTTAGAGCCATCAGAATAAAAAATTTCTTCACCTGCTAAAAGAGATTTTAGGTTTCCTTGATCTTCTATAACTACCATGTTAACGCCATTTTTATCCCCATAATAAACTCCACCTAAACTTGCATCAATGTTATTGGTTGTAATTGTTCCTTTTAGGGCAAAAAAGTTGCTATTTTTAAAGCCTAGATCTTTTAAGCTGCTTTCAATAACTTTATTTCCAAGATATGCTCCTTGTAAATTCCAATTAAGATTATCAAAAATATCTGTATTGTAATTAAATTTAAAAGCATAGAATAAGAAAGAATTATTAAGATAAGAAAGCCAAAGTTCAGGACTAAAATTCCCACCTAATAAATTATAATTTCCAAGTATAGCTCCACCGTAAAAATTTTCATTATAAGTTTTTTCATCTAGAATATATTGAGCATTGCCATAAAAGTCATTAGGTTGTTCATCGATACCAAAACTATCAATAGCAAAGGCTAAAAAATTTAAATGATCAAAACTATTGTTTGTAATTTTAATTCCTGTTCCAACTAAACCATCTATATCATTATCAGTCCAAATGGTATTTAATTGCTGTTTACCCAAAATAATATTTGTATTAAAATCATCAATTGCATAAGTTAAATAAAGTTGACGCACAGAAAAACCTGTTTGAGTATCGCTGATATTAGGATTGTAATTTGGATTTAATGACCCATTTGGCAATGTAGGATTTCCATCGTAAGCACCATATCCACCATCTTTAGCACTATAATTAAATTGTATAAAAAGCTTAAAATTATCAGCTATAGCACCACTAAAATTGATTTGTGCTTTGTAATTGTGCATTTGTTTATCTTTAATGTAACCTGCACCAACGCTATCTAAAAAACCACGACTTGAAATATTGTGGAAATTTCCACTTGCACTATCATAACGATATCTTAAAGCTCCAGAAACATCTACATCTTTAATTACTTCCTCTAAAGGAGTAGCATTTAAATAAGTAACACTCAATAAAGCTGTTACTGGATATAGTATTGATTTTAGTTTCATTGAAGCATCCTTAATTATTTTAAAGTTATTTTATATTATATTAAGAAAATCTAAAGTAAAGCTTTATTTATAAAATACAAAATAAATGTTAGAATATTATTTTAAATAAATTTTTAAGGTTTATATGAATTTATATTCTACTTCTAAACGGCTTATTAAAAATGTTAAAAATTTCTATAAAATTAAATTATATTCTTTTTTTAATATGAAAGATAATAGTATTTTTTTAGGCTGGGGGCGTAAAAAATCTGGTCTAAAGGCTATTTCTTTGGCTAAAAAACATAAAGGTTCGTTTTTGCTTTTAGAAGATGGTTTTATAAGATCTTTAAATTTGGGTCTTTATAATT
The DNA here is from genome assembly GCF_018968685.1 of Campylobacter novaezeelandiae. NCBI lineage: Bacteria > Pseudomonadati > Campylobacterota > Epsilonproteobacteria > Campylobacterales > Campylobacteraceae > Campylobacter > Campylobacter novaezeelandiae. Next base: position 1,280,512 of record NZ_CP076657.1, on the reverse strand, counting down.
CTCCAAGCTTTAGTATAGTAGAGGATGATGTAGGAATTTATTATGATAGTAATGAAGCATCAAGACTTGAAAATTTATTAAATAATCATACTTTTGATTCTTTATTATTGCAAAAAGCTAAAAAAGCTATAGCTTTGATTCAAAAATATGAAATCACCAAATACAACAATACTCTTGAAATCCCTAAAAATTTTTTTAAAAAACATGAAAAGCGTGTTTTAATCATCACTCAAGTTGATAAAGATGCCTCTTTAAAATATGGTCAAGCATTGAGCTTTAGTACAAATGATATGATACAAGATGCTATTAATGAAAATAAAGATGCTAAAATTTACATTAAAATTCATCCTGATGTTTTAAGTGGTAAAAGAAAAAGTGATTTTGATTTAAATCTTTTACCTGAAAATTGTGAGCTTATTAGCAAAAATTATAATCCCATTGCTTTATTAAAATATTTTTCTAAAGTTTATACCAAAACTTCTACTATGGGTTTTGAAGCTTTAATGGTTGGTTGTAAATGCGTGTGTTATGGTTTGCCTTTTTATGCAGGATGGGGACTAACTATAGATAAATTAGTATGTCAAAGAAGAAAAGCAAAAAGAACATTAGAAGAAGTATTTGCTGCAAGTTATTTGCTTTATCCGCGTTATTTTAATCCTTATTTAAATCAAAAAAGTGATATTTTTGATACTATTTATACTTTAAATCGTTATAAAAATATAGAAAAAATAAATTCAAAGCGTCTTTTTTTTCTAGGTTTTGCTCTATGGAAAAGAAGGTTTATTAAGCCTTTTTTTGCAGCTCAAACCAATAAAATTATTTTTGTTAATTCTATAAAAGCTTTATTTAAATTTAATATCACTAAAGAGGATAAATTTTTTATTTGGGGCTATAAATTTAAAAAAGAAGAATTAAGAAAATATTTTAAAGAAAATCAAATTTATTTTGTTGAAGATGGATTTATAAGATCTATTACTTTAGGATCTGATCTTACAAGAGCTTTTTCTTTGGTTGTAGATAGCAAATCATTTTATGTGGATCCAAGTAAAGAAAGTGATCTTGAAAATATTTTGCAAAATTATGAATTTGATGAGAATTTAATCCAAAGAGCTAGAAATTTAATTGAAAAATTAAAAGTAAATAAAATTTCAAAATATAATGGTTTAAAACACCAAGAACTTTTTTTAAAAGTAGATAAAAATCAAAAAGTTATTTTAATTCCTGCTCAAGTAGAAGATGATGTTTCGATGATTTTAGGGGGAATGGGTTTTAATACAAAAGATTTGATTAAAGAGGTGCGTCTTAAAAATCCTAAAGCCTATATAATTTTTAAGCCCCATCCAGATGTTTTAAGCGGAAATCGTAAAGGTTTAAAAGATGAAAGAATTATTTTAGAATTTTGTGATGAAATTATAAAAGATGTGAGTATAGATAGTGCGATTAATGTAAGTGATGAAATTCATACTATTACTTCAACTTCCGGTTTTGACGCACTTTTAAGAGGAAAAAAAGTTTTTACTTATGGTTTGCCTTTTTATGCAGGATGGGGGCTTACGCAAGATAAACATAATATAACAAGAAGAACTAGAAAATTAAGCATAGAAGAGCTTGTAGCAGCAACTTTAATAATATATCCAAGATATATAAATCCTACAAATAAGCATTTATGTGAAATTGAAGTTACTTTAGATATAATGCAAAAAATGCAAAATATTTACTTTTCAAAATGGTGGATTAAATTAGGCATAGATATTAGGATTTTCATTATAAGGAAAATAAGAAGAATTTTTGAAAAGATTATAGATTAACGGGGGGGGGTATCCCTATTTGTATGAATTTTAGTAGAAAAATAAAAGAAGAATTTAGTAATAAAAATATTGTTCTTTTACAAGGACCTGTTGGAAATTTTTTTAAACGCTTATCTTGTGAGTTAAAAAAAAATAATGCTCAAGTAAGTAAAATTAACTTCAATGGCGGAGATTTCTTTTTTTATCCTAAAGGTTTTATTTATAAAGATAATAAAGAACAATTAGAAAAATTTTATAAAAATTTTTTTACTCAAAAACAAGTTCAAGCTATTATTATGTATAATGATTGTAGATTTATACATCAAGTAGCTATAAAAGTTGCCAAAGAAATGAAAATTAAAATTTGGGTTTTTGAAGAAGGATATATAAGACCTAATTTTATAACTTTTGAAGAAAATGGAGTTAATGCGAATTCAAGTGTTCCAAGAGATAAAAATTTTTATCTCTATTATCATACTAAAAAAGAAAAAAATTTCGGGTTAAGTTCTACTTTTAGATCAATGGCATTTCAATCTTTTTTGTATTGGTTTTTTGCTTTTATTTTGTCTCCGTTTTTTAATAATAAACTTCATCATAGATCCTTAAGTCCTTTTGAAATGTTTTTTTGGTTTTTATCTTTAGGAAGGAAATTGCTTTATAAAGTGACTGAAAAAAAACTTAATAAAAAAATTTATAGTCTTGATAAAAAGTATTTCTTAGCTATATTGCAAGTTTACAATGACACACAAATTATCTATCATTATAAAAAAAGTATGGAAGAATTTATAGAAGAGAATATTATTTCTTTTGCTAATCATGCAAGAGCTAAACATTATCTTGTTTTTAAACATCATCCTATGGATAGAGGGTATAAAAACTATTCTTCTCTAATTAAATCTTTAAGTCAAAAGTATCATGTTGAAGGACGTATTTTGTATATACACGATGCTCATTTGCCCACTCTTTTAAAACAAGCTTTAGGTTGTATCACTATAAATTCTAGTGTTGGAATTTCTGCTTTAATGTATGATTGCCCTCTTAAAGTTTGTGGCAATGCCTTTTATAATATTGATGGTTTAGCTTACCCAAAAAAGCTTCGATTTTTTTGGAGGGAAGCACATGCTTATAAGCCAAATTTAAAGCTTTTAGAAAATTTTAGAGCTTATTTAATTGAAAAAAATCAAATAAATGGGAGTTTTTATAAAAATTCTTTTTTATTTACCAATAAGGAATAAAATAGTTTTCTTAATATTTTAAAAATATATTTTAAATTTAGGAAAGCATATTGTTGCAACGAGATGTGTTTTATTTAGCGGGTTATGATCCTAGGACTTATAGGTTTTATTATTCTTTATTTAAAAAGAATTTAAACCAGTACAAAGATAGATTTAATATAGATGCACAACTTTCTAAAAGTTTTATACAACAAAATGATATTTATTGGAATATAGAAGGAAAAGATTATCAAACAAAATATCATTTTTTAGCTTGGAATGATATTGTAAAAATTAATTGGTCTGAAAATTTTAAAGATGCTCTTTTAGATTGTTATAGTTTTTTTAGGATTTATACTATTACAGGACTTTTCATTAAATTTGGAAAAGCTTCTATATATCAATTAATAACAGGATATTATCCTTTTTTCTATGTCATTTTCTCCTTGTGTTTAGCTTTAATTTGTGGCGGATCTGTTTTTTTGTTGGTTCAAATTTATATACATTTTGTTTTTGCTGCACTTTTTGCTGTATTTGTATTTTATATAGTGAATCGATTTTTATTTAATTATGGTAGAAAACTAGCAGTTTTTTGGATTTCTAGAATTTGTTCATTTTGTGCAAATTGGCATAAACATAAAAAAGAACATTTAGAAGATAGGATTGAAAAATTTGCTTATTCTATTTTTGATATTTTAAAAAAAAATCAAAATAATAAAAATTATGAATTAATTTTAATAGCACATAGTGTAGGAACTATAATGTGTATTGAAATATTAGAACGCATTTTACATCTTTGCAAAGAAGAAAAAATTGACTTTTCAAAATTAAAAATTTTAACTCTTGGAGAATGTATTCCTTTAGTGAGTTTTCAAAAAAAATCTATTGATTTTAGAGAAAAGATGGAATTTGTAGGTGGTTTTGATTTGAAATGGTATGATTTTACCTCAGTTATTGATGGTGCTTGTTTTCCTTTGGTAGATTTTATGCAAGAAAGTGGGATAAAAACTCAATTTAAACCAAAATATTTATCTGCTAAATTTCATACTCTTTATGAAAAAAAATATTATAAAAAGATCAAAAAAAATAAAAATGATGCCCATTTTTTATATTTGTGGAGTATTCAATTAAAAGGAGATTATGATTTTTTTAATTTTGTTACAAATAATAAATTTTTAGAAGAAAAAATAAGGAGTTAATATGAGCCAATGTCCGTTTTTCCCAAAGCCTTATAAAACTAAAGCTTCAACTTTGCTTACTTTTTTACTTAAGCGTAGATCGTGGCTTGATGGACTTTATGAAAGAAGTTATAAGATGCAAACTGGTTATGTTAAAATGCCAAATTTTGATCTTTACGTGATTAATGATACTAAAGAAGTAAAGCGTATAATGATTGATGAGGTAAAAGAATTCCCAAAAAGTGAATTTTTACACCAACTTTTAAGTCCTTTATTAGGTGAGAGTATTTTTACAACAAATGGAGAGGTTTGGAGAAAACAGCGAGAACTTTTACGTCCAAGTTTTGAAATGACACGTATTAATAAGGTTTTTAATCTTATGAGCGAAGCCGTTGCTGATATGATGAGTCGTTTTGAAAAATATCATGATGAAAGCATTATAGAAGTGGATGAGGCTATGACATTTGTAACAGCTGATGTTATATTTAGAACTATTATGTCTTCAAAACTTGATGAGAAAAAAGGAAAAAAAGTTTTAGATGCTTTTGTAACGTTTCAAGAGCAAAGTGTTCATAGTGCTATGAGACGTATGTTTCGCTTTCCAAAATGGATTTCTTATATTTTAGGAGATAAAAAAAGACTACAAGCTGGTGAAACCATAAGAGAAGTTTTAAGCGAAATTATCAGGCCAAGATATGAGAGTTTTGATCCGCAAAATACAAATGAATTTGATATACTTGAGTCTTTACTTTGTGTAATAGATGCTAATACAAACAAAAGGTTCTCTTTTGAGGAAATTTTAGATCAAGTAGCAATGCTCTTTTTAGCTGGTCATGAGACAACAGCTAGCTCTTTAACTTGGACTTTATATCTTTTAAGTTCATTTGAAGATGAGCAAGAAAAAGCTTATAGGGAAGTTGAAGAAGTTTTGCAAGGAAAAGATATTGAAATAACTCATTTAAAACAATTTAAAATTCTTACAAATATTTTTAAAGAATCTTTAAGACTTTATCCTCCTGTGGGATTTTTTGCAAGAGAGGCAAAACAAGATACCAAAATAAGAGATAAATTTGTAAAAAAAGGTTCTGGAGTTGTTGTCGCTCCTTGGCTTATTCAAAGACATGAAAATTATTGGGAAAAACCAAATGAATTTAATCCTTCTCGTTTTGAAGGTGATTATAAAAAAGATGCCTATCTTCCTTTTGGTATGGGAGAAAGAATTTGTATAGGTCAGGCATTTGCTATGCAAGAAGCTATTTTAATTCTTGCTAATATTTTAAGAAAATATAAACTACAATTACAAGAAGGATTTATTCCAGATGTTGTAGGTAGATTGACTGTTCGTTCAGCTAATGGAATGAATATCAAATTTATCAAAAGGAAAAAATGAAAGAAAAATTAGCAGGAACTTTATTATTATGCGCCATTGTTCCTTTGGCCGTAATAGGTTATATTTTTATAGTTTTTGTTGGGATTTTTTTTAGCGTAAAAAGAGCAAGACAAGGTGTAAGAGCATTAGATCATTTTGTTAATGCAAGTTTATTTAATGGTTATGCATGGGAGAGTGTTTCTTCTCATGCGTGGAGAGAAAGACATCATAAAAGATGGGCTAGAGTGGTTATTAAAATCACTGATTTTTTTCAAAAAGATCATTGTAAAAGAGCCAATAAAAGAGAACAACCAGTTGTTGATTTAATTTTAAAAAGAGGTCTTGATAATCAAACTATAGGAAAGCAAGTTTAATCACTCATTTTCATTTAAATTAACTATAAAGTCATTTATTTGTTCTTTATCTAAAAATTTTTTTTCATTAATTAAAAAGTTGATTTTTATTATTTGGGCGCTAAAAGGGGATAAAATGGTAAAATAGCGCCATTTTGATTCTTTTACGTTATCATAATAATTATATTGCGAAAAACTTCCTAAGCCGTAATTTTTATAAGGATATTTTTTATAAAATTCTTTAAAAATTTTAGGAATTTCATTGGTTATTATAAAAATAATTTTTTTATTAAATTTATCATTTTGATAAATATTTAATTCCTTAAAATCACTTTTTGGATAATAAATTTTTAAAATATCTAATAAAGAATTACTAGGATTTTTTAACTGGTTAATATTTATATCTAATTCCAAATTATCACTAATATGATAATTATCTTTTAAGAGTTCAAGTTTTAAACAATTTTGAGTTTTTATAACAAGTCTTGCTATACCTAAATTTGATAGATTTAGCATTATAAGTTTATTGAAATCTCTTTTGGTAAAAATATCAGGTATGATATTTTTTAAATCTTTATTTTCTATATTATCATTGGATAAAAATTCTAAAAGTTTTGGTAAAAAATCAGGTTTTGAAAAAGGCATTTAATTCCTTGTTAATACAACAACTGCTATGGCAAAATTTCCATCATGAGAGATACTAAGAGATTGTGAACTAATATTGAATTTTTCCTTGATTTTTGATGAAAAATTAAGAACAGGTGCATTTTTTTTAGTTTTAGAAATTTGTATATCAAAAAAATCACATTCTAAAGAAATCCCTACTCCAAGAGCTTTTGAGGCAGCTTCTTTGGCTGCCCAAAATCCTGCTAAAGTTTTTGAATTTTTAATTAATTTTTGTTCTTCTATACTAAGAAATTTATCCAAAAAGTTTTTACCGTGTTTTTGATAAATTTTTTCTATTCTAGATATACAAACAATGTCACAACCTACTTCCATTTTAAGAAACTACAAAATCTGTAAAATAAACATTTTTGATGAAACCATCTGTCAAAATTTCATTAATCTTTCCAGTAATTTCATCTTTAAGTCTTTCTTTTCCCTTTGCAGTGCTTATCTCTTCAAAAGTTTTAGCTGTAAGCGTTCTAATAATAATATCTCTAATAATTGCAACTTTTTTATCAAGTTCCGGTTTTAAAAGTTCGGTGTTTTGCTCTAATTGTATCGTGCATTTTACATATCTTGAACCACTATCACTTAATAAATTTAAGGTAAAAGGATCAAGTGGATACATAGGGCCTATATTAGAAAAATCACTTCCTCTTTGTTGATTAGAAGCTTTAACCTTTGGTGCTTTATTTGTTGCCATTTCTTCTTTTGGAGCTTCTTTAACCTCGCTTTCATCTCCTGAAGAGGAACTAATAAGCCAGGCAATAATTCCCATCATACCAAGGAGTAATATAAATAATAAAACAACAATAATAATAACTAATAATCCACCTTTTTTCTTTTTTCCTTCGTTTTCTATTTCTTCATCCATCTTTTTTCCTTTTGACTTTTATAAATATTAATGTAAAATTGTAGCAAATTTTTTCTTTCTATACTAGATGTATAATTTATAAGGAGTTTTTTGTGTTTGATGTTATTTTTAGAGAATACGATATCAGAGGAATTTATAATAAAGAATTAAATGAAAAAAGTGTTAAAGCTATAGGATATGCTTTAGGACTTCTTATGCTTGAAAGATCTTGTAAAAACGTAAGTGTTGGTTATGATGCAAGATATAGCGCAAAAGAACTTTTTAATTATTTAGTAAGTGGTCTTAACAAAGCAGGAATAGAAGTTTATGATATAGGACTTGTTCCAACACCTTTAGGGTATTTTAGTCTTTATGAAGGATTTAAATTTGATGCAAACATTATGATAACAGGTTCTCATAATCCAAAAGACTATAATGGTTTTAAAATAACCATTCATAAAGAAAGTTTTTTTGGGAAAGAACTTAAAGAATTTTCTAAAGAAGTTTATAAATATTTAGATGATGAGATAGAAGATAATTTTAAAGTTAAAAAATATGATATTTTAAATGTTTATATATCTTATATGTGTGAACATTTTAAAACGCTTAAAAATTTTTCCTATCCTTTCGTTGTAGATTGTGCCAATGGAGCTGCTGGAGTGGTTATAGAAACTTTAATTAAAGAACTTCAGTTAAAAGCGCATATTTTATTTAAAGAACCTGATGGAAATTTTCCAAATCATTCTCCTGATCCAACTGAAGTTGAAAATTTAAAGCCTTTACAAGATTTTTTAAAAGAAAATGAAAATTGTCATTTAGGATTTGCTTTTGATGGAGATGCAGATAGATTAGTAGTTTTGAGTCAAAATCATATTTTTTGCGGAGATGAGCTTTGTTATCTTTTTGCTAAAAATATTAATAATCCTAGAGTTTTAGGTGAGGTTAAATGTAGTAAAAATCTTTTTGATGAGGTTTCGAAATTTGGAACTATATTTATGGGCAAGACAGGACATTCTAATATTAAGCAAATGATGAGAGAAAAAAATATCGATTTAGCGGCTGAAGTAAGCGGTCATATATTTTTTAAAGATAAATATTTTGGTTATGATGATGGAATTTATGCTCTTTTTAGAACTTTAGAACTTGCTTATAAGGGTTATGATTTAGAGAGTATGATAAATTCTTTACCTAAACTTTATGCGACACCAGAAATTAAAATTGCTGTAGAAGAAAAATTTAAATTTATTTTAGTGGATGAATTTAAAAAAGCTATAGAGAAGGGTGCCTTAAAAGATGTTAAATCTTTATGTGAAATAGATGGAGTAAGGATAGATTTTGGATATGGCTGGGCACTACTTCGTGCATCAAATACTAGCCCTTTTTTAATTATGCGTTTTGAAGCACAAAGCGAGGAAGAAGTAAAAAATCTTAAAAACATGGTAAATTCATTATTTGAGGATATTAATAAAAAATTTATGTTAACGGAATTATAATTTTCCCTTTAATTTCACAAAGGAGAATTAATGAAAAAAGTTATAGTATTTTTATTTGTTTTTTCTGGGTTGCTTTTTGCAAATGAGTGTGATAAAAAAATAGAACGCATTAATAAAGAGATTTCTTTTTCAAAAGCTAATGGAAATACTGCAAGAACATTAAGTCTTGAGCTTGCTTTAAAACAAGTGCAAAATGATTGTGCAAAAGATCCTTTATTTTATGACAAAAAATTAGAAGCTAAGAAATTAAAAGAACAAGAAGTAGAAAAAATAGAACAGCAGCTAAAAGAATTAAATAATCAAAAAGATTATATGAGTAAAGCTGAATATAAAGCTAAAAAAAGAGCTTTAAAAGATCAAAAAGATAAAATTAAAAAAGAGATTGAAGAGTATATAGATAATCTTTAATTCGATTTTAATCTCTTAAGATTTTCCAAAAGCTCCTCAATATTATAGATTGCGCGATATTGAGGGGTTAATAAGTGAATTAAAATATCTCCCAAATCAATCACTGACCAATCTTCTGAACTTTCTATATGTAAAAATGTTTCGTTTTGTTCCTTAAGTTTTATCTTTAGTTCGTCGATTAAAGATAAAGAATGCTTTTCTCCTAAGGTTGAAGCAATAATTACATATTTGACAAAATAATCTTCTTCTTGCATATCAAAACTTTTGATTTCTTCTGCTTTTTTATCATCTAAAATTTTAACAATTTGTTCAATTCTTTTTTGCATTTTAATCCTTAGTTTATTTTTATTGTATCAATTTTTTGTAATTTTAAGTAATACTCTTTTACTTCTTCTTTAATTTCATCACAAACTTCTTCTACTTCTAAAGTTGTTCTTATAAGCGTTGAAGAGATATTTATTTGTGTGTTTAGGCTTTTAAATTTTTTTGGAATTTCTATATTATCTCTTTGCGCAATAACAAATTCCACTTTTTTGCAAAGTTCTTGGTAATTATGCCATAGATGGAGTGTTGATAAATGATCAGCCCCTATGATAAAATAAAGTTTTTCTGGTGTATAAAGTTTTAAAATATGATTTACACTGATGATACTAGGGACAGGTTTTTTTTGATCAATTTCAAAACTAGAAATTTCAATTTTTTTCATTGAACCCCAAATTTTTTTTATCCAAGAAAGTCTTTGTTTTTCATTTGCTAAAAACTTATCCTTAAATGGACTAATAAAGGTTGGCATAATAATAAGTTTATCAATATCCAAATTTTTTAAAGAGTGCATTACAACAGCGTTATGCCCTTTATGAGGAGGATCAAAACTTCCACCAAAAACTGCAATTTTCATTAAAATTTTAACCTTTTTTTTGTAGAATATTAGCATTTTATTTTGCAAAAGGAAATTAAATGGCTATAAAAGTTGCTATAAATGGTTTTGGACGTATTGGAAGATGCGTAGCAAGAATTATTTGCGAAAGAGAAGATGTTGAACTTGTGGCAATTAATGATACAACAGATATTGAGCTTATAAAATATCTTTTTAAATATGATACTGTTCATGGTTTATTTAAAGGTGAAGTAAGTAGTGATGATGAACATTTAATTATTAATAATAAAAAAATTAAAGTATTTAAAAGTCGCAATATTAAGGAACTTGATTTTGCAAAATATGGAGCAGAAGTTGTGTTAGAGTGCACAGGGGTTCATTTGCATAAAGAAAAATGTGAAGAGTTTTTAAATCAAGGCATTAAAAAAGTGATTATGAGTGCTCCGGCAAAAGATAATACTCCAACTTATGTTTTGGGGGTAAATTCTAATTCTTATAAAAATGAAAAAATCATTTCTAATGCAAGTTGTACTACAAATTGTTTAGGTCCTATTTGTCGTGTTTTGGAAGATAGTTTTGGTATAAAAAAAGGATTGATGAGTACAATCCATGCTTATACAAACGGACAAAGTCTTATTGATGCTAAAGCAAATGATAAAAGACGTAGTAGAGCAGCAGCGCAAAATATTATACCAACTTCTACAGGAGCTGCTAAAGCTATGAAGCTTGTAATGCCAGAGCTTGATGGGAAATTACACGGCCAAAGTATGAGAGTCCCAGTGGCTGATGTATCAAGTGTGGATTTAACAGTATTGCTCGCAAGAAAAGTTAGTAAAGATGAAATAAATAATGCTTTTAGAGAAGCTGAAAAAACAACTTTAAAAGGCATTTTATGTGTAGATGATGAACAAAGAGTTTCAAGTGATTTTATCACTTCTTCTTATGGCGCTATTATTGCGAGTGATTTAACGCAGGTTATTGATGATGATTTGGCAAAGATTATAGCTTGGTATGATAATGAGTGGGGATATTCTTCACGTTTAGTTGATATGGCTGTTTTTATAATGAAGGCTTAAAATGGATAATATTATTTCTATAAAAGATATTGATCTAAATCAAAAAAAAGTTTTTATCAGATGTGATTTTAATGTCCCGCAAGATGATTTTTTAAACATTACAGATGATAGACGTATTCGATCGGCTATTCCAACTATAAGGTATTGTTTAGATAATAAATGTAGCATTATTTTAGCTTCTCATTTGGGGCGCCCTAAAGAGATTAGTTCAAAATACTCTTTAGAACCTATTGCTAAGAGATTGTCAAATCTTATAAACAAAGAGGTTTTACTTGCTAAAGACGTTATTGGAGAAGATGCGAAAAAAAAGGCTAGTGAATTAAAATCTGGTGAAATTTTAATGCTTGAGAATTTGCGTTTTGAAAAAGGTGAAACTAAAAATGATGAAAATTTAGCTAAAGAACTTGCGTCTATGGCACAAATTTATATTAATGATGCTTTTGGAGTCTGTCATAGATCTCATGCAAGCGTTGAAGCAATTACAAGATTTTTTGATGATAAAACCAAATGTGCTGGTTTTTTGCTCCAAAAAGAAATTAATTTTGCAAGTAATCTTATAAAACATCCAACTAGACCTTTTGTAGCTGTTGTGGGCGGTTCAAAAGTTAGTGGGAAACTTCAAGCTTTAACCAATCTTTTGCCAAAAGTTGATAAGCTTATTATAGGCGGAGGTATGGCCTTTACTTTCCTTAAGGCTCAAGGTTTTAATATAGGGAATTCTCTTTTAGAAGAGGAGCTTATAGAAGAAGCACAAAAAATTCTTCAAAGAGGAAAAGAATTAGGAGTTAAAATTTATTTACCAGTAGATGTAGTTGCAGCTCCTTCTTGTAGTGCTGATGCAGTAATGAAATTTACTCCAGCACAAGAAATTCCATCTAATTGGATGGGGCTTGATATTGGTCCTGCAAGTGTACGTCTTTTTAAGGAAGTTATAGCAGATGCTCAAACAATTTGGTGGAACGGTCCTATGGGTGTATTTGAAATTGATAAATTCAGTAAAGGTAGTATAAAAATGAGCCATTATATTAGCGAGAGTCACGCAACTACTGTTATAGGCGGTGGCGATACTGCGGATGTTGTGGCACGTGCTGGTGATGCTGATGAGGTTACTTTTATATCAACTGGTGGAGGTGCTTCTTTAGAGCTTATAGAGGGAAAAGAACTGCCAGGAATTAAACCTTTAAGAATAAAGGTTTATGAATGATTTTTGCTGCAAATTTAAAATGTAATCATACAAGATCCACTTTCAAACTTTATGCTGATCAATTAAATCGTTTATCTTGGGATAAAAACAACGAAATTATTGTTTTTCCTCCCAGCATAGCTTTTTTAGAGCAAGATTTAAATTTTACTCAAGGAGCACAAAATTTTTATCCTTGTATAAATGGAGCTTATACAGGTGAGATAGGAAAAGAGCACTTAGATGAGTTTGGTATAAAATGTGTTTTAATTGGGCATTCTGAAAGAAGAAAATTTGAAAATAATAATTTTATTAAAGAAAAATTTGATTTTGCAAAAAAATATGGTTTTAAAGTTATTTTTTGCATTGGTGAAGATATTAAAACTAAAAAAGAAAATAAAACAAATGAATTTTTAAGAAAACAATTAGAAAATATTGATTTAAAATACGATAAATTAATTATAGCTTATGAGCCTATTTATTCTATTGGAAGTGGCATTAGTGCTGATTTAAAAGATATAGAAAATGTATTAAATTTTTTAAACTCTTTGAGTAAAGCTAAGTTATTATATGGTGGCAGTGTGAATGAAAATAATATTGCCCAAATTTTAAATATTAATCATTGCGATGGGGTTTTAATTGGAACAGCTGCCTTAAAGATAGAAAATTTTATTAAATTAATAAAGGATAATTCATGTTAATGAAAGGTAAAAAAGGATTAATAGTAGGTATTGCTAATAATAAATCTATTGCTTATGGTATTGCAAAGGCTTGTGCAAGAGAAGGAGCTACATTAGCCTTTACTTTTTTAAATGATGCTCTTAAAAAAAGGGTTGAACCTATAGCACAAGAATTTAATTCTAATTTTATATATGAACTAGATATTAATAAAGAAGAGCATTTAGCTAATTTGACGCTTAATCTTAAAAAAGATTTGCAAAATATAGATTTTATTGTTCATGCTGTAGCCTTTGCTCCAAAAGAAGCATTGGAAAATTCTTTTTTAGAAACTTCAAAAGAAGCTTTTGATATTGCTATGCAGACTTCTGTTTATTCCTTGCTTTCTTTAACTAAGACTTTATTACCTCTTTTAAATGAAAATGGTTCGATTTTAACCTTGAGTTATTTAGGCGGGGTAAGATATGTGCCTCATTATAATGTTATGGGTGTTGCAAAGGCTGCTCTTGAAAGTTCTGTAAGGTATTTAGCAAGAGATTTAGGACAAAGAAAAATACGTATTAATGCTATTTCAGCCGGTCCTATTAAAACTTTGGCGGCAAGTGGCATAGGTGATTTTAGAATGATATTAAAATATAATGAAACCAATGCACCACTTAAACGAAATATTACCATAGATGAGGTTGGAAACTCTGCACTTTATTTACTTAGTGATTTAGCAAGTGGAGTTACAGGTGAAATTCATTATGTGGATGCAGGTTTTAATATCATGGGTATGAGTGATATTGAAATTGATGAAAATGGTTGTACAAAAATATGTGGAAGTAATTAATATTAGGGAAATTAATATGGCAAATAATGATGAATTAAAAATTATACTTGAAAATCAAATTGAAAAATTATTAAGTTCTAATAATAAAGAAGAAAAAAGTATTAATGAAGAAAGCCTTAAAAGCGTTATGAAACATTTAGGTTTAAGTAACGATTTAATCCCTTTGGCTAAAAAAGTTTTTGAATTAGCTCCAAAAACTAAGGTTCTTTGGCTTCATCTTTGTGAATGCACGGGTTGTTCTGAAAGCTTATTAAGAAGTGCAAGCCCTAGTTTTGATGAATTAATTTTTGATTTTATTTCTCTAGATTATCATGAAACCTTAATGGCTGCTAATGGAAGTAAAGCTGAGGAATTATTGGAAAATCTTTTAGAAGAAGAATTTATTTTGGCTGTAGAAGGTGCGGTAGCAGCTATTGATACCTTTTTCTTAACTATAGGTGCACACGCAGAAAGTGGTTATGAGATTTTAGAAAAGGTTGCTAGAAAAGCTAAAGCAATTTTTGCTATAGGTACTTGCTCTTCTTTTGGAGGAATTCAAGCTGCTTATCCTAATCCATCAAAAACTTGTGGAATTTCTGAAGTTTTAACACAAAAAGTTGTTAATATTCCAGGTTGTCCTCCAAGTGATATTAATATAGTAGCAAATTTAATATTTTTCTCACTTTTTAAAATTTTACCAGAACTTGATAGTCAAAACCGTCCTTTATGGGCATATGGAAAATGCTTGCATGATTTGTGTGAGAGAAAAGCTAAATTTGAAAGTGGAGAATTTGCTGAACATTTTGATGATGAAGCAGCTAAAAATGGTGCTTGCTTATTTAAAATAGGTTGCAAAGGTCCTTATACTTATAATAATTGTCCAAAAGTCAAATTTAATGCTAAAACTTCGTGGCCAGTTGCTTCTGGGCATGGTTGTATAGCTTGTAGCGAAAAGGATTTTTGGGATGATTTTGGCTTTCTTGAAAAACCTATGGCAAATGCTTTTGCTTATGCAAAGTTTTCACAAAAAAATGAAAATAAAATTCTTAAAAATTATAATCTTACATATGAAGATTTAAAAAATACAATCAAAGAAGATGAAATTGTGCTTTCGTTAAAAGAAAATAGTGAAATTTTATATAAAGATGAAAAGCAAAATATTTGTAATTTTTTGAATTTTGAATTTGAAAGTAATCTTAAGATAGTTTTAAACAATATATCTAAAAATAAACTTGGAGCTAAACTTGTAGAAAATTACTCAAAGCAATTTCCATCACAATACAATTTTATACAAGAAAATTTCAATGAAGAATCTATGCCTTCAAAAGATATATGGAAATTTTTTGAACTTAATTTTATTTTAGCAAAGGGAAAATTTTTAGAAGATAAAAAAGAATTTATAGATTATGCTTTAAATTACCATTTTAAACATCCAAGTCCTTATGATTTTAAACTTTCTATTAATGAAATGGAGGCAAAACTCGATGTAAGTAAGTCTTTAAGAATGCCTTTAATTTATCTTTGTGGTGGACTTGATTTTGAAGGTATTGCTTTTAGCTGTTTAAAAGCTTTTGGAAAAAGTATTATTAAAATCAATGAAAATTTTAAGGATAAAAGATTAGCTTTAAATATTAATGAAGAATTAAATTCAGCTTTTTTGCAAGAGCTTTTAATTCATTCTTGATTTCTTTAATAAGAAATCAAGAATCCGCTTGATAACCTTTGAACTTTTTTATTAAAGTCGATTAAACTTTCCCCGTATCCATTAAAATATTGCAAATACCAATATATACCATTATCAAATAAATCATAACCTAAATCAATTTGTAAAGCCCCTTTGTTATTTGAAAATTTAAGATTATTTCTAATAAGTGTATTTACAAAGAATTTTTTATTAAAATAGGTTAAATTAATATCGAAATTCCCCATATAATGAATAATTGCTGGATTATCATCAGTGTTTTTGCTTTCTGGAATTCTATACCAAATACGAGGAGTAAATAAAAAATTCCCGTATAAAAAAGAGCTACTAAGATAAATTCTATTCCATGATCTTGATCTTAAATTTTCATCTCCTTGTCCATTGGATTCGTGTAGTAACCCTAAGCGTAAATTTTTAAATATTTCATTACTTTGTGGAAAATCAACAAAAAACTCTGGTTGGTAGTTTGTTTCTCTAAAAGGAGAAGAGTGATTATAAATTTGCCACCATGAAGTTTGAGTATAAGCTATATAATATTTCTCGTTTAAACCAAACAAATTTTCAAATAAACGTTTTTTTATACTGATTTGAAATTTTGCTTCCATTTTGTTATAGTCTTGATTAGTGGACGCAAAATTATATGCTAAGGGTAGAAAATAATTCATTTTGTAAGTTTTTATTCCAAAGGCGTTTAATTTCCCTTTTTCTATATAATCTGTCAAGTTAGTTTTGGATTCTTGTTTGACTGAAATAGCATCTTTATTTTTTAATGTTGTGTTTGAGTCTATATTTAAATGCTGTTCTCTTAAGGCTAGTTTTTTATAAATTTGCATAGCCTTTTTAAATTCACCTTTTTGTTCATATTCTAAAGCTTTTTGAAAATCATTAGCATATAAAATTGCACTCAATAGTATAAATAACAAAAATTTATTCATTTAATCTTCTTTTAAAAATTTCATATTCTTGATAAAAATTTAGATTGATAAAGGTATCTTCGTTATCAAAATATACTTTTTTAATCTTAACCTTATCAAGTAAGATCCCAATTTTATGTTCATTTTTTTCTAATAATTCTTTGCAAAGTGGAGCTAAAGAACTATGATAAAAACCACATAATGGATGATTATATTTTTTAGTTTTAGCAATAATGACTTTATAATCTTGTTTTGTAAATCGAGCTAGATGATCAATTTCTTTAAAACCAATATTAGGAGTATCAACACTAATAATAAAAACAAAATTATTTTTATAGCTTTTTAATATAGAGTAAAGAGCTAACATTGGGGAATATCCGTTAAAACTTACATCATCTAATATTAATTTAAAAGCACCTTGAAATTTATCATTTTTAGCGCTAATAAAAACTTTTTTAAAAATGATAGAAAATTTTTCAAATTGAAATTGCGTAAGGGTCTTAGAGTCTAACATTAAAAGACTTTTATCTTGTCCCATACGACTTGACTTTCCTCCGCATAAAATAACACAATCAAAGTTTAATTTTTTCATCGATACCTTTAAATTTAATACAAGATTTTATCATAAATTTGCAAAAGTATTTTATAATTAGATATGAAATATAACGAGCTTTTGCAAATTAAAAATTTTTTTACTGACTTTAAGAAAATTGATTTTATAAGACGCATTGATGATAATATCTTAGAATTAAGCTTAGATAGACAAAAATTTATTATAGATCTAAATAGATCTTTAAGCGCTATTTATCAGGCTAAAATTACTGTAAAAACTTATAATGCTCCTTTTGATTTTATGCTTAAAAAATATTTTAATAATGCTTATATTAAGGATATCGAGGTTTTAGAAAATAATCGTATTTTGTGCTTTTATACAGAAAATCAAAAGTCTTATAAAAATTATCAAAATAAAATTTATTTTGAATTTACAGGTAGAAATACGAATGTTATTATTACAGATTATAACAATATAATTATAGAAGCTTTAAGACACATTGATAAAAGTTTTCGTCCTATAAAACCTAATTTAAAATTAGAAAATTTAAAACCTTATGAAATTAAAGAAGAATACAAAGAAATTAAAGATTTTAAAAAGTATTTTCAAGAACAATTTGACAATTTATATCAAAAAAGATTAGAAGAATGTAAAAATATAAAATTAAATACTCTTAATAAAAAAATGCAAACGATAAAAAAATATTTATCCTCTTTAGAAAAGGAAGATGATTTATTAAAAGAAGCTGAAGATTATAGTTTTAGAGCAGATGTTTTATTTGCAAATTTAAATAATTTAAAAGAATATGAAAGAAAATTTGAACTTAAAGATTTTTATGGCAAAACTATATTTTTCGATCTAGATTGCAATCCAAAACAAAGTGCAAATATTTTTTATAAAAAATCAAAAAAGCTCAAACAAAGGGCTAAAAATATAAGTATTGAAAGAAGTAATCTTTTAGAAAAACTTTATTTTTATGAAAAACTTTATAAACTTTTAGAAAAAGCTAAAGATCTTTTTGAATTAGAACTTTTATTTCCAAAGAAAAAATTAAATGAAAATAAGAAAATACAAAAAGATTCTAATATTATAGATTTTTATTTTAATGAATTTAAGATTAGTGTTGGAAAAAATGAAAGAGGTAATGAATATTTACTTAAAAATGCAAAAAAAGAAGATTTATGGTTTCATGTTAAAGATTTCTCTAGTGCACATGTTTTTATTACTTCAAATAAACAAAAAATAAATGAAGAAGTGGTAGAATTTGCGGCAAAACTTTGTGTGAATTTTTCAAATTTAAAGTCAGGTGCTTATATAGTCGATTATACAAAGAGAAATTTTGTTAAAGTTAAAGAAAAAGCTTTTGTAAATTATATAAATTTTAAGAGTATTAAAATAATAAAGGAGTAAAATGCCAGTCTCTCCTATAGGTAATATGAATTTTATCAATCAAAATATGACTTATCCAGCAACTCAAACAAGCAATGAATTAGCTAAAGAAGGTTTTGCGTCTATTGCAAATATGAATGAGTTTAAAGATAAAGAAAAAACAATTGATAAACTTGAAAAGGTAAACGAAACAAAAGAGATTAGTCAAGAAGTTAAAGAACGTTCTCAAGATGAAAAAGAAAAAAAGAAAAAAAAGTTTAAAAATAATCAAAAAGATAAGGAAAATGATGAAGAAGAACAAAGTGAAGAACAACAAAAAAATATTCATCATTTAGATATGAGTATTTAGGAAAAAAAATGTTTGATAAAACGAGAATAATTTCAGCTTTTATAATGATTATAGCAATAGCAATTGTTGCTTTAATCAACCAATTTGTTATAAATTTTATTGTTTTTGCAGCTTTATTATATTTTGCATTTTATGAAGCAAAAAATCTTTTTAAATTAGAAAATGCTTCAATCATTCCAGTTTTTATTACTTTTATTGTGGGAAGTTTAACAAAAGAAGCTTTATTGTTTGGAATTTTGGCCTTTTTGTTGATTGTTGGATATTTAGTATATAAAAAAGCTGAAAATTTAAAATTATCTTTTATTTATCTTTATCCTACTTTACCTATTTTAGCACTATGGCAGGTGTATTTAAGTTTTGGAATGTTTGCTTTGTGTTGGCTTATTTTAATTGTTGCAAGTTGTGATAGCATGGCATATTTTATTGGAAAACTTATAGGAAAAACACCTTTTTCAGCAACGAGTCCAAAAAAAACTTTAGAAGGAGTTATAGGAGGAATTATTTTTGGTGCTTTGATAGGAACTTTAATGGGAATCTTCGTTTATGATTTTTGGTTAAGTTTAATTTGTTCTTTTTTTGCTTCGATTTTTGCTGTAATTGGAGATTTGATTGAAAGTTATTTTAAAAGAGATGCAGGGATAAAAGATAGTGGAGATTTAATTCCAGGCCATGGGGGAATTTTAGATAGAATTGATGCTATAATAATTGCTTCTTTTGTAATGGTTGTTCTTTTATGATTCTTTATGGTAGCACAGGAAGTATAGGGGTTAATACTTTAAGATTAGCTAAACGCTATAAAATTCCTGTTTCAGCTTTAGCTTGTGGGGATAATATTAAATTATTAAATGAACAAATTGCTGAATTTAAACCTAAATTTGTTTGTATTAAAAATCCAAAAAATAAATCTTATGTCAATCATAAAAATGTTTTTAGCTCTCAAGAAGGGTTGGAAAAAATTCTTGAAGAATGTGAAGATAAATTGTTTGTTAATGCTATTGTAGGTTTTGATGGCTTAAGAAGTTCTTTAAAGGCAAAAGAACTTGGAAAAGAAATCGCTTTAGCCAATAAAGAAAGTTTAGTTATAGCTGGAGAGTTTTTAAAGGGAGCTAAGATTAGACCTATTGATAGTGAACATTGTGCTTTAAATTTTTTAATAAAAAATCAAAAAAATATTAATAAACTTTTTATTACAGCTAGCGGGGGAGCGTTTTGGAAGAATAAAATTAAAGATTTATCCAAAATGAAAGCTCAAGATGCGCTAAAACATCCAAATTGGAATATGGGAGCAAAAATTACCATTGATAGTGCCACCATGGTCAATAAACTTTTTGAAATTATAGAGGCTTATTATTTATTTAATACTAAAAATATTGATGCACTCATTGAGCCAAAATCTTTAATCCACGCTATGTGTGAATTTAAAGATGGTACTAGTACAGCGTATTTTTCTTATGCTGATATGAAATTAGCCATTTCTCAAGCTCTTTTTAAAAATAACCAATATAAAATTTTAAAAGCTATAGATTTTACTAAATTACCAAGTTTGAGATTTTATAAAATAAGCATTAAAAAATATCCTATTTTTGCATTAAAAGATGAATTTTTAAGCCATCCTCAAATTGGAGTTTTAATTAATAGGGCAAATGAGATTATGGTAAAAAAATTTTTAAATCAAGAATGCAGTTTCTTGGATATTTCAAAAAATATTTTTAAAGTTCTAAATCATTTTGGATATCCAAAAATTTCAAGCATTGAGGATATTTTTGAATACGATAAAAGAGTGAGATATTATTTAAAATAACGGGGTAAAATGAAATATTTATTGGTTTTTTTTATTTTTTTAACACAAATTTTTGCTTACAATCTTGAATTTAGCGTAGGAGAAAATGGTAGAAGTTTAGATGATAATAATACGGTTTTGATTTTTGGAGGAATCCAAGGAGATGAGCCAGGAGGATTTCATGCAGCAAGTTTATTGTTAAGTGATTACAATATTACCAAAGGTAAGATTATAGTTGCTCCAAATCTTGCTTTTGATAGTATTATTAAAAGAAGCAGAGGAACCAACGGAGATTTAAATAGAAAATTTGCAAATATTAGTCCAAAAGATCCTGATTTTAATACCATTAAACGTATTAAAGAATTGATTTTAAGACCTGAAGTAGGTATGGTTATCAATTTACATGATGGCTGGGGTTTTTATCATCCAACTTATATAAATTCGTTAAAAAATCCTAATCGTTGGGGTAATTCAAGCGTTATAGATACAAGTGAAATTAATGCAAGTAAATACAATGATCTTGAGAATATAGCCACTCAAACCATTAATCAAGTAAATTCTTATTTGGTTGATCCAAAACATGAATATTTTTTAAAAAATACTAAAACAAGAGAATCTGGTGATACTCAAATGCTAAAAGCTTTAACGTATTTTGTTATATCACATCATAAGGCCGCATTTGCCAATGAAGCAAGTAAAAATTTAGCAGTTCATTTAAGGGCGTATTACCATCTTTTGGCTGTAGAAAATTATTTAAAAACAGCAGGGATTGAATTTAGTAGAAATTTTGAATTAACCCCAGAAGGTGTTTATAAGGCAATTAATAAAGAAATTGAAGTAAAACTTTTCAATGATAAAATTTTACTATGGCTTGAAAATCCTAGAAAAGTGATTAAATTTTTGCCCTTTCCGGTTAATAAGGATTTAACATATAATGCTAGTAATGAACTCACAGCAGTTATTGCTGAAAATAATTCATTTTTTATCCAATACGGGAATAGATTTCAAACGAGAATTTATCCAGAATATTTTGAATTTAGCGATGCCTTTAATAAGGTAGAAATTATTGTTGATCAAAATAAAACTCAAACATATTCTTTTGGTGAAAAAATAAAAATAAAAGATAATTTTTTAATACCAAAGATGCAAAATGTTCGTGCAAATGTGATAGGTTTTGATCATTCAAAAGATGAGAGTAATATAGTAATTTATAAAAAAAATATGCAAAAAGAATATTCTTTAGATAGGAATGGAAAAATTTATCGTGTTGAATTTTACGAGCTAAGAGGAGCTAATTTACAAGAACAATTTTTAAAACAAAATGAAAAAGATAAGCTTATTAAAAATGTTAAAATTCCAAATATGCAAATTTTAAAATCAGCAAGTAAAAAAGATAAATTTTTAGGTTCTATTTTAGTGGAGTTTGAATGAAAAATCTTATTTTAGCTATAGAAAGTTCTTGTGATGATAGCTCTATAGCAATTATAAATAAAGATAATTTTAAATGTATTTTTTATAAAAAAATTTCTCAAGAAAAAGAACATTGCAAATATGGTGGAGTAGTACCAGAGCTTGCTGCAAGACTTCACAATGCAGCTTTGCCAAATATCTTAGAACAATGTAAAATTTATTTTGATAGGCTTTGTGCTATAGCTGTAACTAATGAACCTGGGCTTAGTGTAAGTTTGATAAATGGTATTACTATGGCAAAAATTTTATCTTTAAGTCTTAATATTCCTTTGATTGCAATCAACCATTTAAAAGGGCATATTTATTCTTTATTTTTAGAACAAGAACTTTTGCTTGATATGGGTATTTTGCTTGTAAGTGGTGGTCATACTATGGTAATAAATCTTGATAAAAATAAAAATTTAAATATCATAGCAAGAACTTGTGATGATAGTTTTGGGGAAAGTTTTGATAAAGTAGCAAAAATGATGAATTTATCTTATCCTGGTGGAGTTGAGATTGAAAATCTGGCTAAAAAAGCAGTTCATAAAAATTTAAATTTTTCTGTGCCTATGTTGCATTCAAAGGATTTGAACTATAGTTTTTCAGGGCTTAAAAATCAAGTAAGACTTGAGATATTAAAATATAAAAATTTAGATGAGGGTATAAAAGCTGAGATTGCTTATGCCTTTGAAAATGCCGCTTGTTTGCATATATTAGATAAATTAGAAAAGATTTTTAAAAAATATTCTTTTAAATTTTTTGGTATTGTTGGGGGTGCTAGTGCAAATTTGAATTTACGCTCTCAAGTAGAAAAATTATGCGAAAAATATAATACTAAGTTGTATCTAGCTCCTCTTGCTTATTGCTCTGATAATGCTTTAATGATAGCAAGAGCAGCTATAGATGCTTATAAAAATAAAGATTTTGTAAATATTGAACAAGAAATTTTAAGTCCAAAGTCACTTAATTTTTCAAAAATTTAAGGAAATAAAATGAAAAAAGCTTTTACTATTTTAGAGCTTATTTTTGTAATTATTATTTTAGGAATTTTAGCAGCTATTGCTTTGCCAAAATTAAACATCAGTAAAGATGAAGCAGAGCTCAGTAAATCTTTAAATAATCTTAAAATTTTAATTAATGATTTGAGTATTTATGCTTTAAAAAATGATAAACTTTCTACCCTTAGAGCAATGAGCAATGTAAAAGAAATTCAAAATGTAGATTTAAGTCAGATTAGCGGTACTAAAGAAGTTTTTTTTAAAGTTGGTAATGATGATAAATGTATCAAACTCATTTTTATTGATAAGCTAAATTTTACTTTAATGGGAATTGCAAGCAATGATACTATAAAAAATCTCATAGAAAATGTAGCCAATACTTCTTCTTTAGAGGCTTTAGAAAATGCAGATTTTACTTCTAATTCTAAGGATAAAGCTTGTGTTAGTTTAAGTAAAAATGAAAATTTCAAAAATATTGCTAGTAAGGTTTATGTTTTATTAGGAGAAATGAGTGCTAATAAATAAATTTTATGAAATAAATTCTTGTGATGATGTTGAACTTAATATAAAAAGAGAAAGTAAGCTTGAGTATAGAATTACTTTTGATGATAGTAAAGATTTAAAAGCTATAGTTTTTATTATAGGTGGCTTAGGCTCTAATACCAACATTTCTTTTTTAGATTTTGATAGAGAATATTTAGCTAAAAATTTTGATGTAGTAGTGGTTAATGTTTTTTATCATTGTTTTTGTGCAAGAAAAAGTATAAATGAAAAATACAATCCAAAAATTGTGCCTAATGAACAAGATTTACATCAAATACAAAAACTTTTATCTAATATAGGTTTATCACATATTATAGCAGATGAGAAAAATTATTATAATCTTCTTTATCCTACTATAGAAGAACATATTAAAAAATTAAAAGAAGAAAAAATCATTGAAAAAGATATTAAAGCTTATTTTAATTGTGATTTTATCCCACCAAATAATGACTATCAAAACTATGGTATTATGGCAGCAATTGATCATATCAATGCTTTAAAAGATATAGTTAAAAACTATCCTGAATTTAAAAATTTGCCTAAAATTTATGGGGGGGGGTCTTATGGTGGATACTTATCCTTGCTTATAGCTAAGATTGCTCCTTGGTATGTTGATGGGGTGGTTGATAATTCTGCGATCACTATGCCTTTTATTCCACATATTTTAGGAAGAGAGACTGAAATTGCAGAATTTGTATTTAGTGGAGAAAATGTAAATTTAAATTGTTATGTAAAAAAATATTGGACACGTAATATAAATTCTCCTTTTTATCTAGATGATGATAATTATATAATTAGATCTATTTTAAATCAAAGACACATTCAAATTCAAAAAGAATTAAATTCTAATATAATCTATATTCACTACCATAGCGCAAAAGATTTTGGTGCTCCTGCTAAAGATAAAATAGAACTTCATAAAATCTATAAAAACCTAGGCTTTGATTCTACTTTACATTTAATAGAAAGTGAAGATCAAATTGATGGAAAATTAGTTAAAAGTTTAGAACATGGTTTAAGAATGACTGATAAGGCTTTATTTAGACAAGAATTACCTATAGTATTAGAAAAATTAAAAAATAGAAATTCTTTTATGAAAGAAAATTCTATTTCTTATCCTTGTAAAAATAAAGTTTTTACTTTTAAAGATAAAGAGGATAAATTTGTTTTGGAAATTAAAAATTAGATTTTTAGATTAAATGATATTTTTGTAATAATAAAATTAAAGGTTATAAATGAAATTAACAATTAACAATCACTCTATAAAAGCCATAAGCGTAGTTTTACCTAAAAATTTTCGTACCCAGCAAGAACAACTTAGCTATATTGGTTTAAGTGAAAATAAATTTAAAATTTTACAACAAAACAGTGGTATATTAAATCCTTTATAAGCGATGAAAATACCTATGCAAGTGATTTAGCGAGTAAGGCTTTAGAAGAATTACTAAATCAAAATTTGATTAAAAAAGATGAAATCGATGCACTAATTTTTGCAAGTTTTACTCCTGACTTTCTAGCTCCGTCTTGTTCTAGTTTGATTCATAAAAATTTAAAATTAGATAATCGCACTTTATGTTTTGATATTAATGTATTTTGCTGGGGATTTTTGCTAAAATTATTTAGAGATAGCTACATGTTCTTTTTTTAATACCCCTCACAGATAGCCTAAGAGAATATGGAGATACTCTGATCAATAAACTTGTTTTAGATCTTATTTATTTACAAAAACAATCAGCGAAGGGGGGGGGGGATTAAGAATTTGTGCTTAGGTTCTTTTGGAACAGGAATTGTTTTTAATATTTTAAAATTAAAACTTGATTTTAATGAATTAAAAAGCTTTATAAAGATTTTAGAGTAAGTTTTTTATTTAAAAAAACTAAAAATTTAACAAACCCACTTATTTAATTTCCAAAACAAATTTATCCTCTTTATCTTTAAAAGTAAAAACTTTATTTTTACAAGGATAAGAAATAGAATTTTCTTTCATAAAAGAATTTCTATTTTTTAATTTTTCTAATACTATAGGTAATTCTTGTCTAAATAAAGCCTTATCAGTCATTCTTAAACCATGTTCTAAACTTTTAACTAATTTTCCATCAATTTGATCTTCACTTTCTATTAAATGTAAAGTAGAATCAAAGCCTAGGTTTTTATAGATTTTATGAAGTTCTATTTTATAACTTGCTGGATCGCTATCTTTGCTACTATGATAAGAAATATAAATGATATTAGGATTTAATTTTTGCTGGATTAAAAGATGATTTGAATTTAAAATTGAACGAATCATATAGTTTTCATCATCAAAATAAAAAGGCGAGTTAATATCTCTATTCCAATGATTTTTAAGAAAAAATTCTATGATATTATGGGGAAATTCTTCATAATATTCACATAAATTCATCTCCCTTGCTAAAATACGCTTTAAAGGTGGCAAAGCTGAACCTGAATTATCAACCACCCCATCAACATACCAAGGAGCAATCTTAGCTATAAGCAAGGATAAGTATCCACCATAAGACCCCCCCCCATAAATTTTAGGCAAATTTTTAAATTCAGGATAGTTTTTAACTATATCTTTTAAAGCATTGATATGATCAATTGCTGCCATAATACCATAGTTTTGATAGTCATTATTTGGTGGGATAAAGGTTGAAGTAAAAATGGCTTTATAGTTTTTATCAAGTTTGTTTTGATTTTTTAGTTCTTGTATATGTTCTACTAAAGCATTAGCGTATAAAGGAGCATTTTGTGCATCAATATTTTTAATATTTAAACCGAAATTCTCCAAATTTTGTTTTAATCTTTGAATATCTTGAGGCAAAAAAACTTTAATCGCACTATATTTTTCATCTAAACTTTTTCTCATACAAAAACAATGATAAAAAACATTAACTACTACTACATCAAAATTTTTAGCTAAATATTCTCTATCAAAATCTAAAAAAGAAATGTTGGTATTAGAGCCTAAGCCACCTATAATAAAAACTATAGCTTTTAAATCTTTACTATCATCAAAAGTAATTCTATACTCAAGCTTACTTTCTCTTTTTATATTAAGTTCAACATCATCACAAGAATTTATTTCATAAAATTTATTTATTAGCATGGTAAATCTTTTTAGTTTTTTAGTATTATAATAAAAATTTTTTAAAGGTGTTTATATGGTTAGAAGTATTTATGATTTTTTAGAAAAAAGTGTTTTAAAATTTCCTGAAAAATTAGCTTTTGTAGATGCTTTTGGTTCAAATTTTAAAAGTATAAATTATAAGGAATTCAACATTTTAAGCAAAAAACTTGCAAGTAAAATTGCTAAAGATTTAAATGATTCTTATACACAAAATTCTATTTTAATTCTTTTGCCTAAAAGTATTGATTGTCTTATAAGTTTTTTTGGTGTGAGTTTAAGTGGGAATTTTTATACTCTTTTAGATGAAAAAACTCCAAAAGAACGCATAGAAAAAGTAATAAATATTTTAAAACCAAAATTATTAATCACTTCAAAAAATTTAAAATTTGATTTTAATTTACCAACACTTTATACAGAAGATTTTGTAAATTTTGATATAGATGAAGCTTTATTAGAAGAAGTTAAGGAAAGGCATATAGATACAAATTTATTATATGTTTTTTTTACAAGTGGGAGTACAGGAGTGCCAAAAGGTGTTTGTATTTCTCATAAAAGTGTGATTGATTATACTTTTTGGGTGTGTGAAACTTTTAACTTAAGCGAACATGAGATTCTGGCTAATCAGGCTCCGTTTTATTTTGATAATAGTATTTTAGATATATTTTCAAGCGTTAAAGTAGGGGCAACACTTCATTTATTGCCTAATCATCTTTTTGCTTTTCCAAATAAAATTTTATCTTATTTAGAAGAGAAAAAAATAAATATGATTTTTTGGGTGCCTTCGGTGCTTATTTATTTTGCCAATACCAATGCTTTAAAAGATTTTAAACTTTATCTTAAAAAAGTTCTTTTTTGTGGCGAAATTATGCCAAATAAACAACTTAATTTTTGGAGAAAAACTTTACCAAATACAGAATTTTTTAATCTTTATGGGCCTACTGAAATTACTGATGTTTGTTCTTTTCATAAGGTTGAGAGAGAATTTAAAGATGAAGATATTTTACCCATTGGTAAAGCTTGCAAAAATACCGAGCTTTTAGTCTTTGATGAAAATATGAATTTTATTAGTCCTAAAGAAGTAGGTATCAAAGGAGAACTCTATATAAGAGGAACTTGTTTATCATTAGGCTATTATAATGATAGCGAAAAAACAAAAAAGGCTTTTATACAAAATCCTTTGCATAATAATTATTTAGATTTACTTTATAAAACAGGGGATATTGTAGCTTATAATGAGTTTGGCGAACTTTTGTGTTTTGGAAGAAAAGATAATCAAATAAAATATATGGGACATAGAATAGAACTAGGAGAGATAGAAAGTGTAATTAATTCTCATTTAGAGATTAAAAATACTGCTTGTATTTTTAAAGATGAGATTATTTGTTTTTATGAAAGTAAAAAAGAACTTGATTTAAAAACTTTTTTAAAAGATAAATTAAATGCTTATATGATACCTAAACGTTTTATAAGATTAGATAGTTTTAAACTCAATCAAAATGGCAAGATTGATAGAATAGTTTTAAATGAGTTTATTTAAAGAATTTAAAAAGGCTTATATAAAGGTTTTTTACTGAGTAATTATTATGAGAGTCTAGATAAATTACAAGAAAAATACAAAAAATTTAACATTTATATAAGAAAGAGATAATTATTTTTTCTATGAAAACTCTAGGCTTTATTTTTTGTCAATGAGATTAAAGATTTTTCTTTAAAACTAAGTTTTATTGGAATTTTAAGAAAAAATGAGTTTTCTTTTTCAAAATACCAATACTTTTTAGAGCAAATCATTTTAAAATTCATCAAAATTTTTCCCAAATGAGTTTAAAGGCAAAAAACTTAACCCCTCCCTAATTGGGTGATGAAGAAGAACTTTTTAAATTTTTTAGTGAATTTTTTGATGCTAATTATCTTTTTATCTATAATAAAGAATTAAATAAATACATTGATAATATCTTAGTTTATAAAGAAAATCATAAGATTAAAGATGCTTTATTATATACGCATTTTTTAAATCAGCTTTTTTAGAATTTATTGCTATAAAATCAAATTTAGTCCACAAAAATGTTTCTTTTGCTCTACTTAATCATTATTTTTTAAATAATTTAAACTATAATATTTTTAGACTTTTTGTAGATTGCAATAATGATTAAATTTTATCAAAGAGTTGGATTTTAATTTAATGATATTAAGCTTATGTATTATAGGAATTTTTAATGAAATATGAAAATATTTTTATTATAGGTGAGGGAAAAGTAGCAAAAGAATGCCAAAAAATAGCTGAGCTTTTCTTTAATCAAGAGGTTAGATTGGTAATTTTTAAAGAAACGAGTTTTTTAGATAGTTTTTTTAATTCTTTAAAAAAATCTTTAATTATTAGTGCGAATAATTTTTATATTTTTAAGCCATTGTGTGTAGAAAATAATACTATTATTAATTATCACAATTCTTTACTTCCTTATTATAGAGGAGTTAATGCTCATGTTTGGGCGATTTATAAAGAAGAGTTAAAAACAGGTATTACTTGGCATAAAGTAGATAAAAATATAGATACAGGAGATATTTTAATACAAGAAGAAATTGAACTTGATAAAAAAATCACAGCTCTTAATTTATTAAGAGTTCAGCACAATCTTGCTATTAATGTTTTTAAAAAGGCCTTAGAAAATTTAAAAAATAAAAATTATAAAAAACAAGATGAATGTTTAACGGGGGGGGGGATTTACTTAAAGAAAGATTTGCCCAATGGAGGTTTTTTGGAGCTTTCTTGGGAAAAATCAAAAATCGATTGTTTTTTAAGAGCTATGGATTGTGGTATATTAAGTAATATTCCTAAAGCAAAAATCAAACTTTTTAATCAAAATTTAAATATTTTATTTTATGAATATAATAAAGATAGTTTAAAGCTTCATTTAGAACAAGATATAGTATTAAGTGTTGTAAATTTTAGTATATTGACTTTATTATTTAAATGCATAGAATGGTAATAAAATATAATATTGTTAAGAAATAGTCAAAACTAATTGACTGTAATTTTTAAAAAGTTTTATTTTATTAAAAATATAAAATAATTTTTTAAATTTTTATTATCTTTTTTATGAGAAATTTATGCAAATTCTAAAAATTTTAGTAAGTTAATACAAAGATGGAAATGTATAAAATAAGCTCAAAAAATAAAGTTTTTTGCAAAAATTAGTGAAAAATATTAAAAATTATCATTTTGTAAATTGCTTATTTTTTGTTGTAATATTAAGAAAATATCAGTATAAACTATTTAAAATTAAGAATTTTAAGATATGGTAAATTTATATAATTAAATTCCAATTTACCATTGTTTTGAAATAAGAATTATAATTTTATAGATATCTTAAATTTAGTTGATTAATATATGGTTTATAAAGTTTTAAGATATTAAAATTTTAGTATTCTCTTGAGAATAAAACCCTTATTTGTTATAGATTTTTAGGAAAATTTAGTTAATTTTAAACTTGTGATAAATAAAACTATAAAATGATTTTTTTAATTAAAAGTCAAAAGCATAATATTTTTTTATAAAAATTGAATTTTATTTTTACTTTAAATAAATATAAACGTATTTATTTTTTAAAATCTTAATATTTATATAAATTAAGTATAATACAAAATTAATTTTAAGGAGTAAAAATGCAAATAATTAAGCAATTTTTTCTTAGTATAGAAAGAACAGACATTGATGAAAATACAGAGAATTTAATTAGTGATGATCTTATAGATAGTATAGATATTATGGCTTTAGTGGCAGAAATTGAAAAATACTATGGAAAACCACTCGATGCAAGTTTTATTAAACCTGAAAATTTTGAAAATTTTAAAGCAATCAAAAATATGCTTGAAATTGCAATGAAAAATTAATTTTTATTGCAATTTTTCAAGTTCTGAATAATAATATTTTTTGAGACAATTACTTCTGCAAAAAAGTCTACAATTTTATCCCAATCTTCTTCTTTAGTGTCTTTTAAAGTGGCATTTTCTTTATAATCATCCCAATTTATAGGGGTAAATAAACTTTTTTTATGAGGAAAATATTTAGCTCTTACCCATTCATTGGAGCTAGCAAAATAATCAACATAAGCTTTGGCAAGTTCTTTTTGAACTTTAAATTTAAGTCTTGGCTCTTTTGTACCTTCAAAGTGTTTTCTAGAAATGCTTAAAAGAGAATTAAAATTTTGTCCATTTAAGTCTTTTTCATTTAATCTTTTTTGAATTTCCATACCCAAAAGATTAAAACTTTCGTTTCTTTTTTGTTCTAAATCAAAAGTTTCGTCCCATTTAATGCCTAAATGATAAGTAAAATCCTTAAGCAAAGTTCCTCCAACGTAATCTTCTCTTAATAATCTTACAATTAAACTATTTTCTCCAAAAACTTCAGTATAATTTTCACAAATCCATTTATAATCAAAAATATATTTTCTAGGATGATCTTGTGGCTTAAAATCACCTGAATAATAGCCCAAATTGTTTTTCAAATCTTGAGAGCAATGAGAATTTAAATAATCTAAAGTATCTCTAAAATAAACCATAAGTTTGATTTCACTAAATCCTAAAGCCTTTAAAATCGCATGTAAAATTTCTATATGTCTTTTTGAAGAAAATTCCCAAACACACCCTTCAACAGAAAAAATAAAAGTTTTATCTTTGTGAAGTTCTTTTTCTTTTTTAAAATCTTCTATAGTTTGTAAAAGACGAGGATTTTTTAAAGCTTTTAATACTTGCTGGGGGGAGGTAAGGCTTAAATTTTTATCTTCAATTAATTCTAAAACCATATCTACTAAAGCCCAATGTCTATTGGCCACTCTTAGACTTTTTGGATACAAAAATCCTTGGTTTAAAAGTTTGTTAAAATTTTTTGCTAAAAAACCTTGCTTTTCTTGATTTCCTGTATTAGTTGTTCCTATATGTAAAAAAGCTTTCAAATTTTCTCCTTTTTAACATTATATTTTTTGTTTAATTATATCTAAAAAAATACATAATTTTAAAAATTAATATAAGGTTTTATTGCTAGCGTGAGTAAAAATAAGTTAAGTTTTATGGCGATGATAAATTTCTTTAAAGAATGAAATAAATCTTATGGTATGAGTTTAATTTATCAATATGTCAAAACTATTATATAATATTCTTTATTTAAAATAAACTTAATTTTTAAGGTTGTATTAATGATAGAAGATTTTTTTAAGAAATTTGATATAAGAGAAAAGGATTATATATTATTTACAGGAAATTTAACACGTTTGCTTTATAAGCTAAAGGGTAATGCAAGAGAAAATTTAAATATTTTTCTTGATATTTTTTTAAAACAGACTAGGGGGGGGGGATTAGCAATACAAAGCTTTAATTGGGACTTTTGTAAAGGCTTAAGCTATGATATTTTAAATTCAAAATCACAAACAGGGGCTTTGGCAAATATAGCTTTAAAAAGAGCAGAATTTAAACGCACAAAACATCCTATTTATTCTTTTATGGTTGCAAATAATTTTCAAAAAGATTTAATTAAGCTTGATAATAAGGGAGCTTTTGATGAAAACTCTCCTTTTGATTTTTTTTATAAAAATAAAGCTAAGATGATTATTGTTGATTTGCCCTTGCAGGATTCTTTTACTTTTGTTCATTATGTAGAACAATGTTTTAAAGTTAGTTATAGATATAATAAAAGTTTTACATCTTTTTATATTGATGAAAAAGGTTACAAAGAACTTAAAACATATGATATGTTTGTAAGAGCCAATAATGTTTTAACTTATATTTATCCCTTAGAAGAGCTTTTTTTAGAAAAAAGTGTTATGAAAGTAGTTTTTTTTGATGAAATTTGTATCAAGATCATCAATCTTGAAAAAGCTTATGAAGTGATATCTAAAGATATCAAGCAAAATCAAGGACTTAGTTTACACATTCTAAAAGCTTAAATTCTAAAAGTTTTTGCACTAAGTCTTTAAGTTCATAGCCTTGTAAATTTAAGATTTCTGCTATATCTAAAATATCTTTTTTTCCATCAAGAAAAGCTAGAAAATTACAGGCAAGAGGGATATCATTGATAGAACTTAAAGTGTGATAAAGACCTCTTTTTCCAAGATTTGGTTCGCAAAAAGTAGTATTTTTATAAATAGCATTATTTTCCAAATTTAAAATGATTTCTTGCATAGCCTTAAGTCCTCCCAATAAACCTTTAGGGCTTATAAAATCAAGATCATCTTTTGAAGTATGATAAAATTTATAATCCCCATATCTTGTGCGACAAATTCCAACAATCCCTAAATTTACTAAAGGAGAATTGTATTGTCTTTCATCAGAACCTCTCTTTAAAAAGCTAAATTCTTTAAAATTAGTTTTATTTTTTAAGGTATGTAATGCAACTTTATCTGAAAGAGTATTTGCATTTGGGGTATGAATAAGTGAATAAGAAAGATCATCTCCTACGCACGAAAGGACAAATCCAGCCTTTACATTTTTTTGTAAAGCTTTTAAATTTTTATTGATATAAGTTATACTTCCTATAGTTTCAGGCACGATAACAAAGCGGTAATTATATTTTCTTTCTTTAAGATTTAAAAGCCATTTGATTAAAAATAGAGCCACCACAGGCCCACTTAGCTCGTTATTTGCCATAGAAGGATGACAAAGATAGGTAGAGATTAAAATTTCATCTTTTATTTTTTTCGTACTAGGGATAATAAAATCTGCATAATTTAAAACCCCATTTTCATCATGCTTTGAATCAATAAAAACTCTATATGTTCCTTTTTTTAACTCTTTTCTTTCATTATGAGTAATGCAAAATCCCCATCTTTTTTTATAATAACTCGTAACATAAGGAATAGCATCAGGAATATCTTCTAAAGAGTATAAATGATTTTGCAATTCTTCAAGATCTAGTTTTTTATCAACTGCTATGCTATAGTTTAAAACATGTAGATTATTTTTTTTAAAATCACAAATTTTTTTACCGTTTGGATCTATTATGAAAGCATCTTTGATATGCCATTCAGGTGGAATGACCCAATCATATACTTTTGTTCCACTTTTAATGGAATAAATCTCAAATCCCCCCCCCCCAGCTAGTTGTTGTAATTTATTTGGCTGTATAAAGTTTTTTGTAAGTTCATAGTTTAGAATTTTTAAACTTGTTCTAAAACCTTTTCCAATGATACTTCTACAAATTGGAAAAAGCTTTTTAGCCAGATTATACATTAAGATACCATTTTGTATAAAATTTTTATGTCTAAAGTCAAATTTATTCACAATAAGCCTTTTTTACTTGTTCTAAAATTTCAAATAAGTTTTCTTTTACAAATTTTGCATCTTCTAAACTCATTTCTTGATGACAAGGAATACTAAGTTCAGCTCTATAAAAATGATCAGCATTTTCTAATCTTATATTTCCCATTAAATTTTTATAAAAACTAAATTCATAAGTGGGTTTATAGTGCACTTGAACTCCTATTTTTCTATCAATTAAAGCTTTAAAAATTTCTTCTTTTTTACAGTGAAATTCTGGAAAAAGTAAAATAGGGTATAAATGCCTTGAACTTTTTTTATAATCTTTAATTTTTATAGTAGAAAAATAAGGATTGTTTTTAAATTCTTCATCATAAAACCTAGCAATTTTCTCTCTTTTTTCTAAATTGATATCAAGTTTTTTAAGTTGATTAATCCCTAAAGCACAAGCAACATCGCTTAAGCGATAATTATATCCAAGCTCATACATATCACTATCCCAAAGTCTTTTTTTCTCTATCCCATGAGATCTTAAAAGTTTTGCCTGTTTAATAAAATCTTCATTATTGCTAAGTAAAGCTCCGCCCTCAAAAGTAGTTATAGGTTTTACAGGATGAAAGGAAAATACATTTAAATCTGCCATTGATCCTACTTTTTTATCTTTATAATTTGCCCCTAGAGCGTGGCTTGCATCATCGATTAAGGGAATATTATATTTTTTAGAAAGATATAAAATTTCATCCATCTCAACGCTATTGCCCCCAAAATCAACCACGCAAATAGCTCCTATATTTTTACTATCTTTTTTTAATCTAGCTTCTAATTTATTCTCATCAATATTTCCATCACTTTTAATATCTATAAATTCAACCTTTGCTCCTACCATTAAAGCTGTATTTGAAGTAGCTGCGAAAGTTAAAGGGGTGCTAAGAACGATTTTGTCTTTAAGGTTTAAAATTTTATAGGCAAGATGAAGGGCTGAAGTAGCTGAATTTAATACACAAGCATATTTTACTCCTACATATTCGCAAAGACTTTTTTCAAATTCT
The DNA here is from genome assembly GCF_018968685.1 of Campylobacter novaezeelandiae. Taxonomy (NCBI): domain Bacteria; kingdom Pseudomonadati; phylum Campylobacterota; class Epsilonproteobacteria; order Campylobacterales; family Campylobacteraceae; genus Campylobacter; species Campylobacter novaezeelandiae. Next base: position 1,245,468 of record NZ_CP076657.1, on the reverse strand, counting down.
TCTACTTTTTTACCCCCTGTTAAAATTTCATCTTTTAAAGCTTTTAAAACAACTTCTATATCACTTTGATCGATGTTTTGATGAGAATAAGTTAGCATTAAAACTCCTCAGTATGACTTATTATATTTAAAAGTTCTTTTTCGCTTACCCAATTTGGATTATTATCAGAACTATAAGAAAAACCATCTTTTACTTTTTTACCTTTTTGATTTAACGCATTTATACTAAAATCATTATGAGTATTAGTAAATTTAATACTAGGACTAATAGCATAATAATCATCAAATTCATAAGTTAAATGACTATCATCACTTGAGATCATTATCTCATGAAGTTTTTCTCCAGCTCTTATGCCGATAATTTTATGTTTTAAATTCGGAGCTAAGGCATGGGCAAGATCAGTGATTTTCATTGATGGAATTTTAGGGATAAAAATTTCTCCTCCGTGCATTTTTTCAAAATTACTAAGTACAAATTTAACTCCATCTTCTAAAGAAATCCAAAATCTTGTCATTCTAGTATCTGTGATAGGAAGTTCTTTAGCACCTTCTTTGATTAATTTTTTGAAAAATGGCACAACAGAACCTCTTGAACCTACCACATTTCCATATCTTGCAACGCTAAATCTTGTTTGATTATTTCCGGCTATATTATTTGCTGCTACAAAAAGTTTATCACTAGCTAGTTTGGTTGCTCCGTATAAATTTACAGGATTACAAGCTTTATCAGTTGAAAGCGCTATACACTTTTCAACTTGATTTTCAAAACACGCATCAATAACATTTTGGGCTCCGTGTATATTGGTTTTGATGCATTCCATAGGATTATACTCAGCCACAGGAACATGCTTCATTGCAGCTGCGTGGATTACAAAATCTACACCTCTCATAGCAGTGCTAAGTCTTTCTTTATCGCGAACATCTCCTATAAAATATCTCATACAAGAGTCATTAAAAATATTTGCCATTTCAAATTGTTTTAATTCATCTCTTGAATAAATAATAATTTTATTAGGTTTGTAATTTTGTAATAAAATTTTGGTATAGGTTTTGCCAAAGCTGCCAGTTCCACCTGTAATAAGGATATTTTTACCATTGAACATAAAATTTCCTTTTATTTTTTTAAAAAATATTTAGCAAAAGCTGTTCCATTGTTTTATTTTAACTTAAATTTTCAATTTCTTTTGAAAAAATTCCTTTACTCGTTCTTAAAATAAGCCATAAAAAAACTAAAGTTGTAAAAATTAAAAATCCAAAAGCTAGGATAATAAAAATTCCATAAAGACTATTAAAATTAATTGTATTTATATTTTTTAAAGAATTAGCAATAATCTTTAAGTAGCTAATATTTAAAGTTGCCAGTGGAAAACTTATAGCCCACCAAGTGATTTTAAAAGGACAACACTTATAAGCTTTAAAAATTTGAGGCAAAAGCGATAAAAATAAAAATCCTCCTATTAAAAATAATATTATTGCAAAATCATCAATATTGAAAATAGTTGTATAGGTACTAAATCCAACGCTAAAAGGAGCTATTAAAATCAAAAGTGTTGGAGCAAGTTTATCGGGGAGTTTTTGAAAAAAAATAATTCTAGCTAAGATCAAGGGGATTAAGATCAAAGCAAAAAGAAGACCCGTTCCAATACAAAGCATTGTTAAATATTTAAAAATATATAAATTTGTATTAAAAATATAAGGCAAAGCTAAAGGAATATCCAATAAACCAACTACAGGGATAATCCAAGCTGGAGTGATATGGATAAGTTCATGTTTATGATAAAGCCAAGTATTTATAATATACAAGCTAAAACCAAACATTAGTATCACCCCAAATGTCCATAAGATTAAACCAAAAGTTTTGATTATATTGCTTTCATAATGAAAAGTTTGTAAAAGTATTGATAATATCATAGGTAAAAGCAAACAAGAGATACAAAAAGTTCCAAAAAAAACTTTGGTGATTGGGTTGTGAAATTCACTTTTTATATTTTCAAAATTCATTATGCTTTTAAAAATAAAAATAAAAAATAAGAAAATAAAAACCAATAAAGCCAAAAGTGCAAAAAAAGTATAAAAAATTTGACTTATTTTAACAAGAGTATCATTAAGATGTGCAAAATAAATGATTTTATATGCTAAAAACCAAGCTAAGGAAATAGCACTAAGCCCCATAACAGCCCCAAAAAATGAAATTGGCAAGGAAAAGTATCTTTTAATATTCATTAATACCCCTTATTTTAAAATTCTTGGTAAGGTTATACCTGTTTGAGCTTGATATTTTCCTTTTTTATCTTTATAGGTTGTATCACAGTATTCATCGCCTTGAAAGAATAATACTTGTGCTATACCTTCATTGGCATAAATTTTAGCTGGAAGTGGGGTAGTATTTGAAATTTCAATAGTTATATGCCCTTCAAACCCAGGTTCAAATGGAGTAACATTGACTATTATTCCACATCTTGCATAAGTGCTTTTTCCAAGACATATAGCCAAAACATTATCAGGCATTTTAAAATACTCAATTGTTCTTGCTAATGCAAAAGAATTTGCAGGAACTATACATACATCTCCTATAAAATCAACCACATTTTCTTCTACAAAATTTTTTGGATCAACAACAGTAGAATTAACATTGGTAAAGATTTTAAATTCACGACCTACACGTATATCATAACCATAACTTGAGAGCCCATAACTAACAACTCCTTTTCCTATATTTGCTTCACAAAATGGAGAAATCATTTCATTTTCTTTTGCCATTTTTCTAATCCAATTATCAGCTTTTAAGCCCATTTTATACCTTTATATTTATTAATTTTGATTATTATACCTTAGTATATTTTGGTTTAATTAAGATATTTGGTATTTTAATTAAAATACTTTAATATTAAATTTTTGTAAGTTTTTATATAATGCCAAATTTAAGTTCTTGATTAAAGAATAGGAGAAAAATTATGACAAAAGAGGAAATTAAAGATTTAGTAAATTTATTTGCTGAAACCAATATCACTAAAATAAAAATTAAAGAACAAGATGGTTTTGAAATTGAACTTCAAAGAGATATATGTTGTGATATTCCAGCTCCTGTATGTCCTACAACACCAGCTCCACAACCAATTAATGTTAATGTCGTTAATGAGGCTAAGCCAAGTGTAAGTTCAAAATCAGATAGTTTAACTATCAATAGTCCTATGGTAGGAACTTATTATCAAGCCCCAAGCCCAGGAGCTAATCCTTTTGTAAAAGTTGGAACAAGCGTTAAAAAGGGCGATACAATAGCTATTATTGAGGCAATGAAAATTATGAATGAAATTGAAGCAGAATTTGATTGTCGTATTAGCGAAATCCTTGTTGCAGATGGACAACCAGTTGAATTTGGAATGCCATTATTTGCCGTGGAGAAACTTTAATGGAAATTAAAAGTATTTTAATTGCTAATCGTGGAGAAATAGCCCTAAGAGCTTTAAGAACGATTAAAGAAATGGGAAAAAGGGTAATTTGTGTATATTCTGAAGCCGATAAAGATGCACTTTATTTAAAATATGCCGATGCAAGTATTTGCATAGGAAAAGCAAGAAGTTCTGAGAGTTATCTTAATATCCCTGCTATTATAACAGCTGCTGAAATTGCTGAGGTTGATGCTATTTTTCCAGGATATGGTTTTTTAAGTGAAAATCAAAATTTTGTTGAGATTTGTGCTAAACACAATATTAAATTTATAGGTCCTTCAATCGAAGCTATGACTTTAATGAGTGATAAAAGCAAGGCCAAACAAGTAATGAAAAGAGCCAATGTGCCTGTAATTCCTGGAAGCGATGGAGCATTACAAGGTATAGAAGCGGCTAAAAAACTTGCAAATGAAATAGGCTATCCTGTTATTTTAAAAGCTGCAGCTGGTGGTGGCGGACGTGGTATGAGGGTTGTAGAAAGCGAAAAAGATTTAGAAAAAGCCTACTGGTCTGCTGAAAGTGAAGCTATGACAGCATTTGGTGATGGAACAATGTATATGGAAAAATATATACAAAATCCACGTCATATTGAAGTGCAAGTGATAGGAGATAGTTTTGGCAATGTGATCCATATAGGCGAAAGAGATTGTTCTATGCAAAGACGCCATCAAAAACTTATAGAAGAGTCCCCTGCTATACTTCTTGATGATAGCACGCGTAAAAGATTGCACGAAACAGCTATAAGGGCAGCTAAAGCTATAGGATATGAAGGGGCTGGAACTTTTGAATTTTTAGTGGATAAAAATTTGGATTTTTATTTTATTGAAATGAATACACGTTTGCAAGTGGAGCATTGTGTAAGCGAAATGGTAAGCGGTATTGATATTATTGAGCAAATGATTAAAGTAGCCGAAGGCTATGCTTTACCTTCTCAAGAAAGTATAAAATTAAAAGGACACTCTATAGAGTGTAGAATCACAGCTGAAGATTCTAAAACTTTTTTACCAAGTCCAGGAAAAATTACTAAATACATTCCCCCAGCAGGTAGAAATGTAAGAATGGAAAGTCATTGTTATCAAGATTATTCTGTGCCACCTTATTATGATTCTATGATAGGAAAACTTGTTGTATGGGCAGAGGATAGACACAGAGCGATTACTAAAATGAAAGTGGCTTTAAATGAGCTTGTGGTGCAAGGCATTAAAACAACTAAAGATTTTCATATTGCTATGATGGATAATTCCGATTTTATTAATAATAATTACGATACAAATTATCTTTCAAGGCATTAAATTTTTATTTTATTAAAGGAGAAAAAATGAAAAAAATTCTTGTTGTTATTACTAATGTAACAAAATATCCAACAACAACAAGAGCTACTGGATTATGGTTTTCTGAGGTTGTTCATTTTGTAGAGCCTTTTTATAAAAAAGGTTATGAAATTGATTATGTAAGTCCAAACGGAGGCATGATTACTAATGATCCTCATAGCCTAGAAGCTCAAAATATGAGTGAGCTTGATTGGAAGTATTATACAGATGCTAAATTTATGAATAAATTAGCACAAACTAAAAGTCCAAAAGAAATTAATGCAAAAGATTATGAAGTAATTTATTATGCAGGTGGGCATGGTGTACTTTGGGATTTTCCTGATAATGAGGAACTTCAAACAATTTCAAAAGAAATTTATGAAAATGGTGGGGTTGTTTCTGGGGTTTGTCATGGAGTGGTAGGATTATTAAATATTAAATTAAGCAATGGTGAATATTTAATTAAAGATAAAAAAGTAACAGGCTTTTCAAATGAAGAAGAACAACAAGCAGGTCTTAGTCCATTTGTACCTTTCTTGCCTGAAGATGCCATGAAAGAAAGAGAAGCGCATTATGTTAAAGGAGCTAATTGGAGTGCCTTTGCTGTAAGTGATGAAAGAGTTGTTACTGGGCAAAATCCTGCTTCAGGACTTGAAGTAGCTAAAAAAGTTCTTGAAATAATTTAAATCAACTATAAGATAAATTTTTTATTTATCTTATATACTCTATATTGGCTTTTGAACGTAATTTTTCAAAATAATCTTGTATGAAATTTTGTTTTTGTTTATTGATATAAGCGTTTAAAACTTCATTTTTAACTTCATCAAAATCAGGAGTTTGTTCTCCTCTTTTATCCTTAACTTCGTAAAGTTCATAGCCATTTTTTGAATTTAAAACAGGAGAAAAGTCATTGATATTAACCTGTGATAAAAGAACCAATAAACGCGGATCAGTATTATTTAAATTTAAATGAGCTTGTTTTCTTTTAAAAAGAATTTTATGAGATTTTTTAATATCTTCTAAAATTTTTGGATCATTTGAATTATAAATATTTACATCAATCTCGCTAAAAATCGAAAAATCACTCTTATTTGTTTCAAAAAATTTCTTTGCCCCTTCTTCGCTATAGTCTATTTTACTCATTGTTAAAATTTGTTCATAAAGTTTTCTTTTTTCCAAATCTTTTTTAAAATCTTGTTTAAAAGTTTCAAAATTTTGATTTTTATTTTTTAATTCTTTTTTAAATTGCTCAAGACTTAGATGATTTTGCGCTAGCATTTTATCAATGCTATTTTCAAGATCGATTTCATTGATAGTAATACCAAATTTTTTGATTTGGGCCTGTTCGATTTTTTCATTGACTAAGATGATTAAAGCTTGATTTCTAGGGATATTTAATTTTTTCATAGTTTGTTCTATTTCATAAAGTGTAATGGGCTCTTTATCTACTATAATAGAAATTGCATTGATAACATTAGCATATAAAATATTTGATAAAAAAACACAAGTTAATAAAATTTTTTTCATAATCAAACCTTTATTTAAGTTGAAATATCGCATTATAACAATAAAAATTTAAGAAAAGGCAAAAAAATGCAAGAAAATATTATAACGCGTTTTGCTCCTTCTCCTACTGGTTATTTGCATATTGGAGGCTTAAGAACAGCATTATACAATTATTTATATGCAAGAAAAAATAAAGGAAAATTTTTATTGCGTATCGAAGATACAGATTTAAAAAGAAATTCTAAAGAGGCTACTAAGGCTATTATTGAGGCTTTTAAATGGTGCAAATTAGATTATGATGGCGAGATTATTTATCAATCAGAACGTTTTGATATTTATAAACAATACATTCAAAAGCTTTTAAACGAGGGTAAAGCTTATTATTGTTATATGAGCAAAGAAGAACTTGAAGAGTTACGTTTAAAGCAAGAAAAAGCTAAAGAGCGTCCAAGATACGATGGAAGATATAGAGATTTTAAAGGCACTCCACCAAAAGGCATAGAACCTGTTGTGCGTATTAAAGCACCACTTAGTGGAGAAATAGTTTTTAACGATGGTATAAAAGGCGAAGTTAAATTTAAAGTTGAAGATATTTTAGATGATTTTATCATAGCAAGAAGCGATGGAACTCCAACTTACAATTTTACTGTTGTGATAGATGATGCGCTAATGGGAGTAAATAATGTCATAAGAGGCGATGATCATCTTTCTAACACTCCTAAACAAATCATTCTTTATGAAGCTTTAAATTTTAAAATACCTAAATTTTTTCATGTTGCAATGATACATGGAGAAGATGGCAAAAAGCTTTCTAAAAGACATGGAGCAACAGATGTAATGGAATACAAATCCATGGGCATACTCCCTCAAGCCTTGCTTAATTTTTTAGTGCGTTTAGGCTGGGGCCATAAAGATGATGAAATTTTTTCTATAGAAGAATTAAAAGAGCTCTTTGATCCTTACCATATAAGCAAAAGTGCATCTTCATATAGTTTTAAAAAATTAGAATGGCTTAATACCCATTACATTAAAACTTTATCTTATGATGAGCTTAATTTCGAGCTTAAATCTTTAGATTTTGATTTTGATGATATCAATAAAGGGAATTTTTTACTCAATTTATTAAGAGAAAGGGCAAAAAATTTATTTGATATTATAAATGGTGCAAAAAGTATTATAGAATTACCAAAAGATTATGATAAGGTTGCAGTGCAAAAATTTATTACTGAAAAGAATTTAGAATTTTTAGCTAAGTTTTGTGAAGAATTAAAAGATCAAAATAACGCTAAAGATTTTGAAGAATTTACTAATGAATTTTTACAAAAATATGAGTTAAAATTAAAAGATTTAGCGCAGCCATTACGCATAGCTTTAACTGGAAATGCGGTGAGCCCTAGTATATTTGAGGTATTAGAGTTTTTAGGAGTAAATGAATGTAAAAAAAGAATCAAAGCATTCTTAGAAAAGAGGAAATAATGTATATAAAAGAAGATGCCTTAAACTATCATTTAGGCGGAAAGATTAGTGTTGAACCAACTAAAAATATGGATTCAAGTAGTGATTTATCCTTAGCATATAGCCCAGGTGTTGCAGAACCGTGCTTAGAGATTGCAAAAAATGAAGACTTAGCCTACACTTACACCACTAAGGCAAATTTAGTGGCTATTGTAAGTGATGGATCTGCGGTATTAGGACTTGGAAATATAGGCCCTAGTGCAAGCAAACCTGTTATGGAAGGAAAGGCTTGTTTATTTAAAAAATTTGCAAATGTAAACGCTTTTGATCTTGAGATCAATGCACACAGCATTGAAGAAATCGTTACTTTTTGTAAATTTCTAGCTCCAAGTGTCGGAGGGATAAATTTAGAAGATATAGCAGCACCTAAGTGTTTTGAAATCGAAGCTGCTTTGCAAGATTTAGGCATTCCTGTTATGCATGATGATCAGCACGGAACCGCTATCATCTCAACCGCAGGTCTTATGAATGCCATGGAGCTTAGCGGAAAAAAATTTAAAGATATTAAAGTAGTTATTAGTGGTGCTGGAGCAGCAGGGGTTGCAAGTGCTAGAATGTATAGAAACTTAGGTGTTGAAAATATCATTTTAGTTGATAGCAAAGGCGTGATAAACAAAGAAAGAAAAGATCTAAATTCTTATAAGCTTGAATTTGTATCAGATACAAAGGACAAAACTTTAAAAGAAGCCTTAAAAGGTGCTGATGTTTTTTTAGGCTTATCAGCGCCTAAGATCTTAGATGATGAAATGATTTTATCAATGGCCAAAGATCCTGTAATCTTTGCTTTGGCAAATCCTGTTCCTGAAGTAATGCCAGAAGATGTTATAAGACTTAGAAAAGACGCTATTATAGGCACAGGAAGAAGTGATTATCCAAATCAAATCAACAATGTCCTAGGCTTTCCTTTTATCTTTAGAGGAGCCTTAGATGTAAGAGCTACTAAAATAACTGAAAATATGAAAATAGCAGCGGCCAAAGCCTTAGCGGATTTAGCTAAATTGCCTGTAAGTAATGAAGTTAAAAAAGCTTATAATCTAAGCAATTTAGAATTTGGAAGAGAATATGTGATCCCAAAGCCTTTTGATGAAAGAGTTAAGGCTATTGTAAGCACTGCTGTTGCAAGTGCTGCGGTAAAAGATAAAGTAGCTAGAATTGCAAATTTTAATGAAAAAGAATACTTTGAGAGTTTAAAATGAAAAATATTCATCAAGTCAAACACCCTTTAATAGAACATAAATTAGGAATTTTAAGGGATAAAGAAACAAAACCCTTTCAATTCCGTATGCTTATTGATGAGATTAGCACCTTTTTGCTTTTTGAGGCTACCAAAGATTTAAATTTAAAAGATAAAGAAATTTCTACCCCTATGGCAAAAACAACCGCTAAAGAACTTGATGAAAAAATTATGATTTGCCCTATCTTAAGGGCAGCCTTAGGAATGCTTGAAAGTGTTTTTAAGCTAATCCCAAATGCAAGTATTGGTTTTTTGGGTTTTCAAAGAGATGAAAAGACTTTTAAAGCCCAGTTTTATTTTCAAAAACTCCCAAAAGACGCCAAAGAGCGTTTAGCCATCATCATAGATCCTATGTTTGCGACAGGTTCGACCGCCATTGAAGCTTGTGATTTCTTAAAAGAACAAGGTATAAAAAAGATTAAATTTATCTCTATACTTGGAACTTTAGAGGGTTTTAACAATTTCAATCGTTTTCATAGTGATGTTGATGTTTTTATAGCAAGTATTGATAAGGGTTTAGATGAAAATGCTTATATTATCCCTGGTTTAGGCGATGCTGGAGATAGGGTATTTAATACTTTAGAGTAAATAAATGATTTTTGGGAAAATTGATTATATAAATTTATTGCCTTTGCATATTTATCTAAAAAAATATCCTTTACCCAATGGTTTTAAAGCTTCCATGGAATTTAAAAAAGGAGTTCCTAGTAAATTAAATCGTGATTTATTTTATAGAAGAATCGATGGGGCTATTATTTCTAGTATAGAAAGCGCAAGAAAAAAATACCAAAATTTAGATATTGGAATTTGTGCCTATAAAAAAGTTTTAAGCGTTTTAGTGCAAAAAAATACACCCAGTTTAAAAGATCCAAGCTCTGCTACTTCAAATGCCTTAGCCAAAGTTTTAAAACAAGATGGAAAAGTGATCATAGGAGATAAAGCTTTAAAGCTTTATTTAGAAGATGATACAAAATATATTGATTTATGTAGCTTATGGTATGAAAAAACAGGACTTCCTTTTGTTTTTGCAAGGTTTTCTTGCGTGAAAAAAAAAGAAATTTATAAAATAATTTTTAAAAAATTTTCTAAAAAAAATATCAAAATCCCTTATTATATACTTGAAAAATATGCCAAAAGAGTAAATTTAGATGTTAAAGATATAAAATATTATTTAGATGAAATTATTTATTATGAAATAAAAACAAAAGAAAAATTCGCTTTAAAACGTTTTATCGCCCAGTCTAAGAAAAAATAATTTTAAGCTATATATTTAAGTTTAAATTTTTATAGAAATATTAAATATATTTATACCTTAAAAATTTAAATTAATCTACTTTTAACCTCATTAATTTTTTATTTTAAAAATTATTTAATTTTGTTTTTAATAATTCAAAAATATTAAATCATATTAAAACGCTTATATGATATAAAAATAAAACAAAAATAATCAATTAAAAATTATTATTAATAAATTTTTAATTAAAAATATTTTATTATTTTAAAAAGTCTATAATTAATATTTTATTAATTTTTTATTTTCTTTTTTTAAAATTAAATAAACACAAGGAGTTTAATTAATGGGTCAGAAGAAACGTGGTTTATTTAAAAAAGAAATGAGGGGGGGGGGGATTGAAAAAAACCATTCTTGCTCATCTAAAAAACTAGTTCTTTCTTTAGTTACAATTTCTTTTTTAAGTTCTTATTCTTATGCAGATAATTCTAATGTAAAAGCTTATAGTGAAGTAAATTTAAAAAGTAGATCAGCAAGTGTTTATCAAAATACTAACACTACTATAAATCAATCTTTAAATAATACTCATACTGTAACTGGCACTGGCAATACTCTAGTTATAGAAACTGGTGGAACTATTACTATTTCTAATGCTGGACAACAAGCAGTAAACTTTCAACCAAATTCTTCAACAACTACCTTTTTAAATCAAGGAACTCTTATAGGTGGAAATAATACTTCTAGTGTTCAAGTAGGAGTAAATAGAACAGGTGGTGCTACTATAGAAACTTTTACAAATGAAGGCATCATAGGTAATGGTTCTTCTAGATATGGAGTAGTTGTTTGGGGAACAGATAGTAGCAAATCTACAATCAATAACTTTAGCAATAAAGGAACTATAAGTTCTAATAATGGTGAAGCTATTTATATTGGTAATACTGAGATTACAACTTTTAATAATAGTGGAATTATAAGTGGTAATACTGGTCATGGTATTAATATAGCTAGTGGAACAAGTATAACGAATTTTATTAATAGTGGAACTATTAAGAGTGAAACTAATAATGGGATAAATATAAATGGCTTGACTGTAGAAACTTTTAATAATGAAGGAACTATTCAAGGTGGTAACCAGCGTAATAGAGCTGGGATATATATAGCTGGTTCTACAATCACTAATTTTACTAATAATAGTTTTATAACAACTAGTGGAACAACTGAGCCAACCGGTGCAAATTCTTTACAAGCATCTTCAGGGATAAAATTACGTTCAGGTTATATAAAAACATTTACCAATACTGGAACTATTTCAGCTATAACTGGAGTAAATTTAGGAGCTTCTACTATAGATAATTTTACTAACAAAGGAACTATAGAATCAACCTCAAGCAATACTCAACTTGGTGCAGCAATAAATTTGGTATATCTTTATAGTAGTTCAGATATTAAAACTTTCACTAATGAGGGCTTAATAAAAAGTGCTCAAGCTAATGGTATAGCTATAGAAGCTGGTAATAAAATAGAAACTTTTATTAATAAAGGCACTATAGATGTTGCCAATAATGGTATGATGTTTTTTGATGCAGGTGGAACTTCGGGTAAAGCTGATATCGGTAAAATCATTATAGAAAGTAATGGTATCATTAAAGCAGGAAATGATGCAATTCATATTGATGGAAGCAAAGGTATTAAAGGTGAAGGCATTAATGTAGAAAGTGGTGGTAAATTAGAAGGTGGTAATGCAGGTATTTATATAGGAGCTAATAATAATGTAAATACAAGCATCAATGTAGCTGGAACTATCCAAGGTGGTAATGGTGGTATAATTAATACTGGAACCATAGGACAAGAAGGTGTGTCAAATCAACAACATGGTATCACTATTGAAAATGGAGGTACTATTACTTCTACAAACGGTAAAGGTATTTTAAACACAGATAATGGAATTATCTATGGTAATATTATAAATCAAAGTAATAACGATTTAACCTTAAAAAATGATTCTAGTGCTACTATTACAAGTGGTATCACAAATAATGGTAATGGAACTATCTTTATAAATAATCAAGGAACTATAAGTAAAGATGATAAAGGTCATAACTTAACCAACAATGGATCTGGTAGCATAGTCATAGAAGATTGGCTTGTAACTTCTGATAAGGATGGTAATTTAGATACTATAGTTGTAGGTGGAAATGGTGCTTCTAATGTAACCGCTGATCAAATCACTGTAGATGAGAGTGGTCTTGATCTAGATAATCTTGATCATATAAGTGATGTAATTACAGGAATCAATAATAATAATGTAAGCAACATAACAACCAATGGTAGTGGGGATATAGATTTAGTCTATGATCCTACAACAGGAAAAATCTATCAAAGATTTAACCTTAATGCTTCAATATCAGGTGCAACCTTTAGAAGCTTAATCTCTACAACTACAAGAAGATCAACCTTTATAGATAATGTTATGGGCAATTCTATGCAAAGCTTTTATTTAGGAAATTCAAGTAGAGCTCAAAGAATGGCTATGTCTGAAAAGGGTAATTTATACTCTGATGCAAGTGATTATATAAAGAGTGATTTTTCTAATGCTTCTTATGGATCTAATAAAGAACACTCCTTATTTATCCTTCCTTATGCTTCTTCACAGAATGTTGAACTTTCTTTAAATGAAGAAAGTAAAGGACATACTAAAGGAACTATCATAGGTTATTCTACCTTAAAAGATAGTGGAATATATGGTGTGTATGCAGGTTATGAAGATACAAAAATGAGTTCAACTTATTTTAATATCAACAATAGAACCTATTATGCAGGTTTAAAATACTTTAATACTTTATTTACTACAAGTAAAGGTCAAGAAGTTTATATCAAAGCTCAAGGTAAAACAGCCTTAATTAAAAATGATTTAACTAAAAGAGTAGGAACTAATGAAGCTAAAGCTGAACCTAATTCTTATGCTTATGGTATGAGTTCTGATATAGGTATGAATTTTATCTATGATAAAGATATATTCTCACCTGAAATTGGCTTAGCCTATGAAGGAGGCTATACAGAGGCTTTTTCTATGCAAGATACTATAGGTCAAGCTACTGTTAAAGGTGGAGAAAGAGTTTATGCAAACTATTTAAATCTATTCTCTACTAAAACAAGTCTTACTTGGTTTAGAGATTGGTTACCTCATTTAAAAACTTCTTTAACCCTTGGAGCTAAATTTAATATCAATCCTAGCGTAAAAGCTAAAGCTAGATTTGGTAGTATTAAAGCAACTGATGAATTTACTTTACCAAGAGTTCAAAGCTATGCAACAGGATCTTTTATCATTCCTCTTAATGAAGCTTTCTATTTTAGCTTAAATTATAATGGTATGTTTGATAGAGATGGTAATACTCATACAGGATATGCACAATTTAATTATGTATGGTAAAAACTTAAGTTACTAGTTTAATCTCCTAAACCCAAATGACTTTAGTTGTTTGGGTTTTATGTTTTTATATTTATACTTTTATTTTTTTATTTTTATTTTTTATACTTTATTTTTATACTTTATTGCTTTTATGTCTTTGTATAGTTTATAAGTTGATGTTTTTATATATCTTATATATTTATGCTTTATAACTTAATACTTATTGGATATTTTATATATAGTTAATAACTTTATACTTTTTATACTTTTTATACTTTTTATACTTTTTATGGTTTTTATGGTTTTTATGGTTTTTATGGTTTTTATGGTTTTTATGGTTTTTATGGTTTTTATGGTTTTTATGGTTTTTATGGTTTTTATGGTTTTTATGGTTTTGCACGCTAATATACTTTTAAAGTTATTAAAAACTTTATGCTTTAACTATATATAGTTTATATGCTTTTAAGTTATAACTTTATCTTTTATGCTTTTAAAAGATATAAATATGTATTTGTGATAAGTGTTTGACATAAGAATGTTTTATAGAATTTTTGATTTGTAAAATTAAAATATTTTTGTAGTGTTTTGTGTTAAATAATCAATGCTTTAAAAAGCATCGATTATTTTATAATGGTTGGAGTAGCACTAAGTCCTAAAGCTCTGTATTTTTCATAAAGGGCAAAAGCTTCTTTGAGTTCACTTTCACTTACCTTTGGATAATTTTTGATATCTGGAGCAAAGTATTTGTTCATAATAGCGATTTTTTCTTTATCATTTTTAGCTTTTTTGGTTTCTTTATAAATTAGAGCTGATTTTTCAAAAGCGCTTTTTCCATGAACTGGAGTGATGATAAAATTTACTTGATATTGTTTTAAATCCTCATCGATATTTTTTAAATGTTCTCTACAATAAGGACATTCTGGATCTGTAAAGACGTAGATCGCAGGTTTGTTTTTATCTCCTAGTTTGATAACCATTTTTTCTTTTTCTGCTACAGCTTTAGCGTTTTTGATAAAATTATTTCTAGCGTCTTGAAATTTTTTCATTTCATATTCTTGACGATAAGAAATTTTTGATTTTAAATCGATAATATCAGGAACTATAATATCATCTTTTGTAAAAAGAATTTCTTCTTGTTTTAAGCCATCGATTTCAACACTTAAAATCACGCTTTCAAATCCAGTATCACCAGCTTTTTCTCTTTTTTCGATATTGATTTTTGCATTAGGAAATTGGGCTTTGATACTTTGTGAATAAAAATCACTGATTTGGGCATTACTAGCTGCAAAAGCTAAATTTGCAATGCTTAAAATTAAGGCAAATTTTTTCATTATTTATATCCTTTTTGAATTGATTGTTTAATTTTATAATACTAAGTTAAATGCTTGTTTTTAAAAATCTTTTTTCATTGATTTTTTGAACTTTTTCATTTTTATCTAGGTATTCTAAATAAGCTATGGCATATTTTCTAGAAAGATTAAATTTTTCTTTAACTTTTTGGACATCAAGGCTTTCGTGTTTTAAAAGTTCTAAGAATTCTTTCATTAAATTATCCAAAGCCTTTTTTTCTATAAAAAGATTATGAGCTAATCTTACTACAAGGGAATTTTTTGTGAGTTTTTTTAGTATCTCATCGCCACTTTTTCTATCAAGATCTAAAAAATCATAGATATTATACGGCGCTTTAGGATAAATTCCTTGTTTTTTAATGATATTAAAAAGTTCGTTGTTATTTTTTTCTTCTATTTTGTTAAAATCTATCCCTTTTTTAAAATATATTCCTTTATTTAGGCTAAGTTCTTTTGTATTTTTTAAAGCAAGCTCGCAAAAACTTTTACTAGCCCAAGGAATTCTTAAGGCTAAAGAGTGCGCTGAAAGCATGGCGTAAGGATTTTTTTCTATGATAAAAGTGATGAGTTTTTTTATTTGTTCTAAGTTGTTTAATGTATAGATATTTAATTCTTTCTCATCTACAAAAACATTATCAAGTTCTTTGGCTAAATTTAAAGCATCTTCGTGTCTTAGTTTAAACCTTTGATAACTTGATAATAAGCCAAAACCGTATTTGTGAATTTCTTTAAGATAGTTAAAGCTTTCTTTTAGCTTTTCTTCTTTTAAGAGATTTAAAAGCTTGTTTTTTGCTTCTTTTTTTAAAGGCTCACTTACAGGGTTTAAAACTCTTCCTCCACCTACAACGCGGTTGTTTTGAAGTAAAATAAATCTTTCGTTAAAACATAAAAAAAGATTTTTTTCAAAATTTAAATGAGCAAAAAATTCATCGTTTTTTAATTGTTTGAGTATAGAGATTTTGCATTCTATTTGTTTTGTTCCAACGCAAAAAATCATTTTTTCATTTTTTAAATTTTTTGCTTTTATTAAAACGTCGCATTCTTTAAAGGCTTTAAAATAACCTTTTTTGCTAAGTATATAACCCTTTTTGAGTTCTTTATGATCGCAATTTAAACTTAAGGCTACGCGGTTATAAGCTTTTATTGTAGTATGATTTGTTTCGTGATTTTGTATATTTTTGATGATAAGTTCTTTTTGATTGTCAAGACATATGATCTTTTCATTAAGGCTAATGCTTCCTTCATTAAGGCTTCCAGTAACTATGGTTCCTATACCTTTTAGAGAAAAGACTCTATCTATATAATAACGAAAAATTAAATTCTCATTTGCATTTTTGCATTCTAAAGTTAAAAGATAATTTTTTAAATTTTCTATACTTTTTGTATCTTTAATGGAAGTATAAAAAATTTTTATAGGAGTAAAATTTAAATTTTTTAAAATATTTTCACTTCGTTCTTTTAAATTCTCGCACAAATCACATTTGCTAAATATCAAAATAATATCTTTTATCCCTAAAAGTTCTAGGACTTCTAGGTGTTCTAAGCTTTGTTCTTTTAAGCCCTCATTGATATCTACAACAAATAAACAAGCACTAAAACCAAAGGCTCCGCTGATCATAGTTTTAACCAAATCTTTATGTCCTGGAACATCGATAAAAGAAATGCGCTTATCTTTGAAATTTAAATTTGAAAAGCTTAAATTGATAGTTATTTTTCTATCTTTTTCTTCTTTTAGGGTATCACCTTCAAAACCATTTAAAGCTTTGATTAAAGAGGTTTTTCCATGATCTATATGCCCAGCCGTTCCAATGAGTAAAGAATTCATAATGTATCCATTGAATTTATGATATTGATTAAATGAGGTAGTTCATCTTCTTTAATACTTCTAAAATCAAGAATAAAATTTTTGTTTTCAACGCGTCCTATGATATTTTTTTCTCTAAATTTTTTTTGCAAAAATAAAGCTTTGCCCTCAAAAGCTAAAACGAAAGTTTCTAAACTTTTATCGGGCATAGAACCTCCCCCAACTAAACTTTTACTTTTTTGAAGTGAGGTTTTAAATTTTATATTTTTTTGAACTTTTAAAGCTTTTTGTTTGATATGATCTAAAGAGTCGTTTAAAAGTTTTAAAGTGGTGATTTTTTCAAATTTTTTTTCTAAATAAAATTTAAGCGTTTCATTTAAAAAAGTAATGCTTAGTTTATCCACTCTTAGCATTCTTAAAAGTTGATTTTTTTTAAGTTTTTCTATGAATTTTTTCTTTCCTAAAATAATACCAGCTTGCACAGAGCCAAAAAGTTTATCCCCACTAAAACTTAAAATATCACAATTTTTCAAAAGTTTTTTAACTTCTGGTTCATTTTTACTTAAATGCGGATTAAGATTTTCACACCACCCTGATCCTAAATCATAATAAAGTATTAATTTTTTCTTTTTAGATAGGATCTTTAATTCTTCTAAATTTGTTTCACTTTGAAAACCAAGTAAAGAAAAATTGGATTTATGCGTTTTTAAAATTAAAGCAGAGTTTTCATTTACGGCTTCTTCATAATCTTTTAAATGTGTTTTATTGCTAGTGCCAACTTCATAGAGTTTTACCCCTGCTGCTTTAATTACTTCAGGGATTCTAAAACTTCCACCAATTTCTACAAGTTCTCCTCTTGAGCTTATCACTTCTTTATCTTTGGCTAGGGTGTTAAGGATCAAAAAAACTGCTGCTGCGTTATTATTTACCACTAAAGCATCTTCACACTCAAAAAGGATTTTAAATTTTTCTAATAAAGAATCGTATCTTGAGCCTCTTTTTCCCGTTTGAAGATCAAATTCTAAATTAGAATAAGAACAAATGAGTTTTTTGCAATTTTCATAAAGTTCTTCATCAATCACACTTCTTCCTAAATTTGTATGTATTACAACACCGCTTGCGTTGATGAGATTTTGAAGATCATTTTTTAAGAAGTGTTTGATTTTATTTTGAATTTCGTTTAAGATTGCTGTTTTTTCTATATTTTCATTTAAATTTTTTTGTAGTTTTTTTTTCATTTCTTTAATGACACATTTAGAAAAATAAGTTCTAAGATATAAAGGATAAGTTTTTAAATTTTCATCTTGTATCAGGCTAGAAATTTGCGGAAAGTCTCTAAAATTGTTCATCTTAAACCTTAAGAAAATATTTTGCTATTTTAACATAAAATTTATAATCAAAGTTTTTAAGGTTAAAAATGCAAGATTTTGTTTATGTAAAAAATGATTTTTTAATCCCCTTAGAAGATGATATTAAAATGTTAGAAAAACCAAATGAAGATGAGTTTTTGATTTCAAATGATAAAAATCAAAAGGCACAAATTTATGCTCCTGAAATTAATTTTTATCTTAAAAATTCAAAAGATAGTATTTTAAAGAAAAGTAAAAATGTTTCAAAGCTTTATGAAGCAAGATTGATTGCTTATGATTTGGGGCTTGATTTAGAACAAGTTAAAGAAGTAGGTAAAAATATCATTTTAGTGGATATTAAAGAAGAAATTAGTGATTTTTTAAAGAGTAAAGATTTTAAGGTTTTGAGTTTTAAAAATGATGAAATCATATCTATTTTTGGATCGATTGGTGAGCTTTGTGCTATAGTAAAAAAAGACAATGAAGAGATTGAGCTTGATTTTGATATTTTGCTTTTTAATAAGAATTTAGAACAAGTGCGTCAAGACTTTATAAGACAAAGTGGATGTTTTGATATAGGATCTTTTAAGGATAATGAAGAACTTTTTGAATTTTTAAACCAAAAAACTCCAAAATATCATTATAAAACCTATATCACTTATGATTTTAATATATGTCAATATCATCAAAGACGCAGTGAGCATTGTGCTAAGTGTGCTGAAATTTGTCCTACAACAGCTATTTTAAAAGATGATGAAAAAAGAGAATTAGAATTTTCTCAAATTGATTGTTTAGGGTGTGGGGGGTGCATTAGCATTTGTCCTAGTGGTTCGCTTGATTATGCTCCTATGCCAAGGAATAGTTTTTTTGAAATAGCAAGTTTGTATAAGGGGCATAAAATTGTGATTATTCCTAAAAAAATGCCTTTAGAAAATTTAGAATTAAATTTAAAAGAGGATATTTTGCCTTTGATGATAGAAGGAGAAAAATGGCTTTCTAATATGCATTTTTTAACCCTTTTACAAAATAGTGGTGCAAATTTAGTTTTTTATACAGATTTTATTTCAAAAGGAAGCAATGAGGCTATCAATCTTTTAAATACTGTTTTTGAGAGAAAATTTAATAAAAAGGCCATTTTTGTGGCTAAAGATAAAAAAGAGCTTGAAAATGCTTTGGAGCAATTAGAATTTATCGAAGGGCTTTCTTTTGAACTTCATTCAAATTTTCTTACAAGCAGAGAACTTTTTGCTAAGAGATTAGAGCATTTAATCGCTGATGATGATTTAGGCAAGGTAGAAAGTGGGGAATGGTTAAGATATGGTCAAGTTTTGGTCAATCCTGATACTTGCACGCTTTGTCTTTCTTGTGTAGGAGCTTGTAATGTAGGAGCATTGATCGCTGATTCTAAAGAAAATGCTTTAAAATTCAATCCCTCGCTTTGCACTACTTGTGGATATTGTGAGGTAAGTTGTGCTGAAAAAGATACCTTAAAACTTGTGCGTAGTGGTATAGAACTAAATAAAGATTATTTTAAATATCATACTTTAGCAAAAGATGAGCTTTTTGCTTGTATAGAATGCGGTAAAGAATTTGCTACAAAAAAAGCAGTTGAAAAGATAGCTAATATTATGAAATCTAAATTTAATGGTGATGAAAATAAAATTAAAACACTTTATTGTTGCGCAGAATGTAAGGCTAAAGTGATGATTAAAACGATGATG
Organism: Campylobacter novaezeelandiae; assembly: GCF_018968685.1. Taxonomy (NCBI): domain Bacteria; kingdom Pseudomonadati; phylum Campylobacterota; class Epsilonproteobacteria; order Campylobacterales; family Campylobacteraceae; genus Campylobacter; species Campylobacter novaezeelandiae. Next base: position 1,225,592 of record NZ_CP076657.1, on the reverse strand, counting down.
ATTTAAGAAAAATATCTTTAGCATAGATCATAGCTTTGTTAATAACACTTCCATGCGTTTCATTTTTAAAAAGTTTAAAAGAGCTTTTGCAAAAACTTTCTTGTGAAATTTTTTGACTTAGTTCTTTAACGCTTAAAGAAGCATTTCTTTTTCTTTCAGCAGATCCTAATGCAAAATAGATTTTAGGGCATGTTGATAATTTTATTTTTTCTGGTAAAAATTTAGTTTGGTTCCACCATAAAGAAGGAGAAATAATAAAATAATGGCTAAAAAGTTTGCTATCCTTTAGTAGCGTATCAAGAGCAAAAAGTCCTCCAAAAGAATGCCCAAAAATAGCTTTATAATTTTTATCACTTCGATAGCGTTGTTCGATATAAGGTATGAGTTGTGTTTTTAAGAAAGTTCTAAAATTATCACTTCCACCACCTTCTTTAAAACTAGCTTTTTTATCCGGCGTGTAATCTTTTGTTCTATTTTTAATGTCAAAAGCTAAAGGAGTATCATAACCTATGCCTATAATTAAAAGATCTTCTTTTATGGGTTTAGAAAAAAGATTTAAAAATAAAGGAAAGAAAGCATTGCCATCAAGTAAATAAATAGTTTTGTATTGTTTGGCATTTGTATTATTTGTTGCGATAAAAATTTTATAATTTGTATTATGATGAGTGAAATAAATAGCTTTTTCTATAAAAAAAATCTTTTTTGCGGGTGTTGAAATTTCTGGAATTTTTTGATCGGGTTTAGCAAAAGCAAGAGATAAAAGAAAGAGATAAAAGAAAAATTTATTCATATTTTCACTTCTAATTCCTCTTTATTTGTGAGTTTGCTATCAAATTTGATCACTAGATTTTTTGAGTTTTTATAAATATCTACAACCCCTTTAGTGTGTAAAAGTTTATTCCAATTTAAAGGTGTATTAAGATTTAGATAAAGATTTTTAAATTCGGCTGGATTTTTTAAAAATAAAAGTAAAATAAACCAAGATATAGATAAAACAACTAAAACTATAGTTAGAATCTCAAGCTTATCAAAATGCAAAAACAATCCTCCTACAATCCCCCCAACAAAACTACCCCCATAACCAAAAGCATTAAATACTCCTAAGGCTACACCTTTTTCATGGACTTTGCAAAATTTTGAAGCACAAGATTGCATAATGGGTTCGTGCAGGTTAAAACCTATAAAAAAGATAATAACTGAAAAAATGAAAAAGTTGATAGAATGCGAAAAAGTAAAACATAGATAAGAAAGTATGAAAAAAAATACCCCAATAAGTAAAATTTGTTTAGATAGGTTTTTTCTCTCTCCTAAGCTTCCAGCAAATCCCATAGCAATAAATCCTGCTATCATTGATATAGTATAAATAATCCAAAGTTTATCTTGTGCAAAATTAAAATGTTTTACTAAGATGATAGGAATAATTAAAAATGCAATACTCATAAGCATTTTTTGCATAAAATTAGTGATATTCATAAGAGCTAAATTTTTTTGTTTAATAAGATGAAAAAAAGGCGTTTTTTTGTTTTCGTGTGAAAGCTTATTTTCTTTTGGAACTATAGTATAAAGTAAGATAATACAAAGAAGTGTTAAAAAAGCACTTAGATCAAAAAGACTTGAAAGCCCCCATTTAGCACTCATTAAAGGAGAAATTACCATAGAAGCTGCAAAACTAATTCCTATAAAAGAGCCCATTATAGCCATAGCTTTGCCTCTATTTTCTTCATTAATAAAATCGCTAATCATTGCAGTAGCCACAGCTCCTATAGCACCAGCTCCTTGAAGCATTCTTCCAATAAGCATAGTATAAATATCATTTGCAAAAGAACAAATAAGTGATCCTATAATGAAAATAATAAGCCCTAAAAGCATAGTTTTTTTACGTCCGATTTTATCACTTAGTATTCCAAAAGGTATTTGAAAAACCATTTGAGTTAAAGCATATACACCTACTAAAAGCCCTACTAAAAACTCATTTGCAGCTTCGAGTTTAAGTGCATAAAGACTTAAAACAGGCAAAACTATAAAAAGTCCAAAAAATCTTGTTCCAACAATGAAAGATAAAGCTAAAATAGTATTAAACATAAAATTACCTAAGGATTTAATTTAGGATAATTTTACTATTAATAATATTAAGTAAGTATTAAGTTTTATCTTATTTAATAAGATTAAAATTCTAAATAATAAAATAAAATTTATCTGAGGTATTTTATGTTTAAAAATAAAATTATACTTGCGACAAATAATGCTCATAAGGTTTATGAGTGTAAAAATATTTTGACAAATTATGAAGTTTACGCATTTGGCGATATTATACAAGCTTTTGATATAGAAGAAAATGGCACTTCTTTTAAAGAAAATGCCCTAATAAAATCAAGAGCAGTTTTTAATGCTTTGGATAAAGATAAGCAGAATGATTTTATTGTTTTAAGTGATGATAGTGGAATTTGTGTTGAGGCTTTAGATGGAAAACCTGGTATTTATTCTGCAAGATTTTCAAAATCGCAAACTGATAAGGATAACCGTAAAAAACTTATAGACGAGCTTCAAAAAAAAGGTATTTTTGAAAGTAAAGCTTTTTATACAGCAGCTATTGGAATAAGTTCTAAATTTGGAGATTTTAGTTCGCATGGATGGATGCATGGAAAAGTGATTTGTGAAGAAAGAGGAGAAAATGGTTTTGGTTATGATTCTTTGTTTATCCCTGATGGTTTTACAAAAACCTTAGCTCAGCTTGAAGATCGTGATAAAAATCTTATTTCGCATAGATTTAAAGCCTTAAATTTAGCACAAATTTTGATTAAAGTGCTAAGCAAGGCTTATTGATTTTTCTTAAAAGTAATTAAAAGACTAGGAAGTAAAAATAAACTTCCTAGCAAAAGTAGTATCATTACAAATATAGTTAAGGCTCCAAAATAAATTGTTGGTATAAAATTACTACTCATCATTACACTAAATCCTAAGATGATACTTATACTTGTATAATAAAGTGCTGATCCTATTGAATTATGTGTATTTAAAATAGCTTCTTTTATATTTTTATTTTTAATGGTTTGTTTAAAACGATAGATATAATGAATAGCATCATCAACCCCTATACCCATAGAAATAGCAGCTATAGTTATACTCATCATATCTAAAGGTATATTTAAAATTCCCATAAGAGCAAAAACAACACTAATTGGGATAATATTTACAACAAGGGCGATAATAGAAAATTTTAAATCTTTAAATATTAAAATAAAAAGAATAAATATTACTAAAATAACAAATATCAAAGTGTTAAATTGCGATGAAAAGAGACTTTGAAGCATATTATTATAAAGCACCATAACTCCGGCAATTTGCACTGAAACATCATCATTTTTTAAGAGTTCGTTTAATTCTTTATTTAATTCTTTTAAAAATTCATTACGGCGTAAATTCGGATCAGAATCTATAATGCGCATAGTAAATCTTAATTCGTTTTTGTCTATATTTACAAAAGGAGAAAGTAAATCTTTTTTAAAATCATTGGGTAAATTTTCATTTAAAAAGGCCAGAGCAAAATCATCTAGATCTTTACCATCATTGATATTTTTTCCCAAAGTTAAAAGACTATTTAAGCTTAAAACAGAACCTATATATGGTTTATTTTCTAGATATTGATGTATTTTTTTTACTATGCGAATTTTTTTTGCATTAAACCAGTATGTTTTTTCATTGCTTAAAGCTTCAAATTCATTTTCAAAACTGTCTAAATTATCATTATTTCGAAATTTAGAATTTTCTTTAAATTTTATAATTATATCTAAGGGTAAGGTTCCGCCTAATTTTGTATCAATTAGCAATAATCCTTTTTTTATCTCGCTTCCATCTTTAAAATAATTAACAAAAGAATTTTCAACCCTTAAAAAAGAAATTCCAGCTAGTGCAAAAATACTTGCTAAAAAAGTTAAGGTATAAATTAATTTTCTATGATTTAAACTTGATTTTGCACAAAAATTTAAAAAATTGAATTTAAATTCCTTTTTACTATAATTTTTTGGCTTTAAAAGAACTAAAATACTTCCTAAGAAAAGATAACTAAGTATTAAGCTTAAGCTTATGCCAATACTCATCATAATCCCTAGTTTTATAATAGGCTCTATATTTGAAAAAACTAAGCTTAAAAATCCTATCATTGTAGTTAAAATAGCGTAAAAACTTGGCTTTGCTTTGGCTAAAAGGGTCGCAAGAATGACATTTTGTATTTTAGCGTGTGGAAATTTGTTAGAGCATTCTATAAAATGCGTAATTAAATGAATTACCACGCTAAGAGTTATGATAAGAATTAGTGCTACATAATTAGAAGAGATGACAGTAATTTTAAAACCAAGCAAAGCAAAAATTCCACTTGCAGAACTCAGGCTAATAAAACAAATAAAAAGAGGCAAAAATACAAAGCGTAAAGATCTGAAAAAATAATACAAGGCTAAACTAAGTAACAATATAAGAGCAAAGCCATAAATTAAAAGATCATCTTTTATATAAGAAATCATATCTTCAGCTATTAAACTTATGCCACTAATATAAAGCTCATCTCCATTTTTTTGATAATTTTGCATAATATGCTTGATTTGATCTAAGCTTTTTTTTGTAATGATTTTTTGTGAGTTTTGATGTTCTTGGATTTGATTTTGGTATTTTTCTTTTTGTGATTGATTTGCTTTATATTTTTGATCTAAAAGTTGATTTAATTTTAAATCAGGATTTAAATAAATGATTAAAGCTGTAGTTGTTCCGTCTTTAGAAATGATATTATTTTTATAAAAAGGACTATTTAGAATTTCATTTTTAGCTTTGCTTAAATTGATATCTTTAAAAGTAATATTTGGGATATTTTTAATAAGTTCTTTTAAATCTGTTTGATCGCTACTTTGGAGAAGAGGTGCATTGATAATACTTAAAACACGTTCAACATTATAAGAATTTTCTAAATCTTTATGTATTTTTTTTAATTTTTCTAAACTTTGTTTTGAAAAAGGATTAAGATCTTTTGGTTTAAAAGCTATGATTAAAAAATCATCACTCTTATAATCTTTAGATATTTCTCTAAAGATTTTTAAATCTTTGTCATCTTCTAAAAGAAGACTATCAGCACTTGCATCAATTTGCAGTTTTAAAGAAAAGAAACTTAAAATGATGCAAAAAGCTAAAGTGCTAATTAAGGTAATTTTAGGATAAGTAATAATTTTTTTTAGAAAATAAATTAGCATTTAGTCTATGTTGATATCTTTAATCTTTTTCATGAGAGTGTTAAAGTCATTATTTTCCAAAATATCACTAAATTGGGAGCGATAAGTTTGGATAATGCTTATACCTAAGACATCTACATCATAAATAAGCCAATTATTATTTTGATTATAAAATTTAAATATCACGTTTTTTTCTTCCCCATCAATTATCATTGAGCTTGTTAAAAAATAACGATTTTTATTTTTTTCTTCGCCGTATTTTACTTTTAATACTTGATCTTTATAAAGATTTAGTTTATCGGTGAAGCTTTTTTTAAGATTTTCTTCAAAGGCTTGTGTAAATTTTTCTTGTTCTTCTTTGCTTAAGTTATTATAATATTTTGAAAGAGAAAGTTTTGCCATAAGTTTATAATCAATTATATGGTCAAAAAGTTTAAAAATTTCCTTTGCAGCTTCTTTTTTATCCCCTTTTGTATTTTGCAGGATCTTAAGACTTTGATCAATATTTTTTTGCATTAAACTTTCAATTTCATCTAGCTTTAAAGCAAATACATTTAAGACAAGAGCTAAAATTAAAAATATTTTTTTCATTTTTTTCCTTATTTACTAATTTCTATACGTCTTTGTTCATAGGCATCACGTAAAAATGGATAAAGATTTGGAGTATTGTGATAAATTTCATCAATCTCATCAATTCTGAAAGAAATTTCATTGCCATAAGCATAAGCACTTATTGCAAAACTCGCCCAATCAGGATTGATATAAGCACTAGGATATAAAAACCAATCAACAGGTAAACTTAAAGAATCTCTTAAATTACTAGGTCCAAGTATCGGTAAAACAAGGTGAAATCCACTGCCTATACCCCAATGAGCTAAAGTGCTTCCAAAATCTGCAGGATATTTTTTTAAATGTAACGCATCAGCAGCATTCATTATCCCACCAAATCCTAAAATAGTATTAGCTATAAAACGTTTGCTTTCTTCTCCAGCATGTTCAAATTTAAATTGTAAAGTATTATTTATGAATCTTAAAGGAAAGGCTAGATTATCAAAAAAATTTTTAACACCTATTCTAAAGGCCTCAGGAGTGATTTTTTTATATGCTACAAGGGTAGGTCTTAAGGCATAATCATATAAAAAAACATTAAAGCGTGTCATAACTTTGTTGTAACCTGATAAAGGATCATTTACTTTGTATTGTGAAAATTCATCTTCAAAGTCGTTGATCTCATTGGCAAACGTAAAATTGGCAATTAAAAAGAAAAGTAAAATAATAGCTTTTAGTTTCAAATGCATCCTTAAAAATTTTTAGAGCTTATTAATCAATAAGAATATCCCAATAAAAATTTACCCACTCTGTTGCTTCTTTGGTTTTAAATTCAGGGATTAAAAGAGCATTTTTTTTGTAAAAAATTGTAGCTACTTTTAGATCAATATGGGTAAATTTTTCTTCTAATACTCTTTTAATTTCTTTGATGCTCTCTCCGCTATCTACGATATCATCAACTAAAAGAATTTTTTTATAAGCATTAAGATCAGGGATATTAAAGATTTTAATAGTATCTAATTTTTGTGTGTCATTATAATGTATAGAATTAAGACTAAAAAGATTGCGTGTATTTAGAGCTACTGCTAAAGAATGTCCAAGGCTCATTCCTCCTCTTGCTATAGCAACTATAGCATCTGGATTAAAATTATCTTTAATCTCTCTTGCTAAAGTTTTAACATCATCTTCAAATTCATTATAAGAGTAAAAAATCATATTTTTCCTTCTAAAGCAATTAATAAAAAGTTTCCTAAAGAAATGAAAGATAATATTATGATACCCATATTAAGTTTATCCCATTCTTTTTTAAATATACGCACAAGTAAATAAGAGATAAAACCAAAAGCAAAGCCTGTTGTTATAGAATAAGTAAAAGGCATCATAATTATAGTAAAAAATGAAGCAACAGCTATAGCATCATCTTTAAAATTAATATTTCTTACTTCCATAAACATCAAGATTCCGACCATTATTAATACTGGATTAATGGAATTAGCAGGTATAGCCTTAAATAAAGGAAGTAAAAATAATGTTAAAATAAAACAAAATGCAACAACTAAAGCCGTAAGTCCAGTTCTTCCACCGCTTTCAACCCCTGTAGTGCTTTCAACAAAGGCGGTAACAGTTGAAGTTCCTACTATGGATCCGATTGTAGAACTTACAGCATCACTGGCTAAAGTTTTTCCTAATTTTTTCTCTCCTTCTTTAGGATCATCAAAAATTTTTCCTCTTTCTCCAACTCCTGTAATAGTGCCCAAACTATCAAAGAGTTGAGTAATTAAAAAGGTTAAAATAACTGGAATCATAAAAATATTTAAAGCACTTAAAATATCTAGTTTGGCAAAAATACTACCTAAGCCATTTTCTTGGCTAAAATTTGGAAAAGAAAAAAAATGCTCAGGAAATGAAGCATTGTTGATATTAAATACCCAAGCAATAATGGAGCTAAGCAAAATTCCTATAATAAAAGCTCCTTTTATTTTTATAACCCATAAAAATAAAATTAAAATAAGTGTAAAAATTCCAAAAAGAACATTAGGATCACTAAAATCTCCAATGCGCACAAAAACATTATCATCTTTAGCGATTACTCCCATTTGTCCAAGTCCTAAAAATGTTACAAAACATCCAAGTCCTGCACACATTGCTAAACGTAAATCTTTAGGAATATTACGTATAATCCAAATTCTAAAATTTGTAAAAGATAAAAGCAAAAAAATAAAACCTGATATAAAAACGGCACCTAGTGCACTTTGCCAAGATATATTTTGAGCTAGACAAACACTAAAAGTAAAATAAGTATTCATACCCATTCCAACACTCATAGCTACAGGAGTATTGGCAAAAAAAGCATTAAAAGCACTTGCTATTATGGTAACTAAAGCAGTGGCAATGATTAATCCCTCTAAAGGCATGCCAGAATTACTCATTATATGAGAATTTACAGGTATGATATAAATCATAGTTAAAAAAGTTGTAATACCAGCAATAATTTCTGTTTTAACATTGGTATTATTTTGTTTGAGTTTGAAAAAATCCATTTTTAAACCTTAATAAGTTTTAAGTTCGTTATATAAACTATCGCGTTCTACTGGAATTAGATTTGAAGTTTTTATCATATCGATAAAGGTTTTTAAATTAACCCCATTAGCACTTTTTGCTCCTCCAGCACTTTGTATACTTTCTTTTTCTATAGTTCCATCAAGATCATTAGCTCCAAATTCTTGAGCTACCATAGCAAGATTAAGTCCCATAGTGGCCCAATAGGCTTTAATGTTTTTAATGTTATCTAAAACAATTCTTGAAATAGAAATTGTTTTTAAAATTTCCTCACTATCCATAATTTTATCTGCTTGAATGAAACTATTGTTTCTTTGCCATACTAAAGGAATAAAAGCATTAAAACCATTTGTTTCATCTTGCAAAGCTCTAAGTCTTAGCATATGATCAATACGATGTTTTCTTTCTTCTATATGTCCAAAAAGCATTGTAGCATTGCTTTGTTTGCCTTTTTGATGCCAAAGTTTATGAATTTTAAGCCAGTTTTTGCTACTTACTTTTCCTTTGCAAATTTTGTCACGTATTGTTTCATCAAAAATTTCAGCCCCACCACCTGGCATACTATCAACGCCATATTCTAACATTTTATTGATTACTTCTTCATAACTCATGTTAAAACGTCTGTGCAAAAAGTCAATTTCTGCTGCTGTCATAGCTTTAATATGGATTTTTGGATATTTTTCTTTTATCATTTTAAAAATTTCTAAATACCATTGCCAAGTTGTATCTTTGTTGTGTGCTGAAACAATATGAATTTCTTTAGTTCCTCTTGCAACAGTTTCATCTACGATCTTTATAATTTCTTCATGGGTCATTATATAAGGGTTGGGATTTTTTCGATGCGCCGAGAATGCACAAAATTTACAAGTATCAGCACAAATATTAGTCGGATTAATATGGCGATTTGCATTAAAATATACTTTTTTGCCGTGAAGCTCAAAACGTTTTTTTTGAGCATATTTGGCTAAAACAAAAAGATCTAAATCCCAAAGTTGATTTGCCTCTTCTTCATTTAGCCTTGATTGATTTTCTAGCTTTGTAATTAGATTTTTCATAATAAATTTATAATTCCGTTGTTTTTATAATTTTAGCATTATAAATTTAGCTTACTGAAAAAGAGTTTATAAAATTTTATTTAAAAATAAATTTCTTGTTTTAAGTAAAAATAATTAAGATTATTTATAGTGTTTTAAACTGAATAGAATTTATTTAAAAAAAGAAGTTAAAATTAAAAATAAATTATATAAAAGTAGGTATAAAAATGTGTGGTATTGTAGGTTATATAGGCAATAAAGAAAAAAAACAAATTATTTTAGATGGATTAAAAGAGCTTGAATATAGAGGTTATGATAGTGCTGGTTTAGCTGTTATGAAAGGATTGGAACTTGATTTTTTTAAAGCTGTTGGAAAACTTGAAAATTTAACAAACAAATGTGCTAATTTTACAAGCGAGGGCTATGGTTTTGCTATAGGGCATACAAGATGGGCAACACATGGTAAAGCAACTGAGATAAATGCTCATCCACATTTAGGAGAATATTCTTGTGTAATTCATAATGGAATCATAGAAAATTATAAAGAAATTAAAGATAAACTAGAGAAAAATGGAATTTCATTTTTAAGTCAAACAGATACCGAAGTGATTGTTAAGCTTTTTGAATTTTATGCTAAAGATTTAAATGCTTTTGAAGCTTTTAAACATACTGTAAAAGAGCTTAAGGGAGCTTTTGCTATTTTACTTCTTAGTAAAAAGGATCAAAATAAAGTTTTTTTTGCTAAAAATGCTGCTCCATTAATTATAGGAAGAAATTCACAAAATGAACTCTTTTTTGCATCAGCAGATTCTCCTTTGGTTGGTCTTAGTGAAGAAGTTATTTATCTTGAAGATTTAAGTTTTGGTTATGCCAATAAAGATGAGCTTGTTATTTATGAAAATGATGAATTAAAAAATAAATCTTTTTCTAAATTATTAAGTGATAAATCTTACGCAAAAAAAGATGGTTTTAGATTTTTTATGGAAAAAGAAATTTATGAGCAAAGCAGAGTATTAAGTGAAGTTTTAATGGGTAGGGTTAATGGAGATGAGGTTATTTTTGATGAGCTTGAAAATGAAGACTTAAGTGATATAAATGAAATTACCTTATGTGCTTGTGGAACTAGTTATCATGCAGCACTTGCTAGTGCTTATTTGTTTGAAAGGATTGCAAAAATTAAAGCCAAAGTAGAAATTGCAAGTGAATTTAGATATAGGGAAGCTATTATTTCTAAAAATTCTTTATTTATTGTGATTTCTCAAAGTGGCGAAACAGCAGATACTTTAGAAGCTTTGAAAATTGCCAAAGAAAAAGGTGCTAGAACTTTTGCCGTTTGCAATGTAGATAATTCTAGTATCGTGCGTTTGGCGCATTTAAGTCTTTTAACGCGTGCTGGAATTGAAAAAGGAGTAGCTTCAACGAAAGCATTTGCAACGCAAGTTTTAACGCTTTGGATGTTAGCTATTTTTATGGCTCAAAAGAAAAATCAAAATTTAAATGATGAAATTAAAGCTTTACTCCATATACCAAATTGTGTTGTTGTAACACAAAAATTACACGATAAAATTCATAGAATTTCTAAAAGATATTTAGATGGACATGGTTTTTTTTATATAGGTAGAGATGTATTTTATCCTTTAGCTTTAGAGGGTGCTTTAAAATTAAAAGAGCTTTCTTATTTACACGCAGAAGGTTATCCAGCAGGAGAGATGAAGCACGGACCTATAGCATTGGCTGATTCTAAACTTTATACTATTGCTTTAATGCCAAAAAATATGCTTTATGAAAAAACAAAATCAAACGTAGAAGAATTGATTGCCAGAGATTCTACTCTTCTTAGTATTTCTCCTTTGGAATTTGATTTAAGCGATGATTTTATTAGAACAACAGAGCAAGAACACTATATGTGTGAATTTTTTGAAATGATGCTTATCACTCAACTTTTGGCAATGGAAATATCAATAAGGCTTGGTAATGATGTTGATATGCCGCGTAATCTTGCAAAAAGTGTAACGGTTGAATAAATGTGTAATTTTATCTCAATTGAAAGTATTTTTTATCTAAGGTCATTATTTTAAAGTTTAATTTATATTAGTTTTAATTAATATAAATTAATTTTTTAATTAAAAGGAATTTATTATGCAGTATAGAGTAGAACGTGATACTATGGGAGAAATTCAAGTTTTAGATGATAAATATTGGGGGGCTCAAACTCAAAGAAGTTTTGAAAATTTCAAAATAGGCAATGAAAAAATGCCAAAGGTTTTAATTTATGCTTTTGCCAACCTTAAAAAAGCTTTAGCTATAGTAAATAATGATCTAGCTAAACTTGATAATGAAAAAAAAGACGCTATTATAAAAGCTTGTGATGAAATTATAGAGGGAAAATTTGATGATAATTTTCCGCTTGCTATTTGGCAAACAGGCTCTGGAACTCAAACAAATATGAATTTAAATGAAGTAATAGCAAATCGTGCTACTGAAATTCTAGGCGGAGATTTTCGTAAAGAAAAATTAATACACCCAAATGATCATGTAAATATGTCTCAAAGTTCAAACGATACTTTTCCGACTGTTATGCATATTGTTTGCGTTGAACAAATTGAAAATAAACTCATTCCTTCATTGGATAATTTAATTGCTGTTTTTGAGCAAAAAGTAAAAGAATTTAAAGGAATTATTAAAATTGGACGCACCCATTTACAAGATGCTACCCCTCTAACTTTATCTCAAGAATTTAGCGGTTATTTATCTATGCTAATACATACACGCAAACAAATATTACTTTCTTTAGAGAATTTAAGAGAGCTTGCTATAGGAGGAACAGCTGTTGGCACAGGTCTTAATGCTCATCCAGAACTTTCTCAAAGAGTAAGCGAAGAATTAACTAAAATCATTGGAATAAAATTTGTTTCTAATCCAAACAAATTTCATGCTTTAACAAGTCATGATGCTATAGTTTTTGCACATGGAGCTTTAAAAGCTTTAGCAGCGAATTTAATGAAGATCGCAAATGATATTCGTTTTTTAGCTTCTGGTCCAAGATGTGGTTTTGGCGAGCTTATTTTGCCTGAGAATGAGCCTGGAAGTTCTATAATGCCTGGCAAGGTAAATCCAACCCAATGTGAAGCTTTAACTATGGTTGCTGTTCAAATTATGGGAAATGATGTCACTATAGGTTTTGCAGCATCGCAAGGAAATTTTGAACTTAATGTTTTTAAGCCTGTAATTATTTATAATTTTTTACAAAGTCTTGATTTATTAAGTGATGCTATGAATTCTTTCAATATACATTGCGTAGAAGGCATTAAACCTGATAAAGAAAAAATAGCATATCATTTAAATAATTCTTTAATGTTAGTAACAGCTTTAAGTCCACATATTGGCTATGAAAACGCCGCTAAAGTTGCAAAAAACGCTTATAAAAAAGGGATATCTTTAAAACAAAGTGCTATGGAACTTGGATTGATTAGTGAGAAAGATTTTGATCGTTTGATAAATCCTGCTGATATGGTAAATGAAATCTAAGCTTATAAAGCTTAGATTTTAAGAAGCTATATTAAAATTTAAACTTAAATCTAAAGAATTATTTTTATAAATATTGCTAACAAAATTTTTAAAATCTTTATTATTTTCAGTTTTATTTGTGTTTTCGTTTTGTTCTTTATCTTTTTTATCTTGAATGTTTTTTTCAGCTTTAAGCTTTACTGCTTCAGATCTTGCTTCCATTTCAAGTTTAAGAGCATTTGCTGCAACTTTATAATCTTGAGGACTAGGATTAGCAGGTGCCATAGCTGCTGAAGCAATTTGTCTTGCATTAGCTATGGTTTCATCTGGGGTATTGCCCTTTTGCATACGTATAGGAACTTCTCCAGATACTGCATACATTTGATTGTCAGGACCTTTAACATAGCTATAGCTTGCTCCACCCGCTAAAGATCCTCCAGCGGCCTGATGTGCTGCTTCATGGGCTTTTACTTCTCTATCTGTACTTTGTAATTCTCTTAATTGTTGTATTTGTTTAGCATCAAGTTCTAGACCATTGACAACTTGTTTTTGTGTATCGTCTTCATTTTTATCTTTATTATTTAAAGTTTTATCGGAGTTTTGTTGAGCAAGATTTAAAGAATAATTTGTGTTAAAATTAATATTCATTTTAAAAACTCCTTTACTTTAAAAATGTATATTTTATTTTATCTAAATTTTTATAAAAATAAAAATTTTGTAGAATTCAATAACAGTTTTAAGGAGTTTAAATGATTTATGAAAATGAGTTAATTTATATAGAAAAAGAAAATTCTCAAATTCCTTGGATTAAAATTTTTACTAAAGAACCTTATAAAGAATTTAGTGATTGTCCTAGTTTTTTACAAGAAGAATTATTTAAAAAAATTTTAGCATGTGAAAAAGCTATGATTCAATTTTATAGACCTGATAAAATAAATATAGCATCTTTTGCAAATTATGTTCCAAGGGTGCATTTTCATATAATGGCAAGATTTAAAGAAGATGCTTTTTTTCCTGAGTGCATGTGGGGTAAGCAACAAAGAGATGAAAAAGATTTAAATTTAGCTGATTTTAATGATTTTATTAAATTTTTAATAAAATCTTTTGATTAATGCTTAGTTAATTTTTACTAAATAAAATATTTTTGTTTTTAATAAAATATATTTAGGAGAAAAAATGAAAAAAATTTTTTTAAGTTCTATTTTAGCTTTTTCTTTGTTAGGAAGTGTAGCTTTTGCTAAAGAATATACGCTAGATAAATCACATACAAATGTTGGTTTTAAAATTAAACATTTGCAAATTAGCAATGTTAATGGGAGTTTTAAAGACTATAATGCTATAATTGATTTTGATCCAACAACTTTTGAATTTAAAAAATTAGAAGCAACAATTAAAGTATCTTCAATCAATACAGAAAATCAAACAAGAGACAATCATTTATTGCAAGATGATTTTTTTAAAGCAAAAAAATATCCAGATATGACTTTTGCGATGAAAAAATATGAAAAAATTAGCAATGAAAAAGGAAAAATGACAGGAATTTTAACTATAGCCGGTGTGTCTAAAGAAGTGGTATTAGATACTGAGATTGGTGGAGCAATTAAAACAAAAGATGGCAAAGAAAAAATAGGTTTTACTTTAAGCGGTTTAATTAAACGTTCTGATTTTAATTTTGCTTCTAGTGTTTCAACAATAACTTTAAGTGATGATGTAAAATTAATTATTGATTCTGAGGCACTTGAAAAATAATCTTAAGGGAGTTCTTCCCTCAAGATTATTAAACTTTCTTTAATGCTATTTTGATTATTTTTTAAAAATATTTTAAATTCTGGTTTAAATTTTTCGTTTTCAAGGCATATTTCTGTATTTTTTAACAAAGATTCTATATAAGAGAGATGAGTTAAAGCTGTATTTTCGTCTTTAAATATAAAAATAAAATCATTCTCCACTATAAAAATTTTAGCTTTTAAATATTTTAAAGTTTTAGCAATTTGTTTTAAAATAAGTTTTTTATAGCTTTCTTTTATAAATTTGAATTCTGTAAAATGAAGCAATGCTATACTGAATTCTTTTTTTCCTTTTATAAAATACATAAGTTTTTTTTCATTTGGAAATTTGGTCAAAGGATCAAAAAAGATATTTTTATAAGCTTGACAAAGAAGATAAATGCAAAAAAATATACTTGAGAGCTCAAAATATGATACTTTTAAAGTGCTATTAAATAAAAATTGTATGTAAGCTCCTATGAATGCAATTATATAGAAAAATTCCTTTTTTTTAAAACATATAAAACTTAGAAATATAAGTTCAAAAATAAAAAATATCAAACTTAGCTCGCTTATAGGATTAAAAAAGCTAAAAAGATGAAAATTAAGCATTGAAGCATTAAATTCTGTATTTTTAATCAATATAAACCCTAGAATTGATATTAAAAGAAAAAATACTACTATGCTAATATTTTTTTTATCAAAAATAAGATCATTTTGTTTTTTTAAAGAGAGTATAAAAAATACAAAAGGTAAAAATAACGAAGTAAAAAGATGAACTTGAAAAGTGCTAGCATAAAAATAAAATAATTTAAAAAATATAAAAGCAAAATTGATGAAAAATATTTTTGTATTTTTAAAATAAAAGGATAATAACAAAGCTAAAATTTCAAAAATTAAACTTGAAAAACTTAAAAATTCTAAAAAAAACATAGATTTACCTTATAATTCTTAAAATTTAGAATAAATTTTTTATTTAAAAGCTAAAATTAATTATTAATTTTTATAGATTAACTTCAATCAATTAATTTTAATTGATTTGGAAATAGTATTAATATTTAAGTCAAATTTTCTTAAATATTTCAAGCTAAATTTTGATTATAGCTAAATTTTAATATTTTAAAAAGATTTTTTTATGATTTGATCATTTTTGAATTATGATTTTTGTATAAATTTTGATTAAATCTAATAATATTTCAACAAGAAATTAAAAAATATTATCTAGTTTTAAAAAGGTGTAAATGAAAACTATTGTTCAAGTTTATCAAAATAAAATAGAAGTAAAAAAATCTACTTTTTGGGCATTTTTATGTCCTTTTGAAGAGTTTAAAAATTTACTTGAAAAACTTAAAAAAGATCACCCAAAAGCAGTTCATTTTGTTTATGCTTATAGAATTTTAAACGAATTTAATCAAATTATAGAGGATAAAAATGATGATAAAGAACCAAAAGGTACTTCTGCAATGCCTGCTTTAAATGTTTTAAGGGGGAATGAACTTATTAATACAGCTGTTATTATTGTTCGTTATTTTGGAGGAATTAAGCTTGGCACGGGTGGGCTTGTAAGAGCTTATAGTGAAGCAGTTAATAAGGCAATTGAGAATGCTATTTTAAAACCTTATGAAATTCAAAGGACGATTAAAATTTCTATCAATTTAAAAGTTTTTAGTCGTTTTGAATATTTTTTTAAAAAATTTTCTATATCTTCTAAAAAAGAATTTAAAGAAGATATAGTATTAATAACACTTTATTTAAATGAAATTCAAGAGCAAGAATTTGAAATTTTTTTAAAAAATTTTTCTTTTAAAGATTTCAAATTCTTATCAGTTTAAATCATTCCTAAAAGTTCATTTAAAACTTTATTTTGTGTATTTTGTTCATTTTGATTTGAAAATTGTGATTGCATTTGTAAGCTTTCATTTTGTCTAAAACGATAAGAATACAAATTTGAATTTAAAGCATAAGAACTTATAGTAGAGTTTTTTTCTGGTGTGATTTCATTTTGAGTTTCTAAAGAAGTTTGTTGCTTTTGATCGCTTTCATTTGAAAGCATATCCATAAAGCTTTGTTGATCGC
The DNA here is from genome assembly GCF_018968685.1 of Campylobacter novaezeelandiae. Classification (NCBI taxonomy): domain Bacteria; kingdom Pseudomonadati; phylum Campylobacterota; class Epsilonproteobacteria; order Campylobacterales; family Campylobacteraceae; genus Campylobacter; species Campylobacter novaezeelandiae. Next base: position 1,208,888 of record NZ_CP076657.1, on the reverse strand, counting down.
TAGAAGAAAAATCTTCAACTTCTTTATTTACCTGTTTATAAACCCCGCTTGAAACATCATATTCATAAGAGCTTATGATTTTAAAATTTGTTTGCATTATTTCTCCTTTTAAAAACGAAATTATGCAAGCAAAAAATGTTCCTTAATCTCCGCACGGAGCAATAAATTCAGGATCTAATTCGTGATTTTTGATAAATTCTTCTTTAGCTTTTTTACAATTTTGATCCCTTAATTTTCTATATTCATTGCGAATTTGAAGTTCTTTTTCGCTTAATTTTCTATCTTCTAAAAAACTAATATGAAAATAAGTGTCATCTGCTTTAGAATATTTTTTATAAAAGTCTATATAATCAAAATAGTCTTTTCCATTGTCAAATTCAACAATTTCTTCTATATAAATAGTTGGTCCAAAGCCTTTATGATTTTGTGTGAAGTGACCAAAACCAGCACTGTATTGAATTCTAAATTTAGCCATTTTTTTCTCCTAAAAATTCTTCATAACTTCCGCGAAAATCCAAAAGTTCTCCATCTTTTAATTCCCAAATGCGATTTGCAAATGAGCTTATTAACTCTCTATCATGACTAATGCAAAGTGCCACCCCTTTAAAATTATACAAAGCTTCCCCTAAGGCTATAATACTTTCAAGATCTAAATGGTTATCTGGCTCATCTAAGATTAAAAAATTCGGTTTTTCTAGCATAAGTCGTGAGAGCATTAAGCGATGTTTTTCGCCTCCACTTAAATTAGCTGCCATTTTTTCTTGTTCGCTTCCGCTAAAGAGCATTCTACCTAAGCATTTGCGAATTTCATCTAAATCTTTAAATTTTTCACTCATAAGCCATTCGTAAAGTTTTAAATTTTCATTTATAATATTGCTTGTATCTTGTGGAAAATATCCAAGTTCCATTGTAGCACCCAAATGCACATTGCCGCTATCTGGATTTATTTCATTCATAATAATTTTAGCAAGAGTAGATTTGCCAACCCCATTAGCACCAATTAATGCTATTTTGTCATTTTTTTCTATTTTTAAATTTAAATTTGAAAATAGTTTTTTATCATAAGTTTTAGAGATTTCTTTAAATTCTAAGATTTCATTACCTATTTCTCTGCTAGTCCTAAATACTATACTAGGATCGCGTCTTGTTGAGATTTTAATTTCTTCAAGTTCTAATTTTTCTAAAGCTTTGGCTCTACTTGTAGCTTGTTTTGCTTTTGAAGCATTGGCACTAAAGCGACGAATGAAATTTTCTAATTCTTCTTTTTCTTTTAAGGCTTTATCTCTTTTAAGTTCTGCTTGTTTAGCAAGTAGGGTAGAAGCCATATACCAATCATCATAATTTCCTGCAAAATCTCTAATCTGTTTAAAATCTACATCTAAAATTCGTGTGCAAATTCTATTTAAAAAATGTCTATCATGAGAAATCACAACTAAAGTTCCCTCATGCCTTAAAAGTTCATTTTCAAGCCAAGAAATGGCTTCTAAATCAAGGTTGTTTGTGGGCTCATCTAAAAATAATACATCAGCACCTAAAAATAACACTTGAGCAAGCAAAACCTTAAATTTATCCGCACTTTTTAAAGTGCTCATTAAAGCATCAAAATCTTTTATTTTTAAAGAACTTAAGATTTTTTCACAACGCACTTCACAATCATAGTTTGGATCCTCTTCGGCACATATCATTTCAAGTTCGCTTAAGCGTTCATTGATTTCATCTGTAAATTCTTCGCTCATATAAAGCTTTTCTTTTTCTTTTAAGGCCTCATATAATCTTTTGTTTGCACACATTACTGCATCTTTGATAGTGTAATTTTCAAAGGCAAATTGATCCTGTCCTAAAACAGCGATTCTTAATCCTTCATCAAAAACTACTTCTCCACTACTAGCTTCTATTTCATTTGAAAGAATTTTTAAAAAGGTTGATTTTCCTGCACCATTTGCACCAATTAGCCCATATCTTTGCCCTCGAACAAGCTTTAAATTTACATTTTCAAATAAAAGTTGATTGGCAAAACGCATAGTAAGATTTTTTACTTCAACCATACTTATCCTTTGTTTGCTAAAAAATTTATTTGAAAATTGTAACGAAAGAGACTTGAATTTTAATTTTAAAATTAAATTTTTTGATAGTTAAAAATAAATTCCATAATTTTATTATAATTTTCTTTTTTAATTTTTTTATAAACTAAAAATAAATCAACTCCCCACCAAATAATGCCACATATTAAAAAAATACAAAAAAATACAAAAAAGATTTCAGATAAATCTGTATCTTGTTCATAATTTGTTCCTAAAATAAGAAACAATATACAAGGAAATAAGGATAAAACCAAGCGTAACGATCCTAATATATAATCTTTCATCATAAATCTATCAAGTGCTAAGAAACCTAAACATAAGCAACCACTTATTATACTAGCAATTAAAGGTTTTATAGGATCTTGAAGTTTTAAAAATACTAAATTGGATAAAATCTCTTTTTTATTTTGCAATTGTTCAAATTTCATTCTTATATTAAAGAGATCTTCTTGATTTATTTTATCTTGGATATTTAAAAGAAAAACATTATCATCCATATTTTCTCCTTTTCATGTTTAAAACAAGTAATTTATAAAAGGTAAAACGTAACTCTTTAGTTTTAAAATAATTAAAGAGTTACTACAGGTATCAAGCATTAGTTTTAATAAATGCCAATTTTGTAAAAAAGAAATAAAATTATTTTTTTGATATATTTAATCTCTTTAATTTTTAGGTTTTTGTATTAAAACACCATTTTTAAATTCTTCTTCTTTTATAATCTCTCCATTTCGATAATATCTAAAAATTCCATCTTTTTTGCCATTTTTAAAGTTTCCCTCAAATATTAGAGCACCATCTTGATCATGCTCTTTTTGTTCGCCATTAAGTTCACCATTATCATTATAATTCTCTTCTTTAGCTATTTGTCCATTAGCATAGTATTGTTTATAAATACCACTTAAACCATCTTTTTTTGATTTTGTAATGATATAATTTCCACTTTGATAAACTTGACCATTGTCAAAATAAGTTTTAAATTCTCCAATAGGTTTATTATTTGAGAAGTTATATTCTTCTTGAAGATTACCATTTGGATAAAAACTTTTATATGCCCCTTCTTTTTTACCATCTTTATAATTTGTTTCAGACGCTATTTGTCCATTATCATAGAATTCTCTTTTAACTCCATGAACTCTTGATTCTTTATTATAAGGTGTTTCACTTCTTAAATTTCCATTTGGATAGTTTGTTGATTGCACTTTTACCACTCCACTTGGTTGTCCAGGAAAATCACTTCCACAACCGCTTAATAATACTGCAATTATGCTACAAGCACTTAAAAATTTTGTCATTTTTACTCCTTTTAATTATCTAAAAATTCTACATAAATTTTTGTACCATCATCTGTGTATCTGGCACTATAACGCACACTTTCTTCTACATCACCTCCTTTAAATAAAGCTCCTTTTAAAGATCCATTTTTATATCTTTGAAACATTTCTTTGGGCATTTGGGGATAAGTAATTGTTAGGGTTGCTTGACAATAAGTGATTTTTTTGCTTTCATTTTCTTCTGTGATAAAATCACTAAATTGGGTATAAATAAATTCATTGGCATATTCTTTTAAATCAAATAATGATTTAAAACTAGCTTTTAAAACTCCTAGTGTATCAGTGGATAATAAGGCTTCTAATTCTCTTAAGTCCATGCCATTAAGACTTAAATATAACGCTTTTAAAGACTTTTCATCAAGTCCATATTCAACATAAATCCATTCATCCTTATCTAAAATTTCTTTTAAGGTTTGCAAAACTACTTCATCATTGCATTTTGGTTTAGTATCAAACCAAAATGCATAAGAAAAAGAGCTAAGGCAAAGTAAAATGATTATAATTTTTTTCATTATTATTCCAAATATCCCATACAAGCTTCAAAATTATTTTGATCAAAACTAAATTGAGTTATTCTTAGTATTAGATCTTGTATTTTTTTAATATTTTCTTGTGTTTTAGGCAAAGAGTCAGCTTCTATTAGTTCTTCTTTAAAATGATTAGCTGTTATACTTGCGGCACAATTACAAAAATTTTTCATTTTTGTATTTCCTTGCATACAATTAGTTGTAAAACCTTGCTTAAAGTCTTGCAATGTATTAGCAAAAGCTAAATTTACTAAAAAGATATAAGGGATTAACATTATAATAAGAGCTTTTTTCATTGTATTTCTTTCAATGCTTTTTCAATTTTTTTTAAAAGTTTATTGCTTTGTGTATCTATATAAGGATCAATTTCTTTCTTATTTTCAGGTGCAAACCATTCTTTGTTTTCTAAAACATCATCAAAATTTTCTTTATGATTTTCTTTTAGTATTGCCTCCCAAAATTCAATAGTATTTCCTCTGGTTCTTGTTGTTAGAATTAAAATATCTATATCTTTTTGAGAGAGTTCTAAAAGTATATTATAAGTTTTTTCACTAACTCTTTTGATATCACCACAGCTAATAAAAGCTAAATTTTTATTTTCTATATTAATTAAAGCAATAAAATCACCCGAATCTAAATTTTTAATTTTTTCTAATTTATTTTGTTCTTGCTCTAATATTTTTAAAAAAGTTCTTGTTATGGTGCTAGTTTTACCTGTATCAGCAGAACCTTTTACTTGCAAGAAATACTTAATTTTCATTTTATATTCCTTCAATAATTTTATTTATTTTTTCAAAATTTTGCTTTCTTAGTTTTTTACCTACTAAAAACATATCTACAATCCACCAAATCCAAACAGCATACGTCAATAAATTATAAATATGTAGTAAAATTCCAGTTACACCTACAATTACAACAAAAATACCAAGAATAATTGAAGCAATAACAAGTCCTAAACGCACAAAACCTAAAACCATATCCCCTATCATAAAGCGTCCAACGCCAAGAGAGCCAAAGAAAAAAGTTCCTACCCAAAAAACCAAAGCAGGACTTTGTAGCTTGATCGTCAAAAGCTGTGTTGCTACTTGTTTTTGCTTATCTTCGTTGAGACGTTCGAATTTTTCCTTTAGTGTCACTGCAGATATACCATCTTTTGGCAGTTTATCTCCAATACTAAGTAGTAAAGAGTTAAAATCCATATAAAATCCTTTATAAATATTTAGAGTCGAATTATTGCTAATAAAAACTTAATAAATATTGAAATATTAAATATTTATTTAAAAATTAATTGAATATTTCAATTGTTTTTAATAAAGAAAAATTTTTATAAAATCATTAAATTTTAAATATTAAGGAAAAGTTTTGCCTAAAAAAACCAAACGAGATATGGCGTATGAATTGGATATTGATGTTAGCACTTTGTATAATTGGAGAAAATATAAGCCTAATTTATATCGTATCGTAATGCTTGGTTTTAAATTTGATGAGTTTTTAGAGCAAAGCAAGAAAAACTATGAAGAACTTTTAAAGATAGAGCAAAAGATAAATGAAGAGCTTTTAAAATACAAATGATTTAAGAAATTTATTAAGTTTATTTAAGCTAGAATTAGCTTATGAAAGAAAACAAATATTTTAAATATTTTATTTTATTATTAGGTTTAGATTTATTGGCCCTTTTTTATGGAATTTCAACTTTAAGCATTAGCGCTGATGAAGCTAAGATTTATTTTGATAGCAAAGGCTTGCTTTATTATATAAGCCATTTTGGAACTTTTATTTTTGGACAAAATGATTTTGGCTTGCGTATGCCTTTTGTGATCATTCATATTTTAAGTTGTATTTTATTGTATTTGCTTGCCAAAAAATACAATAAAACAGATAAAGATGTTTTTTTCTCTTTGTTTCTTTTTATTTTATTGCCTGGGAGTGTAGCTAGTGCTTTGCTTGTAAACGAAGCTTCATATGTAATCTTTTTATCTTTAGCTATACTTTGTGCTTATGAATATGAGAAAAAAATTTTATTTTTTTTGCTTTTGCTTTTTGCTTTTTTTGTGGATAAGTCTTTTATTGTTTTGTTTTTGACTTTTTTCTTTTTTGGAATTTATAAGCGCGATATTTTTCTTTTTTCTTTTTCATTTTTTCTTTTTTTATCTTGTGTATTTTTTTATGGCTTTGATGTAGGAGGTAAACCCAAAGGTTATTTTTTGGATACTCTTGGAATTTTTTCTCTTTGTTTTTCACCTTTGATATTTGTTTATTTTTTTTATGTGATTTATAGATTGGCTTTTAAAAAAAATAAAAATCTGCTTTGGTTTTTAATCAGCACAACTTTTATTTTTTGTTCTTTGCTCTCTTTAAGGCAAAAATTATCCTTAGAAGATTTTTTACCTTTTTGTGTGATTTGCACCCCTTTACTCATAAAAGCCTTAATGCAATCTTATCGCGTAAGATTGCCAGAATTTAGAAGTAAATATAAGATTCTTATTAGACTTAGTGTTTTATTTTTGGTTATATTTTATTTGCTTATTTTAGGCAATCATATTTTATATTTTTTTATAAAAGATCCAAAATTACATTTTGCTTATAATTATCATATTGCAAAAGAGTTAAGCATAAAACTTAAAAAAGAAGGTATCAATGAGGTTCATACAACTTCTCCTGCTTTACAAAAAAGATTACGTTTTTATGGTATTAAAAATAGTTCTAAATTGTATTTAAAAGATGGATTAAAAAATAAGAATTTAAAAACCATTGCTATAAAACTTGGAAAACATAAAATCAATTATCAACTAAGTTATGAAAAAAGCTTTTAGTTTATTAGAACTTGTTTTAGTTGTATTTATTATAGGGATTATTTTTGGTTTGGTAAGTTTTTATAAGCCAAAAGATAGATTATTAGAAGGAGCTATACAAATTCTTAATGATATTATTTATACAAGAAATTTGGCTATGCTTCAAGGAAGTTTTAGAATAGGGGAGTTAAATATCGCAAAAAGAGAGTGGTATAAAAATAAATGGCAACTTTATTTTATAAAATCTTTCTCTGCAACAAATAATGAACAAACTTACACGATTTTTTTAGATAAAAATGGAGATGGGAATGCTAATTTAGGCAAAACCGAAATTAATCTTGATAGAGAAATTGCCGTAGACATTTTAAATCCTACAAAACTTATGAATTCAGGACAAAGTGGAGTTATTTCTAAATTTGATAAAAAAGCAAGTAAAAGATTTAATATAGAAGAACAATTTGGTATTTCTTCTGTGGAATTTAAGGGAGCTTGCAGTGGAAGTACAAGAGTAGTTTTTGATCAATTAGGCAGATTATATTCTCCGCTTAAAAATGCAAAAAACGTCTACGATAAGAGCCTTGCTAAGAAGAATGAATCTTGTATTATAAGATTAAGATCAAAAACCAATAAGCAAGTTTGTATAGTTATTGATTCTTTAAGTGGTTATGCTTATATCCCAAAATTTAAAAATCTTAATGAGCAATATGTTTTATTTAAAAACTCTTTAAAACCTTGTTCCAAAATTTAATAAATTAATTAAATAATTTTATTTTGAAAAAGACTTATAAATTTGAATTATTATTTTATTTTTAGTTTCAAAGAATTTTAAAATATATGTTATGTATTTTTTTTGAGTATAATGAGAATTTTATTTCGTATTTGGTTTAGCGTTTTTAAGCATACATTTGCCCATAAGGCTAGTGAAATTTTAGAAAGGAGTTATTAATTTAATAATTTTTATCTTGATTTTTGGATTTAGTTGAATTTAGTTTCTTTAAAATGATTTATGAGTTAAGTTGAGTCTATAAAATTTTTAAATTTTTAAGATTATGATTTATTTATAAAGGAGTTTTTATGTTCTTTAGATCTTTAAATATCGGGTTAAAACTTGTTTTGTCGGTTGCTATAGCAATCATTATAGGTATGATAATTTTAGTAAGCATTGTCTCTGTTGAAGTTGCTTCTAATATGGAAAAAGAAGCCAAAGATTCAATCTTCTTAACTTCAAAAAGATACGTAAATTATATGGAAGGCATTTTAAACGAATCAGTGGTATTAACAAAAGGTATTGCTGCTTCTTTAAATGCAATGTTTGAACAAAATGATCAGGTTGATATAGATGTTATTGAAAGCCTTATGAAAAATACTTTTGATAGTAGCGGTTATGCAGCTTATACTTTTCTTTACTTAGAAGATCCTTCAGTATTAAGTAAAACTCATACATTAGATAGTCATTTTACAAGTGATAATGGTAATACTTTTGCAATGATCTTTTTTGATGAAACTACAGGAAAAGCTGGTGGAATAAAAACAATTAAAACTCCAAATAGTTTTTCTAACTTGGCAATTATAAAAGAAATAAAACAAAAAGCTAGATATGGGGATAAAGATACTTTATTTGTAGGACCTCCAACAAAATTAAATTACAATGGAACTGAGTTTTTAGGTATAAATTTTGGTATGCCTATTTTTAGTAAAAGTGGTAAATTTGTAGGTGTCATGGGATATACTTTAGATTTCTTAGAGGTTTCTCAAACTATACTTGATCCAAAATTAGATTTTTACGAAGGTGATTTAAGATTTTTAATGACAGATAGTGGAGTTATTGTTATACATAAAAATAAAAACGCTATATTAAAAACTTTACCTGATATCAATAAAGATCCTTCTGCAAACTTAGTAGTAGAGGCTGTAAAAGCACATAAAGATACAATATTAGATAATTATATTGCTTCAACAGGAGATCCTAGTTATGCTAGTGTAACAACCTTTACCACAATGGGTGATTCAAGTCGTTGGAGTATGGTTGTCACAGCACCTAAAAAATCCGTTTTAGCGCCTTTATATAAACTACAATTTGTTTTAATTGGTATTACTATACTTATATTAATAGCAATTTTAGTTGTTGTTTATTTTTGTGTACGAAAAATAGTAGGAGCTAGAATTCCAATTATATTAAAATCTTTAGAAAACTTTTTCCGCTTTTTAAACTATGAAAAAATCGAAGTAAAACCTATTGTAATCAGTTCTAATGATGAGCTTGGAAAAATGGGAGCAATGATCAATGAAAACATACTCCAAACTAAACAAGGTTTAGAACAAGATAATCAAGCAGTAAAAGAAAGCGTAGGAACAGTTCAAGTAGTAGAAAAAGGAGATTTAACTGCAAGAATTACTGCAAATCCTAGAAACCCACAATTAATTGAACTTAAAAACGTTCTTAATAAACTCTTAGATGTTTTACAAGAAAAAATAGGTTCTAATATGAATGAAATCCAAAGAGTATTTAATAGTTATAGAGCCTTAGACTTTACAACAGAAGTAAAAGATGCTAAAGGTGCAGTTGAAGTAACTACAAATGCCTTAGGACAAGAAATTATTAAAATGTTAAAACAAAGCTCTGACTTTGCAAATTCTTTAGCAGATGAGAGTGGAAAACTTCAAACTGCAGTTCAATCTTTAACAAATTCTTCTAATTCTCAAGCAGCTTCATTAGAAGAAACAGCAGCAGCATTAGAAGAAATTACTTCTTCTATGCAAAATGTTTCTCAAAAAACAAGTGATGTTATCACTCAAAGTGAAGAGATTAAAAATGTAACAAGTATAATAGGTGATATTGCAGATCAAATCAACCTACTAGCACTTAATGCTGCAATAGAAGCAGCTCGTGCAGGAGAACATGGACGAGGCTTTGCTGTTGTTGCTGATGAAGTTAGAAAACTAGCTGAGAGAACTCAAAAATCTCTAAGTGAGATAGAAGCTAATACTAACTTACTTGTTCAATCTATCAATGATATGGCTGAATCTATAAAAGAACAAACTACAGGTATTACTCAAATCAATGAAAGTGTAGCTCACATAGATCAAACTACTAAAGACAATGTTGAGATTGCAAATGAATCAGCACTTATTTCTAATACAGTAAGTGATATAGCAAGTAATATACTTGATGATATAAAGAAAAAAAGATTTTAATATACCAAAGAGCCTTTAGCTCTTTGGTATTGGATAATTGAACTAATGTTATAGCTAGAGAGAATTTTTACCCAAATAAACCATCTCTTAGCTTTAATTTTGGAGTATTAAAAAATATTAGATTGAATTCAGTATATTAAGTAAAATAAGTATATTAAGTATATTAAGTATATTAAGTATATTAAGTATATTAAGTATATTAAGTATATTAAGTATATTAAGTATATTAAGTATATTAAGTATATTAAGTATATTAAGTATATTAAGTAATAATCTATTTCAAGAGAGTTTATAATTTCATAGATCTTTATAAACCACAACCACAAAATAATAAAATTTTTCTCAAATTAACCCCAAATTCTAAACCTCATTTAATCTCCCCTTAAGCTTATTAGGAATATAATCTCATTTCTTTTTTACATTTTACAAAAAAGCCTTAAAAGCATTTTTTAAAATAATAAAATAGTTGTATTAAATAATACTTTGATAAAAAGTAGTTTTTTATTTTTAAAATAAAAACTATGGATTATATTATTTTTAATTTTTTCACTATTTTATTTTAAGTAAAAAAGTTTTGTTCTTTTAATTTAATATTGTTTTCAAATCTTATAGTCAATCTTTGAAATCTAAATAAGTGATCGATTGAGCCAGATTATAATTATAAAAAATATAAAGATTAAACTAGTTTTTAATCAAATACTTTTTCTTTGAAGAAAAAGATTAAACTATCTATAAATTATTATGGAGAGTTTGATCCTGGCTCAGAGTGAACGCTGGCGGCGTGCCTAATACATGCAAGTCGAACGATGAAGCTTCTAGCTTGCTAGAAGTGGATTAGTGGCGCACGGGTGAGTAAGGTATAGTTAATCTGCCCTACACTGGGGGACAACACTTAGAAATGAGTGCTAATACCCCATACTCCTATTTAACATAAGTTGAATAGGGAAAGTTTTTTCGGTGTAGGATGAGACTATATAGTATCAGCTAGTTGGTAAGGTAATGGCTTACCAAGGCTATGACGCTTAACTGGTCTGAGAGGATGATCAGTCACACTGGAACTGAGACACGGTCCAGACTCCTACGGGAGGCAGCAGTAGGGAATATTGCGCAATGGGGGAAACCCTGACGCAGCAACGCCGCGTGGAGGATGACACTTTTCGGAGCGTAAACTCCTTTTCTTAGGGAAGAATTCTGACGGTACCTAAGGAATAAGCACCGGCTAACTCCGTGCCAGCAGCCGCGGTAATACGGAGGGTGCAAGCGTTACTCGGAATCACTGGGCGTAAAGGGCGCGTAGGCGGATTATCAAGTCTCTTGTGAAATCTAATGGCTTAACCATTAAACTGCTTGGGAAACTGGTAATCTAGAGTGAGGGAGAGGCAGATGGAATTGGTGGTGTAGGGGTAAAATCCGTAGATATCACCAAGAATACCCATTGCGAAGGCGATCTGCTGGAACTTAACTGACGCTAAGGCGCGAAAGCGTGGGGAGCAAACAGGATTAGATACCCTGGTAGTCCACGCCCTAAACGATGTATGCTAGTTGTTGGGGTGCTAGTCATCTCAGTAATGCAGCTAACGCATTAAGCATACCGCCTGGGGAGTACGGTCGCAAGATTAAAACTCAAAGGAATAGACGGGGACCCGCACAAGCGGTGGAGCATGTGGTTTAATTCGAAGATACGCGAAGAACCTTACCTGGGCTTGATATCCTAAGAACCTTATAGAGATATGAGGGTGCTAGCTTGCTAGAACTTAGAGACAGGTGCTGCACGGCTGTCGTCAGCTCGTGTCGTGAGATGTTGGGTTAAGTCCCGCAACGAGCGCAACCCACGTATTTAGTTGCTAACGGTTCGGCCGAGCACTCTAAATAGACTGCCTTCGTAAGGAGGAGGAAGGTGTGGACGACGTCAAGTCATCATGGCCCTTATGCCCAGGGCGACACACGTGCTACAATGGCATATACAATGAGACGCAATACCGCGAGGTGGAGCAAATCTATAAAATATGTCCCAGTTCGGATTGTTCTCTGCAACTCGAGAGCATGAAGCCGGAATCGCTAGTAATCGTAGATCAGCCATGCTACGGTGAATACGTTCCCGGGTCTTGTACTCACCGCCCGTCACACCATGGGAGTTGATTTCACTCGAAGCGAGGATGCTAAAATAGCTACTTTCCACAGTGGAATCAGCGACTGGGGTGAAGTCGTAACAAGGTAACCGTAGGAGAACCTGCGGTTGGATCACCTCCTTTCTAGAGTACTAAAGTAATAAGTCTCACAACTATTACTTCAATCAAACTCAATCATCCTTGTTTAGATTTCAAAGATTGATGAAAAGCTAATTTTGGGGAATTAGCTCAGCTGGGAGAGCGCCTGCTTTGCACGCAGGAGGTCAGCGGTTCGATCCCGCTATTCTCCACCATATAAGGGCCTATAGCTCAGCTGGTTAGAGTGCACCCCTGATAAGGGTGAGGTCACAAGTTCAAGTCTTGTTAGGCCCACCATAGGATTAAGATTTGAAAAAAGGTTTAAATCTAAAGTAAGTATATTTAAATTATATAATTTTTTATATATTTACTTTAGGTTTTACCTAAATGTTCTTTTACTTATCAATGTTAAGAGTCACAAGCAAGTTTTAAAAAACAATTTTACTAAGCTTGTTAAAGAATAAGATTTTATATTTTTCTTTAGTATAAATATTATCTAAAGTTGAGTTTTAATATTTATTTATAAGTATTAAATGCTTTCCGTCTTGAATATAAAAGACTTATTGTAAAACTTTAACAAGGAAGTGATGCGTTTTAGAATAAAAGGTAGAAGTTAGATTCTAGTCTAACTTTTATGCAAACTTCTTTTTTATAAAGAAGTCAAAAGGTAAGCTACTAAGAGCGAATGGTGGATGCCTTGACTGGTAAAGGCGATGAAGGACGTACTAGACTGCGATAAGCTACGGGGAGCTGTCAAGAAGCTTTGATCCGTAGATTTCCGAATGGGGCAACCCAATGTATAGAGATATACATTACCTTAATAGGAGCGAACGAGGGGAATTGAAACATCTTAGTACCCTCAGGAAAAGAAATCAATAGAGATTGCGTAAGTAGCGGCGAGCGAAAGCGTAAGAGGGCAAACCCAATGCTTGCATTGGGGGTTGTAGGACTGCAATATGTATAAAAAAAGCTTAGCAGAACATTCTGGAAAGTATAGCCATAGAGGGTGATAGTCCCGTATGCGAAAAGCTGACTTTAACTAGCAGTATCCTGAGTAGGGCGAAACACGTGGAATTTTGTCTGAAGCTGGGTCGACCACGATCCAACCCTAAATACTACTACCAGATCGATAGTGCACAAGTACCGTGAGGGAAAGGTGAAAAGAACTGAGGTGATCAGAGTGAAATAGAACCTGAAACCATTTGCTTACAATCATTCAGAGCCCTATGTAGCAATACAGGGTGATGGACTGCCTTTTGCATAATGAGCCTGCGAGTTGTGGTGTCTGGCAAGGTTAAGCACACGCGAAGCCGTAGCGAAAGCGAGTCTGAATAGGGCGTTTTAGTCAGATGCTGCAGACCCGAAACGAAGTGATCTATCCATGAGCAAGTTGAAGCTAGTGTAAGAACTAGTGGAGGACTGAACCCATAGGCGTTGAAAAGCCCCGGGATGACTTGTGGATAGGGGTGAAAGGCCAATCAAACTTCGTGATAGCTGGTTCTCTCCGAAATATATTTAGGTATAGCGTTGTGTCGTAATATAAGGGGGTAGAGCACTGAATGGGCTAGGGCATACACCAATGTACCAAACCCTATCAAACTCCGAATACCTTATATGTAATCACAGCAGTCAGGCGGCGAGTGATAAAATCCGTCGTCAAGAGGGAAACAACCCAGACTACCAGCTAAGGTCCCTAAATCTTACTTAAGTGGAAAACGATGTGAAGTTACTTAAACAACCAGGAGGTTGGCTTAGAAGCAGCCATCCTTTAAAGAAAGCGTAATAGCTCACTGGTCTAGTGATTTTGCGCGGAAAATATAACGGGGCTAAAGTAAGTACCGAAGCTGTAGACTTGACTTTGTCAAGTGGTAGGAGAGCGTTCTATTTGCGTCGAAGGTATACCGGTAAGGAGTGCTGGAGCGAATAGAAGTGAGCATGCAGGCATGAGTAGCGATAATTAATGTGAGAATCATTAACGCCGTAAACCCAAGGTTTCCTACGCGATGCTCGTCATCGTAGGGTTAGTCGGGTCCTAAGCCGAGTCCGAAAGGGGTAGGTGATGGCAAATTGGTTAATATTCCAATACCAACATTAGTGTGCGATGGAAGGACGCTTAGGGCTAAGGGGGCTAGCGGATGGAAGTGCTAGTCTAAGGTTGTAGGAGGTTATATAGGCAAATCCGTATAACAATACTCTGAGAACTGAAAGGCTCTTTGAAGTCTTCGGATGGATAGGAGAACCCCTGATGCCGTCGAGCCAAGAAAAGTTTCTAAGTTTAGCTAATGTTGCCCGTACCGTAAACCGACACAGGTGGGTGGGATGAGTATTCTAAGGCGCGTGGAAGAACTCTCTTTAAGGAACTCTGCAAAATAGCACCGTATCTTCGGTATAAGGTGTGGTTCGCTTCGTATTAGGATTTACTCCGAAAGCGAAGAAACTTACAACAAAGAGTCCCTCCCGACTGTTTACCAAAAACACAGCACTCTGCTAACTCGTAAGAGGATGTATAGGGTGTGACGCCTGCCCGGTGCTCGAAGGTTAATTGATGGGGTTAGCATTAGCGAAGCTCTTGATCGAAGCCCGAGTAAACGGCGGCCGTAACTATAACGGTCCTAAGGTAGCGAAATTCCTTGTCGGTTAAATACCGACCTGCATGAATGGCGTAACGAGATGGGAGCTGTCTCAAAGAGGGATCCAGTGAAATTGTAGTGGAGGTGAAAATTCCTCCTACCCGCGGCAAGACGGAAAGACCCCGTGGACCTTTACTACAGCTTGACACTGCTACTTGGATAAGAATGTGCAGGATAGGTGGGAGGCTTTGAGTAATAGACGCCAGTTTATTATGAGCCATTGTTGAGATACCACTCTTTCTTATTTGGGTAGCTAACCAGCTTGAGTTATCCTCAAGTGGGACAATGTCTGGTGGGTAGTTTGACTGGGGCGGTCGCCTCCCAAATAATAACGGAGGCTTACAAAGGTTGGCTCATAGCGGTTGGAAATCGCTAGTAGAGTATAAAGGTATAAGCCAGCTTAACTGCAAGACATACAAGTCAAGCAGAGACGAAAGTCGGTCTTAGTGATCCGGTGGTTCTGTGTGGAAGGGCCATCGCTCAAAGGATAAAAGGTACCCCGGGGATAACAGGCTGATCTCCCCCAAGAGCTCACATCGACGGGGAGGTTTGGCACCTCGATGTCGGCTCATCGCATCCTGGGGCTGGAGCAGGTCCCAAGGGTATGGCTGTTCGCCATTTAAAGCGGTACGCGAGCTGGGTTCAGAACGTCGTGAGACAGTTCGGTCCCTATCTGCCGTGGGCGTAAGAAGATTGAAGAGATTTGACCCTAGTACGAGAGGACCGGGTTGAACAAACCACTGGTGTAGCTGTTGTTCTGCCAAGAGCATCGCAGCGTAGCTAAGTTTGGAAAGGATAAACGCTGAAAGCATCTAAGCGTGAAGCCAACTCTAAGATGAATCTTCTCTAAGCTCTCTAGAAGACTACTAGTTTGATAGGCTGGGTGTGTAATGGATGAAAGTCCTTTAGCTGACCAGTACTAATAGAGCGTTTGGCTTATCTTAAATAAAGCATCACTTCCTTGTTAAGGTTTTACACCTTTAAATGAGTAAGGTTTTAAACTTGCTTTTAACATTGTTTTTTAAGTATTCTTACTTAAATAATAAATGTGTAAATTAATCATTGTCTTTTATAAATAATATTAAAGATAGAATAAAGAATATTTAAATAACAATGTCCGTGATTATACAGATGTGGAAACGCCTTGCTCCATCCCGAACCAAGAAGCTAAGCACATCGTGGGTGATGATACTACGCCTTACTGGCAGGGGGAAAGTAGCTCATTGCGGACTTGTTAATTTACTTCTTATACTACATACTACTAATTATAAATAATAATTTCAATATTAAGGTTTTAAAAAGATTATTTAGGATTGTTTGTTTAATATATTAAGTTGAATGTTTATGATTTAATTTAAATTCTAATTGTTTTTTATATTTTAGTTATTTTAGAATGTTTATTTTTAATGGTTTTTAGAATGGTTAAGATAGGTATTATCTAATGAATGAGAGGGTTAAGATTTAAATTTATTATGTTTAAAATATAATTTATAATTATGTTTTAAAAAGCTGGATAAAAATGAAAAAAGTTATCTAAATTTAATGATTATTGCTTCATTGTATAGTGTTGCTTTAGCTTTAAATCATAGTTATCATAGTAAGAAAATCTTGGTAATTTGCAACAAGAATTTATGGAAGGTAGAAGTATGACTTGTGGGAATATTTTCACAATTGTTAGCAATACATCAATACCAATATCAAGTTCGTTTTAAATTGGGTATTTGTATCGCTAAAGGCTAATTATGGGATTAGTATATTCTCAATGTTGTAATCAAGTTATTGATACAAACTTACGTTATACAGTAAAACCATTATTAAAACTTGAAGAAGTAAAACTTAAACAAGAAAACAAGGAAAAAAATATCGAAGTAAGTAAAGATATTAATATAAATGTGGATAATCAAGTAGATACTAGCAAAAAAGATAAGCTTTTAGACATATTTGTTTAATTCGTTGTAAAAAGATTTTTATAGTTTTATACTTCTTTTACTTTAATTACTCTTTGCTTATTTAAATAAAAAAGTTCTTGGGCTTTATTTTTATTTCTTTAAGCTTTATATGTCTTTGAAGTTTTTGATATTAAAAGGGGTGGATTGATTATCATTCGTTCTTTGATGGTTGAAATTTTATTATTAGCTTCGTTCGTTATAGTTGTAATGAGTTGCTACATTTCGCCAAAGCATTTATTATAAATTGATTATATAATGCTTAGTATTTTTTTAGTCTTGTAAAAAATTTTTCTTGTTCAGCTTTTTCGTGTTATACGTTTATCATTATTTATATTCAAGATAAATTCTAAGTTTGTTATTTTGTATCCTATTTTATAAGTTTTGATTTCTAGTAAAACAATATTTGATTGCTATTTATATCTTATTCGGTTGTTTAACCTTAATTAAAACGCTTGTATTCTAAAAGAGTTTTTGTTCTTTTGTGATGCTACACATTGATTTTAAAGCTTTGTTTTGTTTAAGTTCGCAAACAGGTATATTATAATTTTTATATATAAGTTGATCTCATTTGTTAGATATCGTTAAGTTTTATGGGTAAAATCTTTTTTTTGATCTAGTAAATATTATAAGACTATCATTTAGCCGATATATAGTCTTATTCTTATAAATTTAAAAAGTGGCATAGTTCTAAAAACATTTATTTCTTTCATTGTTTTTAAAATCCTCGACATAAGTTTTTTGCCATATTATCAATTAAATTAATTATATAATTATTAATTAATTTCTTTACTTCTGTTTTCTTTCCGCTACCAAACTTCAAATATTTCACTTAATGTCATTTCATGTACTTGGAATAAAACGTCTTTTAGTTATTGATTAAAAATTAAGTTCAAAATTTTAAAAATGTAAAAAATAAATTTGAAATTATTTTAATTTATAAATTTATGCAATTTTAGTATTTTTAATGAAAAGATTTTTATCAAAAATATTCTATAGATGAATTTTAGCTGGTTATAAAATTTAACAAAATATTATAATCTTGAGATTTATAGAAAATATTTAAGAATTATAAATTTTAAATTAAAAGACTTAGTGGCGGACAGAGAGGGATTTGAACCCTCGAGACCCGTTAAGATCTGCACCCTTAGCAGGGGTGTGGTTTCAGCCACTCACCCATCTGTCCTTTAAAATGGGTATTATATATAAATTTGCTTAAAATTAGCCTTAATTAAAGACTTAAATAAGCTAATAAAAAAGTGATCAAAATACCCAGCAATAGCACATAAATTTGCTTTTTTCTATTTTTTTTACTTGCAAATAAAGTAATAAATAAGCCTGAAAAATAAAGAAAAAATAATGCACATCCAAAGGCAACTGAAAGCACAGAAAAATACCACATTCCTTTATTTTTATGAAGCATTATTAAATCACCTAGCAAACTTCTTGTTTTGGTTGTGATTTTATATTCATTATCGTTTATTTTAGTAATACTTGCTTGATAATGTGCTCCACCCATATTAATACTATTATTTTTCTTATCTTTGAATAATTTTGTATTTGATGGAATGCTTAAGTTATTTTCTTTCAAAAAATTAAGTAAAAAATTTCCTTGCTCTTCATCTTTTATGTTTTGTTTGATTATATAATTTTCTTCTTTTATTCCAATATCTTGCTTAAAGCCAAAAATATATGCTATACCAGAAATAGAAAAAATGAATGCCATAGGTAAGAAAAATAAACTAATATAAATATGGATTTGTCTAAATAGCTGATTTTTGCTCATTGTTTCCCTTTTTTATTTTTTAATTTATTATAAAATAGGAATCTAAAGCAAAAGTGAAATTTAGAAGATAGAAGGGTTAAATCTATCTTCTAAATTTTTATTTTTTATCAATAACTTGATAATTATAAGGTTTAATATTTTTATCATTCTCTAAAAGATCTGATGGAGGATTTCCGTTAATATTGGAATGTTTATAATATCTTTCTCCAGTTTTATGTCCATTAAGATCTGTTTTATAATAAATTTCTCCAGGATTTAATTTTTGAATATCCTCAAAACCTAAATTAGAAATTTTAAAATTGTTTATTTTATTAGCAGTTGCAATTTCTACAAGTTTGGCTTGCCCAAGTCTTGCCATATCTACAGCTTGCAATAGCATTCTTGATGCTTCTCTAGGGTTATGAAATCCTGTTGAATTTTCAGCACCGATAAAATCTGCTCTCATTTGAGCTTTTCTATGAAGTTCTAAAACTTCTTTTAATTCATTGTTGATTTTTTGATTATTATTTTTATATTCTGGCATGTTAGATAAAGTATCTCTTAAAGTTTTGATATCTTGAATAAGACTTACGATAGCATATTCTGCAGTTCTTAGATCATAAGCTACTGAATTTTGAATATCTTTAATTTGTGCCTTTAGATAGCTTTCGCTTTGAGTATGACAAGTTTTACAAGCTGAATTTATATCTTGTAAAGGAGAGGTAATATTATGTTGAGTAAGCTTTTTAGCGCCTTTTCTAATATAAGGCATATGACAATCAGCACAGCTTACTCCATTGGCAGCATGAACTCCACCACTGTATAATTCACTTTCTGGATGTTGAATTTTAAGCATAGGCGCACCAGTTATTTTATGATCCCAATCTTTTGCAAAAATAGAACGAACTTTTTCATAATAATCATCAAACATTTCAATTCTAAATGGTTGTCCTTTTTTCCATTCAGCCCAAGGGAAAACTAACTCTAAACCATCAGCTTCAATTTCAATGGCCTGATTACCATCTCTCCAAGAGTCAAATTCATCATAAGTTTTTTGAGTTCCATCCCACCATTTTTTGGTATTATCATTTGCTATGCTTTCACCAATTACTTTTACTTTTGTTCCTGTTGGTTTAAAGTAGTATTCTACATGGCATTGAGAGCAAACAAGAGTTCTCATTTCTTCTCTAGTTGCTTTAATTCCTTGTATAGGATCTTTTTCATATCCTCTTGCAACTAAAGCATTGATAGCTGCAGGTCTAGTGAGTCTTAAGCTCATGTCATTTGGATTATGACAATCAGCACAAGTTACACCCATTCTTTTTCCGCCATGTATACTTTGATGTTCTGGTATGTTTGTTGGTGTACTCATATTATCAGGAATATTTTTAATCATAGTCCAGTATTTAGTAGTGTTAAAAGCCACCCAATCATTTTTTGCGACATTTTTTATAAGCCAAGGTGTCCATCCACTATGGCAATTCATACAAGCAGTTGGCTGACCTTGAAAAGCTTTATATCCATGTGCATTTAAAAAATCTTTATTATTTCTTGCTGTATCCATTTGATCAACTTGAACCCAAAAATGTCCTCTTTCTTCATTTGCGTCAAGAGCAAAAGGATAGCCAGCCCAAAGTACAGTTAGTTGTGGATAGCGTATAAGTTTAGAATAAGCTAAATTTCCACCATATTCTGTTGGAATTGGTTTTTCTTGTTCAACTTTTAAATACATGTCTAAATGATCTGGAAAATTCTTCCCCCATACATCAAATGTTGGATTATCATCACTTAGTTCAACGAAATTTTTACTATCAATTCCGCCCAAACTTTCTTGTTGTTTTTTGCTTATATCATTATTGAGCCAGAGAACTCCAGCAATTAAAATGACTAAAGCAATTATACCAGGGTATAAAATTTTTTTATTCATAATAATTTCCTCCTAATAGTTAAAATCCAAGTTTGTGTCCTACGCCACTATGGCAAGAAGCACAATTTAAAGCATTATTTGAATGATGATTTGTTGTTGCATTTATTGCACTTGCCGCATAATCTGCATGACAACGGATGCAATTATCTTGAACCATTTTTTTGCTCTTCTCATTAGCACTAAGATTGGTTGGCAATTCATCAAGCTTAAAAGTAAATGCATAAGCATGTCCTAGACCACTTTGAGCTTTTGCGATCCATTTGTTGATAAAATTATGTGGTAAATGACAATCAGAACAAGTCGCTCTAGGTTCACCAGCAATTTTCTTAGAATGAGGCCCTGCAAGATAGTCATTATAAACTTCATTCATAATATGACAATTATTACAAGATTCGCTAGCGTTGCTTAGATAAGAAGTTCCTTTTGCATTATAGAAAGTGTAAAAACCAATAATGAAAAAAGCTATAAGAAGAATTAAAAAAATACTAGAAAGGCTTAAAAAAGGTTTTTTATGTTTCAAAAAAATCTCCTTTAGTAAATTTGTTTAAAGAAAATGAAAATTAAAATTTTAACTAATATATATTTAATATTAATTTAAGGATATATTTACTCTTAATTAGTTTAAAAGGGTATATTATTTAAATTAGTGAAATCTTTACCAATTTATAATATTATTAACAAATTGTTATTTTTTAAATTGCTAGGTTGTAAGGAGTTTTGAATGCAAATTAATCCTAGTATGTTTTTAAACAGGGAACTTTCTTGGCTTAAATTTAATTCCCGCGTTTTAGATCAATGTTCTAAAGATTTACCTTTGCTTGAAAAATTAAAATTTATTGCAATTTATTGTACTAATTTAGATGAATTTTATATGATTAGAGTTGCAGGATTAAAACAACTTTTTTCTGTAGGAATTAATACAAGCAGTAGTGATGAGATGACTCCTTTAAAACAATTAAAAGAAATTCGTAAATATCTTCATCAAGAACAAAAACTTTTAGAAGAATATTTTATTAAAATCACCAAAGAGCTTGAAAAAGAAAATCTATTCATTAAGCCCTATGAAAAACTTGATAAAAATTTAAAAGCAAAATGTGATGAGTATTTTTTTTCTTATATTTTTTCTGTAATTGTTCCTATAGCAGTAGATGCTACACATCCTTTTCCGCATTTAAATAATTTATCCTTTTCTTTAGTAGTTAAAATTTGTGATAAAAGTAATCCTGAGCTTATTAAATTTGGAATGATTAGAATTCCTAGGGTATTACCAAGATTTTATGAAGTAAGTTCAAATATTTATGTTCCTATTGAAAGTATAGTAACCCCTCATATAGAAGATATCTTTCCAGGTTATAAGCTTTTATCTTCAGCAGCTTTTAGAGTTACAAGAAATGCTGATATAGTTATAGAAGAAGAAGAAGCAGATGATTTTATGATGATTTTAGAACAAGGTTTAAAGCTTCGTAGAAAAGGTGCTTTTGTAAGACTTCAGATCCAAAAAAATGCTGATGAACAAATTATGGAATTTTTAAATACTCATATGAAAATTTTTAATAAAGATATTTATGAGTATTCTATACTTTTAAATTTACCAGCACTTTGGCAAATTATTGAAAATAAAACCTTTACTCATCTTTTAAATCCACTTTATACTCCAAAGGTATTGCCTCCTTTTGATGAAAACACTTCGATTTTTAATGCTATAGATAAAGAAGATATAATGATATTGCAACCTTTTGAAAGTTTTGATCCTGTGTATAAATTTATAAAAGAGGCAAGCAAAGATCCAGAGGTTATATCTATAAGAATGACACTTTATAGAGTTGAAAAAAACTCAAATATAGTTCAAGCTTTGATTGATGCTGCAAGCGATGGAAAGCAAGTAACAGTTATGGTTGAACTTAAAGCAAGATTTGATGAGGAAAATAATTTACATTGGGCTAAAGCTTTAGAAGATGCGGGTGCTCATGTGATTTATGGTATTACTGGATTTAAAGTGCATGCTAAAGTTTCGCAAGTAATTAGAAAGCATAACGATAAACTTAAATTCTATGTGCATTTAAGCACGGGAAACTATAATGCAAGTAGTGCTAAGATCTATACAGATGTGAGTTATTTTACTAGTAAGGAAGAATTTGCAAAAGATACAACTAGTTTTTTTCATATTCTTTCAGGATTTAATAAAAATAGAACTTTAAAAACTTTAGCAATGAGTCCTAATCAAATTAAAGAAAAAATTCTTGAAATGATCCGTGTAGAAAGTTTAAAAGAGCAAGAAGGTGTAATTATTGCTAAAATGAATTCTTTAGTTGATCCTGATATTATTAAAGCCCTATACGAAGCTTCTATTAAGGGGGTTAAAATCGATCTTATTGTGCGCGGAATTTGTTGTTTAAGACCAGGTGAGTCTTATAGTAAAAATATTAGAGTTAAAAGTATTATTGGTAAATACTTAGAACATGCAAGAATTTTTTATTTTAAACATAGCGAACCGAATTATTTTATTTCAAGTGCTGATTGGATGCCTAGAAATTTAGAAAGAAGATTGGAATTAATGTCTCCTATTTTTGATGAAAGAAGTAAGGCTAAACTTTCTAAAATTTTACATTTACAACTTGATGATAATACCTTATCTTATGAGTTAAATAATCATGGAGAATACTATAAAATAACCCCTAAAAAAAATGAAAAACGCATAAATTCTCATACTATTTTAGAAGAATATGTGAGTAAAATTTATAAAACCTTAAAAAAAGATACGGATCAAAGTAAGGCAAAATCGTTGGCTATTAAGCTTTTTAAAAATGATTAATTTTTAAAAAGCTTAATAGATTATTACAAGCTAAAGAGATTATTTTATAAGTTTCGTCAAAATTATGCGTAAACCAAGGATCTGGAACTTCGTTGTAGTTTAATTCTTTTGCAAATTGAGTAAGTTTTAAAATTTTATTTTCTATATTTTTAAAATCTTTTAAAACATTATTAAAATTAGAATTATCCATAACTATAATATAATCATTATTATCGCACATGGTTTGCGTTAGTTTTTTACTAATAAATCCATTTGCTTGAATACTTGCTTTTTTAAGCTGTTCTTTTGTTTTTACGTGCATATCTTCTCCATCGTGATAACCAGAAGTTCCAGCGCTTGTAACTTCTATATGTATAGTATTATCTTTTTTGATTAAATCTTTCATAATAAATTCAGCCATAGGGGATCGGCATATATTTCCTAAGCATACAAAACAAATTTTTTTCATTCTTTCCCTTTTTTGATTTATTCTAATATAGCTTGGTATTTTTTAACAAGTTGTTCGAAGCTAAAATTTAAATTTGCAGGTGAGCTTGATGGAAGATTTAGAATTTGAATATCAGGGTAAGCTTCTTTTACAAAAGCTTCTTGATATTTTTTAAATAAAGCAAAAGCCTTTTTGCCTGTTATGGCTATTTTTTCAATTTTAGCTTTATCTAGAATTTGATTTAAATCATTCATCTTTGGAAAACTTATAGTTTTATCATTTGAATTTTTAATTTTACAACTTTGTAAAACGTCCCATAAAGCTATGTGATGTGTTTTTAAAAATTTTTTTTGAGCATTAATATTATTTAGTGATTTTGCTTGATATAATTTTTCTAAAATTCTCCAAAAATGATTTCTTGGATGTTGATAGTAAAATCCACTAATTCTTGATTTTATTGATGGAAAAGAACCTAAGATTAGTATTTTTGAATTTCTATCAAAAAAAGGTTCTAAAGGATGGATTATGATATCATTCATTTGCTAAATCTACAGAAATTTTTCCATTTTTAATTTCATTAATCTTAACTTTTATTTCATCTCCAATATTGAGTGTGCTTTTGATTTTAGAGCTATGAAGCAATCCATCTATGCCATTTTTAAGTTCAATAAAAGCACCAAAAGAGGTAACTTTTTTTACAATACCTGTAAATTCCTGATGAAGTTCAAATTCTGAAATATCTTTTAGGGTTTCTTTTTTCTTTCCTTTAGTGATATTTAAAATGTATTCTTTGGCTAATTTTATACATTCATTATTATTACTTGCAATTTTTATTTCACCTTTTTCTCTATCAATATCAATACAAACATCAAATTTTTCAACAATTTCTTTAATTGTTTTTCCACCTTGTCCTATAATATCAACAATTTTTGAAGGATCGATTTTAAATAATTCTAATTTTGGCAAAATTTCTTCATTGACTATAATATTTTCATTAGCTTTTTGCATGATATTAAGAATATGAATTCTTGCTTCTTTTGCTTGCATAAGAGCTTCTTTTAATATTTCTTTATTTATGCCACCAAGTTTTATATCCATTTGCAAAGCAGTAATACCATCTTTATTTCCAGCTACTTTAAAGTCCATATCCCCATCGTGATCTTCTAAACCCATAATATCGGTTAATATAGCGTATTTGTCTTTTTCAAAAATAAGTCCCATAGCAACACCTGCTATAAGGTCAATGCTTTGTACTCCAGCAGCTCTTAAAGCCAAAGATCCTCCACATACTGAAGCCATAGAACTTGAACCATTGCTTTCTAAAATTTCACTTACTAAACGAATTACATAAGGATAATCTTCATCAATACTTGGATAAAGAGCTCTTTTAGCTAAATTTCCATGGCCTAATTCTCGTCTTCCAGGTGCTTTTATAGGACTTGCTTCACCAACGCTAAATCCTGGAAAATTATAATTAACCATAAAGCGTTCATTGATAGGATTTTTTTCTGTGAGCAAGTCTATCATTTGCGCATCATTGTCATTGCCTAAAGTAGCTACTACAAGTGCTTGAGTTTGGCCTCTTGTAAAAAGGCAAGATCCGTGTGCATTTGGTAAAATATTTGTTTCTATATCGATAGGGCGTACTTCATTTAAAGCTCTTCCATCAGCTCTTTTTCTTTCATAAATAATTTGTTCTCTTATAATTTTTCTTTTAATTAAAAATAGAGTATTTAAAATTTCTTCTTGACTCCATCCTTCGTTAGAATGAAAATTTAGGATTTTTTGAGAAATTTTATCAAGTTCGCTTGCTCGTTCACTTTTTGCCATTTGATTGATAGCATTTTTGATATCATTTAGATAATTTTTTTCTATAAATTCAAAAAGTTCATTATTTTCTATTTGTTCTTTTAGTTCAATATCAATTTCTTTTTTATGTTTAGCGAAAGTTTTTTCATAAATACAAGATGCTTCATAAATTGCTTGTTGAGCCATCTCTAAAGCTTTGATTGTCTCATCTTCGCTTAATTCATTCATTTTTTGAGTATCATTATCCTTACTTGGCAAGGCTCTCATTTCTATCATTAAAAGTTCATCTTTTACCCCAGATACATAAAGATCTAAAGAGCTTTTTTGAAGTTCTTGATTGTTTGGATTAAGAATAAATTCTTCATTAATTTTTGCAATACGCACCCCGCACACTGGAGCTTTAATAGGAATTCCGCTTATATAAAGAGCAATACTTGCAGCATTTAAACTTATTACCTGTAAATCTGTTTCACAATCAGCTGAAAGTATCATTACAGTAATTTGTGTAGGATAAAGATAACCTTTTGGAAATAATGGTCTTAAACTTCTATCAATAATTCTTGCATTTAAGGTTTCTATATCGCTTGGCTTAGTTTCTCTTTTTACATATCCGCCTGGAATTTTACCTGCAGCATATGCTTTTTCTATATATTGAACGGTTAAGGGTAGAAAATCTTCTTCAACTTTTTTATCCTCTTTTGCAATAGTTGCTAAAACAACGCTTTTTCCAACTTGAAGTAAGACAGAACCTAGAGCTTGTCTAGCTACTTTGTCAATATAAAAAGTTTCTAAATTTTTATTAATTTGTATGTTGTATTGCATTTTATTTCCTTTTTCTCCAAAAAAAGTATTTGTTATTTTTTTTAAAAATGAATTAAACAAGATAATCCTTTAAATTTTATTTTCGCTTTCTTGTAAAGAAAAATCATACTTAACTCCTCCAATAGGATAGAAATTAAAGACAAAATAGACCCCGCTTTGATTTTTAGCACTAATTCCTCCGCTTGTAAGTTGAGGATCTATTTTTTCTCTATATACTAAAGAATAATTCCAACATTTTCTTTGATAAGTATATCCAATTTCCCACATATTAGGATGTGATCTTTGGGTATCAAACCAAATTCCACCAAAAACATAATAATTTTGATTAAATTTATAATTAGCCTGTGTGCTTATAAAGCTATACTTTCCATATTCATCATTTTGATAAGCATGAGAAAAATTCCAATTAAATTTTGGAACGATATTGGTTTGTAATTGACTTAAAATTTTACTAAAACGATTTTGTAAATAAGAATATTTGATTTCATTATTGAAGCTAATGTAATCATTATAATAATAAGTAAATAAATTTTCTATTTTTTCAAATTTTTCTTGACGATTTAAATAGTTTATATTAAAACGATGTTTAAATTTTTTATCTCCAAGTTGATTATAAAAATATTGCACAATATATAATTTCGAATTTTCTTCTTCATTTTCTGACTTAAGATAATCTTCTGTAATGAAACCAGATTTTGTTCCAGGCAGTAAATAATTAATTCCAAAATTTAAAGTGTGAAAGAAATTGTCATACGATTTTGATAAATCAGTATATAGATTAAATTCATGAGTATTTTTAAAAAGATGCTCTTTGTTTTTTTGAGGATCTTGAGAATAATTAACAAAAGAGGCATAAAAATTTTCAGTGAAAGTAAAATGCAAAAAATTATCAAAGAAAACATCATGATAAGAAAAAGGTAAAGTTAAATTAAGCTGATTAGCATAAGATCCTACTTGCCTGTAATAATTATGAAAAGATGCATCAAAAGAATAACGAATATTTTCTTTCCATAAAGAATTTAAGAACCTATGATATTGAAAAGAAGGGTATTCTTGTAGGGTATCTTTATTGTTAACTTTTGAAGTATCAATATAGTATTTTGCATAAGCTCCATAGAAATTATTTTCATCTGCTAAAAAATAGTTAATTTTTGATGTAACGAGTGAAGTTAAATCATTGTAAGCACTGGGGCTAAGATTAAAATAATCTATATCATTAAGATAGGTTGCATCTACCCATAAATTTTCTTGAAAATTATCTCCAAGTAATCCTTTTATAAGGTTATTTCTTAAATATTTTAATTCTATACCACCATGAGTTTGATTTTTTAAATTTTCTTTAAAATAATATTGCTTTTTTTCTCTAAAAAGACCGAAATTTAAATTTCCCATAGAGTATAAAGAATCTACAAATCTTAAACTAGAATATAAACCAAATCCTCTTTTTGCTCTAATTTGAGGATTTAATTCTAAATCCCAATTATCCTTATAGGCTATATAAATTGGTTGCTGATAATAAAGTCCTTCATTTTTCTTTAAAACAATTTGAGGGATAAGTAACCCACTTTGTCTATGTGTATCTGCACTAAAACCAAAATAAGGTAAATAAAAAACAGGAACACCTTTAACATATAATTTTGCATTATAAAGATGAACAAAATTATTTTCTCTATTAAGCCATCCGTCACTAAAACGAATTTCCCAATCTGGATTTTCAACATTACAACTTGAAACACTAGAAATCTGACTTTCAAATTTATTGTTACTTAAATAACTATTTTTACTTTGAAACCATACTTCAAGGTTGTTATTAGAAAAAAAGAAATTTTGAAATTTTGCTTCATCTGTATTAAGTTTAATTTTAGCATAGTTTGAATGAAGACGTTCATTTTGTCCTCTTAAAACGTTGACATCGCCAAAAAGTTCAACTTCTTGAGTTGTTTCATTATAAATTGCTTTATTTGCAGTGATAAAATAAAAATCAGAAAAAATCACAACATCTGTATTTGCAGTAATTATATCTTTTTCTTTTTTTACATTTAAGGCATAGATATTAATTTCAACTGCATTAAGAACAAAAGCAGTTCCCAAAAGCAAGAAAATCTTACGCAGCATTGACGACAATTGTCCTTGCTACATAATCTTCCCAAGTTTTACGTAAGTTGTTTCCCAAAGCCCATACAAAACCCAACATAAAGGCTATATCACTTATCTGTCTTATAGCAGATCTAATACAGCTTTGTTTTAATGTTGGCTTATCAAGCAAATCTTCATCTAAAATAATGATTTTACAAACCATTTTTCCTAAACTTGCACCATACATGTAGGTAAATAAGGAGTGGTAAAAAAAATGTAAAAGCATAAAGCCTAAAGAGAAATTTCCTAGGATTTGTGTTACTTCAAAAGCATCCTTTGCCATCGAAAATTGGTTATAAAATATAACAAAAACTATGCAAGATAAAATTAAATTATCTATTAAATAAGCTAAGACTCTTTTATAAAAACTAGCAATTTTTAAATTTTCACGTTCAAGTTTATCGAATAAATCTTCTTTCATTTTTTAAAAACCCAAAATCCAATATCTTTTCTAAATTGTTTTCCTTCAAAATGGATATTATCACATAAATCATAAGCTTTTTGTTTAGCTTCTTTAAGATTTTTTCCCAATCCAACACATACTAAAATACGTCCACCGCTTGCCATAAGTTGATTATTTTCTAAACTAACTCCAGCATATGAAATATGAGAATTTTCAGGAATGCTTTTAATAATAATTTCGCTTTTTTCTGAATTTTTATAAGGATAGTTTTTACTTGCGCAAACTACGCCAACAGCAAATTCATTTTTTAATTCTAATTTTATATCTTTTAAATGCTTTTGTGTTGAGGCTAAAATAAGTTCGAGTGGATTTTTGATCAAAGGCATCAAAACTTCACATTCAGGATCTCCAAAACGAACATTAAATTCTAAAACATAAGGTTCATTTTTTACTATCATTGCACCTATGAAAAGCACTCCATGAAATTCTTTATTTTCTTTTTTCATTCCTTCTAAAGTAGGTATAATGATATCTTTTTTAATTTTTTCTAAAAGTTCTTCACTGGCCAAAGGACTTGGTGCATAAGCGCCCATTCCACCAGTATTTGGCCCCTTATCTTCATCTAAAAGTTTTTTATGATCTTGTGCTACAGGTAAAAGAATAAAATCATCTCCATCACAAATAGCAAAAATACTAAGCTCATATCCTTCTAGAAATTCTTCAATAACTATAGATTTTCCAGCATCACCAAAGCTTTCACCATCAAGCATTTTTTTGCTTTCATATATTGCCTCTTCGTGTGTTAAAGTAATAATTACACCTTTACCAGCACATAAACCATCTGCTTTTACAACAATAGGTGGGGTTAGTTTTTGTATAAAATTTTTAGCTTCGTTTAAATCATTAGTAGTTAAAAATTTTGCTGTTTTGATATTATATTTGTTTAAAAAATTTTTCATAAAAGTTTTTGAACTTTCAAGCATTGCCGCTGCTTTTGTTGGTCCAAAAATAGTTAAGTTATTTTCTTTGAAAATGTCAACAACCCCTTTTGCTAAAAAATCTTCACTTCCAACTATACAAAGATCTATTTTATTTGTTTTTGCATAATTTGCAATTTCATTAATATCTTCAATATTTAAGTTTGTTCCAAGGTTTTGAGTAGCCCCATTTCCAGGGGAAAAATATAAATCTAGATTCTTTGTAGTTTGTTTTAAAGCTAGGGCTATAGAATATTCTCTTGCACCGCTACCTAAAATAAGTATTTTCATATATCTCCTTGAAACCTAAACAGTTAACTTTAAATGACTCCAAGAAGTCAAGAGAACCGCTAGATAATTTTTAAAGGCTGCAACTTCTCGTTTTAATTTAAAAAACTCAAGCGAAGCCACAGACACGGTAAATTATACATTCGCAGTTAAATATTTTTTGTTGAATCTTTAAATGCTATACTGCTTAGGCATTAAAATTATAGCGGTATTTAACTTAAAAATTTATAGTTAAATGAGTTTAAATTTCGTTTTTCCTGTTTTATCAAAATGTTTTCCTTCTAGTATAATATCTGCAACGTTGTCCCAAACGTGTTTTTCATCAATATAAACTATATCAAAAGTATTATCTCTCATTAAAGATTGATAATTAACTTTTTTCGGGGCATATTTCACAAGATAGTAAGGATTTAAAGAAAAAATTTCAATTTTAATTT
Organism: Campylobacter novaezeelandiae; assembly: GCF_018968685.1. Taxonomy (NCBI): domain Bacteria; kingdom Pseudomonadati; phylum Campylobacterota; class Epsilonproteobacteria; order Campylobacterales; family Campylobacteraceae; genus Campylobacter; species Campylobacter novaezeelandiae. The sequence goes on along the minus strand of NZ_CP076657.1, from coordinate 1,178,376 downwards.
TGCAAAGTAAATCAAGATCTGAAGTAACAACTAAAAATTTTTTTCTTTGCTCTTTAGAAATTTTTTGAATATAAAGCAAAAGTTTATGATCAAAAGGATTTAGTGCTGATTTATTAAGTCGACTTAAATAATGTTCAGCAAAAGATAAGGAGCAAAAAGAATTTTCTATATTGGTTCTTGTAAAATATGAATTTTTTACCCCAGATGATTTTAAAGAAAGCTTCCAAATTTTCATGTCCATAATAGTAGCACAAAGGTTAAGCCCTGTAATAATTTTAGAAAAGAGTTTTTCTTTAGATAATTTAAAAGCATTTTCAAAAATACTTAAATTCTTTTTATAAAAGTCTTCTTTAATAGCAATAAGACGCTTAAGGGAAGTTTTATAATACTCATTTTCTTTTTGAAGGCTTTCTAATCTCTCCTGTTTTGCTTTGATTTTATCAGGATTGGCATTAGACTTTGAATTAAGTTCAAGATTAAGATTTTTAATTTGAGACTCTAAGGCAGCTGATCGATTTTTTCTTGTATCTATGGTAGCAAGAAGTGCTTGATAGTGACATTGAAGAGATAAAAAGGTTTCATTAAAGATTTTATTAATATTAAACATTTTATGTTTATCTTTCATATCTGTATAAGAATTTTCAAGATGCATTATTATGCTTTTTAAGGAGCTAAATTGTGTTTGATCTATAGAATTATCCATAAAAATTAAAGTATCAAGAGATTTGTTTAAAAAACGTTTTATAATGATATAATCTAAAATGCATGGGATTTCTTTTTGATCTTGGATATTGGATTTTAAAGCTTCAACTGAGAGAATTTCTCCTGAAAAATATTTTTGTATAGCTTGAGGTATGGTAAAAGAAAGAGGAATTTTTTCTATAGTATCATAATCAGTACTACGGTAAAGTTCTGTTATATACGCACTTCTACGTGTATTTTGTAAATCTTCGAGTTCATCATCATTGTCTGTTTTCCAAAAGTCATTTTCTGTGATAAAATCACCTTCTTTAAATTCCTGAAATTTAGAAGGACGAATTCCGGTTATAGTTTTGCCATCTGAACGGAATTCAACAAGCATTCCAACACTTGGCATACTTCTTTTATCATTCCAAATTTGACGATTAAACTCAAAAAATATTTTGGCTGAATTTGTGACAGTTCCACGTCCTGTGGAATCCATATAAATTGCTATTTTTCCATGCATATTTCTTCCTTGAAAACTTTCATAAAATTCTAATTCTAACTTTATTTTTATAAAATTTATATAATAAATAAAAATTTATTTTTAATTTCTTTTAATCAATTTATAATTAATTATTTTTATTTTTAAGGAAGTAAAATGTTTTTTTATTAAAAATCCAAAACAAACAGGAGTTTTATATCTAAGCTCTAAAAAGCCATTTTCTGTAATGATTAAAAGTTTAGATCTAAATCAGGCTAAAATATAATAGAAATAAGTATTTTTACAAAAGATATTCTTAAATATAAACATCAAAATACAAGTTTTTGCAATAGATAACGAATTCAAAAATGGCGATTAAATTAGGTCAAAAATTTGAAAATTTAGATATTGAAATTTAGGTAGTGCTCGCAATATATTATCTTTTTTATCCCAAAGACAAAAGTTTAAAAAATAACAGTTATTTTGCTACTTTCACATATACTTCCAATTCCCGCAAGTATTAGATTTCGTCGCAGGATTTTTGATATTTTTAAAATATCAAAAATTGTTTACAAAAATATTCCTTCTGCTGTAGTGTATTTTTGTAAAAATAGTTATTCCCATTCTATTGTCGCAGGTGGCTTACTAGAAATATCATAAACAACACGGTTGATTCCTTGGACTTCATTGATAATGCGTCTGCTTATATTTTCTAAAATTTCATAAGGCAAATGAGAAAAAGTAGCTGTCATTCCATCGCTTGCATTAACAACTCTTATGCAAATTGCATTATCATAGGTGCGATTATCACCCATAACACCTACACTTTTAACATTTAAAAGCACGCAAAATGCTTGCCAAGTTTTATCATACCAACCAGTACTTTTTAATTCTTCAATCAAGATAACATCTGCTTTACGCAATAAATCTAAACTTTCTTTATTTACTTCACCCATAATGCGTATGGCAAGCCCAGGTCCTGGAAAAGGATGACGAAAGACAATATCTTTATTAAGTCCTAATTCAAGACCCAAAGCACGGACTTCATCTTTAAAAATTTCTTTTAAAGGTTCTATGAGTTTTAAGTTCATTTTTTCTGGAAGTCCTCCTACATTATGATGACTTTTTATAGTTTTACTTGCCCCGATAACTGAACTTTCTATGATATCTGTATAAAGTGTTCCTTGTGCAAGATACTTAACATCACTATGTTTTTTTGCTTCATTTTCAAAAACTTCTATAAAGGTATTGCCTATAATTTTTCTTTTTTGTTCAGGATCAATAACGCCTTTTAGACGACTTAAAAATATTTCACTTGCATCTATACTGATAAGAGGAATATTTAAGGTATTTTTAAACATAAATTCAACTTGTTCTTTTTCTTTGGCTCTTAAAAGACCATTATCTACAAAGACAACAATAAGTTGTTCTTTAATGGCATTTGCAAGTAAAGCTGCTACAACACTACTATCAACTCCTCCACTTACCGCACAAAGAACTTTATTTTTGCCTACTTCTTCTTGAATTTTAAGAATTTGAGATTTTGCAAAAGAGCCCATATTCCAAATGCTTTCACAATTACAAGCATATTTAGCAAAGTTTTTTAAAATACTTTTTCCAAATTCACTGTGTTGAACTTCAGGATGAAATTGTAAGGCGAAGAATTTGCGTTTTTCATCAGCAAAAACACAAAAAGGACTATTTTCACTTGTGGCCAAAACTTCAAAACCTTCTGGGAGATTTTCCACTTTATCAGAATGACTCATCCATACGGTTTGTTTTTTGGGTAAATTTTTAAATAATGCACTATCTTTTTTGATTTCTATATTTGCTTTTCCATACTCTTTGTGTCCTGCTGGCATGACATTGGCTTTAAAATGATGAGCCATAAGTTGCATTCCATAACAAATTCCAAGTATAGGTAAATTTAATTCAAATACACCTTTGTCACAAAAATAAGCATCTGTTGCATAAACACTAGCAGGGCCACCACTTAAAATAATACCTTTAGGCTCTTTTGCTTTTATATCTGCTAAGCTTACATTAAAAGGTAGAATTTCTGTATAAACACCTTGCTCTCTTAATCTTCTTGCTATTAATTGAGTGTATTGAGAGCCAAAATCTAATACTAAAATATAATCTTTTTTCATTTTACCACCTGTTTAAATTTTCATATTTTTTAATACTTTTAACGGATTTATTTTGATCATAACTAATATATGAAGGATTATCTTTATAGCCACAAGCACTTAAAAATATTAAGAAAAAAAATGCTAAAATAATTTTATGAAGAAAATTAAAAGTGTTGATACTGTTATAAATGATATGATAAGCCTTCATCATTATAAACCCTTAAAAAATTTTATCCTCTATAAAGAATTTTTAAAATTAATGAATTTAAAACATCAGCGTTTAATTTCAAAAATTTTTATTCACAATAATATTTTAAATATTGTTACTTTTCATTCTGTTGGATATCAAGATTTAAACAATGATGATACCAAAAATAACATTAAAATTCTTATAAAAATTTTCACAAAAAAATTTTTAAATACCCCGTTTGATAAAGTCGATACTATTAAAATTTTCTCCCAGCGTTATAAAGAGAAAAAAAATTTCATACAAGAAGAAAGAAAAACATCTTATATTGAGCTTTCAAAAGCTAGATTTAACAATCCTTTTAAAAATAAAAAATTATATGTACAATTTGAAGAATTAAGAGCAAAAATCAATGATTTATGATGAGTTAAAAACTTTACCCCAAAGTTCAGGAATTTATCAGTATTTTGATGAAAATGGCAAACTTTTGTATGTAGGCAAGGCTAAAAATTTAAAAAATCGTGTAAGATCTTATTTTATTTTTACACCTTTTTTTGCACCAAATCCAAGAAATTCATTAAGAATTCAAAAAATGATTAAAGAGGCAACTCATTTAGAATTTATTACCACAAATTCAGAAGCTGATGCTCTAATTTTGGAGAATTCTTTTATCAAGCAACTTCATCCAAAATATAATATTTTATTAAGAGATGATAAGACTTATCCTTATATTTATATAGATTTTAATGAAGAATTTCCTAGATTTCAAAGCACAAGAAAGCTTATTAAAAAAAGTAAAATTAAATATTTTGGTCCTTTTTTTAAAGGGGTAAAAGAGCTTTTAAATGCACTTTATTATTATTACCCTTTAAGGCAAAAAAATTCTTGTAAAAGTCCTTGTCTTTTTCATCAAATTAATCGCTGTAAAGCTCCTTGTGCTAATTTGATTTCAAAAAATGAGTATGAAAAAATTTTAAATGAAGCAACTAATGCTCTATTAAATCCTAACATTTTGATTAAAAATTTAGAAAAACAAATGATGCATCTAGCTCAAAATGAAAATTATGAAGAGGCTGCTAAGATTAGAGATCAAATTGCTACTATTAAGGATTTAGAAACCAAGGTGCAAATTGATCTTGCAAAATTGGAAGATTTTGAAGTTTTTGCTATTGCTTATGAGAATAATTTACTTTCTCTTTTACGCTTTGTGATTCAAAATGGCAAGGTGATTGGTTCAAATCATAAGATAATTGTTTTAAAAAATGATGTGTTTGATAAAAATGCAATTTATAAACAGTTTATTTTAGAAAATTTTAATTATGATATTCCTATCGTTTCAAATCAAATTTATGTTTATGAAGAATTTGAAGATTTAAAACTTCTTGAAGAATTGCTTTGTAAAAGGTTTTCAAAAAAAATTATTATTAAAAACCCAAAAATAGGTGAAAAAAGAAAAATTTGTAATTTAGCATATCAAAATGCTTTAATTAACATAAATTCATATAAAAAGAATAATTCTTTTGAAATTTTAAAAGAGCTAAAAACATATTTTGAACTTGAGAATTTCCCAAATTGCATAGAAATATTTGATAATTCTCATTTGCAAGGTTCAGCTACCATTGGTGCTATGGTTTGTTACAGGCAAGATGAGTGGGATAAGCAAAAATATAAAAGATTTCATCTTCATTATAAAAATGATTATGATCAAATGAGAGAAGTTTTAACAAGAAGGGCTAAAGATTTTGACAAAAACCCACCTCCTGATTTATGGGTTATAGATGGCGGGAAGGTTTTACTTGATTTGGCAAAAGCTATCATTGAAAGTAGTGGAGCAAATATTGATATTTTAGCGATTTCAAAAGAAAAAATCGATTTTAAAGCTCATAGAGCAAAAGGTGGAGCAAAAGATAAAATTCATTCTATTAAAGGTGAATTTTCTTTAAGTGTTGATGATAAAAAATTACAATTTTTGCAAAAATTAAGAGATGAAGCTCATCGTTTTGCTATAAAATTTCATCAAAATACTAAAAGAAAACAAGACTTAGAAAGTTCAAAACTTCTTAATTTGGGTCTAAGTGAGGCTAATATACAAAAATTACTTCATTATTTTGGTAATTTTGAAAATATTTATAAAGCAGATTTTAACGAGCTTAGTTTTGTTTGTAATAAAAAAATTGCACAGAAAATTAAAAATATTTAATTTTCAATATTAGTTCTAAAATTTATTGCTTGATGCAATGAAATAAAGTCTACATTTTCTAAATTTACCCCACTTGGGATACCTTGTGCTATTTTACTAAATTTTAAATTTAAATTTTTTAATTTTTCTTCTATAAAGAAAATCATAGTATCTGAATTTATACTATGAGTAAAAGCAAAAATAAGTTCTTTTGTATTGTTTTTTTTTATCATAGAAATAAGTTTTTGAATTTTTTCTTCTTCTAAATTTTCTAAGACAAAGTAAAATCCATTATAACTATTGCTTTCTTCGAGAATTAAAACATCTTTAGGACTTTGTATAATGCAAATTAAATCTTTTTGGCGATTTTCATCTGTGCAAATATCACAAAGCTCATTTTCGCTTAAGGCACCACATTGTGTGCAAGGTTTGATAAAGCGTAAGGCATTTTCTATATTATGTGCAAGCTTCATGCCTTCTAGATGATTGCTTGTGCAAATATAATAAGCCAAGCGAATCGCAGTTTTTTTTCCAATCGTTGGAAGACTCGCAAAGCTTTCTACGAGATTATTGAATTTTTCTATGCCTTTAATTGCCATTTTTATTTTTTTCTCCAAAAAATACCATAAAACAGTGTTTTCCTTTTTCATAATTATAAATTAATTCAAAATTATGAAGTCTGCAGACTTCATAAACTATGTAAAGACCAAGTCCCATTCCTCCAACTTTCTCATATTTTTCTCTTGAAAAAGCTTTAAAATAGTATTCAATGGGTTGACTTAATTCTTTTCCAGGATTTTTAATAACAAAAGAATCTTTATAGCATTCAAGCTTACAAGTTCCATCATCAGAGTATTTAAGCGCATTATCTAGCATATTTTTTAAAATTAAAGAGAAAATTTCAAGATCGACATTTAAAAAAGGATCAGAATATAATTTTATATTAATAACTTTATCTAAGTCATCACGCATTAGATAGACTTTAGCTTCATTTAAAATAACGCTAAATTGATTTTGCGTGATGTTAAGATTGTAGTTTTTAGAAAATAAACTTTCCATTTTTGCAAATTCATTAATTAAAAGATCAAGTCTTATAAAAATATCATTTAAACGATCTTTTTGTTTGAAGTCTTTAATCATTTCAGTAATAATTCTGCCTTTTCCGATAGGGGTTTTAAGCTCGTGCATAATAGTTCTTAAAAAAAGTTGTCTTGACTCTATGAGTTCTTGATTTTTTTTGAAAGCTTTTTCAAATTCAAAAGCTATTTTTCCTACTTCATCATCTTGATAATTTTCAAATTTAGGTTTTTTTCCATTGCTAACTTCTGCAATTTGCATACGAAGTTTTTTTAATGGTTCTAAAGACTTTAAAACAGAAAGATACATAAAAATGACTAGAAAAGAAAAAAAGAAAAATCCTGCTAATAAAAGATTATATACTCTATTGTTTGCACTTTGTTCAAATAGAGCATTAGATGAATTTTTACACTGCATATCCAAATAAAGATTGTTATTATAAAATAAAGAATAAAGATCGCAATAATCTCCATCTTGCATAAAAGCTATTTTCCCTTCTTTTCTAATAAGTTTTATGAGTTGATTGTTTTTTACTATATTAAATCCGCTGTTGATTAAATATTTTTTTAAGTCAGTATCAACTTCATTTTTATAATTATTTAACAAGCTTTTGATTAAATTTTCTTGTTTAAAACTTTCTTCTTTGTTGTAAATATTGCCTTCAATTTTTAAAAGGATAATAAAAAGAACACATACTAAAAAAAAGGTTACAACAAATAAAATAATTAATTTTGTATTAATAGAGTAATTTTTAATCATCCTATAAGTTTATATCCTATTCCTCTAACTGAAAAAATATGTTTAGGAGATTTTGAACTATCTCCTATCTTAACTCTTAATCTTCCTATAATTACATCTAAGCTTTTAGAATCTTTATCTTTTAAATTTTTGCAACGATTAACAAGTTGTTCTCTTGATATTGAATATCCATTTTGTTGTATTAGATATTCTAAGATTTCATATTCTGCTGGTGTTAAAGTTAGAACTTGATTATTATAAGTAATTTCGTGCTTTTTTTCATCAATTTTAAATACAGAATTTAAGTTCTCTGTAGAATTTTGTTTATCAATTCTTTTGGCACGACGAATAAGGCTTATAATTCTTGCATACATTTCTTTTGGATCATAAGGTTTTGGAAGATAATCATCAGCTCCAATTTGAAGTCCCACAACTTTATCACTTAAATCTCCTCTTGCTGAAGATATGATAATAGGAATATGACTTTTTTGCCTTATTTCTTTACAAATTTCTAAACCATCAATTTGCGGTAAAGTCAAATCTAAAATTAAACAATCATAATTTTGAATTCCAGTTTCTAAAGCTAAACGAGGGTTTTCAAAATTTGTAATTTTTATATTGAACTGAGCTAAATATTCAGATAACAATTGTGCAAAGTCAGGATCATCTTCTATCATTAAAACATTAATCATTGCTTTTCCTTAATTTTTTAGTGTAATTTTATTTAAATTATATTAAAAACTTGGTAAATTACTTTTTTATTTTCTAAATTATTTAATAAATAAGCGGAGATGCAATGGAAATTAATTATTATGAAATTTTAGAAATAGAACAAAGTGCTAATAAAGATACGATTAAAAAAGCTTATAGAAAGTTAGCTTTAAAATATCATCCTGATAGAAACCAAGGAGATAAAGAAGCTGAAAATAAATTTAAATTAATCAACGAAGCTTACGAGGTTTTAAGCAATGATGAAAAAAGAGCAATATATGATCGTTATGGAAAAGCAGGACTTGGAGGAAGTTCCTCTGGTTTTGATGGAGGATTTTCTGATTTTGAGGACTTGAGTGATATTTTCTCGAGCTTTTTTGGTGGAGGTTTTGCACGTTCTAATAAAAAAAGAGCAAATAATGAAAAATTCAATTCACAACTAAATATTAATCTTCATTTAAATTTTAAAGAAGCAGTTTTTGGATGTAAAAAAACTATAGATTTTGCTTATAAGAGTTTTTGCAAGAAGTGTGATGGAAGTGGCGCTAAAGATGGTAAAACTCAAACTTGTCCTAAATGTAAAGGAAAGGGTCAAGTTGGAATTCAACAAGGTTTTATTACTTTTGCTCAAACTTGTCCTGATTGTAAAGGAAGCGGGGAAAAGGTAAGTGAACGCTGTCCTGATTGCAAGGGTTTGGGTTATGAAGAGATAAAAGATAAGGTAGAAATTAATATCCCAGAAGGTGTAGATACAGGAATAACTTTAAAAGTTGCAAATAAAGGTAATATTATCAAAAATGGAACAAGAGGCGATTTGTTTGTAAAAATAATAGCAAAAGAAGATGATACCTTTATTCGTGATGGGGAAGATATCTATATAGAATTTCCAGTTTTCTTTACTCAGGCAATTTTAGGAGAAAGTATCAAGGTTCCTACTATAAGAGGGGAAGCTATATTAAAACTTCCAATAGGAGCCAAAGATAAACAAAGATTTATTTTGCAGAATGAAGGTGTAAAAAATATTCATTCTAATGAATTTGGTTCTCAGATTGTTCAAATTGCAATAACTTTTCCAAAAACACTTAACGATGAACAAAGAAAATTGTTAGAACAATTAGGTGAAAGCTTTGGAATAAAAGATGGCATGCATCATGAACAAAAAGGATTTTTTGAGAAAATTACTTCTTGGTTTAAAAGTTAGTTACAAAAAACTATATTGAATCAAGTTCAATATAGTTTTCAAAATCTTCTTCTTTTGGTGGATTTTCTTTATTATCTTGGATAAATAAGTTTATTTTCTTTTCATGAGCATTAACTACTTTTTTAAATTCGTCTAAATCTTTTTTATTTAGTTGAGTTTTAGCAATTTTAATAACAGAGTTTGGATTAATAGCTTTGTTGTTTAAATAAACTCCAAAGTGTAAATGAGGACCTGTACTCATACCCGTAGAACCTACATAAGCAATAACTTGTCCTTGTTTAACCTTTTGTCCTTTTTTAATTTTTGCAAAACGACTAAGATGTGCATATAAGGTCGTATATCCTGATGCGTGTTGTACTTTAACAACATTACCGTAGCCATTTTGTGTTCCAACAAAGATAATTGTTCCATTGCCAGCACTTTTAACTGGAGTTCCTGTAGGTGCTGCATAATCAATTCCTAGATGGGCACGATATCTTTTTAATACAGGATGATATCTTGCTGTGCTAAATTTAGATGAAATTCTTAAATAATTAACAGGTTTATCTAGTAAGAAAGATTCAACTTCTTTGCCATTTTTGTCATAATAATTTTCATTAAAATAAAATATTTCTTGAGAGTTTTTATTGATTTCTATACGAGCCATTTTGATTATAATATCACCAAAAAGCTTTCCCATTCTTCTTTTTTGTTCATAATATAAAATGATTTCATCGCCTTTTTGGATATTGCGAAAATTAATGCTTCCTCTGAAAGCTCTTACCATGGCTCTTGCCAAAGTTGCACTTTTACTTTCTTCATATACATCTTGATAAGCTGATGTTTTTACATTTATACGTAAAATTCTATTTTCTTTGTTATATAATATTGGGGTAAAATTTAGAACATATTGTTTATTGAGATCTTTATAAATATGAATTTGTAAGTCGTCACTAATTGGAATTAAAATTTGTTCTATATTGTTATTATCATCTTTTAAAATTTGATATTTTGTTTTATAAGCAATTTCTGAAGCTAGTTCTTGATCTTCTTTATCTAGGTTGTAATATAAAGACATAGGGATTGAATTTCTTTGTAGGAATTTAAGTAAAGTATCGCCATTTTCCCAAGTTAATTCCTCCATACTTACAGCAGCAAATGCTTGAATGATAGTAAAAAATAAAAATAAAATTTTTTTCATTAAAAACCTTAAAAATTAAACAATAATTATAAATTAAAAGCTATATTTTACTTTATTTTTCTTACAATTACTTAATGAAAAATGATTATAAATATGTTAAAGGAGTATGATTTTGTTAAGAATTGTTATAATGATGTTATTTTTTGCGAACCTTTATGCAGATTTTAATTTAAATCCTGTAAAAACAAATCTTATAAAAGTTGATGGGAACTATGGATATGTTAAAGATAGTTCAGAAATTTCGCTTTACTCATCAGGTATTGTAATGCATAATTTTGCAGATTCTAAAAGTATAGTTGCTAGAGCAAGTGTGATTTCTAAAGAAAATGGTTTAGCTAAATTAGAATTTAAAGTTTTTGATTCTTTAGAACAAAAGGCTCTTCCTTTGCCAAATATTTTGCCAGAGGTAAATGATGAGGTTATTTTAAATTTTCTTTATAATAGAGCTTTAATCATAGCGCCTAATGAAAGTATTTATAATGAGATTGAGCAAAGTTTTCCTCAAATTTATTTTACTCATATAGATATTTTTGGAGCACAATTGATTAGAGACTCTGTAAGCAGTCCTAAAAGATCTGATTTTAGAAAATTTTGTTCTAATAATGCTGTGGGAATTTTAATTTTTGCTCTTGATCAAAAGGCTGTTTTTGTGGATTGTCAAGATTTTAATATTTTAGCTGAAAATTCTATTTCAAAAGCTACAAAAATTCAAACACCTTTTTATTCTAGAGTGGGGAGTTATAAAAATAAATTCTTAGGTTTTTTAACCTCTGATCAAGATATAACAAATTTTTATGGGTATTATAAAGCTTTATTAGGGATTTATAAATAAATCAATGAAGCAAGAATTTAAACAATATTTTAAAGAACTTTTAGGAAATGATAATGCTTGTTTTGATGTTTTGCATCAAAGAGTTTATAGTTATGATGCAACAAAAAAACATTACTTTCCAGATGGAGTGCTTTTTCCAAGAAATGAAAATGATATTGTTCAAATTTTAAGATTTTGCAATGAAAATCATATTATTGTAGTTCCAAGGGGGGCTGGAACTGGTTTTAGCGGGGGAGCTTTAGCGGTTAATGGGGGGATAGTTTTATCTTTTGAAAAACATATGAATAAAATTTTAGAAATTGATCTTGAAAATTTAGTCGCTGTTGTGGAACCTGGAGTTATTAATTTTAATTTACAAGAAGAAGTGCAAAAGTATGGTCTTTTTTATCCACCCGATCCTGCTAGTATGCATTTTTGTTCTTTGGGTGGAAATGTGAGCGAAAATGCAGGTGGAATGAGAGCTGTTAAATATGGAACAACAAAAGATTATGTAATGGCCTTAAGAGCAGTTTTGCCAAATGGTGAAGTTATAAGAGCAGGAAAAAGAACGATCAAAGATGTAGCAGGATATAATTTAGTTGGAACCTTAATTGCGAGTGAGGGAACTTTAGCGGTATTAAGCGAGATTACTTTAAAATTGCTTCCTTTGCCTAAATTTAACAAAACGGCTATTGCACTTTTTGATGATATAAAACAAGCTATTGATTCTGTATGTAAAGCTTTATCAAAAGGTTTAAATCCTGTTTGTATAGAATTTTTAGATCTTTTAACTATAGAAGCATTAAAACAAAAATTTAAACTTAGTTATTTGACTGCTAATACAGCCTTGATCATAGAAATGGATGATAATGAAGAAGAAAATTTGCTTAAAAATATTAATTATATGAGAGATTTCTTTTTGCAGATGGGAGCAAAAGACTTTAAGATAGCAAATAATGAAAAAGAAGCTTCTGATATTTGGTTTGCAAGAAGAAATTGTTCTCAAGCTGTTACTATATATGGAAGTTTAAAGCTTAATGAAGATATAACAGTGCCTAGATCAAAGCTTGCTGAACTTTTAGAAGGAATAAGAAAAATTTCTTTAAAATATAATTTTAAAATTCCTTGTTTTGGTCATATTGGAGATGGTAATGTGCATGTTAATGTTATGCTTGAAAAAAATGATTCATATCAAATTGAACAAGGGTATAAAGCTATAGAAGAAATTTTTAAACTTGCTATTGAATTAGATGGAACATTAAGCGGGGAGCATGGTATAGGAATTTCTAAAGCAGCTTTTATGCAACTTGCTTTTAGTGAGGCTGAAATGAATTTGATGAGAAATATTAAAAAAGCTTTTGATCCAAATAATATACTAAATCCTTTTAAAATGGGAATTTAAAAATGTTCAGTAGAATTTTCAAAATTTTATTTGCACTTAGAGATAAAGAAGTATTAAATTATTCAGCGGCTTTGAGTTTTTATACGATTTTATCTTTAATACCTATTTTGTTTATTTGTTTTTCAGTTTTTACTCGAATTTCTAGTTTTAATACTTATTATGAAAAGGCTAAACAAGTTATTTTTGCTTTTTTAATCCCAGCTCAGCAAGATATAGTTTTTTCTTATTTGGATACTTTTTTAAAAAATAGTGTAAATTTAGGGATATTTGGTTTTGTGGCAATGATTTTTACTTCTTTGGCTTTTTTTTCTGGATATGATTTTGTAATTAATCGTATTACCAAAAATGAACCAAAAGGTCTTTGGCAAAGTATAAGTTCTTATTGGACTTTACTTACTTTAATACCTCTAGGTCTAGGTTTTAGTTTTTATATATCAGGTTATATACAAGGATTTTTAGATAAGTGGAAAATAGGATTTAATTTTTTTGAATTTTTGCCTTTTATTATTATTTGGACTTTGTTTTTTATTGCTTTTTCAAGTTCTTTGCATAATGTAAGAACTAAAATTCTAAGCATAGTTTCCTTTTTGACCTCTATGATTTGGTATGTTATTAAAAATTTATTTGTTTATTATGTGATTTATAGCAAGACCTATCAGAGTGTTTATGGATCTTTTTCTGCTATTTTATTTTTCTTTATCTGGATTTATATTTCTTGGATAATTTATCTTTTTGGGATAAAAATCTGTTATAACCTAAATGAAAATGAAGGGCAAAAAGTTAAGAGAAATACAAAAAAGCGCTAGTATTTTAAAACGCATGCTGAGTAAAGAAAGTAAAATATAAGCTAAAAAAATGAAAAATGGAATTTTAAAATTAATAGCATAAAGTTTAAAATTGAAAAATAAGATTAAATAATCATCTAATAATCCTCCTTCGTTGATAAAATGCAAAAATAAAACCAAAGGATAAAAGATTGCAAAAATAATGCTAATAAAAATGGCCAAAATTTGCTGATAAGAAAGGAGTGGAAAGAAGTATATCACTGGCAAAATCATAGCAAAAAATGTCCATACATTAAGCAATAAAATATTTATAAAAGGTTTGAAATATTTTGAAAAATGATGCAGGTATAAAAAAATATAAAAAACTCCAAGAATAGAAAATAAAAATCCAACACTAAATAAAAGTCTAGGAAATAAAGCTATACAAATACATATACTAAGAAATAAATTTACAAAACTAATAAGTTTGATATTTTTACTAATTAAATAAAATCCCCATAAAAGCATAATCAAAGAGCGTATATAAGAGGGGACAAAACCTATTAAATAAGCATAAATGATTAAAAAAGTAAAAATTACTATACTTAAATCGAATTTTAAATTTCTATAAGGAAAATATTTTTTTTGGAAAAAGCTATAAATAGGACTCAATAAAAAGAATAAAAAAGAAAATATAAGTCCTATATGATAACCACTAATTGCTATTAAATGGGCAATACCATAATAATTAATATCCGTTCTTAGTTCTAAAGATATGGGCAGAGCAAAAAATAAAGCTCCATATAATTCTTTAATTTTTTCGTTTTCATGTTGATTTAAAAAATAATCAATAATTTTAGGATTTTTACTAAATCCTAAACTTTTTATATTATAGCTTGGCGCATAAAAATTTTTTGACAGATAATCTTTAAAATTAAGATTTGTTGTAATTATTCTAAGCTCTATATTTTCATTTTTGCTAAGATTTAAATCTTTAAAACTTGTGGTATAAAATGTAAAATTTTTATTTTTTAATTTTAAAACAAAATAATTTTTGTTTTTTTTATTCTTTTTTTGATAAATTTGAATAATCGTAGCTTGAATTGATGGGTGTTTGTTTTCTTTAAAATTTAAATAATTTTTATATTCTAATAAAATATTAAATATAAAAATACTAATAAAAATAAAAAATACAATAAATAATTCTTTATTTTTTTGTAATAAAGAATTATAAAAAAACATTATTTCTTAGAAAAACTATGAAGATAAAACCAAATTGCTGCAACTAAACAAAGTAAAAATAAAGGTGCTAGATAAGGGTAATTACTAAGATTATTAAAGATAAAGGTGATGCTTTGTCCAAAGAGATAAGCTAAAAATCCAAGCAATAATGCCCAAATAAAACTTGAAATTGTATTGATTATAAGAAATTTCACAAAACTATATTTTGCAATCCCTGCTGCTATAGGAATAAAAGTTTTAATTCCATAGATATACTTTTGTATAAAAAGTAAAAATATCCCGTATTGTTTCACTTTAATTATAGCTAAAGCTAATTTTCGTTTATGTTTTTTAAAATAAGGTAAAATATCTTTTTTGTAATACTTTCCTAAAACAAAAAGCAAAGTAGAGCCAATTGCATTGGCAACGAAGGCAATGCTTATACATAAATACAAATCTAACTTTCCTTGAGAACACAAAACTCCAGCGGCAAGAATTCCTACCATTCCGCCACCTAAAGAATAAAAGAATAAAACAATATAACCATAACGAAGTAAAGTATCAATCATATCTTGCATAAATCTTACCTCGCATATTCAATTGCTCTTAGTTCGCGTATAACATTGACTTTGATTTCGCCAGGATATTGGAGTTTGTCTTTAATTTCATTAGCAATTTCTTTAGCTAAAAGTACAGCTTGATCATCGTTAATTAATTTTGCATTAGCTATAACCCTAATTTCTCTTCCTGCATTGATAGCATAGGCATTTTTAATTCCTTCTTTGTTTTTTGCTATTTCTTCAAGTTCCCTTACTCTTTTTAAAAAGGCCTCTAAAACTTCTCTTCTTGCACCAGGTCTTGCAGCACTTAAAGTATCAGCAGTACAAACTGCAGCCGCTTCTATACTCGTGGCTTCTTCGTGACCATGATGTGCATAAATGGCATTAATTACAACAGGATGCTCTTTGTAGCGTTTACAAAGTTCAGCTCCCAAATCAACATGAGATCCTTCAAAATCATGCGTAAGTGCTTTTCCTATATCGTGTAAAATTCCTGCACGTTTGGCTAGTTTTTCGTCTCCACCACACTCAGCTGCAATAATTCCTGCAAGATGTGCAACTTCTAAAGAATGTGCTAGGGCATTTTGACCATAACTAGCACGATATTTTAACTTGCCAATGAGTTTTATGATTTCAGGGTGAAGTTTATCAAGACCTAAATCCATAGCTATGATTTGTCCTTCTTCTAAAATGGAATTTTCAAATTCTTTACAAACTTTTTCATGAATTTCTTCAATACGAGCTGGTTGAATTCTCCCATCCTCAACCAAAAGCTCTATGACTTTTGTAGCAATGGCACGACGATAAAGATTAAAACAACTAATTATAATAGCACCTGGGGTATCATCTATAATAATATCAACACCTAAAACCATTTCTAAGCTTTTAACATTGCGTCCTTCTTTGCCTATAATGCGCCCTTTAAGTTCATCATTTTTAATATTGACTACATTAATAAGCCTTTCTGCAGCAAATTCTCCAGCAAAACGTGAAGTGGCTTGGGCTATGATGTAATTTGCTTTTCTTTTAGCTTCATTTTTAGCCTCTTCTTCATATTTTCTTACTATATGAGCTATTTCGTTGCGTGATTTTTCTTCAACTTTTTCTAAAATAATTTTTTTAGCTTCATCTTTTGTAAGGCCAGATGAATTTTCTAAAATATTAATCACTTCATCGATTTTATGTTGATATTGGTTTTTTAATCTTATGCTATCATGATGAAGATCTTCTATAATTTTTTGATTTTTATTTAATTCTTCTTCATCTTTTTTTATTTTTTCAGCTTCTAGTTTAATTTGCTGTTCTTTTTTGTGAATTTCTTCAAACTTACATTGTAATTCTTGTTGTAATTTATGAGCTTTATCTTCATATTTTTTTTTGATTTCTAATTCAGCATTTAGTATAGAATTTTTGGCATCTTTTAATATAAGCTCAGCTTCATATTCAATAGCTTTTGCTTTTGCTTTTGCTTGTTCTATAAAAATTTCGTGTTTGGCTTCATTTATTTTTTTAGCAACTAAATATCCTAATCCAAGTCCTATTAAGGTTGTAAAAACTACAATTATTGTTATCATTTATAATTTCTTTCCTATAGTATTTTTTATAAGGATTTATATAAAAATCTCCTTTAATATCATAAAAATCAGTGATATTATTATTATCAAGCATATTAATACTTTGAACAAAAATAGTTAAAGGTTTATATCCTAGATCATAAAAAAATCTATCATAAAAACCTTTTCCATATCCAATTCTTTTTAAATTTTTATCTACAGCTACAACAGGGATAATAGCTAGATCAATTTTTTTTACTTTTAAAAAAGAATTATTTGGTTCAAATACTCCAAAATTTTTCTTTTTTAAAGGTAATCTCAATTTTACTATTTTCAAACTTTTATCTTGCATAAATGGAACAAAAAGTTCACAATTTTTATTTAATAATCTTCTAAATTTAAATAAATTAGGTTCAGATTTTAAGGGAATAAAGAGCAATATTCTTTTTGCTTTATTTTTTTTAATTATTTTTAGACATTCTTTAAAAACTTGAAAATCTTTTTTGAATTTAAATTTTAAATATTCTTTTAAAATTTTTTTTGATTTTTTTCTTAAATTATTTTTTAACATATAATTTACCTAGAGTATTAATTTATGTTATAATTTTATCTTTTATTCTTAACTCAATAAGGAAAAATTTAATGACTTTTAAAAAAATTTTCTTTCTTTTTGTAATTTTTTCTTTATTTTTTACAGCTTGTGATAAAAATTCAAAAGAGAAAGATGAGCAAGGGCTAACACAAAAGAATATATCATCAAACAAAATTGAAAATACAAAAAATTCTTTTGCTTTAACAATGTTAAATGGGAATTCGTTATCAATTAAAACTCAAAATGATAAAATTACTTTTAATAACAATAACAAAATTAGTTTATTTATGTTTTTTACAACTTGGTGTAAACCTTGCATTGCTCAAATTTTAGATCTTAATAGGTTTGAAGAAAAATATAAACAAAATTTACAAATTATAGGTATTTTAATTGAAGAGCAAGATAGGCAAAATATAGAAGCTTTTATGCAAAAAAATAAAATAAAATTTGATGTTGCCATAGGAGATAATAATTATCTTTTTGCTAAAAGTTTAGGAGGTATAAATGGAATGCCGACTTTATTTTTATTTGATAAAAATAATAATCTTATAAGACAATATTTAGGTCTCATTCCTATAGAAATGTTAGAAATTGATATACAAAAGGCTATAGATTAATGTTTGATTTTTTAAAAAAAGGATTAAAAAAGACTCTTGAAAATATTGCTCAAATTAAATCAGGGCATAAGAAAATTACTAAAGATCTTTTAGAAGAAATTTTATTAGAAGCGGATGTAAGTTATGAGATAGTGGAAGAAATCATTTATTATTTACCTCCTTCTAATGAGGTAAGAAAAGAAGATTTAAGACGAGTAATGAAAACATATTTTTTATATGATCAAAAAGAATTATCTCATAGTAAACCATTTGTAGAGCTCATTTTAGGGGTAAATGGAGCAGGCAAAACAACAAGCATTGCAAAATTAGCATATTTATATAAACAACAAAATCAAAAAATTATTTTAGGTGCCTGTGATACATTTAGAGCTGGAGCTATAGAACAGCTTAAGCTTTGGGCTCAAAAATTAGATATAGAAATTGTAGCAAGTTCACAAGGACATGATCCTTCAGCTGTTGCTTTTGATACTATCTCCAAAGCTAAAGCTAAAGATTTTGATCGAGTGATTATTGATACAGCCGGAAGACTTCAAAATCAAAAAAATTTAGCATTAGAGCTTGAAAAGATTATACGTATTTGCGATAAAGCATTTAGCGGAGCTCCTCATAGAAAAATTTTAGTTTTAGATGGAACTCAGGGTAATGCTGGTATTTTACAAGCAAAAGCATTTAATGAATTTGTAAAACTTGATGGAGTCATTATAACAAAACTTGATGGCACAGCTAAAGGTGGAGGATTGTTTAGTATAGCAAGAGAGCTTGAGCTTCCTATATTGTATATTGGTGTAGGAGAGAGTATGCAAGACTTATATGAATTTGACATTGATAAATATCTTGATACGCTTTTAGATCCTATTTATAATTAAAGTCTTTTAAATGTATAGCGCAGAGCAAAAAGATCTTTTTTTTCAAAATGTATCTTCTTTAAAAAATACTTCTCTTTATAAAAAATTAACTACCACTATTTCGAATAATTTTAAAATTTTGCCAAATGGGGGGGGGGGGGATTTATTTTCTTTAAATTTAATCAATATTCACAATAAATTAAGTATTTATCAAGATGCAAAAAAGGAATTAGAGGAAAAATTAAAACTTTTTCAAACACAATATTTGTTTTATCCTGTTCTTTATTTTTATGGTTTTGGAAATGGTATTTTATATAAAATTTTACTTAAAAACACTCATTTAAAGCATCTTATTGTATTTGAGGATGATATTTCTTTGCTTTATGAAATTTTTCATTTAATTGATTTTAGAGAAGAGTTAAGAAATAATAAATTAATTATTTTACAAAGTGATGTTCTATCAAAGGATCTGGAAAATATCTTTACTACTCCGCCTTTTTTTAATTTTTTAAGGGTCTATTTTTTGCATTTGCATAGTGTTTATTATGAAATTTTTCAAGATAAGATTATCAAACTTAATAACAAAATTTCTCAGATTATTAAAACGACAATACTTTATCAAGGCAATGATATAGAAGATGCTTTGCAAGGTTTTACTCAATTTATCTTTAATAGTCCTAAAATGATTTTAAATCCTTCGCTTGATTCTTTATATCAAACACGCAAGAAAAAATCAAAAACAGCCATTATCGTCTCTACTGGCCCTTCTTTAGATAAGCAACTTCTTGTTCTAAAAAAATATCAAAATAAAGCTACGATATTTTGTGCTGATAGTGCTTATTCAATTCTTGCAAAATATGACATTAAACCTGATTACGTTTTAATGTCTGAAAGAACAGAAAAAACGGCAGATCTTTTTAAAAATTCTTATAAAAATATCGATGAAGGAATTATTTTTGTGCTATTAGCTTTAGCTCATCCAAAAGCTATAAAATATCTTGAAGATTCTAAAAGAAATTACATCTTGATTCCTTATCCTTCTTTATTTGTTAAAAAATGCATGCTTGAAGATTTTGGCAATTTTCCTTCAGGTTCTACAGTTGCCTTAAATGCCTTAAAGCTTGCTTATACTTTAGAACATAAAAGTATCATTTTTATAGGTCAAGATTTAGCTTATTCTCAAGATGGAACTTCTCATTCTAAGGATTATATGTATGGGTCAAATTATGAAAGCAGTATAAAACAAGAAAGTGTTTTAGCTTATGGAGGAAAAGGAGAAGTTAAGACCCATTGTATGTGGAATGCCTTTAGGCTTTCTATAGAAAATTTTATATATAAAAATACCAAAAATTGTAAATTTTATAATGCCACAGAAGGTGGAGCAAGCATAGAAGGAGCTATAGAAAAACCTTTTTTAGAATGTTGTCTTAATTTATTAAATGATAATGATAAAAAATTTACACAGCCTAAAATTTTAGATACAGATAAACAAAATGAACTTTTATTAAATATAGATGAAAATCTTTATGAACTTTATATCGATTGTGATAAGTTTCTAAAAGAATTAAATGAATGCTTAAAAGATACCGAAGAAGACAGTAAAAAAATATTTGATAAAAATATTATTAATAAAGTAGTTATTCAAGAAATTATTAAAAAATTAGATTCTCTTAAACTGAGAATAGACTATTATAGTAAATCAGTACTTTACGAATTTATACGATCTTTTTTAATGCAATTTGAATTTAATTTAGCAAGGATTTATGTGTTAAATCCTAAAAACGAACAAGAGTGGCTTGATAAAAATTTAACATGGATTAAAGATCATATTTTTTTAATGCAAGTTTTAATTGCCAATATTAAACTTGTAAAACAAGGGATAAGAGAAAATATTGCTCCTTTAAAACAAATTCTTTTATCAAGAAATTTAAAAAGTCTTTTTTAACTTCAAAAATATTATAATATTTAAAAATTTTTTAGGTTAAAAATGGCTAAAAGTAAAATTTTATTTGAATGTCAATCTTGTGGAAATCAACAAAGAAAATGGCTTGGAAAGTGCCCAGAATGCGGTTCTTGGGATAGTTTTATAGAACTTAAAGCTGAACAAATTAAGATTTTAAAAGAGCTAGAGCATGCAAATTCTAAAGCAAGTGAAGCTATATGTATTGATGAAGTAGAAATAGAAAAATTCAGTAGAATTAGCACTCAAGATGATGAGCTTGATCTTGTTTTAGGCGGAGGTTTGGTTGAGGGGTCTTTAGTTTTAATTGGTGGAAGTCCTGGGGTTGGAAAATCTACTCTTTTACTTAAAATTGCTTCTAATTTGGCAAATAGTGGCAAAAAAGTACTTTATGTAAGCGCAGAAGAAAGTAAAACACAAATTAAACTACGTGCCAATAGACTTGAGGCCAATGGGTCAAATTTATTTTTACTTACAGAATTGTGTTTGGAAAATATCATAGAAGAATTGCATAAAAAAGATTATTCTGTTTTGGTTATAGATTCTATTCAAACTTTGTATTCTGACAAGGTTTCTTCAGCAGCAGGGAGTATTACTCAAGTAAGAGAGATTACTTTTGAATTAATGCGTTTAAGTAAAGCTTATAATATAAGCATTTTTATTATAGGCCATATTACAAAAGATGGAGCAATTGCCGGTCCTAGAGTGCTTGAACATATGGTTGATGTGGTGCTTTATTTTGAAGGTGATGCTACAAAAGAAATAAGATTATTAAGAGGTTTTAAAAATCGCTTTGGCAATATTAGCGAAGTGGGAATTTTTGAAATGGGTCCTAAGGGTTTAATTAGTGCCAAAAATTTGGCCAATCGTTTTTTTACTAGAGGTAGGGCCACTTCAGGAAGTGCTTTAGGTGTAGTAATGGAGGGAAGCAGAGCATTGGTTTTAGAAATTCAAGCTCTTGTTTGCGAGAGTGCTTATCCAAAAAGAAGTGCAACAGGTTATGAAAGAAATCGTTTAGATATGCTTTTAGCTTTATTAGAAAGAAAACTAGAAATACCACTAGGGCATTATGATGTCTTTGTTAATGTAAGCGGTGGTGTAAAGATTGGCGAAACAGCTGCGGATTTAGCTGTGGTTGCTGCCATTATTTCAAGCTTTAAAAATCGTCCTTTAAGTAAAGATAGTGTTTTTATAGGAGAGCTTAGCTTAAATGGAGAAATTAGAGATGTGTTTCATCTTGATATTAGATTAAAAGAAGCTAAAATGCAAAAGTTTAAAAATGCTATTATCCCTTCTAAACCTTTAGAGGATATAGGCTTAAGATATTTTGTTGCTAGAGAACTTTCTCAAGTTTTAGAATGGATGTAATTTCATTAAAATATAAGTAAGATTTAGATATAATAATCCTTTTAAAATATTGTTTGAGGAAAATATGAAAGATTTATTTTTATTTAGCTCTTTTTTTGATTCAAGTCATACTTTTGCTTATTTTTTTCATTTAGGTATAGTAATTGTTATTGCTATGATTATTACTAAATTAGCAACTTCTTCTATGCAACTTGTTCCAAGAGGAATGCAGAATTTAATTGAGGCTTATCTAGAAGGTGTTTTAACTATGGGTAAAGACACTTTAGGAAATGAAAAGGCTGCAAGAAAATATCTTCCTTTGGTTGCTACTTTAGGTGTGATTATTTTTTTAAGCAATATTATAGGAATAATTCCTGGTTTTGAAGCGCCAACAGCAAGTTTAAATTTAACTCTTTCTTTGGCCTTGATTGTTTTTGTATATTATCACTTTGAAGGCATAAAGACTCAAGGCTTTATAAAATATTTTTCTCATTTTATGGGGCCTATAAAAATTTTAGCTCCTTTGATGTTTCCTATAGAAATTATTTCACATCTTTCTCGTGTAATTTCTTTATCATTTCGTTTATTTGGTAATGTAAAGGGTGATGATTTATTTTTAGCGGTTATTTTAGCTTTAGTTCCTTATATTGCCCCTCTTCCAGCTTATGTGCTTTTAACTTTTATGGCATTTTTGCAGACTTTTATTTTTATGATTTTAACTTATGTTTATTTAGCAGGAGCTACTGTAATCGAGGAAGGTCATTGATTTATCTCTTTGATTTTTTAAAAGGTGTTTCTTTAGGTTTTATCTTTTTTGGAACACTTTTTTTATTTTCAAACAATTATTTTATTTGGAATTTCATTCTATTTGGAATTTTATTGTATCTTATATTTACTCTTTTAATAAAAAATTATGAATTAAAACAAAAAATTAAAAATAGTCAAATTTGATTTTGTATACTGTTCTTTAAAGTCTTTTTGAAATAAAAGATGATACAATCGAATACAAAATTTTTAAGGAAAATAAATGTTTGAAGTAGTTATAGGACTTGAAGTTCATGCTCAATTAAATACTAAGACTAAAATTTTTTGCTCTTGTGCCACTTCTTTTGGGGAAAAACCAAATATTAATGTTTGCCCAACTTGTTTAGCTTTGCCCGGTGCTTTGCCTACTTTAAATGAGGAAGCGGTGAAAAAAGCTATTTCTTTTGGAAAAGCTGTTAATGCTACGATTAATAAAAAAAGTGTTTTTAATAGAAAAAATTATTTTTATCCTGATCTCCCTAAGGGATACCAAATTTCTCAATTTGATATTCCTATAGTTGAAAATGGAGAAATTTTTATTAATATTAATGGGAAAAATAAACGCATAGGTATTACTAGAGCGCATTTAGAAGAGGATGCTGGAAAAAACATTCATGAGAGCTCTTTTTCCAAAATAGATTTAAATCGTGCTGGAACGCCCCTTTTAGAAATTGTAAGCGAACCAGAGTTAAGAAGTAGTGACGAAGCTGTAGCTTATCTTAAAAAACTTCATTCTATTATAAGATTTTTGGATATTTCTGATGCCAATATGCAAGAGGGAAGTTTTCGTTGCGATGCTAATGTAAGCATACGTCCAAAAGGAGATACTAAACTTTATACTAGAGTTGAAATTAAAAATCTTAATTCTTTTCGTTTCATACAAAAAGCTATAGAGTATGAGATTAAGCGTCAAAGTATAGCTTGGGAAGATGGAGTATATGAAAAAGAAGTAGTACAAGAAACAAGGTTGTTTGATACAACAAATTTGATAACAAAGAGCATGAGAAATAAAGAAGTGGCTGCTGAATATCGTTATTTTCCAGATCCTGATTTATTGCCGGTTGTATTAACAGATGAATTTTTAAATGTTAAAATTCCAGAATTACCTGATGAAAAAAAGATACGCTATATCAATGAATTTGGGATTAAAGAAAGTGATGCTGAAATTTTGATTTCTTCTTTAGAGTTAAGTCGCTTTTTTGAAGAGCTTCTTTCTTATAAATTAAATCCAAAGCTTTGTGTAACTTGGTTAAATACTGAACTTATGGGTCTTTTAAGGGGCGATTGCACTATAGAAAATTCTCCAGTAAATGCAAAAAAACTTGGTGAGCTTATTGCAAAAATTGAAGAAGGTGTTATTAGTGCAAAAGCGGCTAAAGAAGTTTTATCTTTCATTTTTGAAAATCCTAAAATGCAAATTGATGAGAGCATAGAAAAACTAGGACTTAAACAAGTTAGTGATGATGGAGTTATTGAAAAAGTAATTGATCAAATTTTAAATGCCAATGAAGATAAGGTTCAAGAATATAAAAATGGAAAAGATAAATTATTTGGTTTTTTTGTTGGACAGGTTATGAAAGAAGGTAAAGGTGCTTTTAATCCGGCAAAAGTCAATGAAATTCTAAAATCAAAGCTTGGATAATGAGTATTGCTGTAATTGGTGCAGGTAAATGGGGGAGTGCTTTATATCATGCTTTAAGCATAAATAATAAATGTTATATAACTTCTTTAACTTTTAGAAATATACCAAATTTTGTATCCATTAAAGAAGCTTTAAAATGCAAATATCTTATTTTTGCTCTTAGCGCACAAGGAATTTCTTCTTGGCTTAAAGATAATTTTATCAATGAAGGGCAAAAAATTTTAATTGCGTCTAAGGGTATAGAAAGTTCTACTTGTAAATTTTTAGATGATATTTTCTTAGAATTTGTTAGTAAAGATCAACTTTGTGTTTTAAGTGGTCCTTCTTTTGCTACAGAAGTTATGCAAAAACTTCCTTGTGCTTTGATGATTAATGGTTATAATGAAATAATCTGCAAAGAATTTGCTCAGTTTTTTCCAAATTTTATAAAAACTTATATTGATAATGATGTTAAGGGTGCTGAAATTTGTGGTGCTTATAAAAATGTTTTAGCTATTGCAAGCGGAATTTGTGATGGTTTAAAGCTTGGCAATAATGCCAGAGCCTCTTTAATTGCAAGAGGGCTTATTGAAATGCATCGTTTTGGAAAATTTTTTGAAGCCAAAGAAGAAACATTTTTAGGACTTAGTGGAGCAGGAGATTTATTTTTAACTGCTTCAAGTAGTCTTTCAAGAAATTATCGTGTAGGATTTATGCTGGCGCAAAATAAAAGTTTAAAAGACATTCAAATTGAACTCAAAGAAGTGGCAGAAGGTATAGCTACATCGTATGCTATTAAAAAAATAGCTCAAAAAAAGGAGATTTATACTCCTATAGTAAATGAACTTGTAAATATTTTAGAGGGTAATAAATTAAACGAGTCTGTGCAAAACTTACTTAAACAAAACAATTTTTAATAAGGAAAAATCATGATCATTAAAAATGCTAAGATTTATGGGGAAGTTCTTAAGGACATTAGGATTGAGAAAGGTAAAATAGTAGAAATTGAAGATAATATTAAAAATGATGATCAGATTATAGATGCGCAAAATCTAACACTTTTGCCTTCTTTTGTTGATCTTTGTATCACTTTAAAAGATAATGTGTTTTCTTTAAAACATTTAGATGCGTTAGAAAAGCAATGTTTAAAAAATGGAATTTGTGCTATTGTGTTACGCGATAGTACAAATTTCGATGAACAAGGATTTGAGCTATATTTTCAAAATTTATCCCAAAGAAAAATACATATTTTTCCTAGTGTTAAAGTATTAGATTCTCAAAATAAATTAAGAAATCTTGCTATGTTTATAGATAAAGGGGCTTGTGCTTTAGAGCTTAATAGCGCGATGGATGCAAATATTTTAAAAATAAGTATACAATACGCTTTAATGAAAAATTTACCGATATTTATGCAGTGTTATGAAAAAAATTATGATAATGGGGTAATGAATGAAGGTTTAGTTAATTTTGAGCTAGGATTAAGCGGTATTAGCGAGATATCTGAAATAAGTGAAGTAGCTAAAGTGAAAGAGCTTGAAAAATTTTATCAAGTTAAAGTTCTTTATGATACTTTAAGTCTTGAAAAATCTTTATCCTTGTTAAGTAAGGATAGTTTAACACTTCTTAGCATTCATCATTTAATCAAAGATGATACAAGCTGTAGAGATTTTAATACCTTAGCTAAACTTATACCTCCTTTGCGTTCAAGTGAAAATTTGATTTCTTTAAAAAAGGCTTTAAAGGAGCAAAAAATTAGTTTTTTAAGTTCTATTCATAGTCCTTATACAAAGCATTTAAAAGATACAACTTTTGATGAAGCTGTTTTTGGGATAGATAGTATAGAAGAATTTGTTAGTCTTTGTTATACCTTTTTTATTAAAAATGATTTGTTATCGTGGAAGGAACTTTGCAAATTAACAAGTTTACATCCTGCAGAATTTTTAGGTTTAAATACTGGAGAAATTGCAGTTGGAAAGGAAGCTAATTTTATTCTTTTTGATGAAAATGCTTCTTTTGAAATTCCTTCTAACTCTTTGTATGCACAAGATAAATTATATGGAAAAATAAAGTATCATTTTATCAAAGGGGAGATGGCTTTTTAATCTTCCCCTTTTAGCATTTTGAAATTCTGCATTAAATCGATTCTTAATTGATCATTAAGCATTTGAGAATCTTTTAAAAAATCTTCAATAATTTGCTCTAATTTTTTTAAAAAATTAAAAAGTTCATTCTGCCATAACTCGTCGTTTTTTTTGCTTAAATTCATAGTCTGTATAAAGGTAAGTTCTCTGCTTAAATCCCCAAGATGTTCTAAAAAGTTATCTTTTTTATCCATATCTAAAAGTTCTAATTCATTATTTTGCACTTTATATTTTAGCTCTCTAATCTTTTCATCAATATAATCACAAAATTTGGGATAAATATCAGTTTTAATAGGTTCTAATAAGGTTTTTTCATCAATTTTTAAAGTATATTTTTTAACAGCAAAATAAAGCATTAAAAAAGATAAGGCGGCAATAAGCAAATAAAAGGCCATTTTATTTTTCCTTATAGTATGCCATCATACCACCTTCAAGATTTGTGCTAGAAAGCCCAAGTTCATCTTGAACAATCTGAGCCGCTATTTGACTTCTGTTCCCACTGCGACAAACAAAAGCTAAAGGTTTACCGTTAAGTTTTTCTTTAACTTCTTGTGAAAAATTTGGGTTAATAAATCCTTGATTATCATAAAGATAGACAAGTTCGGCATTTTCTAGAACTCCTTCTTCCCATTCTAAAGGAGTTCTGACATCAAAAATTTGATATTCATTTAATTTGGCTTTTGTGATAGCTATATTTGTAATCAAGATAAAGCCTTTATAATAATTTTATTAAGGGCTTTATTGAATTCATCAGGTTTATTTACTCCCATTCCTTCGCTTAATTTTGCCATATTTAAGATCAAAGTAGCAATATCTGGAGTAAAGGTTTCATTATCTTTTAATTTATCAAATATTTGATGTTTTGGATTTAATTCTAAAATAGGTTTAATATTTTGTTCTTGTCCCATTTGTTTAAGAATTTGTTGCATAGCAAAATCAGGTTTATTTTTATCATAAACTATACAACTTGGACTATCGCTAAGTCTTGAAGTAAGACGCACATCATCTACTTCTTCTTTTAGAAGTTCTTTAAATTTGGCAAGTAAAGAAGCAAAATTTTGTTTATCTTCATCACTAATTTCTTCTTTATTTTCTACTTGATTAATTGCTATAAATTTAAGACCCTCATACTCATCAAGCATCGGCATAACTAAGGAGTCGATTTCATCATCCATTAATAAAACTTCAATATCTTTTTTTCTATATTCTTCTAATAATGGAGAATTTTTAAGTAAGCTTTCGTTATTTCCTGTAATATAATAAATTTCTTTTTGTTCTGCTTTAATATTTTCTTTATATTCATCAAGGGTTCTTAAATTTTCGCTTTTGGTGCTTTTATACATCATAAGTTTTAATAAATTTTGTTTATTATCGCCAAAACCATATAAGCCTTCTTTTAAAACTTTTCCAAAAGTCTTGAAAAAATTTATATATTTTTCCTTATCTTTTTCTTTTAGTTTGGATAATTCGCTAAGAATTTTTTTAACACTAGCTTCTTTAACTGCTTTTAAAATTTGGTTTTCTTGTAGAATTTCACGGCTTACATTTAAAGGAAGATCCTCAACATCAATAATACCTCTTATAAATCTTAAATAAGTCGGCAAAAGTTCTTTGTCGTTATCGCTGATAAATACTCTCTTTACATAAAGCTTTAAGCCACTTTGATAATCAACACGAAAAAGATCAAAAGGTGCATTTTTTGGAATAAAAAATAAAGAATTATATTCAAATTTTCCTTCACTTTTTGTATGAAGATAAAGCAAAGGCTTTTCATTGTCGTGGAAATTTTGTTCATAAAATTTTTCATAATCTTCTTGTTTTAAGGAAGCCTTTGATAGTCTCCATAAAGCATTAGCTTTATTAATTTGAGAAATTTTTAGTTCTGTTTTTCCTTCATTTTCGCCTTCTTTAGCAGGAATATATTCTTCTTTTTCCATAAAGATTGGAAATTGAATATGATTAGAATATTTTTCAATTATACTTTCAATTTTATATGAATTTAAAAATTCATCATCTTTTAAATAAAGCGTTATGATGGTGCCTTGTTCTTGTTTGTTTGCTTCTTCTATTTCATAGCCTTTTGCATCAGAAATCCAAAGATAAGCTTTATCATCTAAGGCTTTTTTACTTAAAACTTCGATTTTTTCTGCCACCATAAAAGCTGAGTAGAATCCAACACCAAATTGTCCAATGAGCTGAGAATCTTTTTTTGCATCTCCGCTTAAATTTTCTAAAAAGCTTTTTGTTCCACTTTTTGCTATGGTTCCTAAATGATTGATTAAATCATCTTTATTCATACCAATACCATTGTCACTAATACTCAAAGTTTTTTTATCTTTATCAAGTTTGATTTCTATTTTTGGTTTAAATTGAAGGTTTTTATATGCATCATCACTAACACTTAAAAAATTTAGTTTATCAAGAGCATCACTTGCATTTGAAATCAACTCTCTTAAAAAAATTTCTTTATTAGAGTATAAAGAATGTATCATAAGTTGTAAAAGCTGATTAACTTCAGTTTGAAATTGCATATCTTTTCTCCTTAATTAATTTTTAAGGGTTATTTTAGCAAAAAAATCAAAATTAAGAGTAAATTTTAAATTTTGAAAAATTTTAAAAATCTGATTGATTTAATTTAAAATAAGGATATTTGTTTTATTATTTTTTAATCTTTATTTACTTAATTTACTATTTTAAATAATTTTGCATTCTAATAAATTTAAATATTATTTAAAAACTAAAAGACCAATCCATACAGCTAGTAGGCAAAAGCTTATACTAAAAAATAAATTAAGCACAAAATAAAAATAAGATCCATTTTGTAAAAGTAATAAACTTTGATATGAGAAACTAGAAAAAGTGGTAAAAGCACCTAAAAATCCAACGTTAATAAAATGATTTAAAAAGGGTGAAAAATGCTTATTTTGCAAGTAAGAATACAAAACTCCCAAAAAAAATGATCCTAAAATATTGACAAAAAGTGTTCCAAGATTGATAGAATGAGGCAAAAATTTATTTATCAAATCTACAAAAACCATTCTAAAAACAGCACCTAAAAATCCACCAAATCCTACAATTAAAATTGTATTTAACATATTTTTCTTTCTTTATCAAGAAGTTCTTGCATTTTCTTGCGTGTATTTTCAAGCCATTTTTCATCACTTGTATCAACTAAATCCATACAAATGATTTTGAGTATTCCGCTTTTTGCACTAAAGCTTTTAGTATCTAAAATTTTGGCCGAATCTACTAGTAAAATAGGTTGAACTTTAAGATTTAATTTATCACTTAAAATTTTAGCTCCACTTTGAAATTTAAGTAATTTTTGAGTTCTTGATCTTGTGCCCTCAGGAAAGATCGCTAACACTCTATCTTCGCTTAATCTCTGCTCTGCTTCTTTTAGTATTTTTATTAAATCTCTTGGATTTTTTCTATCTATACAAAGAAATTTAGGCTTTTTCATTGCAATTTTAAATATAGGAATTTGAGCCAGTTCTTTTTTTGCAATCCAAGCTAAATTTTTAGGATAAAGTTCCTCTAAAGCAATAATATCTAAAGTGCTTTGATGATTCATAAGTATCATAGAGGCTTGTTGGTTAAATGTGCCTTTTAATTCGATTTTATAAGGAATAATATATTTTTGAGTTTTTGCCCAAAATTTACGGATTTTCCAAAGTTTTTTTTGAGATGAAATAAAACAAAAACAGAGTAAAACCAAACTAACGCTAAAGATAAAAAAAATCCAAAAATATAAAGCTCTAATTTTTTGTAAGATCTTCATTTTTTACCCATCCTATTTTTCCATCTTTAAATAAAACTTTGACATAGGGTTTTCTTTCTCCTAAAATTTCAACTTTTTCATTAGTGTTAGCAGTATAAAAATATGTTGATAACTCAGTAGGTAAAATTTTAGCCTTAGCCTTGGCTTTTAAAATTCCTGTTTGAGTTGAAGTGTCTACTAAAAATCCAGAAATAAAACAAATTAAAGCAATGGTTAAAATAATATAATTCTTTTTAAAAATAAAAAAGATTGCCAATAAAAGAGTAATAAGCCAAAGCCCATATTGTTTATAAGTATTAAAATCTTTATTAGTGGGATTTAAATCACTTTGTGTACTAATACTATCTTCGCTAATTTTTATTTTTAAATTATAGTTTTGTAGCTTTTTTTCATCTTTGTTAAAATAAGAAAAAGAAAAAATATTTTTACTTGCAGGAAATACTGCGTAATAATATCCATTAGAAGAGTTAAAGTCTCCTCTTAAATTTTCAACACCTTGTTTTTCTATCCCTTTTAAATAAAAACTTTTAAGATTGGCATTGGTAGCATTTATTTCCATGATCATAATAACATTTTGATTGTCAAAATGATTGGTTTTGACTTTTTTAATTTCAAGTGAACTGGCAACTAGATGAGAAAAGTTATTGCTACTTGGTGTATTTTCAAATTTTATAGGATTTAGGGCAATATTGGCTTTTTGAAAAAAGACATCATTGCGACTTAGTTTAACAATAATTTGTTCTAAATTTGCATTAGAAGTTTTTGCTTCAAACCATAGCGTTGTTTCATAAATATTGTCTTTTTTTATCCATTTTGCATCAGGATTTAAAAATAAAAGATCATTATTTTTTATAAGTTCAATATGAAAATCAAAATTAGTATTTTCTGTAGTTTTGGCATAAACTGTTATAGGGAAAACTTCTCCAACAAAAATTTTATTTGCATAATTACTAGTTATTAAAACAAGCGAACTTTGCGGAATAAAAGGATCTTCGATATTTTTTTGATAGTCTTCACTTTCATCACTAGGGGCGATATTTTCATAAATTTTTTGTTCTTCTTTTGGAAGATTTTTAAATCCTATTTGTAAGTTATTATTTATATTATCTTGTGCTAGGAGTTTTATGACTATAAAAGAAACGAAAAAAAAATATTTTAAGAAGAAAGTCAAATTATAAATCCTTTTAGCATTTTAAGCCCTATATCACTTCCTAGTATATTTTCACAAAATCTTTCAGGATGAGGCATAAGACCAAAAATTTTTTTATTTTCATCACATATTCCTGCTATATCATATAATGATCCATTGGGATTATCTATATATTTTAAAAGAATTAAATCTTTATCTTCAAGCTCTTTTAAATCTTTATCAGAGGCAAAGTAATTCCCTTCTCCATGTGCAATAGGTAAAGTGATAATTTCATCTTTGTTAAAATGACTTAATAAGGCATTTTGGTTTGAAGCGACTTTTAGTTTTTGATTTTTTGAAATAAAATTAAGACTATTATTTGCTTTTAAAGCTCCTTTTAAAAGTTTTAACTCTAAAAGAATTTGAAAACCATTGCAAATTCCTAAGATATAACCACCTTTTTTTGCGTGTTCTAATATGGCTGGTATAATGGGAGCAAATTTTGCAATTGCGCCACATCTTAGATAATCTCCATAAGAAAAGCCGCCAGGTAGTACGACTAAATCTGCATCAAGCTCTTTTTCTTCGTGCCAAATGATTTGCGTTTTTGAAGCTAGTTTTTTAAAAGCATATTGAGTATCTAGGTCACAGTTAGTACCAGGAAATCTTATAATAGCTACTTTCATATAACAATCTCATAATTTTCTATAACATCGTTAACTAAAAGTTCTTCGCACATTTTTTTTACAGTTTCATTTGCTTTTATTTTATCGCTTTCATTGAGTTCAAGAATAATTTGTTTTGCTGTTTTTACATCGTCTATATTATTAAAATTTAAAGAATGTAAAGCTTTTTGTATCGCTTTTCCTTGAGGATCTAAAACACCTTCTTTTAAAAAAATATTTACAATAACTTTCATGCAATTATCCCATAATCCTTTTAAGTATTTCTTCATAAGCTATTTTAACATTTCCTAAATCTTGTCTAAATCTATCTTTATCAAGTTTTTCATTGGTATTTTTATCCCAGAGTCTACAGCTATCAGGGCTGATTTCATCGGCTAAAATAATTTCTTGGTTTTTAGAGAGGCCAAATTCTATTTTAAAATCTACTAATTTTAAATTTCTTTGATCAAAAAAATCTAATAAAATTGTATTAATTTTTCTTGCAAGTTCTTTTATGGTTTGAATTTGATTTTGATCTTTAACTAAATTTAGAAGCAGACAATGTTCATCATTAATAAAAGGATCTCCAAGTTTATCATCTTTTAAGCAAAATTCCACCAAAGCAAAAGGTAGATTTTCCCCTTCTTTTATCCCAAGTCTTTTGCTTAAAGAGCCTGCTGCAATATTTCGAACTAAAACTTCTATAGGAATAATTTGACATCTTTCTATAAGCTGCTCATTGTTGCTAATAGTTTTTACAAGATGAGTTTTAATACCATTTTTTTTCAACAATTCAAAAATTATAGTGCTAATTTTACAGTTTAACTTACCTTTTCCCTCTTCTTTTCCTTTTTTTTCTGCATTAAATGCAGTCAAGTCATCTTTAAATTCTGCAATAAATAAATCATCATCTTGTGTTTTAAAAATTTTTTTTCCTTTTCCTTCATAAAATAGTTCTTTTTTCATTGTTTTACCTTAAGATTTAGAATTTTGATTGTGTCAATCGCTGCTTTTAATTGAGAATCTTCATTGATTTGTTTTAGTGTGATTAAATTTTTATTATCCTTCTTTTGATTCTTTTGAGTTTTTTGTTTATCAAGTTTTTCAAGCTCATTTTCAAGGTGTTGCTTTAATTCACTTTCTTTGATGATAAAATTATTTTTATCGGTATTTACTTTTCCTGGAAAGATTTCAATATCTGGTTTAACTCCTATGGCTTGAATGGTTCTGCCGCTTGGCAAGTAGTATTTTGCTATAGTCAATCTTAAAGCTTCATTTTGGTTGATTGGAATGATTTGCTGAACACTTCCTTTTCCAAAAGTATTTTCTCCAACAATAATAGCTCTTTTTAAATCTTGTAAAGCCCCACTTACTATTTCGCTTGCACTTGCGCTTCCTCCGTTTACAAGTACCACTAAAGAGGCATTAGAAATTTTATTTTTAGCATCTGCTTTATATTCTTGATTTTCTTCTTTTATGCGACCTTTTTGAGAAACTATTACTCCTTGATCAACAAAAAGGTTAACAAGTCCTACTGCTTGATTTAATAATCCGCCAGGGTTATTTCTTAAGTCTAAAATAATTCCATTAATTTTTGGATATTTTTTTAGTTCTTTAGCAGTTTGTTCTACAACATTTTTATCAAAATTTGTTACCCTTATATATAAAATATTTTCATTTTCTATCACTTTAGTATAAACACTTTCAACTTTTATAATATCTCTTGTTAAAGTAACATTAAAAGGCTCACTTGTTCCTTTTCTAAAAATTGTTAAAGTAATTTGAGTTTTTGGTTTTCCTCTCATTTTATCAACAGCATCATTGAGCGAAATTCCTAAAGTAGCTTCATTATTTATTTTTAAAATAATATCTCCTGATTTAATACCTGCTTTATCGGCCGGAGTTCCCTCTAGTGGAGAAACAACGGTTAAAGCTCCATCTTTCATGCCCACTGTAATTCCAAGTCCTCCAAATTCGCCATTGGTTTGAATTTTCATATCATTAAAGTCTTTTTCATTTAGAAAAGAAGAATGTGCATCAAGATTATTTAAAAGCCCTGAAATTGATTTATCTACTAAATCAGTGATATTTACATCATCAATATAATATTGTTCGATAATTGCCAAAGTTTTTGTTAATTTTTCTAAAGATTGAAAACGTTGTTGTATTTGTTCATTTGTATTACTTGTTTTGGCTTCTAAAATATTGGTCATAAAGAAGCAAAATATTAAAGATCCTATAAAACCGCTTGCGAGGGCAAAAATTCTTTTAGTTTTCAAGTTAGACTCCAAATTTATTTATAATTTTAATTTTAATAAACTTAACTTAAAAAATTGTAAATAAATAAACATAATTAAAAAACTTATAATTTATTTTATTCTTTAATTTATACGATTAATATAAATTAAATTAATAAAAATATATAAATAAACTTGACATAATATGACTAAAGTTATATAATAATCCAAAAATAATGAAATATTAAGGATAGATTATGGCAAATATACATGATTATTTAACTGATTCTATGCTTTCAAATCTTGAAAGTGCAGCATCTTTGGCGATATATTCTAAAAATAGCGAAATTGTTCCTTTGCACCTTTTATGGGCTTTGAGTGTTGATCATGGCAATTTATTTAATCAAATTATTAATAAATTTAATATTTCCAAAGAAGCTTTAGAACTTGAAATAAAAAGTAAAATTTCAAATCTTGCAACAAGTTCTAATGTGACAAAGGAAAATATTAAATTTTCAAATGAAATGATTAATTCTTTAGAGAATGCTAAAGGTTTGATGAGTGCTAATGGAGATAGTTATTTATCTATAGATACTTGGCTAATAAGTGAGAGTGAAAAAGAACCTATTAAAGCAATATTATCGAAATTTATAGATATTAAAGAATTTCAAAAAGAATTACAAAATTTAAGATCAGGACGTAGGATAGATAGTAAAACCAGTGATGAAACCTTAGATGCTTTAAATAAATTTGGCATAGATCTAACTCAAAAAGCTATTGAATCTAAGCTCGATCCAGTTATAGGTAGAGAAGAAGAAATTGAGCGTTTGATGCAAATTTTAATTCGTAAAACTAAAAATAATCCTATTTTATTAGGTGAACCTGGAGTTGGAAAAACTGCAATTGTAGAAGCTTTAGCACAAAGAATTGTCAAAAAAGATGTTCCAACTTCTTTACAAAATAAAAAACTAATTGCTCTTGATATGAGTGCATTGATTGCAGGAGCAAAATATCGTGGCGAATTTGAAGATAGATTAAAAGCGGTAGTAAATGAAGTAATAAAAAGTGAAAACATTATACTTTTTATTGATGAAATTCATACCATTGTTGGAGCAGGGGCAAGCGAGGGAAGTATGGATGCCGCAAATATTTTAAAACCAGCTCTTGCAAGAGGAGAACTTCATACTATAGGAGCAACGACTTTAAAGGAGTATCGTAAATATTTTGAAAAAGATGCAGCCTTGCAGCGTCGTTTTCAACCTATAAATGTTCCTGAACCTAGCGTTAATGAAGCTTTAGCTATGCTAAGAGGTATTAAAGAAAAGCTTGAAATTCATCATAATGTCAATATAAATGATAGTGCTTTAGTAGCTGCAGTAAAACTTTCTAAGCGTTATATTGCAGATAGATTTTTACCTGATAAGGCTATTGATTTAATTGATGAAGCTGCGGCTGAGCTTAAAATGCAAATAGAAAGTGAGCCAAGTTCTTTGAGAAAGGTAAGAAAGGATATAGAAACCTTAGAAGTTGAAAATGAAGCCTTAAAAATGGAAAAAAATGAAAAAAATCAAAAAAGACTTGATGAAATTGCAAAAGAGCTTGCTAATTTAAAAGAAAAACAAAATGCTTTAAATTCGAAATTTGAGAATGAAAAGGCTGTTTTTGATGAGATAAGCTCTAAGAAAAAAGAAATTGATATATTTAAAAATGAGGCTAGTTTGGCTAAAAATAAAGGAGATTTTCAAAAGGCTGCTGAACTTGAATATGGAAAAATTCCAAGTTTGGAAAAAGAGCTTTTGGCGCTTGAAGAAAAATGGAAAATGATGAGTGAAAATGGAGTTTTGCTCAAAAATCAAGTAGATGAAGATTTAGTAGCTGGAATTTTGAGTAAATGGACAGGCATTAGTGTGCAAAAAATGCTAACTTCTGAAAAGCTTAAATTCTTAGAAGTAGAAAAGCATTTAAAAGAAAGTGTTATAGGGCAAGATCAAGCTTTAAATGCTTTAGCAAGAGCAATAAAACGTAATAAAGCAGGACTTAATGCAGACAATAAACCTATAGGAAGTTTTTTATTTTTAGGTCCAACAGGAGTTGGAAAAACAGAATCAGCAAAAGCTTTAGCAAAGTTTTTGTTTGATGATGAAAAAGCCATGATTCGCTTTGATATGAGCGAGTTTATGGAAAAACATAGTGTTTCAAGACTTTTAGGAGCACCTCCTGGATATATAGGACACGAAGAGGGTGGAGAGCTTACTGAAGCGGTGCGCAGAAAACCTTATAGTGTAATTTTGTTTGATGAAGTTGAAAAAGCTCATAAAGATGTTTTTAATATACTTTTAGGAATTTTAGATGATGCAAGAGCAACTGATAGCAAAGGGGTTGTGGTTGATTTTAAAAATACTATTATCATTTTAACTTCAAATATCGCCTCTTTGGCTATTATGAATTTAAATGGTGAAGAAAGAGAAAATGCAATTAAAAATGAATTAAAAAATTTCTTTAAACCTGAATTTTTAAATCGTTTAGATGATATTATTACTTTTAATCCTTTAGGTAAAGATGAGGCTTATGAGATAGTAAAACTTCTTTTTAAAGATTTGCAAAAAAGTTTAGCCAATAAAGGTATTAAAGCAGAACTAAGTGAAGAAGGTGCACTTTTAATTGCAAAAGAAGGTTTTGATGTTGAATTTGGAGCAAGACCTTTAAAAAGAGCTATTTATGATATGATAGAAGATAAGTTAAGTGATATGATATTATCTGATGAATTGAATGAAAATGATAGTATTTTAATTGATGCAAGTAATAATGAAATCAAGATTAAAAAAGTATAAAAGCATTTGCTTTTATACTTTCATTAATTAAAGTTTTTTATAATTTGTTTTGGTTTTAATTTTTTAGTCATTCTTTGATTTGTTGCTAGAAATCAAAGAATTTTAATTAAGATTCTAAATAAACTCTAGAGCTTTAAAAAATTTAAAATATTATCTACTTTTTGCTCTAAATTTCCAAATTGATTATTATCTATGATTAAATTTGGCTTTGGTTCGTCATATTTTAAATCAATTCCTACAACATTAATTATTTCTTTATTAATTGCTTTGGTATATAAATTCTTTTTATCACGTCTAATAAGCTCTTCAAGCTCGCATTGGATGTAAATTTCGCAATAATTTTTTAGGGTTTTTCTATTGTAGTCATAAATTTCTTTAAACATTGAAATTGTGCTTACTATAACCATCATTCCTTGAGAACTTAGAAAATGAGCAAATTGAGATCTTTTTAAGGCCATATTAATGCGCCCTTGCTTATCATAATCATAGCTTCCAAGCAAGTCTCTTAGTTCATCTCCATCAAGATAAATAACATTTTTATATTTAAAACGTAATTTTTCGCATAAAGCCTCAGCAATATAGCTTTTTCCACTACCTGCTAGACCTGTTAGCCAAATAACTGAGCCTTTAGAAAAATCGATTTTTTCTTGCATTAAAAATCCTAAATTTAAGTCTTTTGTAAAATTTTATCAAAAAATAATAAAATAAAGTTTTATTAAAAGAAAAAAATATAAAATTAAGCAAAATTACAAAGAAGTTATAAATGCAATATAAAAGATTTAAAACGAGAGAAATTAAAGTAGGTAATGTTGTTATTGGAGGAAATGCTCCAATTTCTGTGCAATCTATGCTATTTAGCAAAACAAGGGATATTGAGTCTTCATTAGAACAAATCAATCGTTTGTATTTTGCAGGAGCTGATATAGTTCGTTTGGCATGTTTGGATATGATTGATGCTAGAGCTTTAAAAGAAATCAAGCAAAAAAGCCCTTTACCTTTAATTGTCGATATACATTTTAATCATAAATTAGCTATTTTTTGTGCCGAATTTATTGATGGTATTAGGATAAATCCAGGCAATATAGGTTCTAAAGAAAATATAAAAGATGTGGTTAAAGCGTGTAAAGAAAGAGGTATTCCAATACGCATAGGTGTAAATCATGGCTCCATTGAAAAACAATTTAGTGATAAATACGGATATAATCTTGATGCAATGCTTGAGAGTGCTCTTTATAATATCAAGCTTTTAGAGGATTTAGACTTTTTTGATATTAAAATTTCTATGAAAACCTCAGATGTGCAAAAAACCATAGAAGCTTATGAGAGATTAAGACCGCTTTGTGATTATCCTTTTCATTTAGGAGTTACTGAAGCAGGGACTAAATTTCATAGTACGATAAAAAGCTCAATAGCTTTGGGAAATTTACTTCTTAAAGGAATAGGTGATACTATAAGAGTTTCTATGACAGGGGAATTAGAAGAAGAAATTCGTGTAGCAAGGGCAATTTTACAAGATAGCGGTGTGCAAAAAAGTGGGATAAACATTGTTTCTTGCCCAACTTGTGGAAGAATTCAAAGTGATCTTGTAAAAGCTATAAAAATAGTTGAAGAAAAAACTAAGCATATTAACAAACCTTTAAACATTAGTGTAATGGGTTGTGTTGTAAATGCTTTAGGTGAGGCAAAAGGAGCTGATGTTGCTATAGCATTTGGTAAAAATCAAGGGCTTATCATAAGGCATGGCGAAGTAGTGGCTAAGCTTAAAGAAGACAAACTTGTAGAGAGATTTTTGCTAGAAGTTGAAGATGAAGCAAAACAAAGGGAATAAATGCTGAATCTTTCAAAAATAAAATTTAAAATTAAAAGAGAGATAAATAATTTTTAATGCTAATTATTTTAAAATCATTAAACGGTGGGGATATAGTAAAAGTATAACTTCAGAATTATAGAAAAAATCTCCAAAAATTTATGTTTTTGAGTTTTTTGGGCAGATTTTTGGTTTTTGTTTATATCCTAAAAACGGATTTTAAACTTTTAAAATTTTATAAAAATTAAATAATAAAAGCAAAAAATCCCTTGCTATCTTGTATCTTTTTAATTGTAATTATTTTATTTGTCAATTTGAAAATATAATTTTTTGGCTTTCATCCTTGGAATTTAAAGAAAAATATCAAAATCATCATTATCCCCCCCCCCGCCACTAAATCCTAAAAAAATAAATTATGAAAAAATCAATGCAAAATTAGCTTGGGATCTTAATCTTCCTTTGTTAAAGATAAAATTCTTTATCTATGGAAGTCATGGAAGTGGCGCTACCGGATTTGGAACTTTTTTAAAAAATGCGGTATTACTATCATCACTACGGCGTTAGGAGATAGCGGAATAGGAAATTATGTTTATTATTATAATTATTTTTTATATTTTAATGAAAATCCTTGCTTTTGGTTTAGAGAATACACAAGTAAAAAATTAGCAAATAAATTTTATTCTCTTTTGCCAGAAATAGATGAGACTCTTTGTCTAGTTAGAGATCCAATTGATAATTTAATTAGTGTTCTTTCTCATAGAACTTTTGGTAAAAATTATAAAAATGAAATTTGTATAAATGATGATATAGAAAATTTTTTAAAAAATCGTGTTGGTTACCGAAAAAAAGAATTTATCGATAAAAAATCATTTATCCAAGAAGATGTATATAAGGGAACTTATATTTTATTTCACGATGCTT
The DNA here is from genome assembly GCF_018968685.1 of Campylobacter novaezeelandiae. Lineage (NCBI taxonomy): Bacteria > Pseudomonadati > Campylobacterota > Epsilonproteobacteria > Campylobacterales > Campylobacteraceae > Campylobacter > Campylobacter novaezeelandiae. The sequence continues at coordinate 1,138,197 of NZ_CP076657.1, read as the reverse complement.
TGCTCCATAAAAGATTAAATATTAAAAAAGTTTATTTTTTGGATATGAGTGAAATTATAGGTGATAAAACTTTTGAAACGATGAAAAAATTAGCTCTTAAGTTTCATTTTAAAACTCCAAATTCTAAAGATAAGGAATTTTATACTCAAACAATGAGTAGTTTTAGAATCTTGCTTCCAATCAATATTAATTTAAAAAAATTTTTTAATGAAGATATTTTTATAACACTTAGAACCTCTTCTTTAAATTCTTTGGAAAAAGATATTTCTTGTTTATTTTTTAAAAATACAAAAATACCTTTTTATATTTTAATACAAGAAAAACATTTTAATCAAATTAAAAGTCTTAAAGAAAACAAATTTGAAGAGATACGCCTATATTTAGTTCAATTTTTAGAAGCTTTAAAGGCAAAAGAGAAAGAGGAAAGACAAAAAAGATTAAGTATAGATGAGTTTTTTAAATGTTTTTTAGAAGATAAAGAAAATATTAAAGATTTTAAAGATATTTTAGAAAAAAATCATCTTTTTTATGTGAAAAAAGAAAGACCAGATATAGTAAATCTCTGGGAAAATTATAAAAAATTTGAAAAATTAATAAAATGAAATTTCAACCCCCACCGATAAAATACTTTTCAACATCATCAAGCAATTTTTCACATATTCTAGAATCTGTATTTTTTTCAACAACTAAATTAATATAAGTTTTTGTATCTCTAAAGCTTCCTGCTGATTTTGAATTTTCTCTAGTAAGCTTTTGATTGTCCTTGGTGTATTCTATAGTGATATTAAATTTTAAAGCTGAGCTAGCTTCGCCTAAATTCGTTTTTACCAAAACGTTCATTTGAGAAGCTTTTGCTAAAGTAGCTTGAGTTTTTGAAACAATTTCTTTAAAACGTTGACAAGACCTTATAAGTGTTGAAATAAATTTATTATCAAGTGCTTCATAGGCTACTTTGAGTTTATTTTTTATATCTTTTGTACTTTCTTTTTCTGGGGCAACAAAAACCATATAAAAACCAGTTTTAATTTGCACATTATCCGTTTTAACATCGCGTCCGCTAGACATAACTTTAACATAAATGGCATTATCAAGATAAACACGATCTATCATAGGACCATAAATTTCATATTCTTTTTTACGCACTATAACTTCTCTTGCCAAAACATTAAGTTTTACATTGGCATCGTGGATTACAGGTTCCATTTCTTTTTTGATTTCGAGTAATTCTTTTAACATTAAAATCCCTTAAAATTGTCTACTACGCAAAGGCTTATTATAGCAATATTTTTCTTACAAAAATTTTATTGCACCAAAGTTATGATTCTTTTAAAATTTTTTCATAAGCAAAGAATTTGTCGTTGTAATTTTTTATATTAAATTCACCACAAAATTGATAATTTAATTTTCGAAAAAGAGAATTCATAGGAAAATTTTTGCTTGATGTATCTGCTCTTAGGCTTAATTTATTGTTTTTTATAGCAAATTCTTCGCAAAAATTTAAAAGTTTAAAACCGATTCCTTGTCTTTTAAAATCTTGATTGATTGCTAAACGATGCAAATAAAAGGTTTTATTATTAAATTTAGGATTAAAGTAAATATCTTTATACTCTTGAGGTGAAAAAAGTTCATTAATACAAATAAAACCTAAAATTTGCTCTTTTTCACGACAGACATAAAGATGATTTTTTTCAATATCTTGAGTAAATATTTCAATGTTAGGATAATTTTCATCCCATTGATGAAAGCCTAATTTTTTCATAGTTATTAAAGCTTGTTGGGTTATTTTCAGTATTTCATCTAAATCTTTTAGGGTGGCTTTTTCTATGGTAAATTCTTGCACTTAAATCCTTTTTGAATAAAATATTAGTTATTTTATCCTTAAAAGATTTATGAAATATTTGAAAAAACTAAATTTTTAATAAATCATATATCAATAAAATTGCAGAATTAAATTTTGCAGTGGTGGCTCCGATTGGACTTGAACCAACGACCACTACCATGTCAAGGTAGTGCTCTACCAACTGAGCTACGGAACCATGGTGGAGCATAGCGGGTTCGAACCGCTGACCCCAACGCTGCCAGCGTTGTGCTCTCCCAGCTGAGCTAATGCCCCTTAAAAAGCTTAGATTATATCATAATCTTACTTTTTTTTGGCTGAAAATTGAAATCAAATATACATTTGATATTTTTAAATTAAAAATTATAAAGTATTCATTATAATAATTTATTTTATTTAAAAGAGAAACAGATTTTAAATTATTTAATTAATTCTAAAATTTCTCTTTCATATCCTAGCTTATTAAGATCAAGTTGTTTAGAATAGTAAAAGTATTTGGCTAATACTAAAATTCCTATGTGAAATTCTTTTTTCTTATCTAAAAATTGTTTGATATATTTATGGGCATTATGGATAATTTCTTGTGCTTCTTTGGGATAGGTTCTAAAATGATCAATCACTTGAGCCAAGTTTTCATTATCAATCAGAGCAAAATGATAATTTGGCTTTAAAGTTCCTTCCATAAACCAAGTTTCACAAGTCATTTTTGGAGCTAAAACTAAAGAGTTAGAACTCATTGCCCATTTTAGATTACTTGCTACATCATTACCTTCTAAAGAAATTATAAATTTATATCCCATTTGTTCTTTTTTGCTTAAAAAATTTTTTCTATATTGGTTAGCTTCTTTTGAAGTATCGCCTATATTGCAAAATGTTTTATTGAAATAAGAATGAAAAAATTCTTTTCTGTGTGTTTGATATATAGCTCCTCTAAATACTGCTATATCTTTTTTATTTTCAAAAATTAAATCATCTTTTAAAAAGCAAAAATGTCTATTTTTATCAAGTTTTAATAAAATATTATTTTTATTATTTTCTAGTGGTCGCGATTTGCAAATAGTTGGATCTTTAAAAGTCCATTTTACATCATTAAAATCTTTATTCCATAAAAATTTATCTTTAAAGTATTTACTAATTTCATACGCATCAAAAGCATAAGAGGTTTTTTTAAAAGGAAATTTTCCTATTTTTTCTTTTCCTGTTGGTGTAAAAAATTGATTTATTTTATTATAGTATCTTACTCGAACTTGTATTTCTTCTAGTTCTTTAGTGTTGTATTTTAATATTTCATTGAAAATCTTAGATAAATTTATTTGGAAAAAATATCTTGGCACAAAAGATATTCCTATTCCTTTTAAATTCATAAATAATCTTGATTGAAGCATTATAAAACCATACTTAAAATTTATGGCATTTTATCAAAAAAAAACAAATCAAGTGCCGTAAGGTCAAATAAAAGTAGTTTTAATGAAAATTAAAGCATTGGAATAAATGGCAGACAGGAAGGGATTTGAACCCTCGAAAGCTATTAACTTTACACGCGTTCCAGGCGTGCTCCTTAAACCGCTCGGACACCTGTCTAAAAAAGGAATTATTATAGCTAAAATTTTATAAATAAACAAAATCAGAAAAATTTTAGAAAAAAAAGTTATAATTCTTTTTTGTATTTCAAATTTTGTTTTTTAAAAGTCAGGGTAGCTCAGCTGGTTAGAGCGCTGGTCTCATAAGCCGGAGGTCGGGAGTTCAAGTCTCCCCCTTGACACCATTTTTAGTTAATACTATTTAAATTCTTGTATCAAACTTATTTTTACTTAGATTAAAATCACTTTCTGTTTTAAAAAATTGTTTTTTATATAGAGTGATAAAAATAAATCTATAATTAATCAGATTTACTCATTGTCAAAATAAATTCTAATTTCTAGAATAAATTTATAAGCATTTGTCGTATAAAAATAATTTTACAAGCACTTAAATGAATTATTTTGAATCTTAAATAATTTTCTGTAATATTTAATTTATGTATAAAATTTAAAGTCAAGTAAATATTAAAAATAATTTAAATATTTAAATTTCAAAAGGTTAAATTATGAATAATGATTTAAAAAATTTAGATTTAAAACATATTTGGCACCCTTGCACACAAATGAAGGATCATGAAAACATTCCTTTGATCCCTATAAAAAAAGCAAAAGGAATATGGCTTTATGATTTTGATGATAAGGCTTATATGGATTGTATAAGTTCTTGGTGGGTGAATCTTTTTGGGCATTGTAATGCATATATAAGTAAAGCTATAAAAGAGCAACTTGATACTTTAGAGCATATTATTTTAGCCGGTTTTTCACATGAGCCTATTATAAAATTATCCTCAAGACTTTGTTCGCTTTTGGGAGATAAATTTAACAAATGTTTTTATGCAGATAATGGTTCTTCTGCGGTAGAAATAGCTTTAAAAATGAGTTTTCATTATTTTTTAAATCAAAATAAAAGAAAAAATAAATTTTTATCTTTAAGCAATTCTTATCATGGTGAAACCTTAGGGGCTTTAAGTGTTGGAGATGTGGCACTTTATAAAAAAACTTATACTCCTTTGTTGCTAGAGTGTTTAAGCACCCCTGTGCCTTTGAGTGATGATTTTGAAAAAGAATTAAATGCATTAAAAAATATCTTAGAAAAGCATTCTCATGAACTTTGTGCTTTTATATTAGAGCCTTTGGTTCAATGTGCAGGAAATATGCATATGTATAAGGCTGAATTTATAGATGAGGCTATAAGATTTTGTCATTATTATGGTGTTCAAGTTATTTTTGATGAAATTGCAGTTGGTTTTGGACGCACAGGCACACTTTTTGCTCTTGAACAATGTAAGCAAAAACCTGATTTTGTTTGTCTTTCAAAAGGAATTACAGGAGGGTTTATGCCTTTGTCTGTAGTTGTAACAAAGGATGAAATTTATAATGCCTTTTATGCTCCTTATGAAACTCAAAAAGCTTTTTTGCATTCTCATAGCTATACAGGAAATGCTTTAGCTTGTAGTGCTGCAAATGCTGTATTAGATATTTTTGAAAAAGAGAATATCATAGAAAAAAATAAAGATTTAAGTTTTTTTATTAAAGAAGAATTTGCTAAATTAAAAGAATTTGATTTTTTGTCCAATTTTAGAACTTGTGGGATGATTAGTGCTTTTGATATTGTAAAGAGTAAATACCAAAGAGCTGGGCTTGAAGTATATCAAAGAGCTCTAGTTAAAGGTTTGCTTTTAAGACCACTTGGTAATACTATATATTTTATGCCCCCATATATCGTTACAAAAGAACAAATTTCTTATGTAGTTCAAAGTTTAAGAGAAATTTTTAAAGCTTTTTAAGAAGGGTTTTCATTTGTTTTTGAAATTCTAAATTAATAAGATTTTTTTCGTTTAAAAATTCTAGATTAATAAGAGGGATTTGGGTGTAATTTTGTATAAAACTATCTTGTAAGATATCTTTTTCTCCCATCATTACAAGGGCTATTATATCAATAGATCTTTTCTTTAAAGCTTCTATGCTTAATAAAATATGATTAATACTACCAAGATAGTATTTTGCCACTAAAATAGTAGGAAATTTAAATTTATCCATAAAATCTATCATAGTATAGCACTCATCTATGGGAGAAAAAAGTCCCCCAGCAATTTCTATAAGCAAATTTTCACTTTTTGGAAGTTGAATTTCAAGAGCTTTATAGATAAGATTTTCTTTGATTTTTCCAAGATGAGGAGAAGCGGGAGTTTTTAAAAAAATACCCTCTTTAAAGATTTTAGTTTTAGGGCAAAACTTAGATATTTTTTGACTATCAGTTGGAATTCCTGCTTGGATGAGTTTAAAATAATCGTAATTAAAATTTGCACAAAAAGTTGCACTAAAATGAGTTTTTCCTACATCTGTATGAATGCCGCTTATATAAATTTTCATTAATTTGCCAAGAGTTTTAAACCTATGCTTGAAACTAAGATTAAGCCAAGAAAGAAAAATTTTAAAATATTTTTACTTTCTTTAAAAAGCAAGATCCCAACAACAACTCCACCCCCAGCACCAATACCTGTCCATATAGCATAAGCTATACCCATAGAAATTTCACGCATAGCCAAAGAGAGAAAACTAAAACTAAGGGAAAATTGGACTAAAATAGCCAATAAAAAAATCTTTTTACCTGTATTAATTAATTTTTTCATGGCTATAACACCTATAATCTCCATACAACCTGCTAAAAATAAAAAAAACCAACTCATTATATTTTCTTTAAGTTATATTTTCATTTTCTTTGCTTATAAGTTTAAGTCCTATAACACCACTAAGCAAGATTAAAATAAGTATAATTTTAAGTAAGGAAAAACTTTCTTTAAAAAAAAGCATTTCAAGTAATACCACTCCAGTTGTTCCAATCCCTACAAATACAGAGTAGGCAATACTCACTTCAATCTTTTTCATAGCAATAACAGCACAGGTAAATGAAATACAAATTCCAATACCTGTTAAGATATATAAAGGTAAGGTATTAGCGTATTTTAAGCCACTTACCCAAAAACATTCAATGATTCCTCCTAGAACTATCAAACTCCAAGCGAGATTTAAACTTATTTGTTTTTTCAAAATTATCCTTTTTTGAAAATAAATATTAATTATACTAAAAATATTATTTTAAAATTAGCGTATTTTTCTTTTTCTTTTTTTACTTAGTTTTAAAATTTTTGAGGCATTGCCTTCAAAAAGTTTTTGATCTATAATTTTATCAGCAACATTTTTTGCCCAAATTTCATCAAATTCTTTACCATGTTTGTTGGCTGAGGTAGAAAAAAGCCAATCCCAATTTTTTAAAAAATCTTCGTGTGGATGATCTTTTACAATACGAATAGCTTGTAAATTTGGATAAATAAAAGTGGTTTTTTTACTCTTTCTTACTAGATTTTTAAAATACTTTGGCACTCTTACAAGTTTTTTAAGTTCGCTAAATTTGGTTGTTGTTATCAAGCAGGGTTGATCTTGATTTCTATTTTTTAAAGTATTTAGCTTTTTTAAATTTTTACTTAAAAACCCTGCTGTTGTATCAGTTTGCGCTAGATAAATCATAATCTTTATATTTTAAGCCATTCTTGCAAGCTTTTAACTTCTAAATAACTTTTATCCTGTATAGCCTTTATGCTTTTTGCTCCTGCAAAGGCAGCTCTTAAATTTGTAAAATAAGGAGTTTTAAAACGTATGATATTAGCCCTTATTTTTCTTGTATCTTCTTTAAAGCTATTTTCATCACTTGTGTTGATAACAAGCTCTATTTCTCCATTTTTTAATTTATCTTCAACATTAGGACGTCCTTCTGATATCTTATAGATCAATTCGCACTCAAAACCATTTTTAATGATTTCTTTATAAGTTCCGCTTGTAGCCATAAGTTTAAAACCAAGTCCTAAGTATTCAGTAGCAATTTTTTTGGCATATTTTTTATCTTCATCTTTTAAGGATATAAAAACGCTTCCTTTTTCAGGAAGATTGTTTGATGAGGCAATTTGAATTTTAGCATAAGAATTAGCAAAATCTTTGCTAATCCCCATTACTTCGCCAGTTGATCTCATTTCAGGTCCAAGCTCTAAATCGCTTCCGCCAAGTTTAGAAAAAGGAAATACAACGCCTTTTAAACTCACCCTTTGAGGTTTTTTAGCTCTTAAAATTCCATTTTTTTCTTTGACTACCCCAAAATGATCATAGAAATTTAAAGCTTCTTTTAAATTTCCTTGCCACATTACGCGTGTTGCAACTTTAGCAAGAGAAATACCTGTTGCTTTGCTTACAAAAGGCACGGTTCTACTAGCTCTAGGATTTACCTCTATAATATAAAGTTCATTTTGATAAAGAGCAAATTGAATGTTTAAAAGCCCTATAACTCCTAAATTTAAAGCTATATCTGCTGTTTTTTGTATAATCAGCTCTTGTATCTTTTCATCAATGTTACAAGGCGGCAAAGAACAGGCGCTATCTCCTGAATGAATTCCAGCTTCTTCAATGTGTTCCATAATTCCTGCTACATAAACATTTTTACCATCACAAATTGCATCTACATCAAATTCACTCGCATTTTCTAAAAACTCATCAATTAAAATAGGGCTTTTATTGCTTAATTTAACAGCTTCTTTAACATAAAGCTTTAATTCTTCTTCATTGTGGACAATACGCATAGCTCGTCCGCCTAAAACATAACTTGGACGTACTAAAACAGGATAGCCTATTTCATTTGCTTTTAAAATAGCCTCTTCTATACTATAGGCTGTGCCATTTTTAGGTTGATTAATTTTAAGTTTTGTAATAAATTCAGAGAATTTTTTTCTATCTTCTGCAAGGTCAATTACTCTAGCATTTGTTCCTATAATTTTAGCACCAAAAGCACTTAATTGTTTGGCAAATTTTAAAGGAGTTTGTCCTCCAAAATGCACAATAACACCATCTGGTTTTTCTTTTTCTATTACAGCTCTTAAATGTTCAAAATCAATAGGTTCAAAGTAAAGCGTGTCGCTTATATCATAATCAGTTGAAACGGTTTCTGGATTACAATTATACATTATAGTTTTTATACCCATATCTTTTAAGGCAAAAGAAGCTTGAACACAAGCATAATCAAATTCAATCCCTTGACCGATGCGATTTGGCCCTCCGCCGATAATCATTACTTTTTTCTCTTTTTTCTCTTTTTTATTGTTTATACTTTGGGTTAATTCTGAGACATTAAAACTAGAATAATAATAAGGTGTGATAGCATCAAATTCACCTGAGCAAGTATCAACTTCGTGAAATTCGGTGATAATGTTTTGATTGATTCTTGCATAATAAATATCGTTTTGACTTAATTCTAAATTATCTTTTATGTTTATTAAATGTGCAATTCTTCTATCAGAAAATCCCATAGTTTTGGCTTTTCTTAATGAATTTTTATTGCTTAAAATATCCATATCTATTTTTTTCTCAAAGTCAATGATTTCTTTGATTTGATTTAAAAACCAAATATCTATTTTAGAATACTCATAAATTTCATTAATGCTTAAGCCTTCTCTAAAAGCCTCAGCTATATAAAGAAGTCTTTTTTCGTTAGCATTTCTTATATTAAAAATCAGTTCATTTTTATCTTTGATATTAATTTCATTAAAGCCATCATAATCTTTTTCAAGTGAGCAAAGAGCTTTTTGTATACTTTCTTTAAAAGTGCGTCCTATAGCCATAACTTCACCAACACTTTTCATAGAAGTTCCTAAAATTTTATCTGCTTTAGGAAATTTTTCAAAAGTAAAACGCGGAATTTTGGTTACTATATAATCAATTACAGGTTCAAAAGAAGCTGGAGTACCTGTAATATCGTTTTTAATTTCATCTAAACTAAAGCCTACTGCTAAAAGTGTAGCTACTTTTGCTATAGGATAGCCTGTTGCTTTGCTTGCTAAGGCGCTTGATCTTGAAACTCTAGGATTCATTTCTATTACTATCATTCTGCCATTTTCTGGATTTATCGCAAATTGCACATTTGATCCACCTGTATCAACTCCAATTTCACGTAGAATTTCAAAAGAGGCATTACGCATAGCTTGGTATTCTTTATCTGTTAGGGTGAGAGCTGGGGCTATAGTGATGCTATCTCCTGTATGAACCCCCATAGGATCTAAATTTTCTATGGAGCAAACTATGATGCAATTATCAAATTTATCGCGTATAACTTCCATTTCATATTCTTTCCAGCCTAACAAACTTTCTTCTATTAAGATTTCTCCTATAGGGCTTAAAGATAACGCCTGTTGGGCAAGCTCTTGAAATTCTTCTAAATTATAAACAACTCCACTTCCAGCCCCGCCTAATGTAAAAGAAGAGCGTATCATTAAAGGAAAGCCTATCTCATCTATAGCCTTTAAGGCTTCATTATAGTTATAAGCATACATAGATTTTGGAAGATCCATACCAATTTTTTTCATACTTTCTTTGAAAATTTGACGATCCTCTCCTTTTTTGATTGCTTCAGGATTGGCTCCTAAAAATTTTACATTTCCTAAAAGCCCACTTTCATAAATTTGCATTGCAGCATTTAGGGCAACCTGACCGCCCATAGTGGGTAAGATAGCATCAACTTTTTCTTTTTTAATAATGCTTAAAATGTTTTCTTTGGTTATAGGCTCTATATAAGTTGCATCAGCAAAATCAGGATCTGTCATAATGGTTGCTGGATTTGAGTTTATAAGCACGACACGATAGCCTAACTCTTTTAAGGTTTTAATGGCTTGAGTACCAGAGTAATCAAACTCACAAGCTTGTCCTATAACAATAGGACCACTTCCTATAAGTAAAATAGTATTAATATCGTTTCGTTTTGGCATAAATTTTCCTAATTATTTTTTATAAATTATAGCAAATCTTAGTTTTTTAAAACTTGAAATTTGAATTATTTTTATTTTAAGCTTAAATTTACAGGGGGGGGGTATAATCATTTTTTTAATTAATTTTTCAGGTAGCAAGAGAAAAAATGAAGGATTTAATTGTAGCAGGCAATGGTCCAAGTTTAAAAAATATCGATTATCAAAGATTACCAAGGGACTATGAAGTTTTTCGATGCAATCAATTTTACCTTGAAGATAAATACTATCTAGGTAAAGATGTTAAAATAGCTTTTTTTAATCAAAGTTTTTTCTTAGAGCAAATTTATACTGCTAAAACTCTTATAAAAAATAAAGAATATAAAATTGGTAATTTTGTTTGTTCTAATTTTAAACTTCATAGCATTTATGAAAATCATTTAAATTTTATAAAGTATTTTGATATATTTTTTCCAGATGCTAATTTAGGAAGTAATTTTCTTGAGAAATTAAAAGAATTTAATGCCTATATTTGTTATAACGAACTTTATGAAGATAAACGTATAACCAGTGGAATTTATATGTGCGCTGTTGCAGTAGCTTTGGGTCATAAAAGGATTTATTTAAGCGGAATTGATTTTTATGAGGGTGATATAGATTTTTCAACAGGAAAAAATGTTTATGTCTACAATGCCAACAAACAAAACTATAATAAATTAATAGGGGAAAATAAAATTCCATTTTATTTTCATAGCAAAGATACCGATTTAAAGGCTTTAGAATTTCTTGCTAAAACTTATGATATTTCATTTTTTTCTTTAAATCCAGAATCAATTTTAGCTAAAAATTTTGGTTTAGCTCCTGTAGACAATAATTCTTTTATACTTTTAAAAAAGACACAAAATACCTTAGATGATATTCTTATTCCTAAAGAAACTCCTTTTATAAAGCTTTATTATAATAAAGTTCTTCAGACTAAAAGCCCTAGTCAATTAGAAATTAAGAAGAGAAATAAAATTAACATATTTCCAAATGTTAAAAATAATTTTAATCAACGTTCAGCTAAGGAAAGAATTCAAAATCATCTTTGTTATAAATTAGGAAATATTTTAATTGATTTAAGGAATTTAAGTGATTATATTAAGTTGCCTTTTGTATTATCTTATGTAGTTTATAGACATTTAAAAGATCAAAGACGCTATAAAAAAAGAATAAAACAAAGCCCATCATTAAAATTACCGCCTTTGGAGTTTTATCGTGACTATAAGGAAGCTTTAAAAATAAAACGAACTTTAGCTTATAATTTAGGTAGTAATTTAATTAAACATCCTTTCACCTTTTTATTTAAAATAAAAAAAATTAAAAAAGAATGGAAAGAATAATGCAAATAAAAATCGAAAATTTAACTATATCTGAACAAAATTCTCCTTTAGTTATCCCGGAAATTGGTATTAATCATAATGGTAGTTTAGAGTTGGCAAAGCTTATGGTAGATAGTGCCAAAAGAGCGGGTGCTAAGATCATAAAACATCAAACTCATATTGTTGAAGATGAAATGTGTGCTATAGCCAAAAACGTAATTCCTGGAAATGCGAATGTGAGTATATATGAGATTATGCAAAAGTGTGCTTTAAATTATAAAGATGAGTTGGCTCTTAAGGAATATACTCAAAAACAAGGACTTGTTTATCTTAGCACTCCTTTTTCAAGGGCAGCTGCAAATAGATTAGAAGATATGGGAGTTAGTGCTTTTAAAATAGGATCTGGAGAATGTAATAATTATCCACTAATAAAACATATTGCAAATTTTAAAAAACCTATGATTGTGAGTACTGGAATGAATAGTATTGAAAGTATAAAACCAACTATAGAAATTTTAAGAGCTAGTGAAATTCCTTTTGTATTACTTCACACAACTAATCTTTATCCAACTCCTATGAATCTTGTAAGATTAAACGCTATGCTTGAGCTTAAAAAAGAGTTTTCTTGCTTAGTGGGACTTAGCGATCATACCACTAGCAATCTTGCTTGTTTAGGAGCTGTTGCTTTAGGTGCTTGTGTGCTTGAGAGGCACTTTGTAGATACTATGGATAGAAGTGGTCCTGATATAATTTGCTCTATGGATGAAGGTGCTTTAAAAGAGCTTATAATTCAAAGTGAACAAATGGCAATAATGCGTGGCTTAAATACCAAAAAGAGTGCAGTTAAAGAGGAGCAAGTTACTATTGATTTTGCTTTTGCAAGTGTTGTTAGTATAAAAGAAATTAAAAAAGGTGATATTTTTTCTTTAGAAAATATTTGGGTGAAAAGACCAGGGATTGGCGGGATTGCAGCTAGAGAATTTGAGAGTATTTTAGGGAAAGTTGCTCTAAGAGATATTGCAAAAGATGTGCAGTTAAAATATGAGGATTTTCAATGAAAAAAATCGTTTTTATTACGGGAACTAGAGCTGATTTTTCTAAAATTAAGTCTTTGATGATAGAGATTGAAAAATCAAATGAATTTGAACTTTTCATCTTTGTTACAGGGATGCACATGAGTAAGAATTTCGGATATACTGCAAAAGAAATCTATAAAAGTGGATTTAAAAATATTTATGAATTTATTAACCATGACAAATACTATCAAATGCCAGCAGCTTTAGCTTCAACTATAGACGGTTTTTCTAAATTTGTTAATGAAATAGAACCTGATTTAATTGTAGTACATGGAGATAGGATAGAGCCTTTGGCAGGAGCTTTAGTCGGAGTATTAAATAATATTTTAGTTGCTCATATTGAAGGAGGCGAGTTATCTGGAACTATAGATGATAGTATAAGACATTCTATCTCAAAGTTAGCCCAAATTCATTTAGTTAATGATGAATTAGCTAAAAAACGTTTAATACAACTTGGAGAAGATGAGAATTCGATTTTTATTATAGGTTCTCCTGATTTGGATATTTTATCTGATAATTCTATTAGTATTGAAGAGGCTAAGGCTTATTATGACATTACTTTTAAAAATTATGCTATAGCTACTTTTCATCCTGTGGTGACAGAGCTTGAATTTATTAAAGAGCAAAGTGAAAAATTCGTCAATGCTTTAATTAAAAGCAAGAAAAATTATATAGTGATTTATCCTAATAATGATTTAGGTTTTGAGTTTATTTTAAAAAGTTATGAAAAACTTAAGAATTTATCTTATTTTAAAATTTTCCCATCTTTAAGGTTTGAATATTTTATTACTTTATTAAAAAATGCAGATTTTATTATAGGAAATTCAAGTTGTATTTTAAAAGAAGCTGTTTTTTTAGGAGTTGATGGAATAAATATAGGCTCAAGACAACAAAAAAGAAATGGTTTAAATAAAGTTATACAAAGTTCTTATGAAAGCGATGAGATACTAAAAGCTATACAAAAAGTAAAGAAAAAAGAAAAAACTATTCATAAAAAAATAAAAGAAAAAAGTAGTGCTAAATTTATAAAACTTTTAAAAAGTGGAATATTTTTTAAAATTTCTAAACAAAAAATATTTAAAGATTTAAAAATATAAATATAAAAATTAGATAATACATTGAAATTAAAAAATGTAAAAAATGTAAAATAAATTATTAATTTTTTAAAAACTCAAAGGATAAAAATGTCAAATAAAACCTTGGCTTTAATTCCTGCAAGAGCTGGATCAAAAGGTATTAAAAATAAAAATTTAGCTCTTTTAGCCAACAAGCCATTAGTTTATCATACCATTAAAGCTGCCAAGGAAGCAACCTGTATTGATAAAATTGTTTTAAGTAGCGATGGAGACGAAATTTTAACTTATGCAAGGAGCCAAGGAATTGATATTATTAAGCGTCCTAAAGAATTATCACTTGATAATACTACAAGTGATAAAGTGATTTTGCATACTTTAGAAATATATAAAACTTATGAAAATATAATTTTGCTTCAACCTACATCACCTTTTAGAACAAGCAAACATATAGATGAATCTTTTTATCATTTTATACAAAAAAATGCTAATGCACTCATTAGTGTTTGCAAATGTGATAATAAAATTTTAAAAGCTTTTATAAGTGATGAAAAAGGAAATCTAAAGGGAATAAGTAATGATGATTATCCTTTTTATCCAAGACAAGAACTCCCAAATACTTATATGAGCAATGGGGCGATTTATATTTTAAAGGTAAAGGAATTTTTAAAAAAATCTAATTTTTTGCTTAAAAATACTACTTATTTTGAAATGGATGAGGTATCAAGTTTAGATATAGATACTTTAGAGGATTTGAAAAAGGCTAATGAATTGTTATGTTCAAATTAATCAAATTTTATTAATGTTAAGAAACATTTATTTTATAAAAAAGTATTTTTTATTTGGATTCTTATGAATAAAAATGTAAAATTATTTAAATCTATTTTTATCCTTTAAAAATAGCATCTTAAAGGAGTAAAGCTTAAAATTCTACCCAAATAAATTTTATAGCGCTTTTTATGCAAATATTTTGGCATCTTGTTTAAGCTAAGTTCTGCAATTTTAGCTATATTTTCGTATTTTGCTTTATTGTAAATTTGATAATTTAGAAGTAGTTTATGAAAAGTAGCTTTACCAAGATAAATTTTTTCACTCTCACCAGAAATTAACAAATTAAGAAATTCATTCCCTCTTTCTTTTAAATACTCTCCTAAAAGAGTATTAGCTTCTTTAATTTTACCTCTTCTAAAAAGCGTATTTATGATATAAATTCTATATTTATCATTATCGTAATCTAGTTTTAATGCTTCTTCTAGATAACTTTGAAGTTCTATAAGTTTTTTAGAATTTAAAAAATTTCTTTTGCCTTTATCTCCAAATTCTATTTCTTCTATACCCCCCCCCGTTACAAATAGATAAAATAAAGAATAAGCCTTTTGATCAGGATGTAAATTCAGTAAAGAATAATTTTGTTTTATAATGCTATATCTTTGTTTTTTGGTAAAAAAGCTATGAGGATCAATTTGTTTGCTTTTGCTATTTAAACAAGTTGCTAATCTTGCAACGCTTGAATGAGTCCCATAAATTTTATTTGCAAAAGACATTAAACTTATATCATATAAAAGCATTTGTGTTTGACTTAAAGTGTTAAAATCTCTAAAATCATTGGCTAAATATACATTGGTTAAATTAAGAGCTTTTAGTAAATGCTCAGCTGAACTAATATCATCTGTAAAAATAATAACATTTTGCTTCTTCTTTGATAATATGATAAGCAAGTTCATAAGGAGTTGCATGATAGGTTGTTTCTAAATTTTGTTTTCTAAAAGGAGCATAAGAGTAAACCGTATCTGAATTTCTAATGTGTATAGCACAAAAATCACCCAATTCCTTAGCCTTTAAAGTAGCTTTTTGTATAAGTTCTTTAATCTTTGAATGAAAACCTATATTTTGCCAAATTCGATTGATTTGTGCTAAATAATCTTCTTCATCAATATCCCAAGAATATCTCATTTCAAAAGGAGCTTCAAAATAATCATAACTTTCTTTTTCGAAAAGCTCTTTAAATTTTTCAAGATTATTGATATTAGCTGGATAAGTTTTTATATTTTTCATATTTACGTGAGGATAAAAAGTCATTAAGCTTGTTACTTCATTTTGCAAGATGCAATGTCTATCTAAAAAATCTTTAGCAAACACCTCTTCTTTGGTATCGTTATTACAAGAAATGATTTTTTGTCCTTGAAAACTTTTTTGTGTAGTTAGTGTTTTTACTGCTTTTTCTCTAAATTCATTATCTGACCATATAATATTTTCTTTTTGCTTCTTCAACATCTATCCAAGTAAAAAATGCTTTTGTGTTTAATTTTTTGGCCAAATAAAAAGCGTTTAATATCCCAAGTAATCTTGTGGCATTAGAATCTTCTCTATTAGATAAAATATATTTTTGCACCCTTCCTTCTTCAATTTAAAAGTAAAATTATTTTTTTGATAAAATAGACATTTCAAATTTGTAAATCAACTATAAAGGTTAAATATGCCTAAAGTCTCTATTATACTTCCAACTTTTAATGTAGAAAAATATATAAAAAAAGCTTTAGATAGTTGTATAAATCAAAGTCTTAAAGATATAGAGATTATTGTAGTAGATGATTTAGGAAGTGATAATAGTATTAAAATAGCTAAAGAAGAAGCTTTAAAAGATAAAAGAATTAAAATTATTCATAATGAGAAGAATTTAGGAACCTTTGCAAGTAGAAATATAGGAGTATTAAATTCAAACTCACCTTATATAATGTTTTTAGATTCTGATGATACCTTAGCTTTAAATGCTTGTGAGTTGGCTTTAAAAGAGATTAAAAATTTTGATTTAATTTGTTTTGATGCTTTAGTGCATAGAGTAAATACTAAGCAATTTTATCGTTTTAAGCAAAATGAAGATTTTAATAAAATTGAATTTTTAGATTTTTTGCTTAAACAAAGACATTTTTGTTGGAGTGTTTGGGCTAAGATTTTTAAAAAAGATATGATATTTAAAGTTTTTCAAAAAATAAATCCTTATGAAAGATTAAGTTATAGTGAAGATATGTTTTTTTGTTATATGTATTTTATGCAGTGTGAGAGAATAAAAATTTGCAAAGAGTTTATTTATTATTATGAATTTAATAAAAATGGACGTTATGAAAGTAAAGAATTTTTATATCAAAATTATTTGGACAAACAAAAAAGTCTTGAGCTTATAAAAGAATTTTCTTTAGAGTTTAACAATAATATATTTCATGAGAGTTTATTTAAAATTTTAGAAAAAGAGCTTAATGACTTGAAAAATAGATTAATAGCCAAGTAGTTTTTTAGCCTCTTTTATCACAAGTTCAGGTTTTAGATCTTTCATGCATTTGTGATGTTTTAGGGGACAAGTTTTTTGCATACAAGGCATACAGCTTAAATTTAAATGAACAATTTTAGCATTTTCATTTTGCCAAGGCGATGTTTGATTAAATTTTGTAGGTCCAAAAATGGCTACAGTTTTTATCTTATATACAGCTGCTATGTGCATAGCACCACTATCGTTAGTGATAAATAAATCACAAAATGCTATATTTTTACAAAGACTACTTATACTTGTTTTAGAACATAAATTTTTAACTCTAATGCCATCTTTTTTTAAAATATTTTCTATGTTATTACAAATTTCTTGTTCACTTTTTATTCCAAAGATAAGAATTTTATGTGTTTTAGCAAATTCTTTTGCAACACTAGCAAAATAACTAGCCTCCCATCTTTTTGCATTACCATAATGAGCACCTGGATTTAAGGCTAGAATTTTTTTATCATCTTTTAAGGTGATATTACATTTATATTTTGGTAAAATGGGAAGTTTTAATTGCGTTGAATTTGCTTTAAAATTAAAACTTTTTTCTATAAAATATAGGTATTTTAAAACTTGATGTTCGTTTTCATTTTGTCTTTTATTAAAGTAAAATCTTCTTTTGGATTTAATCAAATTTAAAATAATTTTACTCGAAAATGCAGATCTAAATGAGATCGCAATATCACATTCTCCTATGAGAGATCTTTGTTTTAAGATATTTAAATATCTATGTTTTTTATCTTCTATAATGATTTTAGAATTTTTTATATTTTTAAAAAGCTCTGTACTTACAAAGGATCCATAAAAAATAATTTGAGCTTTAGGAAATTTTTCAAGCAAAGCATAAATAGCCGCGCTAGACATTACAGCATCGCCTAGCCAAGTAGGAAGATTTATAAAAATTTTCACTTTTGTACCTTAAGATAAAGATCTTTATTGAAACTTCTAAATCTTTTGTGAAAGAAAAAATATTCATCAGGTTTAAATTTAATCATTTCTTCGCAACACTTTGCTTGATAAGAGGTTAATTCCTCTAAGCTTTTTATGCTTCCATCAAGAGCTTTAAAACATTTTATATGATATTTGTTATCATTGCCTTGATAAATAAAAGCAGGTAACAATAAAGCTTTAGTTTTTTTTGCAATTAAACTAGCTCCAATTAAAAAATTTACTTTTTTATTAAAAAAATCTATTTTTATCCCTTCATTATCGGAGCAATCTTGATCGGTTAAAATACCTAGAGTTCTTTTTTCTTTAAGAGCTTGAAACATTTTTTTAATCCCGCCTTTTTTATCGATTAATTTTATATCAAATTGAGTACGATTTTGGGCTAAAATTTTATCCATTTTTTCGCTATCTAGTTTTCTTCCTACTATAGACATAGCTCCAAATTTAGCAGAAAATGCTAAAGAACAAAGCTCCCAGTTTCCATAATGAGCCGTTGTTAAAATTAATGCTTTATTTGAATTTAAAGCATTGCATAAAATTTCCTCATCATCAAATACAACTTTTTTAAGAATTTTTTCTTTATTGGTATTTTGATTTTTAATGCAATCAATACCAAATTTAGCAAAATTTTGATAAATCTTTAGAGCTATTTTTTTTCTTTCTTTTGAGCTTTTTTGTGGAAAACAAATTTTTAAATTAATATCAATAATTCTTCTATGTTTTTTATTAAAGCAAAAAACAATAAATGCTATATTTTTAGCAAAAAAGTCTAAAATAAAATTTGGAAAAATAAAAACAATGAATTTTAAAATATAATAAATCATAAGATAAAGATTATCTTTATTTTTCATTTAGCAATTCCTTGGCAATTTTAAAAATATCATTTTCATCAATATTTTCAATGCAAAAATCATTTTTATCAATATGCTTAGCATCTAAAATTTTCTTTTTTGCGTCAATGGTTTTGTTAATTTCTGTTGTAAAAGCATTTCTTTGGCTTGGTGTTGCTCCAAAAATAGTTATAGAAGCTTTATTAAGAGCAAAAGCTAGATGAGTGGGACCACTATCATTTCCTATGATTAAATCTACAGCTTTTGTGAGTGCGATTAATTCTTGTAAATTTAAATTTCTAATTAGAACAATACGATCATTTGGATAAAAATTTTGAATTTCTTTTGCGATTTCGTATTCTTTTAAATTTCCCCAAGCAAGTAAAATTTTTAAATTTGGGAAGTTATTGATAATTTTTTTACAAAGTGATGCAAATTTCTTAGCTGGATAGATTTTATTTTTTGCACTTGAACCAACATGTATGAGTATATTTTGTTTATTTTCTTTTAATTTTAATTCTTGTATAAGTTTCTCTTTTAAAATGTCATCAGTGTAAAAAACATCTTTTTTAAAAAAGATGTTTTTTATGTCAAATTCTTCATTAAATACAAAAGAAATTAAAGCTAAATAACGAACAAAAACATTTTCATTATAGCTGATATTTAGTTTTTGATTATAAAAATTATGCGCAAAACTTTCTTTAAGGCTATTTTTGTTAAAACCAAAATTATTTTGATTTAAAATTCTACTTATAATAGCTGATTTAATAAGCCCTTGAAGATCTATTGATACATTGTAATTATTTTTTCTTGCTTCAAAAAGAATCTTTAGTGTTTTTGTAATTTTTTTATCTTTAAGAGGCAAAGGATAAATTTTATCAATTAAAGGATGATCTTTTAAAATATCTTTAAATCTTTCATCAACAAACCAGTGAATTTCTATATTTTTTTTAAATTTTTTAATAAATTGTAATACTATAGCACTTTGGATAATATCTCCAAGCGCTGATAACCTAACAATCGCTATTTTCATTAAGAACCTAAAATACTAAAATTTTGTTATGATTTTATCAAATTTATTTAAAAAAGGGTTAAAATGAATCAAGAAGGTTATATTTGCATCTTTGATTGCGAAAGTATCCCAGATACTGAACTTATAAGAAAAACTTTAAATTTAAAAGGAGATGACTTAGAGATCTCTAAAAAAGCTTTAGAACTTCAAAAAGAACAAACTTCTAGTGAATTTTTGCCCTTGCCTTATCATAAAATTATAAGTATTTGTGCTGTTATAACAAATAGTTTTGGAAAATTTATTAAAGTCAATAAAATTGATGGTGATGATGAGCAAAGCATGATTGCTAATTTTTTTAAATTTATTGATAAATATGAGCCTAAATTAGTTAGTTTTAATGGTAAAAATTATGATATGCCTTTGCTTGTTTTAAGAGCATTAAAATATAATATTAAAGCAAATACCTATTTAGATACTATTACAGATAAATGGAATAATTATAAAACGCGTTTTTCTGAAAATAAGCATTGTGATTTATTTGAAGCTTTTGGTTCTTATCGAGGTTTAAAACTCGATCTTATCTGTGCTATGGTAAATTTGCCTGGAAAATATGAAATTCATGGCAATGAAGTTCTTGAACTTTTTTATGAAAATAAACTAGAAAAAATTCATGAGTATTGTGAAAGTGATACTTTAAACACTTTTATGTTGTTTTTAAAATATGAATTTATTAAGGGTAATATTAATGAAAATGATTTTATAGATTCTTTGAATGCAATGAAAGAATTTCTTATGCAAAAAAAGCAAAATCGTTCTTATATTGATCTTTTTATTAAAGCAAGCGAAGATGAAATTTCTAAAATAAAACTTAGCATTTAATTAAATATATTAGAATATTGTTTATAAGCAAAAAAAGGAAAAAGATGAAAATTTTAATCACTGGTGGGGCAGGTTATATCGGATCACATACTTTAAGACAGTTTTTAAATACAGATCATGAAATTTGTGTTTTAGATAATTTATCTAAGGGAAGTGAAATTGCAATTAAAGATTTAAAAGAAATTAGAGATTTTAAATTTTTTAAACAAGATTTGAGCGATTTTAATGCAATTAAAGAGCTTTTTAAGCAAGAGAAGTTCGATGCAGTAGTCCATTTTGCTGCGAGTATTGAGGTGTTTGAAAGCATGCAAAATCCTTTAAAATATTATTTAAACAATACGGCCAATACAAGTAATCTTATACAAACTTGTTTGGAAAATAATGTTAAAAATTTTATTTTTTCTTCTACTGCAGCAACTTATGGAGAACCTAAAAATTCTGTGGTAAGCGAAGAAAGCCCATTAAGTCCTATTAACCCTTATGGAAGAAGCAAACTTATGAGTGAAGAAGTTTTAAGAGATGCTAATATGGCTAATCCTTCTTTTAAATATTGTATTTTAAGATATTTTAATGTTGCAGGCGCTTGTATGGATTTTAAACTAGGTCAGCGTTATCCAAAAGCAACTTTACTTATAAAAGTAGCAGCAGAATGTGCGGCTAATAAGCGTGATAAAATATTTATTTTCGGGGATAATTATAATACTAAAGATGGAACTTGTATAAGAGATTATATCCATGTAGATGATATTTCAAGTGCTCATTTGGCCGCTTTAGAATATTTACAAAATAATGAAAGTAATATTTTTAATGTGGGTTATGGTCACGGCTTTAGCGTAAAGGAAGTGATTCAAACTATGAAAAAAGTTAGCGGAGTAGATTTTAAAGTAGAACTTGCCCCGCCTCGTGCAGGAGATCCTAGTGTTTTAATTTCTAATGCAGATAAAATTCGATCTTTAACATCTTGGAAACCAAAATTTGATAATTTAGAAACAATTTGTAAAAGTGCTTTTGATTGGGAAAAACAGTGCTAAAAAAACTTTTTTTTATTTTAGATAAAAAAGACAAGAATTTTTTATTTTCTTTGTTGGTTTTTTCTATTTTTATTTCATTTATGGAAACTTTTGCCATATCTTTAATTATGCCTTTTGTTACCTTGGCTAGTGATTTTTCTTATTTTGATAGAAATGAGTATTTAATTTCTATCAAAGAATATTTAGCCTTGCCTACTTATAAAATTATTGTTTATTTTGGATTAGTTTTAGTTTGTTTTTATGTGTTGCGTGCGTTATTAAATTCTTATTATTTTCATCTTTTAGCAAAATTTTCCAAGGGAAGGTATCATAGTATATCTTATAAGATTTTTTCAAAATATCTTCATATTAATTACGAAGATTTTACCCAAAAAAGTCATTCTGAGTTATTAAAAAATATCACAGGAGAAGTTTATAATCTTAGCACAATGATTTCTTCTTTTTTATTGATGATGAGTGAAATTTTTGTTGTTTTATTGCTTTATATTTTGCTTCTTTTAATTGATTATAAGATTACTCTAGCTTTAAGTGTTTTTTTGTTTTTAAATGCTTTTATTTTAATGCGTATTTTATCTCCACTTGTTAAAAAAGCTGGATTAAGACGCGAAGAAGCAATGAAAAATTTTTTTGAAATTATTAATACAAGTTTAAATAATTTTAAATTTATTAAACTAAAAATTAAAGAAAAATCGATTTTGAAACTTTTTGAACAACAAAGTAAGGATTTTAGCAAGGCAAATATAAGCAATGAAAGTATTGCTGCTTTGCCAAGAATATACCTTGAAGCAATTGGATTTTGTGTTTTAATTTTTATAGTTGTTTTTTTAGTTTTTAAAAATAAAGGTGATATTTCTAATATTTTAGCAACTATTTCTGTCTTTGTTTTGGCACTTTATCGATTAATGCCTAGTGCAAATCGTATTATTACGAGTTATCATGATTTGCTTTATTATAGATCCTCTTTAGATATCATTTATGATATTTTAAATCAAAAAGAAGAAAAGTTGGAAAATAAAAGTATTAGTTTTCAAAAAGAAATTCGTTTAGAAAATATAAGCTTTGCTTATCATAATAAAGATAATTTATTTACTCATTTAAACTTAAGTATAAAAAAAGGTGAAAAAATTGCATTTATTGGAGAAAGTGGATGTGGAAAAAGCACCTTAGTTGATATTATTATGGGTTTATTAAAAGTAAAAGAGGGCAAAATTTATATTGATAATGAAGTGTTAAATGAAGACAATATTAAAAGTTTAAGATCTAAAATAGGTTATATTCCACAACAAATTTATCTTTTTAATGATAGTATAGCTAAAAATATTGCTTTTGGCGATGAGATCGATTTTAACTTGCTTAAAGAGGTTATTAAACAAGCTAATCTTGAAAATTTTATTAAAAGTTTGCCTAATGGAATTCATACAAAAGTAGGAGATGGCGGAAATAATTTAAGCGGGGGACAAAAGCAAAGGATTGCTATTGCAAGAGCTTTGTATTTAAAACCTGAAATTTTAATTCTTGATGAGGCAACTTCTGCTTTAGACAATGAGAGTGAAATGAAAATTATGGACGAGCTTTTTAGAATTTCTAAAGATAAAACAATGATTATTATTGCTCATAGACTTTTGGGCATAGCAAAATGTGATAAAGTTTATAAATTAGAGCATTCAAAGCTTATTTTAGAGAGACAAAAATGAAAATTACTTTTATTATAGCCACTTTAAATTCTGGTGGAGCTGAGAGAGTCTTGGTGACTTTAGCAAATGAGTTTTGTAAAGAACACGAGATAAAAATTATAAAGTTTCATTCTGGAGATTCTTTTTACCCTTTAGATGAAAAAATAAAAGTTAAAACTCTACAACAATTTAGATTTGATAATATTTATCATAAAATTGCTAGCCGTTTTAAAAAATATTTTGCTTTAAGAAAAGCTTTAAAGGAAGAAAAAAGTGATATTTTTATCTCTTTTTTGGATACAACTAATATTGCCTGTATAGTTGCAAAAATAGGTATAAAAACCCCTTTAATAATTTGTGAGCATAGCAATGAAGCTTATTTGAAATCAAAAATCTGGCGTTTTTTAAGAAGAATTACATATCCTTTTTGTGATGCTTTAAGTGTATTGGGAAATAAAGACAAAGAATTTTATGAAAAATTTGTTAAAAAGGTTATTGTTTTAGCAAATCCAACTCATTTTAAGCTCCAAAATGAAAGTTTTGAAAAAGAAAATTTTATTCTTTTTATAGGACGCTTAGATCATAATAAAAATGCTTTGATGTATTTAAAAGCTATAGCAAATTTAGATGAGAATTTAAGAAAAAATTATAATTTCTTAATCTTGGGAGATGGAGAATTAAAACAAGAATTAGAATATAAA
Source organism: Campylobacter novaezeelandiae (assembly GCF_018968685.1). Classification (NCBI taxonomy): domain Bacteria; kingdom Pseudomonadati; phylum Campylobacterota; class Epsilonproteobacteria; order Campylobacterales; family Campylobacteraceae; genus Campylobacter; species Campylobacter novaezeelandiae. The sequence goes on along the minus strand of NZ_CP076657.1, from coordinate 1,114,107 downwards.
GCTAAAAGCTTGAATATTAAAGTAGAATTTTTAGGTCGTATCAAGGATGTAAAAACTTATTATTCTAAAGCTAAGATTTTATGTCTTTGTTCTTTTATGGAAGGTTTACCAACGGTTTTAATAGAAGCTTTATATTTTGATGTGGCTCGTATAGCAACTCGTTATTATAATGGAGCAAGTGATTTAATCAATGATGCTAAAGACGGATTTTTGGTAAATTGTGATGATGAACTAGCTTTAGCTGAAAAAATGACTTTATTAATGCAGGATGAATCTTTAAGAAAAAAATTAGTTTTAGATGCAAGAAAAAGATGCAAAGATTATGATATTTTACAAATTAAAGAAAAATGGATGAAAATAATCAATGAGCTTAGAATTTCCTAAAATTTCTGTTATTATTCCTACTTTTAAACGCCCTTTATTGCTTAAAAAAGCATTAAAAAGTGTGCAAGATCAAGATTTTAAAGATCTAGAAATTATTGTTAGCGATGATGAGCCTAATTCTCAAAGTGAAAAAATTGTTCAAGAATTTATTCTTCGTGATAAACGTATAAAATATGTTAAAAACACCAAGTATAAGCATGGTCCTAATGGCAATAAAAACAATGGCTTAGATCATGCTAGGGGAGAATTTATTACCTTTTTAGATGATGATGATGAGCTCTTGCCTAATGCGCTTAGTGTTTTAATAGAAAAAAGCAAACAGGGTTATTCTCATGTTTTTGGAAATTGTTTAATTGAAGAAAATGGCTCTTTAAAAGAAGAATTTAGCGGTAAAGGTTTTACCAAAGATAGCGAGGTAACAAAAAAAGATTTTTTAATGGCAAAATTTTATGGAGAATTTTTATCAATTTTTAAGAAATCTTTACTTAAGGATCATCGCTTTAATGAAGAATTTTATGGAAATGAAGCAACTCTTTGGGTGCATTTGTATGATGAAAAAAGTTTTTATATTCATCAAGCATTAAGAATATATAAAGTTAACAGAGAGGATAGTGTAACTTTAGGAGCTATTAAAAATTCAAAAAGAGTTTATCTTGGTTATTTGGAGCTTGCTAGGATAGTAGAGAATGAACTTTTAAAAAGTAAGGATAAAGACTATAAAAAACAATGCGCAAGTTACTATAAAATGGCAGCTTATTATGCTAAATTAGCCCATCTTTATAAACAAATGTATTTTTGTCTTTTTAAAAGTTTATGGATTAAATTTAATACTCCTGCTTTAATCTTGCTAAGTTTAAGTATAATTCCAAATAAGATTATTATTTTTTTATCAAAAATTAGAGTGAGTTTATGCAAAAATTAGCTATTTTTATTTATTCTTTGGGTAGTGGCGGAGCAGAAAGGGTTGTGGCAACTTTATTGCCTATTTTAAATATGAAATTTGAAGTACATCTTATTTTAATGAATGATAAAATTTCTTATAAAATTCCAGAATGCAAAATACATTTTCTAGAAAAATCTTATCCTAATGAAAATTCTTTGATGAAATTTTTAAAACTTCCTTTTTTAGCCTTAAGATACAAAAAACTTTGCAAAGAATTAAATATCAATACACAATTTGTTTTTCTTAATCGCCCTAATTATATTGCTTTATTATCAAGAGTGTTTGGATTAAAAACGAAATTAGTTATTAATGAATGTACAACTCCTAGCGTGATGTATGCTAAAAAAAATTTCACCTCTTTTATAAATAAAGCTTTAATTTATTTTTTATATCCTAAAGCTGATTTAATCTTGCCCAATTCTAAAGGAAATTTAGAGGATCTAGTGCAAAATTTTAATATTAAAAAAGAAAAATGTAATATTTTATACAATGCCATTGATATAGAAAATATAGAAAAACAATCTTTAGAGCCTATTGAATTAAAAGATAAATTTATATTAAGCGTGGGAAGATTAGACAAAGGAAAAAATCATGCTTTACTAATTAGAGCTTATGCAAGATTAAAAACAGATTTAAAACTTGTCATTCTTGGAGAAGGGGTTTTAAAAGATGAGCTTGAAAGATTAATTTTTCAATTAAATTTAAAAGGAAAAGTTTTACTTTTAGGTTTTGATAATAATCCTTATAAATATATGTCTAAGTGTGAATTTTTTGCTTTTGCTTCGGTATTTGAAGGTTTTTCTAATGTTTTAATTGAAAGCTTGGCTTGCTCTTGTGCAGTAGTTTGCACAGATCATCAAAGTGGAGCAAGAGAATTATTTGGTGATAATGAATTTGGTCTTTTGGTGGAGGTAGATAATGAAGAGAGTATGTATAAGGGCTTAAAGTTAATGCTTGAAGATACAAATTTAAAAAATACTTATAAAAATAAAGCAAAACAAAGAGCATCAGAATTTGATAAAATTAAGATTGCAAGAGATGCTTTAAAATATTTATTAGGGTAAATAATGCAAAAGATAAACCGTATTTTTAAAAATTATAATTTAATAGTTTTTATTTTAATAGCTTTTATTTTTAGTATTGCGTGTCGTTTTTATTGGATTTTTTGGGCAAGTGAATTTAATGAGTATTTTTTTAATAACGAATTAATGATTATTTCAAATGATGGGTATGCTTTTGCAGAGGGTGCAAGAGATATGATAGCCGGCTTTCATCAGCCTAATGACTTAAGCTATTATGGATCATCACTTTCTACTCTTACTTATTGGCTTTATAAAATTACCCCTTTTTCTTTTGAGAGTATTATTTTATATATGAGTGTATTTTTATCTTCTTTGCTTGTTATACCGCTTGTATTGATTGCTAATGAGTATAAAAATCCTTTAATGGGTTTTATAGCTGCTCTTTTAGCAAGCATAGCAAATAGTTATTATAATCGTACTATGGCAGGATATTATGATACGGATATGCTTGTAATAGTCCTTCCTATGTTTATTTTATTTTTTATGATAAGGCTTATTTTAAAAAAGGATTTATTATCTTTTATTTTCTTACCTTTTTGTGTAATGATTTATCTTTGGTGGTATCCATCAAGTTATACTTTAAATGTTGCTTTGATAGGGTTATTTTTAATTTATACTCTTATCTTTCATAGAAAAGAAACTATATTGTATATGAGTATTATTTTAATGCTTATTACTCTTTCAAATATTGCTTGGTTTTACCAAAGTGCAATTATAGTAATACTTTTTTCTCTATTTGTTTTAAAAAATTATTATTTTAACTTAAAGTTGCTTCTTATTTTGGGTTTTTTCACTCTTATTTTTTTAATTTTAAGTGGCGGTGTTGATCCTATACTTTATCAGCTTAAATTTTATATATTTCGAACTGACTCTAGTGCTAATTTAACTCAAGGTTTTGTTTATTTTAATGTTAATAAAACTATACAAGAAGTTGAAAGTATAGATTTAAGTGTTTTTATGCAAAGAATAAGTTCTAATGAAATTATTTTTTTACTTTCTTTTATAGGTTTTATTTTATTTATCAAACAGCACAAGAGTGTTATTTTAGCTTTACCTATGCTTTTGCTTGGTTTTTTGGCGCTTAAGGGCGGGCTTCGTTTTACTATCTATGCAGTGCCTATTATGGCTTTGGGATTTGGTTTTTTATGTATTAAATTTTTGGAGTATTTGGAAAAAATTAAAATACAAAATATTAAAGATATAAGATTTTTTAGATTTCTTTTAATTATAATTTTTCTTTTTATTATATTATTTATATTCTTTTATTCGATACAAAAAAATTTTGATTCATATGATTTTTTAGGATATTTTGCGTTTTTATTAATATTATTCTTTTTTATTTTTATGGCTTTAAAATTTTTATATAAAAAGAATTTAAAATTAATGCGTGTTTTTCTTATCATAGCCATTTTAATGATAAGTTTATCTTCTGCTTTAACGCATATTTATAATTACAAAGCCCCAACTGTTTTTACTCAAAATGAAGCTATTCTTTTGACAAAGTTTAAAGAATTGGCATCAAGAGAAGATTATGTTGTAACGTGGTGGGATTATGGGTATCCTATTAGATATTATAGTGATGTTAAAACCTTGGTAGATGGTGGCAAACATTTAGGAAAAGATAACTTTTTCCCTTCTTTTGTTTTAAGTAAAGATCAAAGATCAGCTGCAAATATGGCAAGATTAAGTGTGGAATATACTGAAAAAAGTTTTTATAAGCCATATAATGATTTGCTTGATGCTATGATGAGAGATTATAACCAAAGTAATGTTGATTTATTTTTAAATTCTTTAAGTAAAGAAAATTTCAAAATCAATACTCCAAAAACAAGAGATATTTATCTTTATCTCCCATCGCGAATGGTTTCGATTTTTTTAACTGTTGCAAGTTTTTCTTTTATAGATCTTGAAACAGGGGAGCTTAATAAACCATTTACTTTTAGCACTTCTTATATTTTGGGTGAAAATAATGGAGAGATTATTTTAAGTAATGGGATAATTTTAAGTAATGATTTTAGGAATTTTAAGTTAAATGGAGACGTTTTTGCTATTAATAGTTTTATAGAGTTTGATTCTATAGAAAAAAATGAATATAAAATTATCAATGTTGATCCTAGTGCAAATTTTTATATTTTTTATATTAAAGATTCCTCTATGCCTTTTACTCAATTTATTTTGATGGATAAAAATATGTATCAAAGTGCTTTTGTTCAAATGTTTTTTTTAGGTAATTATGATAAAAATTTATTCGATTTGGTTTTAAACACTAAAGAGGCAAAGGTATTTAAATTAAAAATATGAAGATAGGATTTTTAAGTCATTCTGGCATGAGTATTTATCATTTTAGAGCTCCTATTATTAAAGCTTTATTAGAAAGAGGAGATGAGGTATTTATTATAGTTCCAAAGGATAATTACGCTCATAAGCTTCAGGATTTAAAAGCTAATATTATTTTTTATGATCTAAATCGCTCAAGTCTTAATCCTTTGGTTGTTTTTAAAAATTTTTTACATCTTGCAAGAACTTTAAAAAATTTAAATTTAGATTTGATTCAAACAAGTGCTCATAAAAGTAATACTTTTGGAGTAATAGCAGCAAAAGTAGCAAAAATTAAATTAATTTTTGCTCTTGTAGAAGGACTTGGATCGTTTTATATTGATGAAGATCTTAAAAGCAAATTAGTAAGAGCAACGATTAATTTATTATATAAAATATCATTTAGATTTGCTACTAAATTTATTTTTGTAAATGAAAGCAATGCTGAATTCATGAGAAATTTAGGCTTAAAAGAAGAAAAAATTTGCATTATAAAATCTGTAGGAGTTAATCTTAAGAAATTTTTTCCTGTGAAAATTCAAAATGATATTAAGTTAAATTTTCTAAAAAATTATAATATGCCCAATAAACCTTTAATTTTAATGATAGCTAGAGCTTTGTGGCATAAGGGGATTAAAGAATTTTATGAGGCGGCCAGACTTTTAAAAAATAAAGCTAATTTTATTTTGGTAGGCGGTAGAGATGATAATAAATCTTGCGCTCCTTTAGAGTTTTTACAAAAAGGTGAAGTTTTTTATCTTGGATCAAGAGATGATATAGCTTTTTTATTAAATTTATGTGATATTTTTGTTTTACCAAGCTATAAGGAGGGTTTTCCTGCTACAATTTTAGAAGCAAAAGCTTGCGCAAAAGCTTGTATTGTAAGTGATTGTGAAGGTTGCATAGAAGCAATTTCAAACGGTTATGATGGTCTTTTATTTCAGAGTAAAAATATAAATGATTTTGTCGAAAAAATCACTTTATTGATAGAAGATACAAAATTACGAGAAAATTTAGCTCATAATGCATTTAAAGAAGCTCTAAAACTAGATGAAAATTTAATTGCAAAAAATTATTTAAAAATTTATGATGAGAGTATGAAAAATGTATAAAAAGTATATTAAAAGGATTTTGGATTTTATTTTAGCTTTAATTTTATTAAGTTTTTTCTCTCCTTTGATTTTAATTATAGCTATACTTTTAAAAATCACTCAAAAAAGTGTAATTTTTACGCAGATTAGACCTGGGCTTAATGAAAAAGAATTTAAAATTTACAAATTTAAGACAATGAGCGATGAAAAAGATGAGCAAGGAAATTTACTTCCTGATGAAATGCGTTTAAAATCTTTAGGAAAAATTATTAGAAGTTTGAGTTTAGATGAATTATTGCAACTTTTTAATGTTTTAAAAGGAGATATGAGTTTTGTTGGTCCGCGTCCTTTATTATCTGAATATTTAAAACTTTATGATTCAAGACAAAAAATGCGTCATAATGTAAAACCAGGTATTACAGGATGGGCACAAGTTAATGGACGTAATAATATTTCTTGGAAGCAAAAATTTGAACTTGATGTGTATTATGTAGAACACATTTCTTTTGCTCTTGATTTAAAAATTCTTTTTTTAACTTTTTTTAAAGTGCTAAAACGAAGTGGGATAAATAAAACAGGTCAAGCTACAACGGAAAAATTTAATGGAAAGAACTAAAAAAATCTATATTTATGGAGCGGGTGGACACGGTTTAGTTTGTGCAGATGTAGCCAAGTCTTTAGGTTATGAAGAATGTATTTTTTTAGATGATAATAAAGGTGTAAAATTTAGCAAAGATTTGCCAAAATGGGATATATTTGTTGCTATAGGAGATAATAGCATTAGAGAAAAGGTTTTTAATACTATTAAAGAAAATGGTTTTAAAATTGTAAATTTAATTCATCCAAGTGCTATTGTAAGTCCAAGTGCTTTTTTAGAAGAAAGTGGAATTTTAATTATGCCTTGTGTAGTGGTTAATGCTAAAGCTTTTATTGCTAAAGGCGTTATTTTAAATACTTCTTGTGTTGTAGAGCATGAATGTAAAATAGATGCATTTTCTCATATAAGTGTTGGGGCTAAAATGGCTGGGAATGTAAAAATAGGCAAAAAGTGTTTTATGGGAATTAATTCTTGTATTTTGCCTAATTTGATTATGGCGGATAATAGTATTTTAGGTGCAGGTGCGGTTTTAACGCGTGATATAACTGAAAAAGGAACTTATATAGGTGTTCCTGCAAGAAGTATAAAGGATAAGTTATGAAATTTTTTCTTTCAGCTCCACATATGAGCGAAAATGAATTAAAATATATACAAGAAGTTTTTAAAAGTAATTATATAGCTCCTTTAGGAGAATTTGTTAATCGTTTCGAGCAGAGTATCAAAGACTATACAAAAAGTGATTATGCTTTAGCTTTAAATTCTGCAACAGCGGCTTTACATCTTGCTTTAAGAGTGGCTGGAGTAAAAGAAAATGATTTGGTTTTGGCTTCGTCTTTTACTTTTATTGCTTCGGTTGCGCCTATTTATTATCTTAAGGCTAAGCCTGTTTTTATTGATTGTGATGAAACTTTTAATTTAGATATAACTTTATTAAAACAAGCTATTTATGAAAGCGAAAAAAAACCTAAAGCTTTAATTCTAACACATCTTTATGGTAATGCATCAAAAATGGATGAGATTCTTGAAATTTGTAAAGAAAATAATATTATTTTAATTGAAGATGCAGCAGAAGCTTTAGGGAGTTTTTATAAGGGTAAAGCTTTGGGAACTTTTGGAGAGTTTGGGGTTTATTCTTTTAATGGAAATAAAATTATCACAACTTCAGGTGGAGGAATGCTTGTAGGAAAAGACAAGCAAAAAATAGAAAAAGCAAGGTTTTATAGCACTCAAGCTAGAGAAGATTGTTTGCATTATGAGCATTTAGATTATGGATATAATTATAGACTTAGTAATGTTTTGGGTGCTATTGGTGTTGCGCAAATGGAAGTTTTAGAACAAAGAGTGCTTAAAAAAAGAGAAATTTATAAGTGGTATAAAGAATTTTTAGGCGATAGTTTTAGTTTTTTAGACGAACTTGAAAATTCAAGAAGTAATCGTTGGCTAAGCACAGCCTTAATAGATTTTAAGCTAAATGAACTTTTTAAAGAGAAAAAAAGTATTTGTATCACACAAAAAGATCTTCCTTTGCATCCTAAAATTTCAAAATTGATTCAAGATTTAAAAAAAGAACAAATTGAAACAAGACCTCTTTGGAAGGCTATGCATGCTCAAGCAGTTTTTAAAGGTGAAAAAGCTTATGTAAATGGCAATAGTGAATTATTTTTTTATAAAGGAATTTGTTTACCAAGCAGCACTACTATGAGCAAAGATGATGTTAAAGAAATTTCTTATCTTATTTTAAAGAGTATCCGAGGTTAAGATGGATTTTACTTTTTATAAAAGCAAAAGATTAATATTTTTTGTTTGTTTTGATATTTTTTTATTTTTACTTTCTATTTTTTTAGCTTTTTCTTTAAGATTTAGTGGAGATATACCTGATGAGTTTTATAACTCAATGTTTAAATCAGGGCTTATACTCATTATTTTAAAAATTTTCTTTTTATTTGTTTTTAGGATTTATAAAGTTGCTTGGAGATTTTTTTCTTTAAATGAAGCAAGAAAAATTTTTATAGCCCTTATTTTATCTGAAATTATTTTTTTAATAATTTTTTCTTTTTATAGTGATTTTTTTAATCCTTTTCCAAGAAGTGTTATAGGGATAGATTTTGTTTTATCTTATATGTTTATAGGTACTTTAAGAATCAGTAAAAGGATGTTTGTTGATTTTAAATCAAATAATGCTTTTGAAGAAAATCCTTGCATAGTAATAGGAGCTACATCTAAAGCACTTCATTTGCTAAAAGGTGCAAAAGAAGGGCATTTAGGACTTTATCCTGTTGGAGTAATTGATGAAAGAAAAGAACTCATTGGAACTTATTGTGATAAATTTAAGGTTGAATCAAAAGATAAAATTAAAGATTATGTAGATAAAGGCACAAAGACAGCGATTATTGCATTAAAGCTTGAACAAGAAGATTTAAAAAAGCTTTTTGAAGAGCTTGTTGGTTATGGAATCTTAGATGTTAAAATTTTTTCCTTTACAAGGAATGAGGCAAGAGATATTAGTATAGAAGATTTACTTGCTAGAAAACCTAAGGATTTAGATAATAATGCGGTTATAGATTTTTTAAAGGATAAAGTTGTTTTGGTGAGTGGAGCTGGAGGGAGTATAGGTAGCGAACTCTGTAAGCAGTGTATAAAATTTGGCGCAAAACAGCTTATAATGATTGATCATAGTGAATTTAATCTTTATAAAATCAATGAAGATTTAAGTAATCATAAGGATAAAATTATTCCTATTTTGATGAGTATTTTAGAAGAAGATAATCTCAAAGGTGTTTTAAAACAATACAAACCAGAACTTATTTTGCATGCAGCAGCTTATAAACATGTACCACTTTGTGAGCAAAATCCTTATTCTGCAGTATTAAACAATATAATAGGAACTAAAATTTTAATTGATAGTGCAAAAGATAATGGAGTTAAAAAATTTGTTATGATTAGCACTGATAAGGCTGTAAGACCTACAAGTATTATGGGTTGCACTAAAAGAGTTTGCGAGCTTTATACCTTGGCTTTATCAAATAAAGACTTTGAAGTTGCTTGTGTTCGTTTTGGAAATGTTTTAGGTTCAAGTGGAAGTGTTATTCCTAAATTTAAGGAGCAAATTGCAAAGGGTGAGTCTTTAAGTCTTACTCATCCTGATATAGTGAGATATTTTATGCTTGTTGATGAGGCGGTGCAGCTTGTTCTTCAAGCGGGCGCTATAGCAAAAGGCGGAGAGCTTTTTGTTCTTGATATGGGTAAACCTGTAAAAATTATGGATTTAGCTAAAAAAATGCTTTTGCTTTCAAATCGTCCTGATTTAGAAATTAAAATTACTGGACTTAGAAAAGGAGAAAAACTTTTTGAAGAACTTTTAATCGATGAAAATGATGCAAAAACAAAATATGAAAGTATTTTTGTGGTAAAAGATCAAAAAACTGATCTTGTTAAATTGAATTCTCAAATTGATAAGCTTAAGCAAAATAAAGATATAATTAAAACATTGCTTGAAATTGTTCCAGAATTTAAACATAACGCCGGAGGTAATTAATGTTTATTAAGGATATACAAAAATTTGAAGACAATCGCTATAAAGCAAGAGCATATATGACATATATCTTAACAAGAAATTTACCTAATAAACTCCCTAATATACATCTTGATAGTATAAAAATAGCCTTAGATAAAATTGAACATGATATTTCTATTTTTGATGCTTTATATATACTTGATACATCTGGAAGGCAAATTGGCAATACGATAGCTTTAAAAAAAGAATATGAAACAGGAGCTGGGGAAGATAGAAGTTCTAAAGCTTATTTTTATAGAGCCGTTAAATTTAAGCGCTGTATATTAAGCGACCCTTATCCTTCTAGCTTAAATAATGAATTATGTGTTACTGCTTCTATGCCAATTTATAATGATAAAAATGAACTATTATTTGTAGTATGTATAGATGTAAGTTTAATTAATATTTTAAAAGTAATAGAAGCTGGATATTTTGAAACAACTTTTAATTATTTTAGTCGTGTAATTTATTTTTGTTTTGCTGTGGTTTTATTTATCATTACATGTTTTTTGTTTCAAAAAGGATTTTTTAGTTTATTTCATGAGCAAGAAAAAGTTGGAATACAAATCATATTTCAAAGTACTATAGCTATTACTCTAGCCTTAGCTATTTTTGATTTAACAAAAACTATAATAGAAGAAGAAGTTCTAGGAAAAATGAAAAAAGAAGCTCATGGTATACAAAAAACAATGGTGAGGTTTTTAGGATCAATTATTATTGCTTTAGCTATTGAAGCTTTGATGCTAGTGTTTAAACTTGTATCAAGTGATTTATCTCAAATGATTTATGTGATATACCTTATAGCTGGCATTAATCTTCTTTTAATTGGACTTAGTGTATACTTATTTGCAGTAAAATATAAAAATAGTCATATTTATGATAATAATTAACAAAAAGATGTTATAATTATTTTTTGTTTTGGTAGGATAAAATAGTAAAATTAGAATTTGAAAGGACGAAATTGTGAAATTGTTGGTTGTTGATGACAGTTCTACTATGAGAAGGATTATTAAGAATACTCTAACAAGACTTGGGCATAATGATGTTCTTGAAGCTGAGCATGGGGTTGAAGCTTGGGATTTGCTAACTAAAAATGAAGATATAAAAGTTTTAATAACTGATTGGAATATGCCAGAAATGAATGGTTTAGAGTTAGTTAAAAAGGTGAGGGCTGAAAAAAAATATGAAGATATGCCTATTATTATGGTTACAACCGAGGGTGGAAAGGCTGAGGTTATTACAGCTTTAAAAGCAGGTGTTAATAATTACATTGTAAAACCATTTACCCCGCAAGTATTGAAAGAAAAACTTGAAGATGTTTTAGGAACTGGTTCTGAGGTATCTGAATAAAAATTAAGCCTTTTTAGGCAAAATAGTTTCAAAATGCAAAAATTTTACTATGAATTATTTTTTAAAGTTGAAAAGTCTTATGAAAAGATATTTGTTGACTTTATATTTGATTTAGGGATTGACGCTTTAGAAGAAAAAAATGAAGGTTTTTTTATAAGGTCTGAAGATAGTTTAGAAAATTTGGATTTTGCTTTAGATGTTTTTATAGAAAAACTTTCTAACTTGGAAAATAAGAAAATTTTTTTTTATAAAATACTTGAAAAAAAAGAAAATAAAGATTGGATTGAAGAATACAAAAAAAGTATTCATCCTATTTTAATTGAAAATATTTATATTCATACCTCTTGGCAAGAACCAAAAGAAAATTGTTTAAATATCAAAATAAATCCAGCGCTTGCTTTTGGTTCTGGACATCATGAAAGTACTCATTCTTGTATAAAATTTTTACAAAAATACGCCAAAAAGAATATGCTAGCTTTAGATATAGGTTGTGGTAGCGGAATTTTAGCTATTATTCTAGCAAAATATTTATGTAAAGTTGATATTTGTGATACAGATATATTGGCTATTGAAAGTGCCAAAAAAAATGCTAAAATTAATAAAATAAAATTTCAAAATATATGGTGTGGCTCTGTAGATCAAGCTAATAAAAAATATGATTTGGTAGTGGCCAATCTGATTGCTGATATCATTTTAGTTTTAGAAAGCAATATTAAAAAGTGTTTAAATGATAATGCTATACTTATATTATCTGGAATTTTAGATAAATATGAAAGCCGAATAAAGGATAAATTTCAAGATTTAAAATTAATTGACAAGATCCAGTCAAACGAATGGATAAGTTTAGTTTATAAAAAGGAAACTCAATGAATAAACCAAATAATAAAAATAATACTCCAAAAAATAATAATTTTTTTAACAAAAATCCAATCTTTATTTTTGCAATTTTTGCAATTGTAATGATAGTTCTTTTTAAAGGATTTTTTGATGGAAATAATTCTTTTGGAGCTAATTTAAATGGAGGTGAGATAAGTAAAAATATTGCCTATTCTGAACTTAAAAAACTTATACAAAGCGGACAGATTAATCAAGTTAGTATAGGACAAACTACTATTAAAGCTATATCTTCAGCACATAATACTATCTATACAGCTAAAAAAGTTAATGATCCAGAGCTTGTAAATTTACTTGATCAGAAAAATATTGCTTATGGGGCTTATTCTGAAACTAATTGGTTTACTGATATTTTATTCTCATGGGTATTGCCAATTTTTATCTTTTTTGGTATTTGGATGTTTTTAGCAAGTCGTATGCAAAAAAATATGGGAAGTTCTATTTTGGGAATAGGAAGTTCAAAAAAGCTTGTAAATTCTGAAAAACCAAAAGTAAAATTTTCTGATGTAGCGGGAGTTGAAGAAGCAAAAGAAGAAGTAAAAGAGATTGTTGATTTTTTAAAATTTCCTGAACGTTATATTAAATTAGGAGCAAAAATTCCAAAAGGCCTTTTATTGGTTGGACCTCCAGGTACTGGAAAAACTTTATTGGCTAAAGCTGTTGCAGGCGAAGCTGATGTTCCATTTTTTAGTGTTTCTGGGTCAAGTTTTATAGAGATGTTTGTAGGTGTTGGAGCTAGTAGAGTAAGAGATTTATTTGAAAATGCTAAAAAAGAAGCCCCTGCTATTGTATTTATTGATGAAATTGATGCTATTGGTAAAAGTCGTGCGGCAAGTGGTATGATGGGGGGTAATGATGAAAGAGAGCAAACTTTAAATCAGCTTTTAGCTGAGATGGATGGTTTTGGAAGCGAAAGTTCTCCAGTAATTGTTTTAGCAGCTACAAATCGTCCAGAAGTTTTAGATCCAGCTCTTTTAAGACCAGGAAGGTTTGATAGGCAGGTATTAGTAGATAAGCCTGATTTTAAAGGTAGATGTGAAATTTTAAAAGTGCATATGAAAGATGTAAAAATTTCTCCTAGTGTAAAAGTTGAAGATATAGCAAGACTTACAGCAGGTTTAGCAGGAGCGGATTTGGCCAATATTATTAATGAAGCTGCCCTTCTAGCTGGAAGAGATTCTAAAAAATATGTCGAGCAAGATGATTTAGTTGAAGCTGTTGAAAGAGCTATAGCTGGACTTGAGAAAAAATCACGTCGTATTAATGATAAAGAGAAAAAAATTGTTACTTATCATGAATGTGGGCATGCTTTAATTGCAGAAACAACTAAAGGAGCTAAAAAAGTAAGCAAAGTTTCTGTAATTCCTAGAGGTTTAGCAGCTTTAGGATATACTCTAAATACTCCTGAGGAGAATAAATTTTTGATGCAAAAACATGAACTACTTGCAGAAGTTGATGTTCTTTTAGGTGGGCGTGCTGCTGAAGAAGTATTTATTGGCGAGATTTCAACAGGAGCAAGTAATGATCTTGAAAGAGCTACAGATATTATAAAAGCTATGATATCAATGTATGGTATGAGTGAAATTGCAGGACTTATGGTTCTTGAAAAACAAAGAAATACGTTTTTAAATGGTGGACAAACAATTAAAGATTACTCTGAAAAAATGGCAGAGTCTTTGGATACTTATGTTAAAAAAACATTGGATGATAGATATGATGAAGTAAAGAAAACTTTAAATGATTATAAAGGTGCTATTGAAACTATGGTTGAAGCTTTATATGAAGAAGAAACTATTGAAGGTGCTAAAGTTAGAGAGATTATTAAAGAATATGAGATAAAAAATAATTTACCAACACGTTTGCAAGAAGATAAAGATTCTTTGCTTTCAAAAGAAGAGATAAATGAATAAGTATTTTTCAAGGGTTGGATATTTTGCTATAGGGATTAGTCTAAGCTTATTTGTAATCATCTGGATATTTTGGTCTTTTTCATTTTTAGTTTTTTTTATATTTTTATTTTTTTTATTTCTTTTTAGAGTTCCAAAAAGAACTTTGATTTGCGTGGATGAAAAGGCTATATTATCTCCTATTGATGGTAAAATTTTAAAAATACAAAATCTAAATCACCATTTATTGGGAGAATGTATAGAAATAAATATTAAAAATTCTTTTTATCATCCTGGGACATTTTATGCTTGTTTTAAAATGAACATTGATAAGATTAAAACAAAGCATGGACTTTTTTTATGCAATAATTTAAAAGTTGCAAAAAATATGAATGAAAATATATCAATTTTTGCAAATACAGATAATAGAAATATTATTTATAAGATTTATGCAGGATCAATGGATAGAAAATTATATTTGTATGATATTTATTCAGATCTTAATGCAGGAGATGAAATAGGATTTTTTATTAATGGAAATATAAGTTTATTTTTACCAAAAGATAAAATTCGTATTCAAGTAGGACTTGGAGATAAAATAAAAGCAGGAGCTTTGATAGGTTATTTAGAGTAAATTTTTTAAAGGAGAAATTATGAATAATAAACCTCAGCTTATTTATGTGTTGCCCAATCTTTTTACAGCTATTTCGGCATTTTTAGGGATTATTTCAATAATTTCTTCTATACAAGGAAATTATCAAAAAGCTTTATTTTACATTATATTATCTTTAATTTGTGATGGATTAGATGGCCGTGTTGCAAGATTAACAAAAACTACTTCAAAATTTGGCGTTGAATTTGATTCTTTGGCGGATTTAGTTGCTTTTGGCGTCGCTCCAGCAATATTTTTTTATATGAGTATTGGAGTTGATTATGGAAAATTAGGATCTTTAATCACAGCTTTTTTTGTTGTGTTTGGTGCTATTCGTTTGGCAAGATTTAATGTAACAACTGGGACATATGAGCCTTCCGTATTTATAGGTTTGCCTATACCCACTGCAGCTGTTGTAAGTGCAATTTATACTTATGCTTATATAAAATATGAATTTTTAGAATCTTATGGTTTTATTTTTTTAGTTTTGCAAGCAATTCTTGGATTTTTGATGGTGAGTAATATACGTTATCCAAGCTTTAAAAAGGTTGATTTTTCTCGTGCAAATTTTTTAAAAGTTTTGATTATTTTAATGATAATTTTTTCTTTTTTATATCTTTATCCATTAGAAGCTCTAGTTTTTTTGGTAAGCCTTTATGTTTTATATGGAATTACTAGAGCTTTGTATAATTTTATAATTATAATATTTAAGAAGATTTAATTATTATAAAATTTATCAATTTCTTGTAATTCTAAAGGATCAAAACCTGCTTGAATTCTTGCTTCAAAGTTAAGTTGTTTTCCGGCCAAAGAAAAGGTTTTAAATTCTTTACATAAAGATAAAAAATTCTCTTTTTTATCTTTAGAGAATTTCCACCAAAAATCTCCTTTGCTAACGTGTGTAATTTCATCTTTTAAGATAATATGTAAAATTTCTTCTAAAAAAGATTTAATTTCATTATCGCTTGTTTGTATTTTTTTTAAAACAAAAGGATTTGCATCGAGTCCTTTAGCTTCTAATCCTCTATGAACAACTCCCATTCTAGAGGCTAAAGAATCTTTGGTTAGTTTTAAAGCTAAATCTAGATTATCATGAACAAAGAAATCCCCATATTTGTATCCTAACTGTTCTAAAGCTTGATTTAAAAATTGAAAATGTTTTATTTCTTCATCTGCAACTTCTAGCCAATCTTGATAAAAATTTAAAGGAAGATTTTTAAAGCGGTAAGCGCTATCCAAAGCCAAATTAATAGCACTAAATTCAATGTGGGCAATTGAATGTATAATTTGAGCTAGAGATTTTATACTTTTAGTAAATTTAGGTCTTCTTATGCGTGTAGGATGTATAAATTTTACTTTTTCATAGTTACATTCTTTAAGAACGCTTATATTAGAGTGATCAAAAATGATTTTTTTGCTTTTAAAATCATCATAAAAATTATAAAAATCATTAATTTTTTGATTTAGATTTTGATTATATAAAATTTTTTCTAAAGTATTAAAAAATTCTTTTTTCATTTATGAACCTTGATTTAATTGTATATTTTACTATAAATATTTTTATATTGACTATATTTACATATATTATTTTATATGTATTTTCTTAATATTTAGGAGCTATGAAAAATTTGTTATTTTGTGTTGTTTAAATGATACAAATAATAATGAAAAATTTTTAGTATTAATTAAATTTTTAGGATAAAAATGAGATGAATAATGTTATTATAATTATATAGGTTTTTAATGAGGTTTAAATTTATATTATTTAAGAAAACTAATATAGTTAAATTTTAAAAAATATTAAATTTTTTACTTTATAATTTTAAAATTATTTAAGGCAAGTGAAGTGATGTTTAGAATTTTAATATCAATGGTATTTTTTGTGTTTAATCTCTATGCTTATGAGATTAAAGATTATGGTTTTAGTATAAAAAATGGAAATTATGGTTTAATTGAAAATGAAAAAGATAAATGCTTAATAAACAATATCTGTTCAATTAAATATATTAAATTAAAAAAAGAATTAGAAGTAGAAAATTTAACTTCGCAAGGCAAGGTTAAAGCATTAAATTCTTATAACAATAATTTATTTTTTATACCAGATTTAAATATTACTTTAGGCAGTTTTGAAAATCAGAAATTTAATAAAAATTTAGATTTTATAACTTTGGATCAAACTTTGGAAAAAATTTTACAAGATAAGGATAATTTTTTAAAAAAAGATCCTTTTAATATATACGGTAAAGATTTTAATAATACTTTAAAAATTACTTATATAGTTAAAGATATGATATTTTTTGATAATTTTGTAGATTATTCTTATAGTTCTGCAGCACATCCTTCTTTTTATGAAAGCGGTTTTGCGCTCAATCTTAAAGATAAAAAGATAAAAACATATGTTTTAAAAGATGTTGTTAGAAATAATAAAGCTTTTAGAAAACTGATTACAGAAAAGCTTAAAAACTACTTTGAAATTCATAAAAGATATGATTTGGCTAATTTGAATTTTTTTAATAATAAGTATAATTTTAATGTTCTTGAGCAAGATATATCATTTAAAGAAAATTCTCTTTATATCAATTTACGTCTTTTGTTGGCAGAAGTAGGTAGAAATTTGGATTTTTTTGAGATATCGTATAAAGATTTAAAACCTTTTTCAAAAGGGGATTTAATGAAAATTACTAATAATATTAAATAATTTTTTTGATCAAGTTTAAAGAATGTTTGTTGATCTAGAATCAGAATTTCACCTAATATTAGTTTCTGCTATTGCATTGCTCGCTGTGTTAAATCCTTTTGGAAATTTAACTCAGTTTATTGCTATGAGTGAAGGTTTGCCAACTGCTATACGTAAAAAGCTTTTTAGAAATATACTTTACACTGCTTGTTTGATTGTTCTTGTTTTTTTGTTTTCTGGATCTTATTTAATGGTTTATATTTTTAGAATTGATTTAGATCATTTAAGAATAGCTGGCGGTTTAATCCTTATGATCATGGCAGTTAGAAATTTACTTTTTTCTGCTTCAACAGTTGTTGAAGATTTCTCACATTATCAAGATTTAAGCGAAAAAGAGTTCTTAAGAAAAAGTCTTATTCCTATGGCGTTTCCTATGCTTGTTGGGCCTGGAACTTTAGCTGCTGTTATAGTTATTCGTGAAGACAGTGGGTTAGATGTAGCATTAGGTGCTACTGTTTTGGCTTTTATGTTTATGTTTTTTTTATTTCATTTTGCAGCAACGATAGAAAAAATTTTTGGAAAATTAATTTTACATGTATTTTCTAGGATAGTGCAAGTTTTTATAGTTGCTATGGGAATTAAAATGATTTTATTAGGATTAACTAATTTATATAAATTATAGAGATAGTAATTTATAAAATTATTTAAACATAAAAAATAATTTTGATAAAAATTTAACGGCAAACTTAATATTATAACATTATATAAGTTCTTTAAAATTTTTAAATCCACTATTTAGTTGGGTTTTTTTGCTTAATATTTTTAAGAATTGTTCCCTTGTGATATTTTTAGCCCCCATGAATTTTAAGTGTGAATTGTAAATTTGACAATCTATTAAAAAATCATAAGGTCTTAGCAACTCGCAGAGTTTAATCAAGGCTATTTTTGATACATTTTTTTCTATTCCAGCCATACTTTCGCCAAAAAATACCTTTCCTATTATAAGTCCATAAATTCCTCCTACTAAAATATCATCTTTATAAATTTCTAAAGAATGAGCATATCCTAGATTAAAAAGATTGGTGTATGTATATATAAAATCATCATTTATCCAACTTTGTTCTCTAGTATCTTTACAAAGTTTTATTAAATTTAAAAAATCAAAATCAAGCTTAATAGTATATTTTTTACAAAATTTTTTTATATTTTTTTGTATATGAATATCTTTGGGCAAAAGAATACACCTAGGATCTGGACACCACCAAGTCACTGGGTTACTAGTCCAAGGGAATAATCCAAAAGTATAAGCTTTAAGTATAAAATTCTCTTCTAGTGAAGAAGTTAAAAATACAGGAGCATCTTTTGGAGCTTTTAAAAGTTTAGTATATAAATTGAAGTTTTCCATTTTTATCAAGTTTAATCTTTATTTTCCCATTTTTGAGTTTTCCTTGAAGAATTTCATCGCTTATTTTTTCCCCAATTTCTTCAGATATAATGCGTTTTAATAATCGAACACCAAACTCTTTATTGTAGGCCTTTTTAGCTAAATAAACCCTAGCTTTCTCATCAATGTCTAAAGTAATATTTTGTAAATTTTTTGAAATTTCATTAATTTCTTTTTGAACAATTTTGTTTAAAATATCATCATTTAAATCATTAAAATGTAAAATTTTATCAATGCGATTGATAAATTCAGGAGCAAAAAAATCTTTAATAGCTCTATTGTTTTTTTCTTCTTTTTGACTTAAAAAGCCTAATTCATTGTAGTCTTTTAGACCAAGATTTGAGGTCATGATGATAATGGTATTTTGAAAATCGATTTTTATTCCGCTATTATCTGTTAAACTTGCATTATCAAATATTTGTAAAAAAGTATTACTAAGATCAGGATGAGCTTTTTCGATTTCATCAAATAAAATTACGCTAAAAGGATTTTTTCTAACCGCATTACTTAAAAGTCCACCATCTTCATAACCAACATATCCAGCAGGAGATCCTATAAATTTACTTAAAGCATGTTTTTCGGCATATTCACTCATATCAAATCTTTCTAAGTGAAGTCCTAAAAATTTGGCTAAATTTTTACAAAGTTCTGTTTTTCCTACTCCACTTGAACCTGTAAAAAGAAAAACGCCTCTAGGAGAGTTTTGATTTTTAAATCCTACATAACTTTGTTTAAGAGTTTTGCAAATACTATCAATAATTTCATCTTGTCCAAAAATAACTGATTTTAAATTAGAGGCTAGTTTAATTAAAGCACTATTTTGATCAAATTCAAAAATTTTATGAGACTTGGTCATTTTTTCTAGTGTTAATTCTAGGTCTTTTAAGGTTACATTCTTTTTTTGTTTTTTTTCGAGTGCAAATGAGGCACCTAATTCATCAATAAGATCAATAGCACAATCTGGTAAAAATTTGTCATTAAAAAATTTTTTACCCCATTTTATGCTTGATTTAAGTATTTCATCGCTAAATTTTACATTATGAAATTTCTCATATTTAGGTCTTAAACCCTGAAGAATAAGAAAACATTCGGCTTCATTTGGCTCATCAATATCAATTTTAGCAAAACGACGACTTAAAGCTTTATTTTTATCAAAGGTGTTTTTGTATTCTATAAATGTTGTAGCCCCGATGCATTTTAAGCTTCCATTGCTAAGAGCAGGTTTTAAGAGATTGGAAAAGTCAGTATAAGAATCATTACTAGCTCCTGCACCAACAATAGTATGAATTTCATCTATAAATAAAATAGCATTAGGTATGGAACTGAGTTCATTTAAAATATCTTTAATTCTTTTTTCAAAATCTCCTCTATATTTTGTTCCAGATAAAAGATTGGCCAAATCTAGACTGTAAATTTTTGCATCAAGGAGTTGTTTTGGGACTTTTTTTTCATAAATTGCTAAGGCTAGTCCTTCTATAATGGCTGTTTTTCCGACACCAGCTTCTCCTACTAAAATAGGATTATTTTTTTTTCTTCTACAAAGAATCTGCATAATTCTTTGTAATTCGAATTTTCTACCAATTAAAGGATCTATTTTTCCTTCTTGTGCTAAGATTGTTAAATCACTTGCAAAGGTATTAAGATTTTCTGATTTATTGGAATTTCTAATTTGTTGAATTTTATCAAGATTTAAACCATATTTTTGAAGTAAGAAATTAGAATAAGATCTATCATCTTGTAAAAGTTGATTTAAAAAGTCAATAATTGTGATTTCTTGTAAAGGATTTTCTTTTTTGGCCTTAGATAAAATTTCTTCCAATACTAAAGAAAATTCAGGCACAACTTCTTTGCTTAAAATTTGATTTTTTTGACTAATATAATTTTTAAGTTCGTTTTCTAAAAGCGTAAAATTGTCATTATCGTCTAGCTCTTTAAATATTTCTTTAAAATTTTCGCTTAATTTTAAAAGAACAAATAATACGTGTTCGCAAGTAACAAATTCATGGTGGTTTATACTGCTTAGTTGTTTGGCATTTTCTAAAAATTTCTTTAATTCTTCTTGATATTTCATTCTTCTTCTACTCTTGTTTTTAATGGAAAATTAGCCATTAAGGCAGCATTTGAAACTTGCTTTTGTTTAGAAAGGGCTATTTCTTGAGTATAAATCCCACATACTCCAGAACCATTGCAGTGAACTTCAAGCATAATATTATTAGCCA
Organism: Campylobacter novaezeelandiae; assembly: GCF_018968685.1. Classification (NCBI taxonomy): domain Bacteria; kingdom Pseudomonadati; phylum Campylobacterota; class Epsilonproteobacteria; order Campylobacterales; family Campylobacteraceae; genus Campylobacter; species Campylobacter novaezeelandiae. The sequence continues at coordinate 1,093,018 of NZ_CP076657.1, read as the reverse complement.
CTTCAAAACTATGATGAAAAATATTCATTAAAATTTCTATAACAAAATCCATTGTAGTAATATCATCATTTAAAAGTAAAACTTTAAACATTTTTGGTTCTTTTAGTTTTGTGTGTTCTAAAATTTGTGTCTTTGGCATTATTTTTTTCCATAAATTAAATTTAAGTCTTGTTGCATTAAGCTTGTAGGAACTTTTCCTAAATAAAAATAAGTTTTTTTACCTTCATTCCAATAATCAGTCAATTCTTGATAAATTCCATTTTTTAAAACAACTTTAAAAGGAAGTTGTTCCATGCTTTGATAGTTTATATCTTTTAAAATTTGCGCAATAATTCTACTATTTTCATTAGAGTTGCTCAAAAAATAATAAGCCCCATAATCATCAGCAAATTTTTTAACTTCAGCATCACTTACATCTTCAAAATGTGTTAAACCTATAATAAAAAATTGCTTGGTATTATTTTTCCATAAAGTGCTTAGTTCAAGAGCTTCTTCTTTGCAAGGAGCACAAAATGTTCCAAAAAAGTCAAACATTAGTACTTTATTTTCATCTCCTTCTACAATAAAACCTTTTTGAGTTCTTATTAGTGTTTTACTTCCACCATTTACACTATTTAAAACAATTTTATCGCCTTGATTGTATTCTTTAAATAAAAAATCATTTTGAATTTTTTCTTCATTGTTAGAACAGGCGCTAATAAAATAACCTAGTAATAATAAAATCAATAAAGCATATTTATTTTTCATTCTCTATCCTTTATAATTTTTTATAGCAATTTTTGCTTCCAAATCAGCTTGTTTTTTCTTTAAGCTTTCACGTTTATCGTGTAAATTTTTTCCTTTAGCTAATGCTAATGTCGCCTTAACTTTATTTTTAACATTAAAGTATAGATCCAAAATCACTAAAGTATAGCCTTCCACGCTTACTTTTCCTAAAAGTTTATCTATTTGTTTTCTATGCATTAGAAGTTTTCTTGGAGCCCTTTCTTCATGTTTATAATGAGAATGTGTTGTATTAAGATGAGAAATATGAGCATTGAGTAAATAAAGCTCTCCTTTGATAATGCGAACAAAAGAATCTTTTAAATTGGTTCTAGCTTGTCTTAATGCTACAACTTCGCTTCCTTTTAGAACAATTCCTGCCTCAAAGGTTTCTAAAATGGCATAATCAAATAGAGCTTTTTTATTTCTTGCAATATTTTTTTTCATTTTTCAACCTTAAAAACACTACTACCGCTACCACTTAAAAAAAAACCATTAATTAAATATTCTTCCATTTTAGGATATAAAATTACACAAGGAGTAAATAAATCATTAAGTTTGAGATTATCAAAATTTTCTAAGAGTTCTTTAGTGCTTAATTTCTCATAGTTGTTAGCTTCTTTAAAATTTTTTGAAAAATTAAAAGAAGTTTTATCAAATTGTCCATAAACTTCTTTTGTATGACAATGAATTTCTGGAAAAGTAAATTTTAAATTTGGAATATCATCGTGAAATTCTTCTATGATCTCTCCACAACCACTGACATTGGCACTTTTGCATCCACTTAAGAAAAAGGCTATATCACTGCCTAATTGCAAACTTAAATTTATAAGCTTTTCTTTAGGAATTTTTAAATTCAATTTTTCATTCATCATTAGTAAGAAACTTGCTGCATCTGAGCTTCCTCCTCCAAGTCCTGCACAAGTTGGTATATTTTTGATAAGTTTAAGGCTTTGATTTTTAAAAAATTCTTCTAATTCATTTTTATATCCATAATCACAAAGTAGATTATAGGCTTTTTTGATTATATTATTTTCGCATACAAAGTCACTAATAAGCTCAAATCCTTCTTGTGTTTTTTGATTTATAATCAAAAGTTCATCAAAAAGATCTTCGATTAAAATAAAACGAGATTTTAAAAGATGATAAGATCTTTTATCAAAACCAATGAGTTTTAGAAAAATATTTGCTTTAGCATAAGCTTTCATTTTTTTAATTTCTTACTAAGATCATCAAGTTTAATTTCTTTTTGAACGACTGAATGTAAATTTTCATCTTTAATTTGTGTAATTAGTTCTTTTCTAAGTATCATTAAAGATTTTGGTGCTTCTATACCTATTTTTGCATAACCCTTTCCTGTTTGAACAATTTTAATTTCTATATCTTCACCAATTCTTATACTTTCATTTTCTTTTCGTGATAATATTAACATTTTGCAACCTTATTTAAAATGTAATGAACTTTATTATTTTCTATGTTAATAATTGAAAAAAAATTTTTTTCTTCAAGATAGTAAGTGCCATTTTCCTGATATGTTAATTCTTGAATATCAATTTTTAATCCATTTTGTAATTTACTACTATCTTTAAGGAAATTTTTTTTTAAATTTAGATATTGTAGCACATTTAAACTTTTTTCATTGTTATAAATAAACTCACCCTCTTTAATACGCTCAAGAGAGCTTAGTGTTGCATTTATCCCTAATTTTTTAGCAAAAATTTCACAATAAGATCTAATGTAAGCTCCTTCGCTAACTGAAAGTTCTATACTCAAAAAAGGGTGGATATAATGTAGAATTTTGCATTCATAAATATGCATTTTACATGGTTTAAGTTCTACTTCTTGTCCTTTTTTAGCAAATTCATAAGCTCTTTTGCCTTGAATTCTTTTTGCACTAAATTTAGGAGGTATAAATTCAATTTCTCCTAAAAGCTTATTTTTGATTTCTTCTAAAAAGGCTAAATTATAGGGGTTAATTGTTGTTACTTGAGTGATATTTTTATCATCTAAACTTAAAGATTTAACCCCAAGCCAAAGGGTGGCTTTATAAGTTTTTGGAGTTTTTTTTAGAAAACGAAAAAGTTTACTAAATTGATTAAAAGCTATAATTAAAACTCCCTTGGCAAAAGGATCTAGTGTTCCTGAGTAACCCGCTTTTTTTACTTTGTATTTTTTTTTAATGGTATTTAAAAAAGCGTTTGAGCTTATTCCATTTGGTTTGTAACCGACAAAAAGTTTATTCATATTACTTTTTCCACAAAGGAAGATAAAATATTACGTGTGATACCGCCAAAATTAATGCTGAGTTTTTGTTCATTTTTACTTGTTTGAACATCAATTATCCTTCCTATACCAAAAATTTTATGTTTGATTAAATCCCCTTTTTTAAATCCTACTTCTTTTTTTTGCAAAATATGCTCTTTTTTTGAAGATTTTATATTTAAGCAACTTTCTTCAAGAAATTGACTTTTTTTAAAGGGCATTCTTATACCCTTATGAAATCTTGAATGTGTAAAACTAAGATAGAGATATTTCTTAGCTCTTGTGATAGCAACATAGGCTAAGCGTCTTTCTTCTTCAATATCACTTGTATCATTAAGCAGTGGAAAAATGCCTTGTTCCAACCCCATAATAAAAACATGATCAAATTCAAGTCCCTTACTTGAGTGAATGCTCATAATATTAATACTTTTTTCACTTAAATCATCTTGATCGCTTAAGAGTGCGATTTCATTTAAAATATCATCTAAATTTTCATAATATCCTTCTTTAATTTTATCCTTAAGACTTGCATAAAATTCATCAATATTAGAAATTTTATCTTCAGAATCTGCTTGATTTTGATAAAAATCTTTTAATTTGATTTTTTCTTCTAGTTGATATATAAGTTCTTTTAAATTGTTACATTCTTTTAAGGTTTTTATGTGTTCTAAAAAAAGATGAATTTCTTTTTGAGTTTTTTTTGGAAAAAAATCACTTTGATCAAGATTATTAAGAGCTTCAAATAATGAAATTTTTTCTTTTTGTGCATAATCTTCTAATTTTTTTAAGCTTGTAGAACCAAAATTTCTTCTAGGTCTATTTATAATGCGTTTTAGAGAATAATCATCATTAAGATTAGTTAAAAGTCTAAGATAAGAAATGATATCTTTAATCTCTGCTCTTTCATAGAATTTAATCCCACTTAAAAGTTTAAAAGGAATTTTTTCTTTATTCAGTGCTTCTTCTAGGGCACGAGAGAGAGCATTAATACGAAATAAAACAGCAATTTCGCTAGCATCAACTCCTTGTTGAAGTAATGTTTTTACATGTTTTGCTATTTTAAGACTTTCTTCTTTTTCATCTTGTGCCTCATCAATCTTAATTTGCTCTCCTTGATCTTTGGTGCAAATAAGTTCTTTACCTAATCTTTTATCATTGTTTTTTATAAGTTTATTAGCGGCATTTAAGATATTTCCTACTGATCTATAATTTTGTTCAAGTTTAACAAGTTTTACATTTTTAAATTGGCTTTGAAAGTTTAAAATATTTTCGATTTTTGCACCACGCCATCCATAAATACTTTGATCATCATCGCCTACAACGCAAATATTTTCATGCACCAAACAAAGATTTTTTAGAATTTGATATTGTAAAGCATTGGTATCTTGGTATTCATCTACTGTGATATAGCGATAAAGCTCACTTTGTTCTTTGGCAAAATTATGATCGCTTTCTAAAATTTCATTGCTTAACATTAACAAATCATCAAAATCTACAAAATTATTTTTTAAAAGATAATTTTGATAATTTTTATAGCAAAGAGCTAATTTTTCAAATTTTTTAAATTTTTCTTCGTCGTTTTTATAAAGGTTTAAATCATTAAAAACCATTTCTACATTTTTAGAATGGTTTTTTAAATATGAAATGTAATTAGAAATATTTGAAGCATTTAATTCTTCATCTATAAGTTCTTTGATAATTTTTTTTCTATCTTCAGTATCAATAATAATAAAATTATTTTTACGTCCCAATTTTTCTATATGCATTCTTAAAAATAAAAGACCAAATTTATGAAAAGTGCATAATAAAGGATTTTGGTTATTGGAATTTTTCATCAAATTTAAAGCCCTAATTTTCATAATATTGGCCGCTTTATTTGTAAAGGTTAGAGTTAAAGTATTTTGTGCAGGAATTCCAACTTCGTCGATTAAATAAGCAAGTCTTGTTGTAATAGTTTTTGTTTTTCCACTTCCTGCTCCTGCTAAAATAAGCATAGGACCATCTATGTGCCTTATAGCTTTTTCTTGGCTTTGATTTATATCTTTAAAAATCATTTTTTAAAGATATCTTTATTTTTAGGATTATTTAAAAATAAATCTATTGATTTTTTGGCAAGATTTTCATCTTTTCTTTTATAAAAACTAAAATTAATAAAGATAACATTATTTTCAATTTGAATTTGAGTAATGGCGCCTAAATCAACCCTAACAAAAGTAGCAAAATCATCTGTTCCAAATCCTGCATGAAAATGAATATACTCTTTGTCTAATTTAATAGAAGTAAAAGTATATCCTGCTAATGCAAAAAGCGTATAAGGATTTTCACTCAGATCTAAATGCTTAGGAAGTTCTGGATTAAATTGAGTGTATTTTGTATTGCAAACTATGGAAAATTCTATATTTTTTTTAATTAAAGTTTGAATTATTTCATAACAATGTTGCTGCATTAATTCTACAAATTCATTATCTTGTAAAAGTTTTTCTATCATAATTTTTCCTTAAAGATAAAGACTATTTAAAGTTAACAAAATCATTAATTAATTTTTCAATTTCTTTAATACCTATTTCCCAAAAATTCTTACTTTCTATATCAAATCCAAATGAAGCTATAAGATCCTTAGGACTAATACTACCACCTGAGCTTAACATGCTAAGATATAGTTCTTTAAAATTTGGACATTTATTACTTTTATAAAGCCCATAAAGAGCTAAAACTAGAAGTTGTGCATAAGCATATGCATAACAATAAAATGGTGAGTGTATAAAATGTGGAATATAAGACCACCAACAAGCATAGTTTTTGGTTAAAATAACACTATCTCCAAACATTTTTTGAGATTCTTCAAGCCAAATTCTATCGATCTTATCTTTGCTTAATTCATCTTTTTCTTTATAAATGCGTCTTTCAAAACAAGTAAAATTAATTTGTCTATAAAAAGTAGCAAAAATATCTTCAATTTTAGCAGCATAAAGGGTTAATAATTCTTCTTTATTGAGTTTATCTTTTATATAATCAAAAACAAGCATTTCTGCAAAAACAGAAGCCATTTCAGAGGTTGTTAAAGGTGTATTTTGGTTTAAAAAACTTACCTTGTAAGAAAGTTTTTGATGTATAGTATGGCCTAGCTCGTGTGCAAGTGTAAAAAGATCTCGTCTTTGATCGGTATAATTTAGCAAAATAAAAGGGTGAGAATCAGGTGTTGCTGGATGAGAAAAAGCTCCGCTTTGTTTTTTATTTTTTGGATATACATCAAGCCAACCTTTATCAAAAGCTTCTTGCGCTATATCTTTAAATTCCTTAGAAAAGGCTCCAAAAGCATTTAAAACTATTTTTTTAGCTTCTTTAAAATCAAAGTGAGCTTCTTTTCCAATAGGCGCATATCTGTCATAATCTTTTAATTTATTAAAACCTAAAATTTGTTTTTTTCTTTTATAAAATTTAGAAACAAGATGGAAATTTTTTTGAGCACTAAGAATTAAAGCATCAACACTTTTTTGTGAAATTTGATTGCTTATATGTCTTGGGAGTTCATAATTTTCATAACCTCTTAGATTACAAATTATTTGTCTTTGGGTTTTTATCATATTAAAGATAAAGGTTAAAAGCGAAGAGTTTTTTTCTAGGCTTTTGGTAAATTTTTTAGCAGCTTTTTTGCGAATTTTTCTATCATGATGATAAAGTTTGCTTAAAATTTCTTCTTCACTTAGTTTTTTCCCTTCAAAAGGTATTTTTAAAGCACTCATACTTTCATCAAAGAGTCTTGCAAAAGCATTTGCACCTGTATTTGAAAGTTGCAATAAAATTCTTTCTTCTTTTTTTGATAAGTTATATTGCTTGTTTTTGATTAAATTGCTAAGATAAAAGCTATAATCTTTGCAAAAATCGATAAATTCTTGTGTCTTTTCTTGTTTTAAATCGCAAAATTCTAGTTCAAAAAAAAGTATATTCTCTTCAATTTTTTTGCATTCTTCTTCATATTTTGCGTAAAAAGAACCCTTTGTTGTGTCTTTTGCAAAAGTTAAATAAGCAAAAGTTAGAATTTTTTGCAATGCTAGATTAAGATTTTCGTATTCTTTTAAAGAATTTAAAAATTCTTTAGGATTTAATTTATAAAGATTGTTTTCATATTTTAATCTAAATTCAGAAGATTTTTTTAGGTGTTTTTGCATAAATTCATTAAGATTATTTTCATTTGTAAATAATGCGGTTAAATCCCATTCTAGCATTTATTTCTCCTTAGTTTTCTAAAATAAATTTTTTTAAAACAGCCATACGAATAGCCACTCCGTGTTCAACTTGCTTTAAAACTAAATTTCTTGGATCGTTCATTACTTCATCACTAATATCAATATTTCTATTTACAGGACCAGGATGCAGTAAAATTACTTTTTTATCATTGATTAGGCTTGAATTAATGCAAAAGTCATTAGCATAATCTTTTAATGAAGCATAAACTATTTTTTCATGCCTTTCAACCTGAGTTCTTAAGCTCATTATAATATCAGCTTTTTCTATAGCTTTTTTTATATCATAAGTATAATTTAAATTAGAATTTGGCATAAAATGAGGTGGTGCTACTAGGGTGATTTCAAGTCCAAATCGTGTTAAAAGATCAATATTTGAGTTTGCAACCCGAGAGCTTTTAATATCTCCTATAATAGAGATTTTTTTCCCTTTTATTTCGCCTTTAAAGTGCTCATAAATTGTGAATAAATCAAGTAAAGCTTGTGTTGGGTGAGCATGTTTTCCATCTCCTGCATTAATTAAAGGACAGTGAATATGGTGTGATAAAATTTGAGGAGCCCCTGAGTGTGAATGCCTAATTATTATTGCATTAGGACTCATGGCATCTAAATTAGCAGCTGTATCATAAAGGGTTTCTCCTTTACTAGAACTACTTCTTGCAACATCTAATCGTAAAACTCTAGCACCCAATCTTCTTGCAGCACTTTCAAAACTTGAAAGTGTTCTTGTAGAATTTTCGAAAAATATAGTTGTAATGCTTTTGCCTTCTAAAAGCGTTCTTGGTTTCTTATCTAAAAAATCTTTTGCATCTTTAAAAATATCCAAAACTTCCTGATTACTTAAATTTTTTGTGCTAATAAGATGCCTCATTTTTTTCCTTTTTATAAAAATTGTTTGATTCTAACAAAACTAAACTTAATCTTGCCAATATTTTAACTATAAATTTATTTAATAAGACTATAATGCAAAGTTTAATTATTTTTGAAAGGACTTTTATGTATCTATTCACTTCAGAAGTCGTAAGCCCTGGTCATCCTGACAAGTGTGCTGATATAATCGCTGATACAATAGTGGATATACTCTTGAAAAATGACAAAAATTCAAGGGTGGCGAGTGAGGTTTTTGTCGCAGGAAATAAGGTTGTGATTGGAGGAGAGGTTAAATCAAATCACAAGCTAAGCAAACATGATTATGACAATTTAGTAAAAGATGTTTTAAAAAACATAGGTTATAACGGAGCGGGACATTTTAGCAAAGAGCAGTGTTTGCATCCTGAAGAAGTTGATGTTATGGTATTTTTAAACGAGCAAAGCCCAGATATTAATCAAGGTGTTGATCAAGAAGATGGTGAAACTGGAGCAGGAGATCAAGGCATTATGTTTGGTTTTGCAAGTTGTGAAGCCGATGAGTTTATGCCAGCGGCAATTTCTTATGCAAGAATGCTTTGTGATAAAGTTTATATTTATGCAAAAGATCATCCACATGAGCTTGGTGTGGATATTAAAACTCAAGTAACGATTGATTATGGAACAAAAGAGAATTTTGAAAATTGCAAACCACAAAGTATTCATACTATAGTAGTTTCTGCACCTTGTATTGAAAGTATGAAAATAGAAGATTTAAGAACTTTAATAATGAAGCTTATTTTAGATACAAATTTGCCAAAAGAGCTTTTTGATCCTGAAAAAACAAGAATTTTAATCAATCCAACAGGAAAATATGTTAATCACAGTTCTTTACATGATAGTGGTTTAACTGGGAGAAAGCTCATTGTTGATAGTTTTGGTGGATATGCTCCTATTGGAGGTGGAGCGCAATCTTCTAAAGATTACACTAAAGTTGATAGGAGCGGTCTTTATGCTGCAAGATGGCTTGCTAAAAATATAGTTGCAGCAAAGCTTGCTAAAAAATGTATAGTTCAACTCAGTTATGCTATAGGCGTTGCTAAGCCAATTTCGGTGAGTGTTGATTGTATGGGAACAAATACCAAGATAAGTGATGAGGTATTGAGTGATTTTGTGATGAAAAATTTTGCTTTAACTCCAAATTGGATAAGAGATAAATTTCACCTTGATAAACCAAGCAAAGAAACCTTTTTGTATGCTGATGTAGCTGCACGTGGACAAGTAGGACAAAAAGATTATCCTTGGGAGCAACTTGATGCTTTAGAGCAATTTAAATCTTTGCTTTAATTTTTTATCCAAAATATGATTTGTAGAGAAATATTATCGGTTTTGGATTTATTTTTTTATGATTGAATTTTTGCCTTTCTCATTTAAACTTAATTTAATGGGGGGGGGTAAAATTAGTTTTTTAAATTTAGAAAAAATATAATTTTAATAATTTTTGAGGAGTTTTATTTTATGAAGCAAGGTGATTTTACAAAAGTTGCAAAACATTATCATAATAGACCTGCATATAGTTCTATGTTGATTGAAAAATTGATTCGTTGTATTAATAATAAAAATAAACAAAATTTAAATGTTGTTGAAGTAGGGGCTGGAACAGGAAAACTAACTAAGATTTTAGCTAATGAATTTGGTTTAAATATTGTAGCAGTTGAGCCTAACGATAATATGAGAGAAGAAGGGATAAAATATACCAAAGATTGTTCAAATATCACTTGGAAAAAGGGTAGCGGAGAAGAAACTAACATAGAGAGCAATGTAGCAGATTGGGTTATTATGGCAAGTTCTTTTCATTGGACTGATCCTAAAAAATCACTTCCTGAATTTAATCGTATATTGACAGGGGGGGGGTATTTCACTGCAATTTGGAATCCACGCCATATCGTAAAAGGTTCTATTTTTGATGAGATTGAAACGGAAATTAAGAATATTGTTCCAGAGCTTGATCGTGTGAGCAGTGGAACACAAAATGTTAAAAAATGGGAAGAAATTCTTGTTTCAACAGGAGATTTCACTGATTGCTTTTTTATGGAGTGTGATTACAAAGAGTTTTGGGATAAAGAGCGTTATCTTGGAGCCTGGCATTCTGTAAATGATATACAAGCACAAGCAGGTGAAAAAAGATGGAAAGAAATTTTAGATATGATAGAAGCTAAAATTTCACATATGCAAAGTATAGAGATACCTTATAAAATAAGGGCTTGGACAGCTAGAAAAGCATAAATATAATTTTCCTTTTTTCATCGAGCTTGTTAGAAGATGAAAAAAGGAAATAAAATGGAAAAATTAGTAGAACAAGTATGGGATTATACAAAACACGCAAAATTTTATAGTTATAGACCAAATTATGCACCAAAAACTATAGATATGTTAATTACATTAGCAAAATCAGGAGATGTTAATAAAAATCTAAAAGTTGCTGATATAGGTGCTGGAACTGGGAATTTGAGTATTATGTTGCTTGAGAGATCTTGTGAAGTGGTTTCAGTGGAGCCAAATGATGCTATGAGAGAAATTGGCATAGAAAGAACTAAAGGACAAAATATAAAATGGGTTAGGGCAACAGGAATTGATTCTACTTTAGAAGATGCTCAGTTTGATTGGGTAACTTTTGGAAGTAGTTTTAATGTAATGGATAGAAATGAGGCCTTAGAAGAGAGTTATCGTTTGTTGAAAAGAAACTCTTATTTTTCTTGTATGTGGAATCATAGAGATTTAAATGATCCTATTCAGAAAATTGCCGAAGATACTATTATAGAATTTGTTCCAAATTACACAAGAGGAACTAGAAGAGAAGATCAAAGGCCTATTATTGAAAGTAGAAAAGATCTTTTTGATAATATAGTTTATATAGAAGAAGATTTTTATTTTCATCAAAGCATAGAAAATTATATTAATGCTTGGAAAAGCGTTAAAAATCCTTATTGGGATTTAGAAACCAAAGAAGGAACAGAGCTTTTTGAAAAAATTAGCTTAAAAATGGGCGAAAGGCTTCCAAAAGAATTTGATATTAAATACACTACAAGATGTTGGAGTGCTAAGAAAAAATAAGGATAACAATGAGGCTAGAATTTCAAACTAAAGCAAAAAATTTACTTATTTTACAAGATAAACTAAAAAGCGCAAGAGTTTTACCTCTTGTTATTACTTCTTTAGATGAATTAGAAGATAAAACTCAAGAAGTTCTAGAAAAAATTAAGATTTTAGATTCTAAAAGGTTTATTATCCGTAGTTCATCAAAAAGTGAAGATAGTACGAAAAACTCTAATGCAGGAGCATTTTTATCTCTTGCAAATATTTCAAATGACAAAGAGGAACTTTTAAAAGCCTTAAAAGAAGTTGGGAATTCTATGCCTTCAACCAAAGATGAAATTCTTATCCAGCCTATGCTAGAAGATATCAAAATCTGTGGTGTGGCTTTTAGCGTAGATAAGGATAATTTTGCCCCTTATTATTGTCTTTCTTATGATAAAAGTGGTTCAAACAGTTCAATTACAGATGGTTCAAGCAATAATGCTTATGTTTATTTTCATTATAGAGATTATCTAGAATTTAAGGATCATCATAATCAACAAATCATTACAATGATAAAAGAATTAGAAAAATTATTTGATTGTAATTTTTTAGATGTTGAATTTGCCTTTGCAACGTATAAAGAAAAAAGTGAGCTTTTTTGTTTGCAAGTAAGACCTTTGGTAATGCAAAATAAAATAAATCTTTTTAAAGCTTTGCCAAAAGAATCTTTGGAAAGATTTTATAAAAGATTTATTTCTTTACAAGAAAAACGTCCAAGAATTTTAGGAGATAAAGCACTTTTTGGCGTAATGCCTGATTGGAATCCAGCTGAAATTATAGGTTTAAAACCAAAAAGATTAGCTTTAAGTTTATATAAAGAGATAATAACTGATAATATTTGGGCTTATCAAAGAAATAATTATGGCTATAGAGATTTAAGATCTCATCCTTTGATACATTCTTTTTTAGGAATTCCTTATGTTGATGTGAGACTTTCTTTTAATTCTTTTATTCCGAAAAAATTAGATGAAAAAATTGCAAAAAAATTAATTAATTTCTATCTTAATAAACTTGATAAAAACCATGAACTACATGATAAGGTTGAATTTGATATAGTATTTTCTTGTTATGATTTTAATACCCCTCATAAACTTAAAACTCTTTTAAAAGAAGATTTTAATGAAAATGAGATTAAAAGACTTGAATTTTCTTTACTTGAACTTACAAATGACATTATAGATTCTAAAAAGGGACTCTATTTAAAAGATATTGAAAAATCAAAAAAATTAAAGCAAAGTTATGAAGATATTATTAGTTCTGATTTTTCTTTGATTGATAAGATTTATTGGCTTTTAGAAGAATGTAAGCGTTATGGGACTTTGCCTTTTGCTGGGGTTGCAAGAGCTGGATTTGTAGCGATGCAAATGCTAAATTCTTTAGTTGAAATAAATTTTTTTACTAAAGAAGAGAAAAATGCTTTTTTAAATTCTTTAGAAACTATAAGTAAATCTTTAAGTTTTAAAATAAATTCTTTAAACGAAGACAACAAACAAGAATTTTTAGAAACTTTTGGGCATTTAAGAGCTGGGACTTATAATATTTTATCTCCAAGATATGATGAAAATTTTAAGGCTTATTTTGATATAAAAAATCACAGACAAGAAGAAAATTTAAAATCAGATTTTATTCTTAATGATGATAAAAAAGAAAAGTTACAAGTTATTTTAAAAGAACATGGACTTAATATAAATACGGATGAGTTTTTTTCTTTTTTAAAAAATGCTATTGAAGGAAGAGAACTTGTAAAATTTGATTTTACAAAATTGCTTTCTAAAAGTATTTCTATGATTGAGGAATTAGGAAAGTATTATAAAATAGATAGAGAAGATATGGCACATCTAGATATAAAAAGTATTTTAAATCTTTATTCAAGCCTTTATTCTCAAAATCCTAGAGAACAATTTTTAGAAGAAATTAAACGCCATAAAAAAGAATATGAATTAACCTTAGCTTTAAAACTTCCTTCTCTTTTAAATAAAGCTGATCAAATTTTTGCCTTTTCTTCAAGTTCTGTTATTCCAAATTTTATTACCCAAAAGCGTATTAATGCTAAAACAGCAAAAGAAAATGACACTGATTTAGAAGGTAAAATCATTCTTATTTATGCAGCAGATCCTGGGTATGATTATTTATTTACCAAAAATATTGCTGGTTTTATTACTTGTTATGGAGGAGCTAATTCTCATATGGCTATAAGGGCATCAGAGCTTGCAATGCCTGCTGTTATAGGAGTTGGAGAAGTTGCCTTTGCAGAATATTTAAAAGCAAGCAGACTTATTATAGATTGTGAAAGCGAGCAAATCATTTGTTTATAGGTATTACACAAAGACTAACAGAAGAGAAGAAATATAAAGAATTAAGAGAAACTTTAGCACTTGAATGGGGTGATTTATTTTCAAATTCTATTCTTTTTAAAGATTTTATTCCTCTTGCTTTAAGCTATGGAATAGATTTTAATCATTACACCCCTTATTTAAAAGCTGTTATTTTAAGTGGTGGGAATGATTTAAGTGCATTTAGTGATGATATTTTATCTAAAAAAAGAGACGCCTATGAGATGAAAATCATTGAGTATTGTTTAAAAACAGATACTCCACTTTTAGGAATTTGTCGTGGGGCTCAAATGATAGCTTATTATTTTAATTCCACCTTAGAAAAACTTTCTCACCATATAGGCGATCATCAAGTGATTTTAAATGATGGAAGTTCTTTTATTTGTAACTCTTTTCATAATTATGCCATTATAAATTTAGGCAGGAATTTAGAAATTTTAGCTAGAGCTAAAGATCAAAGCATAGAAGCTTTTAAACATAAAGATAAAAGTATATTTGGCTTGATGTGGCATATAGAGAGAAAAAATGGACTTAATAATACCAAAATTTTAAATGAGTGGCTTAAGTTAGTAAAGGAGAAAAAATGAAAGCTATCATTTTAGCAGCAGGCTTTGGATCAAGACTTATGCCTTTAACAAAAGATAATCCTAAGTGTATGGTCAAATACCAAAATGAAGAGCTCATTTCTTATGAGATTAAAGCTTTAAAAGATGCTGGAATTTCTGATATAGCAGTAGTTGGTGGATATTTATTTGATATTTTAAAAAAATTTATTCAAGAAAGATTTAATCTTTATACTTTTTATGAAAATAAAAATTATGCCAATACAAATATGGTTCAAACTCTTTTTTGTGCAAGAGAATTTTTGCAAAAATGCGTGGAACAAAAAGAAGATTTAATTGTCTCTTATGCAGATATAATTTATTTTAAAGATAGCATAGAAAAACTTATGCAAGCTAAAGATGATTTAGCTATAGTGATAGATAAAGAGTGGAAAAAACTTTGGCAAAAAAGATTTGAAAATCCTTTAGATGATGCTGAAACTTTAAAACTTGATAATAAAGGATTTATCAAAGAGCTAGGAAAAAAGGCTAAAAGCTATGATGAAATAGAAGGACAATACATAGGTCTTTTTAAAATAAGTGCTAATTTTTTACCCTCTTTTTTAAATTTTTATGACAGTCTTGATAAAAATATTCTTTATGATGGAAAGGATTTTAATAATATGTATATGACAAGTTTTTTGCAATCTTTAATCGATACTTTTAATAATGCTAAAGCGATAGAAATTTATGGAAATTGGTGTGAGATAGATTTTAAAAGTGATTTAGGGATCGTTTTATGAAACCATTGTCACAAAGCAAATCTTTTAAACTTATAAAAGAGGAAGGTTTTAAAGCTTGGCTGGAATATAGATATTTTAAAATCTTAAGAACTTATGAAAAACACATAGTTTTAAAATTTGCAAAACAATTTAAACCTTTGCCTAAAAATTATAAATTTATACTTTGTTCTTATAGCGTTTCGGCTCATTGGGCTTTAGGGGAATTTCTACAATTTTGTAATTTAAAAAAAGTTATTGCTTTTGAAGATGGTCTTACTTGCTATTATACCGCAAAACGAAAGCTTAAAAAGGTTAAGAATTCACAAAGTTATTTGGATTTGATTTTTTGGAATAAAGAAAATAAATATATTTCAAATATAACAAGCATTTTTGAACCTACCAAAATCCTTATTTTAACAAGAGATCCTATCTTAAGGTTTAAAACTTTTATCAATCACGGACTTTGTGATAAAAGGACTATTTATCATCTAAATGATCAATTTGATGCTATATATTATATTGGAAAAAATGGCTATGAAATAAATAATACTAAGCCAGATTGTAAGGGTTTATTTTATTGGATGCAACCATCAAAAAAAGTTACAACAAATTTCAACTACTATTCCAACATAAAAGCATTTTTAGAAAGTAAAAAAGAATTTAAAATCTTTTATATAGATTGTAAAGAGCTAGATAGTAAAATAGCTTTTAATACCATGAACAAATTAGCAAAAATTTTAGATTTTAATCCACCTAATATAAAAGATAAAGAAAAATTTGAACATAAATTCTGGAATAAATTTGCTCATTTACTTCCTTTTAATCTTTTACTAGATAAAAAAACTTTTCCTTATTTATCAAAAGATATAAGATTAAACATATGTGAAGCAAAATTATCTAATACCCCCCCCCCTATATGTAGCATAGATATTAAATCTTTTATACTAGATAAAAATTATACTTATTATAAAAACTTAAGTATTTATATAGATGAGAATGATTTTAACATTTTAAAAGAACATAAAAAACTTTTTGAAGAAGTAAAAACTTATCTTTTAAAATTTAGTGTATTTTTAAAAGAGCAAATTGAATTTAAAGAAGAAAATTTTATAAATGAACAAGATATATTAAATTATTTAAAAGAAAACAAAGATTTAAGAGTATATATTAAAAACTTACTTGATTATGAGCTTACTCACATTAAAGAGCATCGTCCTGATATCATAGCTTCTTGGAAATATTATGAGGAATTTGAGAGAATGTGCGAAGAGCTAGATGGGAGAGCTTAAAGATAGTTAATTATTGTTTATAATGATTAATTTGTAAATTTATTGTGTAGAAAATTTATAGGAAATTGGAATTTATTAACTTCAACTATCATACACAAGCTCTTAAAATTATATTTAAGGCTTGTATATTTTTGCAATTATTTTTTTATAAAAAATATACCATTTTTGATTCAAAGGTTTTTTTGGTTTTATTACAGCATTTTCTTTGCCATTAACAGCATGATAAATACTTACATTATATTTATTAGAATAGTATCTCATAAGAAGTTGTTGAAGTTTGTATTCTGTTGAATAATTAAACCAAGCATTATTTGAAATAGCTATAATAATGCTAGAATTTTTGTAAATTTGTTCTTTGGTGACTTCATAACATATGGCATTAGTGATGATTTGGTCATTAAGTTTGTATTGACTTTGTAAAGGTCCTTTGGAAAATTCCTCTATATTGGGTAATAAATATTTATTGATGATATCTTTTAAGAAAGGAATTTCTTCTCCAAAAGGCACTAAAAAATGTTTGTTAAAAATATAAACATTTCCTGCTTTGAAAATATAGGTACTATTATAAATTTTATTCTTTTCTATATTGAAAGCACCTGTAATAATCGTAATTTTATAAGAAAGATTTTTAAGCATTTCCTCATAAGGTGTATTTTTTAAGTTAAAGGCAAAAGCAGTTTCTGGCAAAATAACAAGTTCCTTTTTTTCATCTATGGCTTTAATAATTTCTTTGATTTGATTATTTGAGTTTTTTTCTGCATTTTCTTGTAAAAATTTTTGATCTTGAGAAATATCTGTATTAATTAATTTATAATCAAAATTTAAATTAGAAGATTTTTTTTCTTCGTATTGAAGTCCTATAAAAAATAAAATTAATATAATAGCTATTTTATAGTATCTTGAGATATATTTTTCATAGATAAAATAAGCTATTAAAAATATGCAAATAATACCTAATGTATCTGCTCTAAAAAAACCATAAACACTTAAAATTCCCCAGTTAAACCAATCAAAACCAAGTGGATGTATAAAACTTAAACAAAATATTGCACAAAGTCTTAAAAAATCATATTTAAAAAGATGACAAATTCTAAAAAGTATTCCATAAAAAAAACCAATACCAAGAATGATAATAGGAATAAGATAGCTAAGATCAAAATAAATAGAAGATAGGCCTATCCACCAAAACCAAAATATTCCTACAAAAAATCCTATCCAAAAATATTCTTTTGAATTTTTACTTTTTAAAAGTAAGATTAAGCCCCAAATAGCTAAAAAAGGACTTATAGTTTCAAAAAATAAATTTTCAAAAAAAGATAAATAAATAGGATTTGAAAGCAAAATTGAAATAAAAAAGACTTTTATTATTTTAAAAATGTTAGAATTAGGGTTAAATTTTTTTAAAAAAAAGGAAAAGTATGACAGAAAATTCAATTTTAACTTCATTATTACCTCTTGTATTTCTTTTTGCGATTTTTTATTTTTTAGTTATTAGACCACAACAAAAACAAGCAAAAGCACATAAACAAATGCTTGAGTCCTTACAAAAAGGTGATAAAATCATCACTAGCGGAGGACTGATTTGTGAGGTTGTAAAACCAGAGGATGATTTTATCAAAGTTAAGCTTAATGATGAAAATGTTATTGTAAAAATTTCAAGAGATTTTGTAGCAAAGAAAATTGATGCGTAATTCTAAATTTACTTATCGTTTGATTATTTTTATTGTAATATTTATTTTTGGTATATTTTTTTCACTTCCTTCATTTTTGCAATCTGAAAAGGGAGCAAAAATTAATCTTGGGCTAGATTTACAAGGTGGACTTTATATGCTTTTAGGCGTAGATAATCAAGAAGCATTAAAATCTAAAATAAAATCAATTGCCTCTTCTTTGAGTTACTCTATTGATAAAGAAAATATTCTTATAGATCAATTAATAACTCATAATGATAATATAGAGTTTACCTTGCTTGATAGTGCAGATATTTCAAAAATGGATGCTTTGCTTAAGGAAATTAAAGGACTTAATATAAAAGTTGAAAATTTACACTACACTATAAGTTTTAGCGATGAAGAAATAAAATCTATTGAAAATTATGCGCTTTTACAAGCGGTTGAAACTATAAGAAACCGTCTAGATCAATTTGGTTTAGCTGAACCTACTGTTGCAAAACAAGGCGAAGATAAAATTTTAGTTGAATTAGCTGGGATAAAAACTAAAGAAGATGAATTAAGAGCTAAAGAAAGAATTACCAAAGCAGCACATTTGCAGCTTATGGAAGTTGATGAATCTAAAATTAAGGATGCAGCTTTTATGAGTGAAGATGAAGCCGCAAGTTATGGACTTATTATTCTTCCAGACGCTAAAAATGAAAAAATTAAATATCCTTTAAAAAGTATTCCTATTTTAGATGGATCTATGCTAAGTGATGCTAGAGTGGGTTTTAGTGATAAAAGCAACTATCCTGTAATTAATTTTACTTTAAATTCTGAAGGGGCTAAAAAATTTGCAGATTATACTGGAGCTAATGTTGGAAAGCGCTTAGCTATCGTTTTAGATAATCAGGTTTATTCTGCTCCTTCAATTAATGAAAGAATAGGTGGTGGTAGTGGGCAAATAAGCGGAAGTTTTACCCAAGAAGAAGCTAGAGATATAGCTGTTGCACTAAGAAGTGGAGCCTTGCTTGCACCTGTTAAGCTTTTAGAGCAAAGAAGTATAGGACCATCTTTAGGTGCAGATAGTATTAAAATGAGTATGATGGCTTTAGCGGGTGCTTCTATTTTTATTGTAATTTTTATGATTTTATATTATGGAGTTGCTGGAATTTTTGCCAATATAGCTTTGTTTGTTAATGTTTTAGTTGTTGTTGCTGTTATGGCGATGTTTGGAGCAACTTTAACTTTACCAGGTATGGCTGGACTTGTTTTAACTGTTGGTATGGCAGTAGATGCAAATGTAATTATCAATGAACGTATTCGTGAATTATTAAGAGAAGGAAAAAATATAAAAACTAGTATAGAAAATGGTTATAAAAACGCTATGAGTGCTATTGTTGACTCAAATATTACTTCTTTAATTACTTCTATAGCTTTATATGCCTATGGAACAGGTACAGTTAAGGGTTTTGCTGTTACTTTGGGAATAGGAATTTTAATTTCCATGATCACAGCTATTTGGGGAACACATGGAATGTTTGATTTTTTTATGTCTAAAATTGAAAAAAGCAATAATACGAATTTTTGGTTAGGTTATAGGAGAAAATAATGCAGTTTTTTAGCGAAAAGAAAATTTATGATTTTATGAAAATGCGTTTTGTTGCTATTTCTCTTTCTTTTATTTTATTTTTTGGGTCAATTTATCTGCTTTTTGAAAGAGGTTTGCAATATGGCATTGATTTTAGCGGAGGCACTTTAATACAGTTAAAATATGAGAATTCTGCTCCTATTGCTCAAATAAGAGAAATTTTAAACAAAACAGGACAATTTCAAAATCTTTCTGTAACAGAATTTGGTTCAAAAGAGGAGATTACAATAAGATTTTTAGGAAGCAATGAAAATCTTAGTAATGATATAGGAGAATATATTAATACTCTTTTAAAAGATACTGGAAAATTCGAATTAAGACGTGTTGATGTTGTTGGTCCAAAAGTTGGAGATGAGTTAAGAAATAAAGGATTAATGGCTATTATTATTTCTTTAGTAGCAATATTAATTTATATTGCAATACGTTTTGAGTGGCGTTTTGCTATGGCAGCTATCATAAGTGAAATTCATGATATAGTAATTGTTTTGGGTTTTATATCTTTATTAAGAATTGATGTAAATTTAGATACTCTAGCAGCTGTTTTAACTGTGCTTGGATATTCTTTAAATGATACTATAATTATTTTTGATAGAATCAGAGAGGGAATTAAAACTAGCAAAGAAAATATTTTAAGTCCTATTATCAATGAAAGCGTCTCAGCTACTCTTTCAAGAACAGTTTTGACTTCAGGGCTTACATTGGCTACTGTTGTAATTTTATATTTCTTTGGCGGATCGATGATAGAGGGATTTTCTTTAGCTTTGATTATAGGTATTATTATAGGAACCTTAAGTTCTATTTTTGTTGCGAGTCCTACTTTACTTTGGTTTAAATTTAGTGTCTTAGATTTTAGAAATAAAGAATTAGAAAAATTAAAACAAAAACAAGAAAAAGAGCGCAATCGCGCTTTATATGAAAAAGGTATAGTATAGGAGAATTTATGGCATATAATGCAAGCATTATAGAGAAAAAATGGCAAGAAAATTGGGATAAGGATAATTATTTTGAGCCAAAAAAAGATTTTTCGTTAAAGAAAAAATATATTCTTTCTATGTTTCCTTATCCAAGTGGACGTATTCATATGGGTCATGTAAGAAATTATACTATAGGCGATGCATTAGCTAGATATTATCGAAAAATTGGTTTTAATGTATTGCATCCAATTGGATTTGATAGTTTTGGTATGCCCGCTGAAAATGCAGCGATAAAACATAAAATTCATCCAAAAAAATGGACTTATGATAATATAGCATATATGCAAAAAGAACTTTTTTCTTTAGGTTTTTCATTTTCTAAAAAAAGAATACTTGCTACTTCTGATCCGCTTTATACAAAATTCGAGCAAGAATTTTTTATAAAAATGTTTGAAAAAGGTTTAATTTATACCAAAGAAGCAAATGTAAATTGGTGTGAGCATGATCAAACAGTTTTAGCCAATGAACAAGTAGAAGAAGGTAAATGTTGGCGCTGTGGCAATGAGGTAATTCAGAAAAAAATGCCAGGATATTATATAAAAATTACTTCTTATGCTAATGAACTTTTAAAAGATTTGGAAAAATTAAAAGATAAATGGCCTAATCAAGTTTTAACAATGCAAGAAAATTGGATAGGTAAAAGCGAAGGTTTAGAATTTACTCTTTTTCTAGATGAAGAGAGTGTAAAAAAGGTAAATAAAAAAGATCTTCAAGTATTTACCACAAGAGCAGATACAATATATGGTATAAGCTATATTGCTTTATCTGTTGAACATGATATAGTTAAAGATTTAATTAAAAATTCTAAACTAGATGCCAAAATTATAGATCAAATTAAAATTATGCAAAATCAAAGCCCAAGGGAAAGACAAAGCAATGAAAAAGAGGGATATTTTTTAGGAATTTATGCTTTGCATCCTTTAACAAAAGAAAAAATTCCTATTTGGGTAGCTAATTTTGTTTTGTCTGATTATGGAAGTGGAGCTGTGATGGCTGTTCCTGCTCATGATGAAAGAGATTTTGAATTTGCTAAAAAGTATAATCTTGAATTTAAAGAGGTTATAAGCTCCAAAGAAAAACTTCCTTTTACACAAAAAGTTGGTAAACTTATAAATAGTGATAAATTTAATGATTTAGATTGCAATGAAGCAAGAGAAGAGATTATTAAGGAATTTGAAAAGAATAATTTAGGTAAAAGAGTTATAAATTTTAAAATAAGAGATTGGGGGGTTTCACGTCAAAGATATTGGGGAACTCCAATTCCTATGGTTAAATGTAATGATTGTGGTTTAGTTTGTGAAAAAATTGAAAATCTGCCTATACTTTTACCTGAAGATGTAGAAATTACTGGTGAAGGCAATCCTTTAGATAGGCATTTAGAGTGGAAAAACTGTTTGTGCTCTAAATGCGGAAAGAAAGCTACAAGAGAGAGTGATACTTTGGATACTTTTTTTGAAAGTTCTTGGTATTATGCACGTTTTGCAAGTGATGAGGATACTTGGCAAAATAAAGTTTTTGATGAAAAAAGTGTTAATTACTGGCTTAGCGTTGATGAATACATTGGTGGAATTGAGCATGCTATTTTGCATTTATTATATGCAAGATTTTTTCAAAAAGTATTAAGAGATCTTGGGTATTTAAAAAATGATGAGCCTTTTTTGAAACTTTTAACACAAGGTATGGTTTTAAAAGACGGTTTTAAAATGAGTAAATCAAAGGGCAATGTTGTTGATCCTGATGAAATTATAAAAAAATATGGCGCGGATACTGCTAGACTTTTTATTTTATTTGCTGCTCCTCCAGCAAAAGAATTAGAGTGGAATGATGATGCACTTGAAGGAGCTTATCGTTTTATTTGTAAACTTTATGATAGGGCTTTAAATGTTGAGAGTGGAAATTATATTTTAAAGCATGAAGAATTAAGCAAAGAGGAAAAATATGCAAGATTAAAAGTTTATGAAGCTTTAAAAAAATCAGAAGAAGTTTATAATAAAACTTATGCTTTTAATACTTTAATCGCAGCTTGTATGGAGGCAATCAATGCTTTAAATCAATGTAAAAATAAAGCTCTAGAACAAGAGGCTTTTTATATTATTTTAAATATTTTAGAGCCTATTATTCCTCATGTATGTTTTGAGCTAAGTGATAAACTTTTTAAGTGTAAAAATTTTAAAAAATTAGAAATAAAAGAAGAAGTTTTTAGAAAAGATTCTTTAGTTTTAATTGTGAGTGTTAATGGAAAAAAACGTTCTGAAATTGAAGTTTTAATAAATACTTCACAGGATGAAATTTTAAATATAGCTAAAAAAAGTGTTCAAAAATGGATTCAAGATAAGGTTATTGTAAAAGAAATTTATATTAAAGACAAATTGGTAAATTTGGTGATCAAATGAAAAAATATTTTTTATTCTGTGTCATTTTTTTTCTAAGTGCTTGTGGGTATATACCTACTTCAAAACTTGCAGATAGAATTTTTAATGAAAAAGTTTATGTAAATGTAGAATTAAACGCACAAGATCCTAAAAATAGTATTTTTGTAGCAGATACATTAAAAGAAGTAATTATTAGCAAACTTGGAAGAAAACTTGCTTTAAAACATGAAGCTGATGATATTATTAACGTTAAAATGAATAATTTGACCTTTATTCCTTTAGTTTATGATAAAAATGGCTATGTGGTTAGTTATAAGGCAAAATTAGATTTGGAATTTAATGTAGTCTTTAAGGATGGAAAGACACAATTATTTAACGCGAGCGGAAGTTACGATTTTGATATTTCTCCTAATAGTATTATTAGCGATACAGCAAGATTTGAAGCAATTAGATATGCATCAAGTGAAGCTTTTGATGAGTTTATTTCAATGATTGCTATTAAAGGTTATAAAAATGGCAATTAATGTTAATGAAATTGCTAAAGAAACTTTAATCGCTTTAAAAGAAAGAAAATTAAAAGCTACTCCAGAAAATTATACAGAAGTTTTTGAAGAGTTAAGTCAAAAATATGGTTTTGTTTCAAATAACAAATTAAAACTTGAAAAATACAAAACTTTACTTTTACCTCATTATCAACAAGAGTTAAATGGAAAAATTATTCGTAATTTAGAAGAATTTATTAGTTTTTTAATATCTATATTAAATAGACAAAGTGGAAAACAATTTAATGAATTCTTTGATTTTTTAGCTACTATTAATAGAGTGTTGCAAATTAGTAAAGATAAAAAAATCAAAGAATTAGCCAAAATTACTTCTATAAGAATTTCTAAAACTATGGATAGTGAAAGTATTTATTTGCTTAATAAAAAATGGAAAGAACTTGAGAAAAGTTATGAAGATGAAAGTCTTGATATAGAAGTACGTAAATATGGTGTAAGTAAATATGATGATTTTGATAGTGTTATAAAAAAACTTTTATCTCAATTAGAAGAGAGAAGCTATGAATATTTTGCACATTTACTTTCTTTATGTTTAAGTCCATCTTTAGTGAGTGATTTGAAAATTGAGAATTTTGTCCAAAAATTAAAAGAAAAATCTTTTATTTTATCAGAAAATAATTTTGAAAATGAGCTTTTAGGATATGTAAATAAAAGAATTATAGCTGATAATATGTATGTTCAAAAAAATCTAAATTTTTTTAATGATAATTTAAAAAAAATTCAAACACTTTTTAATTCTTTGGATAAATTTAATCAACAAAATATTGATTTTTTTGAAACCTTAAATCCCGATGAGAGAGGAGAGGTTAAATTAAGCTTTGAAGATTTAAAACGCAAATTTTGTAGTATTGATGAGAAAATTAAAACTTTAAATGCGCAAATTCAGTTTACGCAAAATTTAGAAGAAAGAGAGGCTTGGAGCGTAGTAAAAGAACTTGAAAAGCTAGATGAAAATTATGTAAAATATAAAGTAAATTATTCTTTAGCTCTTTTTTCTATCAGTAATTATAATTTTATTATAGAAAAATATGGTTTAAATAGCTTAAGTGAAATTTTTACTCGTTTTAAAAAAATTTTAAAAGAAAATTGCAAAGAATTAGATGAACTTTGGATGATAGATGAAAAAAGTTATTTAATTATTTCTCCTGGAAAAAATAAAGAACAAATGACTTCTCTTGTAGAAAACAATTTAAAGGCTATAGAAAATTTTAAATTTATTTATAAAAATGATTTAATTTCTCCTAAAATTAGATCTGTTTGTTTGGATAGAGATAGTAACTCTGATGGAAATATTTTAGAAGAACTAATTAAGCAGATTAATACAAATGAGTAAAGTTAGTGAATTTTTACTAAAAAAATCAAGCAACTATGATAAAATTGATCGTTTTGTTGCTTTTAGAATGTATGAGAAATACAAAAAAAAATTAAAGATAAAGCCTATAATCCATATAGTAGGTACAAATGGTAAAGGGAGTACGGGAAGATATTTAACTCAACTTTTATACCAACTAGGTTACAAAGTTGGTCATTATACAAGTCCGCATCTTTTTAGTTTTAATGAAAGGTTTTATTTAAATTCTAAAATTGTAAGTGATCAGAAATTAGAAATAGCTCATCAAAAATTATTAAATATTCTTAAAAACGATTTGGAAGAATTAAGTTATTTTGAATACGCTACATTTTTAGCCACAATACTTTTTAAAGAGTGTGATTATATTATTTTTGAAGCAGGGGTAGGCGGAGAATATGATGCTACTTCTATTTTTGATAAAAAATTAAGTGTTTTTACAAGAATAGGTTTTGATCATAAAGAGCTTTTAGGCAATACGCTTAAAGATATAGCAAGAACAAAATTAAAAGTTATGGCAAAAAAAGCTATTATAACTAAAAAACAAGAAAAAGAGGTTTTAGATCTAGCAAAACACATCGCCTATATCAAAAAATCAAAATTGTATTATAGCGATTCTTTGAATAATATTTTAAAGAAACAATTTGAAAATTATGTTATGAAGTATCAATTACCAGATTTTTTAAAACATAATTTAGATTTAGCTTTAAATACATGTATTCTTTTAGAGGGTAAAAAGAGAACTTCAAGGGCTTTTGAAAAACTTAAAGCTTTAAATTTATTAGGCAGATGTCAAAAGATTAATTCTAAGCTTTATGTGGATGTTGGACATAATCAAATGGCGGCCAAAGCTTTATATGAAAGATTTCAAAATACAAAGATAGATTTGATATATAATTCTTATTTAGATAAAGATATTTTTGAAATTTTAAAAACATTAAAGCCTATAATAGATACAATAAAAATTTACAAATATGAAGATAAATATAGAGAGTTAGCAAATAATAGAATTTTTTTTATAGCTAAAGAATTAAATATAAAATGTGAAGATTTTCAGGGTTTAAATGCAAATAGAATTAGTTTGGTATTTGGATCTTTTGTTTTGGTTGAAAAATTTTTAAAGGAATTGTGTGAGTAAAAATAAATTTACTATAACAATCACGGATATTAATGGTTCAAAACATTTTTATTTAAGTAGGATAATTAAAAAAATTGTATTTTATATTATTGTTTTTATTTTCTTTTTTTTAGTTTTTAGTGGGTTTTATATTAAATATCTTGATGATAAGTTAAGTGATTTAAGTAGAAAAAGAGAGGATTTACTTAGAAAAAATCAAGAGCTTATTCAAAGCAATGAGCAAATGCAAAAGAGCATAGAAGAAAAAACGCAAGAATACGCTGCGATTGAGGATAAAATTATAAGCTTTGAAAGAGCATTAGGGCTTGAAAATGAGCAAAATTTAACCATTAATGATAGATTAGATAATCTTAAGCTTACTAATGAAGATCAAACCAAAATTCTTAGCCAAATTCCTAATGGTTTTCCCATAGCAAATAAAGGAGTTACAGGTAGCTTTGGATGGAGGGAACATCCGCTTTTAAAACGTAGGGAATTTCATCCAGGCATTGATTTAAGAGCCGAAATTGGAACGCCTATTTATGCAACTGCTAATGCGGTTGTGGAATTTGCAGGCTATAGCGACAATGGTTATGGTTATAATGTTATTTTACTTCATAATTTTGGTTTTAAAACAGTTTTTGCTCATATGATGAGAAGAGATGTTGTAAAAGCTGGACAATATGTCAAGAAAGGAGATTTAATAGGATATAGTGGAAATACAGGACTTTCTACAGGCCCTCATTTGCATTATGAAGTAAGATTTATTAATAAAACTTTAGAGCCTTTATACTTTTTAAAATTGCAAAGAAATAATATTAGTAATTTTTTTAATCAAGAAAGGAGAGTACCATGGCAATCTTTGGTAAAAGCAATTACGCAACGACAAATAATTCCGGTTCAGAAACAACAGTCATTTCCTCAGGTGCAAGAATAGAGGGAAAATTTTATTTTGCTTCCATGCTACATGTTGATGGAGAGCTTGTAGGAACAATCCATTCTCAAAGCATAGTAGTTATTGGAAAAAGAGGTGTTTTAAAAGGTGAATTAAAAGCAGATAAAATAGTCGTTAATGGATATTTTGAAGGAGAATTGGAAGCCAATAGTTTAGAAATTTTATCAGGTGGTATAGTAGATGGAAACATTGTTATACAAGAGCTTAGTGTTGAAAATGGTGGAAAGTTTAATGGAAGTAGTAAAATTAAAGAAGAGCCTAAATTAATTGAAAATAATCAAGAAGAATAATGCAAGCAGCTTTTTATGAATTTTTGCAAAATAATATCCATACCAAAGTAATCATTTGCGAAGATGATAAAGAAGCGGATTTATTAGCACAAGTTTCCAATTTTCAATCTTATAAAACTTTTGTTTTGCCAGATTTTAGAGCCGAGTTTGGTGATGATTTAAGATCTTTTTCAAAAGAGCTTTTTGAGATTTGTAGAGTATTGGATTCTTATTATAAAGAAAAAGAGAAAAAAAAGATTTTAATTTCTCCTATTGCAACTTTGCTCCATAAACTACCAGGAGAAAGTAATTTAAAAAATTATTATATTTATAAAAATGAGAAATTTGATTTTTTAAAATTTAAAGAACAAATTGAATATTTAGGTTATGAATTTGTAGATATAGTGCAAGATAAAGCAGAAGTTTCAATACGTGGTGATGTTATTGATATTTTTTGCATTAATAAAGAAAAGCCTATTCGTATTTCATTTTTTGCAGATGAAATTGAAAGTATAAGAGAATTTGATATCAATACTCAAAAATCTATACCCTATGAATTACAAGAACTAGAAATTTGTCCCTTCTTAAATTCTTTTTCAAAAGAAGAATATGAAAATTTTAATAAAAAGCTTGAAAATTTCCAAAGTCAAACTTTAATCAACGATATACATTCTTTAGGTTTTTGGTGTATAGATAATTTTTTTGATTATTTATCTTTAGATTTTATAAGTATTAAGCCTTTATATATAGACGACAAAGATTTAAACTTTATAAATGAAAAAATTATTCCAGAACCTAAAAATTTTAAAGATTTGCAAAGCTCATATACTAAAGATTTTTTTGTTTTTCATCAAAATAAAAAAATAAAAGCTTTAGCAAGAAATGAAGCTTTATTTAAGCAATTAGAATTGGATTTTAAAAATATTGTTTTTGAAAAAAGTGATTTAAGGATTAATATTATTTCAAAAGATGAGATTATTCTTTCTTTAAATAAAAAAGAAAGAAAAGAAGTAAAAAGAAAATCTTCTTTGATTCTTGATGAATTGAAAAATGGAGATTTTGTTGTGCATCAAGACTATGGTGTGGGAAAATTTTTAGGACTTGAAATGATACAGGTAAGTGGAGCAAAAAAGGAATTTGTAGCAATAGCTTATCAAAATCAAGATAAGCTATTATTACCTGTAGAAAATTTGTATTTGATTGATAAATATTTAGGTTCAAGTGGATTTATCCCAACTCTTGATCGTTTAGGTAAAATGAATTTTGCCAAATTAAAAGAAAAATTAAAAGCAAAACTTCTTGTCATTGCGACACAGATTGTAAATTTAGCCGCTAAAAGAGCTTTGATCAAGCCAAAAGATATTAAGGTTGATTTTGCCTTGCAAGCTCAATTTGTATCAAAAGCAGGTTTTTCTTATACTAAGGATCAAAATAAAGTTTGTGCAGAAATTTTAGAAGATTTTGAAAATAATAAAATCATGGATAGATTATTAAGTGCTGATGTAGGTTTTGGAAAAACCGAAGTTGCTATGAATGCTATCTTTGCTGTAGTTAAAAGTGGCTTTAGTGCTTTTTTCTTTGTGCCAACAACGCTTTTATCGTATCAACATTTTAAAACTTTAAAAAAAAGATTTAATGAGTTTAATATAGCTGTTTTTAAACTTGATCGCTTTACAAGCGCTAAAGAAAAAAAAGATATTTTAACCAAACTTAAAGAACAAAAACCTTGTGTTGTGATTGGAACACATACTCTTTTGAATGTAGAATGTGAAAATTTAGCTTTGATTATTGTTGATGAAGAGCATAAATTTGGGGTTAAACAAAAAGAAAAATTAAAAGAAATAAGTAAAAATTCTCACCTTTTATCTATGTCTGCTACTCCAATTCCAAGAAGCTTAAATCAAGCTTTAAGTTCTATAAAATCCTACAGCACTTTACAAACTCCTCCAGAAGAAAGACTTGATGTTAGAACCTTTGTAAAGGAAAAAAATGAGGTTTTGATTAAAGAGGCCATTATGAGAGAGTTAAGGCGTAGAGGGCAAATTTTTTATATTCATAATCATATTGCAAGCATACAAGAGTGTAAAGAATATTTATTGAATATAGTTAAAAATTTAAGAATTTTGATTTTGCATTCAAAGATTGACTCTAAAACCCAAGAAGAGGAAATATTGAAATTTGAAGATAAACAATACGATCTTTTACTTTGTACTTCTATAGTAGAAAGTGGGATTGATTTAGCTAATGTAAATACCATTTTAGTGGAAAAAGCGGATTATTTTGGTATGGCGGATTTACATCAGCTTAGAGGACGCGTAGGAAGAAGTAATAAACAAGGTTATTGTTATTATTTAATTGAAAACAAAGAAAATGTGAGTAAAGATGCATTAAAAAGACTTGTGTCATTGGAGAGCAATTCTTTTTTAGGTTCAGGTTCTATCCTTGCTTATCACGACCTTGAAATTAGAGGAGGGGGAAATTTATTAGGTGTTGATCAAAGCGGGCATATAGAGCAAATTGGTTATAGTTTATATCTTAAAATGCTAGAAGATGAGTTAAATGCTTTGACTAAAAATGAAAGTATAGAAGAAGATAAGCTTGATTTAAGGTTAAGTATTAATGCCTTTTTAAACAATGAACTTATTAGCGAGGATCGTTTAAGATTAGAGCTTTATAGAAGACTTAGTAAATGTCAAAGCGTAAGTGAAGTTTATGAAATTCAAGGAGAAATTGAAGATCGTTTTGGAAAACTAGATATTTATACTAAACAATTTTTAGAACTTATTATGATTAAAATTTTAGCTTATAAAAGATATAAAAGTATTACAAGTTATGAAATGAATATTCAACTTACTAAAAAAGATGGAAGTAAAGAGCTAATTAAAGCATCAAGCAAAGATGATGATGATGTGATTTATGCTCTTTTAAATTATTTAAGAAAGAACGAAAATTGAGCGGGTTTGACATTTTTAAATATCTTTATACATTAGATTTAACTTTTAGTGATTTTGAATGGTTAGAAGAAAAAGAATTTGGGGACTTTGAGCTGCTAGTTTCTGTTGTTTTAACTCAAAATACAAACTGGAAAAATGTTTTAAAAGCTTTAGAAAATCTCAAAAAAGCTAATATTTCTTCTTTAGAGCAATTAAAAAATTTAGAAGATAAAGAACTTGCTTTGCTTATAAAGCCAAGTGGTTTTTATAATACAAAAGCAAAGCGAATAAAAACTCTTGTCAATGCTATCTTAAAAGATTATAAGAATTTAGAATGTTTTAAAGAAAATGTTAGTAGAGAATGGTTATTAGGTATCAAAGGTTTAGGATTTGAAAGTGCTGATAGTATTTTAAATTATCTTTGCAAAAGAGAAATTTTAGTAGTAGATGCTTATACCAATAGATTAGCCTTAGCGTTAAATTATGAATTTTTAGACTATGAAGAATTAAGAGAATTTTTTGAAAGTGGCATAGAGCAAAATCAAGATAAAATTTGCAAAATTCTAGGTAAAAAATGTGAGCTTTATACAATTTATCAAATTTTTCATGCTTTAATTATTTCTTTTGTTAAAACTTATTTTAAAGGCTCGAAAATTACCGAACAAGGTAAGGAAATTTTAAAAAATATTTATTAAGGAAAGAAATGCAAGCAAAAGGTTCAAATTTAATCCCTATTTTAACTATAGCCGGTAGTGATTGTAGTGGAGGGGCTGGAATTCAAGCTGATTTAAAAACTTTTAGCGCTCATAATCTTTTTGGTATGAGTGTAATTTTAAGCGTTGTTGCTGAAAATACAAGTAGAGTAATTTCTGTGCATCATATTCCAGAAGAAATTATCAATGAACAATTTGAAGCTATATTTGAGGATATTGTTCCAAAGGCGATAAAAATAGGAATGATTGGAACAAAAGAATTGATGAATTGCGTTGCTTTTAATTTAGAAAAATATCAAGCCAAAAATATAGTAATTGATCCTGTGATGTTTGCTAAAAATGGTTTTGCTTTGATGAAAATGCAAGATTGTCATCATTTTAAAGAAAATATTTTAAAATTTGCTGATGTTTTAACTCCAAATATACCAGAAGCAGAGTTTCTTTGTGATTTTAAAATTCAAAATGAGCAAGATATGATCAAAGCAGCTAAAAAACTTCATAAACTTGGGGCAAAAAATATTGTTTTAAAAGGTGGACATAGTGAAGATAATGCCAATGATGTGTTATTTGATGGTAATGAAATATATATTTTAAAAGCAGAGCGTATTAAAACAAAAAATACTCACGGCACAGGTTGCACTTTATCTTCTGCAATTGCTAGCAATATTGCTAAAGGATTTAGTATTTATGATGCCATAAAAGAGGCTAAAGAATATGTTAAAAATGCTATTTATTATTCTTTAAATCTTGGCAAAGGTTGTGGTCCTACAAATCACTTTTATAAGTTTTTAAATGATTGATTTAAGTTTATATTTAGTAGCTAGCAAACAAGATAAAAGTGATGAAACTTTTTTAAATACCTTAGAACAGGCTATTAGAGGTGGAGTGGGTATAATCCAACTTAGGGAAAAAGAACTTAGTGCTCGTAAATTTTTTGAGTTAGCCTTTAAGGTAAAAAAACTTTGTGATGCTTATTGCATTCCTTTAATCATTAATGATAGATTAGATATTGCATTGGCTTTAGATGCTAGTGGAGTGCATTTAGGACAAGAGGATTTAGATATAAAACTTGCTAGAAAAATTTTAGGCAAAGATAAAATTATAGGTCTTAGTTTGCAAAAAATAGAACAGCTTAAAAATATTGAAGGTGCAAATTATCTAGGTTGTGGTGCTATAAATTCAACCCCAACAAAAAAAAGCGAAATTTTAAGTCTTGAGATTTTAGAGCAAATTATAACTTTATCAAAATTACCCGTTGTTGCAATAGGTGGCATTGATGAGACAAATGTTTTAAATTTAAAAGGTTTAAAGCTTAGTGGTATAGCTGTTGTAAGAGCTATTATGTGTGCTAAAGATCCTTTTTTAGCGAGTAAAAACCTAAGAAAGCTTTTTAAGAGTTTATAATGCAAATTTATCTTACTAATGAATTAGAATTTAAAGAAGTGCAAAATCTTATTTTAAACGAACTTATTTTTTATGATTTTAAAGTCGATTTAAATCTTTATGATGCCTTGATTATAACCTCAAAAAATGCCATTAAAGCTTTAAAAAAAACTAAAAGTATTTTAAATTTTGATTTAAAAGTTTATGCAGTGGGAGAAAATACAGCAAAAGAAGCTTTTAATTTAGGATTTAAAAATGTAAAATACCCAAAACTTTCTTATGCTAGCAATCTTTATGAAGAATTTAAAGAAGAGTTAAGAGATAAAAAATGTCTTTATTTAAGGGCCAAAGAACTTTCTTCAAATTTGGTTCAAAAACTTTTGGGTCAAAATGTAAATTTAACACAGATCATAGCCTATGAAAATATATATAAAAAACCCAATGTTTGTATCACTCATCCTTGTATTGTTATTTTTACTTCGCCATCTTGTGTAAATTATTTTTTAAAAACTTATGATATTAAAGAAGAAGATTATTTAATAGCCATAGGTGAAAGCACCGCAAAACAACTTTTAAAATATAATAATGTCTTAGTTTGTAAAAATCCAAATTTAGAAGAATGTATTCAAATTGCCAAAAATCTAAAAGCAAATTTATAAATTTCTTATATTTTTTAAATACAATAATTGAAAATTTTAAAAAAGTTAGAAAAATGAAAAGCATAAAAAGTCCTAAAATTAAAGATATTATTACTCTTCCAAGTACGGCTGTATTAAATCCCATTTTAGAGGATAACGTTTTAACGTGTATGCATGGAGGAAAAGTAGAGCTAAAAGCTAAGAAAGCTAAAAAAATGACCGATCAGGGCATTGGCATTGTTTTAAGAAGAGAAATTGAAGGAGCCAGTATTAAAGGATGTTCAAATCCTCCCATACTTGGCGGACCTTGTCAAAAAGTATTAATGCTTTTTCCTTATACATATTCTAAACATAAAATTAATGATGATTTTATAATTTTGCAGTTAGGTCTTATAGGGACAAGTGATAAGGGCTTTCCTATTTTAGCAATCCCTAAGCCTAATAAAATTAAATTTTCTCCTATAAAAACTAAAGCTTCAAAACTTGCAAAAATAACTTATGAACAAATGAAGATATAAATCTTCATTTAGCAAATATTTTTCTAAGAAAAATAAAAGATAAGATAAGCACAAAGATATTTGCCATTAAAGGTGTTAGCCATACTCCATTTAAATTTAAAAACAAAGGAAGTATAAATAAAAAAATAAGAGGTATAAAAAGATTTTGGTTTAAAGAAATAATAAGAGAGGATTTTGGTTTATTAAAAGCTGTGAGAAAAGAGGTGCTTAAAACATTAATCCAAATGATTAAATAATTAAAAGAAAATATCATTAAAGCATGAGATCCAAAATCTAAAAATTCTTTATTTTTATCTTTTGAAAAAAAGCTTATTAAGTTTTCTTTAAAAGTTAAAACTATAAAAAGTATTGTTATGCTAAAAATAAATGCACTTATTAAAATAGGTATAATCAAATTTTTAACGCGTTTTATATCTTTTTTTGCATAATTAAAACTAAGAGCAGGCTGCATCGCATCACACATGCTAATTAGTAAGCTAATAATAAAAGTATTGATATATAAAATAATAGAAAACGCCGCAACACCTTTAGTGCCTGCAAGATTTAGTAAAACTAAATTAGCAAAAATACTAAATAAAGATGTAGAAACATTATTAAAAAATTCAGAGCTTCCATTATAAATAATGTTTTTAAATTCTTTAAAACTTAAGGCAATTTTTGTAAATTTTAATTCTAGATTTTGGATCAAAAAAGGTAAAATTCCAAAAATTCCTCCAAGGCTTAAGCCTATGCAAGTAGCAAGTGAGGCCGAAAAAACTCCCCAACCTAAAACAACAATAAAAAGATAATCAAAAAATAAATTACTTAAAGCAATGATAATATTTATTATCATACTATAAAAAGTTTTGCCACAAATTCTTAAATAATTATCTAAAGCAAAAGAGATCATAGTAATAGGTGCAAATAAGGCAAAAACTATTAAAATTTCTTTACACAGCTCTTTGACTTCTTTGCTAACATTTAACAAATCAATCAACAAAGGCCCTAAAAAATATTCTATAAACCCCATAAGAAAAGAAAAAGCTAAAATAATAACTATACAAGCACTAAACATTGTTTTAGCTTCTTCTTTTTGGTTTTTACCAAGCTTCATAGAAATTTGAACAGCTGATCCAACCCCTATTGTATCGGCAATAGCAAAACTCATAATTATAAAAGGTAAAACAAGTCCAAGAGCAGCAAGGGCATTATTTCCTAGATATTTACCAACAAAAATTCCATCAACAATATAATAAAAAGCTAAAAAACTTGCACTAATCATATTAGGAAAAGCGCATTTAGAGAATAACTTCCACGCTGAAAGTTTTGTAAATATATCTGACATAAAAATTCCTTAAAGATAATAATATTAATTTTTTATCTCTAAAGAAGCTAATATATTGTTTGAAAGCCTAAAATGTAGTGATTAAGTTTTAAAATTCTCATGTATATAATTTAATTTATTTTTTATTTTAAGTATTATAGATAATGCAAATAAATAAGTCAAGATTTTTATACCCTATAAAAGGGTATAAAATTATTTGATAATTCCACATGCCATTCTAGCACCACCACCACCAAGTGCAGCTGGATGATCGCTGTGATTATCTCCGCCAAAATGAATCATTAAAGCGTGATTTTTGATTTCGCTTAATTTTTTAATTTTTGGAGCTAAAACAGGATTAGTAGCATTTCCTTTATCATCAACATAGAGTGCTGGAAGATCGCCTAAGTGCCCTTTATCATCCCATGTAAATGAATGTGTTTTGGTATTTTTAGGATCAAAGTGTCCTCCTGCTTTCATTCCTAAACCTTTTTCAGTCGCCCCACAGTCTGCATTTTCATGAACATGAAAACCATGAATTCCTGGCTGTAAACTATTTAATTGTGGATAAAAAGCTACTCCATATTTTGTTTGAACGGCTACAACTTCTCCTATGGCTTTATTTCCATTTTTATCAAGTAAATCCATTTTAATAGTTATATGATCTTTAACAGATTTAGGATCAAAAGTTTGATTTTCAGCTGCAAAAAGTAAACTTGCCATTGCCAAAGATGCAAAAATAATTTTTTTCATTTTATCTCCTTTTGTAAATTATATAAGAACTATTATATAACAATTTTTGTTATATAATAGCTTAAAAAAATAATTATTAAAATTACTCATTGGTTAATTTTAAGCGTTTTGCAAGTTGGTAATAGTTTAAATTTTTATAATTTTCATAAAAGTTTTTATGATATGTATCAAGCTTAAAGTCTTTATTGTTGTCTTTTAAGCTCTCATTGTTTTCATAAAAATATCCTTTATTACTTCCTTTAGGGTAAATGCCATATTTATCTATCCATACTGCTTCATTAAAACCAAATTCTAATCTTTCGTCATTTATTTTAGCTAAAAGATTACGTCCGCCTAAGCTTAAATATTTTACTTCGCTTAAACTTAGATCATAAAGAGTAGGAAAAATATCTTTATGTGATCCTATACGGTATTTATTATAATAAATATTATTTTGTAATTTTTTTGGGATATAAAGATAAAAAGGCACACCAAAGGCTAAAGCTTTTTGGGTATTATAATCTATACTCAAATCTCTTACTCTGTGATCTCCTGTAGCTGCTATGATGATATTATCCTTAAAAGAACTTTGTTTTACTTTACTAAGAAATTTCCCAAATTCATTATTAGCATAAATATAAGCTTTGATGATATTTTCTTGTTTATCTTTTTTATAAGGTAGTTTATCTAGTAAAGCTTTAGGGATATCATTTAAAATAGGTAATTCATTTGTGGGAATTTTATAAGGAGGGTGATTTGAAATACTTAAAGAAATGATTAGAGTATTTGTAGGATTTTTTTCTAAAATTTCATAAATTTTTCTATACATAAATTCATCAGCTACTCCATAACCATTTTCTGTTTGTGCTGCTTTTGGGTATTCTTTTATCAAATCATTTTCATCAATTATTTCATCGATATCTAAAATATTTAAGTAATTTTTAATATTTTGCCAAGAACCATTTCCCGCATAGATAAAAATTACTTTATATCCGGCTTTCTTATAAATTTGCATAGGAGTAAAATCTAAATGCTGCTTTTGAAAAGAGCTAGTAGAGATATTGCCAAAAGGGCTTAAGAAAAATAAATGTGCAAAGCTATTAATAGTACCATTAGCAGAACTTAAAAATCTTGTAAATACAAAATCTTCTTTAAAGTGTTTATCTAATGCGCCTAAAAAATTATGTTTTTTATCGCTAAATTCTAATAAATTTAGTCCAAAACTCTCCATTAAATTAATATAAACACTAGGTTTTGCGTTTTTAGCTATTTCATTTTTGGTGCTTGTTTTAAACAAAGGAAAAAGTTCTTCTTCCAAGATTTTAGCTTTATTAGTATCAATAAATGAAAATTGATTTTCTTCTTTAAATTGTTTATATGCCCAAGCAAAAGCCATAAGAGGATTTAGCATAATATCATTTAAAACCTCAAACTGCGAAAAGGAATAATTTTGCACATTAATGGCTACATGTTTAAAAGGTCCTCTTAAAGCTAAAACATAAATTAAAATAAGTAATAAATTTGAAAAGATTAGCATAAGGGGTTTTAAACGATATTTTTTAAATTTAAGTTTTAAAATTTTAATATTAATATAAATACAAATTAAAGCACAAAATAAAGCAAAAATAAGTATGGTAAATATAGGATAATCATTTAAAATAATCTTAAAAAGAGCTTGTATATTATCATCTTTAGCGCTAAAGATAAAAATATCAATTTTGCTTTTATAGATTTCATAATAATAGTATTTAATAAAAGAAAAAATTACACAAAGAAAAGCTATAAGGGCTATATAAATACTAGATAAAACAAAATAACTTTTTTAAGAAATTGTGTTATACCCCCCCCCTCCATTAAATTTCATAAAAATCAAACTTAAAAATCCACAAAGCAAAAGAGGTAAAAAAGCCGCACTTAAAAATCTTATATCGTGATAAGCCCCTAATATATACATAAGAAAAAATTCATTTTTATTTTGCACTAAATTATCAGAAATAAAAGTAAAATGCATAAAAATTCTATTTAAGCTAAAAATTAAAATCAAAATAGAACTAAAAATACTAATTTGAAGTAAAATCTTTCTCATTGTTTGCCTTAAATTAAATTTCTTTGTTTTTAATTAATTATAAAAATAAAGATTGAATATAGATGAGATTATATCGTTTTTTTTTTTTTTTGAATTTCAATAAATTTATAAAAAATTTTAAAACGAATTCATCTTTAGAGTGTTAGAAAATATAAAACATTAAAATACAAAATTTAAATGTAATTTTTAAATTGAAAAATATTTTATAAATTTTTCAATTTATTAATCTCATCTCTAATACTAGCGGCTTTTTCAAATTCTAAGGCTTTAGCAGCTTCTAACATCTCTTTTCTAAGCTCTTTGATGATTTTTGCTCTTTCATTTGCTGGCATTTTTTCAAATTTTTTACTTTTGCGATAAATTTCACCTAAATCTTCTTCATTTTTTAAACTTTCTTCTAAATGTCTTTTAACTGAAGTTGGTATAATGCCATGTTTTTTATTGTATGCTTCTTGAAGTTTTCTTCTTTCATTTGTAGTATCTATGGCTTCTTGCATAGATTTTGTGATCTTTTTAGCAAATAATAAAACTTTTCCATTTACATTTCTAGCTGCTCTTCCCATAGTTTGAATCAAACTCGTAGTGCTTCTTAAAAAACCTTCTTTATCTGCATCCATAATCGCTATAAGTGAAACCTCAGGTAAATCAAGTCCTTCTCTAAGTAAATTAATGCCTATTAGCATATCAAAATTTCCACTTCTTAAATTTCTAATTATTTCATTACGCTCAATTGCATCTATGTCAGAATGCATGTATTTAACTTTTATGCCAAGTTCTAAGTAGTATTTTGTAAGTTCTTCGGCTAATTTTTTGGTTAAAACAGTTACTAAAACCCTTTCATTTCTTTCTATAACTTTTTTAGCTTCATCAAATAAGATTTCAACTTGATTGTCGCTATCTTTAATTTCGATTTTTGGATCTAAAAGTCCCGTTGGACGCATAATTTGATGAAAAATATTTTCTTTGCTAAGTTCAAGTTCAAGTGGGGCAGGGGTTGCTGAAACAAATAAAAATTGACAATCTTTGTGAATAAATTCATCAAACATTAAAGGACGGTTATCAAGGGCTGAGGGCAAACGAAAACCATAATCAACCAAGGTTTGCTTTCTGCTTCTATCTCCTGCAAACATTCCACGAAATTGTGGTAAAGAAACGTGACTTTCATCAACAATGACTAGAAATTTTCTATTTTTAATAGCAAAATAATCAAAAAGTGTATAGGGTGTATCTCCTTCTTTAATCCCTGTTAAATGCCTTGCATAATTTTCAACCCCTTTACACATACCTGTACTTTCAAGCATTTCAAGATCAAATTCAACACGCTGTTTAAGGCGTTGATATTCTACAAGTTTGTTTTCATGTTCAAACCAAGCTAAGCGTTCATTTAATTCTGATTTTATATCTTTTATGGCTTTTTTTAAGCGAACTTCACCCACGCTAAATTGACTAGTTGGATAAAGAATAAAACGTTTTAAATCTTTGATTTTTTTATTTTCAAAAATATTAAAATGATACATACATTCAAGCTCATCGCCAAAAAATTCAAGCCTAACTACTTCATCTTCATAATAAGCAGGATAAATATCAATAATATCTCCATTTACTCGAAAATCTGCACGATCAAAAAAATTATCATTTCTTTTATAGCCCATATCTACAAGTTTTTTTAAAAGTTCTTTTTGAGAAATTTGCATTCCTTGTTCAAAGATTAAAACCATACCTATATATTCATTTGGATTTCCAAGTCCATAATTTGCCGAAACACTTGCAATACAAATTACATCTTCATAACTTAAAAGTGAAGCAGTTGCACTAAGTCTTAATCTCTCTAGATCTTCATTTGTTGAGCTATCTTTTTCTATAAAAATATCAGTACGCGGAATATAAGCTTCAGGTTGATAGTAATCATAATAGCTTATAAAATACTCTACATGATTTTTAGAAAAAAAACCTTTAAATTCGCTATAAAGTTGAGCACATAAACTTTTATTGTGACTCATAATAAGAGTTGGCATATTTAGTTTTTTTATGATATTTGCCATACTAAAGGTTTTTCCACTTCCTGTTACCCCTAGTAAAGTTTGATATTTATTACCTTGTTTAATGCTTTTTACTATCCCTTCAATAGCTTGTTTTTGATCAGGGCTTGGTTTTAAATTACTTGTAAGTTCAAACATTTCTTTTACTTTATTTTGTTTTTAAGAAAATATTTTAAAAAAAAATGGCTTAAATTTAAGTTCAAATGAAAACTTAAATTTAAGTTTTTTTGCTACAATTATAGATATTAAATTCATATAAACTTTAAAAGTAAAAAGGCAAGTAATTATGTATGATGAAAAAATTATAAATACTATGACAGATAAAGTAAATGAGCTTTTGGCTAAATACAATGAAGTATGCGAAGCAAATGAGAATTTAAGAAATGAGCTTGTAAGCGTAAAAGCTCAAAATGAAGCAAAAAGCAATCAAATAATGCGCTTAGAAGAAGAGCTTAAAACTAAAAATATAGCTAGCGAAGATATAGTGAAAAAAATAGAGGCTGTTCTTGCAAAGTGACAATTTAAGACGCGTTATAATTAATGTTTCTGCAAAAGATTTTGGCATAAGATGTAGTGAAGAATTTGCCAATTTTTTAGAAGATGAAATTGCACTTATTTCTGGCGGAACTAAAAAAATAGAATTAACACGTTTTGTAGATGCTTTTGTTAAAAAAAGTTATGAAAATTATATTACACAAAGAGAGTTAAAAAAACTTATAAAAACCATTGATGAAGAACTTCCCTTAAAAAATGAAATTTAAAAGAGCTTTTACCTTGCTTGAGCTTATATTTGTTATTTTGATTATAGGAATTTTAGCAAGTTTAGCTCTTCCTTTTTTATCCCAAAATAAAAATGATGCAAAATTACTAAAAGCTAAGATTGAATATCAAATGATTTCTTCAAGTTTGGCTTTAATGAGAAACGAAGCTTCTTTAAAACAGGTAGCTTATACTTCAGTGCTTGATAATGCAAAATTTTTTAAAGAAAATGAAAAATTATTTTTTTGTGAACAAACCATATCATGTGAAGATAAAAATTGTTGTTCTTTTTCGCTTTTTAATCTTCCTTTGTATTCAAGTAAAGATTCTTGGATAAAAATATCTTTTAATTCTTATCGTTTTTTTTTAAATTCAAAACAAAGCATAGATTTTGTTTATGATCCTAAAGAGGGTATTTTAAAATGTGTCGATAATCAATTATGTAAAGAATTTATATGAAATACTATGAAATAGCCATTATAGGTTTTTATTTAGAAAATTTAGTTTTTCATAGTGTTTTAGAGCTTTCGCCTTTAACTCAAGTTATCGTTGATTTAAAAGGAAAAAAAAATTTAAAAGCTATAATTATACAAGAGTGTAAAAAACCAGAGTTTCAAACACAAGAGATTAAAGAAATTTTACCTTATTCTTTAAGCCCTTTTCAATTTGAATTAGCAAATTTTATTTCTTATTATTATGCAACTAAATTAAGTTTTGTTTTGGGATTTTTTGAGTGTTCTAAAAAATATGAAAATAATAGCATTGAAATTTTAAATAAACCATGTTTAAATGATAAACAAGAAAGTGCGTTAAATTTTATAAAAAATCATCAAAGTTCTTTATTGTTTGCAGATACAGGAAGTGGAAAAACTGAGATTTATATTTCTTTAATCAAAGAATACCTAGAAAAAGGTAAACAAGTTTTACTTTTAATGCCTGAGATTTCACTTACACCTCAAATGCAAAAAAGGCTTGAAAAATATTTTAAAGACTATTTTTTTCTTTGGCATTCTAAAATTTCAAAGAAAAAAAAACAAGAGTATTTATTTGCACTTGAAGAAGGTAAAAAGCTCTTAGTTGCAGGTGCAAGATCGGCTCTTTTTCTTCCTTTTAGAAATTTAGGACTTATTATAGTAGATGAAGAACATGATAATTCTTATAAAGCTTCCAATAAGCCCTATATTAATGCAAGAGATTTAGCCCTTTTTATAGGAGCAAAGCAAAACATTAAAGTTGTTTTAGGATCAGCTACACCCTCTTTGGTGAGTTTTTATAAACAAAAAAGTTTTAGACTTAAAGGGACTTTTTTTGAAAGTAAAAAACATTTTATATTTGATGAGAGCGAACTTAATATCACGCCTACTTTATTAAATGAGTTAGAAAAAACTTTAAATCATCAAAAACAAGCTATTGTTTTTTTACCCACTCGTGCAAATTTTCGTCAAATTGTTTGTAGAAATTGTGGCAATACTATAAAATGCCCTTTTTGTTCAATCCCTATGAGTTTACACAAAAATAAAAATTTGCTTAAATGCCACTATTGTAATTTTTCAAAACCAGTTGATCAAACATGCCCTAGTTGCAATGCTTTAATGCTAGAAGCTAAAAAAATGGGCACAGCTGAGTTGTGTGAACTTCTTTTAGGATACTTTCCTAATGCAAATATTAAAAGATTTGATAGCGATGAGGTTAGCACATTAAAAAAACTTAATACTATTTTAAAAGAATTTAATGAAAGAAAAATTGATATTTTAGTTGGCACTTCTATGCTTGCTAAAGGGCATGATTATCATAGCGTTGATTTAAGTGTGATTTTGGGACTTGATGAGTATTTATATAGGCCTAATTATA
Source organism: Campylobacter novaezeelandiae (assembly GCF_018968685.1). Classification (NCBI taxonomy): domain Bacteria; kingdom Pseudomonadati; phylum Campylobacterota; class Epsilonproteobacteria; order Campylobacterales; family Campylobacteraceae; genus Campylobacter; species Campylobacter novaezeelandiae. The sequence goes on along the minus strand of NZ_CP076657.1, from coordinate 1,050,967 downwards.
AAGCGACAGAAGAAACTTTATCTTTGGCTATGCAAGTGGCTGGTAGGGCAGGTCGCAAAGGTGAAGCAAGGGTTCTTTTGCAAACTAAAAATAGAGATTTTTTTGAAAAATATATTCAAGATTATGATGCTTTTTTAAAAGATGAGCTTTGTTTTAGAAAGGATCTTTATCCTCCTTTTAAAAGACTTTTAAGAATTATCATAGAGGATAAAGACTTGTTAAGTGCAAGTAAATTATGTGAAAATTTAGCCCTAAAGATTAAAAAAATATCACAAATTGAGCTTATAGGTTATGGAGCTTGTGGTATAGAAATGATTAATTCTAAGTATCGTTTTTATATTTTATTAAGAAGTGATTCTTATAAAAGTCTTATTGCCATTCAAAATTATATGCTTGATTTTAAAAATATAAGTTCTGATATAGATCCTATCGATTTTTCTTAAAATTTAAATTATTAATTTAATAAAATTTGCAATTATAATTTTAACAATAACTTTGAAATTCTTTATAATACTTCCAAGAATCCACTATATCAGGACGATATTTATTTATATGTTTAAATTCACAATCAAATTTATTTTTGAGATAAATTATAATTTCTTGATTATTTTTAATATGTTCTAAAAGTTCTGTTTCTCTTAACATATCTTTTTCTGTTTGATCAATAACATCTTTAATAGCGTCTAAAAATTCTTTAAGATAATTTTTAACACCTTGATAAAGTTGTTTATTTTGATGAAGTTTTAAAAAGTCATTTTTATGTATAAAGATACCCAGATCATTGCATAAATCATTTTGTATGATATCTTCAATGATATTTAAAAATTCACCATCCATAAAACGATTAAAGATAATCAAAATGCTTTCTTTTGTATTGATATTATAATTTTTTAAATTATTAGTAGAATGAAAAGAATAAATATTTTTTAAGTCATTTTCATTTACATAAAGCTTTAGTGGAAATAAATACCTTAGATAACCTCGAAATTCTTTACTTTTGAATATATTTTTTTTACTGATATGGGGGGGGGTAAGAGATAAATTTTGAGCCAATTTAGTTAAAGTATCAAAGGCTTTTTCTTCGCTAAATTCACTCATATCTATATAAGTGATATTTTTAGGATTTAGTATTTTTATTAGTTTTTGGATGATAAAAACATTATTTTCTAAGTCTTTAAAATCCCATTTAATTTCTGTTTTTTCATGGGTTAAAAAATCTATATAAGAATGCCAATCATAAGTAAGATTGAACATAGGTTCATAATTTCTTTGCACTTTATTCCAGTTCCTGCCAAGACAATGTTTTAAAATTCCTATAGGATCTCTTACTCCTATGATACAAGGAATAGAATCATCAAGTAAATAAAGGAATTTTTCTAGATCTTTTACATTGAGTTCTGAAAGATTAATGCCTTGATTTATAAAATTAGGATTATTAAGATAAGTATGTAAAAAACAATATCTATTTTTTGCGTCATTTTCTAGCATCCAAGAGGGAAAACAAAGAGTATTAAGAGCTTCATTAACATATCTTAAAAAGGCACCGGCTCCAACTCCATGCGGTGAAATATAAATAAATTTATATTTTTTACTCAAAGGAATGTTAAGATTCCAAGATAAATTCGCACAATATTCACTAGCATCTATATCAATCAATTCTGGATTGATTAAAGGAGGATAAGGATGATTTGAGTATTTTTCTTTAAATTCATTAGAACTTAACCAGTTTGCAATTATATCTATATGATTAAGAATAAATTCAAAGAAATTTTCATCATTTGAATTTTTTAAAGCATTAAGGATTAAATTGGCATTTTTTGGATCAAGTTTTTCTTTTAAAGTTTGTAAAATTTGCATGATTAAAATATAATCTCACTTTCATTAAATTTAGTATTTTGCGATGGAAATGGTGATTTTGGGGTATAGTATTCTATATTTTTTTGATATATACCTTTTTTTACATCATTTGGAATACTAAATTTTCTTGTGGTATTAGGAAATTTTTCTAAATATTGAATCATAAATTCTTTAAACACAGGAGCTGCTGTTCTAGCTCCGCCTTCTGTTTTTTTCATAGGATAGTTATTATCATTTCCATACCAAATAATAGCTTCTATTTCAGGGGTTACCCCGCAAAACCAAGCATCAATGCTTTTATTAGTCGTTCCTGTTTTTCCTGCTATTTCTATCCCTTCAACTCTTGCATTGCGTCCTGTTCCTTGTTCTACAACGTTTTTCATCATATCAAGCACTAAAAAAGCTTGAGCTTCATCACTTATTTTTTGTTCTTTAGGTTCAAATTCTGCAATAATATTTCCATTTTTATCTTGAATACTTTTTATGATTTGCAAATCTTTAATTTTTCCATAATTTCCAAACATAGTATAAAATTTTGAGTATTCTAAAGGAGAAATTCCAAAACTTCCAAGAACTATAGAAAGATTAGGGGGTAAATTTTTAAAACCCATTTGAGTTAGTTTTGAATATACAACATCAAGACCAATATTAAGTGCTAAATTTATGGTGGCTAAATTTCTTGATGCGCTTAAAGCTTTTTTAAGTGTGATCAATCCGCTAAAATCTTTGCTATAATTTTTTGGTTTCCAATCTTCATTATTTCCAGCCCCACCTTCAAAAATTCTTGATATATCAGCTACTTCACTCATTGGAGAATAACCTAGATTAATGGCTACTTGATAAACAAAAGGTTTAAAAGAGCTTCCTGGTTGTCGCATGCTTTGAGTAGCTCTGTTATAATTGCTTTTTTCATAATCAACCCCACCCACTAAAGCAAGCACTTCTCCATTTTGATGGTTTGCAACGACCATTGCTCCATTTAGTGTGTCTAAATTCGCATTTTTATCTCTTTTAACAATTTCATCATAACCCCATTTTAAAGATTTTTGTGCCATTTCTTGAACATCTAAATCTATATTTAAAATTATTTTATATCCACCTGTTTTTAGATCTCTAATGCTAGGATTTAGTTGTTTTATGACCTCATCTACAACATAAGGTGCAGCGTTTTGAGTTAATGTATCATCATAAACTTTAGGAATTTCATTTAAAGCTTCTTCGTATTCATTTTTTGATATCCATCCTAAGGTATAAAGTCTTTGGATTACATTATTGGCTCTTGAGATAGAAAGATCAAGATGTTTTGTAGGATCATAGCTACTTGGAGCCTTAGGTAAACCTACTAATATAGCAATTTCTTTAAGACTTAATTCGTTTAAATTTTTATGAAAATATCCAAGAGCAGCAGTCTTAACTCCATAATACCCATGTCCAAAAAAGATAAAATTTAGATATCTTTCTAAAATTTCTTCTTTGCTAAGTATAGTTTCCATTTTATAGGCTAAAAGCGCTTCGCGTATTTTTCTGCTAATAGTTCTTTCAGGGGTAAGTTCGGTATTTTTGATAAATTGTTGCGTAAGAGTTGATGCCCCTTCCATAGTTTTACCGCCACTTTTTATGATTTTTATTAAGGCTCTAAAAATAGCATCAATATTAACTCCATTATGTTCAAAAAAGCTTGTATCTTCAATGGCTACTAAAGCTTCTATAAGTCTTGGAGGAAATTCTTCATATTTAGCATAAAATCTATGTTGCTCAAAAATATTAGCAATGAGTTTTAAATTTTTATCAAAAATTTGAGTTGTTAAAGGTGGATTATATTCTTTAAAAATATAATCTTTTGTATCTAGACTTGAAAAAAGATAAGTGATATAGATAAAAATTAAAATACAAATTAAAGAAAAGAATGAAAAAATATATTTTAAAAATTTCATAAATAAGCCTTTAAAGTATCAGTATTTAATCCCAAAGCCGTATTTAAGTTGCCAATTTGTTTATCAATATACTTTTGATGAAAGCCTTCGCACATGATAGCTCCAGCCTTTCCCTTATAAAGACCACTTTCTATATAATCTTTCATTTCATCTTTATCAAATTCTTTAAAAAATAGACTTGTTTTTGAAAGAGAAAAAATTCTTTTTTGCGGAGTTTTTAAGATAAAGGCACTTAAAATATCTACTTTTTTACCGCTTTGCATAGTAAGCATTTTATAAGCTTGTTCTTTATTTAATGCTTTGGTTAGGATATTATTTTGGATACAAGCAATGCTATCTGCAAAAAGTATCTTATCATAATTAAATTTTTGGCAAAATTGTCTTTCTTTTGCTTTTACAACTTCTTGCACATAAATACTTGGAGTATAAGAAGTTGTAATATTTTCATCATAATTAAAACAAATTTGAGTAAATTTAATTCCAGCCTGTTTTAATAAATTTACCCTAGAAATAGAAGAAGAAGCTAGATAAAGCATTATTTACAAAGCTCTTTTTCTATAAAATCTTTTGACTCTTGTAAAGCTTGATCAATCTTTGCAAAGTCTTTTCCTCCAGCTGTTGCAAAATCATCTCTACCTCCGCCATTTCCGCCTAAAATTATAGCGGCTTGTTTAACCAAAATTCCAGCTTTTAAAGGTGCATTTTTTACACCTGCAGCAAGATTGATTTTTTCATTTTTGCTTTGTATGAGTAAAATCACACTTTTTTCAAATTTATTTTTAAATTCATCGATAAGATTTTTTATATCGATATTTTCATCATTAATTTTTTGAACACAAATTTGTGTTTGATTGATACAAATAGAATCTAGCTTAATTTGACTAGAATTTCTAAGTTCATTTTTAGAATTTTTAAGCTCATTTTTGAGTTTTTTGATGCTACTTAAAGCATCATTATTTTTTAATTCTTCTTTTATATCGTTTAACTCCTCAATAATGCCTTGTGTAAATTCTAATGCCGCTTTAGAAACTACTGCTTCTATTCTTCTGATTCCAGAACTTACACCACTTTCTTTGATGATATAAAAACTTCCAATTTCAGCAGTATTTTCAACATGAGTTCCCCCGCAAAGCTCTTTACTTTCTCCTAGGGTTAAAACCCTAACTTCATTTTGATATTTTTCACTAAATAAAGCTATAGCACCGCTTTTTTTTGCTTCTTCTAAAGTCATAAAATCAATTTTAGTTTTATTTGCACTAATGATCATTTCATTAACACATTTTTCAATTTCTTTGAGTTCTTTTTTGTTTAGAGCCTTAGAATAGCTAAAGTCAAATCTTAATCTATTGTATTCCACCAAAGAACCCGCTTGATTGACTTGATCACCTAAAATCTTTTTTAAAGCATGATGAAGAAGATGAGTAGCGCTGTGATGTCTTGCGGTTTGCATTCTTTTTTCTAGATCAATTTTTGCTTCTATTATTTGATTTGTTTCAAATTTTTCACAAGCTTTTACTTTGCTAAGATTAAGATCAAAGAATTTTTGAGTAGCTAAAACTTCACTTTGATTGATTTTACCACTATCGCCACTTTGTCCCCCGCTTGTTGGGTAAAAAGGAGTTTTTTCAAGCATTATCCAGCCTGTTTGTCCTTGATCTAAATGAGAAAGTTCTTTTAAATTTTCATCTAAAAGAGCTAAAATTTTTGTTTTTTGATTAAAATGTTCATAACCAACAAATTCATTTTTACTAAATTTTTCAATTAAATTTTTAAAATCCCCACTAATGCTTATATCTCCACTACCTTTCCAAGAATTTTTAGCTCTATTTTTTTGTTCTTGCATTAAGGCATTAAATTTTTCTTCATCGATAATAATATTTTTTTCTTTAAGCATATCTTGAGTGAGATCAAAAGGAAAACCATACGTATCATAAAGCTTAAAAGCTACTTCTCCGCTAAAAACTTCTTTGGTGTTTTTAAGCTCTTCATTAAAGATTTCTATACCTTTTTCTATGGTATTTAAAAATCTTTCTTCTTCAAGTTTAATTTGTTCTTTTACATAATCTTTTTTTTCATTAAGATAAGTATAATGCTTACCCATGATATCACAAACCTTATCGACAAGTTTATACATAAAAGGTTTTTTCAGTCCAAGCAAATAGCCATGTCTTAAGGCGCGACGCAATATTCTTCTTAAAACATAACCCCTACCTTCTTTGTCAAAATTTATACCCTGAGCTAGTAAAAATACACTAGATCTTATATGATCAGCTATTACTCTATAGCTAGCTCCTTTTTCATATACATAAGGTTTTTTACAAATTTTTGCTATTTCTTTGATAATAGGCATAAACAAAGAAGTATCAAAATTGCTAAATTTTCCTTCTTTGATGGCTATAACTCTCTCAAGCCCCATTCCTGTATCTATACTAGGTTTAGGCAAAGGAGTAAGAGTTCCATCTGCACTTCTTTCATATTGCATAAAAACAAGATTCCAAATTTCTAAGAAGCGATCTCCATCTCCACCCATATAATCTTCTAAACCATTAAAATGCTCTTCTCCTTGATCGTAAAAAATCTCACTACAAGGCCCACAAGGTCCAGTATCTCCCATTTGCCAGAAATTATCTTTATCTCCAAATTTATAAATTCTCTCTTTTGGAACAAAATTCTGCCAAAGCTCATAAGCCTCATCATCATTTTCATGGGTTGTTACATAAAGTTTTTCTTTTGGGAGTTTTAAAACTTCAGTGACAAATTCCCAAGCATAAGTAATAGCATCTTTTTTAAAATAATCCCCAAAACTAAAATTCCCAAGCATTTCAAAAAAAGTATGATGTCTAGCCGTATAACCAACATTATCAAGATCATTATGTTTTCCACCAGCTCTTATACAAGTTTGACAACTTGTTCTACGAGGCGGATTAGGGCGTGGAATTTCTCCTGTGAAAATACTTTTAAAAGGAACCATACCCGCATTTGTAAAAAGTAGGGTAGGATCTTCAGGAACCAAAGGAGAAGAAAAAACCACTTCATGACCTTTTGATTTAAAAAAATTCAAATATTCGCTTCTAATATCCATAAAAACTTTCCCAAAATTTAAAATTACTATTCAAAAATATATGATATCAAAATTACTTTAAATTAAGTAAAACTAAAATACAATTAATCTTTTAATTAAATACTTAAGGTTTTTTATGGATTTTATCAATCTTAAAGCTCAATATAGCGCCTATAAAAATGAAATAGATTCAGAAATTTTAAAAATTTTAAATAATTCTTCTTTTATCGGTGGAGACAAACTTAAAGAATTTGAGGCAAATTTAGCCAAATATGTAGGCGTTAAAAATGCCATTGGATGTTCAAGTGGAACTAGTGCTTTATATTTGGCTTTAAGGGCTTTAGGTATTTCTTATGATGATGAGGTGATTGTTCCAAGTTTTACTTTTATCGCTACAGCAGAAGTTGTGGCATTAGTTGGTGCAAAGCCTGTTTTTGTAGATATTGATTTAGATGATTTTAATTTAAGCATTGAAGAGGTTAAAAAAGCTATTTCTCCAAAGACAAAAGCTATCATTGCTGTAAGTATTTTTGGACAAATGCCTGATTTATTTGCTTTTAAAAAATTATGCGATGAAAAAAATATCACCTTAATCGAAGATGGAGCCCAAAGTTTTGGGGCAAGCTATAAGGATAAAAAATCATGTTCTATAGCTCACATTTCTTGCACAAGTTTTTTTCCTTCTAAGCCTTTAGGAGCTTATGGAGATGGAGGTGCTATTTTTTGTGATGATGATTTTCTAGCACAAAAAATAAAAATACTTCTAAACCACGGTCAAACTCAAAAATACAATCACGAATTTATAGGGATCAATGCACGACTTGACACCTTACAAGCTGCTATTTTAGATGTAAAGCTCAAATACTTTGATGATGAACTTAAAACAAGAGCAAAATTAGCAGCAAATTATGATAAGAATTTAAAAAATTGCCAAATTCCTAAAATCAAAAAAGATTTTATAAGCGTTTATGCACAATACAGCGTCTTAGTCGAAGATAGGGCTAAAGTGATTGAAAAATTTAAACAAGCAAACATTCCTTATGCTATACATTATCCTATACCACTTCACAAACAACCTTGTTTTAAAGAATTTTCCCATTTAGAACTTAAGAATTCAGAATTTATAAGCGAACATATCTTATCTTTACCTTTTTCTGCGTTTTTAAAAGAAGAAGAACAAGAAAAAATTATTAATTTATTTGCGAATTTATAATTAGGAATTTTTTATGAAAATCGGTATTATAGGCCTTGGCCATATGGGAAAAAATCATTTAAAAGAGCTTAAAAATAATTCCAATTTTAAGCTTAATGCTTTATTTGATATCCAAAAATTTTCAAGCGATATTCCTTTTTTTGATAATCTAGATGATTTTTTAAAACAAGATAATGATATAGTGATCATTGCAACGCCTACATTTACCCACTTAGATATTGCAAAAAAAGTTTTACCAAAAGTAAAAACTGTATTGATAGAAAAGCCACTAGCAATGAATTTAAAAGAAATCAAAGAATTTGAAAAATACTCCAAATCCCACGATAACAACATAGCCGTTGGCTTTTGCGAAAGATTTAATCCCTGCATAAGAGCCTTAAAAAAGATCTTAGACAATGAGCTTTTAATAAGCATAAACATTCAAAGATTTTCAAGTTTTCCTCAAAGAATACAAGATGTTGGAATTTTACAAGATTTAGCCGTGCACGATCTTGATCTTTTACATTTTTTAAGCAATCAAAAAATTTCAGAAGCTAAAATTTTAAAAAACTATACTCAAGAATGCCATCAAGAAAGCGAAAGTATCATATCGTGCAAAATGCAAAATTTTATAGCCTGCTTACATCAAAGCTGGAATAGCACCCAAAAAATAAGAAAAATCCAAATAATCACAAACAAGCATTTTTACGAAGCTGATCTAATCAACCTAGTTTTATTAAAAGACAATGCAAAAATTGAACTTGAAAAGCATTCTACGCTTTTTAAAGAGCATGAGGACTTATTTAAATTTGCTCTAAATCAAAAAAATGATCTAGCTTCCATACAAGATGCATTTTTAGTCCAAGAGATTTTAGAGAAACGCTAATGAAACTTGTTTTATTTTTAAATATGGGTGGCGTAAGCAAGATAGAAGATTGCGAACTTTTTTTAAAAAATATGTTCAATGATCCTTATATTTTAGGAATTAAAAATAAATTTTTAAGAAAAATGATCGCTTTTTTGATCACTAAAATGAGATTAAAGGCTATGCAAAAAAATTATGAAATTTTAGGTGGAAAATCCCCTTTAAATGACATAACCTTAAGTCTTTGTGAAAAACTAAACAAAAATGAAAATTTTAAATTCGATTTTGTCAATTTATACGTCCCGCCCTTTGCCACAGAAGTTTTAAAAAAATACTCCTTAAAAAAAAATGACGAAATTATCCTTTTTCCACTTTATCCCCATCACTCTCAAACAACAGTAACAACCTCGCTTGAAGTCTTAAAAAAAAGTATTGATGCCTTAAATATCGACTCTAAAATTCACATCATTGATATTTTTTACAAAGATGAACTTTACAATCAAATGATTATAAATCACATTTTAAAAGAAAATGAAAATTTTAAAAGAGATCAAAAAAAGACTTTGATTTTTTCAGCTCATTCTTTACCTGTATCTATAATAAAAAAGGGAGATTTATACGAAAAGCATACTGTAGAGCATTTTGAAATTTTAAAGGATAAGCTTAAGGATCATTTTGATGAAATTTTACTTTCTTATCAGTCAAAATTAGGCCCAGTAAAATGGCTTGAGCCAAATACAAGCGATATCTTAAAAAATCTAAAAAACGATGCCTTAATATATCCAATTTCTTTTTGTATTGATTGCTCAGAAACTGTATTTGAGCTTGATATCGAGTATAAAAAACTAAGCAGTAAAGACTATGAAGTCATTTCTTGTCCAAACGATAGCCTAGAATTCCAAACTTTTATCCTTTCTAAACTTTCCCTTTAAATTTAAACTCATCAAAGATAATTGATTCTATCTTTGATTTTTTTCATTTTTAATAATAGAAAATTAATAAAGTTTTTATTTTCAGTAAAATAAATATATTATCAAGTATTTTAAAACTATAACCATTATTCTTTTAATTTTTAGTCTATATCTTTTATCTTAATACAACAATATCAAAAAAAAAAAAAATGAATTAATAATTATTATTAATAAGAATTTAATTAAAAATATTTTATTATTCCGAAAATCTAATTTAGATTTTATTACTCTTTATTTTTATTTCCCTTTTAAAAATTAAAATAAATAAACGCAAGGAGTTTAATTAATGGGTCGACAAAAACATAGTTTATTTAAAAAAGAAATGGGGGGGGGGATTGAAAAAAACCATTCTTGCTCATCTAAAAAACTAGTTCTTTCTTTAGTTACAATTTCTTTTTTAAGTTCTTATTCTTATGCAGATAATTCTAATGTAAAAGCTTATAGTGAAGTAAATTTAAAAAGTAGATCAGCAAGTGTTTATCAAAATACTAACACTACTATAAATCAATCTTTAAATAATACTCATACTGTAACTGGCGCTGGTAACACTCTTGTTATAGGAAGTGGTGGAACTATACAAGTATCTAATAGTCAAGCAGTAAATTTTCAAGCAGGCTCTTCAACTTCTACTTTTTTAAACCAAGGAACACTTCAAGGTGGAAATAATACAGCTAGTGTTCAAGTAGGAGCAAATAAACAAAACGGTGTCACCATAGAAACTTTTACCAATGAAGGTATCATAGGTAATGATTCTTCTAGATATGGAGTTACAGTTTGGGGAACAGATGGTAGCAAATCTACTATAACTAATTTTAGCAATAAAGGAACTATAAGTTCAAGTTCTGGCGAAGCTATTTATCTTGGTAATACTGAGATTACAACTTTTAAAAATGAAGGAACGATTAAAAGTAATAGTGGTGATGGAATACATATAGCTGGTGGAACAACTATCGATAATTTTACTAATAGTGGCATTATAACAACTAGTGGAACAACTGAGCCAACCGGTGCAAATTCTATAAAAGCTTCTTCAGGGGTAAAATTAAGAGGTTATATAAAAACATTTACCAATGAAAGCAATGGAGTCATTTCAGCTATAACTGGAGTAAATGTAGTAGCTTCTACTATAGATAATTTTACCAACAAAGGAACTATAGAATCAACCTCAAGCAATACTCAACTTGGTGCAGCAATAAATTTGGTGCATTTTTATGGTAATTCAGATATTAAAACTTTCACTAATGAAGGTTTAATAAAAAGTGCTCAAGCAAATGGTATAGCTATAGAAGCTGGTAATAAAATAGAAACTTTTATTAATAAAGGTACTATAGATGTTGCTAATAATGGTATGATGTTTTTTGATGCAGGTGGTGCCACAGGTAAAGTTGATATCGGTGAAATCACTATAGAAAGTGGTGGTATCATTAAAGCAGGAAATAATGCAATCAATATCGATGGAAGCAAAAATGGTATCGAAGGAAAAGGCATTAAAGTAGAAAGTGGTGGTATATTAAATGGTGGTAATGCAGGTATTTATATAGGAGCTAATAATAATGTAAATACAAGCATCACTGTATCTGGAACTATCCAAGGTGGTAATGGTGGTATAATTAATACTGGAACCATAGGACAAGAAGGTGTGTCAAATCAACAACATGGTATCACTATTGAAAATGGAGGTACTATTACTTCTACAAACGGTAAAGGTATTTTAAACACAGATAATGGAATTATCTATGGTAATATTATAAATCAAAGTAATAACGATTTAACCTTAAAAAATGATTCTAGTGCTACTATTACAAGTGGTATCACAAATAATGGTAATGGAACTATCTTTATAAATAATCAAGGAACTATAAGTAAAGATGATAAAGGTCATAACTTAACCAACAATGGATCTGGTAGCATAGTTATAGAAGATTGGCTTGTAACTTCTGATAAGGATGGTAATTTAGATACTATAGTTGTAGGTGGAGGCGGTAAAGATAACGTCACTGCAGATAATATAACCATAGATGAAAGTAATCTTGATCTAGATAATCTAGAAGACATAAGTGATGTTATCTCAGGGGTTGATAAAGGTAATATTGGCAACATAACAACCAATGGTAGTGGGGATATTAATTTAGGTTATGATCCTACAACAGGAAAATTCTCTAAAGATATTGATCTTAAAAGATCTATCTCTGGTGCAACCTTTAGAAGCTTAATCTCTACTACTACAAGAAGATCAACCTTTATAGATAATGTTATGGGCAATTCTATGCAAAGCTTTTATTTAGGAAATTCAAGTAGAGCTCAAAGAATGGCTATGTCTGAAAAGGGTAATTTATACTCTGATGCAAGTGATTATATAAAGAGTGATTTTTCTAATGCTTCTTATGGATCTAATAAAGAACACTCCTTATTTATCCTTCCTTATGCTTCTTCACAGAATGTTGAACTTTCTTTAAATGAAGAAAGTAAAGGACATACTAAAGGAACTATCATAGGTTATTCTACCTTAAAAGATAGTGGAATATATGGTGTGTATGCAGGTTATGAAGATACAAAAATGAGTTCAACTTATTTTAATATCAACAATAGAACCTATTATGCAGGTTTAAAATACTTTAATACTTTATTTACTACAAGTAAAGGTCAAGAAGTTTATATCAAAGCTCAAGGTAAAACAGCCTTAATTAAAAATGATTTAACTAAAAGAGTAGGAACTAATGAAGCTAAAGCTGAACCTAATTCTTATGCTTATGGTATGAGTTCTGATATAGGTATGAATTTTATCTATGATAAAGATATATTCTCACCTGAAATTGGCTTAGCCTATGAAGGAGGCTATACAGAGGCTTTTTCTATGCAAGATACTATAGGTCAAGCTACTGTTAAAGGTGGAGAAAGAGTTTATGCAAACTATTTAAATCTATTCTCTACTAAAACAAGTCTTACTTGGTTTAGAGATTGGTTACCTCATTTAAAAACTTCTTTAACCCTTGGAGCTAAATTTAATATCAATCCTAGCGTAAAAGCTAAAGCTAGATTTGGTAGTATTAAAGCAACTGATGAATTTGATTTACCAAGAGTTCAAAGCTATGCAACAGGATCTTTTATCATTCCTCTTAATGAAGCTTTCTATTTTAGCTTAAACTATAATGGTATGTTTGATAGAGATGGTAATACTCATACAGGATATGCTCAATTTAACTATGTATGGTAAGAAATAATTACTTAGTTTACTAGTTTAATCTCCTAAACCCAAATGACTTTAGTTGTTTGGGTTTTATGTTTTTATATTTTTACTTTTATTTTTTTATTTTTATTTTTTATACTTTATTTTTATACTTTATTGCTTTTATGTCTTTGTATAGTTTATAAGTTGTTTTATATATCTTATATATCTTATATATCTTATATATTTATGCTTTTTATGGTTTATGGCTTAATGTTTTATACTTTATATAGTTAATAACTTACTTTTTATACTTTTTATACTTTTTATACTTTTTATACTTTTTATACTTTTTATACTTTTTATACTTTTTATACTTTTTATACTTTTTATACTTTTTATACTTTTTATACTTTTTATACTTTTTATACTTTTTATACTTTTTATACTTTTTATACTTTTTATACTTTTTATACTTTTTATACTTTTTATACTTTTTATACTTTTTATACTTTTTATACTTTTTATACTTTTTATACTTTTTATACTTTTTATGGTTTTTATGGTTTTTATGGTTTTTATGGTTTTTATGGTTTTGCACGCTAATATACTTTTAAAGTTATTAAAAACTTTATGCTTTAACTATATATAGTTTATATGCTTTTAAGTTATAACTTTATCTTTTATGCTTTTAAAAGATATAAATATGTATTTGTGATAAGTGTTTGACATAAGAATGTTTTATAGAATTTTTGATTTGTAAAATTAAAATATTTTTGTAGTGTTTTGTGTTAAATAATCAATGCTTTAAAAAGCATCGATTATTTTATAATAGCTAAGTCCTAAAGCTCTGTATTTTTCATAAAGGGCAAAAGCTTCTTTGAGTTCGCTTTCGCTTACTTTTGGATAATTTTTGATATCTGGAGCAAAGTATTTGTTCATAATAGCGATTTTTTCTTTATCGTTTTTAGCTTTTTATAGTTATAAATATGTATGATAAGTGTTTAACTAAGCATATAAAATAATAAAATAGATATAAATATAATACTAATTTTACTAATTTTGTAAAAAAATGTATTGATTATAATTTAAATTTGTGATTAAAGTTTGAAAGAAAAATACAATTTTATTTTGCGAAAGATAAAAAATTTAAGAATCCAAAATAAATAGATTTGATTTAAGATGATTTAAAAAATATCATAAATAAAAAATTATTTATGATAAATCAATTCTAAACTAAAGCGTATTTTAAAACTTCATCAAAGCTATCAACAGCAACAATTTGCATATTGTCAAGAACTTCTTTAGGTATATCTTTTAAATCTCTTTCATAATTTTTCTTAGGAATTAAGGCTGTTTTAATTTCTGCTTTATAAGCAGCTATTAATTTTTCTTTAAGCCCTCCTATAGGCAAAACTTTTCCGCTAAGATCAATTTCTCCAGTCATAGCAACATCGCATCTAACTTTTTTATCGCTAAATATAGATGCAATCGCTGTGCTAATTGTAATACCAGCACTTGGTCCATCTTTTGGGGTGGCACCATCTGGAACGTGAATATGTAAATTGTATTGATTGTAAATGCTTTCTTTTGTATTGTGAAACATTTTTTGAGGAACTTTTAATTTTTTCTCATCAATTAAAACTTTTATTACGCTAAATGCTATTTTAGCGGATTCTTTCATCACATCTCCTAAGCTTCCTGTTAGGATAAGATCCCCTTTGCCTTTGATTTTAATTATCTCAACCTTTAAAACATCTCCACCTATTGGAGTCCAAGCAAGTCCGTTAACTTGTCCGATCTGATCTTTTTGATCTCGTTTTTGAATTTCATATACCTTTTTATCAAGAAATTCATTGAGATTTTTTTGATTGATATTTATTTTTTTAATATCTTCTAATAAAAGTTTTTTAGCACTTTTTCGGCAAAGCTCTGCTATTTTGCGTCTTAAATTTCTCACACCTGATTCTCTGGTGTATTCGTTAATGATAAGTTCTATTGTAGCATCGTTGATATTTAATTCGCTATTTTTAAGCCCGTGTTTTTTGATTTCACTAGGTATAAGGTATTTTTTAGCAATTTGGAATTTTTCATTAGGCGTGTATGAGCTTAATTCTATAAATTCCATTCTATCTCTTAATGGGCCTGGAATATTGCCAATGTCATTAGCGGTTGCAATAAAAATAATTTTACTTAAATCTATATTGAAATTAAGATAATAATCTCTAAATTTAGTATTTTGCTCAGGATCTAAAATTTCAAGCAAAACAGCACTTGGATCGCCTCTAAAGCTTCTGTTTAGTTTATCGATTTCATCTAAAACAACCACAGGATTTATTTGTTTAGCTTCTATAAGTCCTTGTGTAATACGCCCAGGCATTGCTCCTATATAAGTTCTTCTATGACCTCTTAACTCATTGACATCTTCTAATCCCCCTAGTGCAATACGCACCAATTCTCTTTTTAAAGCCTTGGCGATAGAATTAGCTAAAGAAGTTTTTCCAACTCCTGGAGGGCCATAAAGACAAAGTATGACTTTGGCTCCATCTTTATCGGATATTTTGCGTTTTTCTAAAAGTTCTCTTACGGCAAAATATTCTTCGATTCTCTCTTTGGGTTTGTTAAGAGCATAATGATCTAGATTTAATTGCTTAGAAACTTCTTTGATATCGAGTTTTCTTTTTGATATTTTTTCAAAAGGTATGTCAAGAGCTGTTTCTATGTAGGTTTGTATCATAGAGGCTTCTGAATTATCTTGATGAATTCTTTCAAATTTTTCTATTTGTTTTTTGATCTCTTTATAACTATCTTCATAAATGTATTTCTTTTTAAGTTCTAATTTTTTGTAGTATTCTTTTACTTCATCTTCTTTTTGTGTATCGCTTCCAAGCTCTCTTTGGATTTGTCTTAATTGCTCTTTTAAAAAATACTCTTTATTAACCTTATCAATGCGTGAATGAACTTTGTTTTTGATTTCTTTTTGAATTTTGTTTGCTTCGATTTCTTGAGCTATAAGATCGATTAGTTGTAAAATTTTTTTTTCAAGATCGGTTTGGATAAAAAATTCATACGCTTTTTGCTTTTTGATACGTATGGTATTTAAGATCAAATCACAAATTCTTGATGCGTCCGTTCCTTCTTCTATCGTTCTTAAAAGATCAGGTGAAAAATAATGACTTATATTAGTCAATATTTTAATTTTTTCTTTTAAAACATTTAATAAAGCTTCTTGTTTTGCTTCTTCTAAAAAACTCTCTCGAATAAGATCTATTTTAGCTTCTAAAGGCTTGTTTGAAATTCTTTCTATTATTTTTCCTTTTGCATAGCCTTGAAATAGAATTTTAACACGCCCATCAGGTAGGGGAACTTTTCTCATAATCGTTCCAATTACTCCGCAATCAAAAATTTCATCAAAATTTCTTCCATTATCAAATTTAGATGGAGCAACAAAAAGCATTGTTTCATTTTTTATAGCCAATTCTAAAGCTTTCATATTTTGAGAATCATTGATAAAAATAGGTGTAATCATAAAAGGATATAAAAATAATTCATCTTCAACTAAAATAGGAAGTGTAGCTGGATAATTTTGAATTTCTTCAATTTGCATTTTTTTTCCTTAAAAACTTTCAAATATACTTCTATACCAAGGGAGTTCTGGTTTTATTATACTTTTATTAAAAAATTCAGAATGTTCAATGCGATCTTTGTAAATTTCATAACTTTGTTTTTTATCTAGACGTTTATAGAGATCTTTTATTGTATCATCTAAATAAAAAACGGCAAGATTGAATTTTGTAAGCATAGTTTGCACTAAAGGTTTGTATTCTGTATAAGGATATTTTTTAAGAAAATTATCTATTTCTTTTTGGCTTTCTAACATTAAAGCTTGATTTCTATTTGGTTGTGAGAAAGCATCAAATTTCGCTTTAATTTTTAAATAGTGAATATAATCGATATTTTGAGAAGTTCCGAATTTTTTATTATATTCATCAAGATAAAAATTCGCTAATTGGTATTCTTCTTCGTCAATATGAGCTTGTGCAAGAATAATAAGCACAGTTTCTAATAAAGGATCCGAGATATGCTCACTTGCCATGCTGTTGTAATGAGTATCAGCTTTTTCTAAATCTTTATCTTTTAAATCTTTAATAATTTGATCATACCATTCTTTAGCGTTTAAATTATAAAGATCATTGGAATTTTTCACACTACATGCACTAAAGAAAAAGCTTAAAGTGCAAATTAATAATAAAATATTTTTTTTCATCATCTGTAAAATTCGTATCCTAACTAAATTTTTGATATAATTTTAATCATTTTACAATTATTTTTTTATTAATTATAGTAAAATTTAGATAAATAATTTCAATTTTTTTGGAATTATTATTGCTTATTTATGCTAGAATATCCGAAGTTAAACTTGAGGAGAAAAAATGACCTTAGCTGTTAAATGTCCTATATTAGGTTTTGAAGAAACTAAAAATATGGAATTTTCAACTATTGATGAAGTATTTGTAAGATTAAAAAGTCTTGATGGAAAAGAGTTTTCCTTTGTTCTTATTAATCCTTATTTAATTCGTCCTGATTATGAATTTGATATCCCAACTTATTATCAAGAATTACTTTCATTAAGTCCCCAATCAAATATGAAAGTTTATAATATAGTGGCAATAAGTGATACTATAGAAGATTCGACTGTTAATTTTTTAGCACCAGTTGTTATGAATTTAGATAATAATAGTATGGTTCAAGTTATTTTAGATTCTACAAACTATCCTAGTTTTTTTCAAGCAGAAAAAATTTCTGATTATATTAAAAAAAATAATACCAATCAATAAAGAATGACAGATATTTATATTCTTGGAAATGGAGCTATGGCAAGTGCATTAGCTTGCGGTTTACAAGAAAAATACCAAGTTTATATTGCAGGAAGAGACGAAAAAAAACTTACAGATTTAGAAAAACAAGGTTTTAAAACTTTACTTTATAAAGATTTCAGTTTAGAAAATAAAAACGTTATTTTAGCTTTTAAACCTTATGCTTTAAAGGATATGGCAAATATTTTAAACGCTCAAGCAAGGATTCTTATTTCTGTTTTAGCTAATGTTTCTTTTGATACTTTAAAATGTATTAAAGCACAAAATTATGTCAGAATTATGCCAAATATTGCGGCAAAATATAAAGCTTCTGCTACTCCATATCTAATTCAAAATTCGTATTTTAAGGATGAAATTATTCAGATTTTGCAAACTTTTGGCAATATCTATGAACTAAAAGAAGAAAAACAAATGAATGCTGCAATGGCTATTAGCGGTTGTGCCCCAGCGTTTTTAGCTTTGATAGCTGAAAGTATTGCCGATGGCGGAGTTAATGAAGGATTGGGCAGAGATTTAAGTGTTGAACTTACTCAGGGTCTATTTGAAAGTTTTGCTCAATTGTTGTCGCATAAACATCCAGCTTTAATTAAAGAAAAAATTTGTTCTCCTGCTGGTGTTACTATCAAAGGTGTAAGAACTTTAGAAAAATATGCCATTAGGTCTGCTTTTATAGAAGCGTTAAATTCTAGCTCATCTTAGATGAAAAAAGCATTTTCTTTTATTGAGCTTATATTTTGTATAGTAATTTTATCTTTTGTTTTTTCTACTTTGCATTTAATTTATATGCAAATTTATAAAAATTATAATTTTTTAGGTTTTTTTCAAAGACTTTATGACTTGGAAGAAAGCTTATATAATAATCCAAAATTCAAAGATATAGTAATTAATACTTCAAATTTAGGTTCTTTAGAGTTACTAGAAGAGTATGTAAGTGATGATTTATTTGAATTAAAAAAGTTGAAGATTAAAGATAAGAATTATACTAGTTATTTTAAATGAAAAAAGCTTTTACTTTTTTAGAGATTATTTTGGGATTAATTATTTTTTCTATTTTATCTATAATTATTTCAAAAGTTTTATCTCAGATTTATTTTTATCATTTTGAAACTTTGAAAAACCAAAATACAATTTTAAATTTAAAAAATGCTTTGCTTAGCTTGGAAAAAATAACTCAAAAATGCCTAAATATAAAAATACAAAATAATGCTTTAACTTGTTTATTATTTGATGAAGAAAACCTTTTATTTTTAAAAGATAAACAAGCTTTTATAATAAATTCAACTCTTATTTTAAAAGATAAAGATGAAAAATACTATTCTCCAAAAAGTAATTTTTTGATTCAATATCATAATAATAAAGATTTGTTCAATTTAAATGATAAATTTATTTATATTCTTTTTAAAGATGATATTTATAAGTCTTTGATTATAGATAATGAAAATTTGTTTTTAGAACACAATTTTACAGGACATTTTTTACCTTTGCAAGCAAAATTAAATCTTTTTTTAAAAAATGAAGAATTAAAGTATGAAGTTGATCCTTTTTCTAAAAATCATACCTTAAAAGGAATATTGGCACAAAATATTAGTGATTTTACTATAAATCAGAATAATAAAGGGATTAAAATAAAACTTTGCTCATCGCAAGATAATAAAAATTTATGTTTGGAAAAATTGATATATAATGAAAAAAGCTTATATTTTAATTAGCATTGTTTTTTTAATTACTTTAGTTTCTTTTTTAATCAATTTAAGTTTTAATATTTCAAGTTATATACCAAGGATATTAAGAGATGAGTATTATTATACTGAAGCTAGAATTTTAAGTTTAAATGCAAAAGAGCTTGCTAAATATTTTTTATATAAAGCTAAACAAGAAGGCAAAGAATGTATTAATTTTATAAATTTTAATTATCCAAAAGACGATGATATAGTAAGAATTGATTATTTTTATCCTATTGCAGAGTGTGATAATTTTAAATTTAAAAGTATTAATCAAGATGCTAATTTATCAAAAGATGGAGTTATTATCATAAATATTAGTATACGTTTAAATTCAAATCAAGCAGTTAATGATGAAATTTTTATAAATAAAAAGGATTTAATTTATACAAACCAAGACTTTTGGAAGTCTTGGTGATATTATAGTCCTTCAAAAGGATTTTCTTTAACTTGTTTTCTATCTACTATATAAGGAATGAGAGCCACATGTCTTGCACGTTTAATCGCAACTTCAACCATTTCTTGATATTTTTTGCTTGTTCCTGTTAAACGGCGTGGCATAATTTTAAATCTTTCAGATAAAGCGTGTTTTAACATTGCTGTATCTTTATAATCAATAAATTCAACTTTTGCTTCTGTATATTTACAATATTTGCGTGAATATTTTCTTTTTTCTGCCATAATTTTTTCCTTTAAAATGGTAAATCTGTATCGTCGCTTTCGTAAGCGTCAATATCTATTTCTTTAATTTTTTCTTGGTTTTGGTTAGGATTTTGCTTTTGTGGAGTATTTTGTGAAGGACTTCTTCTAAAATTATCACTCATATAAGGATCATAGCTTTGATTTTCGTAATTGCTATTGAAATTCCCATTTTGTTGTGGAGGATTTCCACCTAGCATTTCCATATTTTCAACTTGAATGCTATGCTTAGAGCGATTTTGCCCATTTTGATCACTCCATTGTTCAAATCTCAAACGCCCTTCTATAAGAATTTTACTTCCTTTAGAGAGATATTGATTAGCTATTTCAGCCATTCTTCCATAAAATGTAATATCAATAAAGCAAGTTTCTTCTCTTTTTTCTCCATTTGTTGTAAATCTTCTAGTTACAGCGATAGCTGAAGCTCCTATAGCATTACCGCTTTGTGCGTAACGCATTTCAATATCCCTAGTAAGATTTCCTACCAAAACAACTTTATTAAACATTTTTTTCCTTATTGAATTTCTGGAGCCTCTATGGGTTTAATTTCTTTTTTTGATTGTTTAATCCCTTGGCTAAGCTTTTCCCAAGCTGCAATTTCTTTTTTATTTTCATATTTTACAATTAAAAATCTTATTACTTCTTCTGTAATTCTTAAAACCCTTTCAAGTTCTTTAATTAAATTTGTAGGTGCTTTAAAATAAATTACAAAATAAGTTCCTCTTTCATATTTTTTAATTTTATATGCAAGTTTTCTAGTTCCCATTGGAACAACTGTCTCAATGCTTGCACCATTTTTTGTAAGGACTTCTTTAATGAATTCCAACTTAGTATTTACTTCTTCTTCTGTTAAAGTAGGTTTTAAAATAAACAAAACCTCGTAATGTTTCATATTTTTCTCCTTGTGGATATTAAGCCTTAAAGATTATCTCTTTTAGGCAAGGAACTTAATATTATATCAAAAAATACTTAATCTATACTTTTTAAGACTATTACAAAAAGTTACAAAATTTAAATGTTTATATTGAATTTTTTAATATATAGTTAATATTGATTTATTTTAAGTTATTATTTAGTTTAAAATAAAACTAAAGGCTTTATTATGTCAAACAATAAACAGCCCATTCGTTGGCTTACTTTTATCGTTTTAGTTCTGGGCGGGGGTACTGTATTTAAACTCTCTTCTTTAAAAGATGCTTTTTATGTGCCCATGCAAGAATTTATGAGTCTTAGTAATACTCAAATTGGTCTTGCGTTATCTGTTTATGGTATAGTTCAGACGATAGGAAATTTTGCTTCTATTTATATCGCTGATAGATTTTCTAAAAAAATTCTTATCCCTTTATCGTTAATTTGTGTTGGATTAACTGGAATTTATATTTCAACTTTTCCGTCTTTTTATGGTATTTTAATCGCTTGGGGTCTTCTTTCTTTATTTGGAGAAGTGATTTATTGGCCTGTCTTATTAAAAGCTATTCGTTTGCTTGGAGATTCTACGCAACAAGGAAGACTTTTTGGATTTTTAGAAGCAGGACGCGGAGTTATTGATACTATAGTTGCTTTTAGTGCTTTGGGAATTTTCTTACTTCTTGGTTCAGGTGCTGGCGGTTTAAGAGCTGCTATACTTTTTTATAGCACTTGTGTAATTGTGGCTGGAGTTTTAGCTTATTTCTTACTTGAAGATGATAAGATAAATACCAAAGATGAAAAAGGAAATGAGATTAGTAAAAATAAAGCCGCTTGGAATGGGGTGTTAAAAGCGGTTAAAACTCCTGAAATTTGGGTGGTTTCATTAACTATTTTTACTATTTATTCAGTTTATTGTGGATTGACTTATTTTATCCCTTTTTTAAAAGATATTTATGGTATGCCAGTAGCTTTAGTAGGCGCTTATGGAATTATCAATCAATATACTTTAAAATTAGTAGGCGGTCCTATTGGGGGATATTTAGCTGATAAGAAATTTCATTCATCTACGAAATATTTGCGTTTTGCTCTTATCTTGGCTGCCATTGCGATTTTAATTTTTATTTTTATGCCTCATCATAGTTTAAATATTTATTTTGGCATGAGTTTAACTTTAGGTTTTGCAGCTTTAGTTTTTACTATGAGAGCGACTTTTTTTGCTCCGGTTGATGAAATTCAAATTCCAAGAGAAATTAGTGGAGCAGCTATGAGTATAGCTTGTATATTTGGGTATTCTCCGCAACTTTTTTGTTTTGCACTTTATGGTTTTATTATTGATAAATTTAAGGGTTTATTTGGATATCAAATTGTTTTTAGTCTTATGGGATTTTTTGCAATTTGTGGAGTTATTGTTACTTCAATTTTACTTAAAATGATAGCTAAGAAAAAATTACAAGGAGTGGTTCAATGAAAATAGGTTTAGAGACAGAAAGCATGCATCTTTGGTTTCAAAATGGCAAAATGGATATATTTTCTTATATAGATTTTGCTAAAAATTTAGGGTGTGATGGCGTTATTATAAACATTATTAAAGATTTTGGATTAGATGAAGAGTGGGGATGTTTGGGAAGTGATGATGAAAAACACCTTCTAAAAATAAAGGCTAAGCTTGATGAATATAAAATGTATTGTGAGATTGATGCTAAAGGTTTTGATTTAAATAAATTTAAAAAAATTAGTAAAGTTTGTAAGATTTTAAATGCAAATATTATAAGATCTTATGTGCCTTTAACTGATAATACTAAAAAAGTAAAAAATGCAAGCGATGGAGCATTTGATGACTCTAAAATTACAGCAAAATTTAATAAAGAAGAATTTTTAAGTGCGGCCAATGAAATAAAAGCTTTAATCCCACTTTTAGAAGAAAATAATCTAAAACTTGCTATTGAAAACCATGAGTATCAAACTTCTATCGAGCTACTTGAGCTTTTAGATTTAATCAATCATCCTAATGTTGGTTTTTTATATGATTTTGGAAATTCGATGATGGCTTATGAAGATCCAATTGTTGCTTGTAAAAATATGGCTAAACATACTTTTAGCACACATTGTAAAGACCATATTGTTTTTATAGAAGATAATATCCCATATGTTTGTGGCGTTCCTTTGGGAGATGGGAGTTTAGATATAAAAACTTGCATTAAGATTTTAAAAGATCAAGGACTAGAAAGGATAAATATAGAGCAATGCTTCCCATATTGTGCTACTTTTAAAAGAGAGAAAGGAACAGGCGGAATAAAAGAATTAGGCAAAGGAGCTTTTAAGATAAAGGATCCTTTATTTAAAGATTTAAAAGCTATGCAGTATTATTATCCTCAAGAGATTTCAAATGAACACTTAGAAAAACTTTTAAATTTCCAAAAACAAGGTTGTGAAAAAAGTGTGGAATATTTAAAAAGCATTATTTAGACAAAATTTGATTTAAATTTTGTCTGATTTCTTCAAGCATAATAAAGCGTTTTTTATACATAGAACGTTTATTGCTTGGAATTTCTTCAAGGCTTTTTTGTTCGTGTAAAAGCTTATAATATTTATGATTGTTTATTTTAATAAGCTTGCCTCCATTTTCTAACCAAATTTTTTTATAATCAACAAAATAGCCTTTATTTTTTCCTTTATGAGATCTGATTTGATTTTTTTCATAGACTCCAAGTGTAATATCAAGTTTTAAATATTTACAAAGCATTTTAACGCATTCTATAAGTAAAGCTATAGGACGCAAACCGTGGCATTTTTTTGTGAAAATTTTATTTATATCTAATGTATTAAAATTAGCATGTTTATAACCTTGAATACAAGAAATTAAAAGATTATTTTCTAAAGTAAAACAAAAACAGCATTGTTCAATAACATGTTTTTGATATCTAAGAGAAAATGCCCAAAGACCTTCTTCGCGAACATGGTGGTTATTTCCTAAATATAGTTCAAAATTCTCATCAAAATTAAAGATGAGTTGATCTTTGGGTAAAAATTTAAAACTTTTAAGCCCTTTATTTGCATCATAAATTAAAGTTTTTACACGTTCATTTGCATTAAAACTTTTATCACAAAATCTTCTTATAGCGTTATAGCAAATATCAGGTTTATTAAAAAAAGATTTAAGATTTTTATTTTCTTCTATGTTAAGTGTTTTTTCAAGAAATCTAATTTGAGGATAGTATAAAATTTTTCTTAGGTAAAATCTTATACAACGTCTAAAACTAATCATTTTACTTTTGTCATCAAATTTTGGAGTAGGGAATTTAAATTGACTCATTGTATTATTCTTGTAATATCATTAAATGTTGCAAAAAGCATTAAAGCTAGTAAAATAGCCATACCTCCGTAGCTTAAATATTCAAAGACTTTTTGTGGAACTTTGCGTTTAAATACCATTTCATATAGATTAAAAAGTATGTGTCCTCCATCGAGCATAGGTATAGGCAAGAGATTTAAAATTCCAAGATTGATAGAAATTAAAGCTGTAATAATCAAAAGCACTGAAATACCACTATCTGCAGCTTTAGAAGTTATATCAACCATAGTGATAATACCGCCTAAATTCTTTGCGTCAATTTCGGTATTTAAAAGTTTTATTATACCTTTTACTATAAGTGTTGAAGCGTTTAAACTTTCATCATAAGCGTATTTTAAGGCACTAAAACCTCTATAGTATATAGTGCTTAATTCGCCATTTGGTGAAATTCCAATTAATGGTTTTTGGATCGGTTGTAAAAATTCATTATAAGAAGATGCAATTTTTGGCGTTAGTTCTATTTGTAATTTTTCATTATTTCTTTGAATTAAAATTTGTAATTTTTCATTTTTAACTAGTTTTGAAATTTCATCAAAACTCTTAATTTTATGATGATTAATCTCTAAAATTATATCATCTTTTTTAATTCCTGCATGAAAAGCAGCAGAATCTAAAGCCACATTTCCTACTATAGGAGAAAATTTTTGTATGCCTAAATTGGCAATTAATATATAGAGTAAAAAGGCCAAGAATATATTAAAAAACGGTCCTGCAAAAAGTATGTAAATTTTTTTTATAGGGCTTAAAATACTATAGCTATCGCTATCTAAGTTTTCAAAGCCTGGTCTCATGTCATCTTGCCCTTTAAGTTTAACATAACCTCCAAGTGGTAAAGTACTTAATCTATAATTTGTTCCTTTAAAATTATATTCTAATAAACTTTTTCCAAAACCTATACTAAAAACTTCGACTTTCACCCCTAAAGATTTTGCTGCCAAAAAATGTCCAAGCTCATGAAAAAAGATTAAGAATGAAATAACTAACAAAGTAATAAGAAAGTTAACAGAGTAAAATTTTAACCCTATAGCAAGAATTAAAGCTAAAAATAATAAAGATTTCATTTTTTTCCTTTTATATAGGCATAAATATATTCATAACCAGAATAAAGAGTAAGAATTAAGGCGATATAAAGTAAAATTTGAGCAAAAGGCCACTCCATAATTAAAAAACCAATGGCTACCATTTGAAAGCCAGTTTTTAATTTTCCTGCAAAAGATGCGCTGATATCTAAATTTTCGCTTATCATAACAACGCGAAAACCTGTAATAAAAAATTCTCTTACTAAAATAATATAAATAATCCATTCATTAACTCTACCCATTATTAAAAGTCCAATAAATGCCGCTAAAATAAGCATTTTATCAGCTAAGGGATCTAGGATTGATCCAAGTTTTGTTATTTGTTCCCATGTTCTAGCGATATATCCATCAAAAAAATCACTTAAAGCAGCTAAAGAAAAGGTTAAGGCTGCAAAATAATTAATCCAACTTTGATGAATACCTTCAAAAGAGTGAGTGAGTAAAAAAAATAATAAAGGAGCAAAAACAATTCTTAAAAACGCTAAAGCATTTGGCAAATTCATAAAAAACCTTAAAATAATAAAATTAATTATATTTTATAAAAATAAGACAAAAACTTGGTAAAAATTTTAAACAATTTAAAAAATAAAATTTTATTTTTCATTGTAACAAGGTAATCTTATATTTTTTAATTTTTATTAACTAAATTTTAATTAATTTTACATAAAAGTTATAATTTAAATTGAAAAAATATTAAAATTCAAAAATTTCTGGCTTTAATTTAAGCATTAAACAAAAGGCTCCTAAAACAGCTTGTTCTTTTATAAATTCTCTATCTCCTTTAAGATAAAGTATTTCTTGTATATATGTACCATCTTTAAACATAGCTCCAATATAAATTGTTCCTGCTTTGTGCTCTTTTATATCTTCTTTATCTGCTATACCACTTATAGCTAAAGCAAAATCTGGTTTAGCGGTTTTAAAGATGCCTTTTAGCATAAAATAAATACATTTTTCACTATATGCACCATTATTTTCTAATATATCCTCGCTTATCCCAAGCCATTCATGTTTAAGACGATTTGAATAACTTACAATAGATCCTTCAAAAATTTGACTAATTCCTGAAAATTGAGTGATTTTTGCCGCACAAAGCCCCCCAGTACAACTTTCAGCAAAAGAAATTTTCATATTTTTATCCAGAAGTTTTTTGCTTATAAATTCAATAGGATCTTTTCCTAAAAAAAACTTTTGCCCAAATAAATTTTGAACACTTTTTAGAAAACTTTCAAGTTTTCCGTATTGAGAGCTTGAAACTTTAACAAGATTGATGTGTTCTAAAAGTTGAGTAACTTTTATTTTTACTTCATAGGATTTTGTTAAAGTCTCAAGGAGTAAAATCGCACTTTCATTATCTATACCAAAAAGACAAAAATGTTTAAAATTTAATGATATATCCCCGATTAAATTCGGGATTGTATGGTTTATTTGAATTTTTAGAACGTTAATTTTACAGGTTGGAAATTCGATCATAAAACTATCTTTTTCATAAAAAGATTTGCTAGGAACTAAAGTATTTTCATCTAAAATAAGATTATCTTCATTTAAAGTTGCAAGGATTTTTGCTACAGTGGGATAGTATTCAAAACTAGAAAATATAGTAATGAAATCATATTTTTGCATTAAATCTTCAAGCAAAAATGGTAAATCTTTATCAGTTTTATTTTGGATTTTTATTTCGTTGATTTCTTTAAATTTTTTTTCATAAGTCCTATAAATGTAATTTTTAAAATTTGAATTAGCAAGAATTTCATCTCCCAAAATAAAAAGCAAATGTTTCATTTTATAATATTTCCTTATATTTATATTAATTTAATATTATATCTAAAAACAAAGGCTAAATTAAAGCTATTTAGAGTAAAATTATATTATTTTTTAGGTGGATTTAAATGGATTATAAGAATACTTTACTTTTGCCAGATACAAGTTTTCCAATGAGGGCTAATTTAAACGAAAATGAAAAACAGCGTTTTGATAAATGGTTTGATAAAAATTATGCTTATGAAAAAATAAAAGAAAAACGTAAAAATACAAATAAAAGCTTCACTTTGCACGATGGTCCTCCTTATGCAAATGGTCATATTCATATAGGACATGCCTTAAATAAAATTTTAAAAGAAACTATTATAAAACTTCACTATTTTCAAGGAGAAAAAGTTCGTTTTACTCCTGGGTGGGATTGTCATGGACTTCCTATTGAGCAACAAGTAGAGATAAAAATTCAAGATAAAAAGCATTTATTAAGTAAAAGTGAAATAAGAAAATTATGTCGCAAACACGCTAAAGAATTTATTGATATTCAAAAAGAAGAATTTAAAAATTTAGGGATTATTGCTGATTGGAATAAACCTTATCTTACAATGGATTTTGCTTTTGAGGCCAATATTTATAGAACTTTATGCGAAATTGCAAAAAAAGGTCTTTTATTGGAAAGATCCAAACCTGTTTTTTGGAGCTGGGCAGCAAAGTCAGCTTTAGCAGAGGCTGAAGTAGAGTATGAAGATAAAGAGGATTATTCTATTTTTGTGAGTTTTGATTTAGATGAGCCTTCTTGTAAAAAATTAGGGGTTCAAAAAGCTAGTGCAGTGATTTGGACTACTACGCCTTGGACTTTGGTAGCAAATCAAGCTATTGCTTTAAATCCTGATGAGATTTATACTCTTACAAAAGAAGGGTTTATTTTTGCAAAAGCTTTACTTAAAAATATGATAGAAAAAAATCTTACAACAGGAGAAATAGAAAAGGAATTTAAAGCTAAAGATTTGGAAAAATTAGAAGCAATCAATCCTTTAAATTCAAGGAAATCTATTTTAATTCTTGCAAATCATGTTGTAATGGAGGGTGGAAGTGGTCTTGTACATACAGCACCAGGGCATGGAGAAGATGATTATTATGCTTGTTTAAAATATGGCATAGAAACTATAATGCCAGTAGATGATGGTGGCTGTTATGATGAAACTTTAAGAGTTAAAAAACTTTTGCCACAAGATTTATTAGATGAATTTATTGGACTTCATATTTTTAAAGCAAATGAAAGAATTTTAGAGCTTTTAGGAGATCATCTTTTGCATTCTTCTAAATTTATACACTCTTATCCATTTTGTTGGAGAACACATAAGCCTGTAATTTATAGAGCAACAAAACAATGGTTTATTGCAATGGACGAGTTAAAAGATGGCAATACTCTAAGAGAATGCGCCAAAGAACAAATTGCTAAGGTAAAATTTTATCCTCAAAGTGGTATTAAAAGAATTGGATCAATGATTGAAAATCGTCCTGATTGGTGTATATCAAGACAAAGGGTTTGGGGAACTCCTATAGCCTTTTTTAGAGATAAAAATTCAAAAGAAGTAATTTTAGATGATGAAATTTTAAAATTTATTGCAGATATTTTTGAAAAACAAGGTTCTGATGTTTGGTGGGAACTTGAGATAAAAGATTTATTACCACCTAACTCAAAATATAAAGCAGAAAATTTAGAAAAAATCAACGACATACTTGATGTTTGGTTTGATAGTGGAAGTACTTGGAATGCTGTTTTAAAATCTCATAATTATGATGCAGGAGAATGGATTGCTGATATGTTCTTAGAAGGAAGTGATCAGCATAGAGGGTGGTTTCAAAGTTCTTTACTTACAAGTGTTGCTATTAATAATCAAAGCCCTTTTAAAAGTATTTTAACACATGGGTTTAGCATTGATGAAAAAGGGCAAAAAATGTCTAAATCTAAGGGCAATGTGATAGCTCCTAGCTATGTTGCTAAAACTTATGGGGTAGAAATTTTAAGATTATGGGTTTTGCTTAGTGATTATTCAAGTGATTTAAAAATTTCAGATAATATTTTAAAGCAAGTTAGTGAACAGTATAGAAAAATTAGAAATACTATAAGATTTTTACTTGCAAATATTAATGATTTAGATGATCTAAATGTTAAAAATTTCTCTTTTATTGATCAATGGATACTTTCTAAGGCTAAAGAGGTATTTAAAAATACTAAAGAATCTTTTAAAAATTATGAGTTCGCAAAAGGTTTTAATCATCTTTTAAATTTTCTAAGCTCTTATTTGAGTGGAATTTATTTGGATATTAGCAAAGATAGGCTTTATTGCGAACAAAAAAATAGCTTAAAAAGAAAAAGTACTCAGGTAGCTATGGCTTTAATCACTAAAGAATTATTTAATATTTTAGCGCCATTTTTTACTTATACCATTGATGAAGCCTTAGAACATAGCAATAAGATCATTAAAGGCAATGATATAGTAGATGTATTTGATCTGAGTTTTAATGAAGAATTAAATATAGATTTTAATATAGATGATAAATTTTTACTTGAAGCAAGAGAAAAATTCTTTGAAAAAATAGACATTTTGAAAAAAGACAAAATTATTAAATCTACTTTAGAGCTTAAACTTTGTAGCACTTCATCTTTTATTTTAGATTTGGATAAAGATGAAATAATTGATTGGTTTATGGTAAGTGATGTAGGTATAGATAATGATGGTGAAATTTTAGGTGAATTTAAAGTAGATAATGAAAAATTTATAATTTTAAAAGCTAAAGAATATAAATGTCCAAGATGTTGGAAATTTAAAGCTATAAAAGAAGAATGTTTATGTGATCGTTGTTCTAAAGTATTGGATTTATAATGTTTTTAGAGCCTATGCCTTTTAGTATTGTAGTTACAACGGTTATTGTTGTTTTGCTTTTAAGTGCCTTAGCTATATTTTTTATAAAATTAACAAAGGATAAAAAATGATTACTTTAAAAGAAGCTTTAACATATTCTAAAGAAGAACTTATAAATCTAAAAAAAGAATTAAATGAGAAAGCAAAAAAACAAAAAAAAATTGGTGCCTATGTAGAGCAATTTTTGGATAAAGATTTAACAGATAGTATAGAAGGTATTCCAGTTGCCATTAAAGATAATATTTGTGTCAAAGATTGGGAGCTTACTTGTGCTTCTAAAATTTTACAAGGCTATGTTTCTCCTTATGATGCAAGTGCTATAAAAAATTTAAAACAAAATGGTTTTTCGCCTTTTGGGCGAGCTAATATGGATGAATTTGCTATGGGTAGTTCTACTGCAAATTCTTGTTATGGTAGGACTTTAAATCCTTTGGATTTTAGCAAAGTTCCAGGTGGAAGTAGTGGCGGAAGTGCGGCTGCAGTTTCTAGTGGTTTAGCTTTGGCAAGTTTGGGAACGGATACTGGTGGATCTGTAAGGCAACCTGCTGCATTTTGCGGATGCGTAGGTTTTAAACCAAGCTATGGACGTATTAGTCGCTATGGTTTGGTGACTTATTCTTCAAGTCTTGATCAAATTGGAGTCTTAACTCAAAATGTAGAAGATGCAGCTTTGCTTTATGATGCAATGGCAGGATATGATGAACTAGATAGCACAAGTGCTAAAATAGAATTTGCTAAAACAGCGCCAAATTTAAATCCTGATAAAAAATTAACTATAGCTGTTATACAAAATTATATTGATGAAGCAAGTGCTGAAGTAAAACAAGCCCTTTTAAAAACTATAGAATTATTAAAATCATATGGACATAATATTGTTTATAAAAATTTACTTGATTCTAAATTTGATATAGCAACGTATTATATTATTGCTGCAGCTGAGGCAAGTACAAATTTAAGTCGATATGATGGAGTAAGATTTGGAAGAAGGAGTGAAAAACAAGATAGCTTAAATGAAATGTATATTAATACAAGAAATGAAGGATTTGGAGATGAAGTTAAACGTCGTATTTTGTTAGGAACCTTTGTTTTAAGTAGCGGGTATTATGATGCTTATTATATAAAAGCTTTAAAAGCGAGAACTTTTATCAAAAATAAATATAAAGATATTTTGCAAGATTGTGATCTTATTTTTATGCCAGTTACTCCAACTACGGCTTTTTCTTTTGATACTAAAAAAACTCCTATGCAAAATTATTTAGAAGATATTTATACGATTTCGGTAAATTTAGCAGGACTTGGAGGCATTAGCATTCCTATAGGAAAAGATGGTAATAATCTTAATATTTCAGCTCAGCTAGTATGTAAGCAATTTGATGAACAAACTCTTTTAGATGGTGCATTAAATTTAGAGAAAATTATAAAAAATAAATAGGGGTTATTATGAAAATTATCAAACGTGCTTTAACATTCGAAGATGTACTTTTATGTCCAGGGTATTCTGAGGTTTTACCTAAAGAGGTAAAAATTTATACAAAATTAACTAAAAATATTACTTTAAATATTCCTTTAGTATCTGCAGCTATGGATACAGTAACCGAGCATAGAGCTGCTATTATGATGGCAAGACTGGGTGGAATTGGTGTGATTCATAAAAATATGGATATAGCCTCACAAGCTAGAGAGGTTAAAAGAGTAAAAAAAAGCGAAAGTGGCGTAATTTATGATCCTATTTACATAGGGGCTAAGGCTAGTGTTAAGGAAGCTTTGGAGCTTATGGCCGAGTATAGAATTTCTGGAGTTCCTGTTGTAGATAATAATAAAAAATTAATAGGAATTTTAACCAATCGTGATTTAAGATTTGAAAATAATTTAGATAATTTAGTTGAAAATGTAATGAGCAAACCCCCTTTAATTACTGCACCAAAAGGTTGCACTCTTGATGATGCTGAAAAAATTTTTAGCACCAATAAGGTTGAAAAACTTCCTATAGTAGACGAACAAGGATACTTAGAAGGGCTTATTACTATAAAAGATCTTAAAAAAAGAAAAGAATATCCTAATGCAAACAAGGATAAATTAGGAAGATTACGCGTAGCAGCTGCAATTGGAGTAGGTCAGATGGATAGAGCAAAAGCTTTGATTGAAGCAGGTGTTGATGCTATAGTTCTTGATTCTGCTCATGGACACTCAAAAGGGATTATGGATACCATAAAAGAGCTTAAAAAAAATTATCCTGATGTAGATTTAATAGCTGGCAATATAGCTACTGCAAAAGCTGCTAAAGCTTTATGTGAGTTAGGTGTTGATGCTATTAAAGTGGGTATAGGACCTGGTAGTATTTGTACAACAAGAATTGTTTCAGGAGTTGGAGTTCCTCAAATTTCAGCTATTGATGAATGTGCTTTGGAGGCAGATAAATTTAATGTTCCTGTTATAGCAGATGGAGGGATTAAATATTCTGGTGATATTGCTAAAGCTTTAGCTGCTGGAGCGAGTTCTGTAATGATAGGTTCTTTACTTGCTGGAACAAATGAGAGTCCAGGCGAGCTTTTTACTTATCAAGGAAGACAATACAAAACTTATAGAGGTATGGGATCTCTTGGCGCTATGCAAAAAGGAAGTTCTGATAGATATTTTCAAGAAGGAACAGCACAAGAAAAATTAGTTCCTGAAGGTATAGAAGGACGTGTACCTTATGTTGGAAGTATTAAAGACGTAGTTCATCAGCTCTTGGGAGGTTTGAGATCTTCTATGGGTTATGTGGGTGCAAAAGATATACAAGAATTTAAAGAAAAAGCTGAATTTGTAGAGATTACTAGTGCGGGATTAAAAGAAAGTCATGTTCATGATGTAACTATTACCCATGAGGCGCCAAATTATAAGGTAAATAATCAATGAGTTTTGAAGAAAAATTAGAAAAAGCAAATGAAGCTTTAGAAAAATTAAATAATAATGAATTAACCCTAAATGAAAGTATTAAAATTTATAAAATGGGTTTAGAAAACATTAAAAAAGCTAGAATGGAATTAGACAAAGCAAAATTAGAAGTGGAAAAAATCAATGAGTAAAATAGCTGCTTTACAATTTCCTACTTTAGCTTTGAGTGAATCAAGACTTGATTATTATTTACAAGCTTCAAAAGAAAGTGGTGCAAATTTAGTTGTACTTGGAGAATATGTTATTAATAGCTTTTTTATAGAATTGCTTTCTATGCCAAAAAGTATGATTAAAGAGCAAAGTGAGGCTAAAAAAGAAAGTCTTATAAGACTTTCTAAAAAATATGATTTAGAGATCATTGCGCCTTTTGTTTGTGTAGAAAATAAAGGATATAAAAAAACTTGTCTTAAAGTTTCGCCTAATATGATAAAAATTTATGAGCAACAAATTTTAATACCTTATTCCCATTGGAATGAAAAGGCTTTTTTTAAAAATAAAGAACAAAATGAACTTAAACTTTTTCATTTTACTTATGAAGGATTAAAGTGTGCATTAATTTTTGGTTTTGAGGCTCATTTTGATATTTTTTGGAAAAAAATTATGACAAAAAAAATTGATCTTGTTATTATTCCTACTGCTTCTACGTTTGAAAGTAAGAAACGTTGGGAAGAACTTTTAAAAGTAAGAGCTTTTTTAAATCATACTAGTATTTTAAGAGTTAATCGTATAGGAACTTCAAAGCATAATGAAGAATGGAAATTTTATGGTGATACTATGTTTATTAACGCTTTTGGAGAGATAGAAGAAAAACTTGGAAATGAAGAGGAAATGCTTATTATAGAGCCAAAAAAGGCTATTGAAGCAAGAAATTTATGGGGATTTGATAAAATTATCAAAAATAAAATTTGATATTTGTTAGGAAAAATGTGGATATTTTTGCAAAAAATATAGAAAGTTTAAAAATCTCAAATTATAATCTTGCTTCAAAAATATTAACTTTTTTAAATCAATCAAAATTAAGCTTTAGAGTAGATGAAAATTTAAATATTTATGATTCTAGAAAAAGATATTTATATGAAAATAAAGAGCAAATTAACCAATTTGCTAGTTCTATTCTTGATGGCAGCAAAAATTATCCTTTTATTTTTATTTATGGTATAGCTAATGGAGAATTGGTTAAAAATTTAAGTTTTAAATTTAAACATATTTTTGTTTTTGAAAGTGAAATAGAGCTTTTAATTTTAGCCTTAAATATCATAGATATTAGCGAAGAATTAAAAAATTACAAAATCATTTTGCTTGATCCTAATGCATTGGATTTTGAAATTCAAGTTGCTATGTTTTTTGATCATCAAGATATACTTGAATATTTAAGTTTATATAAACTTTTTGCTAGTTCTTTGTATTATAAAGATTTTTTTAGCAATGAAATATTAAAAGTTAATGAAATATGTATAAAAACAGCTGATGTTGCTATAAGGAATGCTGATAGAACTTGCTATCTTCCTCTTTTAACTTATAAACAATTTCTTTGCAATATCCCTACCATGCTAGAAAACATTCCTTTTCAAAGACTTCTAAATCAAAGAAAAAATACCTTTGATACAGCCATAGTAGTTTCAGCAGGACCTTCACTTGCTAAGCAACTTCCTTTACTTAAAAAATATCAAAATAAAGCTTTTATTTTTTGCGCAGATGGAGCTTTGAGTATTTTATTAAAAGAGGATATTAAGCCTGATTATGTGACCAATTTAGATTTTTCTGATTGGGCGATTAATTTTTTCAAAAATATACCCAATTTAAATGATGCTTTAATAATGCTTGAATGTGCTACTCATCCTAATGTTGTGCAGTTTTTAAAAGATAAAAATGTATCTTTGGTGCTAAGAAATAAGAATTTGTATATGCGTTATAATTTAAATGATTTTGGTTACATAGATACAGGAACTCATGTAAGTCATTTCTCTTATACCTTAGCTCTTGCTTTAGGATTTAAAAATATTATTATGATAGGACAAGATTTAGCCTATGATGAGAAAGGAAATTCTCATTCAAATGGTTATTATTATACAGAAAAATCTAAAGAAGAATATTTTAGTGATACTTTGGAAGTAGAAGCATATGGTGGAAATAAACAGATTAAAACGCATATATTTTGGAATGATTATCGTATCAAATTAGAATACCTTTTTGCCTGTAATCAAGAAGTAAATTTTTACAATGCCACAGAAGGTGGAGCAAGGATAAATTTTACTAAAGAAATATCTTTTAAAAATGTTTGTGAAAATTTACTTCATAAAGAAAAACCTAAATTTGAAAATTTAAAACCTTTAACTAAAAATAGAAGCTCTAAACTCATTGCTAAATTTTTTGCAAAATTAAAACAAGATAAACAAACTTGCGAAAATTTATTAAATGATGCCAAAGCTTTAAAAGAAGCATTGGATAATATCTTAAGCAAAGATATTATTTTACCTTTAGAATTTTTACAAAATGTTCATAAAAATATAAGTAGTTTTAATGAAATATTAGCAAATAATGAGTTCGTGCAAGATGAAGCCTTAAGGGGTATTTTTGCTTATCGTGGTTATTTGATTTCTTGTGCTATAAGAGATACAAATGATGAAAGAGAGTATTTATTTGCCTATATAAAAGCTTATAAAGAATGGTTGAAAGAATTTCTAGAAAAATTAAATACAAAATATGAAAGTATTTTAGAAGCCTTAAATACTAAATAATTTTTATAATATTGCCGCTAAGTTTTAATTTATCCAAGAATTTTAAAAATTCTAAATAATTTTTATGAAAATATTTTAAGGGTATTTTAGTGAAAAAGTGTTAAAATTTTTGCTTTTGATTTTTTACAATATTTGAGGCAAAGATGCAAAAAATTCATTTTATAGGTATAGGTGGCATAGGTATTTCAGCTTTGGCAAGATTTTTAAAAGAAAAAGGCTTTAAGATTAGTGGAAGTGATTTAAAAGAAAGTAAAATCACTAAAGAGCTTGAAAATGAGGGTGTGTGTGTATCAATCCCGCACAATAAAGAAAATATCATCGGAAAAGATTTAGTAATTTATTCAGCCGCTATAAAAGAAGAAAATCCTGAATTTAAGCACGCTAAAGAATTAGGCATTAAAACTCTTTCGCGTAAAGAAGCTTTACCTTTGATTTTGCAAGATAAACGTGTTTTTGCTGTTGCAGGAGCACATGGAAAAAGCACCACTTCAAGCATTTTAGCTTCTTTGATACCAAATTCATCAGTTATTATTGGTGCTATTTTAAAAGAATTTGGCTCAAATATGATTTATAAAGAAAGCGAAAATCTTATTTTTGAAGCTGATGAAAGCGATAGTTCTTTTTTAAATTCAAATCCCCATTTAGCCATAGTTACAAATGTAGAAGCAGAACATTTGGATCATTATGGTAATGAAATTTCAAAACTCCATCACGCTTATACCAGTTTTTTAGAAAATGCTAAGATTCGTATTATTAATGCAGAAGATGAATTTTTAAAAGATTATAAAGGTGAAGCTTTGCGTCTTTATCCTAGTAAGGATATTAAAAATTGTGTTATGGAGATTGAAAATTTTAGACCTAAAACAAGTTTTGAGCTTAAAAATTTAGGACGTTTTAGTGTGTTTGGTATGGGTTATCATCTAGCTATTGATGCTTCTTTAGCTATTTTAGCTGCATTAAATTATGAAAATATAGAGCAAATTAGATTAAATTTAAAAAAATATCAAGGGATTAAAAAAAGATTTGATATTTTATATGCTGATGAGGATTTAGCTTTAATTGATGATTATGGCCATCATCCAACAGAGATTAAAGCTACTTTAAATGCTGCTAGAGAATATGCAAAATTAGCAGGATATAAAAAAATTACTGCCATTTTTGAACCCCATCGTTATACGCGTTTGGCTGCAAATTTAAAAGAATTTGTTTTAGCATTTGATGATATAGATGAACTTGTGATTTTACCTGTTTATGCCGCAGGAGAAGAAAAAATCGAAATTGACTTAAAAAAGTATTTTGATAAGGCTTTATTTATTAATGATATTAAAAGAGAAGGTAAATTTTTAGTCACAGATAAAGGAAGAGTCTTTGATAAAGGTTTGATTATAGGTTTTGGAGCAGGAGATATTAGCAATAAATTAAGGCAAAATAATGAGTAAAATTTTATTTTATCTTTTAATTATTTTAATTTTACTTTTAATCACTCTTATGTTGCGTAAAAAACTAGGATCTAAAACCAAACCTTTTTTTGTAATTTTACTTTTAGCTACTATTATTTTTTCTGTATTTTTTGAAATACAAAATATTAAAAAAGCAGAAAAAAATCGTGAAGTTCTTACAGCTTTTAATCAAGGCAAAAACATCATTTGTAAAGATTTAAATATTTCTAATGATTATTTTAATTATGAATTTGGCACAGCGAGTTTTATTTCTAAGGATAACAATCTTAGCTTTAAATCTTTAATCATTGATATAAATCATTGCAGGTTAAAAAATGAGTGAAAATAAAGAAGAACTTATATCAAAATTGGATTTAAATGGTTATTTAGAAGAGTTTAAATCTTTTTTTTCAAGGGATAAAGATATATTTTTACAAGGTGATTCTTCGCTTCATTTAAAGCGTATTGATGAGCTTTGTAAGATCAATTTCCCGCAAATTCCAGAAGTTTTAAATTTGGATAAAGCTTTGGCACATTTAAGCAAACAAGGGGTTTTGCATTTAGATGAAATTTATGAGTTTGTGAAAATTTTTTGTTATTTTGAAAAACTTAAAAAAATTAATTTTGGATTTAATCTAGACTCTTGGCTTGAAAAAATTCAGCTTTCAGAAGAAATTTTAGAACTCACTTTAAAATTTGATGATAAAGGAGAACTAAAAGAAAGTTTAGATGAAAGACTTATAAATTTAAATACAGCTTTAAGACTTAAAAATGAAGCCATAAGAGCCGAGTTTAAAAAACTTATTTATACTAAATCGCTTAGTCCTTATTTAATCGATACGCAAATTCATTTTATCAATGGTTTTGAAGCATTGCTTGTAAGAGGAGGGTTTAATCACACTTTAAAAGCTAAGATTATAGCTAGAAGCAGTAGTGGAGGTTTTTATATTATCCCTTTAAATATTGAAAATTTACAAGATGATATAGAAAAAATTAAAAATCAAAAAGAAGAGATTTATTATGAATATGCCAAAAATTTTTCTATTTTTCTAGCTAAAAATCTACCTTTTTTGAAATTTATTAATAGTGCTTTTGATTTATTTGATCATTATAGTGCTAGAGTTTTGCTTGCTAAAAAGAAAGATTATGAATTTATTTTATGTGAAAACTCAAATGAAATTATACTTAAAGATTTTGCTCATCCAGCTCTTGAAAATCCAAAAAGTATTTCTCTTGAATTTAAAAAGCAAGTTTTAATTATTACAGGGGTTAATGCGGGTGGAAAATCCATGCTATTAAAGTCTTTGCTTGCTGCTGCTTTTTTAGCTAAGCATCTTTTGCCTATGAAAATAAAAGCCAATGAAAGCAAAATCAGTTCTTTTAAAGAATTTGATGCCATCATTGAAGATCCGCAAAATGTTAAAAATAATATCTCAACCTTTGCAGGTAGAATGCTTCAAATTTCAAAGCTTTTTACTAAAAAAAATTTATTATTAGGAATTGATGAAATAGAGCTTGGAACAGATTTTGAAGAGGCTGCTTGTTTATATAGTGTTATTATTTCTCATCTTATAAAAAATAAACTTAAAATCATCATTACAACACACCATAAGCGTCTTGCTATGCTTTTAGCACAAAATGAAGAAGTTGAACTTATCGCTGCTTTATATGATGAGGAAATTTCAAAGCCAAAATATGAATTTTTAAAAGGCACCATAGGAAAATCTTATGCTTTTGAAACAGCTTTGCGTTATCAAATTCCAGCTAATTTGGTAAGTGAAGCTAAAAAACTTTATGGTGAAGATAAAGAGAATTTAGAAGTAATGGTGAGTAAAAATATCAATCTTGAACTAGAACTTAAAACTAAGCTTCAAAATATACATAAAAAAGAACAAATTGCTGATGAGATTTTGCAGAATTTAAAAGAACAAAAACAAAAACAAGAAGAAAAATTTAAAAATACTTTAAGAGAATTAGAATTTAAATTTTATAAAGCCATAGAAGAGGCTAAAAAAACTATAAATTTAAAAGATATCAAAGAAAAACAAAGAAGCTTAAATAAAGCCAATGAACTAAAAAAAGAAATTATCTTACCAAGCATAAAACAAAATGAAGAGCTAAGAGTAGGAGATTTTGTAAAATATGAAAAGATTAAAGGGGTGATTAAAGCTATTTCTAAAAATGAAGCTTTGATAGAATGTGAAGGGCTTAATCTAAGAGTAGGACTTAATTTGCTTAAAAAAAGTGTAGAACTTCCTAAAAAAAGTTCTAAAACAAATATAAGCGTTGCTAAACCAAGTAATTTAAACATCACTTTGGATTTACATGGACTTAGAAGCGATGAGGCTATTTCTAGGCTTGATAAATTTATTTCAGATGCCTTGCTTGCTGGATTTGATGAAGTTTTAGTATATCATGGCATAGGAACAGGAAAGCTTGCTTTTGTGGTAAAAGAATTTTTAAAAGCACACAAAAGTGTAAAAAGTTTTAGTGATGCACCGATCAATCAAGGTGGTTTTGGCGCTAAGGTAGTGAGGTTTTAAGGATAGAGATGAATAAAATTTTTTATAAATCCAGCACAAATATGAGTGAGTTAAATGATAAAAGCGTTGATTTAATTATCACTTCACCGCCTTATTTTAATATCAAGGATTATTCTAAAAATGGCTATCAGGATAAAATACATTCTGATAAAAATAAAATGGATCTAGGAGCTATTAATGATTATAAAAATTATATAAAAGCCCTTCTTAAAGTATGGGTTGAGTGTGAAAGAGTGTTAAAACCTAATGGAAAATTATGTATAAATATACCTTTAATGCCTATGCTTAAAAAAGACTTAAACACGCATTATAACCGCCATATATTTGATTTGCAAAGTGATATACAAAATTCCATTTTAAAGCATACAAAGTTATTTTTACTAGATCTGTATATTTGGAATAGAACTAATTCTACTAAAAAGCTTATGTTTGGTTCTTATCCTTATCCTAGAAATTTTTATACACAAAATACTACTGAATTTATAGTTATTTTTGTTAAAGATGGAAAACCTGTACCTGTTTCTAATGAAATTAAGGAAAAATCAAAACTCACACAAGAAGAATGGCTTAGTTATACTAAACAAATTTGGGATATAGCTATACCCAATAAAAGTGATATAGCCTTTGGAAAACATTCTGCTATTATGCCAAGAGAA
The DNA here is from genome assembly GCF_018968685.1 of Campylobacter novaezeelandiae. NCBI lineage: Bacteria > Pseudomonadati > Campylobacterota > Epsilonproteobacteria > Campylobacterales > Campylobacteraceae > Campylobacter > Campylobacter novaezeelandiae. Next base: position 1,010,286 of record NZ_CP076657.1, on the reverse strand, counting down.
ATTCCTTATCGTTTGATAAAATTATATAGTTTCGTAGACGATGTTATTTTAGACCCTTTTTGTGGAAGCGGAACAACTCTAAGTGTAGCAAAAGAATTAAGTAGAAAATATATAGGATATGAGCTTTATGAGAACTATAAAAGCTTAATTAATGAAAAATTAAATACTATATTTTAAAGGTTTAAAATTTGCAAAATAAAATTTATATTTGTGATGTATTTGAGTTTTTAGAAAAACTTCCTAATGCGTGTATAGATTTAGCCATTGTTGATCCGCCTTATAATTTAAAAATCGCAAAATGGGATAGCTTTAAAAATGAGAATGAATTTTTAGAATTTTCTTATAAATGGATGGAATTAATGCTTTTAAAAATGAAGCCAAATGGAAGTTTTTATATTTTTAATACGCCTTATAACTGTGCTTTATTTATCAATTTTTTAAAAGATAAAAAATTAAATTTTAATAATTTTATCACTTGGTATAAAAAAGACGGACTTAGTTATGCAAAAACAAAATATGTTAATAATCAAGAAAGTATTTTATTTTATGCAATGAGTAAAAAATACTATTTTAACGCTGATGAAATTCGTATTCCTTATGAAAGTGAAAGTAGGATAAAACACGCTGCAAAAAAAGGAATTTTGAAAAATGGCAAAAGATGGTATCCTAATGAAAAAGGTAAACTTTGTCCTGATGTATGGCAAATTTCAAGTCTTAGGCATACAAATAAAATCAATGGAAAAACAATGAAACAAAATCATCCAAGTCCAAAGCCTAAAGAAATGATAGAAAGAATGATTAAAGCAAGCAGTAAGGAAAATGATTTAATCCTTGATTTGTTTGCAGGAACAGGTGTAGTGAGTTTAATGGCAAAAAAATTAAATAGAAATTTTATAGGATGTGAGAGTAATATAGAATATCTGAATAAAAATCTAAGGGATGATTTATGTTTGAAGCTTTAAAAAAAGATTTAAAAAGTATTAATCCTGCTTTATCTTGTTTAGAGTTTTTATCAAGTAGGATTATTAGAGATGATTATAGAGGTATTCATAAGTTACAGCATTATAGATGGAATTTAGGGTATATAAAAATTGTTTTGAAATATTTAAAAAAATATGATTTGCTTTATCATACTGCAGGTGATATAAGAGAAAATTATAGATATAAAGACGATGAGTTGGAATTTTGTAATTTTTTAAAAATGATAAATGATGATTTAGGAAAAATCGGTTTTAGTGTTACAGATATGGCGATGAGAAAAATTATTTTTGTTAATTTACAAAGAATGGGCTTTTTACAAAGATTTGATAAAAATAAAAAATTATGTAAAGTAAACAAAATTTATAGAAATTATCGTTATGTAAAAATTTCTAAAAAAGGCTTAGAATTATTAAATTCTAAAAATATTTTTGAAGAAATTAAAATTTTAGGAGTAGCACTAGATAGGCTTTTTGATGGATTGGTGCAAAGTATTTTTGAACTTATTAATACTTTAGATGAAAATTATTTAAGTATTTATGAGTTTATGTTTTTTGTAAGTTTTTTAGGTAAAACAATAAATGAAGAAATTATAAATAAAGAAAAAATTATCCTTTTTATCAATGAATTTCGCTCTCTTAAAGCAAGAAAAAAGGTGGTTATAGAAACTATAAAAACTTTTTGTGATCCTAAAAAATTTAAGGGTAATAAAATAGATAAAAGAGATTTTCATAATTGGAAAAATCAAGCACAAAGTATTTTTGAAGCCTTGGGTTTTATGAGTATTTTTGAGTATGATGAAAAAAATGAAAAAATTTTCTTAAAAACTACTTTAAATAAAGAAAAAATAAAATTTAAAAGAAGTTCCTTAATTAAAGAGCAGTATTTTAAAGAACATAAGATTAATAAAAATATAAGCTTTGAACTTCATCATATCGTGCCATTTTATTTTGCTAAAAATTTAGATATGCTAAAGGCAATTGATGATTGGCGTAACCTAATTTATATTGATGCAAATTCGCATAAAATTTTAACACTAGATAAAGATATTAAATTTGCTATAAGACTTAGTTTTGATAGTGATGATGTGGTGCTTGATAATTTTAGAGGATTTAAATTTGTTTTAAAAAAAGAACAAAATGTTTTTTACAATAAGGATTTACAAATTATAATGAAAGACTATAATAGATCTTTATTGTAATTTTATTTCAATAGGATACTAAATAATTGTAAAATATGGCTTAAAATAAATTTTATATTTTAAAATTAACAAGTTTAGATAAATATAAAAAATTTATCTAAATACTTTTAATTATCATTGAGCTCAAAAAATTTATGGAAAAATTTAACTGGGGTGAAAATGGTGTAACTCTTACTAGGTTAAAAAGAGGAAAAATACTACTCCCAGTAGATAAAGGTAGTCCCAACTGGCAATTTATGGAATATTATATAAAACATATAGAATATAAAAAGATAAAAGATATTGTAGCTTATTATCAGAGAAAATCATAAATCCACAAAAAATATTTCTTAAAGCATTTTTCGCTAAACTTCATAAATTTTATAAGGTTTAGCGATGAAAAATATTATGATATTAAGTGGAGCTGGGCTTAGTGCTCCAAGTGGGCTTAAAACTTTTAGAGATAATGGTGGGCTTTGGGATGAGTATGATGTGATGGAAATTTGCTCTGCAATAGGCTTTAGAAAAAATCCCAAAAAAGTGCTTGATTTTTATGATGCAAGACGTCTAGAGCTTGCAAATGTAAAGCCAAATTATGCTCATAAACAAATTGCTAAATTAAAAGAAAAATGGGGTAAAAATCTTTTTGTTTTAACCCAAAATGTTGATGATTTACTAGAGCGTGCAGGATGTAAAGAAGTCATTCATTTGCATGGTTTTTTGCCTGAACTTCGTTGTTTAAAATGTGGTAAAATCTTTAATATAGCTTATAATTTAATGGCAAATAAAAAATGCCCTAAATGCAAAAGTGAAAATTTAAGGCATAATATCGTTATGTTTGAAGAAGCAGCCCCAGCTTATAACACACTTTACTCTCTTTTAAGTCAAACTTCACTTTTTATAAGCATAGGCACAAGCGGAGCTGTTTTGCCCGTGGGTGAGTATGCAAGAATGTGTGAAAAAAGCATTTTAAATATCTATGAAAAGGATGAAAATTTAGAGACGTTTTTTGATAAAATTTATATAGAAAATGTCTTAAGTGCTATTGATAAGATAACACAAGATATAGATGAATTTATGAAAGATAGCTAATGTTTGATTCTTTGTTAAATGGGATGATTTTAGGTTTTGGCGTAAGCGTTCCTTTTGGACCTGTAAATATTTTGATTTTAACCTATGCTCTTAGGGTTTTTAAAAATTCTTTAGCTGTAGGCCTTGGTGCTTTTAGTGTTGATATGCTTTATTTCTTTCTTTTAAAATTTGGACTTATTGGCTTTTTGGACAATGCGATATTTATGAAGGTTTTAGCTGTATTTGGATTTGTTTTTTTAAGCTATATGGCTTTTTTGATGCTTGTGAAAAAAAATAAAGATTTAAATTTAAAAAATGTAGAATTCAAAGAAAATTTGTTTAAAAGTTATTTAAAGGGTGTATTTTTAAATGGTTTAAATCCTTTTGTAATAGGATTTTGGCTTAGTGTTGCAGGTATTGCCATAAAAGAAAGTCATCCTAATGCTATGGTAATTGGTCTTATTGTGGCTATACTTTCTTGGATCTTTGCTCTATCTTTTTTTGTAGCAAGATATAAGGATTTTTTTAGTGCAAGGATTATTAAATTTATCAATATTATTTCAGCTCTAATCATAGAGTATTTTGCTATAAATTTACTTTATAAAACTTTTATAGGATAAAAAATGAATGCAAAAGAATTTTTAATAGAACTTTTAAAATTTAAATCTATCACACCAAAAGATGATGGAGCTTTAAATTTTATCGCTTTGGAGTTAAGCGAGTTTGAAGCTTTTTTTATAGAAAAAGAAGGTATCAAAAATCTTTTGCTTACAAAAAAATTTAAAGATGAAGGCGAGCATTTAGCTTTTTGTGGGCATATAGATGTTGTTCCTGCAGGAGAAGGTTGGCAAAATGATCCTTTTAAACCTATAGAAAAAGATGGTTTTATCTATGCAAGAGGAGCGCAAGATATGAAAAGTGGCGTGGCCGCTTTTGTGTATGCTTTAAAAGAAGCTAAATTTAATGGTTCAAGACTTTCTTTAATGCTTACAAGTGATGAAGAAGGCGAGGCAAAATATGGAACTTTGGAGCTTCTTAATTTTATGAAAGAAAAAGATCTTTTGCCTGATTTTGCTTTGGTAGGAGAACCAACCAGTGATAAACATTTTGGCGATACTATTAAAATAGGGCGTCGTGGATCTATTAATGCAACGCTTATTATAAAAGGCAAACAAGGGCATGTAGCTTACCCTGAAAAATGCATTAACCCTATACACGATTTTGCTCCAGTTTTAAAATTTTTAGCTGGATTTGATCTAGATCCTGGAAGTGCTGAATTTGATCCTTCAAAGATTGTTATTACAGATATTAGAGGAGGATTAGAAGTTAGTAATGTAACGCCAAATGATTTAAAAATTATGTTTAATATTAGAAATTCATTAGATACAAATGTAGATGATGTTAAAGCTTATGTAGAAAAAATTTGTGAAGGGTTAAACTATGAGCTTAAGATAAGTCAAAGCTCTAAACCTTTTTTAACTAAAAGTGATAATAAAATTGTTCAAAAAATTAATCAAAGCGTTCAAAAAATCACTTCTCAAGTTCCAAAATTTAATACCAAAGGTGGCACAAGTGATGCAAGATTTTTAGCTGAGTTTGGTGTAAGCGTATGTGAATTTGGTGTGCGTAATGATACAATCCACGCTGTAAATGAAAGAGTAAGCGTAGAAGAATTTGAAAAGCTTTGCTTAATTTATAAAGATTTTGTAGAGAATTTTTAAAAATAATATTTATTTGTTAAGTTAAAGATTATTTATAAGGATTAAAAGAGTTAAAATGATTATCAATGGAGAAAAATTTGATCTTAAAGAGCTTAAATTTATGGATTTTATCAAAGAAAAAGGCTTAAAAACCGAGTTTATTGCCTTAGAATTAAATGGAGAAATCGTGTCTAAAAGCGAATTTGAAAATTTGATTTTAAAAGAAAATGATAAAGCTGAAATCGTAAGTTTTGTAGGGGGAGGTTGATGAGAGTTAAATTCAATGGTGAGTTTTTAGAAACAGAGCATAAAAACACTTTAGATTTTTTTAAAAGTGTGAGTAAAAATGAAAGTGATGTATGGATAGTAAATGGCTTTGCGACAAAGGAAAATTTAAATTTAAATGAAAATGATGAGCTTTTTTGCATAGAAAAAAATGTTATGCCGCCCAAAGATGCCTTAGATGCTATGATGAGATCGCGTCATACGCCAAAACTTCATGATAAACTTAAAAAAGCAAGTGTAGCAGTATGTGGGCTTGGGGGGCTTGGATCGCATATAGCTATAATGCTTGCGCGTAGTGGCATAGGAAGTTTGAAACTTATAGATTTTGATATAGTAGAACCTAGCAATCTTAATCGTCAAGCATATCGTGTGAGTGATTTAGGTAAATTTAAAACTGAAGCTTTAAAAGAACAAATTGGCGAAATCAACCCTTATGTTAATATTGAAATTTGCACACTAAAAATAGATGAGGGTAATTTAGAATATTTATTTAAAGGTATAGATATAGTTTGTGAGGCTTTTGATACTGCACTTGCAAAGGCTATGATAGCGCAAAATTTTCATAGATTTTATAAGGATACTACTTTAATTTGTGCCTCAGGGCTTGCAGGATATGGAGATAGCAATAGCATACAAACAAGAAAGATAGCACAAAATTTCTATGTTTGTGGAGATTTGATAAATGGGGCTAAAGTGGGCAATGGACTTATGGCACCACGTGTAAATATTTGTGCAGCTCATCAAGCTAATTTAGTTTTAGAACTTTTAGCGAGAAATGATCATGAATGATATTTTAAAGATAGGAAAATATGAATTTCAAAGTCGTTTTATACTAGGCTCAGGTAAATTTTCACTCGATCTTATAAAATCAGCCATTGATGAGGCAAAAGCAGAAATTATCACCTTAGCTTTAAGAAGAGCTTATACGGGGAATGTTGAAAATATACTTGATTTTATTCCTAAAAATATCACACTTTTGCCAAATACTTCAGGGGCAAGAAATGCTAATGAAGCTTTGCGTATAGCAAGACTTTCAAGAGAGCTTGGTTGTGGAGAGCTTATAAAGATAGAAGTTATAAGTGATAGTAAGTATTTATTACCTGATAATTATGAAACCACTAAGGCTTGTGAGCTTTTAGCTAAAGAGGGTTTTACGCCTTTACCTTATATGTATGCTGATCTTTATGCGGCTAGAGCTATGAGAGATGCAGGAGCAGCAGCTATTATGCCTTTAGCTGCACCTATTGGGAGTAATAAAGGCCTGTGTGCTAAGGAATTTATACAAATTTTGCTTAATGAAATCAATTTGCCTATCATTGTAGATGCAGGTATTGGAACTCCTGCACAAGCTTGCGAAGCTATGCAAATGGGGGTTAGTGCAGTGATGATAAATACAGCTATAGCTGAGGCAAAAGATATTGCTTTAATGGCAAGAGCTTTTTCACAGGCTATAAAAGCTGGAAGGAGTGCTTTTTTAGCGGGTCTAGCAAGTGTAAGCGAAGCTAAAGCAAGTTCTCCGCTAACAGGCTTTTTAAGGGATTGATGAATGCAAGATTGTATGGAGTATATGCCTCATATGCAGGAAATAAAAAGCGAAATTTTAGACAAAGTTTTAGCTCAAGTTCAAAATTATGATGAGAGTAGATATAGTGCTAAAGATGTTGAAAATACTTTAAATTCCACACATTTAAACATAGAAAATTTAAAGGCTCTGCTTTCAAGTGCGGCAGAAAATTTTATAGAAGAACTTGCTTTAAAATCTGCCAAATTAAAGAAAAAATATTTTGGAAATTCTATTTTTCTTTTTACTCCGCTTTATTTGTCAAATTATTGCAATTCTAAATGTGTTTATTGTGGTTTTCAAAAAGGAAATAAAATCACAAGAGCTAAACTTAATGAAGATGAAATTCATAAAGAAATGCAAGCAATTGCTAAGAGTGGTTTGCAAGAAATTTTAATATTAACCGGCGAAGGGCGTGAATATGCAAGTGTTGAGTATATTGCTAGTGCTTGTAGAATAGCTAGAGAATATTTTAAGGTTGTAGGGGTTGAAATTTATGCTTTAAATGAGGATGAATATAAAATTTTACATGAAAATGGTTGTGATTATGTAACTATTTTTCAAGAAACGTATAATCCTTTAAAATATTCTAAAATTCATTTAGATGGCGAAAAACGCATTTTTTCCTATCGTTTTAACGCACAAGAAAGAGCTTTAAGGGCAGGTATGAGAGGGGTTGCTTTTGGAGCGCTTTTAGGGATTGATGATTTTAGAAAAGATGCTTTAGCTACAGCTCTTCATGCACATTTTTTACAACAAGCTTATCCACACGCTGAAATTTCTATTTCAATTCCACGTTTAAGACCTATAATTAATAATGCTAAAATTAGTTCTAAAGATGTGAGTGAAAAAAGACTTTTTCAAGTTCTTTGTGCTTATAGAATTTTTTTACCTTATGCAACAATTGTTATTTCAAGCCGAGAAAGAAAAGGCTTTAGAGATGAGGTGGTGAAATTTGGAGTCAATAAGATGAGTGCTGGGGTGAGTGTAGGGATAGGAGAACATCAAGGCAATAAAAAAGGAGATGAACAATTTGAAATTTCGGATAAAAGAAGTATAGATGAAATTTTAACTATGCTTAAAAATTCAAATTTACAGGCTGTAATGAGTGATAGTATCTATGTGGGATAAAAAAATTATTGCTATAAGTGATAGAAAATGTGTTGAAGGTGATTTTTTAAAATATATAGAGAGGCTTGCAAAAGCTAAAGTTGATGCTATAGTTTTAAGAGAAAAGGATCTTAGTGAATTTGAATATTATGATTTAGCCAAAGAAGTTTTAGCTATTTGTGCTAAAGAAAAAGTTACTTGTTTTTTGCATTTTTTTGATAGAGAATGTTTAAAATTAGGACATAAATATTTTCATGCTCCGCTTAGTTTATTAAGAAAAGATCCAAAAATTGTTAGATATTTTCATATTTTAGGAACTTCTGTTCATAGTAAAGAAGAGCTTTTAGAAGCTATGAATTTTAAAGTAAATTATGCTTTTGTAGGGCATATTTTTAGAAGTTCTTGCAAAGTAGATCTTGCTCCTAGGGGTTTAGAATTTTTAAAAGACTTGCTTGAATTTAGTAAAATTCCTCTTTATGCTATAGGAGGTATTAATTTAGATAATATTTTTAATTTTAAGAATTTAAATATAGCCGGTATTTGTATGAGAGAGGCTCTTATAAAAGAAGATAATCTTAAAAAATATATAAAAGAATGTAAAGAAAAAATACTAATTTAGATAAATAATTTTATTTAACTTTTAAGTCTAAAAATAAACCAATAAAGATCTTAGCGATTTCATAAAATAAAATTCTTATTAAATATTTAAAAAATATTCAACTTTTATAATTTTTTATTTAAAAATTTATTTTATATTTTTAAATAATTAAATTTTTATAATGAAATAATTTTAGAAATTTAATTTTCTTTAAAGTATTATTATTATAGTATTGATACTAATTATCATTTATCTAGGAAATTGTTATGAATCTTAACGAGTTAGAAGATGGGCAAAAAGCTATTATTAAAGATATTAATGCCAATAAAGAACTTGCAAATAGGCTTTTAAGTTTTGGATTTATAAAAAATAAGGCTCTTACAAAAATACGTTCTTCTTTGAAAAATGCTACTATTATGATAGAACTTGAAACAACTTGTGTGATTTTGCGTTCTAGCGAGGCTGAAACAATAGAGGTGCAACTAGTATGAAAAAGATAAAAGTTGCTTTAGTAGGACAGCCAAATGTTGGAAAAAGTTTGCTTATTAATAAGCTTTGTAAAGCTAATATGAAAGTAGCCAATTTTAGTGGGGTTACTATAGAAAAAGCGAGTGCAAAAACTTTTTATAAAGATTATGAAATTGAAATCATAGATTTGCCAGGTACTTATGCGCTTGATGGTTATAGTGAAGAGGAAAAAATTACACGCTATTTTTTAGATCATGAACAATATGATATTATAATAAATGTTTTAGATGCTACAAATTTAGAAAGAAATCTTATCTTAAGTTCTGAACTTTTATTGTTAAACAAAAAAATGCTTCTTGCATTAAATATGTATGATGAAGCTAAAAAAGAAGGCATTGAGATCGATATTAAAAAGCTTAATTTATTGTTTAAAACTCCAGTTTTACAAGTAAGTGCTAAAACTAAAGAAAATTTAGATCTTTTGCTTGAAAAAGTTGTATTGCTTTATGAGAGTAAATTTAGAGTTAAGAGCGATTTTTATTCTAATTTTTGTCAAAATGGCATACAAAAAGAAAATTTAATACAATATGCAAGTAATACATATTCTCAAGTTATAATAAAATCTTCAAATTTTAGTCCTTTGAGTAAAAAAATAGATAAAATTTTAATTCATCATTTTTTTGGATTGCCTATATTTTTATTTTTAATGTGGCTTTTGTTTCAATTAACATTTACTTTGGGTCAAATTCCAATGGATTATATTGAAGAAGGTTTTGGAATTTTAGGCGAATTTTGTAAAGAACATATACCCAATCCTTTGCTTGCCTCAGCGCTAAGTGATGGAGTCATAAATGGAGTAGGGGCTGTTGTATTATTTTTACCTAATATTATTATTTTATTTTTAGGAATCGCTCTTTTAGAAACAACAGGTTATATGGCTAGAGTTGCTTTTTTGCTTGATGGTATTTTATATAAATTTGGTTTACACGGGAAAAGTTTTATTCCACTTATTACAGGTTTTGGTTGTTCTGTGCCTGCTTTTATGGCAACTAGAACATTAAAAAATAAAAAGGATAGACTTTTAACTCTTTTTGTTATTAATTTTATGAGTTGCGGGGCGCGTTTACCTGTATATGTTTTATTTATAGGAGCCTTTTTCTCAAGTGATAAGGCTGGAAATTATTTATTTGGAATTTATATTTTAGGAGCTATTTTAGGCCTTTTTGCGGCAAAACTTTTAAGAATTACAGCTTTTAAAGGATTGAATGAGCCTTTTGTTATGGAAGTTCCAAAGTATCGTATGCCAAATTGGAGCTTAGTTGCATTTATGGTTATAAATAAGGCAAAAGCTTATCTTAAAAAAGCAGGAACTTTTATACTTTTAGCATCTTTATTTATATGGTTTGCTAGCAATTTCCCAAGAGGAGAAGTTCAAAATTTAGATGAAAATATAAATAAGACAGTTGTTGAGCAAAGCTATCTTGGTCAATTTGGTAAAATAGTAGAGCCAGTTTTTACTCCTTTGGATTTTGATTGGAGATTAAGCGTTGCTTTGATTAGTGGTTTGGCTGCTAAAGAGACTATGATTTCTACTATGGGGGTGCTTTACTCATTGGGTGATGATATTGATGAAAACAGTCAGGATTTAAGAAGTATTATTTCTAAAAGTGTGTCTTTTCCAAGTGCTGTAGCTTTTATTTTATTTGTAATGATTTATAATCCTTGTTTTGCTGCAACTATAGTATTTTCAAAAGAAAGTGGAAAAACAAAATATACAATTTATTTATTTCTTTTTACTTGTATAAGCGCTTATATAGTAGCTTTAATAGGGCTCAATATAGCAAAATTATTATAATAAATTTTTATCTTTGCTTTTTAAGCAAAGATAAGTTAATCAATTTCCTTTAAAATTTTAATATTTATAATTTTATCTCCTTGTTTGATAGAGTCTAAAACTTTTAAGCTTTCTTTATCGTTTTTATCTATTTGCCCAAAGACGGTATGAACTCCATCTAAATGAGGTTGTGAGCTGTGACAAATAAAAAACTGCGATCCACCTGTATCACGCCCTGCATGTGCCATAGACAAACTTCCTCTTTCGTGTTTATGACTTTGATCATCGCATTCACAAATGATCTCATATCCAGGTCCGCCTGTACCTGTTCCATGAGGGCAACCTCCTTGTATAACAAAATTTGGTATTACACGATGAAAGGTTAAGTCTTTATAAAAATTTTCATTAGCCAAATTTGCAAAATTACAAACCGTTTGAGGTGCTTCGTCACCAAAAAGTTTAAGTTTCATTGTTCCTTTTTCGGTTTCTATAAGAGCAATTTTATATTCATCTACTTTACTTGTATCTATTGTTTTAAGCATTTTGATTCCTTATTCTATATTTGTATAAACAGCTTGCACATCATCATCATCATCAAGCTTATCAAGAAGTTTTTCTATGTCCAAAAGCTGTTCTTCGTTAAAAGTTACAGGATTATTTGGAATATATTCAAGTCCAGCTTTTTTAAGGCTTAATCCTTTAGTTTCTATAGCAGCACTTAATTCTCCAAAAGCAGTATAATCTCCACTGATTACCAATTCTTCATCATTTTGTTCAAGTTCTTCAAGTCCAGAATCTATTAAATCAAGTTCAAGTTCTTCTAAATCTCCATTAAATTTTTCAAGATGAAACACTGCTTTTCTAGAAAACATAAACCCCAAAGAACCATTTTGTAAAATTTCTCCTCCATTTTTACTAAAAATTGCTTTAACATTTGCAACTGTTCTAGTAGGATTATCACTCATACATTCAACTATTACTAAGGCTCCATGTGGAGCTTTACCTTCGTAATGAATATTTTTAATATCTGCACTATCTTTACCACTTGCCCTTTTAATAGCTGCATCAATATTATCTTTTGGCATATTATTAGCTTTTGCTGTGGCAATAGCACTTCTTAATTTAGGATTCATATCAGGATCAGCTCCACCTTCTTTTGCAGCAACCTGTATAGCTTTTGCCAATTTAGGAAAAAGTTTACTCATTTTATCCCATCTTGCTTCTTTTGAAGCTCTGCGGTATTCAAATGCTCGTCCCATAATTCTCGCTTTCTTATATTTTTTTAAAGATAAAAGTATAAACTAATATCTCTAAATTTGTTTTTAAAAGGTTAAGAATGATTCGTAAGGCTAAAAAAGAAGAGGCAAAAGAAGTTATAACTTTACTAGCAAAAGCTATGGATGATATGATATATCATTTAAGTGGTTGTAATGCTTATAATGAAGCTATTGATGTTCTTTGTAAATTTTATAAGCAAGAAAATAATCGTTTAAGTTATAACAATATTTATGTATATGAACAAAATCAGAAAATTTTAGCAGCACTTTGTTGTTATGATGGAGCTTTGGCTGATGAACTTGATAAACCTTTAAATGAGAATTTAAACTCTTTAAATAAAAAAGTTTTAAAAGAATGCGAGAATGAATTTTATCTTGATAGTATAAGCGTAGAGGAAAAAGCAAGAGGTAGAGGCATAGCCAAAGAACTTATAGAGTATGCTTACAAAAAAGCTTTAGAAAAAAATAAGAAACTTTCTTTAATTGTTGAAGAATATAATCAAAATGCACAAAATCTTTATAAAAAAATAGGTTTTAAAACCATAAAAACAAAGACTTTGTACGGTCATATTTATAATTATATGGAAAAATAAGGAGAAAAATGAAAGAATATCTTTTACATAAACCACTGTTAAAAACGAATTTTTGTTCTCACGCTCATGATCATACTCACGAGCACAATCATTCTCATTTTGATGCAAGAACTACAGATAAAAAAATTCTAATAGTTTCTTTACTTATGACAAGTTCTATGATGATTGTGCAGTTTGTTTATTCATTGCTTTCAAATTCTTTAGCTCTTTTGAGTGATACTTTGCATATGTTTTCTGATGTTTTTGCTTTATTTCTTAGCTATGTAGCTATTATTGCTGTTCAAAATTTTAAAAATAAACAAAAAACATTTGGATATTTTAGACTTGAAATTTTAGTAGCTTTTATCAATGCTTTAAGTATTATTGTTTCAGCGGTTTTTATTATATATGAAGCTATTAATAAACTTTTAAATCCTGTAGAAATTGATGCAAAAACTATGATGATAGTAGCATTTGCAGGACTTTTGGTTAATGCAATCAATGGTTTTATGATGTTTAAATATGCAAATTTAAATAATATTAATATGAAATCAGCTTTTTTACATATGTTAAGTGACTTGTTTGGCTCTTTGTGTGTTGTAATAGGTGGAGTTATAGTTTATTTTACGGGTATTGTTTATATTGATACGATTTTAGCCATAATTTTATCTTTATTGCTTTTAAAATGGTCTATTTTTTTATTGAAACAAAGTATTAATATTTTACTTGAAAGCTCTCCTGTAGATATAAAAGATGTTGAATCAACTTTATTAGAGCATAATGAAATTTTAGAAGTTGTAGATTTACATATAATAGAAATTACAAATGAAATGTTTGTTGCTTTTATGCATTTAAAACTTTCTATAACCAATTTAGATGAATTTGAAGATTTATATAAGAAAGTATCTCAAATTCTTTTAGAAAAATTTAAAATAGGTCATATTACTATACAGCCATTAAGGAGTCAAAATGAAATTTAAAGTTGCTAATATTAATTGTCAAAATTGTGCAAACCTGATTAAAAATTCTTTAGAAGATGAATTTGGAAAAATAGAGGTTGATTTAAACGTTATGCCAAGAACTGTTGAAATTAATATTACTCAAGAAAAATTAGAAGATTTTAAAAAAGAAATGAGTGATTTGGGCTTTGAAGTTTTAGAGGAGCTTTGATGCAAGAATTAAAAATTAAAATAGGAAAAATGACTTGCGTTAATTGTGCTAATTCTATTGAAAAAATAAGCAAAAAAATTGAAGGTGTTAAAGATGCAAGCATCTCTTATGTAAATTCAAGCGGTGTTTTTTTACTTGAAGATGATAAAGTAAAAAGTGATCTTTTTAAAAAAATTAAAAATTTAGGTTATGAAATTTTAGATGAGGGACAAGATTTAGAAAAATATAAACTCAAACAGTTTTCTAAAATGAAACTTAATTTATTTTTAAGTGTGATTTTGAGCACTTTAATTATGTATTTTGAAATGTTTGTAAAAAATTCTTTTTCTAAAGATATGCAATTATTATTTAGTATTTTTGCTATTTTTTATTGCGGGAGAAGTTTTTTTATTAATGCTATTAAGGGATTAAAATATAAAAATTTGGATATGAATACTTTGGTAGCTTTGGGTTCTTTTATGGCTTTTGTGTATTCTTTGCTTGTCTATTTTAAGGTTTTTGAAAAAGATGAGCATTTATATTTTAGCGGTGCAAGTATGATTATAAGCTTTGTTTTATTTGGAAAACTTTTAGAAGAATATGCAAAATTTAAAGCTCAAGATTATCAAAAAAAAATAAATAATCTCAACACAAAAAAAGCTAATATTTTAGTGAATAATGAATTTAAAGAAATTCCAAGTTCTTTTGTTAAAGTAAATGATATTCTTATAGTAAAAGAAGGTGAGAGTATAGTTGCTGATGGTATTGTTATAGAAGGTAAGGCTGAACTTGATACAAGTTTTTTAACAGGAGAATTTTTACCAGTTTTAAAACAAAAAGATAGTGAAGTTAGTGCAGGAAGTATAGTTTTAAATGGTTTTTTAAAGATTAAGGTAAGTAAAAAATCTATGGATAGCACTTTAGAGCAAATTAAAGATCTTATTTTTAAAGCGGGCAATATCAAAACACCTATTACAACTTTGGTGGATAAAATTTCAGCTTATTTTGTAGGTTTTATTATAATTATTGCAAGTATTGTTTTTATTTTTTGGAGTTTAAAATCCGGCTTTAATGAAGCTTTTTTATATGCTTGTGCTGTTATTTTGATTTCTTGTCCTTGTGCCTTAGGACTTGCAACGCCAATTGCTATAGTGGTAGCTTTAGCAAGTGCAGCAAAAAGATCAATTTTGGTTAAAAATCCCAGCGCTTTAGAAAATTTAAATCAAATTAAAGAAGTAATTTTTGATAAAACAGGCACTTTAACTCAAAACGAACTTAAAATTTATAAACATAATTTAAGTGAGGAAAATTTTAAATTTCTTGCTCAAATAGAAAGCTTTAGTTCCCATCCTATAGCAAAAGCTATTTTTAAAGACTTAAATTTAGATTTTCATTCTTTAAAGGGTGAGGTTAAAATGTATATTGGAAAAGGTTTAGAATACAAAGAACAAGGTGTCACTTATCTTGCTGGAAATGAAAATTTTTTAAAAGAGAAGGGTATTGATACGTCTAAAACTAAGGAATTTTTTAAAAAATTTTTAGATAAAGCACCTGTACATGTATATTTTTCCAAAGATAAAGAATGTTTGGGCGGAGTGTGTTTAAGTAATGCCTTAAAACAAGAAGTAAAAGATCTTATTTTATCCTTAAAGCAGAGAAAAATTCATAGTGTTATTTTAAGCGGGGATAATGAAAAAAGCGTTAGACAAATTGCAAAAGAGCTTAATATTGATGAATTTTATGCAAATTTAAAACCTCATGAAAAGCTTAATTTTATACAAGAAAGACAAAAGAAAAATTCTATAATTTTTGTTGGAGATGGTATAAATGATGCCCCATCTTTAAATTTAGCAAATGTTGGTATTAGCTTTGCTAAAGCAAATGATTTAGCAAAAGAATCAGGAGATTTTATTTTGATAAAAGATGATTTAAGATTAATTGATCTTTGTTTTAAAATTTCGTATAAAACTAGAAGCATAATAAAACTTAATCTTTTTTGGGCATTTTTTTATAATACACTTTGCATTCCTATAGCTGCTGGCTTTGTTCCTTTTATTACTTTAAATCCTCACCTTGCAGCTCTTGCTATGTGTTTTAGCTCCATAGCTGTTGTTTTAAATTCTCTAAGATTAAAAAATTTAGCTTTACAAGAAGCTAAATTATAATTCGCTTATGGCACGATAAGCTTGATCTATAGCAGCGTGCATATAGGCTTGCCAATCAGAATCAGAGTTGGCTATTACGATATTTTTAAAAGGTTTTCTAGCTGTTTTTATGGTCTCTTCTGCTTCTTTGGGATCATCATAAAGGCTATTTTCTGTATATGAATAACAATGTCCCCATCTATTTACTATAATAGCTTCAATATCTTTTTGATGATCAAATCCTGCACTACCTAGCATACCTTGAAGTTGATCGCGTATTATTTTTTCATGCTCTTCAAAGCTCATTGTGATTAATAAATTTCTACCAATTCTTGCTCTATCACGTGCATCCATTCCTTCAAGATCTATTCCTTGTATGTTAGCAAAGACTAAAGGAGAACATACCATGTGAACACATATTGGTTTTTTAGGATCTCTTGGGTGATGATAGTTTCCAATATCAACAGGATAGTCAAGTTTAGTTCTTGCATAAGGCATTCTAGGAGAATAAATTTCATGAACTCCAAGTTTTATAAATGGCTCCCAATTTTTAATAATTACTTTAGTATGTAAAAGAGAAGTTTTAACATTCTTGCTCAACGCTTCTTTTTGTTCTTTTGGTAAAGTAGGGATTATATAAGGAATCATACTATTGTAATTTGCCATAACTACTTTTTTACTTTTTACTCTATAAGTTTTACCTTGTTTTACATAAGTTATTAATGCTCCATTTTTTGTATTCTCAGCATTAATAACTGTGCTATTAAGACGAATTTTAACTTTATTTTGTTTAAGATCTAATTGTGAATAATCAAAATGACTTAAAGTAATATCATCTAAATTTTCATTTTCTTTGCAAATATTAGGAATCAATCTTTTAACTAATAATCTTGCAACACTAGCATTGCCATCTGCGCAGTGATAAATATAAGGTTCTTCCATTTCAGCCAAAGCTTCGCCTTCTATAGGATCAAGCCCTAATTTGTCAAATCCAGGTAAAAAAGAAATTCTTGCATCTTCGCAAGAAATAGCATCAATACCAAGTGCTAAAAAGTCATCACTCATACCTTCAAAAAATTTGATAGCTTCGTTAGAAAGTTTTACTTTTTCTTCTAGGAATTTTTTGTAACTTGTTTTTTGGATATATTTTTCTTTTTCTTCTTTACTCATTCCCTTTAAATAATCTTTTTCACTTTTAAAAAGAGAAATTAAATCTTTTTTATCTTTAGAATTAAAAGGAAATTCATTAATAAATTCTTCTACACTTTTTCCATTTGTTTTATCTGTTGGTATATCATCACATATAACTTTTCTTGGGTTTCCACTAACAATTTTATCTACACCAAATTCACTTTTTGAAAAATAAACGCCTCTACTTAGTTTTAAATCAGAGTAAAAATTTATATCAAAATCTTTAGCTAATTTATCAATGCTAATTCCTAAGGAATTTAGCAAATGAAGAACTTCTTTAGAGTATAAGGCTTTTGGAGATTGAAAGCTTTCGCTTCCTCCATAGCTTAAGATGGTTTGATCCTTTAAATTAAATTCATTACGTCTTGCATGACCACCAAAATCATCGTGATTATCAAGTATTAAAATTTTTTTATCTTTTCCAAATTTTTCTTGGTAAAAAAATGCTGCCGCTAATCCACTAATACCTGCTCCAACTATTACTAAATCATATTCTTCTTTAGGTTTTATAATACTAAAATCAAATTTATCTCCATCTCTTAACATGTGCGCAAATTGATAACTTGCATTATTGCTTCCTCTAAGTCCGAGTAAAGAAGGTGGATAATATTCTTTTGTAAAATCTGTTATCTTTGCTTCATTTCCATAGAGTAATTGCAAAGGAGACATTCCTGCAACAATACTTAAAGCCATTCCATTTAAAAAATCTCTTCTTTGCATTTTATTCCTTTATAAAAAAGTATAAAATAATTTTCTATTATGGTTTATTATAATGGAGTTTTGATTAAATTTAAAATAAAAATATAAAATTTAAGTTATTCAAATTTTATTTTTTTACAGAAGAAAATGATATTTTAATAAATAAACAAGTTATAAAATTTTAGTTTCTTAGCAATAGTTTCAAGAAATTAGTTTTCTATTTTAGGTTCGCCAAAACAATCTTTTAAAGCATTTTTAGTATCTTCTAAAGGATCAAATTTTTTAGCATCTTTTTTAAATTCATCAAATTGTGAATTAATGTCTATTTTTTTATTTTGAGAATTTGATAAATCTTGAGTAATAGATTGAAGTTTGCTTTCATCTATGAAAATTTCTTTTTGTACAGAAATCTTAGCATTAATTCCAAATTTGCTTTTAAAAAGTTCTTGTATAAGTTTAAAACCCTTATTAAGCTTATCTCTATATTCTCCTTGTGCATTTGAAGTGATAGTTAAAATTTCATTTTCATAATTTATAAATTTAGTATTTTTTTTAAAGCATTCACCAAGTTCATAATCTCTATAATAAATAAGATCAGTTAATATTTCATAAGGATTTTTTATGTCATTATTGTCTTGCTTTATTGAGATTTTATTTTCTTGTATAGAATTTTTAAAATAATTATTTTCCTCTTTTTTATTATCAATTTTAAATTCATTGATTTTTTCATCAATTTCTTTTAAATAACTTGCTTCCATCATCATAAAAGCCATAACACAAAGGGTAAATCCATCATCATCACTAGTTATACTTTTGGCACGCGAGAGTATCCTAAAAAATCTTTCATAAATCAAAGTAGAAAATTCGGTACTTTTTGAAAAAAAACTTTCTTTAAGATAAAAAAGCATTTCATCAATAACATTTGAGGCTTCATAATCTTGAAACTCTTTTAAAAATTCAAAAACTCTTTCTTCATCTTTTTTTAAAATGCTATTATAAAATTCTTTTATTTTTAGAGGATCTAAAAGACCTAACATATCAGTAATTTTAGCAACGCTGATATTATTTTCACAAAAAATAATAGCTTGATCAAGTAAAGTTAAGGTATCTCTTAAAGATCCATTACCGCTTCTTGCTATGAATTTTAAAGCCTCTTCTTCATAATTTACATTTTCCTTGATAAGAATTTCTTTAAGATGATTAAAAATATCATTTTGAGAAATTTGTTTAAAACGAAAATGCTGTGTTCTTGAAAGAACGGTTGCAGGTAGTTTTAAAGGATCGGTTGTCGCTAAAATAAATTTTATATAATTTGGAGGTTCTTCTAAAGTCTTTAATAGTGCATTTGCAGCTTGAGGAGTAAGCATATGAACTTCATCAATGATAAAAATTTTAAATCTTGCCATTGATGGGGTATATTTAGTTTGTTCAATCAAAGCTTGAATATCTTCTAGTCCACGATTGCTTGCTGCATCCATTTCTATGATATCTATATGCTTTCCTTCAAGTGCAGCTAAACATTGTTTGCAGGTTCCACAAGGTTTAGAATTTGGTCCTTGATCGCATACTAAGGCGCGTGAAAAAATTCTTGCACTTGAAGTTTTTCCACTTCCTCGAAGTCCAGAAAAAAGGTAAGCATGAGCAAGTCTTTGATTATCAAGTGCGTATTTTAAACTTGTGCTGACAGTCTTTTGTCCCACGAGTTCATCAAAAGTTTTTGGTCGATATTTAATAGCTAAAGCTTGAAGCATTGTTTTTTCTCTCTTTTTATAAAACCTTTTTTGAAATTGTGCGTTTTATTATTAGATTTATAGTAAGACTTTTTAAGCTATTTTTAATAAAATTTTGTATTTTATTTGAGGATAAAAAATTATAATTATACTTTTTTATTGATTTTTGAGAATTTATTCTAATGCCAGATAAAAAGGCAAGATAATGCAATAAAAGACTATTTAGTATTGTAATAAATATTAAAAAAATATATTTTTTCATAATTTATTTTTCTTTTAATTATTCATTCATTATAGATAAAAGCTCTATATTATTTTTAGTTTTTAACATTTTAGAATACAAAAATTTAAGAGCTTCAACATCATCCATTTGCGAAATAGCAGAACGAATTGCCCAAATTTTTTGCAAATCACTTGGATTTTGTAATAACTCTTCTTTTCTTGTTCCTGATTTTATAATATTAATTGCTGGATAAATTCTTCTATCTGAGATATTTCTATCTAATACAATTTCGCTATTTCCAGTTCCTTTAAATTCTTCAAAAATTACATCATCCATTCTTGAGCCTGTATCAATTAAAGCAGTAGCTACTATAGTTAAAGATCCCCCTTTTTCTATATTTCTAGCTGCTCCAAAAAAACGTTTTGGTTTGTGTAGGGCATTAGCATCAACCCCTCCACTTAAAACTTTTCCCGAACTAGGAGTAGCAGTATTATAAGCTCTTGCAAGTCTTGTAATACTATCAAGTAAAATAATCACATCTTTACCCATTTCAACCATTCTTTTAGCTTTTTCTATAACAAGTTCTGCTACACGCACATGATTATAAGCAGGTAAATCAAAAGTAGAACTAAAAACTTCTCCTTTTACACATCTTTGCATATCAGTTACTTCTTCAGGTCTTTCATCAACTAGTAAAACAATTAAATGCATATCAGGATGATTTTTAGCAATAGCTGCTGCTAATTCTTTCATAAGCTCTGTTTTACCTGTTCTAGGAGGTGCTACTATCAGCCCGCGTTGTCCTTTTCCTATAGGGGTAAAAAGATCTAAAACACGCCCTGTTAATTTCATACTATCGTATTCTAGTTTTATTTTTTCTGTTGGAAAAATAGGAGTGAGATTATCAAAAAGAGGTCTTTCTTTGGCTTCTTGTAAAGGCATATAATTTATAGCTTCAATTTTTAATAAAGCATAATATTTTTCTTGATCTTTTGGCTCTCTTACCTGTCCTGTAACTATATCTCCAACACGAAGAGCGAATTTGCGAATTTGCGAATTTGAGACATAAGCATCATTGACACTATCGCTTAAATCTCCATCCATTCCACGTAAAAATCCATAACCCTCAGAAGATATTTCTAAAATACCAGTAAAAAGGATAAAACCACCTTTTTTGGTTTGTGCTTTCAAAATTTCAAACATAAGTTCTTGGCGACGAAATTCACGTGGATTTTCTATTTCACATTCATTAGCAATTTTAACTAGACTTTCAAGATCAAGTAGTTTTAGATCTTCAATTTTATAACCTTCCACAGGAATATGTGTTCTTTGATGCTGTTTTTTTTCTTTTTCCATAAGCCCTCGTAGATTTTAAGAAGAATTTTTGTAAAGTATGATTTTAATAAAAAAATATACTTTTTGTCAAATTTGCTTATAATAATGAAATTAAATTTATGAAAGAAGAGCTATGAAATGTGCACATTGTAGATTAAATTTTAAAGAAAATCAAATGATAAAAAAAAATGATATCTTTTTTTGCTGCAAGGGTTGTCAAAGTGTTTATGAAATTTTACATGAGAATGGCTTGGATGAATTTTATAAAAAATTAGGAGATAAAACTTTAAATCCTATTGCAAATCAAAATAGCTTTAAAAATTATGATGAGTTTATTAATAAAACCAAAGAAGGATTTAGCGAGATTTATCTTATGTTGCATGGAATTGAATGTGCTGCTTGTATTTGGCTTAATGAAAAAATTTTAATCAAGCAACAAGGAATTTTAGAACTTGATATTAATCATTTTGCTCATAAAGCTAGAATTGTTTTTGATGAAGATAGTATTACTTTAAAAGATATTTTAAATTTAATAGAAAGCATAGGATATAAAGCAAGCGCTTATGATCCTGCTAAAACAGAACAAAAAGCAAATTTATTAAAAAGAGGGTTTTATTCTAAGCTCATTGTAGCTATTGCTTGTGTTATGAATATTATGTGGATAGCTATAGCAAAATATGCAGGATTTTTTACAGGAATGGATAAAGATATAAAGGACATTTTAAATTTTGCTGAGTTTATTCTTTGTTTTCCTGTTCTTTTTTATACAGGTTCGAGCTTTTATCAAAATGCTTTTAGGGCAATTAAAAATAAAAAAGTTAATATGGATACTTTAGTAATTAGCGGTGCAACTTTGGCTTTTTTGTATTCGTTATGGGCTATGTTTTCTAGAGTAGGCGAAGTTTATTTTGATTCTGTTGCTATGATTGTTTGTTTTGTTTTTATTGGCAAATATCTTCAAGTATTTAGCAAAAAAATAGCTTTAGATACTATAGACGGTTTAAATGCATTTTTAAAAAATGAAGTTTTGGTTTTTAATGGTAAAGAATTTAAGCCAAAATCAGCCAATGAAGTGAAGATTGATGATATTATTTTACTTAGAAGTGGCGATAAAATTCTAATTGATGGTGTTTGCATTAAAGGAGAAGCAAGTCTTGATACTTCTTCTTTAAATGGTGAAAATACCCCTTTATTAATAAGAGAAAATGATGAGCTAAATTCTGCTTGTATAGTGCTTGATGGTAGTATAGAATATAGAGCAACTAAGCTTTATAAAGACTCTAAACTTTCAATTATTATAAAACTTTTAGAGCTTGCCAGTACAAAAAAAGCTAAACTCGAAAGTTTGGTATCTAAAATTTCTGGATATTTTTCACCTATTATTTTATTTTCTTCTTTTGCTTGTTTTTGTTTTTGGTTTTTCTTTAAGAATTCTAATGTAGAATTAAGTCTTATAAATGCAATATCAGTTTTAATTATAGCTTGTCCTTGTGCTTTAGCTTTAGCAACTCCTGTTAGTGCGCTTGTTGCTTTAGGAAGATCTTTAAAAGATCATATTATTTTTAAGCATTCTAGCACCATTGAAGATCTTAGTAAAATTAATATGATTGTTTTTGATAAAACAGGAACTCTAACAAATAATGAGTTAAAAATTAGCAATTTTTATTTAGATGATAAAATAGATAAAGAAGAATTGTATAGTTTTATAAAACTTTCCAATCATCCTGTATCAAAAAGTATTGCTAAATTTTTTGAAGAACAGGGCATAATTTATAAAAATTTAGATTTTAAAGAACTTATTAATATCCAGGCAAAAGGTTTAAAGGCAAATTTAGATAATGATTTATTTTTAGGAGGAAATTATTATTTTTTAAGAGAAAATGGTATTGAGGTTCAAGATTTTAAAAACACTCATTTTATTTTTGCTAAAAATAAAAAAATACTTGCATTTTTTGAATTTGAAAATATTTTAAGAGAAGGAGCTAAAGAGCTTATAGCTTATTTGTATAACCATAAGATTAAAACGATGATATTAAGCGGAGATAATCATTATGCAGTAGAAAAAATTGCTAAAGAGCTTAAGATTGCTGATTATAAAGCTTCTTGCTTGCCAGAAGATAAAATGAAAATCATTGAAAATTTAAATAAAAGATATAGAGTTTTGTTTATTGGAGATGGCATTAATGATGCTTTGGCATTAAAGTATGCCAGTGTTTCAATCACTTTAAAACAAGGAAGTGATTTAGCAATTCAAAGCAGTGATGTTCTTTTGTTAAAAAATGATTTATTTTCTTTAATAAAAGTTCTAAAACTTTCTAAAAATACTTATAAAATTATAAAACAAAATTTATTCTTTTCTTTATTTTATAATGCTTTGAGCATTCCTTTGGCTTTTTTAGGGCTTATTAATCCATTAATTGCAGCACTTTCTATGTCTTTTAGCAGTATAATAGTTGTATTAAATGCCTTAAGGATTAAATCATGAGTAATGTAATAATAATGATGATAGGGGTTTCTTTATTGACTTTTTTTATAGTTCTTGGTGCTTTTTTGTGGGCGGTAAAAAATAAGCAATTTGATGATGAGTATAAATTTATTACCCTAGATGATGATGAAGAGTCTTTAAATGATATGTTAAATTTGGAAAAAAGAAAAGAAGAGGCTTTAAGAAAGCAAAAAAAGCTTTCTTAAAATTTTGGATTATTTTAAAGTCTCAATATATTTATCAATAGCTTCAAGATCGGCTTCACTCAAGCCTTTTAATTGAAGTTTCATAATAGCACCTTGACCAAATTTATTTCTTGTTCCTGCTTGATATTCTTTTAAAGCTTGTGCTCTCTCTTCATAGCTTAAAGATGCAAGAGCTGGAACTTTTCCTAAATAAACTTTATCAGCTTTTGCTCCATGGCAAACAGCACATTTTTTAAAAAGTGTAGCACCATCAGCTGCATAAGCAGAAACTCCAAGACATACTAAAGCAGAAATTGCTAACAATTTTTTCATTTTAACTCCTTGTTGATTTTAGACGATAAATATTATATCTTTAATTTTTAATAAATTTCTTAAAGATTTTAGAAAATAAATGTTTATTTCAAAAAAGCTATATTATAATGTTTTTTATGAAAAGAAAAGCGTTGTTTTTAGATAGAGATGGTGTTATTAATATAGATAAAAAATATGTTTACAAAATAGAAGATTTTGAATTTTATAATGAAATTTTTGATCTTTGTAAATATTTTATATTAAAAGATTATTTGGTTTTTATAATAACTAATCAATCAGGTATTGCAAGGGGTTATTATAGCGAAGAAGATTTTTTAAAACTTTGTAATTTTGTCTTAAATGAATTTACTAAAAAAGATATAACAATTTCAAAAATTTATTATTGTCCACACTTAGAAAACTGTGAATGCAGGAAGCCAAAACCAGGTATGATTTTAAAGGCTAAAAATGAATTTGATATAGATATAAAAAATTCTATCTTTATAGGAGATAACCTTAGCGATATGCAAGCAGGCAAAAATGCAGGAGTTAAAAATTTATTTCTTGTAAATAAAGACTTGCAAAAACAAGATTATTTTAAAAGCTTTTTTTCTTTAAAAGAACTTTTAATTTTTTTAAAACAAAATTTTTAAGGATAATTAAATGAGAATACTTATTACAGGTGGAGCAGGATTTATTGGTTCAGCATTAGCTCTTTTTTTACAGGAAAATCATGAAGTTTTAGTTGTAGATAAAATGAGAAGTGGCGCTGTTTTTGAAAATGGAAATTTAGAGTGTTTAGGTCATTTTAAAAATTTACTCGGTTTTAAAGGCGAACTTTATGTTGCAGATATAAATGAAGAAAAAACTTTAAAAATAATAAAAGATTTTAAACCAGAAATTATTTTTCATAAAGCAGCTATTTCAGATACTACAATTTATGATCAAAATAAAATATTAACCACTAATTTAAATACTTTTAAAGAATTTATAAAACTTAGTATTGATCTTAATGCAAAACTTATCTATGCAAGTTCTGCTTCTGTTTATGGTGATGCTCCTAGTCCTCAAATTGTAGGGATTAATGAAAATCCTAAAAATCCTTATGCTTTTTCAAAACTTATGATGGATGTTTTGGCTCAAAAATATTATGATAAAGCTCATTTAGTAGGTCTTAGGTATTTTAATGTTTATGGAAAGGGTGAATTTTACAAAGGTAAAACCTCTTCTATGATTGTGCAATTTGCTCATCAAATTTTAGCGGGTAAAAATCCTCGTTTATTTAGAGGAAGTGATAGAATTTATAGAGACTTTGTTTATATAAAAGATTGTCTAGAGGCTAATATTAAAGCTATAGAGGCAAAAAATGGAGTCTATAACGTGGGTAGCGGAAAAGCAAGAACTTTTCAAGATATTGTAGATATTTTACAAAAAGAGTTAAATACAAATTTATCTTGTGAGTATATTAAAAATCCTTATGAAAAATTTTATCAATTTCATACACAAGCAAAATTAGATGAAAGTTTTGCTTATAAGCCAAAGTATAGCCTTGAAGAAGGTATAAAAGATTATTTGCCAGAAATTTTAAGACTTTTTGAAAAGGAAGTAAATGTTTGATTTTTTAGCAAAACAAAAGCCAAAGATTCTTGTTATAGGTGATTTTATGGTAGATTGTTATGTTTGGTGCGATAGTTCGCGTATTAGTCCTGAAGCGCCTGTTATGATAATGAAGTCTAAAAAACAAGAAAAACGTTTAGGGGGCGGTGCTAATGTTTATGCGAATTTAAAAGCTCTAGGAGCAGATGTTTTTGCACTTGGTGTTGTTGGCGATGATGAAAATGGAAATTTTTTAAAAGAAAAACTGAATTCTTATTTTTTGATACAAAAAGGGCGTAAAACATCGCTTAAAAGTCGTATTATTGCCCATAATCAGCAAGTTTTAAGATTAGATGATGAAGATGATGAAGATATTAAACTTGAGCAAGAATTAATCACAGAATTTAAAAAAATTTTTAGGAATTTCAATGCTATTTTGCTAAGTGATTATGCAAAAGGAGTTTTAACTCCAAAAATTTGTCAAAATATTATTCAAAGTGCAAATGAATTTAATATACCTGTTTTAGTGGATCCTAAAGGAGATGATTTTAGTAAGTATAAGGGTGCTACTTTATTAACCCCAAATAAGCAAGAAGCTTTGAAAGCTTTAAAAATAAATAATTTAGAAGGAGAAAATCTCCAATATGGTATCGAAAAGCTTAAAAAGGATTTTGATTTAAAATACTCTATTATCACTCTTTCTGAGGATGGTATAGCACTTTTTGATGAAAAATTACATATTATTCCTGCTAAGGCATTAGAAGTTTATGATGTAACAGGAGCAGGGGATAGCGTAATTGCAACTTTAGCTTTTTCTTTGGCTTGCAATATACCTATTTTAGAGGCTTGTGAATTAGCTAATAAAGCTGCAGCTGTGGTTGTAGGAAAAATAGGAAGCGTAAGTGTTAGCTTAGATGAAATTAGAAATTTTAATAAAAATAATTTTGAAAATAAAATTAAAAACAAAGAAGAGCTTTTAAAGATACTTAAAACGGAGAATAAAAAAATAGTTTTTACTAATGGTTGTTTTGATATAGTGCATTTTGGTCATATAAAGTATCTAGAAAAAGCTAAAAAATTAGGTGATATTTTAATTGTTGGATTAAATTCTGATGCAAGTGTAAAAAGACTTAAAGGTAAAAATCGTCCTATAAATTCAGAATTTCATAGAGCTTGTATGTTGGCAGCTTTTTACTTTGTAGATTTTGTTGTGATTTTTGATGAGGATACTCCTTTAGAATTGATATCATTTTTAAAGCCTGATGTTTTGGTTAAAGGAGCAGATTATCAAAATAAAGAAGTTGTAGGAGAAAAACTGGTTTCAAAAGTTGAATTGATAGATTTTGAAGAAGGTTTTAGCACAAGTAATATTATACATAAAATTAACAATCAAGCTTTAAATTAGTATGCAAAAGTTCTTCTAAGATAGTGGTAGCATAAGATCCTTTTTGAAGAAAAAATTCTAAAACAACATGAGCTTTTTCTTCGTTGTAATGAAATTTTGCGTTTTCCATATAACTCCACATAAAGCGTCTAGTTCCTTGCATTTGTTCTTTAAATTCTAAAAGTTCTTTAAAAGCTTCACTTTCTAGTTCTTTAACAAAACCTAAACTTTCAAAAGCTTTCTTGCCTACCAATAGCCCTAAAGCAGAAATATCTCTTTTAAAAAATCTTTCTTGTTCTTTATTTAAATCTTCGCAAATAAAACATTTTCCATAAGGATAATGCCCTAGCACATCTCCTTTTAAAATTTTAAAAAAGTTTTTTTGTTTTTTAAGAATTTGTAACTCTTCTTTGTGCAAGGGGTAAAGTTGTGTTAATTCTTTGATATTAAAATCTTTAATAAAGTGAGAAATTTCTATTCTTTTGCTAAGATAACGATTAAAAAATTCACTTTGAAGGGCTGAGATTAGAAAATTTTTGAGTTTTGGATTTTTTATTTTTTTGCCTTTTAAAATTTCAATTCCTTCTAGATAATTATCTCCAAATTTTCCAAAGCGTTGATAGCCAAAATAATTTGCAAAACCTTGAGAGTTTAAGGTATTAAAAGCTTCTTTGAGTTTTAAAGCATCACTGGGAGAGACTTTTTTTAAACGTATAAAAAAAGAATTACCTTTTAAATGGCCTATCTTTAATTTATTATGATGAGTGAAATATTCTAAAATTTTTAATTTTGGATGAGAAAAATTATGAAAGCGATCTTTGAATTTCTTAAGCACAGAAATATATTGAAAAGTAAAACCTTGTTTATCTTTAAGACCTGCATAACCAAAATCCCTTATTTTAATCCCGCTTGTTTCGCTTAAAATTTGCAAAGCTTCATTTGTGCTCAAATCTTTTTTGCAAATATGCATAATTAAATGTTCGCCTTGATTGGAAAATTCATAAAGAGCTTTTTCTCTTACAACAAAATCATCACTATTTTTACTAAAATAAACATTAATCGGACTATGTTTTAAGCTATAAAGACGCTTAAAAGTGGTGTTCTTTTCCAACAAATTCATATTTTCCTTTCACAGCTTGACCAAAAATATTAAGCTTAACTTTGTGTTTTTTAGCACTTTGTTTTATAAAATTTTCGTATTTTGGATTAAAAGCAAATAAAATTTCATATTCTTCCCCGCTATATAACTCATAAGAATTAAGATTTTTATACCAAGAAATTCCTAGATTATTGATTTTAAGCAGGCGTGATAAGTCTTTGCTTAATCCATCTGAAATATCCATAGCACAGCTAAGTTTTTGAGCAATTTCGTAAAAAAAATCTTTTCTTATTTTAGGTTTGATGAAACGATGATTAGAATTTAGCTTTTTACCTTGTTGAAGAAGTTCTAAGCCCTTTAAGCTTTGACCTAAATTTCCGCTAAAGGCTAATAAATCTCCTATTTTTAAGCCTTTTCTAAAAACAGGTTTTTTGAAAATTTCAGAAATAAGAGTAATACTAATATCAATTTTATGATTGCTTATTGTATCACCGCCTATAATTTTTATATTAAATTTCTTAGCCGTATTTAAAAATCCTTTTTGCAAAGCTTTGATTTCTGCTTTACTTAAATTTTTTGGTAAAGCAAGTCCTAAAAGAGCGTATTTTGGTTTAGCATTCATCACTATAGCATCAGAAATATTTATAAGCAAAGCTTTGCTTGCAATTTGTTCTAAACTCATCCAAGATCTTTTAAAATGAACATTTTCAAAAAATAAATCTTTACTAAAGCACCAGTTATCGACTATGGCACCATCATCGCCATTTATAGAATTTAAAAAGGCATTGATGATAAATTGTTCTTTATCCATGTTATTTATTTTATAAAAATTCATTTTAAATAACACTTTGTTTTATAGATATTTTAAGAAATTTTTATATAATTTAAAAAAAGGAAACTAGAATGAAAGATTTAGAGCTTAGAATTTTTAGATTTGATAGTAGACAAGATTATGAAGCATATTATAAACCTTATGTTTATAACAATTATGAAAATTTCGCTTCTTTTTATGATTTACTTTTGCAGATTAGTGATGATGATATATATTTTGAATTTGAAAAAAATGAGAATGCTTTTGTATTGATTAATAATAAACCTTTTAAATTAAATACCCCGTTAAATAAAATATTACAAAATGAAGGTTATGAACTTAAAATAGAACCATTAAGCACTAAAAGAGCTGTTAAAGATCTTATTATCAATAAAGATGATTTTTATGATCGCTTTAAACTCATTTCACATCTAGTCAGCGAAGAGGATAGAAAAATTTATGAAAAATATGATTATTTATACTATACAAGTAAGATTTTAAAATATTTACCTAGTTATCTTGGAGATTCTTTTTTTTATTTTGTAGAGCAAATGATAAAAAAATATCCTGATAAAAAAGAGAGTTTTTTAAAAATTATTAAAGATGAAAATAGGGGAATTTTTTATCATGTAAAAACTGAAAATTTAGTTTTAGAGCAAGCGATTGATTTTCTAAAGCAAGAAATTTTAAAAGCAAAACTTTTTGATGAAACCCTTTTGAACAATAAGGAAATAATCTTAGAATCTTTTCGTAGTGAATTTAAAGAGCCAAGTGATATTAAATATAATTTTAAAGATTTTAATATCGGTTTATTTATTCGTAAGGATATTAGATTTAGTACTAAGCTTGAAGCAAAATTTATTTCTTTTTCTAAAAATCCAAAAACTTCAGGTTTTGAATTTTTAAATTTAGATGAAGAGCTTTCTTATAAGATAGCAGCTGATATTATACTCAAAGCTTATGATGCTGGGTGTGATTTTTTAGTTGTTGATACACCAAGTGATTTTTATATGTTTGATTCTTGTTCTAAAAAATTGATGCAAACAAGCGGTAGAGAATTTAATGATTTTTATATTATTAGTCATTATGAATTTTTTGCTCTTATGGCAGGCGTTAAAATAGAGTCGCTAAAAAGCCATTCTTTAAAGGTTACTTTGATATGAAAATTTCTCTTGAATGCAGAGATCTTATCATAGAAAAAGCTTTAGAGCTTTTTTTAAAAGATTATTTGGTTATGAAAAAAGATTGTGATTTTATTATTTGTGATGAAAAAATTCCAAGCTCTAAGCCTTTATTTATTATCAATGAAAACTCCCCTTTTTTAAGCATTCCTTTTAGTAAAGAAGAACTTTTTGCTTCTTTAAAAGAATTCGATCAAGCATTAAAACTTGCTGCACAAAAAATCGCAGATGAACAAAGAAGAATTTTAGAAGCTAAAATTGATACAATAGCTAATGAATTTAAAAAAAGCTATCAATTAGAAATTGATAAATCTATTATAAAATTAAAAAATAAATTAATCCAAGTTCTAAATGACGAGTAAGGCTTATTTGAAAGAAAGAGATTTCAAAAGAAAAAATTCTAAGAAGCTTTATACTAGTATTGAAAGTGGTAAATTTAAAGGTAAAAAACTTCTTTTACCAAGTTTAAGTACTACAAGAAGTACAAAAAGTATAGTAAAAGCTTGTGTGTTTAATGTTTTAAGGGATATCTTAAGAGATAAGATCTTTATAGAAGTTTTTGGCGGGAGTGCTTTAATGGCCGCTGAAGCTTTAAGTAATGAAGCTTTAAAAGCTTATGCCATAGAGCTTGATTATAAAGCTTATCATATAGCTTTAGAAAATGCTAAAAATATAAGTAGTGAAATAATAGCTTTACAAGGAGATAGTTTTAAAATTTTACCAGATTTGGTTTGTGATTTAAATAAAAAAGAATTGATACTTTATTTTGATCCTCCTTTTAATATCAGAGATGGTTTTGATGAAATTTATGAAAGAGTTTATGAGCTAATTAAAAATTTAAATACTTCTCATATTGTTTATATAATAATAGAACACTATTCTTTAGTAAAAACACCACAAAATTTAGGTATTTTTAATTTAATAAAAGTAAAAAAATTCGGATCTACAAGCCTTAGTTTTTATACTATTTGAATTCTGTTTATTAATGGAATTAAGTTTATATGGTGAAATTCATTTAATTTTTAATAAATATATTTATAATTTTAAAAATTTAAAAAAGGTTTAATATGTTTAAAATAATTATTTTTTTAATATTTTTGAGTTTAAATTTGTTAAATGCTTCTAATCAAAGTCCTATCAATATTGATAAAAATTTAAGTAAGAAAATAAATAATTCTTTGAGTATTATTTATAGTGGCGGGATTAAAAATATTATTAATACTAAATATGTTTTAAAAATTTACACCTTAGATTCTAATAAAATTATTTTTAATAGTTTGGAATTTACTTTAAAAGAATTTCATTTTCATATCCCTGCGGAAAATACCATAAATAACGTTAGATATCCTTTGGAACTTCATTTTGTGCATAAAAATTCTTTAAATCAAATTTTAGTAATAGGAGTTTTGTTTAAAGAAGGAAAGGAAAATTTAATTTTAAATCAAATTTTGACTAATGTGGAGAATTCTAAAAAAAATTTGAATTTAGATTTGAAAGATTTATTGCCTAAAAATAAATCCTATTTTAATTTTAAAGGTTCTTTGACAACCAAGCCTTATGCAGAAGGTATAGAATGGATAGTTATGGAGCATCCTTTGGAATTATCAAAATCTCAAATTTTGAAATTTCAAAAATTATTAGAAAACAATGCAAGATCCTTGCAACCTTTAAATAATAGGATAATTAAATACTTCAAGGAATAATCCTTGAAAATAAATTAAAAATTTTTAAAAATAGAATTAAATACTTTTTAAAACTTTCATTTATAAATCTCTTCATCATTCTTAATATTTTTTATAGCTAGGTATTTTTGATGGATAAAATTGATTGAATTAAATGATGCCAAATAATCAAAGATATTTTATCTAATAATTAAACAAAATATTAATATATATTTAAGATATTATTAATATACTTTTATAAATATTAAATAAATTATAAACAATTTGGAGTATATTTCATGAATACTTGTAGAAGAAATTTTATGAAATGTGTGGGTTTGAGTCCTATTGTATTAAATATGCCTGGAGTTTTGGGAGCTTTTGATAAAGAATTAAAATTTCCTAGAAAATTTACTAAAAGTATTTGTGAAATGTGTAGTTCAAGATGTTTTATTGATGTAAGAGTAGATAAAGAAAATAAACTTTTTATACAAGGAAATATTTATTCTAAAGCAACTCAAGGAAAGATTTGCGCTAGGGGTGGATCTGGTGTAAGTCAGCTTTTAGATCCTAAGCGTCTTGTTAAACCTTTATTAAGAATTGGAGAGAGAGGTGAGGGAAAATTTAAAGAAATAAGCTGGGAAGAAGCTTATAAGTTTATTGCTTTAAAACTAAATGAAATTAAATCAAAATATGGAGCTAAAAGTGTTGCCTTTGCCTCAAAATCAGGTCCTGAGTCTATATTTATAAATCAATTTGCTTATGCTTATGGATCGCCTAATATTTTTGATCACGGAAACACCTGTCCTAGTGCTTATTCTGTGGCTTTAAAAAGTGTTTTTGGAACAAGTTCTTTAGAAAGAGATTATGCTAATGCTAAATTTATACTAAGTTTTGGACATAATATTTATGAGGGTATGGTTATTAGTTATATAAGAGCTATAAATAAAGCCTTAGAAAAAGGTTGTAAATTAGTTTCTTTAGATCCTCGTTTTTCTATGCTTTCTTCAAAGGCAAATGAGTGGATACCTATAAAACCAGCAAGTGATGTAGCTTTTATGTTGGCATTTATTCATATTTTAATTTATGAAGAGCTTTATGATAAAAAATTTATTCAAAAATACACCATAGGGTTTGAGAAGCTTAAAGAAAGTATAAAAGATTACACCCCAGAACTTATGGCTAAAGAATGTGATATAGATGCTAAAAAGATTAAAGAGCTTGCACGAGAATGCGCTTCTTTTTCTCCGCATTGTATTGTAGATTATGGACATAGAAGCACTTTTACTCCTGAAGAAATCGAATTTAGAAGAGCTATAGCCATTGCAAATACTTTGCTTGGAAATATAGAAACTAAAGGTGGAATTTATTTTTTGAAAAATGCAAAAATTTATAATAAATTTGCAAAAGAAAATGTAGCACCTATCTTTGAAAATGTCTTACCAAAGATTATTAAACCAAAAGATTTAAGGATAGATGGGGTTGATATTAAGGATGGAGAATTTAGCAAAATTGGAGAAAAAAGAGGAATTTATACTAAAGTTTTTAATACTATTTTAACTCAAGATCCTTATCCGATTTCTGGACTTTTTATTTCAAGATCAAATCCGGTCATAACGGCCAATAATGCAAAAGAAGTAATAGCAGCTCTTAAAAAACTTGAATTATTTGTTTGCATTGATATATATTTAAGCGATAGTGCGATGTATGCAGATGTGATTTTGCCTGAGTCAAGCTATCTTGAAAGAGATGAACAATTTTTGGCAAATGCAGGCAAATATCCAAGCTATAGTGTTCGTCAGAAAGTACTTGATCCTATAGGTGATACAAAGGCTTCTAGTCAAATTTTTAAAGAGTTGGCTACTTATATGAATTTAAATAAATTTTTTCCTTATAAAGACATAGAAGATTTTAGAATGAAACAAGCTTTTAAATATCCTGAATTTATATATGAACTTAAAAATAAAGGAGTATTAGAATATGGGATTGAGTTATTGGCAAGAGATAAAGAAAGTATTGAAAAATTTATAGAAAAATATCCTAATTCTAAGCAATTTTTAGACGAAGATGGCGAATTTAAAGATTTGCTTGCGTGTCAGACTTTAAGTGGCAAAATAGAACTTTTTGATGAGGTATTGGAAAAAGCTTGTGCAAGGGGAGCTTTAACATACAATAAAATAAAATTAAAAGAAGAAAATGAGTTTTATTTTATACAAGGAAAAGTAGCTGTACATACTAATGGACATACAGTTAATGTGCCTTGGCTTAATGCTTTGATGGATAATAATGCTGTATGGATTAATCAAAAAATTGCCAATGATTTAAATTTAAAAAAAGGAGATAGTATAAAAATCACAAATGAAGTAGGTAGTGTAATAGCACAAGTTTTGCCTACTATAGGTATTAGAGAAGATACCATTTTTGCTTATTTTGGCTTTGGACATATAAATAAAAAAGGTATAAGTGCTAGTTATCTTTTAAAAAATGATATTTCGCCAGTGTGTGGTAACAATGTTCATACTATAGGTGTTAGCATAGAAAAAGTTTAAAGGCTTATAATGAAATACGCAATGATTTTTAACACTCAAAAATGTATAGGCTGCCAAGCTTGTACTATAGCTTGTCGTAGTGAAAATTCAGTTCCTGAAGGCCTTTATAGGCTTCAGGTTAAAATCAAGGGCCCTAAAGGTATTTTTCCTAATTTAGTTTTTGATTTAAAAAGACATTCTTGCCAGATGTGTGAAAATGCTCCTTGTGTTGCTTGTTGTCCTACAAAGGCTTCTTTTATAGATGAAAATGGTATTGTAGATATTGATGCAAATAAATGTGTGGGTTGTTTATATTGCATCGCAGCTTGTCCTTATAATGCAAGATTTTTGGATCCTAAGAGTAAAATTCCTAATAAATGTAATTTTTGTAAAGATACTCATTTAAAATTTTATGGAGAGCCTGCTTGTGTTAGGGTGTGCCCTTCAGATGCTTTAATTTTTGGAGACTTAGAAAATATCAATGATCCACTCTATAGTGTTTTAAGTAAAAAAAATTACATTAGATACAAAGAGTACCTTAAAACAAAACCAAAATTATTAATCATAGCTGCAAGTAAAGGAGAAATAAATTATGAATGAAATTTGGGGCATAGAAAATACAAATCAAATTTGGCATTGGCCAATAGCTATTTATTTATTTTTAGCAGGACTTTCTTCAAGTGCGCTTTTAACAGCTCTTAGTTTAAAATGGAGCAATGCAAAATCATATATCGCTTTTATTAAATCAGGCATTCTTATTTCTCCTATAGCAATTATTATAGGGCTAATTGTTCTCATTTTTGATCTTAGTAATCCTTTGAATTTTTATCAGCTTTTATTTCATTATAATTTAAAATCAGTTATGTCTATAGGAGTTTTGCTTTTACTTTTTTATACCCCAATTTGCGTGATATATGCTCTTGCTATTTATAAAGAGTTTTTACAAAAAACATTTTTTAGTTTTTTTATAAAAAGTTTTAAATTTATGTTTGATTTTTTAGAAGTAAAATTAATTTATATAGAAAGAATTCTCTTTATTTTGGGAGTTGGAGTTGGAGTTTATACAGGATTTTTACTTTCTGCTATAGAAAGTTTTCCTGTTTATAATAGTCCTATTTTGCCTGTTTTATTTTTAACAAGCGGTTTATCAAGTGGAATTGCAGCTTGTATATTTTTTGGAATTTTGTTTTTTAAAAAAGATCTTTTAGAGGAAAAATCTAAATATCTTTTAGCAGCAGATTTAAGGGTGATTCCTATTGAGTTGTTATTAATTTTTGCTCTTTTTATGGGACTTTATTTTCAAGGCAAAGGATATATTATTCCGATTATAAGTATAAATTTTAGTTTTTTAAGTTGTATTTTTTGGATAGGAGTAATTGGATGCGGTGTTGTAATTCCTAGTATTATTTCTATTACTGCTTTAAAAAATCACGCTTATAGATTAAATTTTATACTCTTAAATTCTTTTTGTGTAATGCTTGGAGTTTTAGCTTTGAGACTTTTTATATTGTATGCTGGGAATTTTTATGATTTAAACTAGTTAAATTTATTAATTTTTATATGAATATTAAATATTTTATTAGTTTAATTTATAGATTTTAGTTTCTTTTATACAAGAAATTGTAATTTTTATTTTTATCAATATTTGGAAAATTGGAACATTTCTTGCTTTGTTTTTGTATTAAGTTATAGATTAAAGGAATAATCGATGAGAATTTTGGCGTTTTTTTTATTCTTTATTGCTAGTGCTTTTGCGGTTCAAATTAAGGATATTGCCAACACCGTTGGAGTAAGAGACAACCAATTAATAGGTTATGGTTTAGTTGTTGGATTAAATGGAAGTGGAGATGGAACAAGTTCTAAATTTACTCTTCAATCCGTTTCAAATCTTTTGCAAGGTATGAATATAAAAGTTGATCCAAATGATATTAAATCAAAAAATACTGCAGCAGTTATGGTAACTGCAAAACTTCCTGCTTTTGCAAAAAGCGGAGATAAGCTTGATGTAACTGTTTCATCATTAGGAGATGCTAAATCTTTGCAAGGTGGAACTCTTTTGCTTACAGCTTTAAGAGGGATTGATGGAGAAATTTATGCCATAGCACAAGGTTCTTTATCTGTAGGAGGTTTAGCTCCAAGACCAGGAGGAGCAGGATCTCATTCCACTGCTGCTACTGTAATGGGAGGGGCTAATGTTGAAAGAGAAATTCCGCAAAATTTTAATGAAAGCAATAATTTAACTTTAAGCTTAAAAACGGCAGATTTTAAAACAGCCAATGATATAGAAAGAGTTTTAAATACTATTTTTGAAGAAAATGTTGCAAAGGCTGTTGATTCAAGAACAATAAAACTAAACAAACCAGAAGATCTTTCTAATGTAGAATTTATGGCTAGAGTTTTAGAACAAGATATTGCTTATACGCCACAAAATAAAGTTATCATTGATGAAAGAACTGGCACAGTGATTGCTGGAGTTGATGTAGAAGTTGAACCTATTTTAATTACTCATAAAGATATTACTATTAAAATTGATCCTAATAATTCTACTGCTTTAGCTGGTAATGAGATTGATATGAAAGATGGAGGAATTGTTGATCCTAATTCTAATACTTTAAGAATTAATAGTTCAAAAACAACTGTAGCAAATATAGCAAGAATGCTTAATAAGCTAGGTGCTAGTCCAAATGATATTATAGCCATTATGGAAAATTTAAAAAGAGCAGGTGCTATTAATGCTGATTTGGAGGTTATATAATGAAAATTGATAATTTCTTAAATACTTATAATATGTCAGGTCAAATTTATGATTTAAAAAAACCTTTTGAAGCTAGAGTAAAAGACAATGAAGTTATTGCAAAAACACCTCAAGATCAAGCTTTAAAAGAGCAAACAGATGCTTTTGAAGCTTTTTTGGTTAAATCTGTGCTTGATATTTCTTTAAAAAATCAAAATTCACTTTTTGGAAAAGATGCAAGTGATGAGATTTATTCGTCTATGTATAATGATACTATGAGTAAAGCTTTAAGTGGCGGACTTGGATTTTCTAAATTATTATACGATTTTTTAAAAGAAAGGAGTTAATTTTTTTTAGATTTATCCGATATGCCTTATAGGAAATTGTAAAATCCATTTTAATAAGGAAGGCAAAAATGATAAATCCAGTAAAACAAGGTTATCTTAGTAGCATTGCTGCTGTAGATACAAATAAATCAGATAAAAAAATAAAACTAGATAACACTCAAAAAACGGAAAATGAGAAAGTTGTAAAAATTGCTGAGCAGATTAAAAATGGAGAGTATAAGATAGATTTGAAAGCTACGGCAAGTGCAATTGCAGATTCTTTAATCTAATTTCTTTTCTCCTTTTTTGAGTAAAAAAGGAGAAATAATGATAAAAAAACATTTAGATGAAGTCAATGCGATTTTAGAGGATTTAATTTCGCTTACTACTGAAGACATAGAAAATATTAAAGTTGCCAAACATGAAAGTGTTTCTTCAAGTGTAGAAGAAAAAAATAAATTAATATCTAAATTTAATCAAGCCAAAAAAGAACTAGATCAAGCTTTAATTACTCTTAATAATAGCTCTACAGCAGGATTATCTCAAGTGCTTGATGATGAAGATAAGCAAAAGCTTGATCAACTTAAAAATAATCTTCAAACCCTTTATGCAAAAAATAAAGAATATGCAAAATTTGTTTTAATTGTTAAAGATTTTTTAGATGGCTTGCTTAATAAAATGTTTGATACAAATAATGGAACAAATAATGCTTATGGAGATAAAAAGACTACACCAGAATCATTTTTTAAAATAAATGTTTAAAGGGTTATAAATGGGTATTTTTTCTACATTGCATACAGGAGTAACAGGACTAAAAGCAAGTGAAGTTCAAATTGCTACAACAAGTAATAATATTTCAAATGCTAATAGCACTTTTTATACTCGTCAAAGAGTTGTTCAAACAACAAATGGATTTTATACAACAGGAGGAGTGCAAGTTGGCACTGGAACGAGTGTTGATAGTATCATTCGTTTGCATGATGAGTATTCTTATTATAAGTTAAAAAATGCCTCAACGCAACTTGAATATACAAAATATTTAGGAGATACATTAAAAGAAGTGTCCCAAAGATTTCCAGATCTTCAATCAACTGGAATTTTAAAAGATTTAGAAAATTATAATAAAGCTTGGAATGATTTTGCTTCAAATCCTAATGAAAATGCGACAAAAGTAGCTCTTGTTAAAGCTACTCAAACCCTAACAGAAAGCTTAAATAATACTTTTTCTACTTTAGGAAAAATGCAACAAAAAGTTAATGATGATATCAAATCAACAGTTGATGAGATCAATCGTATTGGTGAAGAAATCGCAACAATTAATAAACAAATTTATGGACAAGAAGCTTTGATTACAGAACATGCTAATGAATTAAGAGATAGAAGAGATGAGCTAGAATTGACTCTTTCAAAATTAGTAGATAGTGTTGCTTCTAAAAACCCAATCGATCAAAACAGTCGTTTTGATCAAACTATTACAGATCCTGGTCATCAATATAATCTTAGTATAGAAGGTTTTACTATAGTCGATGGAATCAATTTTCATCCTTTAAAGCTTGATTATGATGATAAAAATAAATCTTATAGCATTTATTATGAAACAGCAGATGAAAAAATTCGTGATTTAACTGGAAAGATTAAAGGAGGGCAGCTTGGAGCACAACTTGATCTTCGAGGTAGAGATTATAATAAATTAGAAGGAAAGTATGAAAATGGAATCCTTCAAGGTTATATGGATTCTTTGGATACTTTTGCAAAAACTTTAATTAATGAAACAAATAATTTATATGCAAGTTCTGCAAAAAATTCAATGACTTCTGATTATATTAATGGTCTGCAGTCTAATATACCTTTAATGAATTATGATAGAACTATACAACCTGGAAGTTTTGATATTGTTATTTACGATGAAAAGGGAGATAAAAAAGCTACAAAAACTATTACTATAGATGTTAATACTACTATGGAGGATTTGGTAAGGCAGATTAATTTTAACTCCGATGATAATGGCGATCATAACAGCCAAAATGATGTAGATGATTTTATCAATGCAAGTTTTAGCTATGATCCAAAAAGTAATAGTGGTTTATTTCAAATCAATGCAAAAAGTGGTTTTAAAGTTGCTATTGAAGATAAAGGAACCAATTTTGCAGGGGCTTTTAGCATAGGGGGATTTTTTAGTGGAAATAATGCAGGGAATATTTCTGTTAAAGATAGTATACTAAGTGATCCTAGCACTTTAAGAGCAAGTTTAAGTGGTGTAGATAGTGGTAATGATATGGCAAATAAGATTATCCAACTTCAATACGATAAAGTAAATTTTTATAATGATGATGGCACTATTGATAAGCTTACTTTGGAAGAATATTATAGAAAATTTACAGGAAAGATTGCAAGCGATGGAGAAAACAATGAAGTTATCCTTGCAAGTAATACCACTTTATACAACTCTGTTTATACAGAGTATCAGTCCAAAAGCGGTGTAAATACCAATGAAGAATTGGCAGCTTTGATACAATATCAATCAAGTTATGGGGCAGCAGCAAAAATTGTTAGCACTGTTGATCAAATGCTTGATACTTTATTGGGGCTTAAATCTTAGAAAATGGTTTTGAAATTTGACTTTTTTGTCAAATTTCTTCTTAGTTTTTGAAAATTCTTATATGTATTGATTTTGTATTAAGTTAAAGCAAATAGAAGGTTTTAATGCAAAATTTAAATAATCTTAAAATAAAATTAGATAATTTAGCAAAAGAAAAAAATAATCTTGAGTCTT
Source organism: Campylobacter novaezeelandiae (assembly GCF_018968685.1). Classification (NCBI taxonomy): domain Bacteria; kingdom Pseudomonadati; phylum Campylobacterota; class Epsilonproteobacteria; order Campylobacterales; family Campylobacteraceae; genus Campylobacter; species Campylobacter novaezeelandiae. The sequence continues at coordinate 970,106 of NZ_CP076657.1, read as the reverse complement.
TGTTTAATGCTCCTGATCCTCTTCAAATTGCTAAAATACATAATGATGAATTTATATCATTAATCTGTGCTCTTTTTGCTTATGGAAATGCAAAAAATATACTTAATTTTTTAAAAAAGCTTGATTTTAATTTAATTAATTCAAGCGAGGAACAAATTAATAAAAAATGTAAAAAATTAAAATATCGTTTTCAAAATGAACAAGATATCACCCAGATTTTTATTACTTTTAGAAGATTAAAACAAGAAATTTCCCTTAAAGAATTATTTACTAGTGCTTATCAAAAAGAAGAGAATATTTTAGATGCTATTTTAATTTTTATGCAAAAAATAAAAACATTAAACAATTATGAAAGTTATGGATATAATTTTTTCTTTTCTAAAATTTTTGAAAATATTCCAAAATCCCCATTAAAACGTTATAATATGTTTTTAAGATGGATGGTAAGAAAAGATAATCTTGATATGGGACTTTTTGATAAAATTCATACTAAAGACCTATTAATGCCTTTAGATATACATACTTTTAAAACCTCTATAGCTTTAGGACTTGTTAAGCGCAAAGTGTATGACTTTAAAAGCGTGTTAGAATTAACAAATAAACTCAAAGAATTTGATTTTTATGATCCTGTAAAATATGATTTTGCTCTTTATAGATTGGGGCAGAGTAAGGAGATTTTAAAACATGGGACTTGAGAACTTTGATGTAATTTATTATTTTGTGCTTTTGTTTGTTGCTATTTTTGCAGGATTTATTGATTCTATTGTAGGAGGAGGTGGTCTTATAACTATACCCGCTCTTTTAGCCTGTGGGGTTTCACCGCATTTGGCTATAGCAACTAATAAACTTCAAAGTGTTTTTGGATCTTTGACCGCTGCTTTTACTTACTATAAATCAACAACTTTGCCTCATTTAATTTGGGGAGTTTTTTTTACAGCTATTGGAGCGGCTATTGGAAGCTATGGTGTTTTATTTGTTGAAGATGATTCTTTAAAAATTATAATATTAATATGTTTAACTTTTACCTTTTTATATATTGCATTTAAACCTAATTTTGGAAAAGAAGAAAGCAAAGCAAAGATTAAAAATATTAAAATTTTTCATATTATTTGTGGGTTAACTTTGGGTTTTTACGATGGTTTTTTAGGGCCAGGAACTGGATCTTTTTGGATTTTCGTTTGTGTTTTTTTATTGGGTTTTAGTATGAAACAAGCTAGTATTAATACTAAAATTTTAAATTTTTCTAGCAATATTGTCGCCCTTTTTATTTTTATTTGGCAGTATAAAATTTTATGGGATATAGGTCTTTTAATGGGTTTTGGGCAAATTATAGGTGCATTTTTAGGTTCAAAACTTGTTTTAAAGACTAAGGGTCATTTTATAAAAATTTTATTTTTAATTGTTGTTGCCTTAACAATTATAAAAGTATCTTGGGATTATTTTATAAAATAAAGGAAAATTTATGCATAAGATTATTTTTTTGATTATTTTTTCTTCTTTGCTTTTTGCAAAAGATTTTATAAATTTCGATCAAAATATTTCTAAAGAGCAACAAATAAATAAAAAAAAGATAGTTAAAATTCCAACTCATTAAGGATATGGATTTGGAGCTTTTACATTTTTTTCAATATAAACAAGGTTATCGTTACAATAGCGATTCTTTATTGCTTGCAGATTTTATATTAAAAGAGGGTATAAAATCTGAAGTTTTAGATGTTGGGAGTGGTTGTGGAATTATAGGGATATTATTAAAAAAAAATATTTCTAGTTTAGATTTAAATTTGTTGGATATTCAAGAGGAAAATATAAAACTTATTAAAAAAAATTTAGAATACAATTCTTTAGAGGCTAAAGTATTTTGTGAGGATTTTAAAAATTTTAATCCTTTGAAAAAATTTGACTTTATTGTAAGTAATCCTCCTTTTTATAGACAGGGGGCACAACTTGGCAATGATTCTCATAAAAATATAAGTAAATTTAGAGAATTTTTACCTTTAGAAATTTTCATAGAAAAATCTTATCGTTTATTAAAACCTCGAGGAATTTTGTATTTTTGCTATGAGAGTATGGCTTTAAGCGAAATTTGTGCTTTATTAGAGAAAAATAATATAAAAATTATTAAAATTTGTTTTGTTTATAAAGATATAAAATCAAAATCAAGATTAGTTTTGATTAAAGCAAGAAAAGGAGTAAAAAGTTCTTGTGAAATTGTAGCTCCTTTTTTAATGTATGAAAATAATCATTTGAGTGATAAAATGAATGAAATTTGCTTAAGATTTGGGATAAAAAGTTATGATATATGAAAAGGATTTTCCTTATGCTTTTGATGAGAATGCTTGTGCTAAATGCGGGGGAAAATGTTGCACTGGAGAAAGCGGTAATATTTTTATAAACAATGAAGAAATAAATCTTCTTAGTGATTATTTAAAACTAGATAAGAAGCAATTTATGGAACAGTTTATAAAAAAAGTTGGCTTAAGGTATAGCTTAAAAGAGGTTGAATTTGAACAAGGATATGCTTGTGTTTTTTTTGATCAAATAAAAAGAAATTGTAGTATTTATGAATTAAGACCTAAACAATGCAAGACATTTCCATTTTGGAAATATTTTAAATATCATAAAGAGGAATTACAAAAAGAATGTATAGGAATTTATTATTTATCTTAATAACTATTTTTTTAACAGCTTGTGCAAATAAAAATCAAGTAATTTTTAAAGACCACAAAGAGCAACAAAGCAATAAACTTGATGCACAAATTCTTAGTGCTTTAAATTATGAATATTTTAACAATTATAAAAAATCCAGAGATATTTTTTTGGAACTTTTTAGAGAATATAAAGATGTTGTTTTTTTGCAAAATGCATATTTTTTAACATTAGCCAATAATTTAGATGATATTAAAGAGATTGATAATATAGCTAGTGCTTATGTAGATGAAAATGATAATCTTAAAAGACTCAGTGCTTTTTATGCGTTAAAAAGCTTAGAGCTTAATAGGGCACAAAAACTAATCAAAGAACTTTTAGCTAAAAATTCTAATGATCCTAGAAATTTAGAACTTTATGGCGATTTATTTATGCAAAAAAAAGATTTTATTAATGCTTTAAAATATTATAAATTAGCCTATGAGCAAAATCCAACAGAGGATTTTTTATTTAAAATTATTAGTTCTTATGCAATTTTAAATGATGCTAAAAGTATTAAAAAATTACTTGAAAAATGGCGTCAAAAAAATGGTTGCACGCTAAGATCTTGTGTTATATTGGCTAAAATTTATAATGATGAAAAACAATTTGATTTGCTTGAAAGCGTTTATATAGATCTTTATAGATTAAGTAATAATAAAAGCTTTATTTATTCTTTGATTGATGTTTTAAATAAAGAACAAAAAAAACAAAAAGCTTTAGATTTAGCTATAGAGTATGATTTAGATGATAATATTAAAATTTTTTTATATCAAGATCTTAAAAAATTTAATGAAGCTAAAAATTTAAGCTTGAAAATGTATGAACAAAGTGGAAATAAAGAATATCTTATGCGTGCTGCTATTTTTGAATTTGAACAGGCAAATTTGGATAAAAAAATAACTCCGAGTTTAATTTTATCTGTGGCAAAAAAATTTGAAAAAGGAGTAGATGATAATAGCAATGCTTTATATTTAAATTATTATGGATATTTATTAATTGATTATGATTTAGATATTAAAAAAGGAATGCATTTGGTTGAACTTGCTTTAGAAAAAGAGCCAAACAATTTATATTATATTGATTCGCTTGCTTGGGGTTATTATAAATTAAAAGATTGTAAAAAGGCATGGGAACTTTTAGAACAAACCTTTTCCGATAAAGAATTTTCAAATTCAAAAGAAAGCAAAGAACATCTTAAAGCGATTAAAGAATGTTTAAAATAACAAATGAGCAAATAAAACAAAGCAAAATAGAGCTTGAAAAAAGAAAGAAAATTTTTTCCTATGATATGTTAGGAAGATCTTTATCTTCAAATCCTTTTTTTCCAAAAGAAGTAAAAAAGAATCTTCAAAGAATAAATGGTGAAATAAAATTTATATCCATTATAAAAGAAGAAAAAGAAGAAAAACTTTTAAATCAAGCTTTAAATTTAGAAAAAGATGAGACTAATTGTGCATTGTGTATTGAGTTGCAACCTCAAGATATTCAAAATTTAAGTTTAATAAGACGTTATATTAAGCTACCTTTGCTCAATAAACAATTTATTTTTGATCAATATCAAATTCTTGAATCTTTGGTTTATGGAGCAGATTTTATTTTACTTTATGCTAAATTTTTAAATTTAAAAGAACTTAAAAGCTTGCTTGAATTTACAAGATATTTAGGGCTTGAAGCTTTGGTTTTAATTAGCGATAAAGAAGATTTAAGCAAAGCTATTTTTGCTGGAGCAGATATTTTAGGAATTTATTTTTTACAAACTTTTGATGAAATATCTTATAAAAAAATGATTTCTTTAATCCCTAACTCTAAAATTATTTTAGCCTGTAATAATATAGAAAAAAATGAAATTAAAAAATATCAAAATTTAGGAATTGATGTTTTTTGTAAGGATAAATAATGCAGTATTTATATGCACCTTGGCGCGAGGAATATTTTAATCACAAAGAGCAAACTTGTGTTTTTTGTAATTGTGCGAATAAAGTAAAAAGTGATGAAGAATTAGGGGTTATTTTTAGAGCAAAGTATTGTTTTGGCGTGATGAATGCTTATCCTTATTCTGTGGGTCATTTTATGGTTGTTCCTTATATTCATGAAGAGCATATAGAAAATTTAAAAAATGAAATTTGGCAAGAAATGAGTGATTATGTAAGACTTGGGGTAAAAATTTTAAAGCAAGAATTAAATGCTAGTGGGATTAATATAGGTATGAATTTAAGTAAAGATGCTGGAGCTGGGATCGCAATGCATTGTCATTATCACCTTGTGCCACGTTGGAGTGGGGATACTAATTTTATTACAACAATAGGAAAAACTAGAGTTTATGGAAGTGATATTAAAGAAAATTATAAAAAATTACTAATAGCTTTTAATAATGTTTCAAGAGTTTGAATTTCAAGAGTTTGATAAACAAAATTTTGATTGTTTGATTGATGCAAGAAGCCCTAGAGAATTTAAATATTCTCATATTTCTCAAGCTAAGAATTTTTATGCATTAAATGATAATGAATTTGAAGAAATAGGTATTTTATATTCAAAAAATCAATCCTTGGCTAAAATTAAAGGCGCAAGTTATATTTGTAATAATATGGCAAAACATATTTTAGAGCTTTATAAAGAATTTCCATTAAAATCTCTTATTGGAATTTATTGTTCTAGAGGAGGAATGCGCTCTAAGAGTGTTGGTATTATTTTATCAGAGCTTGGTTATCGTGTAATTAGATTAAAGGGTGGTTATAAAGCTTATAGAGCGTGTTTAAATGATTATTTTTCTAAGCAGTTGAATTTTAAACTTTTAGCACTTTGTGGTAACACAGGAAGTGGGAAAACAGAACTTTTAGAATTATTACCTCAAAGTATCAATCTTGAAAAACTAGCAAATCATTTAGGATCAGCTTTTGGATCGATTTTAGGAGATCAACCAAATCAGAAATTTTTTGAAACTAAACTTTTTGAAAATTTTAAAAATATTAAAAATTTAGCTTTTATAGAACTTGAAAGTAGAAGGATAGGAGATATTGTTTTGCCTTTAAATTTATATGAGGCAATGCAAAACTCTTTTAAAATTTATTGCTTTTGTTCTTTAGAGAATCGTATTTTAAGAATAGAAAAATTTTATAAGACAAAAATAACGCCTTTAAAATTTAAAAAAGCTGTAGAAAAAATTACACCTTATATCAGTACAAATTTTCGTCTTGATTTATTAAATTCTTATAATAGAGGCGACTTAAGAAGAGTTATTACTATGCTTTTGCAATACTATGATAAAGTTTATAAAAAACCTAAAAATATCGATTTTGTGTTAAACACAGATAATATTATGCAAGCAAAAGAGAATCTTTTAAATTTATTTAATTTAAAAGATTCTTTAAATTTAAAGCCCTAATGCAAATTTAAAAATAATAAAAACAATAGCTGCTATAAGCCCTGCAGCAGGTAAAGTAATTACCCAAGCTAAACCTATAGGTTTCATAAGAGACCAATTTGCATTTTTGTTATAAAGGCCTATGCCTAAAATAGCTCCTATTAAAATATGAGTTGAGCTCACAGGAATTCCAAGTCCAGTGGCCAAAAGTATAACTAGACTCGCACCAAGTTCTGCACTAAATCCTGTTGTTGGCTTAATCTTTGTAAGTTTAGAACCAACTGTTCTTATTACTTCTTTTCCTAAGAACCAAAGTCCTATAACTAAAGCTATACCAAACATACAAAGAGCAGCAAAAGGAACTGGTGAGTTGGCGTTTATTGCGTTATTTTTTAAGACATCTAAAATTGCAGCAAAAGGTCCAATAGCATTTGCTATATCGTTTGCGCCATGCGAAAAAGCAAAACTTGAAGCAGTAAAAATCTGAAGCCACGCAAAGATTCTATTAGTTGTTTTATTTAGCTCAGTTTTTCTAACAATTTTGACAATAGCAAAAGTAACAATATATCCAACTATGCCTAATATCCCTATAATCCATACATTTTGCAAAATATCTAATGTGCTAACATTATTTAAACCTTTAAACAAGAACATGGCAGAGATAATAATAGCACTTAAGCAACCTATTACCGGCATGTGGGTTTTTAAAACAGAAAAAATATCAATAGCTTTTTCTCTTTCTTTGAAGTCTTTAATTTGATTTTTATAAAAACTCTTTTCTTTATCTTCATCATCTAGAACAATTAAACTTAATTCTTTAATTTGTTCATTTTGAGGTTTATTTTTAAGAGCTTGAAAATATTCTTCTTTAAATTTTTTCTTTTCCTTTTTGATATTTTTAACTTGTTCGTTTAAATTTTTAGAAGGTTTAAGAATTTTTTTATCTATATAACTAAAGATACCATAAGCTACTAAACCGCCTAAAAGAGGGGAAATAACCCAACTAATAACAATTTTTAGAATTCCGCTCCATTTAACCATAGAAAGAGTTTGTTCGCCATCAAAGTATATCATTCCCATCATAATGCTAGCACCTACAATTCCACCTATAATACTATGTGTTGTAGAAACAGGAAGCCCTCTTTTTGTAGCTATAAAAATCCAAGTTCCAGAGCTAATAAGAGCCGTTAGCATAATGGCCACAAAAAGCATAGGATTTAAATCTTGTGAGAAATTTACTATATTAGAACGAATAGTTTTTGTGACTTCCCCGCCTGCAAAAATAGCTCCGCTTAATTCAAAAATAGCAGCTATTATAAGAGCTTGTTTTATGGTGATGGTTTTTGCACCAACACTTGTGCCAAAAGAATTGGCTACATCATTTCCGCCAATATTAAAAGCCATAAAAATTCCAAAAACACTCGCAAGGGTAAAGAGTATTAGATGATCATTAGAGATATAATAGCTTCCCCAAATAAAAAAGACAACAATACTAACAATAAATATGCCAGAGGCAATAATATTATCCTTTTTCAAACATAATTCCTTAACATTAAATTGCGATCGCAGCTGAAGTTTAGCAAATTTTTCTTATTTTACTTTTAATTTGTTTTATTTTTTTATAATGTTTTTTATTTTATTTTGGATAGTAATGAAAAAAATATTTTTAATTCTAATAATATACATTATAAACGCTTTAGCAGAATCTGATATGCATAATCAGTGGAAAAAATTTGATTTTAATATTTCTCAAAAAAAAATTAAAACACCAGAATATAATGTAAATTTTAAGGATTCTTTTAATTCTTTATTATCTAATTTTTTGGAAAATAAAAACGGTATTGACAAAACTTGGGGTGACTTAAATTTTAACAATGAAAACTTAGCAATTAAAAATTTAAATTCTTTATACGAATATAAAAACGTTTCTTTACTATTTCAAAAAGAATTGCATATGAGCGAAGATAATTATAATTATTCAGGTGGGTTAATTAATCGTTATAAGCAGGATAATTTTTTAATTGGTATTAATAGTTTTATTGATAGAAAGAAAGATCAAAAAGATGTTAGTTTTGGAGGAGAATTTGGATATGCTAATTTTTTAAAAGCTTATACAAATTATTATTTTGATCAAACAAAACGCAATATCCAGCTCGGTGTAAGTTTTACAATTCCAAATTATGATTATTTTTATTTTGACATTAATAAAAATGAAGAAAATGTTGATTATAAAATATCTTATTCTCCTTATAGTATTTTTAATTTAAATTTTATTTTTAGGGAATTAGACCAAAATGAAGATAAAATTTTACAATTAGGTTTTAAAATCGATTTAAATAAAAGTTTTTTAAAACAGCTTAAAAAAAATAACAATATTTTTGAGGAAGTTCAGCGCTATGACTTCCTTAAAAGATAATTAATACATCCCAGCATTGCGAAATTCTTCAGGATGATCTAGGGCGTATTTAAATTTTTCTCTATCAATTTGTTTATCCCATATGCTTACAATTAAGGCTGCGACACTATTTCCACAAAGATTGCCTACAGCTCTCATTTCTGACATAAATTTATCAACCCCAAGCAAAATTCCTATAGCAGCCACAGGTAAAACTTCAGCCAAAGTTCCACCAAGTCCATTATTTGCTTCTGGAATTTGCATACCTCCTAGTGCTGCTAAAGTGCTTCCAAGAACTATAAATCCAGAGCCAGTAACACCAACAGCTCCTTTAGATGCTATCATCAAAACAATTAAAATGCTAATTTCGTGACCTAAAGAAAGGTTTACATTAAAAGCTTGTGCTAAGAAAATTAAACTCATTGCTAAATAAATATTTGTACAATCTAGATTAAAACTATATCCTGTTGGTAGCACAAGCCCAACTGTTGTTTTAGACAATCCTGCTTTTTCTAATTTTCTCATCAAAGGAGCAAGGGCTGATTCGCTTGAACTTGTAGCAAAAACAATTAAAACTTCCCTAGAAATAAAACGCATAAATTTAAAAATATTTACTTTTGCTAAGTAACAAATAATGCCTAAAATGATAAAAATAAAGATAAGACAAGAAATGAGCATCACAAAAAGTAGATAGCCAAGATTAATTAAAGATTCAATGCCATATTGTGCAATTAATAAAGCCATAGCAGAAAATGCTGCAATAGGGCTAAAATACATTACAATTTGCAAGATCTTAAATACAAAATTTTGAGCAATTTCAAATGTTTTTTGTATTACTTGCTTATCTTCTTGTTTCATTAAAGAAATAATTAAAGCTGTAATAATAGCGATGATAAGAACTTGCAAAGTTTTTCCTTCTGTAAAAGGACTAATAATATCTGTTGGAATTGCATCTTTTAAAATATGCATAATTTCTGATTTAGCACTAATTTCTTGAGTTTGACTGATATATTTTTCAACTTTAGTTAAATCAAGTGCCTTTGGATCAAGATTCATTCCAGATCCTGGTTGCATTATATTAGCCATAAAAATTCCAATAGCTAAAGCTAAGGTGCTTACTATTTCGAAATAAAGAACAGATTTAACCCCAATGCTACCTAGTTTTTTAAGATTTTCAAGACTGATAATACCTAGTACAATAGTAATAAATATAATAGGTCCAATTAATATTTTTAAGGTTTTAATAAAATATTCTACTCCACCTTTGCTAGCAAAGGCTAAATCTTTATTAAAATATCCAAGTATAATTCCGCCAATAATGCCAATAATAACCCAAAAACCAAGACTTTTTATTAAAGATTTTAAAAAGGGTGGTTTTCTTTTTATCAAAGTTTGACTCAAAGTTTCCAAATTAAACTCCTTTATTAAACTTAAAGAAGTTTAACAAAAAAATAAATATATAAGTATTATTTTTTTATTTTAAAATAAAATCCTTTTTAAATGTTACTTATTTTCTCAAAAAAGATTAATTACTTTTATGGAAAATATTTAATTTTTGTTTTACTTAAATACGATATAATTAACAAAAAATATATAGGTAGATGTATGAAAGAGATTTTTCTAACAAAAGATGCTTTAATTACTTCTAAGACAGATCTTAAAGGAAATATTATTTATGCAAATGATGATTTTTCCAAATATGCTGGTTATGAAGTTAGAGAGTTTTTAGGAAAACCTCATAATATTGTAAGACATCAAGATATGCCCAAAACCGTTTTTAAATGTTTATGGGATACCATACAAAAAGGAGAAGAAATCTTTGCATTTGTAAAAAATAAGTCAAAAAATGGAGATTATTACTGGGTTTTTGCAAATGTTACTCCATCGTTTGATTCTAATGGAAAAATAATTAATTATTATTCAGTTAGAAGAGCCCCAAACCGTAAGGCTTTACCTATTATTGAAAGTGTTTATAACACCATTTTAGAAAAAGAAAAACAAGGTGGTATTAAGGCTGGATTGGAAGCTTTAATAGAAATCGTTTCATCCTATAATGTTACTTATAATCAACTTGTTTTTGATCTGCAAGAAAATCTTAAATAATTAAGATAAAATTAATCTTGTTTTTAATATAATTAACCTTTTCAAAAAACTATAAACCGATTTAAGTTTAAATACTTAAAGCTATATATCAAAAGTATCTAAAATAAATTTATTGATTTAATTTAGTATGTGGGAGGGAATATAGATTAAAATGGTGAATTTATTTTTATTTTCTATTTTGTTAATTGTATTAGGGATTTTAGGGACGTTTATAAGCAGTAGTTTTGTAGCTATTCCTATTTTAATTTTAGCTTTAGGATTACTCGTTTACATGTTGTTGTGCTACAAAGATGAACAAGCTATGATTGATAAGCTATTTCAGCTTTCTTCAGAACTTAAAGATGGCAATTTTGATGGTAGAATCGTTTATATAAATACAAAAAGTAAAAAACTAGGTAATATTGCTGATAATATTAATAATACTATAGATAATTTAGAAGCTTATCTAAGAGAAATTAATACTGCTATTGCTTGTTCACAAAAAGGAGAATTTTATAGAAAAGCTCTTCCTGAAGGTTTAAAAGGTACTTTTGCTTATAATATAGAATTTATTAATAAAGTTTTATCAAGTATAGAAACTACTTCTAAATCAGCATATAAAAATGCCTTGTCAAAAACTTTAATGGATTTAAGTTTAACTAATCAAAATAAAGACATGTCTGAAATTTCTTCTTCTTTAAATCAAGATATAAATATCATGAAAAATGTTTATGATATGGTTGATTTTATTACACAAACTGCAACACAAAATGGCTCTGAAGTAAATTCATTGCAAAATGCTATGAGTTCTTTAATGGAAGTAGTAAATTCAAGCAAAGAGACTGTTCAAACTTTCGTAGCTAATTCTCAAAATATCACTTCTGTTGTAGAAGTTATTAGAGATATCGCAGATCAAACTAATTTATTAGCACTAAACGCAGCAATAGAGGCTGCAAGGGCTGGAGAACATGGGCGTGGTTTTGCTGTTGTTGCTGATGAGGTTAGAAAATTAGCTGAGAGAACTCAAAGATCTACAAGTGAAATTTCAATTGCTATACAAACAATGCAGCAGGATTTTACAAATATCCAATCAGGTAGCGAACAAGTATTTGGTATTGTAAGTGAGTCAGAAGAAAGAATTAGTAAATTTTCTCAGGCATTTAAAGGTCTTGAAGAAAATAGTTTATCTTTAGGAAAAGATTTTGCAGAATTTGCAAAAAGACTCATACTTTCAGCTGTTAAGATTGATCATATTTTATATAAATCAAATATTTATTTAAATCTTAATGGAACTCAAGAATTTAATCTTGAAAGTATTGATCCAATTTCAAATCTTTGCAATGATGATAGGGCTAAAGATGTCATTAGCGAGTGTATTAAGGAAAGTGAACTAAATCAAGGAAAAGAATATATAAAAGAGAATGCTCAAAAAGCAATAAAAGAATCAAATCTTGAGTATATTGATCAAGCAACATACAATGTAATTGTTAATGATGTTAAAAATTTAGAGCAAAGAAGTTTAGAAATATTAGAAAAATTGAAAGTATAGCTTAAAGAGGAAAAATAATGTCGAAAGAAATTTTTTTAACAAAATATTGTTTAATAACCTCAAAAACAGATTTGCAAGGAAGAATAGTTTATGCAAATGCTGACTTTTTAAAGTATGCCGGTTTTTCAATGAATGAAATTTTATATAAACCTCATAATATAGTTAGACATTCTTCCATGCCAAAAGCAGTTTTTAAACTTTTATGGGAGTATATGAAAGAAAAAAAAGAAATCTTTGCATTTGTAAAAAATAAATCAAAAAACGGAGATTATTATTGGGTTTTTGCAAATGTTACTCCATCGTTTGATTCTAGTGCAAATAAAATTATAGGATATTATTCCGTTCGTCGTCAACCTAATAAAAAGGCTGTTGATATAATTGAAAATTTTTATGATAAACTATTAAAAATTGAAGATACAGAGGGTATAAACGCAAGTTTAAAAACTTTGAATGAATTTTGTAAAAGTCAAAATAAAACTTATAATGAACTTATGTTTCATCTTCAAGAATCTTGAGTGAAATTTACTTAAGATTTTTATTTACCCAATTAATTTTTAGAGGTTAGCTATGTTTGATATTATTGTTATAGGCGGTGGACACGCTGGGATTGAAGCAAGTGCAGCGGCTTCTAGAATGGGTAAAAAAACTCTACTTTTAACTACTCTTATCGAACAAATTGGAGCAGCAAGTTGTAATCCTGCTATAGGAGGACTTGCCAAAGGGCATTTGGTAAAAGAACTTGATGCCATGGGCGGTTTAATGGGAGAGATTACTGATCAAACAGGAATACAATTTCGTATACTCAATGAAAGTAAAGGTGTAGCTGTTAGGGGTTCTAGAGCACAAATTGATATGGACGCTTATAGAATTTGTGCAAGAAATAAGCTTTTAAGTTTGGATAACTTAGATATTTCTCAAGAGCAAGTTATAGATTTAATGATTGAAAATGACCGAGTAGTTGGCGTTAAGACTAATTTAAATAATCAATATTTTTCTAAAAAAGTTATACTAACAACAGGAACTTTTTTAAATGGACTTATTCATATAGGAGAAAAAAAAATTGAAGCAGGAAGGGTAGGAGAGTATTCTTCAATAATGCTTGCAAATTCTTTAAAAAAAAATAATTTAAACATTGGAAGATTAAAAACTGGAACTTGTCCAAGAGTTGATGCTAAAAGTATTGATTTTAATCTTTTGGAAATTCAATATGGAGATCAGATTCCTAAAGCCTTTAGTTTCAGAACAAAAAATTTTAATCCTATTCAACTTCCTTGTTATATTGCAAGAACAAATTTAAATACACATGAAATTATAAAAAATAATTTTTATCGTGCTCCACTTTTTACTGGACAAATCGAGGGAATAGGGCCAAGATATTGTCCTTCTATAGAAGACAAAATCAACCGTTTTAGTGATAAAGAAAGTCATCATTTATTTATAGAACCGCAGACAAAAGCTGCAAATGAATATTATATTAACGGTTTTTCTACTTCTTTACCTTATGAAGTGCAAATTGCGATGTTAAGAAGCATAAAAGGTTTTGAAAATGCTAAAATAACACGTTTTGGTTATGCTATAGAATATGATTATATTGATCCAACAGAACTTTATCATACTTTGGAAACAAAAAAGATTAAAAATCTATATTGTGCTGGTCAAATTAATGGTACAACAGGTTATGAAGAAGCTGCAGCACAAGGTTTTATGGCCGGAGTAAATGCTGTTTTAGCCATTGATGAAAGAGAGCCTTTTGTTTTAGATAGAGATGAGGCTTATATAGGTGTTTTAATTGATGACTTGGTAACAAAAGGAACGAAAGAGCCTTATAGAATGTTTACTTCAAGAGCTGAATTTAGACTTTTGCTAAGAGAAGAAAATGCTATATTAAGACTTGGAAAATATGGTTTTAAATTTGGACTTTTAAGCCAACATGACTTTGATTTTATTGAAAATATTAATACTAATTTAAATAGGGGTTTAAATTTTTTACTTGAAAAAGAGCTTACTCCAAATAATGAAAATAATGAATTTTTAGCAAGTATAAATGAAGAACCTATTACTTCGGTATTAAATTGGCAAAAAATTGTTGCACGTTCAAGTTTTAATATAGAAAAACTTAAAAAAATAAATATGATTTTTGAAGATATGGATGAGTACTCTTTGCAAGAAATTTTAAGCGAAGCTAAGTATTATCATTATATTAAAATGCAAAAAGCGCAAATTAATAAAATGAGAAATTTAAATGAATTAAAAATTCCAAATGATTTTAATTTTAGAAATATTAGTGGTTTGAGTAATGAGGTAGTGGAAAAATTAGAAAAATTTAAACCCCAAACTCTTTTTGCAGCAAGCAAGATTAGCGGTATTACTCCTGCAGCTTTAGATATTTTGCATATTTATATTAAAATGAAAAAGAAATGATAAGAAAAATTACTGAGCACTTTGTATCGGTTTTAAGAAATCTTCATTAATTAAAATATCAATAACATCTTTAAACATAGGTAAAGCACTTTGTGCGGCATAATAAGTTTTAGTAGGATTTCTTACCAAAACTCCTATAGTATAATGATGATTTTCATCGTTAGCAAAACCAAAAAATGATGCATTATAACGGTTAGACGTATAACCTTGTCTTTCAGCAATTCTTGCAGTTCCTGTTTTTCCTCCTATGATTATTCCAGGTGTTATAGCTTTTCTTCCTGTTCCTTTTTCTATAACATCAATTAAAATATTTTGCATAGTTGTCGCTGCTTCATTTGAAAGAATTTTTTCTTTTTTAATTTCATCATCTAGACTATTAAAGCGTCCATTTTGATAAAATTTATCTGCAAGTTTTGGAGTAATATATATTCCATCATTATTAAAAACATTATAAGCTCCAAGGAGTTGCATAAATGTAGTTTTCAAGCCATATCCATAGCTTAAAACAGATTTTTCTATATCTCTTAATTTTTTAGGATTTGGAAGTTCTCCTTTTTGTTCGTAAGGTAAATCTATGCCACTTTTTTCTCCAAATTTAAAAACTCTAAGTCCAGAAATAATTTCTATATTATTTAATCTTTTAGCTATTTGAATCATTCCTATGTTTGAAGAATATCTAATGATTTCTTCTGTACTCATTTTATCTTTTTTATGATCATCGCTAATAATAAAACGTCCTAGTTTATATTTTCCTCCATAAGTATTAATAATTTCATCAAGTTTGATTTTGTTAAGTCTTAAAGCTGTTACAAAAATAAAGGGTTTGATAACAGAACCGGCTTCATAACCGTATTCTATAGCACTAGCATTTAAAACAGATAAATCTTTACTACGATTTTTAGGATTGTATCTTCTTGAACTAGCAAGAGCTAGGATTTTTCCTGTTTTACTTTCCATTACCCCAACAATAATTTCATTTGCTTTTAACTCTTCATTTCTTTGATCAATCGCTTTTTCTATATTTTTTTGAAGTTTTAATGAAATATTTAAATAAAGATCACAACCATTAATTTTTTTTTGCTGTAAGGAGTTGGAGTTTAGGATAATATTTCCTCCTATATCTTTAAGACCTTGGATTTTTTCATCTTGTAAAGGACTTAGGCATTCATCATAGTATTTTTCTAAACCCTTAACTCCTATATTTTTTAAAATATTATTATCTTTATCTAGAAAAGTTTTAGTATAGCCAATAGCAGGGGTTAAGGTATCTGCTGACATATAAATTCTATCTTCTCTATGCTCGATAATGCTTAAACCTCTAGTTTCAACACGATTATTATTAGTAAATGCTTTAAAAAATCCTTGTATGTATAATTTTTTGGCAAGTTCTTTTAGATAACTTGCTCTTTTTGAATCAAGATTTTGTAAAAGGACAAAATTATAACTTTTTTTCTTTCTATTTTGAATTCTTTTTTTAATATCAAGCATTTGTTCATTGCTAGCTCCGCTATAAATTTGGAAAAGCTTTAAAAACAAATCAAATTTATCCTTATCAATGCTTCTAAGATCAATTTCAGCACGATAAACTTGACGTGATGATGCGATGGTGAAATTATCTTTTGTAATAATATTTCCTCTTAATGCGTGAGAGTATTGATCTTTTTCTGTGTTTGGTATATGGCGTTTCGAAGTTAAAAAAAAGGTAGAAACAAGAAAAATAATCATAAATAAAAGAGCCATGCAAAAAGCAAAAGCAACTTTTGATATTCTATTTTTTTTATTTTCTTGTATCAAAGCTTAAATTTGTGTTCTTGTGATTTCTTTATATGCATTAATAGCTTTATTTCTAACTTCAAGCATAAATTTCATACTACTTTCAGCTTTAGTTATAGCAATTGCAGCTTGATGCAGATCTTTAACTTCCCCAGTTGCTATATCTGTCATAGCTGCTTCAGCTTCTTCTTGAGTTTTATTAAGACTTTTAATTTCATTTTTAAGAAGTTGTGAAAATTCATCTCCAATATTACTTGAATTTTTATTATTAGATAAATTGTTATTTGTAATTGTATTAAGTCTTAAATCATTAATATTATTCATTCTTAACCTTTAAGTAAATCAATAGCACTTTGTGCTATGGTTTTAGCACTTGTAAAAGCACTTACGTTTGCTTGATAAGCTCTAGTAGCTTCAATTAAATCGGCCATTTCAATAACTGGATTAACATTAGGATAAGCCACATATCCTTCTGCATTAGCATCTGGGTGTGATGGATCGTATTTCATGCGAAAATCCTTGTCATCTCTTACAACTTTATCAACTACAACGCTCATAATAGCAGGTTTAGCATCTTTTGGAGAAGTCGGATCATTTAAAGGATTCTCATATTTTAAAAAATTATTATCTTTGTTAATTTGCTCATTTAATAATTTGTCAAAATCCGTTGCTTTAAAAATAACCTCTCTTCTTCTATAAGGCCCACCTTCTGCGGTTCTGGTTGTATTTGCATTAGCTATATTTGAGCTAATTACATTCATTCTAAAGCGTTGAGCACTTAAACCATATCCACTTATATCAAAATCACTTAAGTATGCCATAATTTTCCTTTAACTTAATTTAGAACTTGCATCGATAATAGAGCTAAAAATATTACTTTGTCTTCTTAAAACCCCATCAAGGGCTGTTATCATAACTGTATTTTTGCTCATTTCTGTAGTTTCTACATCAAGATCTACTGTATTTGCGTCATTTCTTGCCAAATGTCCATCTCTTAAATAAATTGTTGATTTGCTTGGATCTGGAAATTTCCAAGGTTTTTGATGTCCTTGCTCTGTTAGTGCTAATTGTAATTCTTTATTATTATTTTTTTTAAAAATTTCATTGGCACGATTTACCAATGCTGTTTCAAATTCAATATCTCTTGCTTTATAAAAAGGAGTATCAACATTTGCTAAATTAGAATTAATGAGTTGATTTCTTAAATTTCTACCAGCTAAAGCACTTACTACAAGTTCTTTTGATTTAAATGGTGAGATCATTTTATTCCTTTTTATTTTGATGTTTAAATATCATAAGCAAAAAATGTTCCATTATTTTTGCCTATTGATAGCATTATTGTGATCTTTAATATTGGTAGTAAAAATATGTTTTTTTGTGTTTTTATCTCTTACAAAATATAAATAATCACTTTTTATTGGAAAAATAGCAGCCTTAATAGCATTTAATGAAACATTGCAAATAGCATCTTGTGGAATGCCACTAAATTTATAAGTATTATAAGAAGTATTATCTTGTTTTATTCTTTGAGGAGTTATTTTTTCATGAGAATAAATTCCATAATTAAGGGTTCCATCCATTTGAAGTTTCATTCCTTTTTTAAGGCGATTATAAATAACACTTGAAACAATCGGCATTTCATCTTCACTTGCGGCTTCTTTTTGAATAATTGAAGCTATTATAATGTATTGGTGCCATTTTTTTGCATTATACTCACCAAAAATTTTTTTTGATATTTTTTGAAAATTATTTTCTGAATATTTTAATATAAAATTGATAAATAAAGATTCTGTGATTCCTTTGGGAATTTTATAAGTTTCTGGCATTAAAACCCCTTCTTTATAAGGAGCTTGCTTTTCAAATTCTTTTAAGAGTATAGTTTTGTTAAGATCTAATTGTTTGGCGACTTGATCTAAAAATATGATAGTTGTCTCACCAGGTATTAAAGTGATTGTTTCAAGTGCAGCTTTAGATACGGTAAGTTTATATAAAAACTCAGCGCGGTTTAATTTTTCATTTCCTATATTAATCCAACCAGATTGAGGATGCCCTAAAAAATATAGAATATATTTATCTATTGTACTCATTTGATAATTATTTTGATTTAAATATGATATAATTTGTCCTACTGAGCCTTTAGGGATATAAACTACAGAATTACTTTTAAGCGGAAAAAGCAAGTAGTAAAAAATTCCAAAGATAATAAATAGAAAGAAGTAACGCATGAAAAAGAAAATATTGTATTTTTTATTAGCGATTTCTGTATTTATAATATTATTATTTTTGGTTTTAAAAAACGGAATTTCCATATCAAGTGTCCAGTTTGATTTTTTAAAATTAGAGCAATTATATATTAAATTAGATAAAAAATTAATTGTAAAAGCAAAAAATATTAGTATTTATCAAAAATCAAATATTGATTCTAAAAAGCAAACTAGCCAATTTTCCTCAGTTAAGCTTTTAAATCTTGCTGAAAATTTAAAATATTTTTATATTTTTATACAAGAAATGGATATTCGTAATTTAGCTTTTAAAGATTATCATTTGAAAATTTTATTTAAAAATAATGAGTTTTTTATAGATAATAATTTATTTTTTCTAAAAACAACCCTGCAAAAAGAAGTGAATAATATAAAAGCAAATATAGAAAAAATGTTTATTAGAGATTATAATTTAAGCATAGTTGGGAATTTGGATATTAATACTAAGAGTGAGTTTTATTTTTTTGATGCTAAGGCAAGTTCTAATCTAATTAATTTTAACATCAATCTTTCTTATAAAAATGGTCAACTTGCATATAATTTTAAAGAAGTTAGCTTTAAAAATACTTTAGACATTTTTAATAAAATTAAAAATAAAATTGAACTTCCAGAGGATCTTGTTTTATGGGTTGGACATAGAATTAAAGGAGAGTTTTATTATTTAGACTATATTAAAGGTTTTATAGATTTTAATAAAAATAAATATTATTTAGATAACATCGAAGCTTCTGGTTATGTTGATAGGGTTAAAATTAGCTTGGATAACAAAATGGATCCAATTGAAATTCCAAAACTTAATTTAAATTTAAATAAACAAAGACTTAATTTTGATTTCAAAAAAGCTAGTTACAAACAAGCAGATTTGAGTGCAAGTAAAATTTATATTTATGATTTGATGGATGAAAATAAAGCAGGAATTTATTTACATATTATATCCAATAATTTAAAATTGGATCAAAAACTATGGAAAGCGCTTGATTTTTATGACGTTAAAATACCATTTTTTCAAAAAGAAGGAAAGGTAAAAAGTGATTTTATTTTAGATCTTGGCTTTTATAAGGATCAGAGTCTTTTTAATGGAGAATTTGTTGTAGAAAATTCTGTTTTAAGTTTTTTAGATACAAATGTTAGTAAAGCTTTAATTAAAATAAATAATAATTTATTAAATATAGAAGAAGCTGATATTGCAAATAAATTTTTAAAAGCTGATTTTAATGCTAGTATTGATTTAAACACAAAAATAGGACAATTTAATACAAAAATAGGACAATTTGAAATAGCAAACAATATTATTAGTATCAAAAATGAAAATGTTATTATAGATCTTGATTTTTCTCAAAATTGTAAAGTTTTTATCCCTAAATGGCAACTTGATTTAGAGATTCTTGATAATTTAAAAATTAATCTAAATAATCCTTCTATATTAAATTCATATTCTCCTTTGCTTAAACAATTAGGTTTTAAAAGTGCTCAAAATATTACTTATGAAGGAATTGATTTTGATAATTTCAAAATACAGATTAACAATGCATCATTTCAAAGCAATTTTTTAAATGGTAATATTCCTTATGAAAAGGATAGTTTTTTTATAGAAAAAAAGCAAGATACAGTTTTGATTAATTCAGAAAGTGATTTAATTAGCGCTATATTAAATGATAAAAATAAAGAAATTCATCTTAAAAATTTGACTTATATTTATAAAGAAGATAAAGAAAGATTTTTTAATTTAGAATCTAATGTTCAAAATATCTATTTTGGTGGAGCTAATTTTAGTATTATTCTTAAAGACACTAATAATATTTTATCATTTGATCGCTTAGAGGCAATCTTAAATGAAAATACTCTAAATATTAGAGCTAATAAAAATAATACAAATTTAAATTTTAATTTTTCTCCAAATTATATTAATTTAAATATTAACAATATCAATGATGAGTTTTTAAATACTTTCCTTCAAAAGCAAGCTGTGTTGCAAGGAGTTTTTGATTTAAATATTACCGGTAGAAATTTTGAAGATTTTGAAGGACGATTTAAGATTAAAAATACTTTTATCAAAGATTTAAAAGGGACGAATCAACTTATAAGTTTTATTGATACGGTTCCTAGTTTGCTTTTATTTAAAACACCAACCTTTAATGAAAAAGGTCTTAGTGTTATTGATGGAGAAATTGTTTTTGATCGTAGAAAAGATTTATTTAGAATTAAGGCTATTAGTTTAAATGGAGAAAGTGTTGATATTTTTGGAATTGGAAGTGTAAACTTGCGTTTAAAAAATATAGATTTAAATTTAGAGCTCAAAACTTTAAAATCAGCCTCTAGCGTTATTTCTAAAGTTCCAATTTTAAATTATGTTATTTTAGGTAAAAATCAAGAAATAAGTACAAACATTAAAGTGGATGGTTCTTTGGATAATCCTAGTTTTCATACTCAAATTTTAGGAGATGTTGTTAAATCACCTTTTAATCTTATAAAAAATATTATTGAATTGCCAACAAATTTGTTTAAATGATTTTAAAAATTCACTATTTGAAACAAAGTTCGGTATTTTTTTATGAAAATTATTGTATTTAATAAAATTAAAAATAAATTCAAATTAAAATAATTATTTAGATTTTATTTATCAAGGAGAATAAATGAGCTTGATGGCACCAAAAAATACTCCAGTTTGGGTTGATGAGCAAAGATGTAAAGCTTGTAATATATGTGTAAGTTATTGTCCGGCTGGAGTTTTAGCGATGCGTGATGATGTTCATGCCGTTTTAGGCCAAATGATAGAAGTAGTACACCCTGAATCTTGTATAGGTTGTAGCGAGTGTGAAGCACACTGTCCAGATTTTGCAATTATGGTAGCCAAAAAAAGCGAATTTCAATTTGCCAAGTTGACGCCACAGGCAAAAGATAGAGCAAAACTAATAAAAGATAATGATTATAAAAAACTTTAGCATAGGAAGAACAAAATGAGAGAAATTATAGCAACTGGAAATTCATTGATTGCAAAGGCTGCAATTGATTGTGGATGTAAATTTTTTGGAGGCTATCCTATTACTCCAAGTTCAGAAATAGCTCATGAATTAAGTTATTTGTTGCCAAAAAATAATGGCACTTTCATTCAAATGGAGGATGAAATTTCGGGTATAAGTGTAGCTATAGGTGCTTCAATGAGTGGAGTAAAATCAATGACAGCAAGTAGTGGTCCTGGTATTTCTTTGAAATCAGAGCAAATTGGTTATGCTTTTATTGCAGAAATTCCTTTAGTAATTGTAAATGTAATGAGAGGTGGTCCTTCTACTGGACTTCCAACAAGGGTAGCACAAGGAGATTTGTTTCAAGCAAAGTCTCCAACCCATGGAGATTATGCGAGTATTGCTATTGCTCCTGCGTCTTTAGAAGAATCTTATACGGAGACAATAAGGGCTTTTAATTTGGCTGAAAAATTTATGACTCCAGTTTTTTTACTCATGGATGAAACTATTGGTCATATGAATGGAAAAGCAATGCTTCCGGAATTGAAAGATTTAGAAATTATTAATCGCGCTAAATTTGAAGGGGATAAAAAAGATTATAAACCTTATGCTGTGGGTGAGAATGAAAGTGCTGTTTTAAATTCATTTTTTACAGGTTATCGTTATCATATTACTGGACTCCATCATGGAGATATAGGCTTTCCAACAGAAGATGGAGAGATTGTTAAAAAAAATATACAAAGACTTATTGGAAAAATTAAAAATCGCACCAATGAAATATGTTCTTATGAGGAATATTATCTTGAGGATGCAGAATTTTTAATTATTGCTTATGGAAGTGTTTCTCGTTCTGTAAAAGAAGCTATTTTAAGATTGAGAAAAGAAGGAGTAAAAGCAGGACTTTTTAGACCTATTACTTTATATCCTGTGGCCGAAAATGAAATTGAAAGAATTGTCAAAAAATTTGAAAAAATTATGGTTTGTGAGCTCAATATGGGTCAGTACTTAGAAGAGATGCAAAGAGTAAGCAAAAGAAGTGATTTGATTTCGCTTCATAAAGCTAATGGGCGTCCTATTACACCGGATGAAATTATAGTTAAGGTAAAGGAGAATTTATAAATGGCTTTTAATTATGATGAATATTTAAGAGTGGATAAGCTTCCAACTCAGTGGTGCTGGGGCTGCGGTGATGGTGTTATTTTAAAAAGCATTATCCGTGCTATAGAAAAAATTGGTTGGAGTATGGATGATGTTTGTTTGGTTTCTGGTATAGGATGTAGTGGTAGAACTAGTTCTTATGTAAATTGTAATACAGTGCATACAACTCATGGTAGAGCTATTGCTTATGCAACCGGTATTAAATTGGCAAATCCCAAAAAACATGTGATTGTTGTAAGTGGAGATGGAGATACTTTGGCTATTGGTGGAAACCATACTATACATGGATGTAGAAGAAATATTGACATCACTCATATATTAATTAATAATTTTATCTATGGACTAACAAATTCTCAGACCTCTCCAACTACTCCATTAGGTTTTTATACTGTTACAGCTCAATTTGGCAATATAGATCCTAATTTTGATGCTTGTGAACTTACAAAAGCTGCTGGTGCTACATTTGTGGCAAGATCAAATGTAATAGAAATAAATAAACTTGATAATATTATTTATAAAGCTTTAGAGCATAAAGGCTATAGTTTTGTTGATATTTTTTCAAATTGTCATATTAATCTTGGGCGTAAAAATAAGATGGGAGAAGCGGTTTCTATGCTTAATTGGATCAAAGATCGTTGTGTTGAGAAAACCAAATTTGAACAAATGAATTCTCAAGAAAAAAAAGGTAAATTTCCAACCGGTATTTTGCATCAAAATAAAGATTGTATAGAATATTGTGAAGCTTATGAAGAAGTGCGTAAGGCGGCTCAAGAAGGAAGAATGGTAAATTTAGGAGTATTACAATGAAATTTCAGTTGAGATTTGGGGGTGAGGGAGGTCAAGGTGTAATTACTGCAGGTGAAATTTTAGCTAATGCTGCAATTAAAAAAGGACTTCATGCTTTTAAAGCTTCAACTTATACTTCTCAAGTACGTGGAGGTCCAACAAAAGTTGATGTAATTATAAATGAGAATGAAATTCTCTTTCCTTATGCTATAGAAGGTGAAATTGATTTTATGCTTTCTACTGCAAACAAAGGATACAAGGGTTTTAAGGATGGTGTTAGAGACAACGGCATTATAGTGATTGAGCCAAATTTAGTATATCCTGATGAGCAAGATTATAAAAAATGGAAAATTTTTAAAATTCCTATTATTAGTATTGCCAAAGATGAAGTGGGTAATGTAGCAACCCAATCTGTGATTGCATTAGCTATTGCTGCTTATATGAGTAAGTGTATTGATTTAAATATTTTAAAAGAAATTATGCTTGATATGGTGCCAATTAAAACAAAAGAAGCTAATGCAAAAGCTTTTGATTTGGGTGTTGAATATGCTAGTAGAGTTGAAAATTAATTTTTAAGCTAAACTTTATGTTTAGCTTATTATATAAATATTATAAAAATAATTAAAAATTATTTAATATTTTTTATTTATTATTTTAATTTAGCTACTTTTAACTATTAAAATTTTATAATCAGTTTGTCATTAATTAAGGAAAATAATGGATATTTTTGATGAAATGTTAAATAAAACACCTAAAGAAAAATTTATAGAAATTATTAAAAATGGAAATTTAGGAGCACTAGAAAAAACTTTTGATAATTTTTTTGCAGAATATATAGCCATGATAGAGCTTTTAGAGCAACAAAAGATTAATGATAAAGATGTGAAAAAATTTATACTTGAAAATGATGAGCTTATAAAAGAAAGACAAAATGATATTTTTATTGGTTTGGGTGCTGAAATTTTAGGATATGAAGGTTAAATTTTGAAAAATATATTTATATATTTTTTAATAAGTTTTTTGTTGGTTTTTGGCATACAGGATCTAAAAGCATCTTTGCCAGTTTTTCAGTATACTTATAAATTTACTTTAAAAAAAGATGAAAGAGCAAGTGTAGAAATTCAAGAGCTTGGATATGATGATAAGGTGCAAAATTTTGATTTTTATTGGACCTTGTTTGATAATACAAATATTATAGTTCATTCTAAATTTAGAAAATTTCCAAGGCAATTTACTATGTCTTTACGCAGAAACCTTAATTGGGTCACCCAAACTTTAATTCCTGATTATACTAACCCTCATATTGATAGAGCACGTTTGATTTTAGAGTTTAATTCTTATAATAAAGGAGAAGCTACTTTTATAGTATATATAGAGGATAAAGATTTGCGCTTAGCAGTCAAATTTTTAGATCCAAGAAAATTCCCTTTAAAAAATCCTCCACAAAATAATCAAATTGTTCCAATGATTAATTTTAATGAATCTCAGGTCAAACCTTTGACAAATCAAAAATGAAAATAAGGAAGAAAATTGCAAGAAATTGACACTCTTATTCAAAATTATTTAAAAGATCTAGATTATACTCCCGTTTTAAAGATGTTAGATAGTATAAATATAGGTAAAAAACTTCGATCAAAATTGCTTTTAAATATAGCAGGTAAAAGTGATATATCTTTTAAGCTTTGTGCAATTATAGAGCTTATACATTTGGCAAGTCTTTTGCATGATGATATTATTGATGATGCAAAATTAAGAAGAGGAGCACGATCTATCAATGATAAATTTGGGGCTAAAAATGCTTTAATGCTGGGAGATATTTTATATTCCAAAGCTTTTTTTGAGCTCTCTAAAATGGATGCTAATTTTGCACAAATAATTTCTGATGCTGTGGTTAAATTATCTCTTGGCGAATTAATGGATATTAATTTAAGTCAAGAGTTTAATATCGATGAAGATAAATATTTAAAAATGATCTATCATAAAACGGCTGTTTTGATTGAAGCAAGTGCAAAATGCGGTGCTATATTGGCAGGTTTATCTGAGGGTAATTTTGCTAATTATGGTAAAAATTTGGGTTTAGCATTCCAAATTGTTGATGATATTTTAGACATTAAGAGTAATGAGAGTATACTTGGAAAACCTATAATGAGTGATTTTAAAGAAGGCAAGACAACATTACCTTATATTTATCTTTATAAAAAATTAGATAATGCTGATAAAAATATATTGGTTAGTTTTTTTAAAAAAGAACTAGATAAAAATGAAATTTTATGGATTAAAGAACAAATGATTGAAAAACAAATTTTAGAAGAAGTATTTAATAAAGCTAAAACATATGGAAATAATGCATTAATAGCTATTGAGTCTTATAATAATGCTTCCTTAAATGAAATTATTGATAATATGATAAGTAGGGAATTTTGATGCATTATTTTTGTATCAGCTTTACACATAAAAATACTGATATTTCTATAAGAGAGAAATTAAGTTTCAGTAACAATGCTAATAAAAAAGAATTTCTTGATATTATTTGTGCTAATGAAAATATAAAAGAAGGTTTAGTCATTAGCACTTGTAATCGTATTGAAATTTTAACTTTTGTTAAAAATAAAAGCCAGATTGATAAATTTATTATTTCTTCTTTATCTTTATTTTGCAATGTAGATTCTCAAATTCTCTTTGAAAAAGCGGATATTTATGAAGATAGTGATGCGGTTCATCATCTTTTTGCGGTTGCTAGTTCTTTGGATAGTTTGGTCGTTGGAGAGACACAGATTGTAAAACAGCTTAAAGATGCATTTATTTTTGCACTTGAAAATAAATTTTGTTCTATGCATCTTTCTAGAATCATGCATTTTTCTTTTAAATGTGCTGCAAAAGTAAGAAATCAAACTCAAATTTCTAAAAATCCTATTTCAGTAGCATCAGTTTGTGTTGCAAAAGCTAAAGAATTTTTTGATTTAACACAAAAAAAAGCAATAGTAATTGGTGCAGGGGAGATGAGCGAGTTAGCTTCTAGGTATTTAATTTCTGCCGGGGCTAAAGTTATTATTTTAAATAGAGATTTAAAAAAAGCAAAAAAATTATGTGAAAATTTAGGAGAATCAAGTCACTTTGATCATCTAAGTCAATTATCCTCTTACATTAATGATTATGATTTATTTTTTTCTGCTACAAATGCAAGTAATGCAATTATTACAAAGGAATTGCTTAAAGAGGTAGATTTTAAGCGCTATTTTTTTGATATTGCTGTTCCAAGAGATATTGAGCTAGAAGAAAATGATAAAATTAAAGTTTTTTCTGTAGATGATTTAGAAGAGGTTGTTAAAAAGAATTTAATTTTAAGAGAACACGAAGCCCAAATTGCCTATAAAATTGTCAATACAATGACAGATGAATTTTTTAAGTATTTAAATGATCTAGCTATTATGCCAGTTATCAAAGCTATACGATTGGAAGCAAAAGAGTGCGCTACTAAGCAACTTGAGATAGCACTTAATAAAGGTTATCTTAAAAAATCAGATTTTAAAGAAGCTCAAAAGCTTATTCATCAAGTTTTTAAAGCTTTTTTACATACTCCAACTATAAATTTAAAGAAAATGCAAGGTAAAATTCAAAGCGATACTATAGTTAATGCTATGCGCTATGTTTTTGATATAAAAAATGATTTAGAAGATTTAAATTTAAATCAATATAAATGCGAATTTAATGCAAAGGAAGAGGATGAAATTCAGTAAACTTTATGCTCCTACAACAAAAGAGAATCCAAAAGATGCGGTTTTACCTAGCCATATTTTTTTAACACGTGCAGGTTTTATTGAGCAAATTGGAAGTGGACTTTATAATTTTTTGCCTTTAGGAAAAATGGTTTTAGAAAAAATTAAAACAATAGTTAAAGAAGAGATGGATAAAGCAGGAGCGCAAGAATTAAATCTTAGTTTTATTACACCATCAGATTTATGGAAAGAAAGTGGTAGATATAGTGTTTTTGGTAAGGAATTATTAAGATTTAAAGATAGAAAAGAAAATGAGTTTGTTTTAGGACCAACACATGAAGAAGCCATACTTTCTTTAGTTAAAAATAAAATTACAAGCTATAAGCAACTTCCTTTGCATCTTTATCAAATAGGATTAAAATTTAGAGATGAGGCAAGACCTAGATTTGGGCTTTTAAGGTGTCGTGAATTTTTAATGAAAGATGGCTATAGCTTTCATAGCAATGAAGAGGATTTGCAACGAGAATTTGATTTAATGTATAAAACTTATAGTCAAATTTTTACAAGACTTGGTTTTGATTTTCGCGTTGTTAATGCAGATAGTGGAGCTATTGGTGGGAGCGGATCAAAGGAATTTATGGTTTTGACGGATAATGGCGAAGATGATATTTTAACTTGTCAAAATTGTACTTATGCTGCAAACATTGAAGTAGCCAAAAGAGCAAAAAAAGAGTGTAAAGATGAAAGACCAGAAGCTAATTATGCGAGTAGATTTCATACGCCAAATGTTAGAAGTATTGAAGAATTAGCTGATTTTTTTAAAATAAATAAATTTTATACGATTAAAGCAATTGTAAAAAAAGCTATTTATGAAAATGAGAGTAAATTTATTGTGTTTTTTATACGAGGATGTGACGAGCTTCAGGAGGTAAAAGCTTTAAATGCTGCTAATGCTTTAGAGCTTCAAGATGCTAATGAAGAAGAACTTATTAAGATTGGACTTTGTCCAGGATTTATAGGTTTTGTTGGGCTTAAGGATATTGAATTTTATATAGATCAAGAACTTGAAAATGAAAAGCAAATGATTATAGGCGCCAATGAAAAAGACTATCATTTAGTTGGCATTGATGTTGTAAATTTAAATAAAAACCGTTTTAAAGATCTTGTGGCAGTAAAAGAAGGGGATTGTTGTATAGAGTGTGGAGCAAAATTAAAAAAGAGCAAAGGGATTGAAGTAGGACATATTTTTAAGCTAGGACAAAAATACTCTAAAGCCATGAATGCTAATTTTTTAGATGAAAATGGTAAAGCTCAAGCTTTTTACATGGGATGTTATGGTATAGGGGTAAGTCGTTTGGTTGCAGTAGCTATAGAAGCAAGTTATGATGATAAAGGTTGTATTTGGAATAAAATTCTAAGCCCTTTTGATTTAAATATTATTATTTCAAATATGAAAGATGAGAAAATAGTCGCATATGCTAATAATCTTTATGAGAATTTAAAGAAAGAGGGTATTAAAGTATTATTAGATGATAGAAATGAACGTTTTGGAGTTAAAATAAATGATTTTGAACTTATGGGTTTTCCTTATGCTCTAGTTATAGGGAAAAATTTTGAGGAAAATAAACTTGAATTTATACAAAGAAAAGATTTAAAAAAAGAAGTAATTGATACTAATAGAGTTCTAGAATTTATAAAAAAGACGGTATTATGAAATTTAAATTAAGTTTAACTCCTTTGATTTTACTTGAAATATTTTTTACAATTTTATTTATTATTGTTTTTGGACTTGGAAATTTTCTAGCCTTTGTTTTGATGAGTATGGTATGTGGTATTGTAATTTTAGGTATTTTTTGGAGAAATTTACTTGAATTTCATATCGATGGCTTTAAAAATATGTTTATACAATTTTCTTTTGTAATTTCTGGTTTTTTGCTCATTTTTCCAGGGATTTTAAGTAGTATTTTGGGAATTTTAATATTTATTTTTGGCATTTTATTAAAGATAAGCTTTAACACTAGTTCGTTTAAGACCGCTAAAACAAAGCAGAATTCGTATAATGATGATATTATTGATGTTGAAATAATAGAGGATAAAAAATGAAAGAATTAATTATTGCAACAAGAAAAAGTCAATTGGCTCTATGGCAAAGTGAGTGGGTGAAATCATTTTTAGAAAAAGAACATAATATTAAAGTTGTATTAGAGGGTTTTAAAACAAAAGGTGACATTTTGCTTGATTCTCCTTTGGCAAAAATAGGAGGCAAAGGACTTTTTACAAAAGAGCTTGAGCAGAGTATGCTTGAGAAAAAAGCTCATTTAGCGGTTCATAGCCTAAAAGATGTACCAAGTTTTTTTCCAGAAGGTTTAAAGCTTATAGCAATTTCAAAAAGAGAAGAAAGCAATGATGCCATGCTTTCTCAAAAATATCCTACTTTAAAAGATCTGCCTAAAAATGCCAAAATAGGAACAACAAGTTTAAGACGCAAAATGCAACTTCTACTTTTAAGACCTGATTTAAATATTATTTCTTTAAGAGGTAATGTAAATTCTCGTATAGATAAACTAAAAAATGGTGAATTTGATGCAATTGTTTTAGCTTTAGCAGGAATAAAAAGATTAAATTTAGATTCTTTGGTTAATTATGTAAGTGTTTTTTCAAAAGATGAAATGATACCCGCTGCATCACAAGGGGCTTTAGGAATTGAAGCTCTTGATATGCCTGAGATTGTCTCTTTGCTTGAATGTTTAAACGATGAAAATTCGGTTATAGAAACCACTATAGAAAGAGATTTTATAAGAATTTTAGAAGGTGGATGTCAAGTTCCTATTGGTATTAATGCTCAATTGTTTCAAGATAAAATTCACATAAGAGCTATTTTAGGGCTTCCTGATGCAAGTGAATTTCTAAAAGAAGATTTTTTAATCAATAAAAGTGATTTTAAAAGCGCAGGCGAAAAACTAGCCTTAAAATTTATAAGCTTGGGAGCAAAAGATTTATTAAAAAGAGCAGAGGCGATGATATAATGAAAAATTTTATTGAAATTCTAAAACAAAATGATTTGTTAAAAATTATAGAAGAGCCTGTAGATATTGATCTTGAGATAGGATATATCGCTTATATAGAAGCAAAAAAACAAGAAAAAGGCAAAGCTTTATTATTTACCCATCCTATAAGTAAAAAAGAAAATAAAAGCTATGATTTTCCAGTTCTTATGAATACTTTTTGTAATGAAAAAGCTTTAAATTTAATCTTCACACGTCCTTATTTGGAAGTAGCAGATGAAATTTCAAAGCTTTTAAAGCTACATATTCCCACAAATTTAAAATCAAAAATAGATTTTTTTAAAACTTTGCTTTCTTTAAAAAATGTTCCACCTAAAAGATTAAGCGCTAAACATTCTAAATTTTCTTTTAAAACTTTAAATTCTTTGGAGGAGCTTCCTATTTTAAAAACTTGGCAAAAGGATGCTTCTAAATTTATTACTATGGGTCAAGTCTATACTCAAAATATAGATAAAACTCAAAATAATCTTGGAATGTATCGTTTACAAGTAAGCGATAAAAATGAACTTTTGATGCATTGGCAAGTCCACAAAGACGGAGCGCTTTTTTATCATGAGTATAAAAAAGCAGGTTTTAAAAAGATGCCAGTAAGTATTGCTATTGGCGGGGATCCTTTGTATATTTGGTGTGCTCAAGCGCCTTTGCCAAAAGGAATTTTTGAACTTTTGCTTTATGGTTTTATTAAAAAAACTAGAGCTTTGCTAACTCCTTGCGAAAATGGTATTTATGTTCCTTATGATAGTGATTTTGTTATAGAGGGTTATGTGGATTTAGATGAATTTAAACTTGAAGGTCCTTTTGGAGATCATACGGGTTTTTACACTCCACAAGAACTTTTTCCAGTGATGAAAGTTGAAAAAATTTATGCTAAAAAAGATGCTATCTATCAGGCTACTATAGTAGGAAAACCTCCTTTAGAAGATAAGATTATGGGGCTTGGAACAGAAAGGGTATTTTTGCCTTTATTACAAACTAATATTCCTGATTTAATTGATTATAAAATGCCAGAAAATGGAGTATTTCATAATCTTATTTTAGCAAAAATTGATACAAAATATCCTGCCCATGCTAAACAAATTATGCATGCTTTTTGGGGTATGGGACAAATGAGTTTTGTAAAACATGCTATTTTTGTAGATAAGGATGCTCCTGATTTAAATGACTATGATAATTTAATCCCTTATATTTTAGATCGTTTTAATTGCAAAGATTTGCTAATTAGCGAAGGAATTTGTGATCAATTAGATCATTCATCTACTAATGTTTGTTTTGGAGGTAAGGCTGGACTTGATGCTACTGGAGCAAAAATAACGCAAGAGTTAGAACTTCTAGAAGATAAAGATTTAAAAGCTTTATTTCAAACTAAACTTGAAATTATTGATTTAAAGCAATTTTATAAAGAGAGTAAAAATCCTATAGTATGTATTTTACTTGACAAAAAAGAAAGTATAAAACAAAGTTTTGAAAAACTTTTGGATTTTAAACAACATTTTAGTATTTTAATCTTTTTAGATAAAGAAAATCAATTAGAAAATCCCTATATGTTAGTATGGAGAGTTGTTAATAATATTGATGCTAAAAGAGATTTTTATATCATAGAAGAAAGAATTGCTATAGATGCAAGTGCTAAAAATGAGATGGACGGATATGAAAGAGTTTGGCCAGAAGAGACAATTTGTTCTAAAGAGGTTATTGACGATTTAATTTTGCGTAAAATTTTAAAAAATGATATACAGCTTTTTAAAAAATTTGAAATTTTTTAAATTTGAGAATGCTTTTTGCTTACAATTTTTATAAGTTTATAATTTTTTATATAAACTATTAATTTTTTTTATATTTATCCGATATCTAGTAAAACGAAAATTTTAAAAAGGATTTTAAAATGGAAGTGACTAAGCTGGCTAAAATGGATATTTCTAATAATATGAATATTCAAAATAATCATAAAACCAATGAAGAAAATATTCAGAAGGTTCAAGAAAATTCTAAACATTCTAAAGAAATTCAAGAAGGTTTAGGCGAGAAATTATCGGATATTACAAAAAAATTAAACGAACAAATGGATTCGTTAAATACAAATATAAGATTTGCCTTTAATGATAAAATAGGTTCTATGTATATCAGTGTTACTGAAAAAAATACAGGAAGAGAAATCCGTCAAATTCCTAGTGAAGAAGCTATGAGATTGGCTGAATATTTTAGAGATGCATTAGGGTTAATTTATAATAAGGAGAGTTAAAATGGCATTTGGAAGTCTATCTAGTTTAGGTTTTGGTTCTGGAGTTTTAACACAAGATGTCATTGATAAATTAAAAAAAGCAGATGAAGCAAGTCGTATAAATCCATATACAAAAAAAATTGAAGAAAATAACACTAAACAAAAAGATTTAACTGAAATTAAAACAAAACTTCTAAGTTTTCAAACAGCGGTTTCAGCTTTGGGTGATGCGACTGTTTTTGCAAAAAGAAAAGTAAATGCAAGCGTAACAACCAATCCACCAGCCAGTTTAACAGCTGATAGCGGTGTGGCTTTGCAAAGCATGAAAGTAAATGTAACTCAACTTGCTCAAAAAGATGTTTATCAAAGTAAAGGTCTTGCTAATGATGGTGGTTATATTGATGCAAATTTAGAAGGAACAGCTTCTTTTACTCTTTTTCAAAATGGAAAAGAATATACTATTAGCTATGATAAAAATACGACCTATAAAGATTTAGCTGATAAAATCAATCAAGCAACAGATGGAAATATACAAGCTAAAATAGTAAATACTGGAGAAAAAGATGCCCCTTATCGTCTAACCCTTTCAAGCAAGGAAACAGGTGAAGATAATGCTATAAGTTTCTTTGATGGATCTAAGGCAGAGGATGGAACTTATAAAACTGATGCGAATGCTTCAAAACTTTTTTCAAATCTTGGTTGGGAACTTCATAAGCCTATGGGTGGCGCTGGTGATATTCCTATTGATTCAAAAGATTTTAAAGGTTATGGTATAGAAGATGATCCTGATAATCCTTTACATATCCAAAAAGCTCAAAATGCTGAATTTACTTTAGATGGTATCAAAATGATCCGTCAAAACAATACAGTAACAGATTTAGGAGTTGGTATAACTTTGACTTTAAATTCAACTGGAGAGATTAATTTTGATATCCAACAAGACAATGAATCTGTTGTAAAAGCTATGAATGATCTTGTAGATAGCTATAATGATTTAATAGTGAATTTACAAGCAGCTACAGATTATAATAGTGAAACAGGAACAAAAGGAACCTTACAAGGTATTACAGAAGTAAATAGTATAAGATCAACTATTATTTCCACTCTTTTTGGATCTCAATCTGTTGATGGATTTATTGAAGATGCAAATGGCAATAAAATTCCTTCTAAGGTAATGATTTCTTTACAAGATTATGGACTAAGTTTAAGTGATTCTGGAACTTTAAGTTTTTCTCAATCAACTTTTGAAGAAAAGATGAACGAAGATCCAAGTTTTGTCGAAAGTTTTTTTGCTGGTATTACTCAATATAAAGATATTGGCTATACAGGTGATTTAGTAGAGACTAATGATACTGCTACTTTAGCAGAAGGAGAAAAAGAGATTAAATTTGAAAAAGGTAAATTTACTATAGTTTTTAATGATCAAACTTATGATTTATCAAAAACTAGAGATGGTAAAGAATTTGTTCTTAAGGGCGAAACCAAAGAAGAACAAATGAAAAATTTGGTTGAACATATCAATAGCTTAAATATAGATGGATTAAATGTTAGACTTGAAAATGTAGAAAAAGATGGAAAAAAAGGTGTTATTATAAAATTTAATAGTGATAATGGCTCTGATTTAACCATCAAAGGAGATGATGAATTTCTTAAGCAGTTTGGTTTAAAAAATACTACTGTAATTTCAGAACCTATCGAAGGACTTGGGGTTTTTGCTCAACTTAAAAGCAAGCTTCAAGGTATGACAGGAAGCAATGGTTCTTTAACAAAACTTGATGAAAGCTTAACTAATGATACAAAATCATTAACAAAATCTAAAGAATCAACTCAGGCCTTGATTGATTCAAAATATGAAACAATGCAAAATCAATTTTTGCAATATGAAAGTATTTTAAATAAATTAAATACACAGCTTAATACCATAACAAATATGATTAATGCTATGAATAATCAAAACAGTTAAGGAATAAAGATGCAAAATAATTTAGCTTATAATGCTTATTCTCAAAATCAAGTGGGGATAGAATCCCCACAAAAGCTTATTGAAATGCTTTATGAGGGGATTTTACGTTTTTGTGCAAGAATTAAATTTGCTATTAAAAATGAAGATATAGAGCAAAGAGTTTATTATGTAAAAAGAGCTACTGCAATTTTTATAGAACTTATTGACAATCTTGACTATGAAAAGGGTGGAGATGTGGCTCATTATTTAAGCGGTCTTTACACAAGAGAGATTCAACTGCTATCTTTGGCAAATTTAGAAAATAATGAAGCAAGAGTTGATGAAGTGATTAATGTTGTAAAAGGTCTTTTAGAAGCTTGGAGAGATGTTCATAGCAATGAAAACTTGGCTTGATAAATTTAAACTTGCTTTAATTGAGGAAAATGTTAACATTTTAGAAGAACTTATTAGTAATTTTCCAAATGATATAGAAAAAGAAAAACTAAGCGAAGCTAAAGCTTTGATTGAAGAAGCAATAAAACTTATTTCCGATAAAAAAGATGCAGTTGCTATGGAAATACATAAATTTAAAAGAGCTTTAGAATACACTAAAGCATAGCTATAAGCCGAGTTCTGTTTTAAATGCTCATTTATCTAGTTTTGTTTTTACAAACAAAATCAAGCGAAGGGTTCAATTAAAGACTTAAACCATCCCTTCTTGCTGCGAATTGGGTTTACAAAGCCGAAATTATTACTAAAATCGCTGGTAAGCTCTTACCTCACCTTTTCACCTTTTCCACTTTTTGTGGTAGTTTGTTTTCTGTTGCACTGTCCCTTAGGTCACCCTAGCCATCCGTTAGATGGAATTCTTGTCTTTTGCAGCTCGGACTTTCCTCTTCATTTGAGATAATGAAGCGAGCATTCGCTATGCTTTATATAATTTTAGCCAAAATTTCTTGTTTTGAAAATAAATTTTTTATAAGTATATAAAATAAAATTTGGTAAAATGAAGTTTATTTTTCATATAAGGAAATGATTATGGCATCTTATTCGATGGGTGATTTAAAAAAAGGTTTAAAAATTGAAATTGATGGTATTCCTTTTAAAATAGTAGAATATCAACACGTAAAACCAGGAAAAGGTCCTGCTTTTGTACGTATTAAGATAAAATCTTTTATTGATGGAAAGGTTCTTGAAAAGACTTTTCATGCAGGCGATAAGTGTGAAGCGCCAAATTTAGAAAATAAAAAAATGCAGTATCTTTATGATGATGGTGAAAATTGTCAGTTTATGGATACTGAAACTTATGAGCAAGTAGCTATTACAGAAGATGATGTAGGTGAGGCTAAAAAATGGCTTTTAGATGGTATGATGGTAGAAGTTTTATTTCATAATGGTAAAGCAATCGGTGTTGAGGTTCCTCAGGTTGTAGAACTTAAAATCATAGAAACAGCGCCAAATTTTAAAGGTGATACTCAAGGATCCAATAAAAAACCAGCTACTTTAGAAACTGGAGCTGTTGTACAAATCCCTTTTCATGTTTTAGAAGGTGAAGTAATTAGAGTGGATACTACAAGAGGTGAATACATAGAAAAAGCAAGCAAATAGCATTTTATGCTATTTTGCAAGTTTTAATATTAAGTCCAAAACCTTTAAGTCCTATAAAATCTTTATCATGATTTTGTGATATTAAATTTATTTCTTCTACCCCAAAATATCTAAGAATTTGTGCCCCAATTCCATAGTTTTTTACTTGAATTGCTTGTGTTTTTTCTCCTTGCATAAAAACAATAAGACCGCCATTTTTATATAAAAATTCTATTTGTTTTAGCAGTGTAGAAAATTTATCAGAAGTAAGAAGCTCAAAATCACTTCCGCTTGAATGAAATTTTACATTTTCAATTTTTTTCGGTTCTTTAAAAGAAAAAACAATATGTCTAATTCCGTTATGATCTTTAAATTCGTATTTTTGCGCTGCAAAACCAGCAAGAGAGCTAGAGCTTTGATTAATTAACTCAATTAAACTTTCATTTTTTAAACGATATTCTATTAAATCAGAAACTGTGATCATATTTAAATTATGTTTTTGGCAGAATTCTTCTAAATCAGCACGTCTTGCCATATCTCCATTATCTTTGACAATTTCACAAATTACGCAAGCTTCTTTAAGTCCTGCTAAACGACATAAATCAACGCTACCTTCGGTATGTCCAGTGCGTTCTAATACTCCGCCTTTTTTAGCTATTAAAGGATTTATATGTCCTGGACGAACGAAGCTTTGTGCTGTTGCATTTTCATCTGTTAAAAGTTTTATAGTCATATTTCTT
Organism: Campylobacter novaezeelandiae; assembly: GCF_018968685.1. Lineage (NCBI taxonomy): Bacteria > Pseudomonadati > Campylobacterota > Epsilonproteobacteria > Campylobacterales > Campylobacteraceae > Campylobacter > Campylobacter novaezeelandiae. The sequence continues at coordinate 933,401 of NZ_CP076657.1, read as the reverse complement.
TCATAAGCGCTGACCCCAGTTGTCGCTTCTTTTGCGTCAATGGTTATAGTGAAAGCTGTTTCGTGATTGGAAGTATTATTTGGAACCATCAAAGGAAGTTCAAATTTTTTAGCCAATTTTTCACTTAAAGCAACGCATACAACCCCCCTTGCTTCTTTTATAGTAAAATTTACTTTTTCTTTTGAACTAAACTCAGCTGGAAAAATAATATCTCCCTCATTCTCCCTGTCTTCTGCATCTACCATTACGAGCATTTTTCCTGCTTTTAAATCTTCAATGGCTTGCTCTATACTTATAAATTTCATTTAAATCCTTAAGTTTTTTAAAAATTATAGCTTTATTTGCTTGACAAATCAATTAAATTTAATTATAATTTTGGTTTTTATTGGGGTATCGCCAAGCGGTAAGGCAACAGGTTTTGGTCCTGTCATTCAGGGGTTCGAATCCCTTTACCCCATCCATTTCTTAATATCGCGAAGTAGAGCAGTGGTTAGCTCGTCGGGCTCATAACCCGAAGGTCGGGAGTTCAAATCTCCCCTTCGCAACCAAATGTATTGTTTTTTTACTTCTTTTTATTTATAAAATAGGATTTTGCTAAAGATTTAATTATTTTAGATTATTTTTAATTTATTATACTTATATTTTTTTATCGACTTTATTATTGACCTAAAGAAATAAAAGTGTTAAATAATATCAAAATAAAAGCTTTAAAATTCAAATAAAATATATATTTTCTAAAATTTACTTTTAAATTTATCTTTTTGTGAATTAATAAATTTTTTAAACAAGATTATGATTTTTATTTGAATTAGAATTTAATTTTCTAAAAGACAATAAGGATCATCTAGTAATTTTTTTAAAGTATTTGTTAGATAAGATTTAGAATTTATATTTACGATATGAGAATTTCCAAATTTTTCTTTTTTAAAATTATTAGAATTTTTTAATATTGCTATTTGTTTATAAACATCAAGAGGTAAAAGTAGGCATTATAAGAGTTCTACTTTCTCCTAAAACTTCTAAAAAAGACTCTATATAAATACTAAGATATTCTTTTTTAGGAAGTAGAGGAAAACCAAAATTAAAAAGTTCAGTATGCACACAAAGTATATCACCCTTTTTAATACCTAGCTTTTCTAAGGTAATAATTAAATCTTTTTTAGTATAGTCTTTATCTTTGGCTTTTAAGAAAGGATTCATTTTATCTCTTTTACTATTTAAACGTATTTATTATATAAGATTTTAATAAATATAATATTTAGATAAATGAATAATGATTGATTTAATTATATAATTAAATCAAAATATTAAATATATCCAGCACTTAAGGCAATTAAATATCCAGCTACACAAGAACTAAATACACCTAAAAGTCCAGGTATGATAAAACTATGATTGATTACAAATTTTCCTATATGAGTTGTTCCTGATCTATCAAATTGTATTGTTGCTAAATCGCTTGGATAAGTAGGTAAAATGTAATACCCATAACAAGCTGCTGCAAAAGCTATAATAATTCCAGGTTCTACGCCAATATTTAAAGCTAATGGGACAAAAGCTGAAATAGCTGCGGCTTGAGAATTAACAAATTTTGAAATCAATAAAAGCATAATTGCATAAGTATAAGGATAATCTTTAACTATATTTCCAAGCATTTCTTTCATCATTGGAGTGTGAATAGCAAACATAGTATCAGCCATCCAAGATATCCCAAAAACTGCTACCATAGCAATCATTCCGGATTTAAAAATTTCATTTGAAGCAATTTTTTTAGCCTCTGTTTTAGTAAAAATAATTATCAAAGATCCCGCTAAAAGCATAAACATTTGTATAACAGATACCATAGATAAAATATCTATTTTTGGATTTCCTAAGCTATCAAATTGAGGAATATTATTTTTTATAATTTGTCCCCAATTTGGACGTAAAAAATCAAAAATTCCAAGCAAAGCAACACAGATAATAGCACCTAAGAAAATCCACATTGCTAGCCAATTATCTTTTGAAAGCTTTTCGTTTAATAAAGTTTTAGTATTTCCATAAACATAGTTTTTAAATTCTTCATTTTTGAGTTTATTTTGAAATTTCTCATCTTTATCTAAATCCTTACCCCTAAACCATGAAAAAATTCCTATGCATAAAACTCCAAAAAGTGTGCTAGGTATTGTAATTTGCAATAAATTTATATAACCATCAAATCCTGCTAGTTTATGGTTAGAATTTAGCAAAAGTGCTGTAAGTGAGACAACAGCAACAGAAACTGGACTTGCTATAATCCCCATTTGAGAAGAGATCGAAGCTGCAGCCATTGGGCGTTCTGGGCGAATGTTATTTTTAATGGCTATATCATAAATGATTGGCATTATAGTATAAACAACATGACCCGTTCCACAAAGTATAGTTAAAAAACAAGTTATAAAAGGTGCGAGTATGGTTAGAAATTTCGGGTTGCGTCTTAAAATACGTTCTGCAATTTGAAGCATCACATCAAGTCCGCCACTAGCTTGTAGAGTAGCACTTGCAACAACTACTGCTAAAATTGTTAGCATTACATCAATAGCTGGTTTTCCTGGTTTTATATGAAAAACAAAGACAAGTATTAAAATTCCTATTCCTCCAAGCAATCCAAGTGCTATACCTCCTTTTTTTGCTCCATAAAAAAGACAAATAAGAACGATAATGATTTGGATTGCAAATTGAGTGCCTTCATTGAGATTGATTAAGAGCTCCATTTTGCCACCTTTATTTTATTAATATTAATAAAATATTATATTAATAAAAATTAAATATATCTTATTTAAGAAAAAATATTTTTAAAATTACTTGGTGTGATTATTTTTGTTATCTTGATTTTTGAAATATTTTAAAAAATGATTTTTATCAAAGAGATTATGTGTAATGGATAATTTTTTATTATAAGAAGTAAGAAGATGGTATTTAAATTTTTAAGATAATTTTTATTTGAAAATTTAAATCAAACTTTTTTATCCATTCCCATATTTAAATCGAAATTTTTTGTATGTATATCAAATTTTGATTTAATAATATCACCAACAAAGAAATTTGCACTTAAAAGACCTGCTTTGTTGATATTTTTTTTAAGTTTGTGTGCATTTTCATAAATATTTTTTCTAAATTCTTGATTTTCTGCCATTATATTTATATCTATATATTTTTGGTTATTTAAAGCAATTAAAATTTCTAAATTTCCAAGTTTTGAAAATTCAAGTTTAATTTGAGCAAAAAATTTATCTTTTTTTCCTCTTTTGAAAATGATTTTAGAATCATTTAAATCATCCCAAGAAAAAGGTATATGAGTGTTAATAGAATTATTAGCCAAGGACATTAATTGATTGATTTCAATTTGTGCAATCAGTCTATTTGCTTGATTAAAAATAGCTTCATTGTCTGTTGCTTTGGCCAAATTTGAAACTTGAAGTAAGGTAGATTTTATATCATTTTGTATATCGTGATTTATGTCATTTTGGGTTCTTGGTTTAATATTTTGTATATCTTTCATAGAAAGATTAATTTTGTGATCAATATTTTTTAATTCCACTAAAATATTCTTGGCATTTTTAGAATTTGGATCAAGTTGTTTTAAACTTTCTTCAATTTTTTTAGAAAATGATGATAAAGCTTTACTTAAATCTTCCGCTTCATTTAGTATCTCTCCATTATTTAAAAAAATTAAATTTTTAATATTTTGCTCATTTAAATTTTCGTTTTTTATTAGATTATTGAATATATTTTGATTTAAATTTTCATTTTTATGAGTATTATTTTCTGTATTCAAATCAATTTTTTGGGAATTTTTTATTTCTTTTTGTGTTAATTTATTTTCATTATTTTTATCAAATTTTATTTCTTTTTTGTCGTTTTCTTTGTCTTTTGTTTGAGGTGTTTTTGACTCTTCTTTTGTGTTTTCTTGTTTTTTTTCATCTTTTTGATTTATATCTTCTTTTTTTACATTTTCTTGATTTTTTATTGTTTCATCTTTTAATTCTTTTGTTTCTAGTTTAATATCTTTAGTACGGGTTTGATTTTCCTTTTTTTCTGTTGAAGTTGTAATTTGAGTATTTTTTTCGTTGTCTGTTTTGTGATAAGCTTTTTCAATAATGTTTTTTAAAGTGCGTTCGAGTTTGTCTAAACTTTGCATAGTTTGTTTAAGAATTTGTGGATTTTTGATTGCTATATTTTGAGGTTTACTAAGATCTTTTATAAAATCTTTTTTCAATGTATTGATTTCATTTAGAATTTTATTTGCTATTGTGATAATTTTTTTCTGGGATAATTCAGGATTTTTGTTAATATAATTTTTAAAATTTGTAATTTTTTTACCTAGATTTATCAAAGCATTAAAAGGACTGTTTTGTATAATTTGTTTATTTTCTCTGATATTTTTTTCTATAATATTTTTAAGTTTTTCTAAGCTTTGTTTTGGATTTAAATTTAAAGAGTCTAGTTCTAAAATTTCATTGATAATATTTTCATTGCTTAAAGATTTGATTCCATTGATAAGACTATAAAAACTTTTAGGTAAAAGTTCTTTATTAAGAGAATCTTTTAATTTAGCTTCAAAAAATATTCCAGAATTTTTAAATAATAAGGCTATATCATTGTTTTTAATTTCTGTTACTGGTTTTAATAAATTTTCTAATTTATTTAATACTTGTGAAAATTGATTATTTTTTGAAAGTTCTTGTATCAAGCTTTTTAATTCGTTTGCAAAATTTGGAGCAAGATTTAATTTATTGGCTTGTTTTAGGACAGGAGAATTCGGATTTTTTTGAGCATTAATTTGATCAAGAAGTTTATTGATTAATTCTTTAAATTTTAAATCAGTTTTACTTTGTATGAGTTTTTGTATATCTTCTTGAGAATCTATAGGTTTATCTAAATTTTGTTTTAAAGTTTTATTTAAAAGATTTTTAGGATCTAATTTATCTTTTAATACATCATCTTTAGAATTTGACTCAGGTTTAATTTCATTTTTGAGTTTTGTTCCTATTTGATTTGTGAGAGCCGTATTAATCATTATCTTATCTTTAAGATTTTTATTTTTTTAGAAATGAAATTTGGCTTATTAATAGCAAAAATAAATAAAAAAGCAAATAAAAATGCATAAAAATAAATAAAACCATAAAAAGTAAAATATTGCATTAAAATACCCAAAATTAAAGGAGAGATTAAGGATCCTAAAGAATAACAAAACAATACTCCGCGTCCAAGTTCTACTATACTATCTTTCGATGTTAGGGCATCATTAGCACGAGCTAGCGCTAAAGCATAAAGACAAAAAGTCCCAAAACCTAAAAAGAAAGCTAGAAAATATTGAAAATAAATATTTGGCTTAAACAATAAAAAGCATAACATAGTTAAAAAGCCTATGAGAACACAGATAATAATAGCAAATTTTCTTCCTAATTTATCGGAGATAAAACCCATAATTGCTTGAGCTAAAAATCCCCCTAAAGTTGCACAAGCTATGAAATAAGAAACAAATTTTGTATCATAGCCTTGTAAAATAATAAATAAAGAAGACATGGAAAAAAATCCTCCAATAAGCAATCCCCCAACAAGACTCGTCGCAATAGCTAATGGAGCAATGTTAAAAATTTTAGGTATAGAAATAGGATGAGGTTTTGGTATCGCTGGTTCTTTGATTTTGATTAAATTTAAAGGCAAGGAGGAAAATAAAATCAAACTAGCACTTATAATAAAAATTGTATATTGACTTAAATTTAAAGCCAAAATTAAAGTACCTAAAGCATAAGAGAAATAAAAAATTATCTCATAAAAGCCTAAAATTCTAGATCTTGTAGCATTTTTAGATTTTTCATTGAGCCAAGATTCTATGACCATAAGTAAACCATAATAACAAATTCCAATTAAAAATCTTAAAAAAGCCCAAAAAAATAGATTGTTGCTTAAAGCATGTAAAATAGCAGAAATTCCAAAAATAGATACAAAAAGTCCAAAAGATCTAATATGTCCTATTTTAGATATGATTTTATGAATTCCTATTGTTGCGCATAATGCTCCTATGAAAAAACAAGAACTAATAATCCCTATTACCAAAGAGCTTGAGTTATTTTCTTTTAAAATTACTCCTATTGAGCTCATCATCAAGGCATTTCCAGCAAATAAAAAAGCCATAGAGGCAAATAATGCCATTAAAGATCTAATTATTCTTGTTAAACTCATATTTCACACACAAGGCAAATATTATAATACAAAGTAATAAGGCTGAAATTCCACCCAAATAAGCAAAAGCAGAAAATATGCCTTTGCGGTTTAAAAATAAAAATCCAGCAACTAAAATTCCATAGGCTAGTAATTTAAATAAAGTAAAAAATAAAGTAAAATTTTTTATTTTATCTTTAAAATTCAGGTCTAAATCGTCATTTGCTTTTTTAAATTTTATAATTTTTTGATCTTTTTTATAATTTTTAATAAAAATATTTGGCATTTGGTAAAATTGATATTTATTAGTATTTTTTATAATATTTTTTTGATAATTAAAATACGAGATAATGATAATTAATAAACTACTAAAAAATGCAATTTCAAAACTTATAATATTTTTTTGATTTAAAGAATGGATAAAAAATAAAAACCCATAAAAAAATATATGGGCAATAATAAATAATAAAAATAATTTTTTTTTATCTTTTGTTTTCATTTTTTATTTTGAAATTCTTCATAGCTTTTAACTTGTGCTTTATAGGCTTTATATACATTTAAAATAGCCGCTGCTATCCCCCAAAAAACTCCAAGCCAAAAAAGAAAAGTAAGTCCTGTAATTTTTTTTAAAAAATAACCCAAAGCTACACCAATAATAATAGCAACAATAATAGAAATTCCAAGGCTTAGGCCATTGGCAGCTTCTATGCTTTTTTGAATAATCTTTTTTCTTTTGTTCATAATTTTTTAAAACTTTCTTTTGCTGCTTCTAAAGTAAGATCGATAGTTTTTTGAGTCATTTTTGAACAAATAAAACCCGTTTCAAAAGAAGAAGGAGCTAAATAAATTTTATTTTTAATCATATTTTGATGGAATTTAGCAAAAAGTTTTAAATCAGATTTTAAAGCATCTTGATAATTTTTTACTTCATTTTCGTTAAAGAAATATCCAAACATTGATCCAACATAAGAAGTTTGTAGTGCTATACCTTTTTCTTTGGCAAGTTGTTTAAGCCCTAAAGTTAGTTTTTTGGCAAGTTTTTCAAGTTTGGTGTAGAGATTTTTAGTATTTTTTGCTTTGCTAATACTTGCAATCCCTGCTGCCATAGCTAAAGGATTTCCGCTTAGAGTTCCTGCTTGATAAACTCCACCTAGTGGACTTAAATAGTCCATAATTTCAGCTTTTGCTGCAAAAGCTGCTGCTGGCATTCCTCCACCTATAACCTTACCAAAAGTTACAATATCAGCTTCTATTTTATTGATTGCATATGAACCTAAAAAAGAAGCTCTAAACCCACTCATTACTTCATCAAAAATAAGCAAAGTTTCATTATCTTTACAAATTTTAGCCAGTTCTTTTAAGAAATTAATTTCCCCTTTTACTAAACCCATATTTCCAGCTATAGGTTCTATAATAACACAGGCTATATCTTTATGTTTATGAAAAAGCTCTTTAACACTTTCTATATCATTATAAGTTGCTACTAAAGTTTGCTTTGCAACATCTTTTAAAACGCCTAAAGAACTAGGAGAATTAAATGTAGCAGCTCCACTTCCAGCACTTACTAATAAAGAATCAGAATGTCCGTGATAACAACCTTCAAATTTAAGAATTTTATCTTTTTTTGTATATCCTCTAGCAAGTCTTATGGCACTCATTGTTGCCTCTGTGCCACTATTTACAAAACGAATTTTATCAAGATGAGGAAAAGATTCTAAAATGAGTTTTGCAAGTTCAGTTTCAAGTAGAGTAGGGGCACCAAAACTTGATCCCTTTTTTAAAGCTTTAATACAAGCATTTTGTATATCTTTATCACAGTGTCCAAAAAGCAAAGGTCCCCAGCTTTGAACATAATCAATATAAGCTTCATTGTTAATATCATAAATATAAGCACCTTTGCCATGATCTATAAATAAAGGATTGCTCTGAACATTTAAAAAGGCACGAACAGGAGAATTAACTCCACCAGCTATAAATTTAGATGATTCTTCAAAAGCTTGTTTGTTTGTCATTATTTTTCCTTGTGATTGATGTAATTATATAAAGTTATTATTTCATCTTCGGTAAGAGAATAACTTGGCATAATAGATCTTGAATCTTTTTCTTGAGTAAGAGCTAGTTTAAATTTTTCAAAACTTAAATTTTGAATACTTGGAATTTTATAAGGTATTTTTGTATCTTTTTTGATGATATATCCTAAAATTTGCTCTCCACCATCTTTTCCATGACATTCTTTGCAGCTAATTCCTCTAGGATTTTCATATAGCATTTTGGCATATTCTTTCATAGTGATAAAATCTTCTGCAAAAAGTTTTGAAAAAATCAATAATACTATAAAAATAAGTCTCAAATTTTACCTTGTTAATAAATTCTTAATATGATACAATTTTTATTTTAAAAAATGTATAAATTTAAAAAGGAATACAATGGTTTTACTTGATGGCAAGGCTTTAAGTTTAAAAATAAAAAATGAATTAAAACTTAAAGTATTAGAGCTTAAAGAAAAATCTATAGAACCTTGTTTAGCTGTTATTTTAGTCGGAGATGATGAAGCGAGTAAAATTTATGTGCAAAATAAAATTAAAGCTTGTGAATTTTGTGGCATTAAATCGCTTTCTTATCATCTGAAAAAAGATATAACACAAAATGAGCTTTTAGCTCTTATTAATACCTTAAATTATGATGATAGTATACATGGAATTTTAATCCAACTTCCTTTGCCAAGCCATATTAATAAGGATATTATTTTAGAAAATATTGCAAGTTCTAAAGATGTTGATGGTTTTCATCCTATAAATGTTGGATATTTAAATTTAGGTTTAGAAAGCGGTTTTTTACCTTGTACACCTTTAGGGGTGATCAAGCTTTTAAAGGCTTATGATATTAATTTAGCAGGACTTGATACTGTAGTGATTGGAGCGTCTAATATAGTAGGGCGTCCTATGGCAAGTATGCTTTTAAATGCTGGTGCTAGTGTAAGTATATGTCATATTAAGACAAAGGATTTAAATTTTTACACTAAAAAGGCTGATTTGATTGTAGTTGCTGCAGGTTGTGCTCATTTATTAAAGGCTGATATGGTAAAAGAGGGCGTTATTGTTATAGATGTTGGTATTAATTATATTGATAATAAAATTGTAGGTGATGTTGATTTTGAAAATGTTTCAAAAAAATCAAGCTACATTACGCCTGTACCAGGAGGTATAGGCCCTATGACTATAGCAATGCTTTTAGAAAATACAGTCAAATCAGCAAAAAATAGACTTTAATTTTAGGGAAATTATATGCAATTTTTAAAAAAACTTTATCGTTTTTCTCAGTCATGGACTGGAACAGTTGTTATTGTTCTTTTAGTAATATTCTTTTTTATTCAAGCTTTTGTTATCCCTTCTGGTTCTATGAAAAATACTTTATTAGTTGGGGATTTTTTATTTGTAAAAAAATTTAGTTATGGTATTCCAACTCCACATATTCCTTGGCTTGAAATTCCTATTTTGCCTGATTTTAATAAAAATGGACATTTAATTTCTGCTAAGGGGCCTAAAAGAGGGGATATAGTAGTTTTTAGAAATCCTAAAAATACCAAAGAACATTATGTAAAACGTTGTGTAGCTTTAGGTCTTGATCGTGTAGTTTATGCTAATAAAACTTTATATATAAGAATGCACGAAGGCGATGATTTTATGAAAGAGCATTATAAAGATGATATAGTTATTTTAGGTGGGGAAATTTATGTAAAAGAACCTTATAAGCAAAAAGGGATTCATTATGATATACATAAAAATATAGAAGGTGATATTTTAGAATATATGATGCGAAATGATTTTGCTATGTCTCCTATTTATTTTAAAGAATTAGGCACCAATGTAGGATTTAACGGAGGCAATGCTTATGTTTTTGATGTTCCAGAAAATGAATATTTTATGGTAGGCGACAATAGGGATAATTCTTATGATAGTCGCTTTTGGGGAAGTGTGCCTTATAGTTTAATTGTTGGAAGTCCTTGGTTTGTATATTTTTCTTGGGATGAGGAGAAAAATGTAAGATGGAACAGAATAGGGCGTTTTGTGAAAACTTTAGAAAGTGATGAGTATTTTGAACAAAATTCAAGTAAAAATTCATCACAATCATATTAAATTACTTAAATTTATATATGTATACTAATATAACTTTAGCGTTATAGACTAAATAAAATTAAGTATATTTTTTAAAATAATACTTGACAAAATATCACTAAAGTTATATAATTATCAAAAATTATAGATTTTTTAAGAGTTTAATAATGATAAAAGTTGAGGATAAAAGAGAATTAATTTTAAAATCTATCATTGAAACTTATTTGTCAGATAATACACCTATAGGTTCTAATGAGTTGAATTCTAGTCTTTGCATTCCAGCTTCTACTATACGTGTATATCTTAAAAAACTTAGCGATGAAGGGCTTATAACTCAAATTCATATTAGTAGCGGTCGAATTCCTACTATTTTGACCATGCAAAATTATTGGAGAAATGAGCTTGATATCGATAGTGAGCTTGATATTAAAAACGAAATATTTTTATATCACTTGCTTAAAGAATATAAGATTTATTGTTTGGTTTATGGCGGAAGAGATCTTGTTTTAAAAGAAATTTTCAATCTAAATGATAAATTTATTATTTTAGACTTTGAAGAAAATGAAATTGTTTTAAAGTATAACAGTCAAGGTTTTGATTTTTTAAAAACTTTAATAGGATTAAATCTTTTTGATTTAGAAAATATAGTTTTAAAAGTTAAATTTGTTGAACTTGCTCAAAAAATTTCAAATTTAAAGCAAAGTTTGGTTTATAGTAAAATTAATGAACAAAGGGCTTATCAAATTTATCAAAATGATGAATTTGCTAAGCTCTTAGATTGCACAGTTGATAGAAAATTTAACAAAAATTTACAATTTGAGCCTTTATTTAAAAAAGGTTTTATGGGATTTAAAATCAATGCGCAATTTTTGGGCAAGAGTGTAAATATTATCTTTGCTGGTAGTGTTTATACAGACTATAATAAAGTTTTAAAACAAATAAAGGAGGCTGCGTGAGTCAAGAGAATAACGAAGAAATTATAGAAGACAATCAAGAAATCAATCAAGAACAAGAAAATAAAGAAGTTATTTTACAAAAAGAGCTAGATGAGCTTAAAGATAAATACATAAGAGCTAATGCTGAATTTGAAAATATCAAAAAAAGAATGGAAAAAGAAAAGCTTTCAGCGATGCTTTATGCCAATGAAAGTTTTGCCAAAGATTTGCTTGATGTTTTAGATGCATTAGAAGCAGCCTTAAATGTTGAGGCAAATGATGAAATAAGCTTAAAAATTAAAGAGGGGGTTCAAAATACTCTAGATTTATTTATGAAAAAACTTGAAAAAAATGGCGTAAAATCCATAGATGAAATTAAAGAATTTGATCCAAATTTACACGAAGCAATGTTTCATGTAGAGAGTAAAGATCATGAAAGTGGAAGTATTATACAAACCTTACAAAAAGGTTATAAAATCAATGATCGTGTAATACGACCTGTAAAAGTTAGCGTAGCAAAATAAATTTATTAAAAAGGATAAAAAATGAGTAAAGTTATAGGTATAGATTTAGGAACAACCAATTCTTGTGTTTCTGTATATGAACGTGGCGAAAGTAAAGTAATACCAAATAAAGAAGGAAAAAATACAACCCCTTCTGTAGTTGCTTTTACAGATAAAGGTGAAATTTTAGTAGGCGATAGCGCTAAACGTCAAGCAGTAACTAACCCTGAAAAAACAATTTATTCTATTAAAAGAATAATGGGTTTAATGATCAATGAAGAAGCAGCTAAAGAAGCCAAAAACAGACTTCCTTATCATATCACTGAAAGAAATGGAGCTTGTGCTATAGAAATTGCAGGTAAAATTTATACTCCGCAAGAAATTTCAGCTAAAGTTTTGATGAAATTAAAAGAAGATGCAGAAGCTTTTTTAGGTGAAAAAGTTGTTGATGCAGTTATTACTGTGCCTGCATATTTTAATGATGCACAAAGAAAAGCTACAAAAGAAGCAGGAACGATAGCAGGGCTTAATGTTTTAAGAATTATCAATGAACCAACCGCTGCAGCTTTAGCTTATGGTCTTGATAAAAAAGATAGCGAAAAAATCGTTGTTTATGATCTAGGTGGAGGAACATTTGACGTTACTGTGCTTGAAACAGGTGATAATGTTGTAGAAGTTTTAGCAACTGGCGGTAATGCTTTCTTAGGTGGTGATGATTTTGATAATAAATTGATCGATTTTCTAGCAAGTGAATTTAAAAATGAAACAGGAATTGATCTTAAAAATGATGTAATGGCTTTACAACGTTTAAAAGAAGCTGCAGAAAATGCTAAAAAAGAGCTAAGCTCTGCTAATGAAACCAATATCAACTTGCCATTTATTACAGCTGATGCAAGCGGGCCAAAACATTTAACCAAAACAATCACTAGAGCAAAATTTGAAAGCATGATTGAAAGTTTAGTGGCTGAAACCATTTCTAAAATCAATGAAGTTGTAAGCGATGCAGGACTTAAAAAAGATGAAGTTAAAGAAATCGTTATGGTAGGAGGATCTACTCGTGTTCCTTTAGTTCAAGAAGAAGTTAAAAAAGCTTTTGGAAAAGATCTTAACAAATCAGTGAATCCAGATGAAGTTGTGGCAATTGGTGCTGCAATTCAAGGTGCGGTTATAAAAGGTGATGTTAAAGATGTGCTTTTACTTGATGTTACTCCGCTTTCTTTAGGTATTGAAACTTTAGGTGGAGTGATGACTAAGATTATCGAAAAAGGCACTACTATACCAACTAAAAAAGAGCAAGTTTTCTCAACTGCAGAAGACAATCAAAGTGCAGTTACTATCAATGTTTTACAAGGTGAGAGAGAATTTAGCCGTGATAATAAATCTTTAGGAAATTTCAATCTTGAAGGAATCCCACCTGCACCGCGTGGTATGCCACAAATTGAAGTTACTTTTGATATCGATGCTAATGGTATTTTAACTGTAAGTGCAAAAGATAAAGCAACAGGAAAAGCTCAAGAAATCAAAATCACAGGTTCAAGCGGTTTAAGTGAAGAAGAAATCGATAAAATGGTAAAAGATGCAGAACTTCACAAAGAAGAAGACAAAAAACGCAAAGAAGCTGTAGATGCTAGAAATTCAGCTGATAGCCTTGCTCATCAAGTAGAAAAATCTCTAAATGAGTTAGGAGAAAAAGTTGCAGAAGACGAAAAAGCAAAAATCCAAAAAGCATTAGATGACTTAAGAGAAACTCTTAAAAATGAAAGTGCAAGTAAAGAAGAAATCGAAAGCAAAATGAAAGCTTTAAGCGAAGTTTCTCATAAATTAGCTGAGAATATGTATAAAAAAGATGAGCCAAATGCAGCAAATGATAAAAAGAAAAAAGATGATGATGTAATCGACGCTGAAGTAGAATAAACTCTTTAAATTCTTCAATCAAGCCTTTTTAAAAGGCTTGAATTTTTCTTATAAAAACTTAAATATTTTTATATTTTTTTTGAGTGTATTAATTTTAAATAAATATTTTAGGCTTTAGTGATATCCATACAAAAAAATTTTCAATCCAAACATATTAAAAACAACTTAGTATTTGATTTTTTATTTATATCTATCTTATTATTTTATATACTTAGTTAAACACTTATCACAAATACATATATTTATATCTATTAAAAGCATAAAAGATAAAATTGTCAACTTAAAAGCATATAAACATATAGTTAAAGTATAAAGTTTTAATATACTTTTAAAGTATATTAGCGTGCAAAACCATAAAAACCATAAAAACCATAAAAACCATAAAAACCATAAAAAGTATAAAAAGTATAAAAAGTATAAAAAGTATAAAGTTATTAACTATATATAAAATATCCAATAAGTATTAAGTTATAAAGCATAAATATATAAGATATATAAAAACATCAACTTATAAACTATACAAAGACATAAAAGCAATAAAGTATAAAAATAAAGTATAAAAAATAAAAATAAAAAAATAAAAGTATAAATATAAAAACATAAAACCCAAACAACTAAAGTCATTTGGGTTTAGGAGATTAAACTAGTAACTTAAGTTTTTACCATACATAATTAAATTGTGCATATCCTGTATGAGTATTACCATCTCTATCAAACATACCATTATAATTTAAGCTAAAATAGAAAGCTTCATTAAGAGGAATGATAAAAGATCCTGTTGCATAGCTTTGAACTCTTGGTAAAGTAAATTCATCAGTTGCTTTAATACTACCAAATCTAGCTTTAGCTTTTACGCTAGGATTGATATTAAATTTAGCTCCAAGGGTTAAAGAAGTTTTTAAATGAGGTAACCAATCTCTAAACCAAGTAAGACTTGTTTTAGTAGAGAATAGATTTAAATAGTTTGCATAAACTCTTTCTCCACCTTTAACAGTAGCTTGACCTATAGTATCTTGCATAGAAAAAGCCTCTGTATAGCCTCCTTCATAGGCTAAGCCAATTTCAGGTGAGAATATATCTTTATCATAGATAAAATTCATACCTATATCAGAACTCATACCATAAGCATAAGAATTAGGTTCAGCTTTAGCTTCATTAGTTCCTACTCTTTTAGTTAAATCATTTTTAATTAAGGCTGTTTTACCTTGAGCTTTGATATAAACTTCTTGACCTTTACTTGTAGTAAATAAAGTATTAAAGTATTTTAAACCTGCATAATAGGTTCTATTGTTGATATTAAAATAAGTTGAACTCATTTTTGTATCTTCATAACCTGCATACACACCATATATTCCACTATCTTTTAAGGTAGAATAACCTATGATAGTTCCTTTAGTATGTCCTTTACTTTCTTCATTTAAAGAAAGTTCAACATTCTGTGAAGAAGCATAAGGAAGGATAAATAAGGAGTGTTCTTTATTAGATCCATAAGAAGCATTAGAAAAATCACTCTTTATATAATCACTTGCATCAGAGTATAAATTACCCTTTTCAGACATAGCCATTCTTTGAGCTCTACTTGAATTTCCTAAATAAAAGCTTTGCATAGAATTGCCCATAACATTATCTATAAAGGTTGATCTTCTTGTAGTAGTAGAGATTAAAGATCTAAAGGTTGCACCAGATATTGAAGCATTAAGGTTAAATCTTTGATAAATTTTTCCTGTTGTAGGATCATAGACTAAATCTATTTCTCCACTACCATTGATTGTTACATTGCTTACATTGCCATTATTGATTCCTGTAATTACATCACTTATATGATCAAGATTATCTAGATCAAGACCACTCTCATCTACAGTAATTTGATCAGCAGTGACGTTACCAGTATTACTTCCACCTACAACTATAGTATCTAATTTGCCTGAATCATCAGAACTTACAAGCCAATCTTCTATAACTATGCTACCAGTTGATTCATTGGTTAAGTTATGTCCTTGATCATTTTTATCTATAGTTCCTTGATTATTAACATAGATAGTTCCGCTACCACTATTAGTAACTCCACTTGTAATAGTAGCACTAGAATCATTTTTTAAGCTTAGATTATTATTTGATTTATTTACTATATTACCATAGATGATTCCATTATCTGTATTTAAAATACCACTACCATTTGTAGAAGTGATTAGACCATTGTTTTCAATGGTGATACCGTGGGTTTGAACATTTACATCTTTTTGCCCTATGGTTCCAGTATTAATAATACCCCCATTACCCCCTTGTATAGTTCCAGATACAGTGATGCTTGTTTTTAAATTTTTTCCTCCACCTATATAAATACCTGCATTACCACCTTCTAATCTACCTTTTACGTCTATGCCTTCGCCTACTATGTCTTTATCATTACCATCAATGTTGATGCCATTGTTACCTGCTTTGATGATACTGCCTGTATCTAGGGTGATTTTACCGATGTTGGTTGTGCCATCATCAAGATGACTAAAGCCATAAAAGCTTAAACCATTCAAGCTAGCATCTATAGTGCCTTTATTGATAAGGGTTTCTATGGAATTGCCTGTTTCTACTAAAATACCGTGAGAATTTGACTGAACAAGTCCTTCATTGGTAAAATTTTCTATTGTAGATTTACTCTTAGAAACAGCCGAAAGATTGATAGCTGCAGAAAGTTCATTACTGCTAGTTGATTGAATGGTACCTTTATTGGTAAAATTATTAATTGTGCTTGCATTTAAACTTACACCCATAATACCAGAAATAAGTCCATTGCTTTCATTGGTAAAATTATTTATCGTGCCATTTTGCAAAAATACACCTGTTGAAACTTCTGTAAAATTAGAAGGTTCTCTAGTTCCTACATTTTTTATAGTTCCTCTATTTACTAAAGTTTGGACTGTTCCATTATTTATATTTATGGCTCCAAAATCACTCTTTCCTTGAATAATTCCATTAGTTTCATTGGTAAAACTAGTTATAGTTGCTCCACCTCCTATACTTACGCCATATCTATTATCACTCTTAATAGTTCCGCTATTAATAAAATTTGCTATACTTGCTCCACTAGCTATATTAATACCATGACCATTATTAGAACTTATAGTTCCTTCATTTTTGAAAGTGCTAACATTAGCATTACCAATATAAATAGCCTCACCATTATTAGAATTTATAGTTCCACTATTGTTAAAATTAGTAATACTAGATTTATTATCATTTTTTCCCCAGATAACTACTCCAAATCTAGAAGAACTATTGCCTATGATACCACTATTTTCAAATGTTTGAATAGTAGCTCCACCACTATTATTTACTCCTACTTGAACACTAGAAGTATTATTTCCACCTATAAGAGTTCCTTTATTTAAAAAAGTAGTTGTTGAAGAATTTTGAGTAAAGCTTACTGCTTGATTATTAGCAGGAGTAGAAATTATAACTGAACCGCCACTTTCTACAACTAGAGTATTACCACTTCCACTTACAGTGTGAGTATTAGTTTGTGAATCCTTTATAGTAGTATTACTTTTAGCTTGAGGACTATAAACACTACTTGATTTACTTTTAAGATTATCATCATAAGTTTTTGAATTTGTTGTAGCATAAGAATAAGAACTTAAAAAAGAAATTGTAACTAAAGAAAGGGCTAATTTTTTTGAAGAAGAATGACTTTTTTTCAATTCCCCCCCCCCTAATGTTTCTTTTTTAAATAAACCAAGTTTTTTCTGACCCATTAATTAAACTCCTTGCGTTTATTTATTTTAAAAAAAGAAAATAAAAAATTAATAAAATATTAATTATAAACTTTTTAAAATAATAAAATATTTTTAATTAAAAATTTATTAATAACAATTTTTAATTGATTTTTTTTATATTGGTGTATTAAGATAAAAGATAGACTAAAAAAGAAAATAATAAGTGATAAATTTTTATTTTAAGGATAAATAAGCTAAAGCATTTTAAAAATAAAAATTTTTAAGATAATTTAATAGAGTTTAAAATAATACTTAGTTTTGATTATAAACATTAACATAAGTTTATATTTGATGTTTGATTTTTTGTTAGAATTAAAATAAAAAGGAAATTCTTATGCAAATTATGAAATGGAGTAGGGCAGAATTTAGCCCAAAGGAAGTTAAAATAAATGTTTTAATCGACAATGAAAGTGGCAAGGAAATTCAAATTTTGATGGCTAAAGATAGTATAATGAAAGAACATAAAGCCCCATTTGCCATACATGTGCAAGTTTTAAGTGGTAAAATCTGGTTTGAAGTGGAAAATAAAAAGTTAGAATTAAATGCTTTGGATATGATAAGCTTAGCACCAAATGTGCCTCATTCTTTAGCGGGGATAGAAGATTCTATCATAAGACTTAGTTTGAGTAAATTTGATAGCATTCAAAGGGTGAGTGCTGTACTTAAGAAGCCTTAAGCACGTGGGTTTATTTTTAAATGATTGATTATAGGGTCTGCTTTATAAATAGCTAAAATGTTGATTCCAAATTGAAAAATTTTATATCCTAAATTGTTTAGCATATGGATAATATCTTGGGGGTTTGACTTAATGATTTCAATCTGTAATACAGGCTTGAAATTTTTGATATGATTTAAACATCCAAGCAAGACTTCTTGCTCCATACCCTCTACGTCTATTTTGATAAAATCGATTTTTTTAAAATCGAAATTATCGAGTTTTAGGTAAGGGACTTTTTCTTTTTTTTGAGGAATTTGTCCTATGAATTCGTTATTTGATTTTAGTTCCAAACTTCCAAAGGAAGCTTTTTGAGTATAATCTGGAACTAAAATTTCAAGCTCTTTTTGATTTTTTTGAGGATTGCCTAGACAAGCGTGTATCGCTTTAGCGTTGAAGCAATTGTTGATTGCTATATTTCCTGCTAGAGCGTAAAAAAGTCTTTCTTGTGCTTCAAAGGCTAATACCCCCCCCCACTCATGCATTTGTATAGCCCATTTTATAGTATGAGCACCGATATTTGCACCGCAATCTATAGCAAAAACATCGCCTTTGTGATATTTTCTGCGTAGTTTTAAAAGCTCAAGACAAAAATCAATTTCTTCAGGATCAAAACTGCAGTAATTTAAAAACTGAAAACCAACTCCATAGCTACCTTTTGATGTATCGTGTCTATCTAGGTGATTTACAATCATAGTTGCGTTATTTGTAGCGGCCAATATAAAAGGTAAAGGTCTTTTCATACAACAATCATTTATAATTTAAGATAAAACGACTTATTCTTTCTAAGCCTTTTGTGATGAGTTCATTGCTAGTAGCGTATGAAAGTCTAAAATATCCATCCATGCCAAATCCTATACCAGGAACAACAGCAACTTTTTCTTGTTCTAGTAGTTTTTGGCAAAATTTCATAGAGTCTTTTTCAACTTTTTGTATGTTTATAAAAAGATAAAAAGCACCTTCTGGTTTATATACGCTGATATTTGGAATTTTATCTAGTATGCTTAGGGCTAAATTGCGACGTTTTTCAAAGATTTGACACATTGTTTTTATATCCTCATCACAAGCTCCATTTAAGGCAGGAATGGCTGCATACTGGGCAATGGAACAAATATTTGAAGTGCTTTGTCCTTGAAGTCTTTTTACAGCTGAAATTAAGTCTTTATTTTTACTAGCCATATAGCCAAAACGCCACCCTGGCATAGCTCCGCACTTGCTAAGTCCGTTTATGGTTACAGTGCGTTTTAGTGCGTCTTCGCTTATGCTTGCAAAGGCTGTGAAGTCAAAATCGTCATAACGAAGTTTTTCGTATATTTCATCACTTAATACCATGATATTTGTGCCTTCTAAAACTTTGGCAAGTTCGCTTAGCTCTTTTTTAGAATAAATTGATCCTACTGGGTTTGATGGGGAATTTAATATTAGCATTTTGGTTTTATTTGTGATGCTGTTTTTAAGTTGTTCTGCTGTGATTTTAAATCCATTTGATTCTAAACCTTCTATAAATACAGGCTTTCCTCCAGCGAATTTTACCATTTCAGGATAGCTTACCCAATAAGGAGTGGGAATGATAACTTCATCTTCTTCTTCTATAAGGCATTCTATGCACTCAAATAAAGAATGTTTTGCACCAACATTTGTGATAATCTCGCTTATCTCATAGTCAAGATTATTGTCTTTTTTGAGTTTGGCTTGTATGGCTTTTAAAATTTCATTTAAACCAGCAACGGCAGTGTATTTTCCGCAACCTTTTTCAATGGCAGCTATGGCAGCATCTTTAATGGCTTTTGGAGTGTCAAAATCAGGTTCACCAGTTGAAAGACTTATGATATCTTCGCCCTTGGCTTTAAGCTCATTTGCAAGTGTGGCAATGGCTAAAGTGATAGACTCTTCTAAAACTTTAGATCTTTTTGTTAGCATTTTTATCCTTTAATTTTTTTGTTTTATTCTATCAAAAAATATATTTGAGTATTAAAAAAGATATAAAAAATCCTGATTAAAATTAAAAATGTGGAAAATTGGTAATATTTTTTGAACTGATAAAATTTAATATTTTATCAGTTATGTTAAATAAAATTTTATTTAGTGGCATTTAGCCACTTGTTTTTTAGCTTTCTTTTCCGTCTATGCTTTTTAAATAACCATTGTCGTTTAAGAAGAGATATAATTCTCCTAAGATGTGTTTTTTTTGTTTTTCATCTACTAGTTTTGAGTTGGAGATTCTTTCATTTAATATATCCATAATAGCGTGTATATCATAGTCTAAATCTTCTAGTGTATCTAGTATAGATTGTGCTTCTATGATACTTTCTATTTCGTAGGACTTTTCATTTATGCTAATGGTTGCTTCGGTTGGATGGGTGAAAAGATTGTGCTTCATTCCTAAAACTTCTTGATAAGCACCCACTAAAAAAAATCCTAAGAAATAATTTTCTTTTTCTAAATCTACATCGTGCAAAAATAAGGGCTTATCTTTAGAATAAGCTATTTCTCCATCGCTATCGCAAGTTATATCCCAAATACTTGCACTTCTTGTAGGCTTTTTGTCTAATCTATCAAGAGGCATGATAGGGAAATTTTGATTTAAACCCCAAAAATCAGGCATACTTTGAAAAAGAGAAAAATTAATCAAATATCTTTCTTGCACTTCATCTTGTATGGCAAGTAAATCTGTAGTATTTTGTTTATCTCCTACTAATAATATAGCTTTTTTTGTGATTAGATGGGTTAGAATTTCAGCATTAGATCTATCTTGTAAATCCACATAACCTAAATCAAAAAGGGTTAAAATGCTTTCTAAATGATCTATGCTATCATGTAAATATTCTAGAGCATTGGAGGGCTTTATATTGGTATATAAATCATAAAGTTCATCAATAAGCTTTGGATTTGTTTTTTTAAGCAAAAGCTTACTTTCTGTGTATTCTTGCGAGAAAAGTTCTAATACAGGGGCAATTAAAACGGCGTGATTTGCGGCTACAAAACGACCGCTTTCTATAAAAATATCAGGTTCAACATCGCTTTTTTGCTCAGCAATATTTTTTAAAATAAAAACAACATCATTAGCATATTCTCTTAGGGTATAATTTCTACTTTTGCCATTGCTAAATTGAGAATACTCTACTGCTAATCCCCCGCCAAGATTGATGGCTTTTAGATTTTTTGCTCCCATTTTTCTAAGTTCGGTATAAATATTTCCTACTTCATTAAGAGCCTTTTTTAAAGGATGAATTTCTGTAATTTGTGAGCCTAAATGAAAATGGATCATAGTAAATTGATCTAAAAGTTTATTTTCTTTTAATAAATTAATGGCCTCTATAAGCTCAGTTGAAGTAAGACCAAATTTTGAATTAATCCCTCCGCTTTTTGCCCAAATTCCAACTCCTGCTGAATGAAGACGCACTCTTAGACCTATATTTGGTTTGGGTTTAAAGCGTTCTTTTGCTATGTCGATGATGGCTTTTAGTTCATTTAGCCCTTCTATAGTTAGGGTTATATTGTGTCCCATTTCAGCTGCTATAAAGCCTATATTAATAAGTTCTCTATCTTTAAAGCCATTAACTGTAATGGGTGCTTTTTCGTTATTGTAAGCCATGGCAAGTAAAAGCTCGGCTTTACTACCTGCTTCTAATCCATAATTATAGTTTTTTCCAAGGCGGACAAGATTTTTAACAAAACCTGGATATTGATTTACTTTTAAGGGATAAACGGCATTAAATTTTCCTTTATAAGAGAATTCTTTTCTGGCTTTATCAAAGCTTCCATAAATATTTTCAATTTGTTTTTGTATAAGGTGTGGAAAACGCAAAAGTAAAGGGCCTTTATAACCATCATCGCGCAGAGATTTAACTATATCAATAATGGCTGGTTTTTCTCCGTGATTGATACATATTTTACCGTTTTTAATGATAAAATTGTTATCTCCCCAAATGTCAATGCCATAATTTGTCATAATACATTCTCCAAATCTTTGATTAAAATTTGTTCTTCTTTTTTTGAATTTAAATTTTTATAAAATAAACTTTCGTTTTTTGCTTCATTTTCTCCCATGCAAAGAAAGATTAGATTTTTATTTTTATCGGCTAATTCTAAGTGTTTGGCAAGTTTTTTAGCTTCATAACTTAGAATCACTTTGTGTTTTTTTCTAAGTTGTGTTGCAAGTTTTAAAAGATTTGTTATATATTTTTCATCCATAGAACAAAGATAAATTCCTTCTCTTTGTAATTTTTCTTCTTTTTGTTCTAAGATAGCGATAATCCTTTCTATACCCATAGCAAAGCCAACGCCAAAACCACTTTTTCCATCAAGGTATTCAATAAGTTTATCATAGCGTCCACCACCTGCAATAGCAGCTTTTGCCCCAATCTCATCGCTAATAAACTCAAATGCCGTTTTAGAGTAATAATCAAGTCCTCTTACTAATTTAGGATCTATTTCAAAATTTACATTATTTTCTTTTAAAATCGTTTGTAAAATTTCAAAATCTTTTTGACAAGAAGAACATAAATTTTGGTTTAAAAGCGGTGCGTTTGTAAGTAATTTTTGACAACATTTATTTTTGCAATCTAAAACACGGATAGGATTTAGGCTTTTTCTACGCAAACAATCCTCACAAAAGCCCTCTTTAGAATCTAAAAATCGTATTAATTTTTCGCGGTATTTTGGCATACATTCTGAGCAACCTAAAGAGTTAATGAGTAATTTAAATTTAATATCTAAGCGTGAAAAAATTTCTACTAACATTAAAATAATGCTTGCATCTTCATAAACACTTGCATTTCCAAAGCTTTCAACTCCAAATTGATGAAATTCTCTTAAGCGTCCTTTTTGAGGTCTTTCGTAGCGAAACATAGAGCCATGATAAAACCAACGTTTTATAGTATTATTTTTATCCATTTTTTTTTCTATATAAGCACGCACTACCCCAGCAGTTCCTTCAGGACGCATACAAACATGGTTTTGGCCTTTATCGATAAATTCATACATTTCTTTGCCCACTATATCAGAGCTTTCTCCAACGCTTCTTTTAAAAAGGGTGCAAAGTTCTAAATGTGGTATATTGATAAAGCTAAATCCATAATTTTTTACAACTTCTTCACAAGTTTTAATCACTTTTTCATAATAATACGCATCTTTATCTAATAAATCTTTCATTCCCTTTAAAGCATTTATCATTGTAAAAATTCCTTTATTTGTTGATGTAAATTTTCTTTTGAATTCTCAGCATTTAATTTTAAAAGTTTAAAATCAATTTTTTCTTTTAAAAAATTTAGAGTTTCTTCAAGCTCATTTTGAACGGTTAAAAAGTAATCAATACCGCGTTTTTCTATGCTATCTAATTTCTTTTTGCTTAAGCGTTCTTTTATGAGTTCTTTGTGAGCTTTTAAAAAAATTATTTTTTGTGGAAAGAAATGGCTTAAAGCAAAAGCATTAAATTCAAAAAGTAAATTTTTATCAAAAGCTTTATTGGCATAAGCTATACCTGATATAAAACTACGATCAGAGATAATTAATTTATCTTGATTTTTTTTTAAAATTTCATCGTAATGTTGAGCACGATCTGCTAAGAAAAGTAAAAGCTCAGCTTTTTTGTCAATTTTATAGGATTTATTGAGTAAAAGCTCTCTTAAGTGTTTGCCAAGTTCTGTTCCACCTGGTTCGGCGGTAAAAATAGCTTGTTTAAAACAATCTTTTAAAAGCTCAATTTGAGTGCTTTTTCCTACACAATCAATACCTTCAAATACTACATACAAGTTTCATCCTTTAAAAAGGGTAAAATTTCTTTAGGCACTAGAGTACTTACATCGCCATTGTGTGAAATAATTGATCTAACTATAGAGCTTGAAATGAAAGCATTTTTTAAATTTGGCATCAAATAAACGGTTTCTAGATCTTTGCATAAAGAATTATTGGCATAACCCATTTGAAGCTCGTATTCAAAATCACTCACAGCTCTTAGACCTCTAATTATAATATTTACATCAAGTTTTTTAGCTAAATCTACAAGCAAAGTTTCAAAGCTAACGATTTTTACATTTTTTAAATCTTTTGTGGCTATATAGGCTAAATTTTCTCTTTGTTCTAGTGTAAAATGAGGTTTTTTGTGTTCGCTTTTTGCAATAGCAACTATAACTTTATCAAAAATTTTAAGCGCTCTTTTAATCACATCTAAATGCCCATTGGTAATAGGATCAAAGGTTCCTGGATATAAACAAGTCATTTTATTTTATCCTTTTTATTTTAATTTTTCCCATCTTTTATATAGATTATGTTCAATATCTAAAAGATCTAGCCATTTTCCAATAATAAAATTATCAATATCTTCTAAAGCATTTATTTTAGGATATGTGGCATAAACTGGTGGTGCTATTATAACTCCAAGAGAGCTTAATTTTGCCATGTGTTCTAAATTTAGAGTTGAAAAAGGCATTTCTCTTACAGCTAAAATTAGTTTTTTTCTTTCTTTTAGGGCAACTGCACAGGCTCTTGTAAGTAAAGTATCTGCAAATCCTGAGTGAATTTTAGCCAGTGTTGAGATAGAGCAGGGTGTAATAATGGTTTTATCAATTTTAAAAGATCCGCTTGAAACAGCTGCGCTTAAATCATCATCATCAAAAAAAAATGTTTTTTTAAATTCTTCTTTACATAAAAGTTCTAAATCTTTGCAATTTTCACTATAGAAACTTAATTTTGCTCCCTTGGTTAAAATGCAAAATGTTTCAAATGGTTCTTGTTCTAAATGTTTAAGTAGCTTAAGGCCTAGATTGACATTGCTAGAGCCTGAAATTCCTAATAAAATTTTCATTGTAAGAGTATCCTATTTTTTCCATTTACTATACCTTGCATTACTTTGCCTTCTTTATTTTTAACTTTTATTCTTTCTCCTAAGTTTGCACTTTCTAATGCAATCAGTTCTATTTCTATATCTACATTAGAATCTCTTAAAATACCTATAACCGGATCATTTCTTTTAATCAAAGCATTGATTTTAAACATATTTCTTTTTAAAATTGTATTTTTATTTATATTAACTTTAGCTATTAAATTTTTTGCTTCTTCTATACTTAGGGCATTTATGGGAATTTTATCAAAATCCATTGAAACTTTATTAAAATCCAAAGGACTTAATTTCTCTCCTTTGAGTATAGGTTTTTTTGATTTTAAAATTTCAATATTTGCATCAACAAAATAACGAAAAAAAATATTTTTTTGTATATTTTTTGGCGTCTTAAATTCGGCTCTTAAGAATCCTTGAGCTTTATTAAATTTTGCATTAGCCAATCTTAAAAATTCGTATTGATCAAAATCTTTAGGTAAGGGTGTATCCATAATGTCAATTTTAGTAATAGAGATATTACTAAAATTATTTTG
Source organism: Campylobacter novaezeelandiae (assembly GCF_018968685.1). Taxonomy (NCBI): domain Bacteria; kingdom Pseudomonadati; phylum Campylobacterota; class Epsilonproteobacteria; order Campylobacterales; family Campylobacteraceae; genus Campylobacter; species Campylobacter novaezeelandiae. The sequence goes on along the minus strand of NZ_CP076657.1, from coordinate 907,892 downwards.
TAATTCTTTGCTTAGGGCTAGTTTGACTTTTTCTATATTGTTTGCAAAGCATAAATTAAAAATACAAATAAAAAAAAATATTTTTTTCATTTTAAAATTTAGAATATTTTTTAAAATGCTGGAATAATGGAACCATTATATTTTTCTAAAATAAATTGTTTTATTTTATCACTTTGAAGAGCTTGGATTAAAGCTTTGATTTTAGGATTGTTTTCATTTCCTTCTTTAACAACTATAATATTTGCATAAGGATTATTTTTATCTTCAATTAAAACAGAATCTTTTAAAGGATTTAATCCGGCTGATAAAGCATAGTTTGAATTAATAACTGCAAAATCAACATCGCTTAAAGCTCTTGGAAGTTGCGCTGCTTTTAATTCTATAAATTTTATTTTTTTAGGATTATTAATAATATCAAGTGGAGTTTTTAAGACAGAATCTTTGAAAGAAACTAATCCAGTTTTGCCAATAAGATCTAAAGCTCTACTTTCATTGGTAGGATCGTTTGGAATGGCAATTTTAATTCCTTCTTTAATATTGTTAAAATCTTTATATTTTTTAGAATATACTGCCATAGGCTCTATGTGAATGGTTGCTACTTTAACTAATTTTGTTTTTTTAATATTGTTAAATTCTTTTAAATAAGGTTCGTGTTGAAAAAAATTTGCATCAATTTCATTTGCATTAACGGCTAAATTAGGCAAAACATAATCGGTGAATTCTTTGATTTCTAATTTATAACCTTGTTTTTCTAGTTCAGGTTTAATTTGTTCTAAAATTTGCGCATGTGGAACAGGAGAAGCCGCAATGCTTATGGTTTCGGTTGCATTAAGATTGAAATAAGTTAAAAAAAATAATAATATTAAAGCTTTTAATTTCATTTTTTTCCTTGATGTTAAATTTCAAAATTATAAAAAAGTTAAGTAAATAGGCATTATTTTTTGCTTAGTTTATATAATAAATTTCCTATTATTTGAACTGCTTGAACTAAAACAAGTAAAATAATGATGGTTTGAAGCATTATTTCTGTATTGAAGCGTTCATAGCCATAACGAATAGCTATATCTCCTAATCCACCACCGCCAATAGTTCCAGCAAGTGCTGAAAACCCTATGGTGAAAATTAAAGTTAAAACTATACTATTTATAATATTTGGCAAGCTTTCTACAAAAATGATTTTAAAAATGATTTGTAAATTAGTAGCTCCGTAAGATTTGGCTGCTTCTATAGTTGATTTATCAACTTCTTTAAAAGCACTTTCAAGCATTTTAGTTAAATAAGGTGCTATACCTATAGATAAAGGTACAATTGCTGCACTTGTTCCTATACTTGTTCCTATTATAATCTTTGATAGAGGTAAAAGAACGATGATAAGTATAAGAAAAGGAAAAGCACGTAAAGTATTAATAAAAAAATCTAAAATTCTATAAAAAACAATATTTTCTTTTAGGCCATTTTTATCATATAAAGTGAGTAAAATAGCAGGAATTATAGCCAAACAAAATCCTAAAAAAGTTGCCATAAAACTCATATAAAGGGTTTCATTTAATGCTGTTTTTAAAATATTTTCAAAATTTATTGGAAAAGTTTTAAAAGTATTGATTAAAGTTGTATTGATACTTTCAAAAGAAAATTCATCACAAAATTGCTTTATTCTGTCTAAAAAACCTTCATTCAAGATACTATCTCCCATAAAACTTTGCTTTTTTCAATATAATCTAATACTTTTTCTTTATCTTTTTGATTTATATTTATCACTAAATTACCTAAAGCATTTCCATTTAATTTTTCTATTTTACCCCAAACTATATTAAAATCAATATCAAGTGTTCTTGCCATATGAGTAATTATGCTTTTTTGGGCGATTTCTTTTGGAAAATAAAGTTTGATATTTAAACCATTATCTGGTAAAAAATCACTTTCTCCTAAAAATTCTTTCATTTTGTGATTTGGTTTTAAAAAAAGCTCATCAATTAAGCCTTCGCCTATAACTTTGCCTTTTTCAAGCAAGATAGCCTTTTGTGCTACTTCTTTTACAACATCCATTTCATGAGTTACTAAAACTATGCTTATATGTAATTCTTTATTGATTTTTTGTAAAAGTTCTAAAATATTTTTGGTAGTATTTGGATCAAGTGCAGAGGTTGCCTCATCGCTTAAAAGGATCTTAGGATCAAGTGTTAATGCTCTGGCTATAGCTACTCTTTGTTTTTGTCCCCCACTTAATTCTTTGGGATAAGCTTTACTTTTTTCTAGAAGTCCTACTATATCCAAAAGTTTATTAACTTTAGCCTGAACTTCATCTTCGCTCATAAAATCTTTTTTAAAAAGCTTAGCATAAAATCTACTTTGACTATAATGTGTTCTTAAAGGTATTGCAACATTTTCAAAAACATTTTTTCTATTAATCAAAGCAAAATTTTGAAAAATCATTCCTATATTTTTTCTTAAAAATCTAAGTTTTTTTGGATAATTTTGTTTTAAATTTGAAATTTCTTCCCCTAAAACTTCTAAACTTCCTCCCTGATAGTCTTCTAATCCGTTTATACATCTTAAAAGAGTTGATTTTCCTGCCCCGCTATGTCCTACTATAGCATAAATTTCTCCTTTTTTTATTTGCAAGGAGATATCGTTAAGAACTAAGTTTTGTTCATAATATTTTTTTAAATTTGTAATTTTTATCAAAATCAACCTTTTAAATTTTTTAATTCTGAGTCAATCTTTTGAAGTTGTTCTTTTAAATTTATTGAAATATTAGTATTTTGTTCAATAATATTTTTTGGAGCATTTTTAAGAAAATTTTCATTTGAAAGCATAGAATCTAACTTCAAAAGTTCTTTTTGTAGTTTTGATTTTTGATTTTCTAGCCTTTGGATTATAGCGCTTAAATCAATATTATCTAGAGTGATAAAAATTTCTAAATTTTCGCTGACATCACAAACAGAATTTGGTATTTTTGTATCGGTAAATTCAATTGATTTGCATTTGGCTAAATTTGTAATAAAGTGAGAATAAGGCTCTAATTTATTTTTTTGTTTTGTATTGTTTAGTTTTATAAAAGCTTTTTCAATTTTTGAGTTTCCTAGCTCTATCAAGCTTTTTGCACGACGAATGCTTACTATGCTTTCTATGAGTAAATTAAAAATTTCTTTAATTTCTAAATTTTCTTTATCAAAAGTTGGATAGGCACTTATCATAATAGAAGAAGTGTTTTCAAGATCGCTTTTGCTGAGTTTGTGATATAAGTATTCGCTAATAAATGGCATAAAAGGATTTAAAGCTTTTAAGGCTTCTTTAAAGATGCTTCCTAATTCTTTAATGCTTGATTTATCCGCTTTGCTAAGTTCTATACCCCAGTCGCAAAAATCATTCCAGAAAAATTTATAAAGTATATTAGCACTATCGTTAAAGCGATATTGTTCTAAATTCTCTCTTAAATTTTTAATACATTCTTGAAACCTTGTATAAATGTAAATTCCAAGATCGCTTTTTAATTCTATATCTTTTAAATCTTCAAATTTATTTTGATTTAAAAGTAAGTAATTGCTTGCATTGTAGAGTTTATTGGTAAAATTTCTAACTTGCAAAAGCTTATCATTGCTTAGTTTTATATCTCTTCCTTGTATAGCAAGAAGTGCTAAGGTAAAACGTAAGATATCAGCACTGTATTCTTTGATGCACTCATTTGGATCAATCACATTACCCAAGCTTTTACTCATTTTTCTGCCTTGCTCATCTTTAACAAGGGCATGTAAGTAAATATCTTTAAAAGGTAGCTTATCAAAAACATTGCTACTTTGAAACATCATTCTTGCTACCCAGAAAAATAAAATATCAAAACCTGTGATTAATAAAGAATTAGGATAAAATTCATTTAAATCTTCTTTATTCCATAATTTTCCTTCGCCCCAGTGTTCATTACCCCAGCCTAAAGTGCTAATAGCCCAAAGTCCTGAAGAAAACCATGTGTCTAAGACATCTGGATCTTGGGTTATATTTTGACTATTGCATTTTGGGCATTGATTTGGTTGTTCTTGGCTTGCCCACTCATGAGAACATTCACAATAATAAACAGGAATTTGGTGCCCCCACCATAATTGTCTTGAAATGCACCAATCTTTTAAATCTCTCATCCATGCGTTAAAGCTATTGATCCAGTGTGAAGGATAAAATTCGCTTTCTTTTAGATTGATCTTTTCAATACTTTTTTGAGCAATTTCTTTTTTAACAAACCATTGTTTTGAGATATAAGGTTCTACTACATTGTTACATCTATAACAATATCCTACTTGATGAGTATAATCTTCTATTTTATCAATAAAACCTAAATTTTGTAGTTGATTTACGATTTTTTCTCTAGCTTTTAATCTTTCTAAGCCTTGAAATTCTAGGCAATGTTCGTTTAAGATACCTTTTTCGTTAAAAATAGTAATAAATTCTAAATTATGTCTTTTGCCAATTTCATAATCATTTATATCGTGGGCTGGAGTGACTTTAACTATACCTGTTCCAAAACTTGTATCAACATAATCATCAGCAATTATTTTAAGAGTTCTTTTACAAAGAGGTAAAATAACTTCCTTTCCAATGAAATTTTTATAACGTTCATCATTTGGATTTACCATTAAAGCACTATCGCCAAATAAAGTTTCAGGTCTTGTGGTTGCAATTGTAACAAAATCATTGCTATCTTTTAAAAAATATTTTATATAATAAAGTTTACCTTTTGTTTCTTTATAATCTACTTCAATATCACTTAGAGCACCATCATGTGTACACCAATTAATCATATAATTTCCGCGTACAATAAGCTTTTTATTATAAAGATCTACAAAAGATTTTTTTACCGCATTAACAAGTCCTTCATCCATTGTAAAACGTAAACGAGACCATGCTGGAGTAATACCTAAGGTCCTCATTTGATTAAGAATTTTATCTCCGCTTTGTTCTTTCCATTCCCAAACTTTTTCTATAAATTTTTCCCTACCTAATTCTTCTTTTGTGATGCCTTGAGCAAGAAGTTGTTTTTCTACAACATTTTGAGTGGCAATGCCAGCATGATCAAGTCCAGGTTGATAAAGAACTTTATATCCATCCATTCTTTTATAGCGTGTGATAATATCTTGTAAAGTAAAAGTTAATGCATGTCCTATATGTAAAACTCCTGTAACATTAGGAGGAGGCATCATAATGCAAAATATTTTCCCATTTTTTTGGATAGCTTTATTTGAGTCAATCTCAAAATAACCCCTCTCTTCACAAATTTGATAATATTTTTTTTCTAAATTTTTATCATACATTATTTGCCTTTGACGTTTTGCTTAAAATTCTATGATTATATAGAAGAAATTTCTATAATTTCACAAAATGGAAAAAAGTACTGAGCTGTGTTGAGTCCAGTTTTTAAACTTTTAATATGTTTTGAAAACTCACTTCCTTTACCTTCTTTTTTAATTTGAAGTTTAAGTCTTTCCATAATTTCTTCGCGTGCTACGTGTTGGTTTAATTCATTTAAATTGTTTAAATAAGGGCTTAATTGATTTAAATTGATATATTTGTAAGATTTTTTCATATCTGAAAAAATAATTTCTTTATTATAAATGGTTAATTTCATTTCTCCTTTTGGTAACATTTTTACAAAAACGCTTAAATAATAATCTTTAGAATTATCTTTTATAGAGTTTAGCATATCTTTTAAAAGGTTGATTCTATATTGACTTAGAAATTTTCCATCTAGAATATAAACTTTCATATTTTCTGTGCTAAGTTCTGGTTCTAAGCGACTGTTTTTTCCTATACTTAGATATTCTCTAGCTGTATTTAGATATTTGTTTTTATTTGATTTATTTGATTGAAGTTCTTTTTTTATAGCTTTTTCTCTTTCTAGGATTTTTTGTTGTTTGCTTATCTCTTTTTTAAGAGCTTCTATTTTGGTTTGTTTATCTTGTTGTAATTGTTGAGAATCTTTATTTGTAGTTTTAATGCTTTGATTATTCTCATTTGTTGTTATTGTGTTGCTTATATTATTGTCTGTATTTAAATTTTCATTATTTTTATTTATGGTAGTAGTGTTAGTTGTGATATTGTCATTTATGCTTTTGTTGTTTTCATTATTTTCACTTGTTGAAACTATATCGCTTGCATTATTATTTGAATTTTGATTTATATTTGGCGAGCTTGTTTCTTGTTTTTGTATAATGTTATTATTAGTGTTTGTGTTATATGAATTGTTGTCAATTTTGCTTGTACTTGATGAATAAGAATTATTGTAATTATTAGAGTATGATTTTTGTTCAGAATAAGAATTGCTATTTAAAGTATAATTTTTTGGCTTTGAGTATTCAAAAAGATAATAATAAGTTCCGCCAAGTATTGCGATAATAGTAATTAATATACCAACAATAATAGAAAAAATTTTAAAATTCATTTTGTTATCCCTTAGATAGAGTTATTAATATAGTTTGATATTGTACTATAATCTAATATAAAGTAATTTTAAATTTTTATGTTTTTAAGTAATTTTTTTTTATAATTTTAACTTTTATAAGGAAAATAATGCCGCTTTCAAAGTTAAATGATGAACAATATCTTGCTGCTACTACTAATTTTGGACATAATCTTATCATAGCAAGTGCAGGAACAGGAAAAACTTCTACAATTGTTGCAAGAATAGCTTATCTTTTAAAGCAAGACATTCAACCTGAAAAGATTATGCTTTTAACTTTTACAAATAAAGCAAGTAAAGAAATGATAAAACGTTTGGAAAAATTTTTTGATAAAAGTATCACAAAAAGAATTTTGGCAGGAACTTTTCATGGTGTAGCATATTCTTTACTTAAGCAAGAAAATAAAGATATACTTTTAAAGCAAAGTTCGGAATTAAAAATTTTACTTAAAAGCATATATGAAAAACGAACTTTTTCTCATTTAAGTGATATTAAGCCTTATCAATCAAGTTATCTTTATGATGTGTATTCTTTGTTTCAAAATAAAGCTTTTATGCAAGAATTTTATTATTGGTTTTGTCAAAATTATGAAGAACAAAGTATTTATGCTGAAATTTATGAAGATATTCTTAAAGAATATGAAGAAGAAAAAAAACGTTTTAATTATGTTGATTTTAATGATTTATTGATACATCTTAAAGAACTTATTAAAAATAAAAAATTTGAATTTGATGAGATTTTAGTAGATGAGTATCAAGATACTAATGCTTTGCAGAGTTCTTTAATAGAAGCTTTTTTATCAAAAAGTTTATTTTGTGTTGGAGATTATGATCAAAGTATTTATGCTTTTAATGGAGCTGATATTAATATTATAGGAGGATTTAAAGAACGTTTTAAAGATGCAAAAATCTTTTCTTTAAATAAAAATTATAGATCATCTAGAAGTATTCTAGCTTTAGCAAATAAGGTTATTTTAAATAATGAAAGACTTTATCCTAAGGAGCTAATTGTTACTAGAGATGATGAATTTAAGGCTCCGACTTTATTAAAATTTGAAGATTTAATTGAGCAATATCAAAATATTGCAAAGATGATTTTAACTAGCGGTGTTTCTTTGGAAGAAATTGCAGTTATTTTTCGTAATAATTCTAGCGCTGATGGTATTGAGATAGCTTTAAAAGAACAAGGAATTGCTTGTGTTAGAAAGGGAAGTGCTAGTTTTTTTGAAAGCTTAGAAGTGAAAGCTTTTTGTTCTTTTCTTTCTTTAATTGTAAATCCTAAGGATATTATGGCTTTTATCCATCTTATAAGCTATTCTAAAGGTGTAGGGGGAGTTTTAGCAAAAGAGATTTTTGACTCATTGTTAAAACTAGGGCATGGAAATTTAATCAAGGGTTTTTTAAAGCCTGATAAAAATATTAATCTAAGCACTTCTGTAAGGAAAAGCTATGATCTTGGTCTTTTTTCAGACTTCAATGAGCTTGCTAATGAAAATCGTTTTGATTTAGAAAGTGAGTTTAACCACCATCCTATATTAAAACTATCTAAAATTACAAAAGAATGTGCATTAAATTTAGAGAGACTTTATCTTTTTTTGAAAAATACACAAGAGCAAAAACATGCTATAGAAATAATCCATTTAATTTGCAAAAATTCTTTTTTTCTTGAAATTTGTGAAAGACTTGCAAATAAAAGAGCAACCAATAAAGATGGACAAATTGATCTTTTAAGAAAAAAAGAGAATTTAGAAAAAATTGATGCAAAGATTTTTATTTTAAAAGATTTAGCAAAAAAATATTCAGATATTTATAAATATTATAATTTTTTAGCCTTAGGTTCTAATGAAATGAATAATGGAAAAGGTGTTAATTTATTAAGCATACATGCGAGCAAGGGACTTGAGTTTGATTTAGTCTTTGTAATAGATTTGGCACAAGGACGTTTTCCTAATCAAAAACTTATTTCAATGGGGGGAAGCTTAGAAGAAGAAAGAAGATTATTTTATGTTGCTGTTACTAGAGCTAAAAATATACTTTATTTAAGTTATGCAAAATATGATAAAAATAAAAAAACTTCTTTTGCTCCTTCTTGTTTCTTATTTGAAGCAGGACTTTGCAAGGATTAGTTAATTATAACTCGATAAAATCTTGTTTTAAATATTAATGAAAGGTTTAAATGAAAAAAATAATTATTTCAAGTTTAATAGTGGCAAGTTTTTTAAATGCTGAAATTTTAGTCTATGGTCCAGGAGGTCCAGCGCCTGTTATAAAGGAACTTGCAAAAAAATTTGAAGAAAAGACAAAAGAAAAAGTTACTGTAATTGCGGGTCCAACTTCATCTTGGATTGATAAAGCAAAAGAAAATGCAGATTTGATTTATTCTGGTAATACTTCTATGATGGATGATTTTATTAAAAAAATTCCAAATTTGAGTTTGGAAAATTTAAATGTTTTAAATGTGCGTCCTTCAGGAATGATTGTGCGTCCAAATAATCCAAAAAATATTAAAAATTTTGATGATATTTTAAAAGATGGTGTCAATATAATGGTTGTAGACGGAGCTGGACAAGTAGGGCTTTATGAGGATATGGCTTTAAAAAGCGGCAAAAGAGAAAATCTTGTAAAATTGCGTAAAAATATTAAAATTTATGCTAAAAATTCTAAAGTCGCAATAGATGAATGGAATAATAATCAAGATATCGATGTTTTAATTATTTGGTCTCATTGGGCCAAGGCTTTAGGCGATAAAGCTTTATTTATAAAAGACAATAAAGTGGTAATTTATCGTGCGGCTGAAATAGCTCCAACCCAAAAAGGACTTCAAAATAAACAAGCTTTAGAATTTGTTAATTTTATACAAAGCAAAGAGGCACAAAAAGTATGGAAAAAATATACTTGGAGAGCTGTAAAAAAATAATTATTTAAAAAAAAGATAAATATTAAAAATAATTAAATTTATTTAAGATATAATTACTCTTAAAACATTAGATTAATTATGTTTTATTTTATAAAAAGGATAAATTATGAATTCAGTAAATTTCAAAGGTAGTTTAGTAAAATTAAAAGGCGATGCTTTAGAGGTAGGCGTAGCTGCACCAAAAGTAAAACTTAAAGCAAAAGATTTAAGTGAAGTTATTATAGCTGAAGAAGGAAAAACTCAGATTGTTTTAAGTCTCCCAAGTCTTGATACTCCAGTTTGCGCCACAGAAGCAAGAGAATTTAATCAAAAAATAGCTTCTTATCCAAATGCACAAGTTATAGTTGTAAGCATGGATCTACCCTTTGCAATGGGAAGATTTTGCTCTACAGAAGGAATTGATAATATTATAGTAGCAAGTGATTTTGTTGCAAAAGAATTTGGAGAAAAGTATGGTGTTTTAATTGCAGATGGTGCTTTAGAGGGTCTATTGGCTAGAGCTGTGTTTGTAATCAAAGAAGGTAAAATTGCTTATAAAGAATTAGTAAATGAAATTACAGAAATGCCAAATATTAAAGAATTAGATGCTTTCTTTCAAAATAATTAAATAAAAATTTAATTTATATGTTTTATTAATATCATATTAATAAAACATATTTAAGTTATTTTAGATAAAATTGCCCCTTTGAACCTTTAAATGATTGCGATATTATTCTATGTACAAAAAAATTTTTTGGCTTAATTTTTTTATAGTTATTGCTATAGCTTTTAATTTAAGAGCTCCTATAACTTCTATAGGTCCTGTTGTTGATACAATTAAAGAGTATTATTTTCTTAATTCTACCTTGGCTGGTATGCTTACCACTTTGCCTTTGTTTTCTTTTGGAATTATTTCTTTTTTTGTTGGATATTTTTCGCCTTTAAAAACTATGATAATTGGGATAATTCTTATTTTTATAGGAGAATTTTTAAGATCTTATACTGGATATTTTGGATTGTTTTTAGGTATGTTGCTTGTAGGTTGTGGTATCGCTATTGCTAATGTATTATTGCCAAGTTTTATAAAAGAAAAATTTCCTAATAAAATTTCTTCCATGATGGGTGTTTATAGCCTAATGCTTAGTATTTCTTCTATAGCTGGTATTTTTTTGGCTATTCCTTTGCTTGATTTTTTGGGTATAAAGAGCTCAATGGCATTTTGGATGATTTTTGCTTTGTTGGCTTTAATTATTTATTATCCTCAAGCAAAAAATGGTCGTTTTTTGCGTTCTAAAAAGAAAATTAAAAAAAATATTAATCTTTTTAAAAATTCTACAGCCTGGAAAGTTACTTTTTTTATGGGGTTGCAAAGTTTTTTAGCATATAGTATTTTTTCTTGGTATATTCAATTTATTATAGAAAAAGGATATTCTAAAGAATTTGCTACACATATGATATTATTTGCTCAAATTATTGCTGTACCTGTATCTTTATTTGGACCCTTGCTTTTAGGGAAAATTAAACCGCATTTTCATAGTATTTATATAGCTATTTTATGTACTTTGTATGTTATACCATTTGCTTTATTGTTCTTTTTTAATGGCAAAGAGATAATGATTTTAAGTTCTTTTTTTATAGGTTTTCCTTGGGGTGGCGTTTTTGGAATAGCTTTACTTTTTATAGCTCAAAAAAGTTCTAGCACACAAATTGCAACTAAACTTTCTTCTTTTGCGCAAGGTTTTGGATATCTTATAGCAGCACAAGCTCCTTGGTTAATAGGATTTATGCACGATAAATTTGGAAATTTTCAAAGTTCTATATTAATGCTTTTATTTGTGAGTATTTTGGTTAATATTTTTGGCTATTTAAGTTTAAAAAGTTCTAAAATTTAATAGGAGCTGTTTTTTTCTTTAGCCATTTTAGTTCTTTTACTTGAAGCTTTTTATGAAGTTTTTTGTAAACTTCTTTGTGATAATCATTAAGCCACTTTTTTTCTTTTGAATTTAATAATTTTAAATCAATGCATTTTTTTTCAAAAGGAAAAAGAGTTAGAGTTTTAAAATATAAATAATCTCCAAATTCTTGTTCTTTTGGTTTTTTAACATCTAAAATAATAGCTAAATTTTCAAGTCTTATCCCCCATTTATCTTTTCTATAGATACCAGGCTCCAAAGAGCTAATCATACCTTTTTTTGTCTGATGTTTAAAAGAAGGCATAGTTGTATACGAAAGATTTTGTGGACCTTCATGAACGCTTAGAAAATATCCAACCCCATGACCACTTCCGTGATTATAGTTTATTTGTTGTTGCCATAAAGGTTTTCTTGTAATGCTATCAAGTAAAGGCATAGAAATATTTTTTGGAAAAATAGTAGTAGAAATTGAAATTAATGCCTTTAAGATCAAAGTATAATCTTTTTTTTGTTTAGCACTGATTTTTCCAATAGGAAAAACACGTGTAATATCTGTTGTCCCGTTTAAATATTGACCCCCAGAATCAATTAATAATAAGCCATTTTCTTTGATTAAAGATGAATTCTTTTCATCTGCTTTATAATGAATAATTGCCCCATTAGCATTAAAGCCTACAATATTGGCAAAACTATCGCTAATGTAATAAGGACTTTTAGAGCGAAATTCACTTAATTTTCTTCCGATTTCAAATTCATTAAAACCTAGATGGATATTTTCTTCAAACCAAGAACAAAAACGACAAAGTGCTATACCATCTTCTATCATTGCTTTTTTAATGCAAGAGATTTCTTTTTCATCTTTGCATGATTTTAAATATGTGCTTGGATTTAAATCCTGTATGATTGTGATATTTTTTAGATCTTGAAGAAAAAAAGATGTTGTTTTATTAGGATCTATTAAGAGTGTTGTATTTTTTAGATTTTTGAGTTCTTTGTATATATTCTCATAGTTTTTAAGAATAATGCCTTCATTTTGTAGCTTATTTTTTAAAAAATGATTGAGTTTTTCTGGATTAATAAAAAATAAAATCTGCTGTTTTGTAATAAGCAAAAAACTAAAGAAAAGAGGGTTAAATTCTATATCTTTGCCTCTTAAATTTAAAATCCACGCTATATCATCAAGACTAGAAATAAAATGCGCATCAGCTCTTAATCGTTTCATTTCTTTGCGAATAAGAATAATCTTATCTTCTCTTGATAAAGAATAAAATTTTTTAGGATGCTCATAAATACTATAAGTTGGAAGTTCTGGTCGATTGATCCAAATTTTAGAAATTAAATCACTATGTATTAAATTGCAATATTTTTTTAAATCATTTTCAAGTGCTAAAGGAAGAGTTTTAAAATCAATGCCTATAGTTGTTTGAGGGTTACAGTATTCTTTTATCCAGTCTTTAAAAGTATGATTTGTATCTTGTTTTTTTAAAATAACCCCACTTTCTTTAAGTTCTTTTTGTGCTTGAAGCCAATATCTTCCATCTGTCCATAAAAATGCCTTATCATGTGTGAAAATAAGCACCCCATAAGAGCCTTTAAAACCACTCATAAAAGATATACATTGATAATGTTGTGTTAAATATTCTGATAAATGAGGATCAGAATTTAAAACTATATAAATATCGATTTTATTTTCTATCATGCTTTTTTGTAGTAGGCATATTTTTTGTTTATAAGTCATTGTCAAGCCTTTATTTTAAAATTATAAAATTAAGTGTTAATTTGAGTTCTAGGTTAATGCTTTTTAGATTTTCTATGTCAATGCTTTTTATATTTAAATAAAATTTTGAATTTTCCAAAGCTAGAATAAATTCCAACAAATTTTTAAAATCTCCTCTTGCTATTAGAAAAACATTGTATTTTTGTATATAATTAAATTCAGTATGTGAATTTTGAATATTTTCAAAAATAATATTATATTTCTTCGCTAAAATTTCTATTTCTTCAATATATTCTTCATAACTGTGTTTAAATTTATTTATTTGTTTATTGTACAGACTGATTTTTTCTGTTTGCTTTGCTAATATATCTTGTAATTCTTTTTGTTTTGTTTTTAAATTAGAAAGTTCTGTTTTTTGGTTGTATATATTTTGCTCATCAATACTTAATTCATCAATAAAAACAAAGAGAAATTCGTAAGTTTTAAAAGCAAGAAAAAATGCAAATATAACTAAAAAGATAAGAAGAAGAATTTTTTCTCTTAGATTTAAATTTTTAAATGAAATGTTTAAATCAATCATTTTTATAACCTAGAGAAATTTTTAACGCAGTTTCATCTTTGTCAATGATTTTAAATGAGGACTTATCATTGAATAGTTCTAGTGTTTTTTTGAAATTATCTTTATTGTAAAATGAAACCATAATAGTATAATTTGATAAGCTAAGAGTTAAAATTTGTATATTTTTTTGATTTAATAAAGAAATAAATTCAAAAAGGGTTCGTGTTTGATTATTAAGAATGAAATTTTTATTTAGCTCCAATAAGATATTTTCATTTTGTTTTAACAAAAGCTTTTGATTATTAATCATAGAATTTAATTCTTGATTTTCTTGCTTTATATTATTATTTTGTTTAATAATTTTTTCAAATTCATAATTTAAATTTTGATTGTATTTTTTGGTTATTTGGCTTTCTTTATAAGATGGGTAATTTTTTAAAAATAAAATAGCTAAAGAAAAGCAATAACATAATAAAAAGAAAACAATAATCTTAAGATAAGGAGTAAAATTTGTTTTTGTTATCTTGATAAAATTTGCATCATTATCAAGATGCTTTTGTGCCAAAACGCTTAATTTTTCTAAAGCATTTTCTTTTAAAATATTTTCTAAATTTAAAAAAGGAATATCAATGTGTTTCATTAAAAATTGACTAAATTTGAATTGATCACGATGAAGAATAAAAATTTGAGTTTTATAATATTTTAAAAGTTCTAAAACACGACCTTGCTCAAAAAGGATTTCAAAAAAGAGTTTTTCTCTTTCATTTTGATTTTTTAAATTGATATCTTTAAGGCTAAATTGAGGTAAATTTTTGATTGTGCATAAATTTCCGTTTTGATAAAAAGTTAAAAAAGTAAAATTTTCATTGAAATTTATAAGTGCAAAATTTGATTCTTTGATTATTTTTTCATCAAATAATACTTTAAAAAGTAAAGGTTCTGGATAGCAAAACTTTAAAGAATTTAAATTTTCAATCAAAGTAAAAAAAATATGATAAGTATCATTTTGTTTAACAAAACTCATTTGATATTTAAAAGCTGGAGTGAGATTAAGTTCTTTTGTTGTATTTATAAACAAAGAGTCATTGTCAAATTCCCCTTGTTTTTGAGTATAAATTAGCTGATTAAAAGAAATAAAAGAGCCTTGGTTTTTACTCTTCTTCATTTAAAAGCTTTTTTATAAAGTTTTCATCTTTTTGCCAATTTTTTTTAATTTGAATAAAAAGTTTTAATAGAACTTTTTTTTGGGCAAGTTTTGAAATTTTAATTCTTGCGTCTTTTCCTATTCTTTTTAATGTTTTGCCTTCTTTTCCTATAATCATAGCTTTATGGGAATTTGTATCTGTGATAATATCTGCTTCGATGATTAAAAATTCATTTTTATCTTTGAGTTTTTTTATAAGAACTTCACTACAATAAGGAAGTTCTTCGCTTAAATTCTCATATACAGCTTCTAAAATAAAATCTCTATAAAGATCTTTTTCATTGCTTGTGGTTAGAAACTGAGGATCATAAAAATATTCATGTTCTGGTAAATATTTAATGATTTCATCTAATAGAATTTTCTTATAAGATTTTTTCTTTGAAGAATAAGGAATAACAGCTTTAAAGGTGTTAAATTGATTATATTCGTTTAATTTCTGCAATAACTGCATATTGTTTGTTAAGTCTACTTTGTTGATTACTATGATGTGTGGTACTTTAGGGCTTAGACTTAAAAAATCTTCATAATCTTTAATAGGATCAAAAACACTTGCTACAAATAAAATAAGATCACAATCACTTATAGATTTAATAGCACTTTGAACTAACATTTGATTTATTTTTTGAGAACTTTTATGAAGACCGGGTGTATCCACGATAATAATTTGATCATTACCGTGCATTACAATAGCTTTTATTTTGCGTCTTGTTGCGTTTTGTTTGTGAGAGACTAAGGTAATTTTTTCTTCAAGCAAGGAATTAATTAAAGTGCTTTTCCCTGCATTTGTTCTACCAATAACACTCACAAAGCCTGATTTCACAAAATATACCTTGCTAAATCTTTATTTTCTATCACATTTTCTAATTTTTCTTTAACCATATTTTTATCTACTGTGAATTTTTTTCCAGCATACATATCAGCTTCAAAACTTAAATCTTCTAAAAGTTTTTCTATAACTGTATGTAAGCGTCTTGCTCCGATATCTTGCATTTCTTCATTGGCTTTTGAAGCAATTTTTGCTATTTCTTTTATAGCTTCATCATCAAATTCAAGCTCTAATTTTTCGGTTTTTAAAAGCTCTATGTATTGTTTTAATAATGAATTTTTAGGTCGTGTTAAAATTTCATAAAGAGCTTTATCATCTAAACTATCAAGCTCAACTCTTAAAGGAAAGCGTCCTTGAAGTTCAGGAATTAAATCACTTGGTTTGCTTAAATGAAAAGCACCTGCAGCAATAAAAAGAATATGATCTGTTTTTAAAGTTCCAAGTTTTGTTTGCACGCTACTTCCTTCAACTATAGGAAGTAAGTCTCTTTGAACACCTTCTTTGCTTGGATCTTGTCTGCTTGAATTTCCGCTTGAAATTGCTATTTTATCAATTTCATCAATAAATATAATTCCTTCATTTTCTGCTCTTTTTAAAGCTTCGCTTTTAATACTTTCTTGATCAAGAATTTTATCACTTGCTTCATTTTTTAAGGCATTTTTAGCGTCTTTAATTTTCATTTCTTTTTTTACTTTTTTGCTTCCTACTCCAATAACCTTAACTATATCCTGCATTGCACCCATTTCAGGAGGTAGATTTGGATTAGTATCAAACATATTTTGAGAAACTTCTATCTCAATCATACTTTCGTCAAGATCTCCATTTCTAAGCTTAGTTCTCATTTTTTCAAAGCTATTTTTATATTCTTCTTGTTTTTCATCACTAACGCCTTTTGGCAAAGGAGGTAAGAGTTTTTCTAGAATTTTATCTTCAATAAATTGATCAATTTTTTCTTGATTTTTTTCCTTATGTTCATTTTTAACTAAATTTAAAGCCGCATTAGCTAAATCTCTCACCATACTTTCAACATCGCGTCCAACAAAACCAACTTCTGTATATTTGCTTGCTTCAATTTTGATAAATGGAAATCCCATCATTTTAGCCAATCTTCTTGCAATTTCGGTTTTTCCAACTCCAGTTGATCCTATCATAAGAATATTTTTTGGCATAATATCATCTTGAAGATCTGGAGTTAACTGCATTCTGCGATAACGATTTCTTAAAGCAATAGCTATAATTTTTTTTGCATTTTTTTGACCAATAATATAATCATCTAAAAAATGGACAATCTCTTTAGGAGTTAAATTCATTTTTCATCCTTTATGCAGTAAGTTTTAATGTTTGTATTGGTGTAAATACAAATTTCTCCAGCAATTTGAAGGCTTGATTTTACAAGCTCTTCTTCGTCTAAATTGCTATGTTTTGCTAATGCTCTAGCAGCCGATAAGGCATAATTTCCACCACTTCCAATGGCAGCAATAGCTCCATCTTCTGGTTCAACTACATCTCCAGTTCCTGAGAGTAAAAATATATGCTCTCTATCCAGCACCAGCATCATTGCTTCTAGTTTTCTTAAAAATTTATCTTTACGCCATTCTTTAGAGAAGTCGATTGCAGCTTTTAAAAGATCTCCTTTAGAGCTTTGAAGTAAATTTTCAAACATATCAAAAAGATTGAAAGCATCAGCTGTGCTTCCTGCAAAACCTGCCAAAACCTTTCCATTGTTAAGTTTTCGTATTTTTACAGCATTTGCTTTTAAAACTGTATTGCCAAAACTTACTTGTCCATCGCCTCCAATAACAGACTTATTTTTTCCTTTATAAGCTAAAATTGTAGTTGCATGAAACATTACTCAGCCTTTACATTGATATTAAATTGCGCATGGATACTATGTCCTAATTTCAAACTAACACTATGACATCCTAGGCTTTTTATTGTATCACACTCTAAAGTTTTTTTGTCAATTTCAATATTTTTTTGTTCTTTTAAGGCATGTGC
This sequence comes from Campylobacter novaezeelandiae, assembly GCF_018968685.1. Classification (NCBI taxonomy): domain Bacteria; kingdom Pseudomonadati; phylum Campylobacterota; class Epsilonproteobacteria; order Campylobacterales; family Campylobacteraceae; genus Campylobacter; species Campylobacter novaezeelandiae. The sequence continues at coordinate 890,334 of NZ_CP076657.1, read as the reverse complement.
TATTTCATCTTTAGTAACTCCGCCAAATAAATTCCCATTTGCTCCGACCGGTTTTACAATTTCAATAGTAATTTTGCTTAATTCTTCTTTTAGTTTTTCTAAATTTGCTAATTCAAATCTTAAATTTTCAGCTTCTTTTTTCTTTTGAGCTTCGTATTTTCTTAAAACTTCTGTTGTAGCTAGTTTAGCGTAACCTTTTCCTATAAGAAAGTTTTGTCCATATCCATCTTTTACTTCTTTTATTTCTCCTGCTTTGCCTAAGCTTTTTACATCTTTTATGAGTAAAACTTTCATAAGTATTCCTTAATGTTTTGATTTTTAACAATATTAGGATAAATTTTATTATTTTTCTCTTTAAAGTCTACTTTCTATACAGAAAATATTAATTTTTATTATTTTGTTTGGGCAAAATTTTTAAATACAAGCATTTTTTGTTCCAAAATATATTTTTTTTGATATAATTTGAAGTATGAGAATAGATAAATTTTTAAACGTAGTAAATATTACAAAAAGACGTGCTATTTCTGAAGATATGTGTAAAAATGGTGTAGTTTCTATTAATGGGAATGTAGTTAAAGCAAGTAAAGAAGTAAAAATCAATGATATTATTTCTTTGCATTTTAATAATGGGGTTCAAAGTTACAAAGTTTTAGCTATTCCCACAACAAAAAATATCCCCAAATCATCACAAAATGAGTATGTGATTAAAATATGCTAGAGATGATTTTAAAACAAAACGAGCTTAATCAGCTTTTTAGACATTTGCCCAAGGAAGGTGTAATTTTAATTAAGGGTGATTTAGCAAGTGGAAAAACGACTTTGGTTAAAGAATTTGTAAATTATTTAGGCATTAGGGATTTGGTCGATTCTCCTACCTTTTCTATAATGCAAAAGTACTTCAATGATCAATACGTAGTTTATCATTATGATATTTATCAAAAAGGTTTTAAGTCATTATTAGATAATACTTTGATAGAAAATTTTTTTGAAAATGCTTTACACTTGGTGGAATGGGGTGATGAAAATTTAAAAAACTGTCTTGAACGTTTTGGAAAAAAAAGTATTTTTATAGAAATTGAATTATTTAAGGATAAGAGAAAGTATAAGATTTATGAGTAAGCTAGAAATTCTTAATTTAGAAAAAGTAATTAAAAAAACTAAAATTATTCATAGTGTTTCTTTGGAGCTAAATAGCGGTGAAGTTGTTGGTCTTTTAGGGCCTAATGGGGCTGGAAAAACGACAACTTTTTATATGATTTGTGGATTAATTCCGCCTAGTAATGGTCAAGTTTTACTTGATTCAAAGGATATTACAAAGGATCCATTAAACAAAAGAGCTAGACAAGGAATTGGTTATTTACCGCAGGAAAGTAGTATTTTTAAAGATTTAAGCGTGGAGGATAATTTACTTTTAGCGGCACAAGTTTTTTATAAAGATAAAAAAATTTTAAAAGAAAAAGTAGAGCAAATGTTGGAGCTTTTAAGTATAGAGCCTATTCGTTTAAGAAAAGGATTAAGTCTTAGCGGAGGCGAGAGAAGAAGATGCGAAATTGCAAGATCTTTAATATGTGATCCTAAATTTTTATTGCTTGATGAGCCTTTTGCTGGAGTTGATCCCATTGCTGTTGCTGAAATTCAAAATTTAATTAATGAGCTTAAAAGCTTAAATATTGGTGTTTTAATTACAGATCATAATGTAAGAGAAACTTTGGCAATTTGTGATAGGGCTTATGTTATTAAATCAGGTGCATTATTGGCTAGCGGTAGTGCTAAGGAAATAGCGTATAATAAAGATGTGATCAAACACTATTTAGGAACAGAGTTTAAATTCTTGGATTAAGTATGTTAAAGCAAAAATTAGCTCCCAAAAATAAGCTTTCTCAGACTTTAAGAAGTTGGTTGCCTATTTTACAAGCAAATATTGAAGATTTAAAAGAAAATTTAGATGAGTTTAGCAAGGAAAATCCTTTTGTTAATATCAAAGAAAATGTTAATACACAAGTTAATAATAAAAATTATATAGATTATTTTTATAAAAACTCTACTCAAGCACAAAATCTTCAACATATGGCTATAACGCAGAAAAGTGTTTATGAAATTTTAAATGAACAAATCATTCCGCCTTTATTTCCTACAGAGAAATCTCAAAAAATTGCATATAAAATTATAGAATGTTTAAATCATGAAGGATATTTTGAATTTGATGAAGAGCTTTTAAAAGAGTGGAGCCAAAGTGAAATTGAAAATGTAAGATTAAGATTTAAATTTTTAGAACCCATAGGAGTGGGAGCAAAAGACTATAAAGAAGCATTTTTATTTGCTTTGGATAATTTAGATATTGATAATGAGCTTTACGAATTTTGTAAAATTTTGATTAAAGATTTTGAAAATATAGGATCTTATACAAAAGAAAAACTTTATAAGGAGGCAATAGTTTTAATCCGAAAATTTAGCATACCTCCTTTTATCGAATATTTTGAAGATAGCAGACAAATAGTTCCTGATATTTTTATTTTCAGGGAAAATGATGAGATAAAAGTTAAAATAAATGATGAATATTATCCAGAAATATCTTTAGAAACCGATGGAATGAGTCATGAATTTTTAAGTGCTTATATCAAGGAAGCCAAAAATTTGATTGATGCTTTAGCTATGAGAAAAGCAACTCTTTATAAAATAGGACTTATGATAGTAGAATATCAATACGATTTTTTCTTGGGTAAAGAAATTAAACCTATGACTTTAAAAAATATTGCAGATGATTTAGAGCGTAATACTTCTACTATTTCAAGGGCAATTGCAAATAAATATTTAAGCTGTGAAAGAGGTCTTATACCTTTAAAAGACTTTTTTACTATCGCTTTAGATGAAAATGGTGAAACATCAAATACGAGTGTAAAAGAATTTATTGTAAATTTAATTAAAAATGAAAGCAAAAAAAAGCCTTTAAGCGATCTTAAAATTCTAGAATTGATACAAAAAGAATTTAAAATTGATATAGGAAGAAGGACAATAACAAAATACAGAAAACAACTTGATATTGGAAGTTCTAGCGAGAGAAAAAAAATCTATGAGCTTGAAGGTGCTAAATAATCTTTAAGATTATTTAAGCACGGAAATGATTTTAGCTGCATCATTTAGACCGCAAACTATGCTAGCACCATTTTTTGTTGTTATATCTCCTGCAAGAAAAATTCCTTTAATATTACTTTCTTTATTTTCATTCATCAAAGGTATTCCTTTATCATCAACATTAACACCGCATTTTTGTAAAAAATCAACCGGAGTTGAACCGCCAATAGCATAAATTATACGATCATAAATTTCAAAAGTTCCATCATTAAATTTCACTTTAGCCTTAGAATTTTCATCTTCTACTTCTAGAATATCAACACCCAATTTTAATAATAATTTATTTTGATTTGCTGCACTTTCTATATCGTTTAAATTGGTATCATTTAATCTTGTAAATTTATCTTTTCTATAGCAAAGACAAACTTGATTTTTGCTAGCTAAATCAACAGCATATTCTGCTGCAGAATTTCCTCCCCCAACAATGAGAATCTTTTCATTGTTTTGAACATTATTAGCATTAAAATTAATTATTTTAGTAAGTGTAGGAGGTAGTTTATAATCAGGTTTATTAGGCTTACCCATTCTTCCTATAGCAATAATAATATTTTGACATTCGTAAGTGTTTTTAGAAGTTGTTACTATAAAATTTTCTTTATCTTGCTTAACGCTTTCTACTTCGCTTGAAAATTCTATGCTAATATCATGCTCTTTTATTAAAGACTCAAAATTTTCTATAGTGCTTTCTTTTGTGCCGTCTTCAAAGCGAACATGACTATAATTTTCTCCTTCTAATCCTTTATAAGCCTTATCAACTCTTTTGCCGTCTTTATAAAATTGTCTTAGAGTTTGGCAAATTTCTTTTGTCTTTTCAAGAATTAAAACTTTTTTATTTTTTAATTTGGCCTCTATGGCACATCCAATTCCAGCAGGGCCAGCGCCAATAATAATTAAATCTAATTTTTCCACTTTTTTCCTTTTTTTGTTAAATATTTTTGTATAATTTAACAAGTTTTTTGTAAACAAAGGATTAAAGAATGAGAAATTTTGTTCAAAATATCAAAAAAAACTCTCAAAAACTTTACAATTTAAATCCTAAATTAAAAGAAAATATTATTTTAGATTTTGCAAAGATTTTAAAGGAAAATTCTAATTTTATTTTAGAAGAAAATTTAAAAGATTTGCATGATTTTAAAAAAGATGATGCCTTAAAAGATAGACTTTTATTAAATAAAAATCGCTTGGAGGATCTTTGCTTGAGTTTAGAGAAAATCGCTTATTTAAAAGATCCTATAGGAAGCATTATAGAAGGCTGGGTTAATGAAGATGGATTATTGATTCAAAAGATAAGAATTCCCATAGGTTTAATTTGTGTTATTTATGAGGCAAGACCTGCTTTAAGTGCTGAGATCATAGCTTTGATGCTTAAGAGTTCTAATGCTTGTATTTTAAAAGGAGGAAGTGAAGCAAAAAATACCAACGCAGCTATTTTTTCACTTATAAATAAAATATTAGAAAAATATCATTTAAATGATTGTTTTTCTATGCTTTTTAGTAAAGATGATGTGTATTCTATTTTAAAAATGGATGATTTAATTGATGTTATTATTCCAAGAGGAAGTTCTAAAATGATACAAGAGCTTTCTAAAAACACTAAAATTCCTTTAATAAAGCAAGATAAAGGTTTATGTCATATTTTTGTAGATTATAATGCTTCTTTAGAGCAAGCTGTAAATATTATCATAAATGCAAAATGTCAAAGAGTAAGTGTTTGTAATGCTTTAGAAACTTTATTGGTGCACGAAAGTGTTGCTAAAAATTTTTTTAAATTGCTTATCCCAAGGCTTGAGGAATTTAAAGTTAAAATTCATGTATGCAAAAATACATTTTCATTTTTTGAAAATTCAAATTTAGAATATATTTTGGCCGATGATGAAACTTTTTATACAGAATGGCTTGCTTATGAACTAAGTATTAAAATTGTAAAAGATTGCCAAGAAGCTATAGAGCATATTAATAAATATAGTTCTTATCACTCAGAAGCTATACTTTCTAATGATTTTAATAATATAGAAAAATTTAAAAAAACAATCCAATCAGCTTGTGTATATGTAAACGCTTCAACGCGTTTTAGTGATGGTTCTAAGTTTGGTTTTGGTGGAGAAGTTGGAATTTCTACCAATAAACTTCATGCTAGAGGCCCTATGGGTATTAATGAGATTTGTACTTATAAATATATTATTGATGGACAAGGACAAATTAGAATTTAAATGTAGTAAAATTATAAAAATTTTACTACTTCATCAAAGCTAAAGCGATTTTTAACAGGAATTTTCTCTTCTTCACTAATTCCTAAAGCTACAATTAAAGTAGCGCTTTCTTTTTGAGAATTTAAATTTAAATAAGAATTTAATTTTTCTTGATTAAATCCTCCTATGGTGCAAGAGTTTATTTTTAAAGCATTTGCTGCATAAAGTATACTTGCTAATGCTATATAAGCTTGCTCTCTTGAGTAGGCTATTTTTTGTTTTTCATCTAAAGAATTTAAAAATGGTTTATAAGTATTAATTCTTTTTTTAATTTCTTCTTCTGGCATATTTCTTGCTTTTAGTTTGTTTTCAAAATATTCATTAAAATCAAATCTTGATGTGATTATAATTAATGCTGTAGCTGTTTTAACATGATCTTGATGATTAGCGATTAAAGATATCTCCTCTAATTTCTTTTTATCTTGAATAACATAAAATTTCCAAGGTTCTAATCCCAAAGAACTTGGACTTAATCTTGCTATTTCTAAAATAGCTTTTAAATCTTCTTCTTTAATTGTTTTATTGCTAAATTTTCTACAAGAATACCTTGTTGTAAAAACTTCTAATTCTTTTTTCATTTTTTCTCCTTATATAATTTAATCGTATAGAAATTTATATTAAAATTCACATAAAATTTATTTTTATTAAATAGAATTAAGTTTATTTTTGAAGGTTTTAAATGAAATATAAAATTCTTTTTATTGTTTTGTTAATAGGTATTATTTTTGGAATTTATTATGGTGTTTTTTATACCAAAGATAAAGTTCAAGTTGTAACTCAAAAAATTCAAAGAAGCAATATTGAGCAAAGTATAGAAGCTGTTGGAAAGGTTTATGCCAAAGATCAAGTTGATGTGGGAGCTCAGGTAAGTGGGCAGATTATAAAACTTTATGTTAAAGTTGGAGATAAGGTTAAACAAGGTGATTTGATTGCTCAAATTGATAAAGATAAACAGCAAAATGATTTAGATATTACAAAAGCTAAACTTGAAAGTATAAAAGCAAGTTTAGAAAGTAAAAAAGTTGCCTTTGATATAGCAAGCAAGCAGTATCAAAGAGAGCAAAAGCTTTATGCTCAAAAAGCAACATCTTTAGAAAGTCTTGAAACTCTTAAAAACAATTATTATACGCTTAAAGCAGATGTTGCAGATTTAAATGCACAAGTTATCCAACTTGAAATTAGTCTTAAAAATGCTCAAAAAGATTTAGGATATACGACGATTAGGGCCCCAATAGATGGGTATATTATAAATGTTGCTGTTGATGAAGGACAAACTGTCAATGCCAATCAAAGCACCCCAACTATAGTTAAAATCGCAAATTTAGACGAAATGGAAGTTAGAATGGAGATTGCAGAAGCTGATATTAATAAAATAAAAATAGGAACAGAAGTTAATTTTGCAGTATTAAGCGATCCAGATAAAAAATATCAAGCTTTAATTTCAAGCATCGATCCAGCCGATACTGAGGTTAGCGATTCTAGTTCCTCTTCTAACTCTTCTAGCTCCTCTTCTAGTGCAATTTATTATTATGCTAAATTTTTTGTTCCTAATAAAAATAATTTTTTACGCATTGGAATGAGTATTCAAAATGAAATTATTATCCAAAGTGCTAAAAATGTTATTGTGGTGCCTACTTATACAATTTATAATGATGCCAATGGGTATTATGTAGAAATTTTAGAAAATGATAAAAAAATAAAAAAATACATTAAACTTGGAATTCACGATGCTATAAACACTGAAGTTTTAGAAGGTTTAAGCGAAAATGAAGAATTAATTATTTCTTTAGATTCTTTAGATAACACAAAAAAGATGAGAATGTGATGATACATCTTAAAAATATTTGCAAATTTATAAATCAAACTTGTATCTTAGATAATGTTAATTTAAACATAGAAAAAGGTGAATTTGTTGCTATTATAGGTCAAAGCGGTAGTGGCAAGACAACTTTATTGAATATTATTGGAACCCTTGATGAACCAAGCAAGGGGAGTTATATTTTTGAAAATTATGAAGTAACTTTATTGGATAAAGAGCAAAAAGCTAGATTAAGACGTGAAAAAATTGGTTTTATTTTTCAAAGATATAATCTTTTAAGTTTATTAAGCGCGGGCGAAAATATCGCTTTGCCCGCTATATATACAGGAAAAAAATTTCATCAAAGAAATCAAAGAGCAAGAGAGCTTTTATCTAGCTTGGAGTTAGAGCATAAATTTGATTTTAAACCAAATGAACTAAGTGGGGGACAACAGCAAAGAATTAGTATAGCAAGAGCTTTAATGAATGGTGGAGATTTGATTTTAGCAGATGAGCCAACTGGAGCTTTAGATAGTAAAAGCGGGATTAAAGTTCTTGAAATTTTACAAGAGCTTAATAAATTAGGTCATACTATTATTTTAGTAACACACGATAGAAGTATTGCAGCTAAAGCAGAAAGAATTATAGAAATTAAAGATGGAAAAATACTAAGTGATACCAAAAAAAATACTAAAGAATTTAAAATAAATTTAAAACCTTTTTCGAAAGAAATAAAAACATTTGATCTTTTAAGAAATCAGATTTTAGAAAGTTTTAAAATAGCTTTTTCGTCTATTATTGCACACAAATTAAGATCAATACTTACTATGCTAGGAATTATTATAGGTATTGCTTCTGTTGTATGTGTAATTGCCTTAGGTCTTGGCTCTCAAGAAAAAATTCTCTCATCTATTTCAAGACTTGGAACTAATACAATTGAGATTATCCCAGGAAGAGGATTTGGGGATTTAAGATCTGGAAAAACAAGACTTAATTTTAGCGATTTAAATACTTTAAGATCTTTAGAATATCTAGATGCAGTAGAGGCAAGAGCCACAACTTCTGGAGTAGTAACCTTTAAAAATACTTCTTTAAATGCAAGAGGTGAAGGAGTTGGCGTAAATCAGTTTAAAATTAAGGGTTTAAATTTAGAAGCTGGGACTTTGCTTAGCGAAGATGATATTAAAAATAGCTCCAATGTTGTTGTGCTTGATTATAATGCCAAAAAAAATATATTTAAAAATGAGGAAAGTAAAAATATTTTAGGTCGTATTGTTATTTTTGATGATCAACCTTTTAAGATTATAGGGGTCTTAAAGCAAGATACAAATAAATTTTTTGAAGATAATACAGTGCGTCTTTATATGCCTTATACAACTTTAATGAATAAATTAACCGGAGATAGGAATTTAAGAGAAATCATAGTAAAAGTTAAGGATAGCGTAAGCTCTTCTTTGGCTGAAAGTGCTGTGATTAGAATTTTAGAAATTAAACGCGGGAAAAAAGATTTTTTTACTATAAATTCAGATAGTATAAAAAAAGCTATAGAAGAAAATGAGCGCACCACAACCATTTTGACAGCATCTATTGCTATTATCGCTTTAATTGTCGGTGGTATAGGTGTTATGAATATTATGCTTGTTTCAGTTAGCGAAAGAACTAAAGAAATAGGAATTCGTATGGCTATAGGTGCTAGAAAAGAAGATATTTTGATGCAATTTTTAATAGAAGCAATAATGATATGTTTAGTCGGTGCTATTTTGGGGGTATTTTTATCCATAGCGATAGTTTTTGCTTTTAATACTTTTAGCGTTGATTTTCCTATGATACTTTCGAGTGGGTCTATTATTTTAGGTTTGTTGAGTTCTATTTTAATTGGAATTATTTTCGGTTTTTTTCCAGCAAAAAATGCTGCCAATTTAAATCCTATCAATGCTTTATCTAAGGAATAAAATGAAAATTGTAATATTTTGTTTTATGTTTATTTTTTTGGGTGCTTGTGCAAGTAATATTTCTATGATAAAAGAAGAAAATCTTTCTCAAGATGAATTAAAAGATTTAAATATTACAAAAGAATGGTGGAAATTATACAACGATAAAAAACTAAACGAGTTTATTTTTTTTGTATTAGAAAATAATACCGACATTAAAGTAGCTAGAACAAATTTATTAATGGCCTTAGCTAGAGCTGATTTGATTAATTATGATTTGTATCCAACCTTAAGTGCAAATTTAGCTTTTTCAAGTTCAAGAAATTTAAATCAAGGAATTCACTCAAATAATTTCTCAAATTCTTTAAATTTAAACTATGAGCTTGATATTTATTCTAAGATTTCTGATGAATTTAAGGCAAGAGAATTTGATGCAAAAGCAAGTGCTTATGATTTAGAGAGTTTAAAATTAAGCATTATTAATTCTACAATTAATAATATTTTTGAGTTGGCTTATTTTAATGATGTTGCCATTCTTTTAAAAGAATATATTCTAAATTTAGAACAAATGAAAAATCTTTATAGTTTTAAATATGAGCTTGGAAAAATTGAAAATCTTGATTTATTAAATATTGATCAAAATTTATTAAAAGCAAAACAAAATTTGCTTTCTAATGAACAAAATAAAGAATTATTGCTTAAAAATTTAAAAGATCTTATAGGAAAGCAAGAAGGTTTTGTTTATCTTGAATATTTTAAAAATTTATCTCTTGATGATTTTAAAGATTTAAATGTGAATTTTAATATCCCTTTAAATGCTTTATTTTATAGGCCAGATGTTTTGGCTAAATTAAATAATTTAAAAGCGGCATTTAAGGATTATTCTAGCGTAAAAAAATCCATGTTTCCTGCTATTTCACTGGGTGCAAGTTTTAGTGGAAGTGATGAAAAATTTGATGAAAGTTTTAAATTTTCTTTTTTAGATGGCAATATTAAAATTTCTCTTCCTTTTTTAGATTATGCAAGGTTAAAGAAAAATATTAAAATTTCTGAGTATTCTTATAAAGTTTTAGTTTTTGAATATGAGCAAGTTTTACAAAGTGCTATTAATGAATTTGTATATTATTCCAAGGATTATGAAAATACTATTCAAATATTAAATAATCTTAAAAAAATTAATTTAAAACAAGAGCAAATTACTAAAGCTTATTTACAAAAATATGAACTGGGCAAAAGTGAACTTAAGGATTATTTAGATGCAAAAAATAGTCTAAATTCTTCACTGCAAGATTATTTAAGGGCTAAATTTAATCTTTTATCAATTATTAATTCATATTATCAAATTACAACTATCTATTATGATGCTACTAATGGATAGTTTTAAGGGTATTTATAAGATCTTGATACATTTTTTTGGCCATAATCTCATAGCCTTTAACACTTAAATGCACATCTTTTAATGAAAGTTTTTGTTTTATCCAATAATCTTTTCCTTTGTTATCTTTCATAAATTGATGCATATCAAAAATTAAAGTTTTTTCTTCTTTTGCAATTTCATAAAGACTTTTTCTTATGGTAAAAAAATGTGAGTTTGATTCTTTTATGGTTGGTGGAGAGATTATCATAAAAACAGCATTTTTATTAATCTTTTTTAAAATTTGAATCAGTTTTTTAAAATCTTGTTTAAATGTTTTTTTATCAAATTTACCATATAGAGCGTCATTGGTTCCATAAGCAAGTATAATCAAATCTTGTTTTAAAATTTTAAGCTCTTCTTTGCTTATGTTTAAATTCCATTCCTTCCATAGATCGCTTTTTGCTCCATTGATAGCAAGAGTATCTAAAAAAAGATTATTTTTGTTTTTATTATAAATTATATATCCACCAAGCTTTGCATTTTTGGTTAAAGCGGTGATTTTAAAAGGAAAATCAAGCTCTATTTCTTTATAAGACCATTTATTTTTTTTGCTTTTTAGTTTATAGGTTTTATTATTTTTGTCTTTGATTATAAAGGCATCATCACTAGATGGGCTTTTAAAAATAAAACCCACATTAAATTTTTTAGGGTTTAATTTTGTATCAAGGATAATATAAGCATTTTTTTTTAAAGCATTTGCTATAACTCCCCCCAAAGGATAATTAATATTTTTTTTGAGATTTTTAGAGCTTAGAATTTCAAAATTTTTAAATTCATAAATTAAATTTGAGTTTTGTTGATATTTTGGCTGAATGGCATAAACAAAACCTAATGCATTTGTTTTAAATAATAAATTTCTTAAAGTATTAGGAAAAAAATCTGCAGCTATATGAGAATCTCCATAAATTCTAATTCCTAGATTTTTATTTTCTTTAATTTTTTGTTTGAGTAGTTTTAAGGATTTATTATCTGCATAATTACTAATGCAATTTCTAGTATCTAGTGATACAGCATTTAAAAAAACATAAGAACAAACTATAAAAATAATAATATTTTTAATCATTTTCGCCCTTGATTTTTATATAACGCATAAGAAGTTCTGACATTTTTTTAGCGCCTGTTGGTGTAAAATGGATCCCATCATCTGTTCTTATTTTAATGCTTTTATTATTTTCATCTTTGATATAAGTTGAGAATTTATTTTCATAACTAAAAAATGTTTTAGTCGGAATAAAAATTTCATCATTATTTGTCACAATATTTTGATAAATATTATTTAATATAATAATTTTTTTATTTAGATCTTCTTTTTTTACAGGAGGAATTTCATACCAAAATATTTTTACATTGTATTTTTTAGCAATACTTATAAGTTCTTGCACTCTATAGGTATAAATTTGAAGCCAAGATGGTGAGTTAAAATGATGATAAATTCCATTTTTTTTAATATCCCAAGGGTCGTTTACGCCCAACAAAACAACTAAATATTTAATATTTGGATTTTTTTGCAGGGTTGTTTTTGTGGTATTTGCCCAATTAAAATATGATTTATAAGATAGTCCTGTATTTTGCTTGCTAAGATTTATGGTTTTTATGCCTAAATTTTTTAAATCTTTATTTAAAGAGATGGCAACTCCTTGCATCAAAGAATCCCCGATAAATAAAAAGCCATCTTCTTTAGGATCTATATAAATGATAGGCTCTAAATTTTTTGTTAAATTATTGTCTTTGACTATATCAAAATTTGTTTGTTCTAGATAATTTGATGCATTGAGTTCTTTTGAATTATTATCCTCTAAAATAACATTATCATTATCTAGTGTATCCTTAAGTGTATTTTGTTGGTTAATAATAATATTTTTAATTTCTTCTAATTTGACTTTTAAGGAATTTGCCTGTTTTAATATGGTATTTTGCGGATAGAAAATAAGATGATATTTTTGTTCTAAATAAGAGCTAATGCTTTCATTCATTACTAAAACGACCAAGAAAAAACTAAAAATCAATACAAACAAAAATTTTAAAATATTCATCAAAAACTCGAATAAATGAAATTTGGAATTTCATTAGGGATAAAAGTAAAAATTAAGAGCAATAAAAAGGCTATTATAATTGGTTTTAATATTAGTGGTGTTGCTTCTAAAATTCGAGTGCAATTTTTTTGATAATTTCTAAAAGATGGATAAATTATAAAAAGAATAGAAAAAACAATCAGCACATAAAAAGTTTCATAATCAGGAAGTAAAAAGAAATTTTTATAGCAAATTTTTAAATATTCAAAACTATCTTCTAAATTTGGATAATAAAAAAATATCCAAGTAAAGCACACAAAATGAAAGGTTGTAAATCTTGCTATAAAAGGAAATTTTTTAAGTTTAAAAAGTGATATGTGATTAAATATCACGCCAAAGCTGTGCAATAAGCCCCAGATAAGAAAATTAATTGTATTTCCATGCCAAATTCCTGAAAGACAAAAAGCAATTATAATATTGAGATATGTTCTTAAAATCCCTTTTTTATTTCCCCCTAAAGGAATATAAATGTATTCTTTTATAAAATTAGAAAGACTTATATGCCATCTTGACCAAAAATCTTTTAAATTTGTTGCCAAATAAGGCATATTAAAATTAATAGGAATGCTAAAACCAAGCATTAAGGCAAAAGCACTAACTAAATCTATATATCCGCTAAAATCACAATAAATCTGCAAAGCATAAGCATAAATAGCACTTAAAAGTTCTAAAAAACTATAATTTTGAGGATCATCTAAAATACCTTTAGAATAAATTTCTAAGTAATTTGCTAAAAATACTTTTTTAAAAATTCCAAACAATAATAAAACAAAAATTAAGTCTATATTGCCAAATTTTCTTTTTTTAAAGATTTGATTAAAAAAGAACTCGCTTTTCATAATAGGACCTAAAAGCAAAGTTGGAAAAAAACTAAGATAAATAGCAAGATTAATAAAGCTTTCAACCTTATGTTTTTTATAAACGCTAACAAGATAAGTAATAGAATTAAAAGTATAAAAACTAATGCCTATTGGAAAAATAATATCGATATTTAAAAAATCAAATCCTAAATAATTAAAAACAATATTTAAACTATCTTTAATATCTGAAAAATATTTAAAAAAACAAAGATTTAAAATAACAGATATGATTGAAATAAAAAGAATATATTTTTTTTCTCTTGTAAAAATAAGCAAAGCAAAATAATGGATAAAAAAAGTATAAATCAATAAAATCAAAGCAAAATAAGGATTGATAAGAGTATAAACTAAATAACTAAACAATAAAACTAAAATATTTTGTATTTTATAGTATTTTTTAAAGATCCAATAGATTATAAAAAAAGCCGATATTAAAATGCTAAATTCTAAAGAAAAAAAAGTCATTTTTTATCGGCAATAAAGTTATTTTTTAGCTTGTGCTAAATTTTTTATATACTGATCTGCTAGATAAAGACCATTGCCATTATTTCCGATAAGTTTAATCTTATCAACTATACCTCTAAATAAAGCCTCTTCTTCGTGTTGTTCACTTACATACCATTGTAAAAAATTAAAAGTTGAATAATCTTTGTAATGCAACATTTGCTCTACTAAAAAATTAATAGAATTTGTAATAAATTGTTCGTGCTCAAAAGTTTTTTCAAATACATCAAGCAAAGAAGAAAAATTTTGTTCAGGTTGCTTAACTTCTCTAAGATCAACATGAGAATCTGTTTCGTTTAAATAAGTGATTAAACGTTTTGCATGTTCGCTTTCTTCACTTGCGTGATTAAATAAAAAAAGTCCAGCCCCATCAAGACTATTTTCATAACACCAAGAACTCATACTTAAATACAAATTTGATGCATACATTTCTTTGTTGATTTGTTCATTTAGTAATTTTACAACTTCTTTTAAAAGCATTAAAACCTTTCTTAATTTTAAATTTTATCTTATAATAATATAGTGATTTTTTTAAAAATAAAATAAATTTTTAAGCACAGATTTTATGTCTTAAAGATATCTTAATATATTATGAATAAATTCTTTTATTAAGGCTTACTTTTTAAATAGCGTTTTTGATTAAGCTTTATACAAAAACAAGTGAATTTTTATTAAAATCATGTCTTTAAAATATTTTTTAAGGATATGATTTGTTTAAGGAGCTTTTAAAACTTAGCGAAGAGCCTTTAAAAAGTAAGATTAAGGATTTGTATTTTTCTAAGTTTAATTATGTAGGTACTAAGATTGATTTTTGTATCACTCAAAATTTAGGACTTTTAGGCGAAGTTAATTTACTTTGGGCTGAAGCCAAACAAGGAAAAAGCGAGCTTAAAAAGTCTTTTGTTCAGCTTGTGCTTACCATGGGAAAGTATAAATTTTATACAGAGCAAACTCCAAATTTACTTTGTGCTTTTGACGCTGAAAAGATAGCCTTTTTACCCTTTTCTTCCTTGCAAGAAATTTTTTATCAAAGCGATATAGACTTTAGCGTAACACCTAGCAATCATAAAAGTGAGCAGTTTTTAAAACTTCTAAAAGAACTAGATAGCATTTTAAATACAGCACAAATTTTTTATTATGAAAAAAATGATGAAGAATTAAAAAATTTCATAAAAGAAAATCTTACGAGTGAAAATATAAGCAAATTTAAAATCGATAAAAACAATTTTGTAAGTATTTATCATAAATGGAACAAAATGGTTAAAGATACCATCAGTATTGATTGGAATTTGGCTAAAGAAAGTGGGATTATAGATGCTGATTTTTATTTGGCTGATTTACTTTCAAATGAAAATGAAACTATCAGTCAAAATTTATTTGCTATTCTTAAAAAAGATTATTATGAATTTAACAAAACAAAAAGCCATTTAGGTTCTATCATCAACGAACGCACTTCGTTTAAGGATAATCAAAAAGCCCATCATGAATTTTGGGCGATTTATGAGCGTCCTCCAAGAAAAGAATTTTGGGATTATATTATAAAGCGTAGAGATTTGCTTGTAGATCAAGATATAAGAGAGAGAAAAGGAGCATTTTTTACTCCAAGAATTTGGGTGGATAAGGCTTGTGAGTATTTATCAAAAACTTTTGGTGAAAATTATGAAGAGGAGTATTATATATGGGATTTAGCTGGTGGAACAGGGAATTTACTAGCTAATTTTACCAATGCAAAAAATATTTTTTGCTCCACTCTTGATAAAGCTGATATAGATGTTATACATGAGCGTATCAAAAATGGTGCAAATTTGTTTGAAAAACAAGTTTTTCAATTTGACTTTTTAAATGATGAATTTTTTGATGAAAAAGATGATAAAGGCCATATCAAACAAAAATCAAAACTACCTTTAAATTTGCAAGAAATTTTAAAAGATGAAAATAAACGTAAAAAATTAATAATCTTTATCAATCCTCCTTACGCGGAGGCTGGAACTACTGCTACAAGGAATAATACTGGAAAAAATAAAGAAAAGGTGGCTAGAGAAAATAAAATTTGTGAAAGATACAAAGATATTTTAGGTAAAGCAAATAATGAGCTTTTTGCGCAATTTTTTATAAGAATTTATTGTGAAATTGAAGGAGCTATACTGGCTAGCTTTTCTACTTTAAAATATGTAAATTCTACCAATTTTATAAAATTTAGAGAGAGTTTTAAGGCTAAGTTTTTAAAAGGTTTTATGGTTCCTGCTTATACCTTTGATAATGTAAAAGGAAATTTTCCCATAGGATTTTTGATATGGGATATGAGTAAAAAAGAAGAAATTAAAAAAATAAAACTTGATATATTTAATGAAAATGGAAATTTTTTGGGCAGGAAAAATTTTTATAGCGATAAGTGTAATTTTCTTTCAAGTTTTGGAAAAATATCTTTTGATAAAAATAAAATTCAATTATGTCATTTTACAGCCAAAGGAAATGATCTCCAAAACCAAAATGGTGTTTTCATAGAAAATTTTGAAAAAACAAGAACTAAATCAGGTGGTGTTCATATTTTTGTAGAATTAAATAATTTTCTAGAAATTTGTATATCTTTCTCAGTGCGTCATGCTATAAATGCTACTTGGATAAACGATAGAGATCAGTTTTTATATCCTAATGATTTATATGAAAATGATGATGAGTTTAAAAGTGATTGTTTAGCTTTTATGCTCTTTCATAGACAAAATAAAATAAGCTCTAAAGAGGGGATAAATCATTTCATACCTTTTAGCGAAAAAGAACTAGGTATCACAAAAGAAGCTTTTAAGAGTGATTTTATGTATAAATTTATAAAGGGCAAGATAAAAGATGAAAACTCACTTTTTGATGATGAATTAACAAAGATAGAATTTAGCCCCCAAGCAAACGAACTTTTAAAAGCTGGAAAAGAACTTTTTAAGTATTATCATACCCATAGTGAAGATAAAAACTATCTGGTCAATGCTTCACTTTATGATATCAAAGAATTTTTTCAAGGTAGAGATGAAAAAGGCAAGATGAATAATCCTTCCAAGGCAAAAGATGAGCATTATAAAGCTTTGCTTAGTGATTTAAACACAGCTTTAAATGCTTTAGCCAAAAAGCTAGAACCAAAAATTTATGAATACGGCTTTTTAAAGGAATAATCATGGCAAAAAAACAATTTTCCTTAACAAGACTTAGTATTCCTATATTTTGGGACTTGCTTTCTAAGTATTTAACCGTGATTATCAATACTGCTATGGTGTCGCATTATTCTAATTTTCTTGTGGGTGCTATGGGGGCTGGAAATCAAATTTTAGATCTTTTTATTATCATTTTTTCGTTTTTAAGTGTGGGTTGTAGTGTAGTGATAGCTCAGGCTATTGGAGCAAAAGATCATATTTTAGCAAGAAAAGTGATCCATCAAAGTTTGTTTTTAAATGCACTTTTAGGCTTTGTGTGTGGCGCGCTTATTTTATGGCATGGGGAGTATTTGCTTTATCTTTTAAAAATCCCACAAGAACTGCTTAAAGACAGTGAAATTTATTTGCATATGCTCGCAATTTGTTTGTTTTTTGACGCCATAGGCATTGTTTTAGCAGCCATTGTAAGGGTTTATAATATGGCTTATTGGGTGATGTTTATAGGCTTTTTGGTGGATATAGTGGTGATTGGGGGAAATTATTATGTTTTACATTATACAAAATTAGAACTTTTTGGAGTAGGACTTAGCAATATTTTTGCACGCATTGTTGCTATAGTGGCTTTACTTGTGATACTTTTTTATAAGCTTAAAATTCATCTTAAAATCAAAGAAATGATAAAACTTGAAAAAAAAGTTTTAAAAAAGGTTTTAAATATAGGTGGATTTTCAGCAGGAGAAAATCTTTTGTGGATAGTGCAATACACTATAGCCTTTGCTTTTGTGGCAAGCTTAGGTGAGGCGAGTTTAGCTGTGCAAACGATTTATTTTCAAATTTCAATGCTTATTATGCTTATAGGACAAGCTACAAGTATAGCTAATGAAATTATAGTGGGTAAATTAGTCGGTGCAAGATATGAAAATATCGCTTATAAACATGCTTGGCGTGCTTTGTATTTTAGCGTGGTAGCGAGTGCTTTAGTAGCACTTTTAAACTATTTTTGTCAAGATTTTATTATGCAAGCTTTAGGTTTAAAAGAAGAGTTAAAAAATTTAATGATACCTTTATTTGCTCTTTCAATCTTTCTTGAAATTTCACGCACTTTTAATATAGTCATGGTAAATTCTTTACGTGCAAGTGGTGATGCGAAATTTCCATTTTTTAGTGGACTTGTTTTTATGATGGGTGTGTCTTTGCCTGTGGGTTATGTGCTTTGTTTTCATTTTAATCTTGGAATTTTAGGAATTTGGATAGGATTTTGTGCGGATGAGTTTTTGCGTGGAATGGTAAATTCATACAGATGGAAAAGTAAAAAGTGGCAAGGCAAAGTTCTAGTTTAAAATCTTTTATTTATAAAGATGAGTGTTATTTTTATGCTAAAAAACGTATAAAAAGTTTAAGATTAAGGCTAAATGAAAGGGGTGAGTTTGTTCTTAGTATCCCTTATTTTTGCACTTTTAAAAATGTTTATGAGTTTTTAGATAAATCAAGCTCTTGGATAAGCGAGGCTAAAAAAAGATTTTATCAAAAGGCCTTAAAAGAAGATGAGCTAATTTTTTTAGCTAAAAAATATAAAATTATTTTTGATGAAAATGCTAAAAAAACTTATTTTGATAAAGATGGTATTATCACTCCAAGTAAAGTAAAATTAGATTTATTTTTAAGGCAAAATGCTAAAAAGATTTTTACTTTTTATCTTAAAAAATGGTCTTTAAAAATAGGGGTTAATTTTACACATTTAAGCATTAAAAATATGAAAACACGTTGGGGATCTTGTAATCACAATAAAGCCTATATTAATTTAAATTTAAAACTTTTACAAAAGAGTTTAAAAGCTATAGAATATGTCATTTTGCACGAGTTAAGTCATATTAAATATCCAAATCATAGCAAGGAATTTTATGATTTTTTATATAAATTTATGCCAGACTTTAGAGAAAGAGAAATGGAATTTAAATAAACAAAAAAGGATAAAAATTGGTTTTAGAATTTAAATTTAATTATATAGGCGATAATGATGTTTTTGAGCATTTGCTTAATTTTTATGCAAAAGATTATATTTATGATATATCAATCGATGATGAAGAATATATTCTTAAAATAAAAGCAGATCCTGATAAATTAAGTGATTTTTGCAATTGTTTTAATAATATATCCCATAGTATATTTTTAACAGGGTTTGAAGTAAAAGAAGCAAAGGATTTTAATCCCACGTATAAGCAAAAGCAAAATTTAGAAAACTACGCTTCTTTAAGTTTTTTAAATTCTAATGCCTATGTACAAAAAAATATATTAGCCGAAAATGAATGGGGAAAATTTTGCGAAATTTCACTTTCTTTTGATGGTAAAAATTTTGAAAAAGTTAATAAAAGCAATTTTCACTCTTTGCTTTTAAAAACACTAGATATTATTAAAAAACGCGAAAAAGTTTGGATGAAAAATCATAAAGGTATTTATACTTTTTATCTTTTTGATAAAGAATTTAAAGAAGATTTTTTAATGCCTTGTGATGTTAAGGCTATTTCTTCTATTTTTGTATGTTCTAATGAGCAGTTAAAATTTTTAGCAAGTTTTGAAAAGCCTTTATTGGCCCTTAGATTAAATGCGTTATTTAGACAAAAATATGATTTAAAAATTGATAAATTCTTTTTAAAACTTGCTGAAGATATATTTTTATTTGCTTTAACTCATGAGCTTTTTAAGGAAAATTTTCATTTTTTATCATTTAAAAAAATTGAGAGTTTTATGGATGATTTTAAAATACTAAATATTAAAGATAAATTTGTCGTATTGGAAGGGTTTGAATTCGTGCATTCTAAAATTAAAGATTTAATTTTTGCCAAAGATGATAAAAATATGGCAAGGATTTCTTATCTTGCTTCGCGTTTTAAGCAAAAAAGTTTAATTTTAGAGCTTAGTAAAGAATACGATGATATTTTATTGCTAAATAAAGAATTTAATCTATTAAAAATTACTTTACCCGATCACTCAAAAAATATATATAGCGAGCTTGAAAACGATCCTACAGGAAAAAGACTTTTGGAGAATTTTCAAAAAGAATTTAAGCTTTTAGATGAAAAATTTGAAAGTAAAAATAATTTCTTTTCTTTGCTATGCATTGTAGGTAGAATATTAAATTTAAGCCAAGATTTTAAAGAAGCAGGGCAAAACTTGCTTGCATTAAGCGATCAATCAAGATTATCTAGAGGTGTTAAGATTGATTTTAAGTTAAATGATAATAAAGAATTTGATTTTATAAGAACTTTGCGTTCTGTGATGAGTTTTATGTTGGCTGGAGTTAGCGCTCAAGATATTTCTTATG
This sequence comes from Campylobacter novaezeelandiae, assembly GCF_018968685.1. Lineage (NCBI taxonomy): Bacteria > Pseudomonadati > Campylobacterota > Epsilonproteobacteria > Campylobacterales > Campylobacteraceae > Campylobacter > Campylobacter novaezeelandiae. Next base: position 869,909 of record NZ_CP076657.1, on the reverse strand, counting down.
GAGTGGTTGAAAGTTTGTCGTATTTTTTACGTGATTTTTATGATGAATTAAAACAAGAAAAAAAGGCTGAAATTGTGTTAATTAGCGGTAGCTTATTTGAACATAAAAGTTTGCTTGAAAATGTTTTAAAACATATTAGAGATTGTAAGTTAAGCAATGTGCCACTTAGGATATAAAATCAACATTTCAGGATTAGTCCAAGGAGTGGGTTTTCGCCCCTTAGTCTATGAACTAGCTTTGAAATTTAAACTTTTTGGCGAGGTAAGAAATGATGGTTTTGGAGTAGAGATTATCCTTTCTTGCACCCAAGAAGAATGCGAAAATTTCATACAAAGCTTAAAAAATCATCTCCCACCTTTAGCAAGGATAGATCAGCTTACATATACTCAAATTCCTATTTCAAGCTATACAAATTTTAGTATTACTTCTTCTTTAGAAAATGCAAAAACCACTCCTATGCTTAGTGATTTTGCACTTTGTAAAGAATGCAAAAAAGAATTTTTTGATGAAAAAAATCCACGTTTTTTATATCCTTTTATCACCTGCACGCATTGTGGGCCACGTTTTAGCATTATAAAAAGTCTCCCTTATGATAGGGTAAATACCTCTATGCAAGATTTTATTATGTGTGAGTTTTGCAAAAATGAGTATGAAGATCCTAAAAATAGACGTTTTCACGCTCAGCCTATAAGTTGTCCTAAATGCAAAATTAGTGTTTTTCTTAAAAATAAAAAGGGTGAAATTTTAGCCAAAGATAAAGAAGCTTTTATACAAAGTGCAAAATTTTTAAAAGAAGGTAAAATCCTAGCTATTAAAGGTATGGGTGGTTTTCATTTGATGTGCGATGCCTTTAATGAAGAGACATTAAAAACCTTAAGACTTAGGAAAAATCGCCCTAAAAAACCCTTCGCCTTGATGTGTAAAGATTTAAAAAGTGCTAAAGAACTTGCCTTTATAGATGAAAACGAAGAAGCCTTATTAAATGGAGTTTTAGCTCCCATTGTAATTTTAAAGGCAAAGAAAGCCTTTTCTTTAATCGCTCCTGATGTAGATAAACTAGGTATTATGTTAGCTTATACCCCTTTACACCTTTTGCTTTTTGAGTATTTTAAAGGAAGTCTTGTAGCAACAAGTGCGAATTTAAGCGGAGAAAGTATTATTAAAGATGAGTTTAATTTGTGTCAAAAACTTGATAAAGTTTTTGATTTTTATTTAGATTATGATAGAGAAATTGTCAATGCAAGTGATGATTCTATTGCCCAAATTGTAAATGGAAAAACTATGTTTTTACGCACTTCAAGAGGGTTAAACCCTTTTTATTTAGAAAGAAATTTTAATAAAAAAGGCACTTTTTTGGCTTTGGGTGCTGAACTTAAGAATGAATTTGTAATTTTTTATGAAAATAAGCTTTTAATTTCTCCTTATATAGGGGATTTAAAAAGCGTTGAGGTGCACGAGAGATTTTTTAACCTTTTGGAATTTTTTAAGCAAAATTATGATTTAAAATTTGATGCGATTTTGTGCGATAAACATCCTCATTTTAGCTATGCAAAAGAATTTAAAAACAAGATTAAAATTCCTCATCATTACGCGCATTTTTGTGCGGCTTATTTTGAATACGAAAAAGAATTTTCAAAAGATGAAAAAGTCTTAGCCTTTATATGTGATGGAACAGGTTATGGAGAAGATGGTAAAATTTGGGGCGGGGAAGTTTTTATAGGAAATTTAAAAAACTATAAAAGAATGACGCATTTTGAAAATTTCACTCTTATAAATAGCGATATTAAAAACATACAAAATTTAGCCCTAAGTTTGATTTGGCATTATGATTTAGAAAATGAAGCCAAAGAATTTTTAGCAAAAATTCCAAAAATAAAACTTGAAAATCTTAAAAAAATTTATTCATCTTCTAACTTGCAAACAAGTTCTTTAGGCCGTATCATCGATGCTTTTGGAAGCATTGTTTTTAGCTTAGAAAAAAGCTCTTATGAAGCCCAAGTTGGCTTGATGTGTGAAGCCTTTTACGATAAAAATCTTGATTTTTCTTACAAGCTTTTTATAGAAAAAGGACATATTAATTTTAAAAGTTTGATTTTAGGAGCCTTACAAGATGAAAAAAGTAAGGCTATTACGGGCATGTTTAATGCTTTAGCAAATTTTATCATAGAATTTAGTAAAGATTATGATTTAAAAGTGCTTTTAAGTGGTGGAGTTTTTCAAAACAAAACCTTGCTTGAAATCTTAAAAGCTAAAAATTTTAACTTTTTTGTACCTTTGAAATTTCCTTGCAATGATAGTTCTATAGCCTTAGGGCAAATGGTACATTATTTAAATTCGCAAAAATAACAAAACATTCCAAAAACTCATAATTTTTTAATGCTTTTAAAGTTAAAATGAGATAAAAATTATAAAGGAAATAAAATGTGTAAAGACTGTGGCTGTTCTATAAATTCAACCCATACGCATGATCATCATGAAAATCCAAGTTTAAAAGAAAGCAAAACCGTAGAAGTAATTTCAAAAATTCTAAGCAAAAATGACGAAGAAGCTAGGCATAATAGAGCCCATTTTAACGAAGCCAATACTCTTTGTATCAATCTAATGAGTTCCCCAGGTAGCGGAAAAACCACGCTTTTAGAAAATACCATCAAGGCTTTAAAAGATGAGTTTAAAATCGCTGTAATCGAAGGAGATCTAGAGACCAATAATGATGCTTTAAGGGTAAAAAATGCCGGAGCCTTAGCATATCAAATCACCACAGGACAAAGCTGTCATTTAGATGCCTTTATGGTTCATGAAGCCTTGCATCATTTAGATATCAAAGATATAGATTTGCTTTTTATAGAAAATGTAGGAAATTTAGTTTGTCCTGCAAGTTATGATTTAGGAGAACATATAAACGTAGTTTTGCTTTCTGTAACGGAGGGTAGTGATAAGCCACAAAAATATCCAGTGATGTTTAAAAAAGCAGACATTGTTTTAATCACAAAAGCAGATCTAGCACACCATTTTGACTTTGATACAAAAGAAGCAAGCAGGCTTATCAAAGAATTAAGCCCTAGAGCTGATATCATCGTTCTTGATGCAAAAAATGGCACCAATATGGATCTTTGGTATAAAGTGCTTAAACTCAAAAAGGAGCTTTTTTAATGTGTTTATCCATACCTTCTGAAATTTTAGAAATCGATGAGTTAAATAATGCCTTAGTGCAAACCTTAGGCGTAAAAAGAAAAGTAAATTTAGATCTGATTGATGAGCCTTTAAAACAGGGTGATTATGTTTTGATCCATGTAGGCGTTGCCATGGAAAAAATCGACAAAGAAGCTGCATTAGAGAGTATTAAAACCTATCAAGAAATAGTAGAAAAAATGAATAGCGAAGAGATAAAAAGCGATGAAGGGGATTTGGGTTTAAATGAATTTTATCGATGAATTTAGAGACAAACAAAGCATTCTAGCCTTAAAAAAACTCATAGAACAAGAGCTTAAAAATCCTATCAATATCATGGAAATTTGTGGTGGCCATACACATAGCATTATGAAATATGCTCTACCTTCTATTCTGCCAAAAGAGATTAACTTTATCCATGGACCTGGGTGTCCAGTTTGTGTTATGCCAAGAACTCGCATTGATACAGCCATTAAACTTGCCTCGATGAAAGATACTATTTTTTGCACCTTAGGTGATCTTTTAAGAGTGCCTGGAAGTGAGTTTTCTTTGCTTGATTTAAGGGCTAAAGGAGCTGATATTAGGGCACTTTACTCTCCGCTTGAAGTTTTAGAGATTGCCAAAAAAAATTTAGATAAAACCATCATTTTTTTTGCTATAGGTTTTGAAACAACTACTCCTATGAGTGCTTTGCTTATTGAAAAAGTGATAGAAGAAAATTTAAAAAATGTTTTTTTTCATATCAATCACATCACCGTTCCAGCACCCATAGAAGCGATTATGAGCGATGAGAATGTAAAAATCAATGCTTTTTTAGGTCCTTCTCATGTAAGTGTGATTACAGGCTATGGTATTTATGAGTCAATAGCTGCCAAATTTAAAACCCCCATAGCCGTGAGTGGTTTTGAGCCAGTAGATATTTTAGAAAGTATTTTAAATATCATAAAACAAAGTAACGAAGGCACTTTTAAAGTGTATAATCAATACAAAAGAGCTGTAAGTAAAGAGGGTAATGTTAAAGCGCAAAATTTGGTTAAAAAATATTTTCAAGTCTGCGATTTTGAATTTCGTGGTTTAGGACTTATTAAAGATGGAGGTTTAGAACTAAAAGAAGAATTTAGCGCCTATGATGCGAGCAAAAAATTTGATTGCACAGTGCAAAGCAAAAATGAAAACAAAGCTTGTATTTGTGGGCAAATTTTAAGAGGTTTAGCTAAGCCTTATGATTGTAAAGTTTTTGGCAAAGCTTGTACTCCAAGAAATCCTATAGGAAGTTGTATGGTTTCAGGTGAGGGAGCTTGTGCAGCGTATTATAAATACTCAAAGGTGAATGTATGAAAAATATTTCCTTAGCCCATGGGGGTGGTGGAGAAGAGATGAATGAGCTTTTAACTAAGCTTTTTAAGATTTTTGATAATGAAATTTTAAACTCAAACAATGACGCGGCGATTTTGGGCGATTTGGCCTTAAGCACGGACTCTTTTGTTTTAAGTCCTATTTTTTTAGATAATGAGATCAATATCGGCAAACTTTGTGTTTGTGGCTCTATTAATGATGTTTTAATGGTAGGGGCAAAGCCAAAATATCTAAGCCTAGGACTTATTTTAGAAGAAGGTTTTGAATTTGAAAAATTAGAACGCATTTTAAAAAGTATCAAAAAAGAGTGTGAAAAATGTGGCGTAATTTTAGTTTGTGGTGATACTAAAGTTGTTCCTAAAGGCAAAGGCGATGAAATTTATATCAACACCACAGCCCTAGGCGAAATCATTGCTAAAAAAGAAAGCAAAAATATCAAAGCAGGGCTTAGCATACTTCTTTCAGGTGACATAGGAAGACACGGAGCTAGTGTTTTGATTAAAAGAAATAACCTAGAAGCCAGTATCAAAAGCGATTGTAAGGCTTTAGATAAAGAAGTTTTAGAGCTTTTAGAAAAAAATATAAAAGTTGTAGCCATGCGTGATGCAACACGAGGCGGACTTAGTGCGGTTTTAAATGAGTGGGCAAAACAAAGCGGGAATGATTTATTAATCTTTGAAGAAAAAATTGTTGTGCAAGATGAAGTTTTAGGTCTTTGTGAGCTTTTTGGCTATGAGCCGTATGAGCTTGCAAATGAGGGCACTTTTATACTTTGCGTAGAAAAAGAAGATGAGTTAAAAGCCTTAGAAATTCTTAAAAAATACAACAAAAACGCTAGTATCATAGGCGAAGTTTTAAAAGAACAAAAAGCACGTGTGATTTTACAAAACGCTTATGGAGCTAAACGCTTTTTAGAAAGCCCAAAAGGCGAACTTTTACCAAGAATTTGCTAATGCACGAATTAAGTATCATAGAATCTTTAATCACGCTTTGCGAAGAAAACGCCTTAAACAATAACGCCAAAAGCATACAAGAAATTTATGTAAAAATAGGGCGTTTAAGCGGTATAGAAGTAGATCTTTTTAAGCGTTGTTTTGAAAGCTTTAAGGAAAACTCAAGTTTTTGCAAAAATGCTAAACTTTTTATAGAACTCGCACCACTTGAAATTTTATGTCTAAAATGCAATCAAATGAGTATTTTAGATGAAAATGTTTTTAAATGTCCTAAATGTAAAAGTATAGAATATAAAATCACACAAGGCGAGGATTTGCATTTAATACGACTTGTTATGATATAGATTAAAACTATAACCATTATTCTTTTAATTTTTAATCTATATCTTTTATCTTAATACAACAATATCAAAAAAAAAAAAAAATGAATTAATAATTATTATTAATAAGAATTTAATTAAAAATATTTTATTATTCCGAAAATCTAATTTAGATTTTATTACTCTTTATTTTTATTTCCCTTTTAAAAACAAAATTAAAACAAATAAACGCAAGGAGTTTAATTAATGGGTCGACAAAAACATAGTTTATTTAAAAAAGAAACATTAGGGGGGGGGGAATTGAAAAAAAGTCATTCTTCTTCAAAAAAATTAGCCCTTTCTTTAGTTGCAATTTCTTTTTTAAGTTCTTATTCTTATGCAGATAATTCTAATGCAAAAACTTATGATGATAATCTTAAAAGTAAATCAAGTAGTGTTTATAGTCCTCAAGCTAAAAGTAATACTACTATAAGTGATTCACAAACTTCAACACAAACTATAAGTGGCGCTGACAATACTCTTGTTATAGGAAGTAGCGGTTCAGTTATAGTTTCAGGTGGCAACAATCAAGCAGTAAATTTCACTCAAGGCTCTTCAACTTCTACCTTTTTAAATCAAGGAACACTTCAAGGTGGAAGTGGTACTTCTAGTGTTCAAGTAGGAGTAAATAATAGTGGTGGAGCTACTATTCAAACATTTGAAAATAGTGGTATCATAGGAAATGATTCTTCTAAATTTGGAGTGGTAGTTTGGGGAACAGATAGTAGCAAATCTACAATCAATAACTTTAGCAATAAAGGAACTATAAGTTCTAATAATGGTGAAGCTATTTATATTGGTAATACTGAGATTACAACTTTTAAAAATGAAGGAACGATTAAAAGTAATAATAGTTATGGTGTAAATATAGGAGGTGGAGCAACTATAACTAGTTTTACCAATGATAACAGTGGAATTATTCAAGGAAAGAGTGATTTTGGAGCTATAAATATAAATAATGGAACAGTCCAAACTTTAGTAAATAGAGGAACTATAAAAAATGTAGGAACTAGAGAACCTTCTAATTTTACAGAAGTTTCAACAGGTGTATTTTTGCAAAATGGCACGATAAATAATTTCACCAATGAAGGGCTTATTTCTGGTATTATGGGTGTAAGTTTAAATGCAAGCACAATTGAGCAATTTAAAAATACAGGAACCATAAAATCAACTAGCAGTAATGAACTTTCTGCAGCTATTAATCTTTCGGCTGTTTTTGCTAGTACTTCTACCATAGGTACTTTTACTAATGAAGGAACTATTCAGTCAAATTCTAATGGTATTTTAGTAGAGGCTGGTAATAAAATACAAACTCTAACTAATAAAGGTACTATAGATGCTAGCTTGAATGGCTTAAGTTTTTATGTTTTTGATCATCTTGGTGGTGATAAAATTGATATCGGTGAAATCACTATAGAAAGTGGTGGTATCATTAAAGCAGGAAATAATGCAATCAATATCGATGGAAGCAAAAATGGTATCGAAGGAAAAGGCATTAAAGTAGAAAGTGGTGGTATATTAAATGGTGGTAATGCAGGTATTTATATAGGAGCTAATAATAATGTAAATACAAGCATCACTGTATCTGGAACTATCCAAGGTGGTAATGGTGGTATAATTAATACTGGAACCATAGGACAAGAAGGTGTGTCAAATCAACAACATGGTATCACTATTGAAAATGGAGGTACTATTACTTCTACAAACGGTAAAGGTATTTTAAACACAGATAATGGAATTATCTATGGTAATATTATAAATCAAAGTAATAACGATTTAACCTTAAAAAATGATTCTAGTGCTACTATTACAAGTGGTATCACAAATAATGGTAATGGAACTATCTTTATAAATAATCAAGGAACTATAAGTAAAGATGATAAAGGTCATAACTTAACCAACAATGGATCTGGTAGCATAGTTATAGAAGATTGGCTTGTAACTTCTGATAAGGATGGTAATTTAGATACTATAGTTGTAGGTGGAGGCGGTAAAGATAACGTCACTGCAGATAATATAACCATAGATGAAAGTAATCTTGATCTAGATAATCTAGAAGACATAAGTGATGTTATCTCAGGGGTTGATAAAGGTAATATTGGCAACATAACAACCAATGGTAGTGGGGATATTAATTTAGGTTATGATCCTACAACAGGAAAATTCTCTAAAGATATTGATCTTAAAAGATCTATCTCTGGTGCAACCTTTAGGAAGCTTAATCTCTACTACTACAAGAAGATCAACCTTTATAGATAATGTTATGGGCAATTCTATGCAAAGCTTTTATTTAGGAAATTCAAGTAGAGCTCAAAGAATGGCTATGTCTGAAAAGGGTAATTTATACTCTGATGCAAGTGATTATATAAAGAGTGATTTTTCTAATGCTTCTTATGGATCTAATAAAGAACACTCCTTATTTATCCTTCCTTATGCTTCTTCACAGAATGTTGAACTTTCTTTAAATGAAGAAAGTAAAGGACATACTAAAGGAACTATCATAGGTTATTCTACCTTAAAAGATAGTGGAATATATGGTGTGTATGCAGGTTATGAAGATACAAAAATGAGTTCAACTTATTTTAATATCAACAATAGAACCTATTATGCAGGTTTAAAATACTTTAATACTTTATTTACTACAAGTAAAGGTCAAGAAGTTTATATCAAAGCTCAAGGTAAAACAGCCTTAATTAAAAATGATTTAACTAAAAGAGTAGGAACTAATGAAGCTAAAGCTGAACCTAATTCTTATGCTTATGGTATGAGTTCTGATATAGGTATGAATTTTATCTATGATAAAGATATATTCTCACCTGAAATTGGCTTAGCCTATGAAGGAGGCTATACAGAGGCTTTTTCTATGCAAGATACTATAGGTCAAGCTACTGTTAAAGGTGGAGAAAGAGTTTATGCAAACTATTTAAATCTATTCTCTACTAAAACAAGTCTTACTTGGTTTAGAGATTGGTTACCTCATTTAAAAACTTCTTTAACCCTTGGAGCTAAATTTAATATCAATCCTAGCGTAAAAGCTAAAGCTAGATTTGGTAGTATTAAAGCAACTGATGAATTTACTTTACCAAGAGTTCAAAGCTATGCAACAGGATCTTTTATCATTCCTCTTAATGAAGCTTTCTATTTTAGCTTAAATTATAATGGTATGTTTGATAGAGATGGTAATACTCATACAGGATATGCACAATTTAATTATGTATGGTAAAAACTTAAGTTACTAGTTTAATCTCCTAAACCCAAATGACTTTAGTTGTTTGGGTTTTATGTTTTTATATTTATACTTTTATTTTTTTATTTTTATTTTTTATACTTTATTTTTATACTTTATTGCTTTTATGTCTTTGTATAGTTTATAAGTTGTTTTATATATCTTATATATCTTATATATCTTATATATCTTATATATCTTATATATCTTATATATCTTATATATCTTATATATCTTATATATCTTATATATCTTATATGTTTATGCTTTTTATGGTTTATGGCTTAATGTTTTATACTTTATATAGTTAATAACTTACTTTTTATACTTTTTATACTTTTTATACTTTTTATACTTTTTATACTTTTTATACTTTTTATACTTTTTATACTTTTTATACTTTTTATACTTTTTATACTTTTTATACTTTTTATGGTTTTTATGGTTTTTATGGTTTTTATGGTTTTTATGGTTTTTATGGTTTTTATGGTTTTTATGGTTTTTATGGTTTTTATGGTTTTTATGGTTTTTATGGTTTTGCACGCTAATATACTTTTAAAGTTATTAAAAACTTTATGCTTTAACTATATATAGTTTATATGCTTTTAAGTTATAACTTTATCTTTTATGCTTTTAAAAGATATAAATATGTATTTGTGATAAGTGTTTGACATAAGAATGTTTTATAGAATTTTTGATTTGTAAAATTAAAATATTTTTGTAGTGTTTTGTGTTAAATAATCAATGCTTTAAAAAGCATCGATTATTTTATAATGGTTGGAGTAGCACTAAGTCCTAAAGCTCTGTATTTTTCATAAAGGGCAAAAGCTTCTTTGAGTTCACTTTCACTTACCTTTGGATAATTTTTGATATCTGGAGCAAAGTATTTGTTCATAATAGCGATTTTTTCTTTGTCGTTTTTAGCTTTTTTATAGTTATAAATGTATGATAAGTGTTTAACTAAGCATATAAAATAATAAAACAGATATAAATATAATACTAAGTTGTTTTTAAAATCTTTACAAGCTTTAATATGTTTGAAATTAAAAATTCTTTTTTTGCTAATTTTGAATTGGTTTTAAGTTCGTATTCTGTTTTTAATAAAAGATTAAAAATTTCTTTGTATTGTTTGAGTTTTATGCTAAATGCCAAAGAGCTTAAATTTTGTCCAACTTTTAAAGGAGGCGTGAATCCAAAAAGTTCTTTAAAATCTATTTTTCCATAAATTTTAGTATAGATTAAAATTTTAAATAGTTTATAAAAATTATTATTTAAAGAGTTAATAAAAGCCATTTCATTAAAATTTTCTAAGATATTTTCAAGATCTTTTTTTATGTCTTGTTTTTTGACTAGTTTTTCAAAAAAGTCATCAAAATTTCCAGTATTTAAAGCATAACAATAAGTTTGAACGGTTTGCTCATCAACTTTTAAATTTTCAAATTTATTAAGTTCGCTTGCTGCTAAATATAAATTTTCATCAAAACTTTGAAGTAGGGCATAAAGTGCATTGCTAGTGATATCGATATTAAGCTTTTTTGCTTTCATGCTTAAAAGCTCCATTCCTTCTTTAGGATTGGCAATTTTAAAAAATCTTACAAAATTATTTTCAAAGATTTTTTCTAATTCGTTTTGTCTGCTTGACTCATCATAAAATTCTAAAAGAAAAAAATTGTCTGTGTTATTTTTGCAAAGTTCTATTAAAAATTTTAATTCTTTTGTGTTAGGTTTTTTGCTACATTTGATTTCTAGGAGTTTTTTTTCACTAAAAAGAGAATTTAAAGATAAAAAATCACTACATTTTGAAAAATTGTATTCTTCAAAGTAAATTTTTAAAATTTCATCATTTGGGTATTTTTCTTTAATCAGCTCTGAGAAGAATTCTATTTGAAAATTATCAGCTCCATAAAGAAAAAAGAAATTTGGAAAATTGGCTGTATTTAGTAGAAGTTGTAAATCTTTTTTATACATAAAAATCCATTAATTTTCTAAAATTTTTGTAATTTTACCAAAAATTTTTGCCATGACAATGTCAACTTCTTCAATTTGTATTTGAACTTTTTGAAGTAGGTTTACTTTGGCATTTTTTAATATAATATTAGCACCTTTAATTTCATCTTCAAGTTTTGCAATAACGACATTTTCATTTTCTATAATAAGTGCTTTAAATTCTTTTCCTTTGTTTTTATCCGCCCATCTTGCAAATTTTCTATCCATAAAATCAAAGGCAACCTTATCTGCTTCTCTTTCTAATATGCTTAAATTTTCACAAGTGCTTTGGATGTTCAATAATAAATAATTAAATAATTTATTATCTTTTTTGAGTTTTGCTTTTAAAAGTCTGTGAAGGATTAAATCAGAATAGCGTCTTATAGGGCTTGTAAAATGGGAATACTTATCAAAGCCTAAGCCAAAATGTCCTTGATTGATACTTGAGTATTCTGCTTTTTTTTGAGCTTTTATGATGAGTTTATCTATCTCTTCTCTTAAATTTAATTCTTCTGCTAAGGATTGTATGTTTTTAATCATCTCGCTTAAATTGGTTTTATACTCTACATCTATACCAAGAGTTTGAAGTTCGTTTAAAAGTTTGATAATTTTTTTATGATCAGCACTTAGATGGTTTCTAAAAATTCCTATATCATCTAAAAGTTTTGCGGCAGCTTTATTGGCTAGTAACATACAATCTTCTATTAGATTATGCGAGGGTGTATCTTTTTCGTATGAAGTTGATTTAAGACTTAAATCATCATTAAGAGTCATTCTTAATTCTTCTGTTTTAAATTCAAAAGCATTTTTAAGGCGATTTTTTCTTATGATTTTAGTAATTTCATAAAGTTTATAAAGCCATGAAAGTTCTTTTAAGTCGGATTTTTTTATCAAAATTTCATCTACTTCATCATAATTAAAACGACGTTTTGAATTTATTATGGCTTCAAATAATTCTTCTTTGATAACTTGATAATTTTCATCTAGAGTAATTTTAAAGCAAAATACAAGTCTATCTTCTAAAGGTTTTAAAGAACAGATATTTTCACTTAAAGATCTTGGTAACATGGGCACAGCAATATGGGGAAAATATATAGAAAAACCACGATTCCTAGCTTCTTTATCAATGGCCCCATAAGCAAAAACATATTCGCTTACATCAGCAATTGCAACATAAAGTTCTCGTTTTTCTTCATTAAAATAAATTGCATCATCAAAATCTTTTGCGTGGATAGGATCTATGGTACAAAAAGAAAGCGATCTTAGATCAATACGATTTTCATACATACTTGCATCAACAAAGTCCCCATAAGATTTTGCTTCTTTTATGCAATTATCATTAAAACAAGAGTTTTTATTAAAAAGATTTAAAGAAATTTTTTCATCGATATGTTCATCATCAATATGACCTAAAACTTCTGTTATGCCATTGTTATGATTTTCTATTTTTAAGATTGTTCCTAAGGGTAGAACTTTTAAGGATTTTTGAGAAGCTTTTAAAGCCATGCTAAGACCTGTTTTAATGTTCATTCCTAAAATAGCTTCGCCGTATTTTTTAGTGATGACTAAAGAGGTTTCATTGGCTCTTTTTAAAATCAAAATAATCTTTGCTTTAGGACGTTTCTTTTTTAAAGGAAGTAGTTTAGCCACAACTATATCTTTATAATTGGCCCCCTTTAAATTTTTATTTTCAATCAATAAGTCTTGTTTATAATTTTCATCAAAACATTTTAAAAATCCCGTGCCTTTATTTGAAATATCAAGCACTCCAAAAACATAGCCATTATTAAGATAGAATTTATTTTTATGTTCTTTTATGATATCGTTAGCTAAAAGCTCTCTTAGAATTTGCTTGAATTCATTGTTTACTTCATTAGCTTTTATTCCATAGTTTAAATGATTTAAAAATTCTTTCACTTTTCTTGTCTTTAAAATTTAAAATTATGATTATTCTTACATAAACTTTATAAAAAAACTATGAATTTCTTAATAAATATTTTGGTATAATTTAGACTTTGTAATTTAATTTTTAAGGTTGGGTCTATTTTGATGAAATATTATATTTTTATAAAAGAATTGTTTGTTTGAAAAATCTTATTCGTTTAAAATATTTTTTAATTATTTTTCTTTTAGTTTTAATTTGCATTCTTCTAGCTTTAAAAATTTTTACTGAGTATAAAAAACAAGAAAATTTAGCTTTTAATCCAGAAATTCAAGAATTTAATTCTAGTATCGATTTGTTTAGGGATAATAATCAAGATTTAAATCAAAGTGATAATATCTTTAAAAATTATAACTACGATCAAGAACTTAATACAAGTTTTTTAGAGAAAAATTTAAGTATAGATGATAATAATATAACTGATTACAAATCAAATTTTGATTTAAATACAAGTTTTAGTGAGCAAAATTTAAACTCTAGTGATTTAAATTCTAGTTCTTTGACGCAAGAAATGGATACCACAAAGAAAGAAAATATAAATCAATCAAAAAATAATCACACAAAAAAACCAAAACTTGTGATTATAATTGATGATATGGCAAATTCTAAGCAGGTAAGCGAGCTTAAAAAGCTTAATTTAAAATTAACTCCTTCATTTTTTCCTCCGGATAAAACGCATAAAAATACTCCACAACTAGCTTCGGAATTTAAATTTTTTATGGTGCATTTACCCTTAGAGGCAATTAATTATAACAAGCCAGAGCTTAATACCTTAAAAGTTAGTGATTCTAAAGAGCATATTGATGCAATGATAAAGAGCATTAAAAAAGAATTTAAGGGTTTAAAATACATCAATAATCACACAGGAAGTTTATTTACAAGTGATGAAAATGCAATGAGGAAGCTTTTGACTTCTTTTAAAAAGCAAGATTTTATTTTTGTTGATTCTAAAACTATAGGAAAGACTAAAGCTTTAAAATTGACCAAAGAATTTAATCAACCTTATATACAAAGAGATGTTTTTTTAGATAATGAAGACAAAGTCTCTTATATCAAGTCTCAGCTTAAACAAGCCATTGATTTGGCCCACAAAAAAGGTTTTGCTATAGCTATTGCCCATCCTAGAAAAAATACTTTTAAAGCTTTAGAGGAGAGCAAAGAAATGCTTCTTGAAGTAAATTTGGTTTATTTAAATGAAATTTATGGGAACTAAAATTTTAGATAATGAGTTTTTGACTTATTTTCAAACTTTAAAAAATCCTCCAAAGAAAATTTATTATAAAGGCAATCTTGAGTTATTAAAAAGAAAAAAAGTTGCAATTATAGGTTCAAGAAAAATGAATCTTTATACAAAAAAATGCGTCGAGGAGCTTTCTAGTATCCTTAAAAATAAGGTGTGCATTGTAAGTGGAGGTGCTTTAGGGGTAGATATAAGTGCTTCAAAAGCGGCTTTGCCTAATACTATAGCGATTTTTGCTAATGGGCTTGATCAAATTTATCCTAAAACAAATCAAAAAATTATAGAAGAAATTTACAAATATGGACTTGCTTTAAGTGAAAATGAGCCAAATTATATGCCAAAAAAATATGATTTTTTGCTTAGAAATCGTTTAGTTATTGCTTTGAGTGATTGTGTGATTATCGCACAAGCTGATCTTAATAGCGGATCTATGCAGAGTGCAAAACTTGCCTTAGAATTAAAAAAACCTTTATATGTTTTACCCCAAAGATTAAATGAGAGTCAGGGCACAAATAAACTTATAAAAGATAATAAAGCTAAGCTTATCGTAGATTTTAAAGAATTTGCTTTAGAATTTGGCATTAAAGAAGAAAAAGAACAAGATGAATTTTTAGAATTTTGCCAAAAAGGAATAAGCGTTGAGGAGGCTTTGGCAGTTTATGGTGATAAGGTTTATGAATATGAACTTGAAGGTAAAATCGATATAGCGGGTATTTTTATAAAGGTTATAAAATGAATGCTTTAGCTTTAGATGTGGGATTAAAGCGTATAGGGGTAGCTCTTTGTGTGGATGAAAAAATTGCTATTCCGCTTGATGGAATTTTACGTAAAAATCGTAACCAAGCTGCTAATGAGGTAAAAAAACTATTTTTAACTTATAATGTTTCTTTGCTTATAGTAGGTATTCCAAAGGGTGGAAAAAGCGAAGAAGAGATGACAAAACGCATTAAGCATTTTGTATCTTTGCTTGAATTTGATAAAAAGATTGTTTTTGTTGATGAAAGTTTTAGCTCTAAAGAGGCTTTGAATTTGGGCGTAACAAATAGTCGTAAAAAAGATGCAAAATTAGATTCTTTAGCGGCTTTGATTATGATAAAGGATTATTTTGCTCTCTAAGATTAGCTCTTTATATACTAAAGAAGAATGGAAAAAAATTTTAGATTCTTTTGATAATGAAAAAAATATTTGTGTTTTTTTAAATACTTTAAAAACTAATGCCATTTTTTTAGAAGATGAGTTTTTAAAAGAAAATTTAAAATTTAAAAAACTAAATGAATATTGTTATTTATTTAACGCTAAAGATAAAAGTATTTTAAGTTCGATGAAAGCTTTTAATGAAGCTAAATTTTATATACAAAATTATTCTTCTTATTTGTGTGCTTTGAATTTAGGAGTTAAATCCGGAGATAGTGTTTTAGATTTATGTGCTGCTCCAGGTGGAAAAAGTATAAATTTGGCTAATTTTATGCAAAATACGGGATATTTAGCTTGTAATGAGGCGAGTAAAGATCGTTTTTTTATTTTGCAAAAAAATCTTAAAAAATATGGTATTAATGCAAAACTTTTTTTAAAAGATGGCAAAGCTATAGGGAATTTATGTCCTAACAAATTTGATAAGATTTTGCTTGATACGCCTTGCTCAACACTGGCTAAAATCGGTTTTGATTTAGAAAAAAGCTACAAAGAAATTAAAAATATCGCGAAATTGCAAAAAAAACTTTTACATTCTGCCTTAAAGGCTTTAAAAATAGGTGGTGAGCTTGTATATAGTACTTGCACTTTTACTAAAGAAGAAAATGAAGAAGTGATAGAAAATGCTTTAAAAAGCGAGTTTAAAATAAAACTT
Organism: Campylobacter novaezeelandiae; assembly: GCF_018968685.1. Taxonomy (NCBI): domain Bacteria; kingdom Pseudomonadati; phylum Campylobacterota; class Epsilonproteobacteria; order Campylobacterales; family Campylobacteraceae; genus Campylobacter; species Campylobacter novaezeelandiae. The sequence continues at coordinate 853,833 of NZ_CP076657.1, read as the reverse complement.
TTAGATATAAATTTAGAACATGCTTTAGCTAAAGATGCAAAAAGCAATGAATTTGGCGAAATTTCAAAATGCAAACGTATTATTCCAAGTTCAGATTATGATGGATTTTTTATAGCAAAATTACGTAAAGTTTAAATTCACATAGTGAAAAAACTGTGAATAAAATTAAAAATTTATTAATTTTTTGATTTTATTTTTAATTTTTATAAAAAGCTCATGATTGGTTTTAAAATTTAATTCTTTAGTAAAATTTTTCATATCGTATTTTTTAAGTAAAGTAGCATAAACTCCTTGTTTGTAAAAACAATTTTTATCCATTTTATAAATTCTCCACATTTCAGTAAAAAGATGCAAACAAGGCATGTCCCAATCTATATCAGCTTTTTTGTAAATAAATTTTTTACTTTGGTTCCAAGGAATTTGACAAGCAAAAAGATAATCTTGCGCGTATTTTTCATAAGAGAAATTTTGACACATTTTTGCTAAAAAAGAAGGTCCAATTATCCCCCAAGGGACTATTTTTTGATTGTTTATAAGTTTGTTTGCTTTATTTATAAGTTCTTTTCCAAACAAGCTTTGTTGTGGAAATTTGATCAAAGATGTGGTTATTCTTTGTTTGTTAATATCATCATCTATTTCTTTGATGAAAAGATATTTTTTAGTATTAAAATCAAAATAATTAAGGCAAATCATATCAAGATCTACCCAGACTCCTCCCTGTTTATAAAGCGTGTAAAATCTGAAATAGTCTGAGAACGCAGCAAGTCCAGCTCCTCTATCATCAAAAAATAAATGGTTAAAAGGAATTATTTCACTAGCATCTTTTAGAATAAAATTTTTATATAAAGAAGCAATTTTTTTAAAAGTTTCATTTTTTAAATCATAAGTATAAAGGTTAAATTCATAACCTTTATCAAGCCAAGATTTTATAGTTAAAAGCTCAAGTAAGTTTATGCCACTAAAACCTTCTCTAGTATGCCAAAAGCTAAAAATCATTTTTTGTAATTTTCAATAGCTTTTTGGAGTATTTCAATGGCAACTTTTTCATCTTTAAAATCTTGTACTTTCACCCATTTATTTGGCTCAAGCATTTTATAAGTTTCAAAAAAGTTTTTGATTTTATTTAATATAGCTGGTGCTAAATCTGTATAAGTTTTGATATTATCATATCTTGGATCAATTTTTGAAGTAGGGAGGGCTAAAAGTTTTTCATCCATTCCGCTTTCATCTTCCATAATCAAAACTCCTATTAAACGACAAGGAATTACAGCTCCTGCTTGAATAGGATATTCATTTAAAATTAGAATATCTAAAGGGTCGTTATCATCGGCTAAAGTATTAGGAATAAAACCATAATTTGCAGGATAAAATACTGCACTTGGTATAACGCGATCTACGAAAATCGCTCCACTTTCCTTATCAAGTTCATATTTAATATTTGATCCATAAGGGATTTCAATTACGGCGTTAATTTTGTTTGGAATATCTCCGATTTTAATTTTACTTAAATCCATTTTTTCTCCTTGTAATAAAACTAAATACTTTGAATTTTCTTTATAAGATCTTTTATGTCAGCTACTATAGGATTGATTGCTCTTTCTCCATCTATGATAAAATGAAGTTTTTTCTTTTGATAAAAATTTTGAATTTCTTCTAAAGGTTCTGTATAAACTTTCATTCTATTATAGAAAACTTCTTCATTATCATCTTTGCCACGATTTCTGCCTAAAACTCTTTCTTTGGCTATCTCTTCGCTTACTTTAACTTCGATAACTCCTTTAAGTTCTATTTCATTTTGCTCATTTAAAACTTTATCAAATTCCATCATTTGCTCTACGCTCCTAGGATAACCATCTATAATGATAGTTTTAGTTGGTGCAGCTTTTAAAGCAGATACAATGGTATTTACAACAATTTCTAATGGAACTAAATTACCTTTAGAAATAAAACTATCAATTTTTTTTCCAAGTTCGCTACCGCTAGCTACTTCTTCTCTTAATAAATCACCTGTTGAGTAGTGAGTAATGTTTATATCAGAATTTGCTATTAAACTAGCATCAGTTGTTTTTCCGCTTCCTGGTGCTCCTATAATTAAAAACAATTCTTTCATTTTGTTTCCTCTCTTAATTTTATTCCAAGTTCTCTCATCGCTTCATTGCTTGCACTTGATGGAGCATCTGTCATCAAACATTGTGCTCTTTGTGTTTTAGGAAAAGCAATTACTTCTCTAATGCTTTTTGCACCTGTTACTAACATAATAAGTCTATCAAGCCCTATGGCAATTCCTCCATGTGGTGGTGCTCCAAAACTTAAAGCATCAAGCAAGAAGCCAAATTTTTCTCTTTGTTCTTCTTCGTTAATATTAAGAAGTTTAAAGACTTTTTGTTGAATGTCATTTTTATGAATTCTTATGCTTCCTCCGCCAAGCTCTACTCCATTTAAAACTACATCATAAGCAATAGAACAAATTTCTTCAATATCAGTCTCATCAATATTTTTAGGCATAGTAAAAGGATGGTGCATTGCAGAATAACTTCCATCATCATTTTGCTCAAACATAGGAAAATCAACAACCCATAAAAATTCTAATGCATTTGGATCTATAAGATTTAGTTCTTGTGCTAAAAAATTTCTAAATCTTCCCATATAATTTAGAACAACTTTTTTATTTCCTGCGCCAAAAAATACTACATCTCCCACTTCTAGATTGCAGCGTTTGCTTAACTCTTTTAAATCCTCTTCGTTAAAAAATTTACATAAAGGCCCTTTGAGCCCATCTTCTTTTACTTGTATAAAAGCAAGTCCTTGTGCTCCAAATTTTCTTACAAATTCTTCAAATCTTTGCATTGCTCTTTTTGAAAAAATTGTATCACCTTTAGGTACACGTAAAGCTTTAATACGATTTTTTTTGCTGTCTTTTGCGATATTGGCAAAAATTTCATTATTTGATCTTGTAAAAATGTCTATTACATCAATGAGTTTTAAATCATATCTTAAATCAGGCTTATCACTTCCATAATTTTCCATAGCTTCTTTATAGCTCATCTGTCTAAAAGGGGTATTAATTTCTTTTCCGCAAGCTTTAAAAATATCTTTTAAGAAATTTTCTGCTACTTTAATAACATCTTCTTGTTTGCAAAAACTCATTTCAACATCAATTTGTGTAAATTCAGGTTGACGATCCGCTCTTAAATCCTCATCTCTAAAACATTTAGCAATTTGAAAATAACGATCAAAACCGCTACACATTAAGAGCTGTTTAAAAAGTTGAGGACTTTGAGGAAGGGCATAGAAATTTCCTTGATGAACACGAGAAGGAACAAGATAATCTCTTGCTCCTTCAGGAGTTGCTTTGGTTAAAATGGGTGTTTCTACTTCTAAAAATCCCATATTTGCCAAAGAATTTCTTGCTGCAATGCAAGCTTTAGAACGTAAGGCAAAATTTTTGTAAAGTTTTGGATTTCTAAGTTCTAAAAAACGATACTTAAGGCGTAATTCTTCGTTAACATTTTCATCAGAAATTGCAAAAGGAGTAACTAAACTTTCATTTTCTATATGAAGATGAGAGATAACAACTTCAATATCTCCAGTTTTTAATTTAGGATTATTTAATCCTTCTCCACGAGGACGAATTTTACCTTGAGCTATCAAGACATATTCATCTCTAACACAAGATGCTATTTCGTGTGATTTTGGATCATCTTTTGGATCGCAAACGAGTTGAATAATCCCGCTTCTATCTCTTAAATCGATAAAAATAACACCACCATGATCACGGTAACTATTAACCCAACCACAAAGAGTTACAACTTCGCCTACATTGGCAATGCTTAAGTCTGTACTATAATGAGTTCGCAATTTTTTTCCTTATTTGGTATTACAAAATTTATATTATTATAATATCTTTATTCTTTTGCTTAGCTAAGATTTGCTATAATTTTATATGCAAAATAAAATTAATTATAAAAAGATTAAAAAAATAGGATTAGTTGTTAAGCCTGATATTGATTTGACTAAAGAAATTTTATATCTAAAAAAAATCTTAGCAAAAAGAAAAGTAGAACTTTTGTATTTAAAAGAACAAAATGCAAATTTAAAGATTTGTGAATTAGATGATTTATTTAAAAAAAGTGATTTGATAATATCATTGGGAGGAGATGGTACTTTAATTTCTTTATGTAGAAAAGCTTATGAGTATCAAAAACCTATTTTAGGAATTCATGCCGGAAATTTAGGTTTTTTAACAAATCTTACAATGGAAAAAGCAGAGAATTTTTTTAATGATTTTTTTGAGGGAAAATTCAAAATTGAAACCCCTTTTATGCTTGAACTTACTTTACAAGATAAAAAAAATCAAATTATTAGTAAAAATGCATTTAATGATATAGTATTTTATAAAAAATCAAATATGTCCATGGCTAATATTAAAGTTTATCATAAAGAAAAAATGTTTAATCAGTATTTTGGCGATGGCTTGATTATCTCAAGTCCAGCAGGATCAACTGCTTATAATTTAAGTGCAAATGGTCCTATTGTTTATACTTTAGCTCAAGTATTTATTTTAACCCCTATTTGTTCGCATTCACTTACACAGCGTCCTATTATTTTACCTAAGGGTTTTGAATTTGAAATAGGGGCAAAAGATTGCACTTTTTGCATTGATGGGCAAGAAAAATTTAAAGTAAATGATTTTAAAAATATTAAAATTGGTTTAGGAGAAAAAAGTGTAACTTTTATTTATCCTAATGATAGAGATTATTTTCAAATTTTAAAAGAAAAATTAAATTGGGGAAATTAAAATGATAAATAGGATTTTAATAAAAGATAATTTAGCTTTTAAAAATGTTGAACTCAATCTTGCGCCAGGTCTTACAGTTTTTACAGGTTTAAGTGGTGCTGGAAAGTCTGTTTTATTTAAGGCAATTTTATCAGCTTTTGCTTTATGTGAGAGTGATGCTAAATGCGTAGAATTAAGTCTTGATGATGAGCTTAATTTAGAAGAATTTGGCATAGAAAATGAAGAAGAAAATATCTTTAAGCTTTTAAAAGAGAAAACAACAAAATATTTTATTAATAATCAAAGTATTAGTAAAAAAAGTTTAAATTTATTAAGTAAGAGTTTTGTTAAATATCTTAGTGTTAAAGAAAATAATGAATTTAACAATGAAAAACTTCTTGGTTTATTAGATGCTTTGGAGAAAGAAAAAAATCCTAATTTTGAAAAATTTAAAGAAGAATTTGAAATTAATTTTAAAGAATACGAAAAGCTATCACAAGAATTAAATAAAATTTTAGAAGAAGAGAAAAAGATTGAAGAGTTAAAAGAACTTGCTTTAATGCAGGTTGAAAAAATTTCTAATATCAATCCTAAAATAGGCGAATATGAAGAGCTTTTGAAGTTAAAAAAGAAACTTTCTAAAAAAGATAAAATCGATGAGGCTTGGATGAGAGCTAGTGCTATTTTTGACTTAGAGCAAGTAGTGATTAATGCGCTCAATTTGAGTGAAGTAAATTCAGATTTTTTTACAGAATGTTTAAATGAATTACGCATTATTTATGAAAATCAAAAAATGGAAGAAATGGATTTTGATATTGAACAATTACTTGATCGTATAGAAAATTTATCTTATTTAGTTAAACGTTATGAGAGTATAGAAAATGCTTTAGAGGTTTTAGAACAAAAAAAACAAGAATTAAATCATTATGAAAATTTAAATTTTGAAAAAAAAGAATTAGAAAAAAAGATTAATGATTTAGAAAAAAAGATTAATGTAGCTTGTGATAAACTTACTCAAATTAGATTTAAAAATTTAAAAGAATTGGAAAATCATTTTAATGGATATTTAAAAAATCTTTATATGAAAGATTTAAAATTTAATTTTTTACAAAATGAAAAAATAACTTTACAAGGCAGGGATAAACTTGAACTTAATATTAATGAGACAAATCTTAAAAAACTAAGTTCTGGAGAATTAAATCGTTTAAGACTTGCTTTAATTGCAACAGAATGTAAAATTTTAGGTTTTGGAAAAGGAATTATTTTTTTAGATGAAATTGATGCTAATTTAAGCGGAAAAGAAGCAATGAGTATAGCCAAAGTTTTAAATGAACTTTCTTCTTTTTATCAAATTTTTGCTATATCACATTTACCACAACTTTCTTCTAAGGCACGCAATCATTTTTTAATCGAAAAAGATACCAATGAAAGCAAAGTAATAAAACTTGAAAAACATGAGCGTGTTCGTGAACTTGCAAGAATGATAAGCGGAGAGCTAATCAATGATGAAGCGCTTGAATTTGCCAAAACCTTGCTCAAGGATTAAGTTTTTTATATTTTTATTTTTGTTATAATAAAGCTTTTTATAGATAAAATTTAAGGTGTTTAATAGTGAAAAGTAAAATTTTAATTGTCGATGATAATAAAATGCTTGGAAAACTTTTAGCAAAAAAAATACAAGCGACTCTTAATTACGAAGTAGATGTTGCTTTTGATTTTGCACAAGCTAAAGAACTATCAATAAGTGATTATTTTTTAAGTTTTATAGACCTTTGTTTACCTGATGCGCCAAATGGCGAAGCGGTAGATTTTATGCTAGAGAAAAAATGTCCGACTATAGTTTTAACAGCAAGCACTGATAAAACTACAAAAGATAATTTTATGGATAAGGACATTCTTGATTATATTTGTAAGGAAAGTGATAGCTGTGTTGAACATATAATTAATTCTATTATAAACTTAAAACGATATGAAAAAACTAAAGTTATTTTAGCAATGAGCAAGCTTAATGAGCGCAATGAAATAAAAAAATATCTTACTCAAAGATTTTTCAATGTTTTAGGAGCAGCACATGGAGAAGAAGCTTTAAATTATTTAGAGCAAAATTCAGATGTTAAGCTTATTATTTGTGATGCCAAAATGCCAGTTATTGATGGAGTGCAACTTTTATCAAGAGTAAGAGAGCAATATACTAGTGATGATTTGGGAATGATTATTTTAGGCGATAAAGATGATGGGCTAGAAGTAGATATGCTTAAAAATAATGCAAATGATTATTTAATTAAGCCTATTAATAAAGAATTGTTTAATTTTCGAGTAAATCGTTGTTTGGTATTTATGGATAATGTGAAGTTTTTAAATTCTTATGCTCATCTTGATTTTGTTTCTGGAGTAAAAAATAATGACGCATTAATGGAAGATTTTGAAAATTATTTAAATGAAATTTCTTCTAAAGATGAGGAATTTGCTTTTGCTTTTTTAGATATTGATAATTTAAAAACCATAAATGATGAGTATGGGTATAATATAGGCAATGAAGTAATTAGAATTTGTGCAAAAGAAATTACTGATGAAATTAAAGGAAAAGATATTGTTGGAAGATACAGTGCTGAGAAATTTTGTATTATATTAAAAAATATCAATCAAGAAAGAGCAATTAAAATCTTTTCTCGTATTCGTGTAAATATTAAAAATATCGGTGTTTTAGCTAATTTAGACGAGCTATTTTTCACGGCTTCTATAGGCATTGTTTTTGCTAATTCAAAAAGTAGTAAAAAAGATTTAATTGAAAAAGCAGAAAAAACTCTTTCTTTAGCAAAATCCAATGGGAAAAATAGAGTAGAAGTATGTTTTTAGATTTAAAATTTGACAATAATTTAAAGATAATTGATACCCATTGTCATTTAGATAGTGATGTATTTTTATCAGATTTAGAGCTAGTTTTAGATCATTCTTTTAAAAATGGCATTGACAAGGTTATAATTCCAGGTGCCAGTATTAAAGACTTAAAGCGTGCAAAAGAAATTGCTTATAAATACCAGCAAGTTTATTTTGCAGTTGGAATTCATCCTTATGATATAGATCACTATGATGAGTATACTTTGAGAGAATTTTTAAAAGACTATAAATGCATTGCTATTGGAGAATGTGGACTTGATTATTATCGTTTAAATAGCAAAGATGAAGAAATTAAAAAAAAACAAAAAGAAATATTTATAGCTCAACTTGATTTGGCTGTTGAATTTAAAAAGCCAGTTATTATTCACTCAAGAGAAGCAAATGAAGATACTTATAATATTTTAAAAGAGTATTCTTCTAAACTTAATGGAGGAGTTTTGCATTGTTTTAATGCAAGTGAACTTTTACTAGATTTAGCCCAAATGGGTTTTTATTTTGGAATCGGTGGAATAGTAACTTTTAAAAATGCTAAAAAATTGGTTCAAATTTTACCTAAAATTCCAAAAGATAAGCTTCTTATAGAAACAGATGCGCCTTATTTAACTCCAGAGCCTTTTAGAGGACAAAGAAACACTCCTTTATTAACACAGTTAGTTGGAAAAAAGATGAGTGAAATTTTAAATATTCCTCATGAAGAGCTTTTAAAATTATGTTATCAAAATTCTATAAATTTATTTTTTAAAGAAAATTAAATGAAAAAAATAGTTTTTATTTTTATTATAACCTTTAATTGTCTTTTTGCACAAATTTATACTCCAGAATACTATAAAAAACAAGTAGATGTTTTAAGAAATTTAGATATTGATCCTACTTTTATAAAAGATTTAAATTTCATTCAGTCTAAAGATGATTTAAAAAATAAGCATTCTCAAGTTTTACTTGATTCAATGAAAAATTTTTCTAATATTACTCCTATGATACGAGAAATTTTAATTGAAAATAATGTCCCTTCAGAAATTTTATATTTGGCTATAGTTGAATCAGGTCTTAAAACTCATAGTATTTCTGATGCAAAAGCGGTGGGTATTTGGCAGTTTATGAGACCAACGGCTAGAAATTTAGGTTTAAGGGTTGATGCTTATGTGGACGAAAGAAGGGATCCGGTTAAATCAACTTATGCGGCTATTAATTACCTAAAATCATTAAAAGCTGAATTTGGAAAATGGTATTTAGCTTTACTTGCTTATAATTGCGGTAATGGAAAATTAAGACAGGCCATTAGACAAGCTAAAAGCGATGATTTAGCAGTTTTAATTGATCCTGATAAAAAATATCTTTCTTTAGAAACTAGAACTTTTATAAGAAAAATTCTTACTTTAGCTTTTTTATCTAACGATGAAGAATTTTTTATAAAAAAAGATGCTTCTTTAATGAATTATTCTTTGAGTAATCCTTTTGTAAAAGTTGATGTTCCTTCTGGAGTTGCTTTAAGGGATTTAGCAAAAAGCACTAATATTAGTTTTGCAACTTTAAAAAAATATAATCCTCAATTTAAACATAATTTTACACCTCCGGGAAAAGATTATTATATGTATATTCCACTTGAAAAATTGGCTTTTTTTAATAAAAATTTTAAATCTTATAAATTTACTAAAGTGGATACAAGTATTCCTAAGTCTAAAATTTATGTTGTAAAACCAGGTGATTCTCTTTATAAGATTGCCAAAACTTATAATATAAGCGTAGATGATATTAAAGAAATGAATAAAATTAATAAATATTTAAGCGTAAATCAAAAATTAATAATACCTATTAAAAATAAGGAGAAAAATAATGCAAATAATAAAAAAGACTACACTCAAATTGTCAGTCGCTAGTTTAGGTCTAGTATTTTTAAGCGCTTGTTCTAGTAATTTTAGTTCACTAGGTGGTGGAAAAGTTGAAGTTTATTATCCAAGCAATGATTTTAAAGGAACTCCTCCTAGTTCTTCAAGTGCAAAAGGGACAATGAAACCTTATACTATCAATGGTAAAACTTATTATCCAACTGTGGTAGCGGTAGGTGAAACTGCCGATGGTATAGCTAGTTGGTATGGGCCTGGTTTTCATGGCAAAAAAACTTCCAATGGAGAAACTTATGACCAAAACGCCTTAACCGCTGCACATAAAACATTACCAATGAATACTATTTTAAAAGTAACCAATTTAAATAATAATCGTCAAGTTACAGTAAGGATAAACGATAGGGGTCCATTTGTCGGAAATAGGATTATAGATCTTTCTAAAGGGGCTGCGTCGCAAATTGATATGATACACAGCGGAACGGCTCCAGTGAGACTTGAGGTTATAGGATTTGGAAGTAAAAATTCGGGAAATAATATTGTCCATTCTAATGCAAATTATGGAAGTAGTGGAGAGCTTATAAACAATGGTCAAATTTATGAAGGTGGTAATTTTATGGTTCAAATTGGAGCCTTTAAAAATTTACAAGGAGCACAGACTATAGCTTCAAGATATAAAACTTATAGATCTTACTCTTCTACTATACGCCAAAGTTCTGTTGATGGATTAAACAGAGTATTTTTAACTGGTTTTAGAAGCGAAGAAGAAGCAAGAGATTTTGCTGCAAGTGGAGCTTTTGCTGGAGCTTTTGTCGTAAGAGAATAATGATGATAGAATTAATTTTTTTAGATGTAGATGGTTGTTTAACAGATGGAAAAATCATCTACTCTCAAGATAAAAAAGAAATAAAAGAATTTAATGTTAAAGATGGAGCTGCTATTGAAGCTTGGTTGAAACTTGGAAAAAAAATTGCAATTATAACTGGTAGAACTTCAGAGTGTGTTACACTAAGAGCAAAAGATTTAAAAATTGATTTAGTATATCAAGGGATCAAAAATAAATTAGAATGTGCAAAACTGATCTTAGAAAAATTAAATTTAGACTTTTCTAAATGTGCTGCTATTGGAGATTATTTTAATGATAAAAGTCTTTTAGAGCATGTTGCTTTAAGTTTTAAGCCTTTAGATGCTCATAAAGATTTAAAAGTTGATATTTGCTTAGATAAAAAAGGTGGAAATGCAGCAGTAGCACAAATGATAGAAATTCTTATAGAAAAAAACAATATGAAACAAGATTGGGATAAACTTTGGTTATAAAGATTTTTGGAGTATTGATTGCTTTATTTACTATTATTTTTACGATTTTAACTTTGCAAGATCCTTACTCCTTAAATCTTAAATCTTATTCTTTAGATTTTAAAAATATGGAAGCAAAAAATTTAAATATTTATGAAACAAATTCAAGTGCAATAAAGGCTTATTATAAGGCTAATTCTTGGGAACGTTATAATGATAAAGATATTTTTCATTATTTCACCACCTTAAATTTTGATTTTAATTTAAGTGCTAATACTCTAGAACTTTTAAATAATCAAAAAAATAAAATTGTATTTGAAGGTAATGTTAGTTATATTGATTTAAATGGAACAAAAATTTTAAGCCAGAAAGTAAAATTTAATCCTGATGAAAAAATTATAAGTACTGATGTGGGTTTTAAAGCTTTTTTAAATAAAAATCGTATTGATGGTAATGTTTTAGTTTATGATTTGAAGAAAAAAACATTGCAAATTGAGGGAGTTAAAGCATGGATACAGGAAAAATAATTTTTCTTTTAATGTTTATGTTTCATTGCTGTTTTGCAGCCCAGATTGAAGTAAAAGCTTTAAGTTTTTACTTAGATGAGAACGCAGGTAAGAGTATTTTAAGTGGTAATGTTGAAGTAAAAAAAGAAAAAGATATTTTAAAATCAGATAAATTAATTATTTATATGGATAAGAATAAAAAGCCAATAAAATATGAGGCAATGCAAAATGCTAAATTTGAAATTTATTTAGAGGATAAGATTTACAAAGGTAGTGGAGATCGTTTTATTTATAATGTAGTAAAAGATACTTATGAGATTGATGGTAATGCTATTATTAATGAAATAACAACAAATAAGCAAATTTATGGTGATAAAATCGTTATTGATAGAAAAAAAAATACCTATCTTGTTGAAAGCAAAAATAAAAATCCTATTCGTTTTGTTTTTGATGTGGAACAAAAATGATTTATAAGGCCAAATTTCTTTCTTCTTTTGAGTGTATTAGTGATGCTATGCCATCAAATTTTAGTGAAGTTGCTTTTTTGGGTAGATCAAATGTAGGAAAAAGCTCTCTTATCAATGCTCTTTGCAAGCAAAAAAATCTTGCTAAAAGCTCATCAACTCCAGGCAAAACTCAATTGATTAATTTTTTCGAAGTTTTCTGTAATAAAGAAAAAGAAAAATTTAATATTTATTTTATTGATTTGCCCGGTTTTGGCTATGCAAAGGTTTCTAAAAAAACAAAAGAAGTATGGAGTAAGAATTTAAATGAATTTTTAAGACTTAGAACTTCAATAAAGCTTTTTATTTTGCTTATAGATTCAAGACATACAAATTTAGAAATTGATTTAAATGTTTCACAATATTTACAAACTATTTTAAGAAATGATCAAAAAATTTTACGTGTTTTTACCAAAAGTGACAAATTAAATCAAAGTCAAAAAAGTAAAATTAAAGTTAATTTTAAAGATGCGTATTTGGTTTCAAGTGCTAACAAAGAGGGTTTAGCAGAGCTTGAAAAAGACATTATTTTAAAAACGTTGGGTTTTTAAATGAAAAAGCAAGTATATAATGTGAATCTTAATTTAAATTATATTTTTATAGCTATAATCCTCATAGTCTATGAAATTTTAAGTTCTATTTTTATTTATTTGCCTATATTTTATGGGGTATTTTTTTGTTATATGTTTTTTTTATTAGAGCAAAGAGAACGCACTTTATACGATCTTGATTTTCGTTGGTATTTTTGTTTGTTTTTTTTATTTTTTACTGACGTAACTCATAATTTTTTTATATTTTCTTCTTGGATTGCTTTTTTTATTTTTTATTATTTTTTTGCTTATTGGATTAAAACAAATTTAAAAATAGAAAAATTTATACCTATTACTTTTGTTTTGTGTGCTTATGGTTTTATTTATGTAATAGATTTAATATTTTCTTATATTTTAAAATCAGATTTAAAGGTCTTTGGTGTAGAATATTTTTATTCTTTGGTCATTGAGTCCCTTATTGCTTATATTCTTTTTAGGAATAAAATTTGATACGCTTAAAAATTGTTATAACTTTTATTATATTGTTTTTTGTTTTTTTGCTTAGCCGTGTATATTATTTGAGTATAAAATCAAATGTTTATTATGAAGAAATGGCAAAACAAAATGCAATTAAAACAGAATATTTAGCTCCAGTACGTGGGCAAATTTATGATAGAAACGGAACTTTACTTGCTATCAATGATCTAGGATTTAGTATCTCCATAAAGCCTTACTTAAGTCTTAAAAAAACAAATAAAATTATTTTAGAAAAAGAATTAAATAATCTTGTGAATTTATTTCCAGATCTTAATATAACTATGCTAGAGAGAACATATAAACGCAACGATTCTTATTATAATCAAGATTTTATTAAAGTTATAGATTTTGTTCCTTATGAGAAAATGTTATCTTATTTTTCTGAGCTTAATTTAAATGAAAATATAAAAATTGAGCCAGCAGTAAAAAGGGTTTATCCTTTTAATCACTTAGCCTCTCATATTATAGGATATGTAGGAAAAGCTAATTTGCAAGATGTTAGTGAAAATGATATTACAAAGCTTACCGGTTATACTGGAAAAAGTGGAATTGAGCGATATTATAATGATATTTTGCAAGGTCAAAAAGGAACTAGGGTTTATAAGGTCAATGCTTTAAATAAAGAAATAGAACAATTATCTTACAAAGCACCAGTCTCTCAAGATATTGAATTAACAATTGATATGAAATTGCAAAGTTTTTTAACCGAGATTTTTAATGACAATGCTGGTGCTGCTATTATAATGGATGCTACAAGTGGCGAAATTTTAGCTGCTGGAAGTTTTCCAGAATATAATCTTAATCCCTTTGTAACAGGAATTTCAATCAAAGAGTGGAGTGAGCTTTCAAACAATCTTGATCATCCTTTTACCAATAAGCTTGTTAATGGACTTTATCCTCCTGGATCTGTTGTAAAAATGGGTGTGGGACTATCATTTTTAGATTCTAAGATTATAACTTCAAATACGAATTTTTTTTGTAGTGGAAAAGTAGAACTTGGAGGAAGAAATTTTAGATGCTGGAATAGAAACGGACACGGACATGTTGATTTAAGAAGTGCCATTAAGCAAAGTTGTGATGTGTATTTTTATAATGGAAGCTTACAAATAGGAATTGATAGAATTTCAAGAACTTTAGGACGCATTGGTTTTGGTGAAAAAACTGGAGTAGATTTACCCAATGAATTTGTTGGGACTGTTCCAAGCCGTGAATGGAAAATGCAAAAATTTAATCTTCCTTGGTATCAAGGTGAAACCTTAAATACAAGTATAGGACAGGGGAATTTTTTAGTAACCCCTATGCAAATTGCTAGATATACTGCACAACTTGCAAGCGGAAAAGAAATAATTCCTCATTTTTTAAGAAAAACTGAAAATAATCAAACTTTTAGCAAGGTAGAGCATGATATCTTTACTCCTTTGGAAAAAGAAAATTTACCTTTAATTAGACAAGCTATGTATGCAGTGGCTAATGAACAAGGAGGAACGGCTTATAGATATTTAAGTAATATCCCTATAAAAATAGCAGCCAAGACAGGAACAGCACAAGTTATAGGTTTTTCTCAAGCAGATAAGAACAGGGTTAATGAGGAGCAGTTAAAATATTATACAAGATCACATACTTGGCTTACTTCTTATGCGCCATATTCTAAACCAAAATATATTGTTACAATTTTAGTAGAACATGGTGGAAGAAGCATTACTTCAGGAGCTATTACAGCAAAAATTTATGAAAAGATGATAGAGCTTGGATATTTTAAATAATTAACATTGCATCTCCATAAGAGTAAAAGCGGTATTTTTTTTCTATGCAAAGTTTATAAAGCTCTAAACATTTTTCTCTACCAATAAAGGCTGAAACAAGCATTATAAGAGTAGATTTTGGCAAGTGAAAATTTGTTAAAAGATAATTTTGTCTTATGGGTTTATTAAAGGGATGTAAAAAAAGATCGCACTCTCCATTCATTTTTTGAGTTCTTGCAAAATATTCTATTGTTCTAGTTGTTGTTGTTCCAACTCCTAAAATGGGAGTTTTAGAATTAATTACGGAAGCCGCATTTTGATCTATGTTAAAAAATTCAGAATGCATTTTATGATCTTTTAGATTTTCGCACTCAACATTTTTAAAGGTTCCTGCGCCAACATGAAGGGTTAAATAGTAAATTTCATGCTTTTTGCTTAAAACTTCTAGCATATTTTTGCTAAAATGCAAACTTGCAGTTGGGGCTGCAATGGCTCCTAAATTTTTGGCAAAAACACTTTGATAGTCTATTTCATCGCTTTTTTTATCTTCTCTTTTAATGTAAGGAGGTAAAGGAATATGCCCTATAGTGTCTAAAATATTATAAAGGGTCAAGGTATTAATGATTTTATCATTTTGATAAAATAAAACTTTACGCATCCCATTTTCTAAAAGTTTGATAATTTTAGCTTGAAGATTATTTTGAAAATTTAAAATATCATTTTCCCTCACACGTCCTTTAATTTGCACTAAAAATTCATTGTTTTCATGAGGTTGGTGTAAAAAAAGTTCTATTTTTGCTCCGCTTTTTTTCTCTCCGAAAATTCTTGCTTTGATTACTTTGGTATCATTAAAAAATATAGCACAAGGAGGCAAGAAAAGATCAAGATTTGCAAAAGTACTATGAGTAATTTTATTTTTAGCTCTTTCATAAACCAAAAGTCTAGCATTTTCTTTTGGATTTGCAGGATAATTAGCTATTAGTTCTTTAGGTAAGTAGTAATCGTAATTTGAAAGAATTAAATCTTTATGCATCATCCTCGTTAACTTTTGCTGGATTGATTTTTTTAGCAATTAAAATTGAAATTCCATAAAGGCCGCAAAGTGGAACTGCCATTAAAAATTGAGAAATCATATCAGGAGGGGTCATCATAGCAGAAAATATAAAAATAATAAGCACAGAAATTCTAAAATGCTTTCTTAAAAAAGCATCATCGATCAATCCAAGTTTTGCAAAAAAGAACGTAATAACTGGCATTTCAAAAGCTAAACCAAAGGCAATAATAAGTTTTGTAAAAAATCCAACATATAAACCAATACTAATTAAAGGTTTAAAATCCTGAGTTTTTACCCCAAAATCAATTAAAAATTTAAACGCTAAAGGGATTACAATAAAATAGCAAAATAATGCCCCTAAAATAAACATAATACTTGCAAAACTTACAAAAGGGATAACAAGTTTTTTTTCATTGTCATAAAGACCAGGAGATACAAATTTCCAAAATTGCCAAAAAATAATAGGCAAAGAAATGATAAAAGCGGTAAAAAAAGAAACTTTCATTGCTGTAAATAAAGGTTCTTGAAGTTCAACGAAAGTAATTTGTTTTGAAACTTCTGGCAAAACAGCTTCTACTGGACTTTTAAGTATATCTAAAATATATTCATTGAAAGAAAAGCATACAAAAAACATTATCACAATAGAGCAAATGCTAATGAATAAGCATTTTCTAAGCTCTACTAAATGGGGTTTTAATTCTTCAAACATTTATTTTTCCATATCTGATTTTAAATTTTCTTGTTCTGTGTTTTTTTCTTTTGAGGAATCAAATGTCAAATCAACTTTATTATTATTCATAATATCCTTTTTAAGTTCATCAAATTCTTCAAAACTTAATTTTTTCCTTATATTTTCATTGGCTGATGAAAACTCATCTTTGTATTTTTTAGCCTCATCTTTAAGTTCATTAATTCTAATTTCTTTTTCTATACTGGCTTTGGCTTCATCAATATTGCGTTTTAATGCCTTGAAAATTTTTGCTGCTTGCATAATTGCTTCTGGAAGTTTATCGGGTCCTAACACTAAAATAGCAACAACTAAAATGACTAGAATCTCGCCAAAACCCATTTATTTACCTTAAACAAATTATTATAATTAAAGTAAACAATTTTACATAAATTTCCTAAAAAATAAATTATTTTTATAATTTATATTTTTTTAAGAAAGATAAAGTGCGATTTCATCACTTAAAAGATAGTTAGTATTGTAAAAAATTCCATTTTTATAAATTAGTTTTCTTTTTTTGGTTAAGAAAAATGCTTTTTCCTTAGTTGTATTATCTAATTTTTTTTCATTTAAACCTACGCAGCTTCTAAGTCCTAAAAATAAGTATTCTAAATTTAAGTCTTGTGGATTTAGTTTTTCTATGTCTCTAAAAGTGGGATTTGCTATATAATCTTTTAAATTTTTTATAGTATAAAATCTTTGATTTTTTAAAAATCCTATTGCGCTTAAGCCACAACCTATATAAGCTTTTCCTTGCCAATAGGCAAGATTATGTTTGCAAATATATGTTTTATTTTTTGCAAAATTGCTAATTTCATATTGAAAAAAACCAAGTTTTTTAATATTTTTAATGAAAAAATTCATTAAATAGGGTGCATTTTTTTTAAAGGATTCTTTTTTGGCAAAAATGGTTTTTGGTTCTATGCTAAGATTATAAGCACTTAAATGAGTGATTAAGGGTTTAATTTTTTTCAAATTAAAAAGTTCGAATTCAAGCATTTTTTTATTATCCATTTTTGTATCATAAATAAGATCTAGATTTATATTTTTAAAATTTGCCTTATTTGCATTTTCTAATACTTTAAAAATCATATCTTGGCTATGAATTCTTCCAAGAAATTTTAATTTTTCTGGGTGAAAGCTTTGAGCTCCAAAAGAAATACGATTAAGACCAAAATTTTTCATTTCTTTAAGCCATTCTAAAGAAGTTGAATTTGGATTTGCTTCACAAGTATTTTCTGAATTTTTAGCTAAAAAAGGTTCTAAAATTTTAAAAATTTCTTCATAATATTTAGCTTGTATGATGCTTGGAGTTCCTCCTCCTATAAAAACAGTTTTAATCGATTTTTTCTTTATGTTAAAAAAATTAAGTTGAAAATCTAAATCTTTTTTTAAAGCATTGAAATAACTATCTTCGTAATTCTTTTTTTTTAAAGAGGTAAAAGAACAATAATAACATTTGCTTTCACAAAAGGGGATATGGATATATAAATGCATATGTATTTTCTCTACAAATTTAAAATTTTTGCAAATTTTAATAAAAAATTGATTTGAAATAAGTTAAAATAATTTAATGAAAGAAGAAAATAAAATAAAACGATATAGACCTAATGTTGCAGCAATTATACTTTCAAGTTCATATCCTTTAAAATGTAAAATTTTTATAGCAAAAAGAAACGATATGGAAAATATTTGGCAATTTCCACAAGGTGGGATTGATAAAGGAGAAAATGCCAAAAATGCTTTATTTAGAGAACTTAAAGAAGAGATTGGAACAGATGATATTGAGATTATTGCTGAATATCCTAAATGGTTAAGCTACGATTTTCCAGATAAAATAGCACAAAAAATGCATCCTTATAACGGACAAATTCAAAAGTATTTTTTAGTGCGTTTAAAGGATGATACTAAGGTTAATATAAATACTAAATTTCCTGAGTTTAGTGCTTATGAATTTGTAGAGCTAAAACAGATTTTTAAAATGATTAATCATTTTAAAAAAGATATTTATATTACTGTGATTAAGTACTTTAAAGAGAAAGGTTATATTTAATGCTAATAGTTCAAAAATATGGTGGAACAAGTGTTGGAAATTTAGAACGCATTGAGGCGGTTGCAAATAGGGTGATACAAAGTGTCAAAGAGGGTAATAAGCTTGTTGTTGTAGTGTCTGCTATGAGTGGAGTTACAAATGAGCTTATTGAATATGCTAATTTTTTTAGCAAAGAACCAAAAGCTAATGATTTAGATATGCTTTTAAGTAGTGGCGAAAGGGTGACTTCAGCACTTTTGTCTATAGCATTAAATGAAAAAGGTTTTAAGGCTATTTCTTTTTCTGGAAGAAAAGCTGGGATTATTACTAACAGTGTTTTCACCAAAGCCAAAATTAAATATATTGATCCTAGTGCTATTGAAAATGAATTAAATAACGGAAAAATAGTTATCGTAGCTGGTTTTCAAGGAGTAAATGAAAAAGGAGAAGTAACGACTTTAGGACGCGGTGGTAGTGATTTAAGCGCTGTAGCACTTGCAGGAGCTTTAAATGCTGATTTGTGTGAAATTTATACTGATGTAGATGGAGTTTATACGACCGATCCAAGGATTGAACCTAAGGCTAAAAAGCTTGATAGAATTTCTTATGAAGAGATGTTGGAGCTTGCAAGTTTGGGAGCTAAGGTTTTGCAAAACAGATCAGTTGAACTTGCGAAAAAATTAAATGTTAAATTAGTAACAAGAAATAGTTTTAATGATAATGAGGGGACAATGATTATACAAGAAAATGGAATGGAACAGGCTTTAGTTAGCGGTATAGCTATGGACAAAAATCAAGCTAGAATTATTTTAAGAAATATACAAGATAAACCAGGTATTGCAGCTGAAATTTTTTCAAGCATTGCAAAAGAAAATATCAATGTTGATATGATTATACAAAATGTAGGCATTGATGGGACAACAAATCTTGGTTTTACAGTTCCAGAAAACGAATTAGAATTAACAAAAAAAGCTATGAAAGAAATTTTAGATTCTAATATTATTATAGAAACAGATAGTGCTGTGGTAAAAGTTTCTATTGTAGGAGTTGGTATGAAATCTCATTCAGGTGTTGCTTCAATGGCTTTTAAAGCTTTGGCAAATGAAGGTATTAATATAGAAATGATTTCAACAAGTGAAATTAAAATTTCAATGATAGTTCAAGAAAAATATGGAGAACTTGCAGTAAGAGCATTGCATGAAGTTTATGGACTTGATAAATAATGAGTGATTTTCTTAGTTTTACTTTAGAAAATATTAGAAATGGTGGGACTTTTTTAAATTGGATGGAAAGTCGCCGTTTAGAATGGGCTCCACTTATGGCAGCAAGACTTAAGCATCTTTTAGAGGGACGCACTTTTATACTAATGTGTGATGAACAAAGGTCTTGGTATGAACATTATTTTTTAAAAAATATTAATTCTAAAAATTCAAGACCTATGCTTCCTTTTGTATCTTTGGATTGTCTTTATAAGAAAAAGGTACAAAATACTGAAGATATATTTTTGCTTAATGATTTATTAGATCTTACTTTTCCTAATGGCTATGTCTATTTTTATATAGGAAGCACCACGGATAAAAAATCTTTAATTGCCAAATCTAAAGATGATAGTTTACTTTGGCTTTTTGATGAACAACTTCAAAATAGTTTTTACTTAAATTCTAAAGATAAAGATTTAGATGCTAAGCTTATTTCTTTGTTTAAGCTCTTAGATTTAAGCATAGATGCCATTTTATTTTCTAAGGTTGTTCTTTAAATGTCTTTTGTAAGTAAAATCATCATTAGTAATGATTTTGATGGAATTAAAACTAAAATGATAGAAGATTTTGGTTTTAAAAATTTAAGATTTATTCCAAAAGAAGTTGCTAATGAATTTTTGCTTGATGATGCAAGAGCTGTTGAAAAAGAAAGTTATATTGCTGAAACTCAAGAAAAAATCATTATTTTAATGGCTTATTCTTTTAGAATAGAAGCACAAAATTTTTTATTAAAACTTTTAGAAGAGCCTCCAAGAAATATTAAATTTCTTATAGTAACTCCTTCCAAGAATCTTCTTTTACCAACAATTAAATCGCGTCTTATATGCCAAAAAGATAAAATTATAAAAGAAGAAATTGATCTTAAAATAGACCTTAAAAAACTTGATTTAAAGATGATTTTTGAATTTATTAAAGAAAATGAAAATTTAGATAAAGTAGAACTTATGCAAAAAATCTCTCTTCTTGCTCAAGAATGCTTAAAAGTTAAAAAGTTTAAGGAAGAAGAACTCGATTTTTTTTATAAGGCGTATGAACTTGCAAAATTAAACTCAAAAGCAAGTTTATTGTTTGCAACTTTATTATTAAATGTTTATGAGGCTTAATGAAATTTTTTAAAATTAATCCTAAGACAGATTTTAATCTTCTTTGTGGCTTTATAAATCCTCATAAACTCGGGCAAAAAATTATGTCCAATAAAAAAGAAATTCATTTTATTTTTATTAAAGATATAAGTGTTCCAGCAGCAAATATTTTAAAGCAAGATGCTTTGAGAGTTGGGGCTGAACTTATAACTCATAAAGAAGTGATCACAGCTAAAATTTCACATTCAAATGCTCTTTTAATGGCTACAAAAGATCAAATTCAAAAACTTATAGATAAAGAAAAATTGCAAGATTTTAAACTTAAAAATTTAGCTTCTTTTTTGCAAAATAATTTCTTAAAACCCAAAAACGCAAAATTAATGGCAGTTATTAATATAAACAACGATAGTTTTAATGAGCAAAGTCGTGTTAGTGAGTTGGATTTTGAAAGAAAGCTTATTGAGACTTTATCTTTAAAACCTGAATTTATAGATATAGGAGCGGTAAGTTCAAGACCTGGAAGTGAGTATTGTGGAGAAGAAGAAGAATTTAAAAGGCTTAAAAATATACTTGATTTAATCTATGCTAAAAATTATTATAAAGAAAGTATTTTTAGTTTAGATAGTTTTGATGAGTATTGTTTAGAATATGCTCTAAATAAAGGTTTTAAACTTATCAATGATATAACAGGTTTAAAAAATGAAAATTTAGCCAAACTCGCTGCGAGTTATCAATCATCGTATTGTTTAATGCATATACAAGGAATTCCAAAAACTATGCAAAATGATCCAAAATATGAAGATTTATTATATGAAGTAAGCGAATTTTTTAAAAAAAAATTACAAATTTTAGAAAATTATGGAGTAAAAGATAGTATTTTAGATGTAGGTATTGGTTTTGGAAAAAGCGCAGAGCATAATTTGATTTTAATTAAACATTTAGAACATTTTTTACAATTTAATAAGCCTTTATTGGTAGGAGCGAGTCGTAAAAGTGTAATTAATGTATATTTTAAAAGCGAGGTTAAAGATCGTTTAGCAGGAAGTTTATATTTACATTTAAAAGCTTTTGAAAATGGGGCAAGTATCATAAGAACTCATGATTTATACGAACATAAACAACTTTTTAAGCTTAATGAAGCAATGCAAGAGGTAGTATTATGACTAAAGAAGAATATTTAGAAAAAGTAAAATTAGCAAATCTTTGGATGAGGGCTTATTATGAAAAAGATGAGCCTTTAGCGAGTGATGAAGAATATGATAATTTAATCAAAGAGCTTAAAAAATTTGAAAGCGAAAATCCTAATTTATTACTTAAAGACTCTCCTACACAAAAAATCGCTCCAACCATACAAAGTGAGTTTAAAAAAATTTCTCATTTAAGCCCTATGTGGTCAATGGAAGATGTTTTTAACGAAGATGAATTAAAAGCATGGGCAAAAAGAGCAAGAAGTGAAAATAATTTTTTTATAGAGCCTAAATTTGATGGAGCAAGTTTAAATTTGGTTTATGAAAATGGCAAATTAATAAGTGGAGCTACAAGAGGAGATGGAAAAATAGGAGAAGATATAACGCTAAATGTTTTAGAAATTGATAGTATTCCAAAAAATATTCCTTATTTAGAAAAGATAGAAATTCGTGGTGAAGTAGTAATTTTAAAAGATGATTTTGAAAAGATTAATGAAAAAAGAGCAAATTTAAATCAAAGCTTGTTTGCAAATCCTAGAAATGCAGCAAGTGGGAGTTTAAGACAGCTTGATACAAGTATTACCAAAGAAAGAAATTTAAAATTTTATCCTTGGGGAGTAGGGCAAAACAGTCTTAAATTTAGCAAACATTCAGAGATTATGGAATTTGTAAGAAATCTTGGTTTTTTAAAAGATGATTTTGTAAGGCTTTGTAAGGATTTAAATGAAGTAATGATTGCTTATAGAGAGCTTTTAAATTTAAGAGATAAAAAACCTATGATGATGGATGGTATGGTTGTAAGGGTTGATGACTTAAATCTTTGCAATGAGCTTGGATATACAGTGAAATTTCCTAGATTTATGGCAGCTTTTAAATTCCCTGCACTTGAAAAAACCACGCGTTTAATAGGTGTAAATTTGCAAGTGGGAAGGAGTGGGGTTATAACACCTGTGGCGATTTTAGAGCCTGTAAATTTAGATGGGGTTATAGTTAAATCCGCAACACTTCATAATTTTGATGAGATAGCAAGACTTGATGTAAAAATTAATGATTATGTAAGTATTATAAGAAGTGGTGATGTTATACCTAAGATTACTAAGGTTTTTAAAGAGCGTCGAGATAGTTTAGAACTTAATATTTTGCGTCCAAAAATTTGTCCTACATGTCAAAGTGAGCTTTTAGATGAGGGTGCTTTGATAAAATGTCAAAATATTGATTGCGAGGATAGACTTTTAAATTCAATCATTCATTTTGTCTCTAAAAAATGTTTAAATATAGACGGACTTGGAGAAAGTATAGTAGAGCTTTTATATAAAAATAAAAAAATTACTACAATTGAGAGTATTTTTTATTTAAAAATTAGCGATTTTGAAGGTTTAGAGGGTTTTAGGGAAAAAAAGATTAACAATATATTAAATGCCATTGAGAATGCAAAAAACTGCGATCTTTATCGTTTTATTACGGCTTTGGGTATTGAGCATATTGGAGAAGTAGCGGCTAAAAAATTAAGTCTTAGTTTTGGATTTGATTGGCATAAACAAAGCTTAGAAAGTTATGAAAATTTAGAAGGCTTTGGAAATCAAATGGCTTTAAGTCTTTGTGAATTTATACGTGTTAATCATCAAAGAATTGATAATTTTTATAAAATTTTAAATTTAAGATTGGATCAAAATGAAATACAAAATGATAGTAAAATTATAGGTAAAACTTTTGTCATTACAGGAACACTTTCACGTCCTAGAGATGAATTTAAAGCTTTAATAGAAAGTTTAGGTGGCAAGGTGAGTAGTTCTGTTTCTAAAAAAACAAATTTTGTTCTTTATGGAGAAGAGGCTGGCTCTAAATTAGATAAAGCAAGGGAGCTTAATATAACTTGTATAGATGAAAATGCCTTTAATGAGCTTATAAAATGATAGCTTTATTAGCTCTTTTTGCTTTTATTTTGACTTGGCAATACTCGAATTTTTCTTTGATCTTTTTGCCTTTAATTTTTTATGGTTTAGCTAGAGAATTTTTTGTTTTTTTAAAATTTAGAAAAAATATCATAAAAGAAGCTACTATTGTAAAAAATAGCTTAATTTATCGTTTGAGCATGGGAGATTTTTTAATCTATATCATAAGTTTTTTTATGGCTATTTTTACTTTTTTATCTTTATTTTTAAATTTAATTACAGCTCAAAAACAAGAATTATTTTTTTTGCTTATTTTTTTACCTTTATGTTTAGTGTTTTTAAGAAAAAAATTAAATTTTCAATTTATAGATAATGCTTATAGTGATTTTAGAATCATTATCATAAGTGCATTTTTAATAGCTTTAATTTATGCAATTTTTAATTTATTTTTTAGCTCTTTAGAAGAAGTGAGGTTAGAAAATTTTAGCCAAAATGTTATACCTTATAAGATTTCTACTTTTTTTGTATTTGATTTTATCTCTGAAATTTTGACACTTATAAAGCTTATAGAAGAATATTTTTTATTTTCTTTGGGTGTAGTTTGGTTTAAAATTATTCATTTGATTTTTGATTTTTCAAATTTTTTTATATTTTCTCTTTCTTTTGCTTATATTTATAATTTTGCTTTTAAAATAAAAAATAAGAATTATATATATATCTTTTCTTTTATGATGATTTTGGGAGTATTTTTTATAAAAGAAACAAAAAATGAAAAAATAAAACCTTATCAAAAAGAATTTTCCTTATTTGTAGAAAATGTAGCTCTATTAAAAGAACAAAATTTAACTTCATTAAAACAAAACAAAGAACAAATTGAAAATAATTTAAAAAAAGTTCAAGAACTCTTAAATAAAAATGCTTTTGAGCTTGGAATTTGGTGGTTTTCTAAAGAAAAAGAAGATTTGCAAAAAGCTGTTAATGAAAGTTTAAAATGAGGTATGATTTTTTTGTTTCTAAACGTTTAAAAATCAGCAGAAATAAAGCTATAGAGCTAATAGAAAATAAAGAGGTTTTACTAAATTCTAGATTATTTAAGGCTTCTTTTGATGTGACAACTTTAATTCAAAATAAAGATTTAATTGAAGCAGAAATATTAACTTGCAAAGAGTTAAAACTGGAACTTTTAAGTAAAATTTATGTTTCTCGTGCAGCTTTTAAACTTAAATCTTTTTTAGAAAATAAAAATATTCTTATAAAAGATAGAAATTGTCTTGATATAGGTTCTAGCACAGGTGGTTTTGTCCAAATTTTATTAGAAAATGAGGCTTTAAAAATTACTGCTTTAGATGTAGGTTCTAATCAACTTCATTTAAGTTTGCGCAATAATTCTAAGATAAATTTGATAGAAAATACTGACTTAAGAACTTTTAAAAGTGATGAAAAATTTGATCTTATTACTTGTGATGTTAGTTTTATATCTTTGATGCATTTGCTTTTTTATATTGATAAATTGGCTTTAAAAGATATCATTTTACTTTTTAAACCCCAATTTGAAGTAGGAAAAGATGCTAAAAGAGATAAAAAGGGCATTTTAAAGGATGAAAAGGTAGTGCAAGAAGCAAGAAGAAATTTTGAAAAAGCTTGTATAAATTTAGGTTGGATTTTACAAATTAGTGAAGAATCTAAGATTAGAGGAAAAGAGGGTAATGTTGAGTATTTCTACTACTATAGTAAAAGATAAAGTGAAAAGCTTGGCTATAGGAAGTTTTGATGGAATTCATTTAGGTCATAAAAAACTTATAGATTATTTAGATGATCAAGGCATACTTTTAATCATAGATAAATTTAAAGGTAAAAAACTTTGCACTAATCAAGATAAATTTTTTTTAACAAAAAAAGAAATAGTAGAGCTTGATTTTAAAGATATTAAAACTTTAGATGGTAAAGAATTTTTACAATTTTTAAAAAAAGAATTTAGAAATTTAAAGCTTATTATCGTAGGTTATGATTTTAGTTTTGGCAAAAATAGAGCTTATAAGGCTAATGATATAGAAATGTTAAGCGGTATTAAAACAATTATTGTTGATGAATTTAGTATTAATGGAGTGGGTGTGCATACAAGCTTGATTAAAGAGTATTTAAAGCAAGGTGATATAAAAAAGGCCAACTCTTTTTTAGGCAGAAATTATGGCATTAAAGGAAGGCTAATAAAAGGACAAGGTCTTGGCTCAAAAGAGCTTTTTGCTACTTTAAATTTAGAATGTAAAGATTATTTTTTGCCTAAAGATGGGGTTTATGCAACTTTTATAAAATTTAAAAACCAAAATTATAAAAGTGTAAGTTTTATAGGAATTAGAAGTAGTGATAATAATTTTTCCATAGAAAGTCATATTTTAGAAGAATTTGATGATGAACTAAAATTACATGAAATTCTAGAATTAGAATTTGTGGATTATATCAGGGAAAATCAAAAATTTGAGGATTTAAATAAACTAAAAAATCAAATTTCAAAAGATATACAAAAAGCTAAAGAAATTTTAAAGGATAAAAAATGAAAGATGAGCTTTTTAAACAAGATTTAAAAAAACAATTTGAATTTGATAAAAATGTAGCTAGCGTTTTTGATGATATGATTAATCGATCCGTGCCTTTTTATAAAGAAAATTTAGAACTTTGTGCAAATTTAATAGCAAAAATTATATCTAAAGAAGCTATAATTTGCGATTTGGGTTGTTCTAGTGCGAATTTTTTAATTTTTTTAGCAAATTTAAGAAAAGATTTTAAGCTTTTTGGCGTAGATAATTCTCCTTCTATGCTTGATATTGCCAGATCTAAGATAAAAGCTTATGGCTTAGATGTTAAATTTTTTGAAGCTAATTTGTGCGAATTTGATTTCTTTAAAAGCGATGTTTTTGTGGCTAATTATACTTTACAATTTATTCGTCCACCTAAAAGACAAGAATTGGTTAATACAATCTATAAAAATTTAAATGAGAATGGTGTATTTATAATAAGTGAAAAAATACTTTATGAGGATGCTTTTTTGTCAAAAAATATTATAGAACTTTATGCAGACTATAAACAAAAGCAAGGTTATTCTAAATTTGAAATAGCTGCAAAAAGAGAAGCTTTAGAAAATGTACTTATTCCTTATAGTGAAAATGAAAATTTTACTATGTTTAAAAATGCAGGTTTTAAGAAAGTTGAAAGTATTTTTAAATGGGCAAATTTTGAAAGCTTTATAGCGTTTAAATAAAAATTTAAGAACGGGGGGGGGTATAATAATAATTTGTAAATATTAACCAATAAAACCTATATTAACTTAATAATTAATATAATAACCATTTTTACTTATAAAGGAACAATAATGCAAGATAATGCCTCATATAGAATAAAAAATACCCTCTCTTATAAACTTGGACTTGCTTTAATTAATTTTAATAAAAAAATAAATAATAATAGTATTCTGGGGGGGGGGATTGAGTATTTAAAGCTTATAAAAGAGCTTTATATTTTAAAAAGAACCCATCAAAAACAAAAAATACTCTATAAACAAATCACACAAATCTTTCCAGAACTTACTTATACACCCTTAAAAGATTGTAAAGACTATAAAGAAGCTTTAAAATTAAAACTACATCTTTGTTATTTTTTAGGAGAAGCTTTAATAAAAACTCATAAGAATTGGTATAAAGGATCTTATCTTTTCTTATTTAAAGAATTTAAACAAGCTAAATACAATTATACAAGCATTAAAGAGTTTTTAGATACTTTAAGTTTATATACCACTTCTTTAAATCCTAATATTTATGAAAACATATTAAATCATATTGATTTTTTTACAAACAAAAATTATCAAGAAAATCTTCATAAACTAATCAGTCTTCATAAAGATTATGAAAGTTTGATGAATGCTATATTAAATAATCTTGACTTTGTTATAAAACACTTTGAAACTATAAAAGAATGGCTTAGTTCAAATGAATTTAAAACAAGATATAAGGATGAAAATCATCCTTATCCTTCTTTACTTGATCCAAATAAATTAAAGGATATAAATGAAGAATTAAATTATCATAGTATTGATGCTAATCTTGCATGGGAGTTAAACTTACCTTTACCTGATAATTATGAGTTTGTATGGTTGCAAAAAGATAGTTGTGCTTCTATTGCAACAATAACCTTTTTTAATTTTTTAGTAAAAAAATTTGACACTTTGGTATGGTTGAATGAAAATGAACATTATTATTCTTTAATGAAATTAAAAACGGCATCTATTGCTCAAGGGCATTACAGATTATTATATTTACTTCCTTATAATATTAATTTAATTTTTGTAGTAAGAGATCCAATAAGTATAATCAAGCATGCTTTAAATCATATTGAAAATGATAAAGTTTATTATGGCATAAAAGAAATTGATTTATTAACTAATATCAATTCTTCTTTGTTTCATAAACCTTATTATCGTTATACTAAAAATCCTTATAAAATAGAAATTTCAGATATAGAGACAATTATATTAAATCATGGGGATTATTATTTTAATACCCACAAGAGACTTGAAATTTTAAAGAATAAAATTAAAAATATAGAATGTTTGGAATTTTCAGAACTTAACACTCAAAATGCTTTTAATACTTTTACAAGATTAGCTCATAAATATAATTTTACTCCACCTAGAGATCCTTTGATTTTTCAAGGAAGGGCAAATAGAAATCAAGGAGATTTACTTGTTTTGCCTGTAAATTTATATATTGATAAAAATTGTAAAATTATTATTACAACTCATCAACTTCATAGCAATAAACAAGGTTTTATAGAGATGAGCAAAGAAATATTTGAAAATAGAAATTTAATGTTTGATAATCTTATATTGCTTATTAAAGAGCACGATTATATATCTTTAAAAAATAATCAAGTATTATTTAAAAAATGTAAAAATTATCTTAATGATTATATGGACGCACTAGAAAAGCATGAAATAGATATTAAAAATAATCTTATTAATGAAAAGCAAATTTTAGAATATTTTAAAGACAAAAAAGATTTAAGAATTAAACTAAAAAAACTTTTAGATGATGATTTAGCTTATGTTAAAGAAAATCATCCAGAATATATAGAAAAATGGAAATATTATAAAGAATTTGAGAAAATGTGTGAAGAATTAGATGGAGGGAGTTAAAGATTAAAACTTATCAATAAAATAAAAAATTAATAGTAAAAATTTTTACCCCATAATAAAACCTATTACTTTTAAAGGTTTGATAAAAAAATAAAAGATGGAAAATTATTTCCATCCTTCTATATAGTTTTTAAGCTTTCTTCCAACTTTAGGATGTTTTAATTTTTTAATAGCCGAACTTTCTATTTGACGTACTCTTTCTCTAGTTACATTAAGTTCTTTGCCGATTTCTTCTAGGGTTCTATCGCTTTCATCGTCCATCAAACCAAAACGCATACGAATAACTGCTTTTTCTCTATCATTAAGCTGATCTAAAACTTCGTCAATTTGTTCTTTTAGATCATCTTTTAAGATATGATCCATAGGAGAGAGTGAATTTCTATCTTCTACAAAATCACCAAATTTTCCATCATCTTCATTGCCTATTGGCGCTTCTAATGATATTGGTTCTTTTGTGATTTTAATTACTTGTTTTACCTTATCTACGTTTAAGCCCACCTCTTTGGCTATAATGCTTACATCAGGTTCTTTGCCATTTTTTTGTAAATGTTCTCGTATGATTTTATTGATTTGATTAATAGTTTCTATCATGTGTATAGGAATTCTAATCGTCCTTGCTTGGTCCGCAATTGCTCTTGATATAGCTTGTCTTATCCACCAAGTAGCATAGGTTGAGAATTTATAGCCTCTTTTATATTCAAATTTATCCACAGCTTTCATAAGACCTATATTGCCTTCTTGTATAAGGTCTAAAAAAGGAAGACCACGATTTGTATAGCGTTTCGCGATACTTACCACTAAACGTAAATTTGATTTAGCCATTCTTGCTTTGGCCTCATCTGAAATTTTTTTCCCACGTTTAATTTGCTCTAGAATTTCTTTAAGATGATTTTTTTCAAGATCAAATCCTTTTTTACTAGCTTCTTTAGTTTGAAAGAGTTTTTTGATCTCCATATATGTGCTAACCATAGTAGTTTCTAGTGATTTTTCGGCGATTTCTTCCTTGCTTAATTTTGTAATATCTTTTAAAATATTTGCATGGCGTGTTTTAAGTTCTTCTGAAAACATTGGCAAACGATATTCTAAACGTTTGAGCTCTTTATCAAATTCTTCATCACTTTTAAGAGCTGTTTCCATTGATTTTACAATTTCTGAAATAAGTTTTGAGGTAGGACCCAGATCCATAAGTTTTTCTTTAAGAATATTCTTTTTAAAGGCGATACTTAGTTTATCAAGCAATTCATCATTATCACTTTCTTTGTTATCTGTTTTACTCACTTTAAGCCAATCTTTTTTTGCTTTTTCTAGAGCTTTAAATTTTTCTATAACCTTTAAAGTTCTTTCGTCTTCTTTTTTCTTATTTTTTTTGTTTTTATCTTCATTTTCATTTTCTAATTCTTCATCTTCTTCTTCAAGCTCATCATTTTTATCATCATTTTTATCATCATCATCAAAACTTTTAAAAAGTTCTTTTACTCTTCTTTCTCTATTTATTAAAGGTTCTTTATAGTCTAAGATAAAATCAATCAAATAAGGAACAGAACAAAAAGCATCAATTATTATATCTTCTCCTAGTTCTATTTTTTTAGAGATTTCTATTTCTTCATCTTTGCTAAGTAGAGCAATTTGTCCCATTTCTCTTAGATACATACGCACAGGGGAATCTGATCTACTCCATTCTAACAAATCATTTTCATTTGCCAGATCAAATTCACTTTCTAAACTAGTATCTTGAAGTTTTTGTTTTTCTTCTTGTAATCTTTTAGCATCTTCTATATTTTTAATTTGTGCAATTTCAGCTGCAGAAAAAAGTTGAACTTTATATTTTTTGATTAAAGTCTGTATTTTTTTTGCTATAGATGCATTAGGTTGTTTTGAAAGATATTTAACTAACTTTTCATAAGTAATATAATCTTTTTCATTTTCTTTAAACAGTTCTTCTAATTCTGCTTCTTGAGTTTTTGTGCTCATTGACTTCCTTGTTTATTATATTTTTACATTAAATTTAATATTTTAACTAAAATTTTCTTAAAAATTTATATTTTCATTATAATTTGATATTAAAATGATTTTTGGAACACTCTTTGCTTTAATGCATTTTGAAAATTAAAAAAATATAGGTGAAAATATGCAAAATGGATATTATCAAGCAACAGGTGGCATGGTAACACAGTTTAATAGATTGGATGTAATTACAAATAATCTTGCTAATATTAATACAAGTGGCTACAAAAGAGATGATGTTGTTATTGCAGATTTTAAAAGGATTTTTAAAGAAACTCAAGATGAGTTGCCTATACAAAATCATACAAGAGATGCTTCAAGATTTGTTAATACTACAGTTGATAGGGTTCCGCAAATTGATCAAGAGTATACAGACTTTACTATGGGTTCTTTAAAAACTACTAATAATCCTTTAGATCTTGCAATAACTAGAGAAGATGCTTTTTATCTTGTCCAAACTAATAATGGAGAAATAAGACTTACAAAGGATGGAAATTTTCAACTTGATGATGAGGGTTATTTAGTTAATAAACAAGGTTATAAAGTTTTAAATTCTAACTATTTTGATAATCCAGAAAATGCTTGGATTAAAGTAAATGAAAACGCAAATTATATTAATGTGGATAAAAATGGAAATATTTCCGTTGATGGAAATCAAAACTCAAGATTATTTATCGCTCAAGTTGATGATATAAGAGCCTTGCAAAAAGATGGCGATAATGTATATAAAATTGATGATTTAACAAGAATTAGAGATTTGGATAATTCAAATTCAGTAAGACAAGGTTTTTCTCAAGGATCAAATGTAAATCCTGTTACTGAAATGGTAGGTCTTATAGAGGCTAATAGAATGGTTGAAATGTATCAAAAAGTTATGACAGCACACATGGATGATTTAAACCAAGATGCTATCAATAAACTTGCAAGTGTTAAATAATTAAATAAATCAAAAGGATAAAACTATGATGAGATCACTTCATACTGCTGCTACTGGAATGATAGCACAGCAAACACAAATTGATGTTACTTCAAATAATATTGCAAATGTTAATACAGTAGGGTTTAAAAAGTCAAGAGCTGAATTTGCTGATCTTATGTATCAAACCATGAAGTATGCAGGAACTTCAACTTCGGCTACTACTTTATCTCCTTCTGGTATAGAAGTTGGTGTTGGTGTGCGTCCAACTGCGATTACTAAAATTTTTACAGAAGGAAGTTTTAAGGCTACTAGTACAGATGGTTTGGATATGGCTATTGCTGGAAATGGATTTTTTCAAGTGCAACTTCCTGATGGAACCATAGGTTATACCAGAAATGGGCAATTTACAAAAGATAATGAAGGAAATATAGTAAATTCAGACGGATATAGACTTTTGCCTGAAATGACTATTCCAGAAGGTGCTATAGCGATTAATGTTGCTACAGATGGAACTGTTTCTGTAATGCTTCCAGGAGAACAACAAGAAACGCAAATTGGACAAGTAGAGCTTGTACAATTTATTAATCCTGCTGGGCTTCATTCAATAGGAGATAATCTTTATTTAGAAACAGGTGCAAGTGGAGCTCCGGTTGCTGGAATTGCAGGACAAGATGGCTTAGGACAAATCAAACATGGTTTTGTGGAGCTTAGTAATGTTCAGCTTGTTGAAGAGATGACAGATCTTATTACAGGGCAAAGAGCTTATGAGGCTGGTTCAAAAGCGATCACAACAAGTGATGATATGTTAAGCATAGTTAATCAGCTCAAACGATAATTTTCAAATTTTTCTAAATAATTGTTTAATATTATTTAGAAAATTCTATCATTCTTATTCTTCTAAAATATTATTATTTAAATAAATTATTTAAGACTCAAAATATCCTAAATAGATATTTTGAAATTATTTCTTTTGACTGCTAAATTAATATTGTTTTTATTAAGCATAAACTATAATAAAATTTTTATCTTTAAATTTTTGGAGGAAAAAATGAATAGAAGGGATTTCATTAAGAATACCGCTATTGCAAGTGCTGCAAGTGTTGCAGGGCTTAGTGTTCCTAGTTTTGCTTCTAATGAAGAAAATTGGAAATGGGATAAAGCAGTTTGTAGATTTTGTGGAACAGGCTGTGGGATTATGATTGCTAGAAAAGATGGCAAAATAGTGGCTACAAAAGGAGATCCAGCAGCTCCAGTTAATAGGGGGCTTAATTGTATTAAGGGTTATTTTAATGCAAAAATTATGTATGGCGAAGATAGATTGGTTACCCCTTTATTACGCGTTAATGAAAAAGGCGAGTTTGATAAAAAGGGTAAATTTAAGCAAGTTTCTTGGCAAAGAGCTTTTGATGAAATGGAAAAACAATTTAAAAAAGCTTATAATGAATTAGGTGTTAGCGGTATAGGTATATTTGGAAGTGGTCAATATACCATTCAAGAAGGATATGCTGCATTAAAACTTGCAAAAGCTGGCTTTAGAACAAATAATATTGATCCAAATGCAAGACATTGTATGGCATCTGCAGTAATTGGATTTATGCAAACTTTTGGTATAGATGAACCTGCAGGTTGTTATGATGATATAGAATTAACAGATACTATTATAACTTGGGGTGCAAATATGGCTGAAATGCATCCTATTCTTTGGTCAAGGGTAAGTGATAGAAAATTAAGCAATCTTGATAAGGTAAAAATAGTAAATTTAAGTACTTATTCTAATAGAACTTCAAATATAGCAGATATTGAAATTATTTTTAAACCAAATACAGATTTAGCAATTTGGAATTTTATTGCTAGAGAAATTGTATATAATTATCCAGAAGCAATAGATAAGAAATTTATTGATAAACATTGTGTTTTTGCTACAGGATATACCGATATTGGTTATGGTATGAGAAATAATCCAAATCATCCAAAATTTAAAGAATCAGAAAAAGATATCGTTGAAAAAGAAAATGTTATTACTTTAGATGATGAAGAGGCAACTTCACTCGCTTATCTTGGTGTTAAAAAAGGTGATAAATTCTATATGAAACATAGAAATCAAGCTAGTGATAACTGGGAGATTAGTTTTGATGAATTTAAAAAAGCTTTAAGTCCTTATACGCTTGATTATGTTGCAGAAGTTTCTAAAGGTGATGATAATGAATCTTTAGAAGATTTCAAGAAAAAACTTCAACAACTAGCAAATTTATATATTGAAAAAAATCGTAAAGTGGTAA
The DNA here is from genome assembly GCF_018968685.1 of Campylobacter novaezeelandiae. Lineage (NCBI taxonomy): Bacteria > Pseudomonadati > Campylobacterota > Epsilonproteobacteria > Campylobacterales > Campylobacteraceae > Campylobacter > Campylobacter novaezeelandiae. The sequence continues at coordinate 819,583 of NZ_CP076657.1, read as the reverse complement.
GTTTTTGGACTATGGGTTTTAATCAGCATACACGTGGATCTTGGGTAAATGAACAAGCCTATATGGTGCATTTGTTACTAGGTAAACAATCAAAACCTGGAAATGGCGCATTTTCTTTAACAGGACAACCTAGTGCTTGTGGAACGGCTAGAGAGGTTGGAACTTTTGCTCATCGTTTGCCAGCAGATATGGTTGTTGCAAATCCAAAACATAGAGAGATTTCAGAAAAAATTTGGAAAGTTCCTTCAAAAACTATCAATCCAAAACCAGGATCTGCTTTTGTTGATATAATGAGAAACTTAGAAGATGGAAAAATCAAATTTATTTGGGTTCAAGTAAATAATCCTTGGCAAAATACTGCTAATGCAAATCACTGGATTGAAGCAGCAAGAAATATGGATAATTTCATCGTAGTAAGTGATTGTTATCCTGGAATTTCAGCAAAAGTGGCTGATTTAATTTTACCAAGTGCTATGATATATGAAAAATGGGGCGCTTATGGTAATGCTGAAAGAAGAACACAACATTGGCGTCAACAAGTTTTACCTGTAGGTGAAGCTATGAGTGATACTTGGCAAATTATGGAATTTGCAAAAAGGTTTAAACTTAAAGAAGTATGGAAAGAACAAAAAGTAGATGATAAATTAACATTACCAAATGTTTTAGAAGATGCTAAAAATATGGGATATAATGAAGAGGATACTCTTTATGATGTTCTTTTTGCAAATACAGAAGCTAAGAGTTTTGGTACTGAAGATGAAGTAGCTAAAGGATTTGATAATACTGATGCTAAAGGTGATGAAAGAAATATCATAGGAAGCGATGGTAAAGAATTTAAAGGTTATGGATTTTTTGTTCAAAAATATCTTTGGGAAGAATATCGCAAATTTGGTTTAGGTCACGGACATGATTTAGCTGAGTTTGATACTTATCATAAGGTAAGAGGTTTAAGATGGCCTGTTGTTAATGGAAAAGAAACACAATGGCGCTTTAATACTAAATTTGACTATTATGCAAAAAAAGCTGCTCCAAATTCTGATTTTGCTTTCTATGGAGAGTTTGATAAAATGCTAGCTAAGGGTGATTTGATTGCTCCAAAAGATGATAAAAAATATAGCATTAAAAATAAAGCAAAAATTTTCTTTAGACCATTTATGAAAGCCCCTGAAAGACCAAGTAAAGAATATCCATTCTGGCTTGCAACGGGTAGGGTGCTTGAGCACTGGCATAGTGGAACTATGACTATGCGTGTTCCTGAGCTTTATAGGGCTGTTCCTGAGGCACTTTGCTATATAAATGAGATTGATGCTAAAAACTTATCTTTAAATCAAGGTGATTTAGTTTGGATTGAATCTCGTCGTGGAAAAGTTAAAGCGCGTATAGATATGAGAGGTAGAAATAAGCCACCTGTTGGATTAGTTTATGTACCTTGGTTTGATGAAAATGTTTATATCAATAAAGTAACTTTAGATGCTACTTGTCCATTGTCAAAACAAACCGATTATAAAAAGTGTGCAGTTAAGATTACTAAGGCTTAAGACCCAATGCAAAGAAGAGAATTTTTCATAAAAAGTTTTAAAAATTTGTGTCTTTGTGCAGGAGGAGGCTTTTTGGCTAGCTTAGCCTTAAATGCTAAAGATAGATATTATCTTAGACCTCCTGGTGCTGATAATGAAGAAAGATTTTTATCAAAATGTATTCGTTGTGGACTTTGCGTTAATGCTTGCCCATATGATACTTTAAAACTTGCTTCTTTACTTGATGCGCCTCAAAATGGGACACCTTTTTTTGAAGCGAGAAAAATTCCTTGTTATTTATGTGAAGATATACCTTGCATTAGAGACTGTCCAACAGATGCTTTAGATAAAAAGTATCTTGAAAAAAAGGATGGAATTTTTGAAGTGAAAATAGGCATAGCTATTGTTGATAGTGCTTCGTGTGTGGCATATTGGGGAATTCAATGTGATGCATGTTATAGGGCCTGTCCTTTAATCGACAAGGCTTTAAAACTTGAATTTAAAAGAAATGAACGCACAGCAAAACATGCTTTTTTATTGCCTGTTGTAGATCATGAAGTCTGCGTTGGTTGTGGACTTTGTGAGCTTGCTTGTATTACTCAAGAACCAGCTATTAAAGTTTTACCAAGAAAATTTGTTTTAGGTAAAGCAGGATCTCATTATATAAAAGGTTGGGATAAGGAAGATGAAAAACGTTTAAATGAAGATGATACAAAAAACAAAACAAAACAAAATAGAGCACAAGATTATCTTAACAATGAGGAAATGCTATGAAATACCTTATATTAAGACGTTTTATCCAAATTGCAATTTTGTTTCTTTTTAGTTTTAGTGGTGCTCATTTCATATTAAATGGGAATTTAAGTTCTTCTGTTCTTTTTTCAACTATTCCCTTAAGTGATCCTTTTGCCATTTTACAAATTTTTTTAGCAAGCTTGAGTGTAGATATAACTATGCTTTTGGGCGCTTTAGTGATTCTTATGCTTTATGGGGTATTTTTAGGAAGAGCATTTTGCTCTTGGGTTTGTCCTGTAAATTTAATCACAGATTTTTCTGCTTTTATACGTAGAAAATTGAATTTTAAAACAAGTAAATTTTTAATCTTAAATAAAAATTTGCGTTATTTTATTTTAGTTTTAGTATTAATTTTATCTTTTATATTCTCTTTGCCTGTATTTGAAAATTTTTCTTATATAGGCATTATTCATAGAGGAATTATTTTTGGTGGGACTTCTTGGATTTTTGTTGCTTTTATCATTTTTTGCATAGATACTTTCTTAAGCTCTAGAGCTATTTGTTCTCATATTTGTCCTCTTGGAGCTTTTTATGCTGTAGTTTCTCGTTTTGCAATTTTAAAAGTTAAACACAATGTAGACAATTGCACCAAATGTTATCGTTGTGTTAATATATGTCCAGAAAAACAAGTTTTATGGATGATAGCAAAAAAAAGTGCTAGTGTAACTTCTGGAGAGTGTATAAGATGTGCAAGATGTATAGAAGTTTGTGATGATAATGCTTTAAATTTTAATATATTCGATTTAAGGAAAAAATAATGAAAAAGAAAATATTTTTAGTTTCAACTGCTGCAGCTTTATTTTTAGTTGCTTGTGGAATTAATAGTGGTATAAGCTCAGAGCAAATTGGACTTAGAAAAGCAAGCTTAGAAAATGAAAATAAAGTTATTTTGGCAGATATTAACTATAGTGCAGCTCAACCAGGTGAAGCGAGTGTTTATGATAGATCTTATGAGAATGCTCCTCCGCTAATCCCGCATTCTATAGAAGATTTATTACCTATTACAAAAGATAATAATTCATGTTTAAGTTGTCACGATAAAGCTATTGCTACAGATGTGGGCGCAACTCCAATTCCTCCAACTCATTATTATGACTTTAGACATAATAAAAGTATGGGCGATGTTATAAGTGATACGAGATTTAACTGTACTCAATGTCATGTACCACAAAGTGATGCTAAACCGATAGTAGGAAATACTTTTAAAGCAGATTTTACTAATAAAGATTTACTTAAAAAATCAAACCTAATTGATGTAATCAATGAGGGAGTAAAATAAGATATGGTAAGGATATTTTTTATCCTTACTTTTTTTGTGCTTTATTCTTTTTCTTATGAAATAAAATTAAATTCAAATATAAGTTCTTTAAAAAAAGACAAAAATTTTTTATATATTGGAACAGATCAAGGGGAAGTCTTTTCTTTTAACTTAAAAAATAATGAGTTAAAAAAACTTTTTATTTTGCCTAAAATTAAAAGTTATTATGATGAAAGTTTTTCTCAAATTTATGATATAGATTTTTTAGAAAATAGTTTATTGATTTTAAGCGAAGGAAGTTTTGGAGAAAAGGATTTATTTATTTATAAAAACAACCAACTTAAAAAGCAAGAAATTCACTTAAATGATATAAGAAAAGTTTTTTTTATTGATAAATATACTATTCTTATAGCTTCAATAAGTTCTGAAATTTATCTTTTTGATATAAAAAATTCGATTTTATTAAAAAAATTTAAATTTTCACAATCAGCTTTAGGAAATTTACAATTAAATGAAGATAAAACTCTTTTGGCATTAGGTTTTGAAAGTGGAGAAATAGAACTTTTTGATTTGTTAAAATGGAAAATAATACATCAGTACAAACAAATTCATAAAGACAATATTTATCAGGTGGATTTTAAAAAAAATATAATTTTAAGTTGTTCTACTGATAGACGTATAGGGGTTATAAAAAATAACAAAGAAAATTTTTCACAACAAAATTTTTTAATTTATGCTTGTTCTTTAAGCCCTGATGGTAAATTTATTCTTTTTAGTGATAACAACGATAATAAAACTAAGGTGTTAGATACTGATACTTTAAAACAATTAACTTTTTTTGATAATGAAAATTTAAGTGTTGAAAATATAATTTTTATAGATAATAAAAATTTTATTCTTTCTGGATTTTCAAATATACTTTTATTTAGGAGTTTAAATGAATCTTTCTAGTGTTTTAATTTTAACAAAAGAGGAAAATCAAGAAAAATTAATTCAAGATATTAATCAAGTGCCAAATTGTTCAGTTGAAATGAGCGAAAATGGAAAGATTATAGTGATTATAGAAAGTGAAAATTTAGAAGATGAGTTAAGTTCTTATAAAAAACTTGAAAAGCTTTCTAATATAATTAGCATTAGTATGGTTTTTTCTTATCAAGATTTAGATGATGATATACAAAAAGCTATTAATAGTGGTGCCATAGAAACCATAGAAAAAAATGAAAAAGCAGAGAATATAGAGTATTATGGAAGTATTTTTAGGAGATTATCTTAAAATGATTTTTTTAATCCCCTTGCTTATATTTTTTGCTATAATTTTTGGAATCGATTATTTGTATTTTTCTGACAAGGATTTGGCTATAAAAGAGCAAAAAGAAATAAAATTAGAAGAAAATAACTCTTTAAAGCAAGAATACCTAAAGCAACTTTTTAATACTAAAAAATAAGTTTATTTTTTTATATAATTAATAAAATTATTCTCTAAATTTTATTAATCTTTTACCATATTTTCCGATTTTTATTCTATAAATTAAAGGATAAAAATGCAAGTTAATATCAATGCAAATTTGGTTTTTAAAAATTTTAAAGATGCGACAAATGGATCTTTAGAAAATACTTTAAATTTGAAAGATTCTAATCAAAATTTAAAAGATAAAATAAATAAAACCTCAAAAGATGATGATATAAATACTAAAAAGCCAGAAATTACAGTAAGCCAACAAGCTATTAAAAATGATGGTTCGAGTGTAAGTCAAAATTCTAAAGATTATCTGGATTTGTTAGCAAAATTAAATGAGATTATGGCAAAAATTGCTGAGATAATTTCAAAAATGCAAAATGCCAATGAACAAACAAAACAAGCTTTACAATCTCAACTTCAAACATTAAATTCGCAAGCGGCTGTTATCATAGCTCAAATTCAAGAAGCCCAAAATACATAAAGTTCAATATCTTTTTGAATTTAATATAGATTTTATAACTTCAATATAGCAAAAATTCAATAAATATTATAAATTTACCCAATTTTATAAAAAATAAAAACACTCATAAATACCATAAAATCATTATGAATAATCTTCAAATATCTATAAAACAATGTTTTATTAAATTTGACTTAAAATATTTTCTGCAATAAAACAAATTCACATCATATTTTAAAATAAGGAGCTAAAATGTTTAAAAAACTACTTAGTGTTGTAGCTTTAGGTGCTTTAGTTTCAAGTTCTGCTTTTGCAGAGGATATTCTTGCTAAAGTAAGTAATGGAGCAATTAGTGATAATAGCGCAGGTGTTAAAGTTCTTAGCCTTGATGAGATGAAAGAGGTTAAGGGTGGATATTGGTTTCAAAGAGATAGTGCTTTTGATTATAATGCTGGTTCTCTAAGTTCTTATGGTTATGTTGTTTTTAATGATAATAGTAATGATCATGGAGCAGTAAGTGAAAAACTTGGTTATTCAAATAGTGGATATATCGTAGCTAAATACCGTTATGTAAATAATCAAAAAGATTATTATTTGCAATATTTTTCAAGCAAATATGGAACAGGTACAAATATCTGGGCTTATGCAGGAAGTCCTGCTTATGACATTTTAAAACAATTTAAAAATCAATACTAATTCTTTCTAAATTTATTCCATTTTATTCTAAAATGGAATAAATTTTGCTTATATTAATTTATATTTAGATTGAAGGCAGAATCTAAATCAAGGAATTAATATGAGTATCTTTAGCATCAATGATAATTCAGGTTATACTTCTATACTTTCACAAAGTAAAGCTAATAAAGAAAGTAAAGAAAATTCTAAAATAAATTTTGCTAATACTTTTTTAAAACAAAATGTCACTAAGTTAAATGAAATTCAAAATAAAAATTCACAAACTTTAATAAGAAGTGAAGTATTAGATGATGAGTTAAATTCTGCTAATATATCTAATAATAGTAATTTTAGTATTAATAATACTAACAATACTACTAAAACAAATTCTCCTAATTATGATATATCAAGTGAATTTAAAAACTCTATTTATACTCTAAAATATAAACAAGCTGATCCTTTAGTTAATATAAATAATATTGCATCTTTAGCCTATGGTTATAGTGTAGATAAAGATGGTTATATGGGAGAAGACTTTAATAAAGCTGCAGGATTACCAAAAGATTTTAAAATACATAAATCTACTTTAGATGAGATAGAGAGGTTTAATCAACATCGTATGGCTGATGAAACTAATGGAAACTATTATAATAGTTTTGATATGGCTTCTATTGTTAAATCCTATTATAATAGCTTTAATCAAGTAATAAGTGCATTTCCAAATGATAAAACAAGTTTTAGCAAAGCAGATTTGGAACAATTACCAAAAGGATTAAATTATAATTGTAATGAAAATAAAGAAAAAATTGTAACAAATATATTTAATGCAAAACAACTGAAAGAAGCACAAGAGCTTGATTGTATTGCAGGTCTAGGAATTAATTGGGTAAAACTTGACTTTTCTCCACAAAGCATGGAGCAAGGTCCTTCACTAGAAGATGGCTTTAATCCTAATATGTCAGTTTATCCACAAAATGAAGACGGAACTTATACTAAAGAAGCTTTATTTATGAGCTTTTTAAAGTCTTATTCGCCTGTTCCATCTTCAAATCAAGTTGTTTTGAGCTCTGAAGCAAAAGTTCGCGAAGCAAAACTTGATCAAGAAATGAAAGCAAATCCTTCTTTTAGTGTTTCCTTAGATGACATCATGACAGGTAAAGTTGATTTTGCAAGTTTATTAAAAGGTTATGCTCAAGATGGATGGCTTGATGCAAGTATATATGCAATGGAAAAAGGAGTTAAATGGCAGAATATATACATAGGCAGTGGTGGAGCTTGGTTTGATAGAGAATTTAATAATGCTAAAAATAATGGCTGGAAAGCAAGTAATGAAAGTATAGACTCTTTTGTAAATTCTATAATGGATAGACTCAATAATCTTTTGGAGCAAACTAGAGTATAAAAAAATTAAAGCAAAGATTTTGATATCACCAAAGTGGTATCAAAATCGAAAAGGTTAAAAACATTTTATAAAGCAATAATCTCAGTTTATGTTTTTTAAAGAGACTTTAGAATTTTACTAAAACCAATATGGAATTAAACCGATTTGCTTTTTCTATTGCATCTGCTAAACTTATCTGTGGATATTTGCCTATTTTTATAGAGTATGCCTTTTTATTTTGTTTATATCTAAAATAGAAATTTTTATCTATTTCTCCATTTGAGTATACTCTTGCTTCAATATACTAGCATCTTTAATAAAAGTTTTTTTAGATACAACTAAATTTTTTAATTATCTATCATTAACAATATTCATTTTTATCCTTATAAAGTGTGTGCAAATTTTTAAAAAATATTTTTTTGCACATATTTTCAAAATGTCAAAAGAGATTATTTGAGATACTTTAAAAGCATTTATTTATAGCGTTTCGTTTATGATTTGAGATAAATTTAGATTAATTGAGATAAGAAGTAATGGTGCCCAAGGTCGGACTCGAACCGACACAAGGTTGCCCTTACTAGATTTTGAGTCTAGCGCGTCTACCAGTTTCACCACTTGGGCTAAAATTGGAAATTATACTTTTTTTAGGTTAAAAAATGCTTTAAAAAATAAAATGATTTTGCTTGTTAATAAAAATTTATTAAATACTTATAAAAATATAAATAAATATATTTAAAAGTCGATGATTTCTAAGTTTTTCTAGTAAAAATTTTAAACTATATTGACAATAAATGATAAAATTTCTATAAAACTATTGATAAATTATTTTTTTGGAATATTTATTGCTTACCAGTTTTTAGCAATATTTGAAAAGATAATTATCAATTTATCAAGGAATTATAAATGAGAGTTACCAATAAGTTAAATTTTACAAATTCGATTTCCAACTCTATGAATGGTCAAAATGCTTTATATAAAATATCTCAACAAATTTCTTCAGGTCTTAAGATACAAGATTCTTATGAAGATGCGAGTACTTATATTGATAGTACTAGACTTGAATATGAGCTTAAAACTTTGCAACAAGTTAAAGAAGCAACACAATCAGCTCAAGAAATGACTCAAAATAGTATGAAAGCTTTACAAGATATGGTAAAACTTTTAGAAGATTTCAAGGTTAAGGTAACTCAAGCCGCAAGTGATAGTAACTCTCAAACCTCAAGGGAAGCTATAGCAAATGAGCTAAAAAGAATTAAAGAAAGTATTTTACAGCTTGCAAATACAAGTATTAATGGTCAATATCTTTTTTCAGGTTCTCAAGTAAATAATAAACCTTTTGATTCAAATGGCAATTATTATGGAGATAAAAATAATATCAATGTCGTAACGGGTTCAGGAACGGAAACCCCTTATAATATCCCAGGTTGGGATTTGTTTTTTAAAGCGGATAATGACTATAAAAAACAAATTACAACAAATGTAAGTTTTACTGACAATCGTTATAATTTAAAAGATGATCCTAGCAAAACAAAATACCTTAATGGTGACTCAAAATGGAGTCATTTGATCGGACAAGGCTATGTTCAAGATGGTAAATTAGACCCAGATAGAGATTTTGATGAGAAAGATTTAAAACTTAATTTCCCGCCAACCACTCTTTATGTTCAAGGAACAAGACCAGATGGAACGAGCTTTAAAAGTGCTGTGCTTGTAAATCCAGAAGATAGTTTAGATGATGTCATGGAAAGTATAGGAGCACTTTATGGAAATAGTGCAGATAATAAAGTGGTTGATGTAACTATAAATGATAGTGGTCAAATTCAAATCACTGATTTAAAACAAGGGAATAATAAGTTAGATTTTCATGCAGTTGCTTACACTCCACAAATGGCAACAACTGAAGAATTTAAACAAATGGAAAAATTTGTTAAAGAAAATAATCTTAATATGGATGATGTAACTAATGCTGTAATGCAGCAAGCATTAGCAAATGGTGGAGATATAACAAATTTACAAACACCTGTAACGATCACCTTAAGAGCTCAAGATGGTACAACAAAAGATTTTACATTTAGTTTAGCTCAAACAGATTTTATAAGAAGCAATATGACAGATTCTGATGGAAATAAAGCAAATGGCGCTGATTATGATAATGTGTATTTTGAAAAAGATGGCAACACTGTTTTTGGAAATGTTTCGCAAATCATCAAAGGAAGCAATGCTTATGCAACGGACTCTACAAAACTTAGCGAGGTAATGGCAGGAGATAGTCTTAATACGACTTTAAATTTAAAAGTAAGTTCTAAGGGTGGAAATACTTATGATGTAAGAATAAACTTGCAAAATTCAACTGTAAGCTATCCAGATCCTGCAAATCCTGATCAAACCATTACCTTTCCTATAATGCATACAGATCCTGCTACAGGAAATAGTGGAGTGGTAACTCCATCAAATGATATAACTTATAAGCAATTAAATGATGTAATAGCACTTTTTGCTTCTGATAAGGCTCCAACTCAAAATATCAATGCAAATAATGGAGTGGTGAGTGCTAATGATTATAGTACCTATCAAAAGAATTTAAGCGATTCAAAATCTTTAGTTGATGTGAAAATGGATTATAAGGGACGCATTAGTGTCACAGATAAACTTTCTTCTGGAACAAATATAGCAATTTCTTTAAGTGATTCTGCTAGCGGAACATTTCCACAACCTCCTTTTACTCATACGTCAAGTGTAAGCTCGGGTCCAAATTTTTCTTTTAGTGCTAATAACTCTTTAGTTATAGATGAGCCTAATGTAGATTTGATTAAAGATCTTGATATGATGATTGATGCTGTTTTAAGTGGCAATATGAGAGCGGATGCTGATTCGAGTGATCCAAGAAATACAGGTATGCAAGGAGCACTAGAAAGACTTGATCATTTAGCAGATCATGTAAGCAAGTTAAATACTGTTATGGGTGCTTATCATAACTCTATAGAGGATACTAATACTAGAGTAACTTTTTTAAGTGTAAATGTAGAAAGTATTAAATCAAATGTTATTGATATCGATTATGGAGAAGCTATAATGAATCTTATGCAAACTCAGCTTGCTTATCAGGCTTCATTAAAGGCTACTTCTACAATTTCTCAAATAAGCTTGTTAAATTATCTATAAAATCTTTTATGTTATAATGGCTTCTGAATTTAATTTAAGGATATAAAATTAAAAAAGAAGTCATTTTTTTAAGTTCAACTTTTGGTATTTTTTATCTCTGTTTATGTATGTTTATACCTTCTATGGGTAATTTTTTATATAAATTTAATATTTTATTGTTTGGAAAATTTGGATATTTTTATCCGTTTTTTTTAATGATTATTAATTATATTTATTATAAAAGGCATTATAAATTAGAAAATTTTAAAAGAAGTGAAATTTTTGGATTTTGTTTTGTATTTTTTTCTATAATGCTTTTATTTGCTATTTTTTATCCCAATGAAGGTTATATTTTAAAGCTATTGTATAAGTCTTTTTCATTCTTTTTTGGACATATATTAAGCGGATTGATTGCTTTGTTTTTTTTGCTTTTGTCTATTGTTTTACTTTTTCCAGGGTTTATTAAAGAGATTTTTAATCTTGAGTTAGATTTTAGTAAATTCCTTTATTTTGAGTCCAAAATAAAAGCTTTATTTATGGACGTTTTTGGAGGAGAAAAAGAGGAAGTAGAGAATAAAAATTCCAAAACTCCTATTTTTAAATTTAATTTAAAACAAACTTTAAATTCGTCTAATGAGATAAAAAATAATCTTACAGAAATAAAACAAAAACAAGAAAGTGAAAATTTAATAAAAAATGATATTACAGAAGAAAAAATCAATAAAGAAGAAATTAAAAAAGAAGAAAAAAATATAAATGAAAATATAAACGAATCAAAAAGTTTTATGTATGAGACTTCAAAAGAAATTGAAAATTTTGCTAAAAAGGCTAGTAGAAGTAGTATTAGCTTAGATGAAGAATTGAATTTTATTTTACAAGAAGAGGCAGATATGATTCCTGAACGTTTTTTAAAACCTAAAAAAAATGAAGATTTAAAAGATCAAATTGATGAAAAAAGCAATCTTGATGAGCCAAGTTATAAGCGTAAAAATATAGAAATTTCTTTACAGAAAACCACTAATAAACCTAAAATTTTTGAAAAAGAACTTGAGCTTAGAGAGCAGCTTTTGCAAAAGGCTAAGCTTGAGGAAGAATACAAAGTTTATCAAAATCAAATTTTAGAAAATCGCGTTAAAGAGGAAATTCAAATTCTTGAAAAAGAAGAAAATTTAAACATACTTCAAGGAAACAAATATACTATCAATGATCAATATAACGATAAAGAAATTACACCAATGGAAGAAAAACAGGAATTTCTTCCAACTGTAGAAGAATTAAATACTCCTTATATCCCACAAACTCCTGTTATAAAGATGAGTGAAATCAAAGAAGAGTCTTTTGTATCACAACAACAAAATTTGCTAGAGAATGAGACTAATCAAAATTTAAAAGAAAATTTAGATAATGAAATTTTAAGTCAAGATGATAATTTACAAGATATCAATTTAAATGAATCTAAGCAAAAAAATGAACTCTCTAGAGGTATTTTAGTTAAAGAAATAGAATTAAACCAACAACTTTTAAAAGATATAGAGCAAGGAGAAATTCAAAAACCAAATGATTTTAAACTTCCTTCTCTTGAATTTTTAGCTAATCCTGTTTATCTTAAACAAGATATGGATGAAAATGAAATAGATAAAAAAATTTATGATTTGCTAGAAAAGTTAAGACGTTTTAAAATAGGCGGAGATGTGATTAGTACTTCTGTTGGGCCTGTGGTAACTACTTTTGAATTTAGACCAAGTGCAGATGTTAAAGTAAGTCGCATTTTGAATCTTCAAGATGATTTAGCTATGGCTTTAAAAGCAAAATCTATACGCATTCAAGCACCAATTCCAGGTAAAGATGTAGTTGGTATAGAAGTTCCAAATGAACAAATCCAAACGATTTATTTAAGAGAAATTCTAGAAAGCGATGTATTTCAAAATGCAAAAAGTTCTTTAGCAATTGCGTTAGGAAAAGATATAGCGGGTAATGCCTTTATAACAGATCTTAAAAAACTTCCACACCTTTTAATAGCAGGAACCACAGGAAGTGGAAAAAGTGTTGGTATAAACTCTATGCTTTTGAGTTTGCTTTATAGAAATTCTCCTAAAACTCTAAGACTTTTAATGATAGATCCTAAGATGCTTGAATTTAGCATTTATAATGAAATTCCACATTTATTAACTCCAGTAATTACAGATCCTAAAAAAGCTATCATTGCACTTTCAAATATGGTGGCTGAAATGGAACGTCGTTATAGATTGATGGCTGATGCTAAAACAAAAAATATAGAAAATTATAATGAGAAAATGAAAGAAAAAGGCCTAGAAACTTTGCCTTTCATTGTTGTTATTATCGATGAATTGGCTGATTTGATGATGACTGCTGGAAAAGATGTTGAATTTTATATAGGGCGTCTTGCGCAAATGGCAAGAGCTAGTGGAATTCATTTAATCGTAGCAACTCAGCGTCCCTCAGTAGATGTTGTAACAGGACTTATTAAGGCTAATTTGCCAAGTAGAATTTCTTATAAAGTAGGGCAAAAGATTGATTCTAAAGTTATTTTAGATGCTATGGGTGCTGAAAGTTTGCTAGGACGCGGGGATTGTCTTTTTACTCCTCCAGGAACAAGTTCTATTGTGCGTTTGCATGCTCCTTTTGCTAGTGAAAGTGAAATTGAGAAAATTGTAGATTTCTTAAAAGATCAAGAAAGTGTTGAATATGATGAGAATTTCCTTAAAGATTCTCAAGGAGCAAATAGCAATACGCAAGATTTTGACAATGATGAATTTGATGAATTATTTGAAGATGCTAAAAGAGTCATTTTAGAAGATCGAAAAACAAGTATTTCTTATCTTCAAAGACGTCTTAAAATAGGCTACAATAGAGCTGCTAATATCATTGAACAATTAAGCAAAGCAGGGATTTTAAGTGAACCAGATTCTAAAGGACAAAGAGAGATTATTATTTAAAAGAGTCTAAAAAATAGACTCTTTTAACAGGAGTGGATGAAATTACATCATTCCTCCCATACCTCCCATACCACCCATTGCACTCATATCAGGCATAGCAGGTTTATCTTCTTTTATATCGCTAATTGTTGCTTCAGTTGTTAAAAGCATACTTGCTACAGAAACTGCATTAAGTAATGCTACTCTTTCAACTTTAACAGGATCAATGATACCAGCAGCAAACATATCTACATACTCACCTTTAGCTGCATCAAAGCCTGCATTTTCATCTTTGTTATTTTCAACACTATTTACAACAACACCTGCATCAAAGCCTGCATTTTCAGCAATTTGTTTTAAAGGCGCTCTTAAAGCTCTTTCAACAATAGCAGCTCCAATTGCTTCATCACCTTTTAAATCAAGTTTAATTTTTGATTTTGCTTTGATTAAAGCTGCACCACCACCTATAACTATACCTTCTTCAACTGCTGCTTTAGTAGCGCTTAATGCATCATCTACGCGATCTTTTTTCTCTTTCATTTCTGTTTCAGTTGCAGCACCAACTTTAATAAGTGCAACACCACCGCTTAATTTGGCAAGTCTTTCTTGTAATTTTTCTTTATCATAATCTGAAGTTGTTTCAGCAATTTGAGCTTTGATTTGATTAATTCTTGCATCAATATTTGCTTTTTCTCCGCTACCATTAACTATAGTAGTGTTATCTTTATCTATGATAATACTTGAAGCTTGTCCTAAATCTTCTATAGTTGCGCTTTCTAAAGTTCTTCCTAATTCTTCAGAAATCACTTCTCCACCTGTTAAAATAGCAATATCTTCAAGCATAGCTTTTCTTCTATCACCAAAACCAGGAGCTTTTACTGCAGAAATATTTAAAACACCTCTTAATTTATTAACAACTAAAGTAGCAAGAGCTTCACCTTCAATATCTTCAGCTACAATTAAAAGAGGTTTTCCTGTTTTTTGAATTTGCTCTAAAATTGGCAATAAGTCTTTTAAACTTGATATTTTTTTATCATATAATAAAATATAAGGATTTGATAATTCTACTAACATTTTATCAGCATTAGTGATAAAATAAGGACTTAAATATCCTCTATCAAATTGCATACCTTCAACTACATTTAATTCATCATTAATTGATTTTGCTTCTTCAACAGTAATAACACCATCTTTGCCTACTTTTTCCATAGCATCAGCAATTAAATTTCCGATTTTTTCATCAGAATTTGCAGAAATTGTAGCAACTTGAGCAATTTCTTTTTTATCTTTTACTTCGCGTGAAAGTTTTTTAAGCTCTTCTACTATAGCTTCACAAGCTTTATCCATTCCTCTTTTTACTTCAATAGGATTAGCTCCAGCTGTAATATTTCTTAAACCTTCTTTAAAAATAGCATGTGCTAGAACGGTTGCAGTTGTAGTTCCATCTCCAGCTTGATCTGCAGTTTTGCTAGCAACTTCTCTTACAAGAGAAGCACCCATGTTTTCAAGACTGTCTTTTAATTCAACTTCTTTGGCAACGCTTACTCCATCTTTTGTTATGCTTGGTGCACCAAAGCTTTTTTGAATCAAAACATTACGACCTCTTGGTCCCATTGTAACTTTTACAGCATCGTTTAATTTTTTAACGCCTTCGTAAAGCTTATTTCTTGCTTCATCTGAAAAAATAATTTCTTTTGCCATTGTATAATCCTTTTTGTAATTATTTTAAAATTCCTAAGATATCATCTAAATTTAAAACAAGATATTCATTTGCGTCAAGTTTGATTTCTGTTCCACCATATTTTGCAAATATAATTTTATCACCGTTTGAAATATCATTTATTTCTTTGCTTACTGCAACTACTTCACCCATTAAAGGCTTTTCTTTAGCATTATCTGGTATAATAATTCCTGAAGCAGTTGTTTTAGTTTCTTCTACTCGTTTAACTAAAACGCGCTTTCCTAAAGGTTGAAAATTCATTTTGTCCATCCTTAATAATTTTTTTAGCACTCTTTTATTTTGAGTGATAAAATATTATTATAAAAAATGAAATTTGTCAATACTTTAAATAAAAATATTTATATAACTTTAGTCTATTAAAGTAAAGTTTATTTATAAATCAAATATTAAGGATAAACAATGAAGAAATTTTTTTACGGCATATTAATTTTTATTGCTGCAATTTTTATTGTATCTTACATTATTCTTTTTACATCATTTGGAAATAATATTGTTTCAAATGTTGTTCAAAATAAAGTAAAACAGAATTTAGGTTTTGATTTAAATATCACTCATTTTAAACTCAGACCTTCTTTTTTAGAATTGAAATCTGATTTAGCAAATATTGCTCATTTGAATATTGATGGGAATTTAAGTCTTTTAAAATTATCTTTTAATCTTGATTATAATATTGCATTGCAAAAAGATTATGCTAAAAATTTAGGTTTAAATTTAAATAAAAATCTAGAATTTAATGGAAAATTTTATGGAAGAATAAGTGATTTTTTAGTTAATGGTAAAGGTTATTTTTTAGGATCTAATATAAAATTGGATTCAAGAATTTATGATTTTAGTCCTATCGCATTAAATTTAGACGCAAAATCTTTAAAAATTGAAGATATCTTAAGTCTTATGTCTATGCCTACTTATGCTAAAGGCTATATAGATATAACAACACAAATTAAAGCTAAAGATTTAAAACCTGATGGCATTGCTAACATAAAACTTGATACAAGTTATATAAACTATGAAAAAATTCAAAAAGATTTTGGAGTTTTACTTCCTAAATCAAATATCAATTCTACTGTAAATGCTTTAATTAAAGAGGATAAGATTTTTATAATCAGTAATACAAATACAAATTACTTGAATTTAAAAACTCAAAAAACTTTATATGATATAACTAAAAATAAATTAAACACAGATTTTGAAATTAAAGCAACAGATTTAGCAAAATTACAAAGTTTAACTCAAATAAAATTAAATGGTCCAATGTCTATAACAGGATTATTAGAGTTAAATCAAAATATTCTTTCTAGTGCTAGTGCTAGTATTAATGATATAGGCGAAGAGGTAGCAGCTAATTTACAAAATAATAAAATAAAAATTATTTTAAGAAATGCAAAAATTGAAAAAATTTTAAAAATTTTAGGTTATGAATCTTTAGGCAGCGGTTATATTAATGCAAATGTAGAAAATTTAGATTTAAATTTTGATAAGTTAAATGCCAATGCAAATATGGATATAAAAGGTATTTTTAATGCTAAAGCTTTAAGCAATATTTTGAATAAACAAGTTCCAAACAATATAAATTTTGATTTAAAAGCTAATTCTACAATAAAAAATAATATAGCTAATTTTAATGTTAATTTATTTTCAGATCTTTTTAAAATATCTAATTTAGCAGGAAATTTTGATATTAAAAAAACTATACTCAATTCAAATTTTGATCTAATTTTAGATGATTTTTCAAAATTAAGCTTTTTGGCTGATAGAAAACTGAAAGGAAAAGCAGAATTTAATACTAAGATAAATTTTGATAAAAATTTTGACATTGAATTATTGAGTAAAAATTTATTTAATGGAAAATTAGAAGCAATCTTTAAAAATAATATTTTTAATGCAAATTTAAATGAAGTTGAACTTTCTGAATTGGCAAAAAGTCTCGATTTTATTGATATTTATCAAGGTAAAGCTAATATAAGTGCTAATTATGATGTTATTAATGAAAAAGGAGAAGCCAAACTTGATATAAAAGAAGGAAAATTAAAAACAAATGCCATTACAACTGCTGTTAAAATTTTAACATTAAAAGATATCACAACAGAAGTTTTTCATACTTCTAATGCTAAAGCAAATATTTCTAAAGATTTAATTGATTTTAATCTTAATATGCAAGCTAAACACACTAACGTCAATATAAGTAAGGCAACAATAAATTTAAAAACACAAGCTCTAAATCTTCCTTTTGAAGCCAATATAGATAAAGCAAATTTTAAAGGTGTGATCACTGGAACAAGTGAAAGTCCTAAAGTAAAATTAGATGTAGGAAGTGTAGCGAATTCAATTAAAAATGTTCTTGGAGAAAAAACTAAAGAACAAACAAACAAAGTAGGGGAAAAGATTGATAAACTTTTTAATAAAATATTTTAAGGTTAAAAATGTTTAATGGCTTAATAAGAGAGATCGCAACAGTAAAATTTTTTCAAGGTCATATATTAAGCTTAAAAGCTGATTATTGCCCAAAACTTGGAGATAGTATAGCTGTTAATGGAGCATGTTTAAGCGTGATTAAGCTTTATAAAGATGGTTTTGATCTTGAACTTTCTAAAGAGAGTCGCACAAAGATCGCTATAGAAAATTTAAAAGATAAGGTGCATATAGAACCTGCGTTAAGATATGGAGATAGAATTGATGGTCATTTAATGCAAGGTCATATAGATGCTATAGGAGAACTTATTCAAATTCAAAAAAATGAAAATGGGGTAGATTTTTTTATAACTCTACCTCAAAAAATAATGAAATTTATGGCACATAAAGGAAGCATAGGGATTGATGGGGTAAGTTTGACAATTAATGAGGTTTTTAAAGATAAAATTCGTCTTACTATTATACCAATTACTTTTCGAGAAACCCTTTTTAAAGAGTATAAAATAGGAAGAAAAATTAACATAGAAAGCGATCTTTTAGCACGTTATCTTTATGCACAAACAAACCAAACCAAAGGACTTTCATGGGAAGATGTGGAGAGAATTTCTTATCTTTATTAGATAATGAGCAAATTAGTATTTTTTGTGCTTATGATAAAGATTATAGTTCTTATAGGGCTAAAATAATAAATGAAAATTTGTTTTATCATTTAGGTTATGAAAATATAAAACAATGCATATTTATGGATCAAATTCATTCTAATAAAGTTGAAATTTTTACAAAGGATTTTATAAATTTTTCTTGTGATGGAGTTATTAGCACTTGTAAAAATGTTGCACTTTGTGTCTTAAGCGCAGATTGCTTGCCTTTGCTTTTATGGCATAAAAGTGGCATTATAGCTGCACTTCATTCTGGAAGAGAAGGGACTTTTGGCAATATTTTAAAAGAAAGTATTAATCAGTTTTATTTTTTAAATTCTGATATTAAAAATGAAGAAATTAATTTATTTATAGGACCTAGTATTAGTCAAAAAAACTATGAGATTAAAGGTAAACTTTTATCTTTTTCGCAAAAGTATTTTAAAGATTTTATCAAAAATTCTAGACTAGATTTAAAATCTATAGTTAAAGAACAAGCAAAAGATTTAAATATCTATAATATAAATGATTGCAATATTTGTACTTTTGATGATGAAAAATTTTTTTCTTATAGACGAGATCAAACCAAAAAAAGATTTGTTAGCGTTATTGTTTTAAAGGATTATAATGTATGAAAAAAAAGATTTAAGAATTTTAAAAATTATTCAAAAAGCAAGAGAATTTGGAGATAGTGATTTATTAAATGAAAATCTTGTTGAAATTCTTATCAATTCTAAAATAAATAGTTTAAATCAAAGTGATAAGAATGAATTTATTAAAATTCTTAATTCTATAGTAGAGATAAAAGAAAAGGCTCATCTAAGTAAATAATTCTTACCATTTTAAAATAAAAGTACTTCCTATGTTTTCATTTGAAGTGCAAGTAATTGTTATATTGTTTTCTTTGCAAATTTTTTTTACCAAGGAAAGACCTATGCCAAAACCACCTTGGTCTTGATTGAATCTTGTATAGCGATCAAAGATGCTATTTAAATTTTCTTTAGCTATACCAAAGCCACTATCATTGATACTTAAAAAATTTTCTTTAAGACAAATATCAATCTTTCCATTTTTTTTATTATATTTTATAGCATTGCTTAAAAGGTTATCAAAAAGCTTTGTAAATTGACCCTTATTAACAAAAATAAAACTTTTTTCTAGTTTACTTGTAAGTATAATTTTTTTTTGTTCTAAAAAAGGTTTGAAATACTCTAAACGTTCATAAATAAGTTTTGTTAAATCAAGCTTTTCTTTTTCTTTAGTAAGAGTATTTTCAAAGTTATAATAAACTAAATCAGAATATACTTGGTTTAAAGTTTTAGCTGCAAGTTTAATGCGTTCAAACTTCTTATTTTCCATATTTTGTTTTTGAAGCTGTTCTATACTCATTAAAATAACACTCAATGGAGTATTAATTTCGTGAGTAGAATCTTTAATAAAACGATTTAAAAATTTTATTTTTTCATCCAATGGTTTTAAGGCTGTTTTTACTAGGAAATAAGCAATAATACCAAGGAGTAAAAAAGCAAAAATAGCATAAATTAGCACTTTAATTCTAATCCATAACAATTCTTTGCTTATATCTTTTCCTTGAATGATTATCTTAAGAGCATTTTCTTCATTATTGATTTCATTATTTTCATCGCTTAAATAGTAATTATTTGAATTCATTTTTGATTGATAAAATACTTTTCCATTTTCAATTCCTCTTCCTTTGAATTCGCTTTTGGCTTTTGATAGATTAAAATCTAAGTTGTCAAAAAAGATTTTATTTTTATCAAAAATAGCAAATTTAAGCTTTGATGAATCAGCTATATTTTTAGAGCTTTGATCAATGGGGGTAAATTTAGAATTTATAATATTTATAATAATGTTTCTATGGATTTCTTTAAGATTACTTCCTTGTAAGATTATTAGTTCTTCATAAAGTTTTTGATACCAAAGTGTAAAAAAAAATGTTAAAAAAATTCCTGTAGTTGTAAGATAAATAAATAAAATTTGATAGATTACTTTTTTATTTGATTTAGACTCCAACATAACTATAGCCTCTACCTCTATGATTTATAATCTTTTCTTTTCCTAAAAGTTTTCTTAAATTTTTAATATATACTCTAAGACTTAGTTCACTTGGCTCTTCGTCATATCCCCAAATTTCTTCAAAAATAGTTTCGGCTTTTATAAAATGATTTTTATTTTTTAGTAAAAGAGCTAGAAGTTTTATTTCTTTATTAGGCAAAGACAAAGGTTTTTCATTTTGATATAAAATTTGTGATTTAAGTGCAAATTTAAAACCATTTCCTAATTCTTCAAAATCTTCTTTTTTGTGATAAAAAGCTCTTTTAAGTAATGCTTCTATACGAATACCAAGTTCAGCAAGTTCAAAGGGTTTGCGTATATAATCATCACATCCTGCGTCATAACCTTGTTTTAAGTCAGCTAGTGTATTTAAAGAAGTCATAAAAATAGCAGGAGTTTTTTTCCCAGAATTTCTTAATTCTTTAAGAAGAGAAAAGCCATCTCCTAAAGGTATTTTTACATCTAAAATCCAAAGATCAAAATTATTTTCATATGCTAAATTTAAAGCTTCATCAGCATTATCGCATAAACTTACTTTGTAGCCTTCATCTTCTAAAAATTCTTTTATAATCTCGCTTAAAGATAAATCATCTTCTAAAAGTAAAATTTTTGTTTCCATTTTTTTTCTCTTTATTTGATATCTTAAAATTATTTTTTTATTTTTGCAAACATATATCCACAAATAAAACCAAAAATATGCCCATACCAAGCTATATTAACGCCCATCAATAAAGGAACGAAACTCATAAGTAAAAGAGCTATAATAAGTCCTTTTGTGCTATGTTTATCTAAAAAAGCATAAAAACCCATCAATACACAAATTGCACTACTTGCACCCACAAGATTGATTGTTTGATTAAAATAAATATATGCAAAATAAATATAAAAAAGACTTAAAATAGAGCTTATTATACCCCCTAAAAGATATAATAATACAAAATTCAAAGATTTTATTTTTCTCTCTAATATAAGTCCAAATTGAAACAAAACAATCATATTTAAGATTAAATGCGTTAAATTAGCATGTAAAAACATAGAACTAAGAATTTGCCAATAAAAATCTTTTTTAAAAAATAAAATATTTAATCCAAAAAGATCATAACTAGAATAAGGAATTAAGAGAAAAAATAAAATATTTATAAATATTAAAATAAATACAAACAAAAAAACTCCTTATTTAAATTCACAAAAAATTCACAAATAAAAATTATACTTTTTGAAATTTTAAATTTGGGATTTGAATTTTGAAAATTAAAAATATCATTATATCACTAATTTTATTTAATTATTTATCAGCTGATATGATTATTTCTTTTGATTCTTTGCCTCAGAATTCAAAGGAATTTATAAAGAAATATTTCAAGGCTCCAGTAGGTATAGTTCAACAAGATAAAAATTCTTATGAAGTTTATTTAAGCGATGGAACAGAGCTTGAATTTTCTAAAGATGGTTCTTGGAAGGAAATAGAAGCTAAAATTATTCCTATAGATTTAGACATTTTACCCGCCAATATAGCTAATATTATAAAAAATGAGTTTAAAGATACAAAAGCACGAGAGATAGAGAAAAAAATTAATTATTATAAAATTAAACTTGTTAATAATATAAAGGTTTTAATTGATTTTAATGGAACAATTTTGTTTAAAGAATTCGATGATTAAATCATCATGATTTTCTTAATATCATCGTATTCTAGTTTTTCTTTTTCAAGCAAAATAGATGAGAGTTTTACAATATTATTTTTCATAGGAGTTAAAAACTCATACATTTCCTCTTTTTGTTTTTGTAAAGATTTATCTTCTATCATATCAAAACTTACCATAAGATCAAGAATCTCTTTAATTTTTAAAAGATCACTTTGAGAATTTGTATAGTTTTCATTGTAAATAAGCTCCATTGCACATGAGCCTGCTAGATAAACTTTTATTTTATTAAAAAGTTCTGATTTTGATTTAATGCTATTTTCATATTCTTTAAATCTATCTTCAATAAGGGTGATTTTTTCAAATTCGATATCAAAATAATAAGCACTTAGTGCTTTTGCGGCTTGATAAGTAGCTTGAATTTTCTTTTCTTTTTCATTAAAACTTAAAATTTTCTTTTTGCCTAAAAGAACTTTATTTAGCACAGCAAAAAAATCACTCTCGCTAATTTGGTTTGAATTTCTTCTTAGTGCATTAATTGCAGCTTCATTGACCAAAGTTTCAAGTCCAGCTCCACTAAATCCTACACTTGCCTTAGCAATTTTTTGTAAATTTACTTGATTTTTTTTATCTTTCATATAAATTTCTAAAATTTTAAGTCTATCATTGAAATCAGGTAAAGATAAAAAAATTCTTCTATCAAAGCGCCCTGATCTTAAAAGAGCACTATCCATGAGTTCTATTTTATTTGTTGCACCTATTACAATTACACCGCTATTATCTTCAAAACCATCCATTTGAGTTAAAAGTTGATTTAATGTGCTATCTCTTTCCACATTAGACATTTCTCCCCTTGCTTTTCCTACGGCATCGATTTCATCGATAAATATAATACTTGGGGCCATCATTTTGGCTCTAGAAAAAAGTTCTCTAACACGTTTTGCACCCATTCCTACATAAATTTCAACAAAACTAGAACCACTTTGATAAAAAAATGGCACTCCAGCTTCTCCAGCCACAGCCTTTGCAATGAGAGTTTTTCCAACACCCGGAGGACCTACCATTAAGACTCCTTTAGGCATTTTAACTCCAAATTCTTTATATTTTTTAGGATTTTTTAAAAAATCAACTAACTCACTTAGTTCTGTTTTTACTTCACTAACGCCTGCTACATCGTTAAAATTTATATTTGAAATAACAGGTTTTATATTAAGATTATCCCAGGAATTGGTATTTAAATTTCTATTTTGTTCTTGATGATTTTGTATTTTAAAATTTTGTTTTTTTCTGTTGGATATCAATATGAAAAATAAAAGACTAAAAATTAAGATTAGAATTAAAATAAGTAAAAAATAGTTTTCTTTTTTAACTTCTATTGGAACTTTGCTTAAAAGTTCTTTTATATCCACGCCATCTTTTACAATGGCATAATTTTCACCTTTAACTTTCAAAAAAATTTCGTCCTCATCAATAACAGCTTTTTGTATTAAATTTTGTTCAAGAAAGCTTTGATAAAGTTCTTTATCTATAAATTTGATATTATTCTTAAAGTATAAAACAGTAAATAGCAAACATAAAACGACCAAAGAGATAAAAATAATTTTTTTATTTTTCATAATCACACCTTTAAAACAACTTCATTATACTCTTCTTTAATATTATATTTTTCAACACTTAACCATTCTTTTGAAATATCTTTTAAAGAGTGAATTTTTATTTTATTAAAAAATTGATCATAGCCTTCAAAAATATCGTCTTTTTTATTTTCTACTAAAATTTCAAGTTTTGTATTTTGATGATTTTTTCTAAAATTATAATTATTTTCTTTAACTATACTTTTTAAAATATTTAATCTTTCTTTCGCAATTTGACCATTTATGGTATTTTTTAAAGTTGCTGAATGAGTATTGTTTCTTGGACTAAAGATAAAAGCATGGATATGAGTAAGATTAAATTCTTTAAAATTTTGCAATGCTTCTTGCCAAATTTGTTCACTTTCTCCAGGATGACCCACTATAAAATCAGTGCCTAGGGCAAAACCTTTAGAGGCAAGTTTTTGGAATAAAGCAAGATCGTTTTTTGTATGAGATCTACGTCTCATAATTCTAAGCATAGTTTCGCTTGTGTGTTGTAAGGCTATATGTAAATGCCTTTCGATAAAATTTTCATCTAAGATTTCAAAAAAACTCTCATCAAGTTGAGCTGGTTCTAAACTACCTAATCTAATGCGTTTGATTCCTTGTATTTTTCCTAGTTTTTGCAAGAGTTTTCCAAGGCTTGTGTGATCTTTTAAGCCATAACTTCCTATATTGGTTCCTGTTAGCACAAGTTCATTATAGCCATTTTGGGCCAAAATTTTAGCTTGTTCTAGTAAAACATCTTCTTTAATACTTCTTGATTTTCCTCTAACACTTGGAATAATACAATAGCTACAATTAAAGTCGCACCCTTCTTGGATTTTTATAAAAGCTTTTGTGTGATGTTCGTATTGATTTACTATATCTTTGTCTATAAAATTTAAATTTCCTATCTCGTAGAAATTTTTTTTAGTATTTAATAAATCATTAATTTTACTTTTTTCAGATGTTCCTAAAACTCCAAAAATTTGTTTTTTATCAAAAAGCTCCTTACCTTTACTAAAAGCCCCACATCCTGTTAAAATAATTTTTATCCCTTTTCTTTGTAGATTATAAATATAGTTTTTAACTCCACTATCAGCCCCATTAGTAACAGTGCAAGAATTTATAATAATAATCCCAGCTTCATCTTCTTTATGTGTAATTTCATAATCTTTAATATATTTTTTTAAAAGTTCACTATCATAAATATTGGTGCGACAACCAAATGTTTTAATAAAAACTTTTTCTTTCAAAAATTCTCCTTAGAATGTTTTAAAATATCTTCTTTAATAGGAAAGTAAATATTTTGAGTTGGATAAGCAAATTTTATATCTTGGTGCTTATTAAATTCTTTAATAATTTCTTTGCACAATGTGCTTCTAAGAGTTAAAGCTGCATAAGAATTTGTCATATACCATGCAGAAATTCTCATACCATAATTTTCGAAAAAAGTAAAAAATTTAGGTCCTGCTTGAGGATTTTTGATACTGTATTCATTTTGAAGTTTTATCAAAGTTTTTTTAGCTAAATTTGTATAAGGTTTAGAATATCTAGTAACAATTTCTTCAACAATTTTTTGAGCTTTTTCAAGATTAGAATCAAAACTAAGAGTAATATCAATACCATCAAAAACTGTTTTCATACCATGATGTGTATAGTTTGATATAAGCTCTGTAAAAACATAGTTATTAGGTATAAAGATAATTCGCCCAGCGCGTCTATTATCTGTATAAGTTACAAGGGTGATATCTTCATAAAGAGTAATTTTTAAAAGAGAAATATCTATAATATCTCCAACATAAATTTCATTGTTATATTTTACTTTTATACGATCACCTACACGAAAACTTCCGCCAAATATAATCACACACCAACCAAGCATAGACATAAACATATCTTTCATTGCAATGGCTAATCCAGCAGAAGCAAAACCTAAAATAGTAATTAAATAAGAAATATTTTCTATATAAACAAAAAGTAAAATAAATAATATAATATTAACATTGACGACATTGATGATTTTAGTGGCTGTATAATAGCGTTCATTATCTTTGATGTATTTTTTTACAATCATTTTAAGCAAAAATGATATGATGATTACTATAACAATGGAAATAACAAGATTTAAAGCTTTTAAGCTTTGTTCTTTGATTTCGGATTGAACGCGAAAAATTTCTTCATCAATTTTTTTCTCATAGACCAAAAATGAAACAGAAACAAATTGTAAAGCTTGTTCAAATTCTTCTAACTTTTTATTAGATTTTTCTAGTTCATTTATATTTTCTTTGCTGTTATTAATTTTTACAAGCTCTTTTAAATCTGTATTTTTTTCTTTTATGGTATTGATTAAATTCTTAAAATTATTAAATTTAAAGATATATTCTTCTTTTTCGTTTTTTAATTTTTTAATGTGAGAAAATGCATTAATAATTGCTAAAGGATTTGTAAGTTTTGGTAATATCTCTATATTTTGAGGAACAAGCAAGATTTTAGCAAAATTAAAATCTTTATAATCTTTTAAAAGATTAAGTTGTTCTTTAAGCGAAAGAATCTTTTTTTTAATTTCTTCTTTTTGTTCTGATTTTAAATTATCTTTTTTTAATAAAGAATCTAAAATTATCAGCTCATTGTTAATTTCTTGATATTTATTAAAATTTTCATAATGGATATTCCAAACATTTTTATTGATTAAAGAGTCAAGTTCTTTAATTTGATGGTTAATAGAATCAATTGTAATATTTTGAGCATAAATTAAAGAATGAATTAAAATTAATAAATAAAATATCTTTCTCATGTAAAACTTTCTAAACTTTTTAAAATAGTATTTTTATCTATATCATCTTTAATAATAGCTTTTCCAATTTTTTTTAATAAAATAAAATTTATTTTTTCTTGTTTGGTTTTTTTATCAAGAAAAAAGTTTTGATAAAAAGCGTTTATATTAGGTATTTTATAGAATATAGGCAAATCAAATTTTTGCAAGGTTTGATTTATTTCTTGAATTTGTGTTTTTTGTAAAAGATTTAAATGATATGCTAAGATATTTGCCATATGAATCCCTATACTTACGGCTTCTGCATGTAAGTATTTTTTATAAAAAGTTTGATTTTCTATTACATGGGCGAAGGTATGTCCATAATTAAGTATCATTCTTAAATGATTTTCTTTTTCATCTTTTGAAACAATTTTGGCTTTAATTTCTACGCTTTTTTGAATAATATTTGAAAGTAGCTCATCATCTCTGGATAAAAAAAGCTTTTTATCGATATTTTGGATAAATTTAAAAAAACGGATATCAAAACTTAAGGCCATTTTTATGACTTCTGCCATAGCAGAACTTAATTCTTTATCATTTAGGGTTTTTAAAAATTCACTTTGACAATAAACAGCTTTTGGTTGATAAAAACTACCTATGAGATTTTTTCCAAATTGATTATTAACGCCTGTTTTACCTCCAACTGAAGCATCAACACAAGCCAAAAGAGTGGTTGGGATATTAATAAAACTAATCCCTCTTTGATAAATGCTTGCAACAAATCCTCCAATATCAGAGATAACTCCTCCGCCAAAGCTTATCAAAATACTTTTTCTATCAATGTGATGAGCAAACATTTGATTTAAAATTTTTTCTACAGTTTGTAAATTTTTGTATTCTTCGCCTTCTTCTATGCTGATAATAAAAAGCTCTTTGCATTTTATTTTACTTTTTAAAGTTTTAAGATGAAGATTTAAAATTCTAGCATTGCTTAGCAAAACAACCTTGGTATCAAAATTTAGTTTTTCTAATTCATTGATAAAAACTTTATATGAATTTTGTTTTAATTTGATATCTATTTGCATTTTTTAACTTATAGGAATAAAAAGCTGATAATTTCTACTCATCTTTTTGTAGTGTTTATTAAAATTTGTGCTTAAATTTCTTGATAAGCTATTTTTTAACAACTCGGGTTCAAAACTAATAAATTGCAATAAATCATTTCTATACTGCAAACTTAAAATTGGGTTTTCATCTTTTTTGCTAATAATTAAAATATTTTTATCATAAAGCTTTGAAAGACTTTGAAAATATTCTTCCATAGAATTTGTATTTTCTTGTATAGGGTTATAATGATAAAAACTTACATTAAAGTTAAGTAATTTGCTTAAATCTACTATAACATTAGCTTGGTTTTCTAATTCATTTTCATCAGAGCTTAAAATAACACATTCTTTTAGGTTATTAAAATCTGTATCTCCGATTTTTAAGATAGGAATTTTTAATTCAAAAAATTTCTTTTTTTCTTTTTCAAAGTATTTGCAATCAGTAATAAACATTCCAATATCATTATTTTCTAAAAAGGAATTAAGGTTTTTAAAATCTGTATTTTTATAATCAAAGAATATTTCTTCATTTTTATTTGATTCGTCTATTAATTTCTTGATTTTACTGTAGATATTATTAAGAGTAGGGTTAATAATTCTTAAAAAAAATTTACGACTATTTGTTTTTTGGCTAAAGGTAATAAGAGTATTTATAAGTCGTTCTTGGGTTAATTCACTCATATTTTTCATGTCAATGATACAATAAATATTATTTCCAAAAGGCGCTGGAAATTGACCTAAATTCCCTCGTATATTATGAAAAACACTTTGAAGAACTACAGGATCTCCTACTATTAGAATACTATCGTTTGGATAAAGTATAAAACTTGGTTTTACAAAATATATTTTTGAATTTCTATAAACTAAAACAATACGCCATCTTTTTTGTTGGATAAAACCTATATGTCTATAAGCAAAAATGGATCCTACTGGAATTTTAACTTCCATAATTTCTCCAAGCCCAAGTCCTATATATTGAGCCGTAAGAGCAACATCGGGTAAAAAATCTAAAAATCTTCTACTTAAAGCACTTCTTGCATCAACAACTTTGCATTGGACATCATTGATAACAAGTCCCCAAAAGTCCATAATATTAATTTCTAAATGAGAATTTAAAGATCTTAAGCTTTCATAGGTTTTTTTAGTGTCAAATTCATTATCCATATAAATTAAAGCTTGTTTATAATCTTTTGTCATGATAAGCTCAAGTCTAGCCGTGCTAGTAGGATCAAATTTGTGAAATTCTAAATATTCGTTATTTGTATATAAATCAATATTTATATCATTTTGATAAACAATGGTGAAAAAAAAGTTTAATCCCTTTTCAAAACAAAGCCTTTCTAAGAAATGCTTTGCTAAAATACCATCAATAATTATTAAAATATGATTCATTATGTTACTCCAAAAAAGGAAATTATAGCAAATGGAATTTAAATTAAAACATAAAGATCAAAATGCAAGGGTTTGCGAGATTAAAACCGTCCATAGTTCTTTTTTAACTCCTATTTTTATGCCAGTTGGGACACTTGGAGCTGTAAAAAGCCTTGATGCTAAAGATCTTTTGGATTTACTCGATGCTAAAATTATCTTAGCAAATACTTATCATCTGTATTTACGTCCTACAAGCAAAGTGATTAAAAATTTTGGAGGGTTGCATTATTTTAGTGGATTTAATAAAAGTTTTTTAACGGATAGTGGAGGATTTCAAGCATTTTCCTTAAGTAAAAATTCAAAACATTGCGAAGAGGGTATAGAATTTAAAAGCCATATTGATGGAAGTAGACATTTTTTTACCCCAAAAAGCGTACTTGATACTCAATATGATTTTAATTCAGATATTATGATGATATTGGATGATTTAGTGGCTTTGCCAGCTGATCTTAAAAGAATACAACTCTCAGTAGATAGAACAATAAAATGGGCAAAAGAGTCCATAAATTATCACAAATTACAACAAAAAAATGGGATAGGAATTCATCAAAATATTTTTGGCATAGTGCAGGGCGGGACCAATTATGAAGAAAGAAAACGTTGTGCTTTAGCTTTAAATGAAATGGAATTTGATGGTTTGGCAATAGGAGGCTTAAGCGTAGGTGAGGAAAATAAGCTTATGTATGAAACAGTTGAAAATCTTACGCCTTTTATGGATGAAAATCGTCCAAGGTATTTAATGGGGGTAGGAACTCCTGAAGATTTGGTTGAAAATATTGAAAGAGGTGTAGATATGTTTGATTGTGTAATGCCAACAAGAAATGCAAGAAATGGAACTTTTTTCACTACTTTTGGGAAATTTAATATTAAAAAAATGGAGTTTATTAATGATCATACTCCTATTGATGAAAAATGCTCTTGTTATACTTGTAAAAATTATTCAAGAGGATATTTAAATCATCTTTTCAAATCAAAAGAATTAACTTTTTTTCGTTTGGCGAGTTTGCATAATTTGCATTATTACTTAACACTTGTTAAGGATATACAAAAAGCGATTCTTTCAAATTCTTTTTCTAAATTTAAGAAGGAATTTTATTCTTTAAGAGATGTACAATGCTAAATGAAAATTTAAAAAAGATTTTGCAAAATAAAAATTTGGAAACTCTTTATACAGATTTTGGAGAGCAAAAAATTTTTATTTTACATTTTGATCAAAAATTAAAAGTTTTTTCATTTGAGGATAAAACTATTCTTTTTTTGAATAATAATGAGGAATTTATACCCTTTAAAATAGAAGATTTTACTTTTTTGTTTAAGGAAATTCTTGAGAATATAAAAAAACAAAATACTCAATTTCAAAATATAATTGAGTATAAAGAAAATATGATTTTAAAAGGAAATTCTTTTAAAAATTTTTTAAAAAAATCGTTCGTTTTGAAGCAAAAAATTAATAAAAATTTAAAATTTTTAATACTTTTAAAAGATTCTTTAAAAATGCTTTTAAATGATTATATTTTTTTAAAAAAGATTTTAAAATTATTGTTATTAAATATCGATATTCTTATAAATAGTATTAAAGATAATCTTTCACGCCTTGATGCACTTTATATTTTATCAAGCTCTATTAAAAATGAAACAATGAATAAAAATATTTATCTTTTAAGTGTGCTTTCTGTGATATTTCTTCCTTTAAATCTTATAGTAGGTTTTTTTGGAATGAACACAAAAAATCTTTTTTTAGAAAATAATCCTTATGGAACTTTATATATATTTTTTAGTATCTGTTGCATTCTAATTTTTGGTTTGTTATATTATAAAAGCAAAAAAGTTAAAGAGTTTGAATTTGATGATTATTTAAAAAAGAAATAAATTTTTGCTATTTTTAAGATTTTTTATATATAATTTTCATTTTTATTTTGCGTTCGTAGCTCAGCTGGATAGAGCATTTGATTGCGGTTCAAAAGGCCAGAGGTTCGAATCCTCTCGAGCGCGCCATATTTAAACTTCTTGATTGTAATAACTCTTTTTGCTAAAATATCCGAATAAAAATAACAACTAAAGAATAATTCATGAAAAAAAATACTATTACAGAAGCTTCTATTTATGAAGCACAGGGTCTTAAAAATGAGGCTTTAGAAATCTATAAAAATATATTAAAAAATGATCCAGAAAATCAAAATGCTATTGATGCTATACGAAGACTTAGTGGATTAAGATCAAAACATGCGGATTTAAATACTCAAATGCTTGATTTTTTTATTATGATGCAAAGTGATGAAGAAATTAATGAATTTAAAAGGTGGTTGATAAGAATATGAATATTGAAGATCTAGCTAAAAAAACAATTAATGAAATCAGTATAGAAATTAAAGAAAAAGAAAGACAGCAAAATATTTTAGAAGAACAACAAAAAGAAATAAATTATCAAAATAGGTTGCATGAGACTCATGCTAGAGAGCTTAAAGAAGAATTGCCTAGTGTCGAGGAAATTTCTATACAAGATCAAAATGATGAAATTAAAAACGATATCTTGGAAAATCAAATTAAAGAATTTAAGAGTCAAGAGCTCTTACAAGAAGATAAAGAGCAAGAAAATGATAATTCTTTAAAAAATAAATTGCAAACTAGTGAAATTTATGATTACATTGAAGAAAAAAAAGAAGATGTATTGGAAAAAAAGGAAAATTTAACTTATCAAGACGATATTTTCTTAAAAAATTTACGAGAGAGAATTTTGGTTTTATTTGAAGGCTTAAATAGTGTAAAAAAAGATAAAATAGAACAAAAATTAACATTAACAATAAATTTTTTAGAGTTTTTGCTTGCAAAAATTGAAGATAAACTTAAAAAATAATCCTGATATTAAATTTATAGCGAATTTTTTAAAGCCTTATACAAAAAGAGCATATTTAGTAGGCGGAAGTGTAAGAAATTTATTATTAAATCTTCCATTGAATGATTATGATATAGAGCTTTATGATCTTACTTGTTCTCAGTTTGATGCAATTATGCAAGAACTAGGAGCCAATGGTTTTGGTAAGAATTTTTTTGTTTATAAATATAAAAATTATGATTTTGCTTTGGCAAGATATGAAAATAAAGTGTCTAAAGGACATAGAGGATTTAAAGTTAGTATTTGTCAAGTGGAAAAAGACGGGGCAAAAAGAAGAGATTTCACTTTTAATGCTTTAATGATTAATATCTTTAATGGTGAATTTTTAGATTTTTATGGTGGATATAATGATCTTAAAAACAAAATTATAAGACATATAGATCCTAAAAGTTTTAAAGAAGATAGTTTAAGAATTTTAAGAGCTATTGTTTTTGCTGCAAGATTTAATTTTCTTATCGCTAAAGAAAGTTTAGAATTAATGAAAGATATGGACATAAGTGATCTTAACTTAGAGCGTATCAATGCAGAACTTTATAAATTTTTTAAAGCAGAGAATTTAGCATTAGGTTATAAATATATACAAGATTTAAATTTAGAAGAAAAAATTTTTTATCATAGTTTTAGTGATAATAAATTCGAAAAATTACTTAGAAGTGCTAGAGAATTTATAAAAGATGAGGCTTTATTTTTATATCTTTATTTAAATTATTTTAAGATAGATTTTAATACTTTTTTTAAAAAAAGTAAATTAAAAAAAGAATTATTATTAAAAGCCAAAGAAGAATATTTTGAAAATAAAATAAATAATTTTGAACTTTTAAAAATTGCATTAAAAAGGCCTTTAAATTCTTGGCTTGGTCTTTGGGATAAAGAAAGAATAGCAAAGGCAAAAAAATTACAAGTGTATGATAAAAAAATTATAATTAATATTGATATAGATAAATTTTCTAAAGGCAATTTAAGTGGTAAAGATTTAGGAAGATTAATACAAAAAGAAAAAGAAAAAGAGCTTTTAAAATATTTGCAAAGGATTGAATAATGAAATATATTTTAAAAATTAGCACAAAGGATCAAAAAGGTTTAGTTTATAAAATTTCTCAAATTCTTTTTGAAAATAATATTAATATTATTAAAAATGATGAGTTTGTAAATGAAGAAATGTTCTTTTTTAGAGGTCTTTTAGAGGGAGAATTTAACAAAGAAAAATTAGTTGATGGTTTAAAATTTATAATGCCTTATGATTCTTCTATCGAGCTTTATGAAAAAAGAAAAAAGAATATTATTGTTTTTGTAACAAAAGAAAGTCATTGTTTGGGTGATTTGCTTATAAGACATTTTAGTAATGAACTTGAAGCAAATATTAAAGCTGTAATTTCAAATTATGATATTCTTAAACCATTAGTGGAAAAATTTGATATTCCTTATCATACATTTTCTACAACCGATAAAAATAAAGATGAGCAAGAAAAGGAAGTTTTATCTTGTTTAAAAAATTATGATTTTGATTATTTGGTTTTAGCAAAATATATGAGAATTTTATCACCTCATTTTGTTAAATGTTATGAGGAAAAAATCATTAATATCCACCATTCTTTTTTACCTGCGTTTATCGGAGCAAATCCTTATAAACAAGCCTATGAAAGAGGGGTTAAAATTATAGGAGCTACGGCTCATTTTGTAAATGATTGCCTAGATGAGGGTCCTATCATCACTCAAGATGTTTTACCAATCAATCACGAATATACTTGGAAAGAAATGCAAAAAATAGGTAGAGTAATAGAAAAAAATGTATTATCCAAAGCTCTTGATTTAGTTTTTGAAGATAAAGTTTTTATTTATAAAAATAAAACTATTGTATTTTAAAGCTTGAAATTCATCAAGCTTTATTTTTTTAGAAGCGATAGCCAATTCCTGCTAAAAATATCTGATAGGTTTCATCATAAAAATTAATATCATTATTTTCTTTTTTAAGAATATAAGTAGCATACGAGTAAAGATTTTTATTATCCAAGAAGTTATTTTTAACAACTTTTAAATTAAATTTTATCTCATTTCCAGAAGCTTTTTTATTATAAAGCACGTTTGTTTTTTTGGCCTCTATTTTATTAAAAGCTATTTCAGGAGATAAAATATAATCTTGCATAAAAGGATGATTTATTCCAGCACTAACTCCATATCTTGAAAAGCTTTGTGCTTTACCATCTGCATCGTTGTAATCATAATTTATACCCGCATTGAAAAAAGAATAATTATATTTTAATTCAATTTGATGAAAATATCCTTCACGTTTTAAAGAATTATATGGAATTAGTTCTTTATCAATTTTATTTTTTGCAAAAAGATAGCTTAAATTTATATTTTGTAAAGCATCAATTTCATAGCTAGTCCCCAATTTAATACCAAATTTACTTACATCAGTTTCTTCTCTGTTTTGTTTTATAAGATAAGGATTAGCATAAGCTTTTTCTCTTAATGAGCTAACAAATGCGAAAGAAGAGGTAAATTTTTCTAAGTATGCTCTTTCATAACCTAAAGAAATGCCACTAATATCTCTTCCATTGTAATTTTTTAAAAAAAGTCTATCATTATCAATCAAACCGCCATAATAAAGTTCAAATCCTAAGAGCATACTTGCATCAGTACTAGAGTGAGGATTTTCGTTGATGCTATTTATATAGTCACGATCAGCTAAAGGTGAAAGGTTGCTTTTGATATCTCTAATACCAAATCCAAGTGAAATATTTCCACTAAAACCTTGGTTAAAATCTGCTGCGCTTAAGAATAACGGAATAAAGCACAAGGATAATAATATTTTTTTCAATTTTTTCTCCTTCTAGTTTTGAAAATAAAAAGGGGTAATGTTAATGAAATTTGTATTAATTTCATATAAATTTATTTTAATTTGTTAAAATTTTGGTATATAAAGTTATTCAAAGGTTAAGAATTGATGAAAAATCAAGAATATTTTGACTTAGATTTAGAAAGAGCTATTTTAAGTACTTGTTTATATAGCGAAGATGCTTATGCTAGTATAGCTGGAGATATCGAAGTAAAAGATTTTAGTTTAAAAGCGCATCAAGATATTTTTAAGGCTATTATTGCTTGTGTAAATGCTAATAGTCCTATTAGTGTAAGTTTTATTAAAAAATACAATAAAAATATCGATGAAGATATTTTAAATGAAATTATAGCAACACCTACCATGATTGATTTGATTGCTTATGTGAATGAGCTTAAAGAAAAATCAATCAAAAGACAACTTTTAAATTTTGCTTATCTTTTACCAAGTCGTATTAATGAAGAACGTCCTGTCAGTGAAATTTCTGATGAAATTGGTAAAGAAATTTTTAATTTAACCAATAGAATAAATTCTAATGACATTAAAAGCTCAGAGATTGTTATAAGTGAACTTTTGGAAGAATTTAAAAAACAAAAAAGCTTAGAAGATAAAGGATTAATAGGGCTTGATACTGGATTTTATGAACTTAATTCTATGACTAAGGGTTTTAAAGGAGGGGAGCTTATTATTGTTGCGGCAAGGCCAGGTATGGGTAAAACAACTTTATGCTTAAATTTTATAGAAAAAACCCTAAGGCAAAATTATGGAGTGGTAATGTTTTCTTTAGAGATGCCAGCTGTTCAGATTATGCAAAGAATGCTTTCTGCAAAAACTTCCATTCCTTTGCAAAAAATTATCACCGCTGATTTAAATGATAATGAATGGGATCGAGTGGGTGATGCTTGTAATGATTATGTGGAGAAAAAATTTTATATTTATGATAGTGGTTATATAACAATCACAGATGTAAGAGCCATTTTAAGACGTCTTAAATCGCAAGAAGAGGGAATAAAGCTTTGTGTGATAGATTATATAGGACTTATGATGAGCAATTCTAATTTTAATGACAGGCATTTACAAGTAAGTGAAATTTCAAGAGGATTAAAACTTTTGGCTAGAGAACTTGATATTCCAATTATTGCTTTATCTCAATTAAATCGTTCATTAGAAAGTAGATCTAATAAGCGTCCAATGTTAAGTGATCTAAGAGAAAGTGGAGCAATAGAACAAGATGCTGATACAATTTTATTTGTATATAGAGATGAAGTTTATAGAGAGCAAGAAGAAAAAGAAAGAGAAAATAAAGCTAAAGCTGAAGGAAAAGCTTATCAAAGAAATTTTATGCCAAATCCTCTACAAGAGAATGCTGAAATTATTGTAGGGAAAAATAGAAACGGACCAGTAGGAATGTGTGAAGTTTTATTTTTAAAAGATAAATCTTCATTTGCTGAAAAGCCAAGATTTGAAAGTGTTGAATTTAATGGTTGATTATAAAAAAGGGTTTAAAATGAAATTAAGTGAAATTGCTGATTTTTTAAGTTTGGATTATAAAGGAGAGGATTTAGAGATTAAAGCTTTAAATTCTTTATTAAGAGCTAATTTTATGGAACTTACTTATTGTGATGGAGAAAAAAATATTAAAGATATAGCAAATACAGGTGCTGGTGCTATTTTAATAGCAAAAGAATATGAGCATTTAGTTCCTAAACATACAAAAGTTTTAATAAGCTCTAATGCACACCTTCATTTTGCTTTTCTAAGTAAAATTTTTGCTAATAGTTTGATTTCAGATGTTAAAGAAAAAAAACAACAGATTGCAAAAAGTGCGAAAATTATGCCAAATGTATATCTTGGAAATAATATCCTCATAGGAGAAAACGTTGTTATCATGGCAGGAGCTTATATAGGGGATAATGTAGAAATAGGCGATGATACTATTATCCATCCTAATGTTGTAATTTACAATAATACTAAGATAGGTAAAAAATGTCATTTGCTTGCAAATTGTGTTATAGGAAGTGATGGTTTTGGCTATGCACATAATAAAAATGGCGAACATTATAAAATTTATCATAATGGTAATGTAATTTTAGAAGATTTTGTAGAAATTGGAGCTTGTACAACTATAGATCGTGCAGTTTTTGATAGCACAGTTATTAAAAAAGGAACAAAAATAGATAATCTAGTTCAAGTTGGTCATAATTGTCATATAGGTGAAAATTGTATTATAGTAGCACAAAGTGGAATTTCTGGTTCTAGTGAGCTTGGACGCAATGTTATAATGGGTGGACAAAGTGCAACAAGCGGGCATTTAAAGATAGGAAATTTTGCAACTATTGCAGCAAGAGGAGGGGTGAGTAAAAGCCTTGATGGAGGAAAAGTTTATGGAGGTTTTCCTATAATGCTTCAAAAAGATTGGCTTAAACTTCAAGCAAAAATTGCTTTAAAATTTAAAGAAAAATAATGCTTTAGCTTTAAAGCAGTTTTTTTCTTTCATAAATTTTTCTTATTTTTAGATCTAAATTAAAACAAGTTTTGAAAAATACAGGCACGACAAGCAAGGTTAAAAGAGTTGAACTTATAAGTCCAAAAATAACACTGATTGCCATAGGAGAATTTGCTTCATAACCTGAACCTTTAAAAAGAGCAAGGGGTAACATGGCAAAAATCATAGCAAAAGTAGTCATTAAAATAGCCCTAAGTCTTGATTTACCAGCAAAAATTAAAGCTTCATCAGGATCTAATCCTTCATGACATTTTTTATTGGCTAAATCCACAAGTAAAATAGCATTTTTACCTACCATACCAAAAAGTAAAATAATGGCAATTAAAACAAAAAGAGAAAAATTATGACCAGTGAGAAAAAGTCCAAGACATGCTCCACCAAAAGCTAAAGGCATGGTAATCATAATAATTAAAGGCAAAATTAAACTTTCATAAAGTGCTGCTAATACAAGATAGATTAGAATAAAACCTAGAGTAATAGCAAAAATAAAGCCATCAATTGTTTCTCCTAAAAGATTGATAAAACCTGAAAATGCATAGTTTAGATTGTCTTTTCCTAATATAAAATCCATATTTTTGAGTATTAAATTTTGAACTTCTCCTAAGGAGATATTATTAACTCCTGCTGTAGTTTTAATACTACGATTTTTATTGTAGTGATGGATTGATTTGATATCTTCTTTATATAAAAAATCTACCACACTAGAAAGATCAAGATCTATGCCTTGATTATTTTTAATGTGTATTTTTTTTAAAGAATCTATATCTTGCTTAAATTTAGAATCCAAACTTATAACAATATCATCTTTTGAATTAGCTCTATCCATACTTCCTATAATTAAATTGTTAAAAGAATATTTTAAAATTTCAGCAACATAATAAGGATTTACATTTAAAAGTTTAGCTTTTTCTTGGTTGATAAAAAGTGCTATTTCTGCTTTTTTTGCATTAGAGTCATCATCTATATCTACTATAGCTTTATTTTGTGATAAAACTTCTTTTGCTCTTAAAGTGGCTTCTTTGATTTTATTTAAATCATCTCCTAAAACTAAAAATTGCACAGGATCGTCAATACCAGCTCCATCTATTTTTGGTATTTCTAAAACTTTAATATTAAGATTATTATCTTTTAATAATGTTCTATATCCGCTAATAATGGTTTTTTGTCTTTCTTTTCTTTCTTCTAGGGGTTTTAATTTGATATAAATTTTTGCTTTTGATGCTTCTTTGGCATCATTGTGGCCTACTAATAAATAAGCATAATCAACTCTTTTATCTTGTTTAATTTGATTTAAAATTTTTAAAGATTTATCTTTCATAGCTTCTAAACTAAGATCTTGCTTGCTTTCGATAAAAACTTGAAATTCGCTATCATCTTCCATAGGCAAAAAATCAAGTCCTATTTTAAGAGCTAAAGCAAAGCAGGATAAAAGAAAAATAAAAGTAATAACAATAAAACGAATTTTGTTTTTTAGTATTTTATAAAGTAAATTTTTATAAAAGTCTTCTATTTTTATAAAAAAAATCTCACTTTTTTGATGAAAACTACTTTCTTTAGAATTTAAAAATCTAGCACTTAAGCTTGGTATTAAAAGTATAGAAACTAAAAAGCTTATAATAACTCCTGAAGCAACGCTAATGCCTAAAGCATTAAAAAAAAGCCCTGAAATAGAGTTCATGTAAGAAATAGGTACAAAAACGCAAAGTAAAACAACGCTGATACTTAATATGCTAAAACCAATTTCTTTAACACCTAAGTAAGAAGCTTCTAAAGCAGAGTAATTTTTAAGCTTTTTAGTGATATTTTCAATTACAACTATAGCATCATCAATAAAAATTCCCATACTTAAAGTAAGAGCTATAAAAGTAAGACGATTTAAATCATAACCTAAAATATTTATAATAAAAAAAGTCGCTATAATGGAGGTAGGAATAGCAACAAAAGCTATAATAGTAGCACTTAAATTTCTTAAAAATAAAAATACTATAATTAAGGTTAAAAAAACTCCAAAAATCATATCAAAAATTACTTGATTTAAATGTTTTATTATGTTTGCACTTTTATCATAGAGGATATTAAATTCTATATTTTTAGGCAATTCATTTTTTAAATTTTCTAAAGCTTTTTTAACATTTTTAATCATTTTTAAAGCATTATAATTACTAATTTTATTGATTTCTAGTAAAACTCCATTATCTTGAAAAAAGGCGATTTGTTTTTGGTTTTCATATAAATTTTCAATTTTTGCAATATCGCTTAAAAAAACTCCTGGATAAATTCTTATTTTTTTTAGCTCATCAATTGTTTTTGCTTCAAAATATCCTTTGAGTATAAAATTGTTGTCTTTATTTTCAAGTTCTCCTAGACCTTGTTTAAAATTCTGATTTTTAATAATATTTGCAACTTCTAAAGCATTAAGATTATATTTTTGTAATTTATTTATATCAAGCTGTATTCGAATTTGTGGTTTTGAAAATCCTATAGCATTAATTTTTCCTACTCCATCAATCCTTTGTAAAAAAGGTTTAACTTTATCTTCAATGATTTGCATGAGTTCTAAAGAATTGTTGGATTTAAAAAATAAACTTATATTTGCCCCAGAATCAGAAGAGATTTTTTCTATTTCAATTTTAGCATCAAGGGCTAAAGTTCCTAGCTTATCTCTTACATCATTAGCAGCAACTTCTAAATTTTTATCAAGTTTAAATTCTGCAAAAATAACACTAAAATTATCATAGCTTGCAGAAGATAGGGTTTTGAGTCCATCTATCTCACTTATAGCGTTTTCAAGCTCTTTTGTGATTTTGCTTTCCATATAATTTAAATCCCCATTTGCTTTTGCACTTATTTTAATAAGCGGGATATTTACATTTGGAAATAAGTTTACATTCATGGTAAAAGCAGAGAATAAACCAAATATTACAAGGGCTAAAAAAAACATTAAAGTGGCAATAGGTCGGTTTATGGCAAATTTATACATTTTTAATCTTTGATGATGATTTTACCTTCGCCAAAAAGCCCTGGTGTTAAATTTTGTGCTTTTGCTTCTGCGTAAATTTTTCTTGTTTTTATATCTATGCTTGGATAAATAAGCGAAATTTTTC
The DNA here is from genome assembly GCF_018968685.1 of Campylobacter novaezeelandiae. Lineage (NCBI taxonomy): Bacteria > Pseudomonadati > Campylobacterota > Epsilonproteobacteria > Campylobacterales > Campylobacteraceae > Campylobacter > Campylobacter novaezeelandiae. The sequence goes on along the minus strand of NZ_CP076657.1, from coordinate 779,201 downwards.
CTTTAAATGTTTGTTCTTTGCCTTCTATTTTATAGATAAATTCTTGATTCAATTTTACTTCGTCTTTATATTTTTCATCAAAACTAAGTATAAGTTTTACTTCTGGATAAGAAAAAATTTTAAATAAAATTTGATTTACCCCAGCCACTCCTTCGCCCACTTGAATAGTTTTATCAGAAATAATGCCATCATAAGGGGCTTTAAGAATTTTTTTATCTATTAAATTTTTATAATAAGCTATATTAATTTTTGCTTTTTGAAGTTCTAAGTTAGCTATATTAAATTCAGTTTTAATATCTTCATAACTTTGTTTATCGATAAAATTTTGAACTTGAGTAAATTTAGTCATTTTTGATTTTATATTATTAAATTTAGCTAAAGCTAACTTATAATCATTTTGTGCATTTTGTAAAGCAATTTCTTCTTTGCTTGTATCAAGGCTTAATAATACATCGCCTTTTTTTACATGATCTGAAATTTTTACTTTAATTTCTTTAACTATGCCTATGCTTTCTAGACTTAATTTGCTTTGATTTAAAGCTTCAACATTAAAACTTGCATAAAGTTCTTTAGCTATAAGTGTATAAAAACTTATAATTAAGCATATAATAATTTTCATTTATAAAACCTTGTTTTTTATATCAATTCCTGCTAAGAAATAATAATTTGCTTTAGTAATTTCAAGCTCATTTTTGGCTAATTCTAAATTGCTAAAGGCTTTAAACTTTTCTTCTAAGGCTTCTAAATACTCTATGTAAGAACAAAGTCCCGCAGAGTATTTTTCATTAACCACTTTAAAAGCTATTTCGCTAGCTTTTAAGGCATAGCTTAAAGCATTAATTTGTTCTTTTAGGATATCTAAATTTTTTTGGAGATATTCTAAATTTTGTTCATTTTCTCTTTTGATTAGATTAGCTTTAGCATTTGCAATTTGAACTTCTAGCCTTTCTTTTTCCACTTCTTTGCTTCTTTGATTAAAATCAAAAATTTTCCATTGCATTCCAATAATAAATTGATTGCTTTGAGCATGCTCTTTAAAAAAATCATTGACTAAATTTTGATAAATGGAGGGAATTTTTGGATTATAATTGTTTTTATAAAATATAAAATTATTTTGTAAAAATATTTTAGGCAAATAGCTTGATTTTGCAATTTTTAATTTTTCATTGGCCTGATTAATCTGTTCTTTGGCTATTAAAAATTCTAGGTTATTGTTTTTAAAATCTTTGCTTGGATCCTTTAAAAAATTTAATTTATCTGGGGTAAAATCTTGTGTGGTTAAAATTCTTATATCTTTTTTAATTTCTTCTAATTTTAATAAATTTTTAGAAAGTTCAAGTTTAGCTAAATGATATTTTGCATTAATGCTTTCAAGTTCATTTTGTGAGCTAAGTCCTACTTTGTAAAATTTTTTTAATCTTTGCAAAGTGTTTTCTAAAAATAACTCTTTTTGTTCGCTAGATTTAATGATAGCCTTAAGACTTTGATAATTAAAATATAAAGTTGAAGCTTTAAGGGCCAGATAATTTTTACTTTGCCCCTTGCTTAATTGTGTAATATTTTTTTTAAATTTTAAAGAATTAATTAAAGCTTCTCTTTTGCCTCCATCATACAAAAGAAAATTAAGGCTTAATTTTGTATAAAAACTTTCTTGAGGATCTGTGATAAGGCGATCTTTATTAAGAGCCACATATCCTATATCCAAATTTAAATTTGGCATATAGGATGAAGTTAAGCTTTGAATTTCAAAAGAACTTTGCATATTTTGCATAGTCTTAATTTGATATTGTTCATTTTTTAAGCTTAACTCAATAAACTCTTTTAAATTTGATGCAAATAAAATTAAAGGTAAAAAAATAATAAAATATCTCATTGTAACCAGATCGGTTAAAATATTATTTACTTTACCATTTGTAAGATAAACTTAAACTCGCTCTAATTCCTTCTCCATAATAACAACTATAATAACAAGAACTAACATATTTTTTATTAAAAATATTATCTATATTAAGCTTTGTTTGCCATTGTTTATAGTTAAACACTACCCCTGTATCATAAAGAGTGTATGAAGGAATCTTAAGACCTTTATTTCCGGCTTCATCTGTGCTAGATCCTACATATCTTACTCCAAACATTGTTTGAATAGAACTTTTATTATCAAGTGCAAAAGTATAAATCAAGTAAGATGATAATGTATTTTTAGGCATTTGTGGAGTTCTAATTGTTTCTATGGTATTTAAATCCGTATTTATTTTAATATAATATGTATAAGCTAATAGCCAATTTAAAATATCATTAAAGTGAATATTTGAGTTAAATTCTACACCTTTTGAAATTTGTTTTCCACTTTGAATAGAAGCAAAACTTCCGCTAGGTGCATTTATGAGAGCATTTTTTTCTTTGAGATCAAAATAAGTAAGATAAAATTCAGCATCTATAAAATAAGGAAGATATTTAATACCTGTTTCATATTGTCTTCCTTCATAAGGTTTATAATTATTTCCATTGCCATCATTTCCTGCTATAGGTCTAAAAGATTGTGAGTAATTGATAAAAGGCATTAATCCTAAATCATCAAAAACATACATTATACCACTTTGCAAAGAAGTGTGATTGACATTATAATCACTTTTTGCTCCAAAGCTTTTTGAATCACTTTTTGCTTTATCAAAGCGTAAACCTGCATTGAAAATAAAATTATCTATTTTGACTTTATCTTTAAGGTATAAGCCAAGTTGGGATTGTTTGACTAAATAAGTTGGAACATCACTTTTGGTTTGCGGGGTATAATCTGGATGAAAAATATCTACATCGCTTGCCATTCCATAGCCATATTTACCTCTTACATAAGCGTATTGGTAATCAACTCCGGTAATAAGATTATTTTCTATAATTCCAAATTTTTTTGTGTAATTTAATCTATTATCTATAGTGTGCGTTCTTGCTATACCATCAACAATTACAGAAGATCTTTTGGCTTTATTTGAATTGGATGGATCAAGAGAAGAAAAACTAACAGAAAATTGATCTTTATTTTCCATATTGAATTTATAATTTTGACTAAAATATAAATCATCATTTAAATAATGAATAAATTCATAACCTAAAGAAACTTGACTTCTTTTTAGATAATCACTAAAAGGGGAGCCCAAATTTGTATTAGGATCTATATAGCCATTTGGGGTATTAATAAGTGTGCCATAAGCTGGAAAAAAAGCTGTTGTTGGAACTCCTTGATCGTATTGAAAACTTGATAAAAGAGTTAAAAATGTTTGTTCATTGATTTCTATATTTAAACTAGGGGCTATATAATAATGCTCTTGCCATGTTTTATCAACTTGTCCATTTTCTCTTTGATAATTACCCACCAATCTAAAATAAGTATTATCTTTTAAAAATTGATCATTTACATCAAAAAATATTCCATTTTGTTGTAAATTTCCAACTTTAACTCCAACTTCAGCAAAGGGTTTTTTTTGTGGTCTTTTGCTAATGAGATTAATAATTCCTCCGCTTTGTGATGAGCCATAACTTATTGAATCAGCTCCTTTTATAATTTCAATTTTTTCTAAACCATAAATGTCAGGAGAAAAACCAAAATATCCTCCTTTATAAATAGCTGTTCCATCTAATGTTAAAGTCGCATCAAAACCTCTTAATTTAAGCCAATCTGTAGTATCAAGATCAGATCCATAAGGCTGGGATAAAAATCCACTTTCATAACGTATAATTTCATCTAATTGAGTAAAACCCATTTTTTCAATAGTATCTGAGTCAATAACGGTTATATTTCTTGGATTAAGATAATCAACTTCTTTGCCTTTTTCTACACTTCCTACTATACTAACTTCATCTAAATTTCCAACTTCTTGTGCTAAAGCCAAACTCGCACTTAAAGATAATATTACTAATTTTGAAATCTTCATTATTTTCCTCAATAAAAATTTATAATTATGAGAGTTAATCTCATTATTAAAAAAATATTGTATAATTTTATTTTTTAAATAAAACTTATTAAGTTTTTGTTACAATTAAAATTTGAATTTTTCGATGAAGAAAGTAATTTATGGCATTGCTTAAAGCGGTTGATTTAGAATTTAGCAAAGAAAAAAAACATATTATTTATCCTTGTTCACTTTCTTTTGAAAGTGGAAAAATTTATGCTCTAATGGGGCATAATGGATCTGGAAAATCTACTTTATTAAAAATTTTAGCAAAACAGATCAAAATTCAAAAAGGGCAAGTTTTAATTGATAAAAAAGATATAAAGTGTTTTTCATCTAAAGACTTTGCTAAAAAAATAGCTTATTTGCCTCAGCATTTACCTCATTTGTATCATATTAGCGTTAAAGAGCTTGTAAAAATGGGACGTTTTTCTTATGAAAGTTTTATCAAAAAACAAAATGATGAAGATATTATTAATGAAGCTATGAGATTAACTAATATCGATTATATGAGCAATAAAGATATGCAATTTTTATCAGGAGGGGAAAGAACAAGAGCTTTTTTAGCAATGCTTTTAGCACAGAAAAGTAAATTCTTGCTTCTTGATGAGCCTTTAGCTGCTTTAGATATAGCTTATAAATTTGATATTATGAAACTTATTGCTAAAATAAGCAAAGAGCTTGATATAGGAGTGATTATTATTTTACACGATATTAATCTTGCAGCTTGTTATTGTGATGAGATTATTGCTTTAGAAGAAGGAAAAATTATTTTTCATGACAATAATTTAGAATTCATGAAAGAAAAAAATATTAAAAGAATTTTTAAGATAGAAAATACTATCTTAAAACATCCTAAAAAAAACTCTTTGGTAGCTATTTTTTAAATGTTAAAATTTTTTTTAATATTTTTATTAAGTTTTAGTCTTTTTTCCAAAGAATTAAAAGTAATTTCACTTGATTGGACTGCAGCTGAAACTATGATGTTATTAGGATATCCTATTCAAGCAGTAGGAGATAAAAAAAGTTATAATACTTGGGTTAAGGAACCTCGTTTGCCAAATAATATTTTAGATTTAGGATTGAGAGTTAAACCAAATTTAGAACAAGTTATAATGTTAAAACCTGATATTTTAATTTCTTCTTCTTTATTTTCATTTAATAATCATTCTTTGCGAAAATATACTAAAATTTATAATATAGATTTTTATAAAGAAGGCGATCTTTATGAGAATATCAATAATGCTGTTTTACAACTTGGAGTTATACTTTCAAAAGAAAAAGAAGCACAAGTACTTATAGAAAATACAAAAAATATTTTAAAAGAAATTAGCACTCAAATTAAATCTAAAGATAGACCCTTGGCTATTGTGCAATTTATTGATCCTAAGCACTTAAGAATTTACACAAATCATAGTATATTTGGACTTGTTTTAAAAGAACTTGGATTAAAAAATGCTTATAAAAAAGAAGTTAAAAATGTTTGGGGTGTTGATAATATTTCATTTTTAAATCTTTTAGAACTTCCTCAAAATACAAAAATAGTTATTATAAAACCTCACCCTTTTAATATAAAAAAAGAATTCAAAAATAATTCTTTTTATCAAAAAATACCTTTATTTGAAGATTATATAGAATTAGATCCTATTTGGAGTGCAGGAAGCTTATTAAGTATAGAGCGTTTTGCAAAGTATTTAAGGGATAATTTAAAATGAAAAAAATTATTTTTTCATTAGTATTTTTGTTTTTAATCTTATTATTTTTAGTATCATATTTTGAATTTTTAAATTTAAAAAACTACCACAATGATTTATTTGTTTTTATTTTGAAAAATTATATCCTTAGTAGAATAGGGGTGTGCTTTATTTGCGGTGTATTACTTTCTTTAGCCTCTTTGCTTCTGCGAAAAATTATGCACAATATTCTAGTTAGCGATACAACTTTAGGCGTTTCTTCAGCTTCTGGATTTTTTTTATTATTGGCTAGTTTATTTTTTCCTTTTTTTTATGAAAATTTTAAAATTATTATAGCTTTTATTGGGGCTATTATTATTTTGATACCTATTTTTGTTTTGGGATATAAAAAAAGATTTAATAACGTAAGTATTATTTTATTAGGTTTAATAAGTTCTTTATTTTTTAGTGCTTTAATTTCATTATTTATTCTTTTGTATCCAGAAGAAAGTAAAACTTTTTTATTTTATAATAGCGGCTATTTTACACAAAATGGCTTGAAAGATTTTTTTCAAATTGCTTTTTTTTCTAGTATAGGATTTGTTTTTCTTTATTTTTTTTCTACTTCTTTTAAGGTTTTAACCCTAGGGGATATTGTTGCAAAATCTCTTGGAGTTAATGTAATATTAAGCAAAATAATTACTTTAGCACTTAGTGCGTATTTTATAGCTTTGGTTATTTCTTTTGTAGGATCAATAGCTTTTTTAGGTTTATTTGCAAGTATTTTGATACATCAGTTTAAATTTGATGATATAAAAAAAGAATTTTTATTTTGTTCATTAATAGGGGGATTTTCACTTTTAAATATTGATTTAATTTTACAACTTTTACAACTTTTAAAAGATATCAACTTGCCAACAGGAAGTGTGGTATCTTTTTTAGGGGTGCCTTTATTAATTTATATTATTTTTAAAAAAATAAAAATTTATCCCAATAACAACGATTTTTTAGATGGAAATTATTTTTTTGTTTCTAAATATATTTTATTTGGTATAGGTTTTATTTTATTAGTCTTAATTTTTATAGTGAATTTATACTTTGATTTTTCAAATTTAAGTATAAATTTTATAATTTCAAAAGAAATTATTGATTTAAGATTTTATAAACTTATTATTTTGGCGTGTAGTGGAGCTTTAATGGCGATTGTAGGCTTTATTTTACAACGTTTAAGTTTTAATACTATGGCTTCAAGTGAATTCTTGGGTATAAATTCTGGTGCTAGTTTAGGAGTGCTTTTTGCTTTATGGTTTGTACCATTTCTTATATGGCCTTTAGCATTGATTGGAGCCTTAATCGTTTTATTTTTATTAATTTTTCTTTATTTTGTAAAAAAAATCAATATACAAAAAATTATTTTGCTCGGTGTTTGTATTATGTTTTTGACTGATTCTTTTTTTAAATTGGTTTTATTAAGCGCAGATGTAAGAGTTTATAGTTTTTTAGCTTTTACTCAAGCTGGAATTTTAAATGCCGATTCTACAAATGCTTTAATTATATGTATTTTTACATTTGTTTCTTTTTTAATTATCCCATTTTTTATTCGATGGCTTAATGCTTTACGCTTGGGAGAAATTTGCGCAATGAGTATCGGACTTGATCTTTTTAAGATAAGAATTATTCTGCTTATTTTCTGTGCATTAATAAGTGTATTAATTGTTTTAAATACTGGTCCTTTTAGTTTTGTAAGCTTGTTAGCCCCACATCTTGCTAATTTGTTTTTTGTTCAAAATATAAAAATTAAATTATTTTTAGCAACACTCATTGGAGCCTTAGTAATGCTTTTGGCTGAATTTCTATCAAAAATCTTTACATTTCCTTATGAAATTCCTTTAGGTATTATTGCAACTTTATTAGGTAGTGTATATTTTATTTTTATGGTGAGAAAAAACTAATGAAAACTTTTTTATTTTTATTTCAAAAATATAAATTTTATTTTTTTTTACTTTTTATGCTAAATATTTTTAGCTCTATTATGGGAATTTTTGTTTTAACCTATATTAACTCTTATGTTCTTAAATTTTATAATGATTATTTTGTACTTTTTATTTTTTTTCTTTTGGTATTAATTTTTTTATTAAGTTCTATAATAGCCCAATTTTTTTTAACTCGTTTTGGTCATCATTTTGTTTTTAGATTGCAAAAATTCTTTCTTAAAAGAATTTTAGATACAGAAAATTTAAAAATCTTAGAACTTGGAAAAGCTAAAATTTTAGCTAGTTTAAATAACGATATTAAAAATATTTCCTTTGGGATTATGCGTTTGCCTGAAATGTTACAGGGATTTTTATTTGCTTTTTGTGCTAGTGTTTATATCTTTTCTTTAAATTCTTTAATTTTTCTTATTGTTTTTTTATGGTTATTGACTGCTTTTTTAATCAGCCATTTTATAGTTAAATACGTTTATTACTATCTTGATCTGGTTAGAGGCAATGAAGATATCTTGCAAAAAGACTATCAAGTAGCAATAGAAGGTCATAAAGAATTAAATTTAAGCATAAAAAGAACTAAATTATTTTATGAAAAAGAATTTAAAACTCATGCAAATTCAAAATGTATCAATGCTATCAAGGCTGATACTTTGCATAATCTAGCTAACAATCTTTTAAATGCTATGATTTTAGCTTTGGCTGGTTTAATTATTTATTTATCTTTATCATTTTCTTGGATGCAACTTAATGAGGCTACTATGGTAGTTTTTATTATTTTATTTATAAGGACACCTTTGATTTCTGCTATAGGAGCACTTCCTATGGTTTTAAATGCAAAACTTTCTTTTGATAAGATCAATAGATTAAACCTTGCTTTTTATGAAGAAGATTTTAAAGAAACAAAAGAAGATTTTTCTTCTTGGAAAAATATAGAATTAAAAAATATTAGTTTTAATTATCCTAACTCTTCTTTTGCTTTAAAAAATATAAATTTCACAATAAATCGAGGAGAACTTATTTTTTGTATCGGAAAAAATGGTAGTGGCAAATCAACTCTATCTTTAATATTATCAGGAATTTTAAAAACTTATCAAGGAGAAATGAGAATAGATAATATTTTATTAAACGAAGAAAATATTCATATTTATAGAAAAGAAATTGGCGTTGTTTTTTCTGAATTTTTTCTTTTTGATAAGGTTGTTTGCGAAGATAAAGAAAAAGAAAATTTATCTTATTGGTTGGAAATTTTAAATTTAAGTCATAAGGTAAAAATTCAAGATTTTAATCTTTCAACCACTGCATTATCACAAGGGCAAAAAAAACGTCTTGCTTTATTTTTAACCCTTATGGAAGGAAAAAAATTTTTAATTTTAGATGAATTTGGAGCCGATCAAGACCCTGTTTATCGAAATTTCTTTTATACTAAACTTCTTCCTTTGCTTCAAAAGCAAAATTATACTATTTTTGCCATTACTCATGATGATAAATATTTTTATTTAGCAGATAGGGTTATTTTAATGAAAGAAGGTATTTTAAAAGAATTAAATCAAGAAGAAAGAAAAGAGTTGGATAAAAATATTTTTGAGCAAATTTGAAATTATTGTTTTTAAATTGTTCTTTTGATAAAATTAAATTTTATAAAAAATATTTAAGGTATGAAAAATTAATGCAAAATATTAGAAATTTTTCAATTATAGCTCATATTGATCACGGAAAAAGTACATTAGCGGATAGAATTATTAGCGAATGTGGAGCTATTAGCGATAGATTAATGAGTAATCAAGTTATGGATACTATGGATATAGAAAAGGAAAGAGGTATTACTATCAAAGCGCAATCTGTGCGTTTGGAATATACTTTAAATAATCAACAATATATTTTAAATTTAATAGATACGCCAGGCCATGTTGATTTTTCTTATGAGGTTAGTAGATCATTAGCAAGTTGCGAGGGAGCTTTGCTTGTGGTTGATGCCACTCAAGGTGTTGAAGCGCAAACCATAGCTAATGTGTATATTGCTTTAGAAAATAACCTTGAGATTATTCCAGTGATCAATAAAATTGATCTTCCTTCAGCTAATATAGAAAAAGTAAAACATGAAATAGAACATATTATAGGTATAGATTGTAAAGAAGCAATCTGCGTAAGTGCAAAAACAGGTCAAGGTATACAAGAGCTAATAGAAGCAATTATTACTAAAGTTCCAGCACCAAAAATTAATAACGAAGCACCCACAAAAGCTTTAATTTATGATTCTTGGTTTGATAATTATTTAGGTGCTTTAGCTTTAGTAAGAATTTATGAAGGGCAAATTGCTAAAAATGATGAAATATTAATCATGAGCACAAATAAAAAACATTTAGTTCAAGATCTTTTTTATCCTCATCCTCTAAGTCCCATCAAAACAAAAACTTTAAATTCAGGTGAAGTGGGAGTTGTAGTTTTAGGCTTAAAAAATGTAAGCGATGTTCAAGTTGGTGACACAATAACCCTTGTAAAAAATAAAGCTAAAGAACCTATTTCTGGCTTTGAAAAAGCAAAGGCTTTTGTTTTTGCAGGGCTTTATCCTATAGAAACGGATAAATTTGAAGATTTACGAGATGCTCTTGATAAATTAAAACTCAATGATAGTTCTATTACTTATGAGCCAGAAACTTCTTTGGCTTTAGGTTTTGGTTTTAGAGTAGGCTTTTTAGGGCTTTTACATATGGAGGTGATCAAAGAAAGACTTGAAAGAGAATTTAATCTTGATCTTATTGCTACTGCGCCAACTGTAACTTATGAAATTTATCAAACAGATGGAACAATATTAAAAATTCAAAATCCAAGCGAACTTCCACCGGTTAATAAGATTGATTTTATTAAAGAACCTTATGTTAAAGCTACAATTATAACACCTAGTGAATTTTTAGGAAATTTAATCACTCTTTTAAACCGCAAAAGAGGGGTTCAAGTAAAGATGGATTATATCACCACTCAAAGAGTTTTGCTTGAATATGATATACCTTTAAATGAAATAGTTATGGATTTTTATGATAAATTAAAAAGTCTTACCAAAGGTTATGCGAGTTTTGATTATGAGCCTATTGAATTTAGAGTAGGAGATCTTGTTAAACTTGATATTAAGGTAGCGGGTGAAAATGTTGATGCACTAAGTATTATTGTTCCAAATGAAAAAGCGCTTTCAAAAGGAAGAGAGCTTGTAAAAGCTATGAAAGAAATAGTTCCTAGGCAGCTTTTTGAAGTGGCTATTCAAGCTAGCATTGGAAATAAAATCATAGCAAGAGAAAATGTAAAATCTATGGGAAAAAATGTTACTGCAAAATGTTATGGTGGAGATATTACAAGAAAAAGAAAACTGCTTGAAAAGCAAAAAGAAGGTAAAAAAAGAATGAAAGCTATTGGAAAAGTGCATCTACCACAAGAAGCATTTTTAAGTGTTCTAAAAATTGATTAATAATTAAAATATTTAATTTTATAAAAGTTTTTATTTTTTATATATTTAAAAAATGGCTTGAATTTTGCTTAGTTTTTAAATACAATTAAAATTATAGAAAGTTAAGGAGATATGATGTTTATTAGGCTTGTGATTTTTATAGCAAGTATTTTTATCTTAAGTGCTTGTGCAAATCGTCAAGATACTTTTGCTCAAGTAAATCAAATTTCTAAAAATTTAGACTGTAGTTCTTGTGAAAGTCCAAGTGGATTTGAAGCCAAAATCAAAGGACTTTTATATATCAGTGATGTAGGGATTGAGTGTTGTGCAAATAAAAGAACTCTTGATACTGGTGTAGCTTTAAAAAAAGTTTATTTACATAGATTTTATGATTTAAATGAGGATAAAAAAACCTTATTAGTCAATGATCAAAAATATTTTGTTGATGCTAAATTTAATGCTATTTTTTATATTTATCTAAAGCAAGAACTTGAATCTAGAGGAATTGTAGTATTAGAAAATAACAATGATAATTCCCCTTATGTAACAAAAGTTGATTTAGCTTTTATTGATTATAATTCTAAAAAAGATTCTACTGGACTTCATTCTAGATTAGTTGGTGTTTTATCCCTTTATGATGTAAATAAAAATAGAAAATTTACCATACGCACAAAACAGGATGTTCAAGGTTTTGATAATTTAAAAGAAATTACTTTTTATACCCATCTTTTAATTAAACAAATGGCTAATAAAGCTGCAAGTATTATTGCTTCGCTTTGAAATGTTTTAATTGCGGGGAATTTACTCTTTTAGGATTTTGCGATAAATGTAAAAATAACTTAAAAGAGTTTTCCTTAGGTGTGAGAGTCCTTGATAAAAACTTTAAAGTTTATTCTTTTTATAAATACGAACAGATTAAACATCTTTTATATTCTAAACATCATTTTTATGGATATTTTGTTTTTAATATGCTCGCAAAATTAAGTTTTAAAAAATTTAAAAATTTTTTTAATCCAGATTTAAAAATTAATGCTATAGCCTTAGATGATAAGGTTGAAAATATGCTTTATTCTCATTCAGCAATTTTGCTTAGATATTTAAAAAGTAAAAGTATTCAGCCAATTTATAGTGCACTTCATGCTAAATCTAATGTAAAATATTCAGGAAAAAATATACAGTTTCGTCAAAAAAATAAAAGAAATTTTAAACTATTGAAAAAAATTAATCATCCTGTTATTTTAGTTGATGATATTGTAACTTCTGGCTCTAGTTTATTAGAAGCTAAAGAGCTTTTAGAAAAAAATAAAATTTTTGTTCTTTTTGCACTTGTTTTAGCTGATGCAAAAGAATAATTTGATACAATAGTGTTTTTTGGCTTTAAGGATTTTTATGGAAAATATTTTTAACAAAGATTCTGATATTGATCTTATTGATATAGAAAATTCTATCAAAAGTAGCTATCTTGATTATTCTATGAGTGTTATTATAGGTCGCGCTTTGCCTGATGCTAGAGATGGCTTAAAACCTGTTCATAGAAGAATTTTATACGCAATGAATGAACTTGGTGTGGGCAGCAAAAGCAAACATAAAAAATCAGCACGCATTGTAGGGGATGTAATCGGTAAGTATCATCCTCATGGAGATAGTGCCGTTTATGATGCTCTTGTAAGAATGGCTCAAGATTTTTCTATGCGTTATCCAACCATAGATGGACAAGGAAATTTTGGCTCTATTGACGGAGATAGTGCTGCTGCTATGCGTTATACTGAAGCTAAAATGACAATTTTAGCAGAAGAGCTTTTAAAAGATATTGATAAAGATACAGTTGATTTTATTCCAAATTATGATGGAACAACTAATGAACCAGATATACTGCCTTCTAGGGTTCCAAATTTATTACTCAATGGATCAAGCGGTATTGCAGTGGGTATGGCAACAAATATTCCTCCGCATAGTTTAAATGAGTTAATAGATGCAATTTTGTATTTAATTGATCACAAAGAAGCAAGTTTAGAAGAGTTAATGCAATTTATCAAAGGTCCTGATTTTCCAACTGGTGGTATTATTTATGGAAAAAAGGGGATTATAGAGGCTTATAAAACAGGTAGGGGTCGTGTTAAAATTCGTGCTAAAACGCATATAGAAAAAAAGGTTAATAAAGACATTATAGTTATTGATGAACTTCCTTATCAAACAAATAAAGCAAGACTTATAGAACAAATTGCTGACTTGGTTAAAGAAAAACAAATTGAAGGAATTTCAGAAGTTAGAGATGAAAGTGATAGAGAAGGGATACGTGTTGTTATAGAGCTTAAACGTGAAGCAATGAGTGAGATTGTTCTAAATAACCTTTTTAAATCTACAACAATGGAAAGTACTTTTGGTGTAATTATGTTAGCAATTCATAATAAAGAACCAAAAATATTTTCTTTAATAGACCTATTAAATTTATTTTTAACACATAGGAAAACAATTATCATTAGAAGAACAATTTTTGATCTTCAAAAAGCAAGAGCTAGAATGCATATCTTAGAAGGCTTAAAAATAGCATTAGATAATATTGATGAAATTATAGCGTTGATTAAAAATAGCCCTGATAATGCAAAAGCTAAAGAGGAATTGATTGCTAGATTTAATTTAAGCGAAATTCAAGCAAGTGCTATTTTAGATATGAAACTTGGACGCCTTACAGGACTTGAAAGAGAAAAAATTGAAAATGAGTTAAAAGAGCTTATTTTGGAAATAGATAAATTAGAAAAAATTCTAAAAAGCGAAGTTTTATTAGAAAATTTAATTAAAGAAGAACTCAAAGAAATAAGATCCAAATTTGATGTTCCAAGAATTACTCAGATTGAAGATGATTATGATGATATTGATATTGAAGATTTAATACCAAATGAAAATATGGTTGTAACTATAACTCATCGCGGTTACATTAAACGTGTGCCAAGTAAACAATATGAAAAGCAAAAGCGTGGCGGCAAAGGAAAACTTGCAGTTACCACTTATGATGATGATTTTATAGAAAATTTCTTTACAGCAAATACACACGATACATTGATGTTTGTAACTGATCGCGGTCAACTTTATTGGCTTAAAGTTTATAAAATTCCTGAAGGAAGTCGAACAGCAAAAGGAAAGGCTGTTGTAAATCTTATCAATCTTCAAGCTAATGAAAAAATTATGGCTATTATTCCTACTACAGATTTTGATGAAAGTAAATCTTTATGTTTCTTTACTAAAAATGGTATAGTAAAAAGAACAAATCTAAGCGAATATCAAAATATTAGAAGCGTTGGAGTAAGAGCTATTAATCTTGATGAAGATGATGAACTTGTTACTGCTATTATTGTTCAAAGAGATGAAAATGAAATTCTTGATAAAAATGATGAAAAAGCTATACAAGAAGAAATTAACACTTTAGAAGAGAATTCAGAATTAAGTGATAATATCCAAGGAAAAATGCTTTTTGCTGTGACTAAAAAAGGTATGTGTATTAAATTTCCTCTTGCTAAAGTTAGAGAAATTGGTCGCGTAAGTCGAGGTGTGACCGCAATTAAATTTAAAGAAAAAAATGACGAATTAGTTGGAGCTGTTGTTATAGAAAATAATGAGCAAGAAATTTTAAGTATAAGTGCAAAAGGTATAGGCAAAAGAACTACTGCTGGAGAATATAGACTTCAAAGCAGAGGTGGAAAAGGCGTTATCTGTATGAAACTTACAGATAAGACAAAAGACTTAATTAGCGTTGTAATTGTAGATGAGACCATGGATTTAATGGCTCTAACAAGTAGCGGAAAAATGATACGCGTAGATATGCAAAGCATACGAAAGGCTGGAAGAAATACAAGTGGAGTTATAGTTGTAAATGTAGAAAATGATGAAGTTGTTAGTATAGCAAAATGTCCAAAAGAAGAAAGTGAAGAAGAAGATATAAATTTAATTTTGGAATAGTTTTTGCTTTTTAATTTAGAATTACAATATATTGAAGGTGTATATATGAAAAATTTATTTTTTGTGCTTGTTATAGCAATGGTTTTTGGTGGATGCGTTCCTAATACAACAAAAATGAACAATACAGCTGCAACAAATAACACTGCTGCAAATAATAATCCAGATATTATTGTTCAAAAAGTAGATAAAGATGATGTAAGAAATATCATCAAGGAAGAAAAAATGCTAGCACCTGATGTTAGCGAAACAGAACTTAGTTTCACAGCTGTTGGAGAAGGAATAGCTCCTTTAAATACTGTATCATCAGCGCAAGCTTTAGCACTTGCTAAAAGAGCTGCAATTACAGATGCTTATAGACAACTTGCAAGCAAACTTTATGGAGTGAAAGTAAATGGTAAAGATACAGTAAAAGATGCTATGTTGAGAAGTTCAACAATTACTGCTCAAGTTAATGGACTTATAAAAAATGCAAGCGTAATTGATGAGAGCTTTAATCAAGGACTTTATCGAGTTAATGTAGAACTTAAAATAGACGCAGACAAGTGGAAAGAATTATTTGCTTATTAATTTTATTAAATTTAAGATTATTTGCCCAAGATGAATTTATATTTTGGGCTGAACTTTCTAGTAGAAATTTAGTTCTTTTTCATCAAAGTCAAAATATATCTTTGGCAATGACAAAAAGTGATAATTTTTTTAGTGATTTTGTGTGCGAGCTTCCTTATACTCAAAAAGACTATATTAAATTTCCAAAAAATTCTTTAGGACTAATCGATGAAGATATGCCAAAAAAAATTAAATTAGATTTTTTAAATTCTCATAAAGATGAATTAAGTGAATGCTTTATAGGGGCTAAAATT
The DNA here is from genome assembly GCF_018968685.1 of Campylobacter novaezeelandiae. Lineage (NCBI taxonomy): Bacteria > Pseudomonadati > Campylobacterota > Epsilonproteobacteria > Campylobacterales > Campylobacteraceae > Campylobacter > Campylobacter novaezeelandiae. The sequence continues at coordinate 763,346 of NZ_CP076657.1, read as the reverse complement.
CAAATAAAAAGTTTTACTCAAACAAATCTTTTAAAAGCTCAAAATGAAATTTATATAAAAATTTTACCACTTCGCTTTAGTGTTGATTTTGGTTCAAATAGTGCACTGATTTATTATCTTAGAAAAAAATAAAACATATCAACAGATAAACTTTCTAAATCTTTAATTAAAATATAAAATAGTTAGCAAAAAGTATATTTTCTATATTTAAAAATATTGTTTTAAATATAGAAAATAATTAAAAAAATTAATAAAAACTTAATTTTACCTTTTTTAAAGTTCTATTTTGCTAATATCTAAAATAAAATTTATAAAGGCTGATTATGAATTTAGTTATAGTCGAAGATGATATCAATATGCGAAAATCTCTTGAAATTGCTTTGGCTGAATATAAAGAATTTACAATCAAATCTTATAAATCTGCTACCGAAGCTCTAAAAAAACTTGATGACAATGTAGATTTAATTATTACAGATATTAATATGCCTGGTATGGACGGACTTGAATTTATAAAAGCTTGTCAAAATAAATACGATTTCATCATAATGACAGGTAATGCTACCTTAAATCGTGCTATTGAGTCGGTAAGACTTGGAGTGAAAGATTTTTTAACTAAACCTTTTGATGTCGAAACATTAATACAAGCCATCAAAAGAGCTAAGGTTATCCAAGAAAAAACAAAAAAAAATCCAAGAAAAAAAGAAAATTTAAATAATGACACTAAGGATTTTTTTGCTACTTCTAAAAATTTGGAGAAAGTTTTAGATTTGAGCTTAAAGGCAGCTAAAACAGATGCCTCTGTCATGCTTTTTGGAGAAAGTGGAGTTGGAAAAGAAGTATTTTCAAGATATATTCATAAAAATAGCAAAAGAGCTAATATGCCTTTTGTAGCCATTAATATGGCTGCCATTCCTTCAAATTTAATAGAAAGCGAACTATTTGGTTTTGAAAAAGGAGCATTTACTGATGCAAATGCATCTAAAATAGGACTCTTTGAGTCTGCTAATGGTGGAACACTTTTTTTAGATGAAATTGGAGAAATGCCTTATGAAGTTCAAGCAAAACTTTTAAGAGCATTACAAGAAAAAGAAATTACAAGATTAGGATCTACTAAAAGCATTAAAATTGATATTAGAATTATTTGTGCAACAAATGCCAATCTAGAAGAAAAAATTCAAAAAGAAGAATTTAGATCTGATTTATATTATCGTTTAAATACCATTCCTATTAATATTCCTCCTTTAAGAGAAAGAAAAGAAGAAATACTTGATATTGCTAATAAAATTTTAGAAAATACTTGCAAGGAATATGATTTTAAAAATAAAAAATTTTGCAAAGAAGCCAAAGAAGCTTTGCTTAATTATGACTATCCAGGAAATATTAGAGAGCTAATTTCTATTGTTCAAAGAGCTTGTATTTTAAGTGAGGGCGATGAAATAATAGCTCAAGATCTTTTTTTAGAGGCTAGAAAAGTAAAAAAAGAAATTAAAAATCTTGAAAAAGATTTAATTAGCGAAGTTCTTCAGAGTGTTGATTTCAATACACAAGAAGCTGCTGATATTTTAGGAATGAAAATTTGTATCTTAGAAGAAAAAATTCAAAAATATAATATAAAAAAAGGATAAAAAATGCCAAAAAAGCAAAGAATTGCTATAGTTGGTGCTACAGGTGCCGTTGGAGAAGAAATTTTAAATGTTTTAGATGAACTAGATTTTCCAGTAGAAAACATATTGCCTTTAGCTAGTGCTAAAAGTGTTGGAAATGAAGTTGAATTTAGACAGAAATATTACAAAGTTCAAGAGTTAAATGAAGAAGTTTTTAAAAATAATAAAATTGATATAGCTTTTTTTAGTGCAGGGAGTGAAATTTCTAAAAAATATGCCAAAATAGCAGCAAAAAACAAAGCCCTTGTAATAGATAATACAAGTTATTTTAGAATGGATGAAGATATCCCCTTGGTTGTTCCTGAATGCAATAGTGAAGATATAAAACTTTATAAAAAAACTGGGATTATAGCAAATCCAAACTGTTCTACTATTCAAATGGTGCATATTTTAAAGCCTTTAGATGATATCTTTGATTTACAAAGAGTCGATGTAAGTACTTATCAAGCTGCAAGTGGTGCAGGAAAAGAAGGAATGAAAGAGTTAGTTGAAGCAATGCAAAGTTTTTTTGCTTTTAAATTAGATGAATTTCAAAGTAAAACTTTTCCCTACACTTTAGCCTTAAATTTGATACCTCAAATTGATGAATTTGTGGATAATGGCTATACAAAAGAAGAATTAAAAATGATCAATGAAACTCAAAAAATTCTACATAAAAAAATCGATATTTCTGCCACTTGTGTTAGGGTTCCAGTTCTTAGAAGCCATAGCGAATCTTTAACGTTACACTTTAAAAATGAAGTTAGTGCAAATAAAGCAAAAGAAATTTTAAAAAATGCTCCAAGCGTTGTTTTAATTGATGATATAAAAAATAAAAAATATCCTATGCCGCTTTTTACAAGTGATACTAATGAAACTTACGTTGGACGTATTAGAGAAGATATTAATCATAAAAATATTTTACATCTTTGGTGTGTAGCAGATCAAATTCGTGTAGGTGCAGCAACAAATGCTGTAAGAATTGCTCAAAAATATTTAGAATTAACCAAATAGAATTTTAAAGGAGTATAATGCTAGAAAAATTTTTTGAATCTTTGCTTGTTAAAAGTCGAGTTGTTACAATTTTACCTGTTATTTTTGGGTTGATTGGATCTTTTGTTTTATTTATTATTGCAAGCTATGATATTTTAAAAGTTATTCTTTTTACCTACCAGTATTTTTTTGTTGCAAATTCTCAAATTGATTTACATGATGATGTCATAGGGTTAATTATTGGGGCTGTTGATTTATATTTGATGGCACTTGTTTTATTTATTTTCTCCTTTGGAGTATATGAACTTTTTATAAGTGAAATAGAAGAATTTAAACAAACAAAACAAAGTAGAGTTTTAGAAGTTCATAGCTTGGATCAACTTAAAGATAAACTTGCTAAAGTTATTATTATGGTTTTAGTGGTAAATTTCTTTCAAAGAGTATTGCAAATGAAATTTAGTTCTCCTCTTGATATGAGCTATCTTGCAGGTTCTATTTTAGCTTTATGTATCGGACTTTATTTTTTACATAAAGGCGGTCATTAATCAGTGGTTATTTTTTTTTGCTATAATCAAAACTTATTTTTAAAGTGATATTGATGAAAATAATATTTATCTTAATAAATTTATTATCTTTTTGTTTTAGTGCTCCTTTAGATGAAATTTTTAAAGATATCAATGTTTCTGGAGTGGTGCGTTATAGATATGAATATCATAAGATGAAAGGTTTCGATCAACAACAGCAAAAATATCATAATAAAACAAATATTGAATTTTCTATAAAATAAAGGTTTTGTAATATGCTTAGATTGATATTGCTAGTATTGGTTTTTAAAGGTTTGCTTTTTGGTATTAGCTTAAAGTCTATTTTTGATTATACTTTTAGCACAAATAAAGAATATAATCCTGAAAAAGGAGAGGAAATTTATTTTCAAAAAAAATGCAATATTTGCCACGGTAACCAAGGAGAAAAGATTTTTTCTAATTCTAAAAAGTTAAAAGATATGACTCCAGAGCAGATAAAGGCTTCTTTAATAGCTTATACGCTTGAATCATCAAAAAAAAGTACTCAAATGGCTTTATATGCAAAAGAATTAAGTCATGATGATATAGATAATATAATTGCTTATCTTAAAGGCGGAGATTTTGCTTTTAAGCTTCAAGAAAAAGAATTACTAGAAGAGGAACCTGCCAAAAAAACTAAACACGGAACTTTTATAAAATAGTATTTAAGGAAATTAATTAATGAAAAAGAATATTTTTATATTATTTATTTTATTTTTTAACACTTGTATCAATGCAAAAGAAATTCGCTTAGGTGTTGCTTTGCCTCTTACAGGATCTGTTGCTGCTTATGGACAAGATATTTTATCCGGGATAGAAGTAGCAAGTAAATTAAATTCTAGACTTTCAAATGGAGATGAAATAAAAATTATTCTTGTTGATACCAAAGGAGATAAACTTGAAACATCAAATGGGCTCAATCGTCTTATCTCGCAAGATAAAGTTTTAGGACTAATTGGAGAAGCAACAACTCCAAATACCATTCAGGCTATTTCAATTGCTGAAGATAAAAAAATTCCTATTATTGCGCCAGTAGCTTCTGGAGATAAGCTTTTAAATAAAAAACAATATGCAAGTAGGGTATGTTTTAAAGATAGCTTTCAAGGAGAAAAATTTGCTTCTTATGTTACTAATGAGCTAAATTTGAAAAATGTTGTAATTATCATTGATCAAGGAAATATTTATTCTTTAGGTCTTGCTAAAGCCTTTGAAAAAGCTTTTAAAGAACATGGCGGAAAAGTAATTAAAAAACTAATTATCAATTCTGGAGACAAGGATTTTAGGGCTATAGCTTCTCAATTAAAAAGTTTAAATCCTGATTTTGTTTATATGCCTATTTATCATCCTGAAGCAGCTTTAATCGCAAGACAGGCCAAACAAATTGGATTTAATAAAATTTTAACAGCTGGAGATGGGGTAGCAAATCAAACTTTTATAAAACTCGGGGGAAATTCTGTAGATGGAGTAATTTTTACCGATAGTTTTGATTTTAATAATCCTACAACAGAACTTGGAAAAAAATTTATATTAGCTTATGAAAAAGAAAAAGGAACTAAAGAAGTTCCAGCATTCTCAGCTATGGGCGCTGATGCTTATTTTGTAATGGTAAATGCTATGAATGAATGTATTGACAATCTTAATACAGAGTGTATTAATAATAAAATTCATCAAACTAAAGAATTCCAAGGTGTTAGTGGGATAATTAGTATTGATGAAAGTGGAAATGCAATTCGTTCTGTAGTGATTAAAGAAATTAAAAATCAAAAACAAGTTTATAAAACAAGTATAAACCCATAAATGTCAAAAGGTAAAATAATGAAAAAGATTTTAGTTTTAATAAGTTTTTTAACTTTATCTTTAAATGCAAAAGAAATCAACTTAGGAATTGCCCTCCCATTAAGTGGCTTAACGGCTGCTTATGGACAAAGCGCCCTAGAAGGTATCAAACTTGCTAATTCTTTAGAAAATACACTAAAAAATGGCGATAAAATAAATTTAATTATCATTGATACAAAAGGAGATAAAATAGAAGCTTCAAGTGGAACCAATCGTCTTATCTCACAAGATAAAGTTTTAGGACTTATTGGAGAAATGGTTACGGCTAATACTTTACAAATCATGAAAATAGCTGAAGATAATAAAATTCCACTTATTGCACCTGCTGCTACTGGGGATAGATTACTAGAAAAGAAAAAGTATTCAAGTAGAGTTTGTTTTAGTGATAATTTTCAGGGCTCATCTATGGCTAAATACGTTTATAATACTTTAGGTTATAAAAATGCTGTAATTATAGTTGATCAAAGCAATGATTATTCTTTAGGCCTTGCTAAAGCTTTTGAAAAAGAATTTAATTTAAATAATGGTAAAATTTTAAGAATCATTAGAATTAATTCTGGAAATAAAGACTTTAAAGCTATTATTACTCAAATTAAAAGTATTAATCCTGAATTTATATTTTTACCTATTTATTATACAGAAGCATCCTTATTTGCAAGACAAGCTAGAAATTTAAACCTTAATACTCCAATGGGTTCTGGAGATGGGGTAGCAAATCAAACTTTTATTGATTTAGCTTTAGAAGCAAGTAATGGTTATATTTTTACCGATAGTTTTGATTTTAATAATCCTACAACAGAACTTGGAAAAAAATTTATATTAGCTTATGAAAAAGAAAAAGGAACTAAAGAAGTTCCAGCATTCTCAGCTATGGGCGCTGATGCTTATTTTGTAATGGTAAATGCTATGAATGAATGTATTGACAATCTTAATACAGAGTGTATTAATAATAAAATTCATCAAACTAAAGAATTCCAAGGTGTTAGTGGGATAATTAGTATTGATGAAAGTGGAAATGCGATTCGTTCTGTAGTGATTAAAGAAATTAAAAATCAAAAACAAGTTTATAAAGATATTATTAACCCTTAGGAATATTATGGATTTAACTTTATTTTTACAACAGCTTATTAATGGTTTAAGTTTAGGAAGTATGTATGCACTTATTGCAGTAGGTTATACTATGGTTTATGGTGTTTTAAGGCTTATTAATTTTGCTCATGGCGATATTATGATGGTAGGTGCATATATAGCACTATTTGGTATGTTAAATTTTCAGATCCCTTTTTTAGGAGCTTTATTTTTAGCAATGATTTTTGCTGCATGCGTAGGTATTGCAACTGATAAAATAGCTTACAAACCTTTAAGAAATGCACCAAAAATTTCATTACTCATAACAGCAATTGGTATAAGTTTTCTTTTACAAAATCTTTTTAATATGTTTTTTACATCAACCCCAAAGGCATTTCCAGTTCCAAGTATTTTTGAAGAAAATATCATTTTTTTTAATATTAGTATTACTTTTGGAAGTTTACTTGTTCCTATAATAACTTTCATCATCTTGCTTGTACTTCTTTTTATCTTACATAAAAGTAAGTATGGCATTGCTATAAGAGCTTTGGCTTTTGATATTCAAACTGTAAATTTAATGGGTATTAATGCAAATCGTATTATTGCAATTGTTTTTGCATTAGGTTCTTCTTTAGCAGCGGTTGGAGGAGTATTTTGGGCTACAACATACTATTCAATTGAACCTAGTATGGGAACTTTGATAGGTCTTAAAGCTTTTGCAGCTGCTGTATTAGGCGGTATTGGTTCAATTGTTGGTGCTGTACTTGGAGGACTTATCATAGGACTTACTGAAGTAATAGTTGTAGCTTTTTTTCCAGATCTTTCCGGTTTTAAAGATGCATTTGCTTTTATTTTTTTAGTTTTTATATTAATTTTTAAGCCAACAGGAATTTTGGGCATTAATTTTGAAAAAAGTAGGTTTTAATATGAGTAAGACTAAAAATTTACATATATTATTTTTAATAATTTCGATTTTATTTGTATTTTTATCTCCGCAAATTTTTAATGATTATGGCATGAATATTGTTAATCAAATTGCTATTTTTATTATTTTTGCAGTAAGTTACAATCTTATCAACGGTGTAACAGGTCAATTTTCTCTTGAGCCCAATGGTTTTGTAGCAATAGGTGCTTATGTAACCGCATTAATGCTTTTAAGTGCTGAAGCTAAAAATGAACAATTTTTTCTTGATGGTCCTAATTCTTTTATTTTAATGATGCATACAAATTATTTTATTGTTGCTTTATTACTCTCTGGAATTTGCGCTTGTTTATTATCTTTAATTCTTTCTTTTGCTGTTTTTAGAGTAAGGGGAGATTATTTGGCAATTGTGACTTTGGGTTTTGGTATTATTATTAAATTATTAGCATTAAATTTTTATTCAATAACGAATGGATCACGTGGTTTTGTTGATATACCGCAATTTTCAAATATCTTTTGGACAGGATCTATTGCAATAATTTCAGTTATTTTGATTTTAAATATAGTTTATTCTAAATACGGAAGAGCTATGAAAGCTATTAGAGATGATGAAGATGCAGCTAGCGCTATGGGAATTAATACTTTTTGGATTAAAACTTTAGCTTTTGGAACTTCAGCATTTTTAGAAGGTGTTGGTGGCGGATTATTGGTTTGTTTGCTTACAACTTTAACTCCAGATCAGTTTGATTTTTTATTTACTTTCCAACTTTTAATCATTATAGTACTAGGGGGTCTTGGATCTACAACAGGAGCTATAATAGGTGCTATTTTGGCTATTGGAGGAAGTGAATGGCTTAGATTTTTAGATGAGAGTATGAATATTTTTGGATATCAAATTGAAGCTATGCCAGGTTTTAGAATGGTTGTTTTCTCTCTTATTTTGATTCTAGTTATGCTTTTTGCTAGGAAAGGTATTATGGGAAATAAAGAATTAATTGATATTTTATTTTCATTTAAAAAATATCTAAAAAGGAGAAAGAAGTGATTTTAGAATTAAAACAAATTTCTAAAAATTTTGGCGGTGTTCAAGCTATAAATGAAACTTCTTTTAAACTTAAAGAGGGTGAAATTTTTGCACTAATTGGTCCCAATGGAGCTGGCAAAACAACTTTATTTAATATAATTACTGGAAATTATAAACCAACAAGTGGAGAAGTATATTTTCAAGGACAAAGAATTGACAAATTAAAACCCCACAAAATAGTACATTTAGGGATTGCAAGAACTTTTCAAAATATAAGACTTTTTTCGAGTATGAGTGTGCTTGAGAATGTTTTAATAGGCTTTAATCATAAAATGAAATATAGCATTTTAGAGGCTTTTTTACATCTTGGAAGGTTTAAAAAAGTAGAAAAAGAATTTAAAAATAAAGCTTATAAAATTTTAGAAGAACTTGGAATTGAAAAATTAGCTGAAGAAAAAGCTACAAATTTAAGCTATGGACAACAAAGAAAAGTTGAAATTGCAAGAGCTATGGCAACAGGACCTAGACTTCTTTTGCTTGATGAGCCTGTTGCTGGAATGAATAGCTCAGAAAGCGATGATTTAGCTGAAGTTATTTTTAAACTCAGGAATGATTATAAAATAAGCATTTTATTAATAGAGCATGATATGAAATTTGTTAACAAACTTTGTGATAAAGTTTTAGTTCTTGATTATGGAAAGACAATTTTTGAAGGAAAGCTAAATGATGCTGTTAATCATAAAGAAGTTATTGCGGCTTATTTAGGAGATTTTGATGCTAGTAGTTAAAGATTTACATGTTTATTATGGTTTAATTGAAGCAGTAAAAGGAATTGATTTTAAAGTTGAAACTGGTCATATAGTTTCTCTAATAGGATCTAATGGGGCTGGTAAAACTTCTACTCTAAATGCTTTGCTTAATTCTGTAAAAAAAACAGGAGAGGTGAATTTTTTAGGTTATGAAACTTCAAGACATTTAACTTATACTCTAGTTCAAAAAGGGATAGCTTTAGTTCCAGAGGGCAGAAGAGTTTTTATTAATCTTAGCGTAGAAGAAAATTTAAAAATAGGGGCATTTAACAATGCTGAAAATTATGAGCATTTACGAGAACAAATGTATAAGCTTTTTCCAAGACTTGCCAATAAAAAAAATACTTTAGCTGGAAATTTAAGCGGAGGAGAAGCTCAAATGTTAGCAATTTCAAGGGCTTTAATGAGTGAGCCTAAACTTTTAATGCTTGATGAGCCTTCTTTGGGTCTTGCTCCTAAAATAGTAGCGGAAGTGTTTGACATTATTATTCGTTTAAAACAAGAAGGAATTACCATACTTTTAGTTGAACAAAATGCTTATTCTGCTTTAAAAATTAGTGATTATGCTTATGTTTTAGAAAATGGACAAATAGCTATGCAAGGAATTGCAAAGGATTTAATCGGAAATGATGAAATTCGTAAGAAATATTTGGGACTCTAAGGATAAAAATGAAAAATATTATTAAAAGCATTGGGGATTTAAAAATTTCTATTTTACTTTTTTTACTTTTTGCGCTTTTTTGCGCTTTAGCAACCTTTATTGAAAGTTCTTATGGAACTCCAACTGCTTGGGCTATGATTTATGGAACTCTTTGGTTTGGTTTAATTCAATTTCTATTGGGAATTAATTTATTTTTTGGAATGCTAAGATATAAAATGTTTCAAATTAAGAAAATACCTTTAATGGTATTTCATTTTTCTTTTTTATTTATCTTAATAGGCTCCATTATGACAAGATATGGAGGTTTTGAAGGTTTGCTTCATATTAGAGAAAATGATTCAAACTCATATATTGAAAGTTCTAAATCTTTTATTAAATTTTCAGCACTTAAAAATCAACAAGTTTATGGAATAGCATCCGATAAGGATATAGCTGTTTTGCCTTTTGCTAATTCTTTAAAGCTTGAATTAAATCTTGATAAAGATAAAGCAATATTACAATATAAAGATCTTATTTTAAATGCCAAAGTTTCTTATATAGAAGATCTCAATTCTTCTAATGCTTTATTAGTGTTAATGTTTGCAAAAGATGGACAAAATCAAGAAATTAAATTAAAACAAAATGAAGTTAAAAATATAAATGGTATTAATTTTTCTTTTATGAATGATGAAGTTAGAGCTCCTTTTGTTAAAATTAATAAAAATCTAGAATTAAGCTCTAGTGAAAGATTGAATTTTTTAAGTATGCAAGATAGAATCAATTCTCATCTTGAAGTTAACTCTAAAGCAAATGCTAAAGAAAAAAGGCTTTATGAAATTAATAATCTAAGTTTTGTTATAAAATTTGCTTCTTTACATGCAAAAGAAATTATAAATGGGGATAATAGACCGCAAGATGAAAGTTTTTTAATTTGGTTTAAAAATATTTGGCTTGAAATCTTTAGAACTTTAATTATTTCTTGGTTTGGAGAGCCTCATAATTGGAAAGCATCTTGGTTAGAAAATTTTAAATCCTTTGCCATGAGCACTCAATATCAAGCACTAAACTTAAATGGAAACAATGCTTTGAAACTTGAACTTTCATATCAAGGTCAAAAACAGGAATTTTACGTTTTTGAGTATGACAAACCAAAAGTTATTGAACTTAACGGACAAAAATTCTTTATTTCTTGGACAACCTCTTTTCAAGAATTACCTTTTTCGATTTATTTAAAAGATTTTATAATTGATAGATATCCAGGTTCTATGTCTCCAGCTTCTTACGCAAGTGAGATTAAAATTGAAGATAATAATATAAGTTTTGATTATAGGGTTTTCATGAATAATGTTTTAGATTACAGAGGTTATAGATTTTATCAAAGTTCTTATGATCAAGATGAAAAAGGAACAATACTTTCAGTTAATAAAGATCCTGGAAAAATTCCAACCTATATTGGATATTTTTTATTATGTTTAGGAATGTTTTTAAATTTTTTAAATCCTCATTCAAGATTTAGAACTTTAGCAAAACTTATCAATCAAGATGCTCTTAAAAATTCTGCAAAAATTTTATTGTTCGCTTTTTTATTTTTGGGTATTAATAAGCTAGAAGCTTTTGAAAATAATATAAGCAATATACCAGTTATCAATAAGGAACATGCTCAAAAATTAAGTCACCTTATAGTTCAAAAATCTGGTGGAAGAATGGTTCCATTTGATACTTTAGCTAAAGAAGTTTTAGAAAAAATTTATAAAAAAACAACTTACAAAAACCAAGATGCAAGTGCTGTTATGCTCTCTATGCTTATTGATGTGCAATCTTGGGCGAGAGAGCCTATTATCATTATGCCTAAAAACAAAGCAATTAATGAAGAAATTTCAAAAATATTAAATATTCCTAGTAAGCCATATATTAGCTATATGGACTTTTTTACAAAAGATAATAATTATGCTCTTTTAAAATATGTTGAAAATGCAAATCGTAAAAATCCAAATACTAGAGGAGTTTTAGATAAAGAAATTATCAAGCTTGACGAAAGAGCAAATATAGTAAATTTAATCTTTAGTGGAGAATTGTTTAAATTTATTCCTCTTCAAAATGATAAAAATAATACCTGGGTTGCGCCTTTTTCAGCAATGCAAGTTACCAAAGGAGAAGAAAATTTAATCGTTTTAAATTTGATAAAAAATTATTTCTTATCCGTTGAAGATAGTATTAAAACAAATGATTGGTCTAAGGCACATGAAGCTTTAGAATTAATTGAAAAATATCAAGAAAAATTTGGTGGAAGCATTATGCCAAATCAAACTAAAATTTCTATAGAAATTTTTACAAATCATTTACAATTATTTGTAAAATTGATCCCTGTGTACTTACTAGCGGGTCTTTTACTTTTAATCTTAGTTTTAACTAAAATGTTAAATTCTAATATTAAAATTAATTTAATATTTAAAATTGTATATATTTTAAATATTATAGTCTTTATTATTCATAGTATAGGATTATGTTTAAGAGCTTATTTAGCTGACCATGCTCCTTGGAGCAATGCTTATGAAAGTATGGTTTATATATCTTGGGCTTTAGCTTTATCTGGAATTTTCTTTTCTAAAAAAAGTCCTATAGCTCTTTCTTTAACTTCAATTTTAGCAGGTATAGTTCTTTTTGTGGCACATTTAAGTGAAATGGATCCTCAAATTACTAATTTAGTGCCAGTCTTAAATTCTTATTGGCTTACAATTCATGTTTCTGTTATTACTGCAAGTTATGGATTTTTGGGACTCTGTGCTTTACTTGCTATTTTTACATTAGTTTTGATGTGTTTTTTAAAAGATGGGGGCAAATATAACGCAAATATCTTAAGAAATATTACAGAAGCAACAAGAATAAATGAAATGGCAATGATTTTAGGACTTTGCTTACTAACTGCTGGAAATTTTTTAGGTGCTATTTGGGCTAATGAAAGCTGGGGTAGATATTGGAGCTGGGACTCTAAAGAAACTTGGGCATTAGTTAGCATACTCGTTTACGCAGCTATACTTCATATTAGAATGATTCCAAAATTATGCAATCAGTATAATTTTGCAGTTAGCTCAATGTTTGCTTATTGGGTAATTATTATGACATATTTTGGGGTAAATTATTTTCTAGTTGGTATGCACTCTTATGCCGCTGGAGAAGCTGTTCAAATTCCAAGTTATGTTTATTGGGGATTTTTTATGATGATAGTTTTAAGTTTGTTAGCTTATAAAAAGCGTCATTTTGTTAGCAAATTATAATGCATCAAGTATTTTTTATTGTTTTAATAGCAGCTATTTTACTTTTGATTTTTTTAAGTATAATAGCTTATCTTATTATTAATGATGGCAAAAAAAATAAAAAACTCAAAACGTCAAATAACAAAGTTGCAAAAAAAACCAAGGTATTTGATACAGATTTAGATAAAATGATAGCTACCGCTAAAGATACCTCTTTAAGTGATGAAGATTTAAAAACCCTTGCTCAATTATTTATGAGTGTACATAAACTCGGTAGCAAAAAATCCAAAGAGCTAGATGAAACAACAAAAAAGAAATTAGATTTTATTGCAGCTTTTAGCTCCAATAATAATGCAAGCCCTCAGACTATAAGTTTCTTAAATAAGGAATTAAAGAAAGTATCTGCTTCTTATAAAAAAGAAATTGATGCTTATGAGCAAATGGGTCTTGCTAAGAGAAAAATAAAAGAAGATAGCAGTGCCTCATAAATTAATAGTATTTTTAACATGCAAAATTAATTCATCGGCACCATTTGGTTTTATTTTATCTGTTAAATTTTTAGATATTTTTTCTAAATTTAAATTTAGAATTGCTTGAAGTAATTTTTCTTCGTCCAGGCTTGATTGTAAAAAAATTTCACATAAATTTTGATCTTTTAAAAATTTAGCATTAAAAAATTGATGATCTTTAGCTGCATAAGGATAGGGTATAAAAATGGCTGGAATAGTGCTAGCACAAAGTTCAAAAAGTGTACTTGCTCCAGATCTTGAAATAGCCAAGTCCGCCTTTTCTATCTTAGCACTTATATTGTTATCAAAAGCAAAAAGATCAACTTTTATGTCTAATTGTTCATATTTTTTTTTACAAAGTTCTAATTCATTTTTTCCACACTGATGTATGATTTTAATACCTTTTTCGTTAAGTTTTATAGCTAAATTTAGAGCTAAAGAATTAATAAAGCTAGCTCCTTGAGAACCCCCTAAAAATATAATTGTTTTAAGTTCTTTTCTTATTCTTGCAGTTTGAAAAAATTTTTCATCAATAGGATAAGAACAGAATACAGGTTCAAAAGAGCTAAAAAAAGCTTTAGAAAAAGGTTTTAAAAGAGAATTTAATGCTCCTTTTTTAGAATTTTGCTCATGAATAAAAAGCGGAATATGATTTATAATTGCCCCAAAAGATGCTGGAGCAGAGCTATATCCACCTACACTAAAAACAGCTTTTATTTGATGTTCTTTAAAAATTTCACGACATTTTGTACTTAATTGCAAAATCTTAAATAAAGATTTAAATTTAGCCATTTTTTTTTGGTTTACAACACCTTTTGAGTCCAAAAAATATTTTGCCTTAAAATCTAACTCATTTTCAAACCAAAGTTTATCTTGTCCATGAGTACTTCCTATATAAATACATTCTATATTTTGCTTTTTGGCACTTTGCAATAAACATTTTGCTATATTTAAATGTCCTCCAGTGCCTCCACCTGTAATTGCTATCATAATTTTACCTTTTTAGAAATCATTAAAACATAACCAATTCCTATACAAATAGCCCACATAGAGCTTCCTCCATAACTAAGAAGTGGCACAGCAACACCTTTTAAGGGAGTTAAGGATATAATACCAAAGGCATTCATAAAAAAAGAAAATAAAAGAAGCAAAGCAATGCCTGAACAAAAAATAAAATCTTGTTTTTTATCACATCTTCCAGCAATTCTAAAAATTCTTAAAATCATCCAAAGATAAATGATACAGATACAACCCAATCCAAAGAGTCCAATTTCTTCAGTAATTCCAGATAAAACAAAGTCTGTATGAACTTCACTTAAAAAACCTAATTTAAAAATTCCAAGTCCAAGACCTTCTCCAAAAAATCCTCCATGTGCTATAGCATTTAATGAATGAGAGATTTGATAGGGTTCATTATTAACACTTACTCTTAAGCTAGAAGCAATCCAATTAGGCAATAGAGGTAAAAAAGCATCTTGTATATTTCCCCACCAGCTAATAATTCTCTGAATTCTTCTTTGATTGCTAAAAATTACCATAATACCTATCATAATAATAATAATAGTGCTAAAAGCAAATAATCTTTTACTTGTTCCAGCAAAAAAAGCCAAAGCAAGAATAAGAAAAAATGAAATAACACTTTGTCCTAAATCATTTTGTGTTATGTAAATATAACCAATTACTATACTAGCAACAATACAATAAGGCAGTAAAATCAAAATTTCGTGTTTAATAGCTTTTTTATTGTCATCTATTCTTCTTGTATAAGACCAAGCAAGAAAATAAATAAGTCCTATTTTAAAAAATTCGACTGGGGATACCGAAATAGGTCCTATTCTAATCCATCTTTTAGCCCCACCACTAGCTGTAGCTAAAGCAGTTGGTAAAAAAGGCAAAATAATTATACAAAGAAAAGAAACTATAAGTAGAGCTAAAATAATTCTTTTTGCATTATTAGAATTAGGATTAAGGCGTGAAATAAAAAACATAATCAAAATTCCACTTATCCCAAAGAAAAGTTGTCTTATAAAAAAATGAAATTCACTGTATTCAAAATAAAGCACAGTAAAAGCAGTTAATGAGTAAGAAAAGACTATGCCTATAATAATTAAAATAGAACTTAAATAAAATAATTTTTTATCAGCTAACATTGGTTACAGCTTTAAATATTAAAATATTTTTAATTTCTAATATCATTATTTATAGATATACTTTCATTGGAAATTTATTAAAACATTTATTATATAAAATTATTACTAATATTTTTATATAATAGATTTATTATTTTAATTAAAAGGCGAATAAATGATACATAAGATTTTAATTGCAAATCGAGCCGAAATCGCCGTAAGAGTTATAAGGGCTTGCAGGGATTTACACATTAAAAGTGTTGCTGTTTTTACAGAACCAGATAAAGAATGTTTACATGTTAAAATTGCAGATGAAGCATATCGTATCGGAACTGATGCCATAAGAGGATATTTAGATATCGCAAGAATTATTGAAATTGCCAAAGCATGCAAAGCTGATGCCATACATCCAGGATATGGATTCTTAAGTGAAAATCATGAATTTGCTAAAGCATGTGAAGATGCTGGTATTATTTTTATAGGACCTAAATCAGAAGTGATATATAAAATGGGCAATAAAAATATTGCAAGAGCTTTAATGAACTCTAATGGAATTCCTATAGTCCCGGGAACTGAAAAATTAAATAATTATTCTTTAGATGAAATTAAGATCCTTGCACTAAGAATAGGTTATCCAGTGATTTTAAAAGCTAGCGCAGGAGGAGGGGGACGAGGAATTCGTGTTGTATATAAAGAAGAGGAACTTGAAAGCGCTTTAGAATCTTGTAAAAGGGAAGCTTTTAATTTTTTTAAAAATGATGAAATTTTTATGGAAAAATATATCATTAATCCACGACATATTGAATTTCAAATTTTAGGGGATAATTACGGTAATATTATCCATCTTTGTGAAAGAGATTGTTCTATACAAAGACGCCATCAAAAAGTAATAGAAATAGCTCCTTGTCCAGGAATTTCAGATAATCTTAGAAAAACAATGGGTGTTACCGCTGTTGCTGCGGCTAAAGCAGTAGGATATACGAATGCAGGGACAATTGAATTTTTACTTGATGATTACAATCGTTTCTATTTTATGGAAATGAATACAAGAATTCAAGTAGAACATCCCATCACAGAAGAAATTACTGGGGTTGATTTAATAGTACGTCAGATTCGTATAGCTGGTGGAGAGATACTTGATATTGAGCAAAGTGATATTAAGCCTAGAGGATTTGCTATAGAAGCAAGAATTACTGCTGAAAATGTATGGAAAAATTTTATTCCAAACCCTGGAAAAATCAACGAATATTATCCAGCTCTTGGACCTTCTGTAAGGGTTGATAGTCATATTTATAAAGACTATATTATTCCACCTTCTTATGATTCTTTGCTTGCAAAGCTTATCATTAAAGCAACAAGCTATGATTTGGCCGTTAATAAGCTTGAAAGAGCTCTTAAGGAATTTGTAATTGATGGAGTTAGAACTACTATCCCTTTTTTAATCGCCATAACCAAAACAAGAGAATTTAGAAGAGGATATTTTGATACATCTTTTATCAATACCCATATGCAAGAATTACTTGAAAAAACAGAAGATAGACATCAAAATAACAAAGAAGAGGTTATAGCTGCTATTGCTGCAACTCTTAAAAAAATTAGAGAAGAAAGGGAACATATATGAATTTTTTAGATGATTTAAAATGTATCAAAAAAGAAATGCAAAGAGAAAATAAAAATTCTGTTTTAAATCATAAAAATTTAAAAAGTACTCAAAATAATGAAAAAAAAATAGATGAACAAGATAAATTTCTAGAAGAGATATTTTTAAAAGAAAAAAAGCTTATTAATGAATTTCAAGAATTTATTAATAATTCTGACATTAAGAAAATTTATTAATGGATGAAATAGCTTTTTGCACCTTAGAAGATCTTTGTCCATATCTTAATGATAGAAATTCAAGAACAGAATATAAATATATTTTTAATTGTTCAAAAGAACTAAATCAAGAATTAATTTCTAGAGGTTGGAGGCGTTTTGGTAAATATTTTTCAAGGCCAATTTGTCAAAATTGTAATGAATGTTTAAGCTTAAGAATTAAAGCCAATTTGTATAAATTTTCCAAAAACGAAAGAAGAATTATTTCTAAAAATTCTCAAACTAAAATTATACTAAGAAAGCCTGCCTTAAGCAATGAACACCTTTTCTTGTATGAAAAATATCATCGCTTTATGGAAAAAAAGAGATCTTGGAAAAGATATGATTTAAATTTCAGACAATATTACAATCTTTATGTTGATGGGGCATTTGATTTTGGCTATGAATTAGCTTTTTATCAAAACAATCAATTAATTTGTGTTGATCTAATAGATATTTTAAATGATGGAATTTCTAGTATTTATTGTTTTTATGATCCTGATTTTTCACACTTATCTTTAGGAAAATTCTCCCTTTTTAATGAAATAAAACTTGCACAAAATGAAAATTTAAAATATATTTATTTGGGATATTTTGTAAGAGAGTGTCAATCTTTATCCTATAAAGTCGATTTTACACCAAATGAAATTTTAAAATCTACTAGCACACCCAATGAATGTGCTAATTTATGGGAGAGTGAAGATGCAAGTTGTTCAAACTTTAGAATCGATAAATGTTAATACTGACGATATTACCGTTTTTCATTATTTTAAAGATTTGATTACTAAAAATTTCTCAAAAGTAATAGGAAGAAAAAATAAAATTTTTTCTTTTTTTGAAGAAAATGAAATTCCACAAAGAAGATATTTTTTAAAAGTTCTTGACCAAAAATATAGAAAAAATACTAATGAAAGTATTCAAAATTTGGATAAAGCGCATTTTAAAACTTTTAGATTAAATTTTAAGCAAAATAATATGCTAAAGCCTATAATTTTCATAAAAATAGATTTTATACCAAGAAATATTCTTATGAAATTAAGCTCCAATGAAAAACTTTTCATTGTTTATGTTAAAAATTTTTTTAAAGATTTTAAAACAGAATACAATGAATTAAACTGCACACTAAGTCTTGAGTATAAAAATGAAAATACTTTAGAACTTTTTGAACTTTTTGTTAATGAAAATGAACACTTAAAATATTGTATAGATTTTTGCATCAATCAAGAAGAGTATAAGCAATTTCGTCAAAGTGTTAAAAATAAAGAAAATCTTAAATGGAAATTTAATGCATTGGCTAAGCTTTTTAATAACTATTTTGAAACTCTACAATGCACTCCGCAAAATGATTTGAGTGAAATCAGACAAAAATATTTAATGCTGGTTAAAATATACCATCCAGACTTCAATCAAAATAAAAGCAAAATAGAAAAATTCCATGCAAGAGAACAATTTGAAAAAATTCAGATAGCTTATGATAATTTAAAAGCGTTATATAAAAATAACGCTTAATTTAATCCATTTGTCTTCTTAAGAAAGTAGGAGTTTCTAAGGCATTGATCATTTCTTCATCATAACCCCCGCTTGCTTTTCTAATAATATAAGAGTTTTTCTTAGGAGCATTTTCTTCGTTTATTTTATTGGTATTATTAGTATAAGTTTTATCTTCAAAGCCAGTAGCAATAATAGTAACTTCAACTCTATCTTCCATATTATCATCTGTTGTTGTACCAAAAATAATTTTTGCATTTTCATCAACAATTTCTTCTATACTACTTGCTGCAGCCGAGATTTCTATTAAAGAACAATTTGAACTAGTTCTAAAATGTAAAATAACCCCTTTAGCACCCTTAATATCCATACCATCTAATAATGGAGACTCGATTGCATTAGCTAAAGCTTCTTCTACAGCATTTTCACCCTGAGCACTTCCTACGCCCATTAATGCCAAACCTCTATGACTCATAATGGTTCTAACATCTGCAAAATCTACATTAATATCTCCATTATCTAAAAGTATAGAAACCATACCTTTAACAGCGCGAGCTAAAATATCATCAACGAGTTTAAAAGCGTCTTTAATTCCAATTTTTTTATCCGCAATGCTTAAAAGTTTTTCATTTTGAATAACAAGAATAGAGTCGCTTTCCTTTTTAAGTTCCAAAAGACCACTTTCAGCTAATTTTTTTCTTTGTTTTCCTTCAAATTTAAAAGGCATAGTGACTACAGAGACAGTTAAAGCACCAATCTCTTTTGCTGCTTGAGCTATTACAGGGGTTGCACCTGTTCCAGTTCCTCCACCAAAACCAGAAGCAATAAAAACAATATCGCTTTGACTTAATGAAGTTTTAATTTCTTCAAAACTTTCTCTAGCACTCTCAGCACCAACCTCAGGAAGCATTCCTGCTCCAAGACCTTTTGTCTTTTTTTCACCTAGCTGAATTTTAGTTTTTGCTAAAGAATTTGATATTGCCTGTGCATCTGTATTTGCAGCGATTAAATCCAGATCATTTAAACCCATTTTTACCATGTGGTTGATCATATTTCCACCACCTCCACCGCAACCTATAACTTTTATTTTAGCACCTTTTGAATGTTGCATTTCCTCTACTAAATATTCACTCATAAAAGTTCTCCCTTAGAATTGATTAATAATTTTATGCCAAAGATTAGTAAAAATACTTGGTTTTTTTTCTTTTATATCTTTAGAATCATATTCTTGCTCTTGCATAAAAATTGTATCATTTTCTTGTAAATTTTTACTAAAATTTTCATCTTTTATTTCATCTATATCTTCAATAGCTATACTTTGTTTTATTTGTTTGTTAAAATTTTCAATTTCTCCTTTATATCTTAATTTTTCATTAGAGTCTAATTCATAAGGTGTAAAATATCCAGCACCATAAAGACATAAACCTATAGCACAGGTATTTTCAGGATCAGAAAAAATTTCATTAAACCCACTAATAAGCTCTTTTCTAGCTGTTGCTAAACGCACTGATTTATTATCAAAAGTTGCTGGAGCAAGTTCATCAATTCCGGCTAGTTTTGTCATTCCTCCAGTTAAAACAATGCCACCACCTATTGAATTTATATAGCGATTATCACTTAAAATTTTTGCTAAAATCATTAAAGTTTCTTCAGCTCTTGCATAAATAACATTCGAAATTACATCTAAAGATACTTCATTAACTTTTCTTTCATCTCCCATAGAAGGAATTTGTATCAAAGCATTTGGTTGTTGACTTAAAGATATATAATTTAATTTTATCTTTTCAGCTTCTCTTAAAGGAGTATGCAAGGCCATAGATAAATCTTGAGTTATATTAATCGATCCAATCTGCAAACAGCTATTGTATCTTATAGAATTTCCAGCATGGACAATCATATCACAAATTGCACCACCCATATCAATAAGTACAGCCCCCAATTCTTTCTCACTATCATCTAAACAAGCTATAGAAGATGCATAACCTGATAATACTATATTATCAACTCTTAAATCTGCTAATTCTACAACTTTTTTAAGATTTTTAATATGAGATTCTTGAGAAATTACTATATGAGTAGAAACTTCTAAACGGTTTCCATTCATTCCCAAGGGATCATCTACAAATTCATGATCATCTACTTTAAAATTATAAGGTAAAACATGAATTATTTCATAACCATTTGGCAAATTAGCAGTATGCTTGGCAGTACCAACAGCACGATGAATTTCTTTAATAGTAATTTCACCTTTTGGAATATTAACAACCCCTGTGCTATCAACACTTTTAGTATAAGCTCCAGATATAGACACTACAACCTTATCATAATGCACTCCAGACATCATTTCGGCACTTTTTACCGCATCTTCTATCGATTTTGAAGCAAGTTCTATATTAGTAATCGCACCTTTTTTTACTCCATTAGTTTTTGCTTTTGCAAATCCTATAACTTTAAGCCCTTCATCGTCTTTTTGAGCAATAATTGCACAAGTTTGTGTTGAACCTAAATCAATTCCTAATATATTCAAAATTAATTCCCTTTATAATAAATTTTTATTGGATATTCTTTTTTTAATTGTTCCACTAGTTCTTTTTTAAGTTCGTTGCTTTTTAAAGTTTTTAAATTTTGTTCTAATATATTTTTATATTCTTTAAATTTTTCTTCATTAAATAATTTCTGTTTATTTATTTTATAAACAACAGCTTTTGTATCGCTTAAAATAACATATGAGCTATTTTGATCCGAATTAAAAACATTCATTAGAAAATAATTAAATTCTACATCATTTAAAGTATTTTCATCTAATTTTTGAGAATTTCTAGAAGAATCTCTACTTACAAAACCTATACTGCTACCTTTAAAATTACCTATTTTATTTTGAGCTATTTCTTGAATTTTTTTTCTTGACTCTTGATTTAAATATTGCTCTAAAACATCATTTCTTGCTTCTTCGAAAGTTTTTAATCTTATAGGATCTACTTTATTTAATCTAAGAATTATAAATCCGTCCTCAAATTCAAAAGGTCTAAGAATTTCATTTTTAGTTGCTTTTTTTAATTTTTCAATTGGATATTTTACATCATCTTTTGTAATATTTAAATCTTTTTGAAAAGAAATTTTTCCAGATTTTAAGTCTAAAAATTTTCTATTAGCAATATTTTTTAATTCATTTAAACGATAATCTTCTAAAATTTTTTCTTTAGCATTATTAAAGTCTAATATTTTTCCATTAGTATCTTTATATTTAAATTTATTATCCTTATCGTTGTAAAAATTATAAAGTTCTTTATCACTATATTGTTTCATATTTTCTTTTATATAGTAAGATGAAATTTCATATACTTTTTGCGTTTTATAATTTTCTTTTGATTCTTGCCAAAGCTTTTTAAGTTCATTTTCTTCAATTTTAATTTGATTTTTATCATAATTTATTATTTCAATACTCAATAAATCTTGCATAAAAAAACTTGAACTTAACATTTTTAACTCTTGATCTTGATTTGCTAAATTAAAAATATCATTAAGTTTATTAATAAGCAATTCATTATAAACACTTTGTTCATATTCTTTTGGAGAAAGATTATTTTGCCTTAAAATATTATAATAAAACGTTTTATTGAAATCTCCTTGTTCGTCTTGAAAAAATTTAGTTTTTATTAATTCTTGTATTATTTCTTCATTGCTAACATTCAAACCTATATTCTTTGCAAAATTAAGCAAAAGTTTATCTTCTATAAGAGTATTTAATGCAACAAGGTCAATCTGTAAATCTTTGGCTTTTTGCTCATTAAGAGTATTGTTACTAATTTGATTGTAATAATTATAAATTTGATTGTATTTAGTATTAAATTCGCTAAATGTAATCTTTTCATCTCCTACAACGGCAACAGATGAATTACGATTTAAATTAAAATCATAAGCACCCCAACCAACAAATCCAGCTCCAACAAAAGCAATAACACTAATCCATATAGTAACAACAAGATATTTTTTATGATGCTGCATCCAAGTAAGCATAAAACTCCTTGACAATTTTTATAGCTTGTAATTGTATCAAATTAGTGTTTAAGTGTAGTTTAATTTTGTAAATAATTTAGTATTTTAAAGTTTTTTTCGTTATAATTAATTTTAAAAATTATATATTTTATATTAATCAGGATCTAAAATTTGCATACACCTCATATACCTGTTTTACAAGAACCAATTAATAATATCTTTAACACTTTAACACAAGGTATATTTTTAGACTGCACTTTAGGATATGCTGGTCATAGCAAAATGATACTAGAAAAACATCCAGATATCTCTTTAATTGCCTGTGACCAGGATAAAACTGCCTTAGACTTTTCTTTTTATTCTTTGAAAGAATTTAAAAATAGAATTACACTATATCATTGTAATTTTAGCGAAATTTTAAAAAAAATTGATGCTAAAAATATTAAAAATATAAGAGGAATTTTGGCAGATATTGGAGTTTCTTCTTTGCAACTTGATCAAAATGAAAGAGGGTTTTCTATAAATTCAGATTTTTTAGATATGCGCATGAATCAAGATGAAACTTTGAGTGCATTTGATGTAGTCAATTTTTATCCACAAGATAAATTAGCCTTTATTTTTAAAGAGTATGGAGAATTAAATGATGCTTGGAATTTGGCGCAAAAAATTATCAAAGCAAGAAATAAAAAACAGATTACAAGCGCTAAAGAATTAAAAGAAATCATAGGTTTAAGTAAAATTAATTCAAGAAAAACTCAAAAGGTTATATTAGCTTTTCAAGCTATACGTATAGAAGTAAATAAAGAATTAGAAGTTTTAAAAGATTTCTTACTTCAAATTGAAAATTTAAAATTACAAAATTGTATTTTAGCTATAATTAGCTTCCATTCTCTAGAAGATAGGATTATTAAGAACTTTTTCAAAAAATGGGAAAAAGATTGCATTTGCAATGACAAACTTTTTAAATGTGAGTGTGGCAAAAAAAATAGTCTAGGTAAAACTATTAATAAAAAAGTAATTACAGCAAATCAAGATGAGATAAGATTAAACCCAAGATCAAGTTGTGCTAAATTACGAGCTTTTTATTTTAAATAATACGGATTTTTAATGATAGATGAAAATTTTTTAAAAGAAAAACAAAATATTCGTCAAAAAATGCTTAAATATTCAAGAGCTATTAATCAAGGAGTTCCCTTAGATGATGAATTAAAAGATGAGCTTAGCGATACTGATGATATTTTAAGACGTAGATTTAATAAAAAAAGACGTCTAAATATTTTAGAAAAATTTAACGAAGAAATTGAATCATCTTCTGTTAAACCCAAAAAAGAAAATATTTATTTAAAAGAAGACCTAATCAATGTTAAACTCGAAGAAAAACCCTCTTTAACAAAAAAAATATTTTTACATTTTAAAGAAAAAAAATCAAAAAAAGATACACAAATCAAAGCTAAAAAAATATTATTTTCTAATTTTAAAAAAGACAAAAAGAAAGATATATTAGCACCAGAAAAACATTTCAATAAAGAACAAAAAAAACAAATAAAAAATGATAATAAAATATCAAATCAAATTTCAAAAACAAATTCTATAGCCAATGATATCAAAATTCAAAAAATACCCCCTATAAATAAAAATGAGATAAATAAATCTTTATCTAAACAAGATTTAAACCTTAAAGAAGAAGACAATGAAAAAACAAAAAATACTCTCTTAGAAGGTTTTAGTGATGCAACTAAAGAAGATAGAAATTTAAATTTCAATCATTTATTTTTTGTAGCTTTATTTATTAGTATTGTTTTATTTATATTTATTCCTCAAATTTATATTAGAAATCAGATTTATTATTTAAGTAGAGAAATAGCCATTTTAAGAGCTGAAGAAAGCGTTCTCAATGAAGAAAATAAAGAGTTAAAAAGAAATTTGGAAAATATACGTTTTCAAAACCAAATTTTAGACTATTTAGAATAATTATTAAACAATTCGTTCAATAATATATTTTCTAAGTGAATTTTGAGAAATTTGTTCTTTTAAGGCTTGTTTGTATATATTTTCTATGATTTTTGAGTATTTTTCATAAGAAAAACAAGGAAAATGATTGCTCCATGCTTTTTTAATTAATTTTTTAGTTATAATTTTTCTTATGTAAATTTTAAATAAATCAAAACCAATAAAAATACAAGAAGTTATAAAAACTGCACTAATAATGCTTATATGAAAATCAAGCAAAGTAAAAAAATAATGTGTTGTTAAAAGTAAAGGAAATAAAATCAAAATACATAAAATTCCATAATAACAATAACAATTTAAATTTTTTATTTTGTAATTTAATTTTGAACAATCAATCATCATTCCTTCATTAAATAAAACATTAGCTTCTAGCAAATCTTTAAAAAGTACAGGTTGATCTGAAACCTTAAAAAGAAAATTAAAACTAAATTGCTTAAATTTATCCATAGGTGCAAACCTTACTTTTAAGTAAAAATGCAAATATTATAATTACTAATTGTAAATTTAAGCTATAATTTTTAACAAAATTAATAATTTTTTGCATTTTTAATGAATTATTTAAGCCTTTATCTAGATTTTTTTACTATAATTAGCTTTTTAATATAATTATAAGGATAAATAGTGCTTCTTACAAAAGCTAGTGAATATGCTTTACTTTCTTTAATTTATATTTCTCGTCAAAACAAGTCACAAGATGTAGATCATATGTCTAGTGAGCTTAACATTCCTAAAAGTTTTTTAGCTAAAATTTTACAAACCTTAGCTAAAGACGGACTTTTGATTTCTTTTAAAGGCGCTAAAGGAGGCTTTGCTCTTGCAAAAAGTCCAAAAGAATATACTCTTAAAGAAATTATAAATAGTGTAGAAAAAAAGGAAATAAGTGTATTTGATTGCAGTGGTGGGATCTGTCCTAATAATAAAGAAGAAAATTGTTTTTTAATGCCTGTGCTTGTAAAACTTCAAAATAAAGTTGATGATTTTTTAGAATCTATTACTTTAGCAAGTATTATAGAAGATAATGGCAAAAAATAAAATTATTGACCTTGTTTTTCCTTTTTTAGGACCCTTAATTGGTCCTATTATTAAAGCTAAAAGTCTTACTATTGTTGGATTTATAGTTTGTATTTTAGCGATTATTATAGTTCCTTTACCAGGACCTATACTTGATTTTTTTTTAGCTTTAAGTATTGCTTTATCTGTATTGATTATTTTAATTTCAATTTATATTCCAAAACCTACAGATTTAACAACATTTCCAACTCTTATTCTTATTATTACCCTTTTTAGACTTTCTTTAAATATCGCAACAACGCGTATGATTTTAAGCGAAGGTCAAAATGGCCCAGAAGCCGTAAGCGAAATTATAGCTGCTTTTGGAGAATTTGTTGTTGGTGGAAACTATGTCATAGGCGTGATAGTCTTTTGTATCTTGGTTTTAATTAATTTTATGGTTGTAACCAAAGGAAGTACAAGAGTTTCAGAAGTTCAAGCAAGATTTACTCTTGATGCTATGCCAGGAAAACAAATGGCTATTGATGCTGATTTAAATGCTGGGTTAATTGATGAGCAAACCGCTAGAGCAAGAAGACAAGAGGTTATTGCAGAAGCAAATTTCTATGGCGCCATGGATGGTTCTTCTAAATTTATAAAAGGTGATGCTGTAGCTGGAATTATAATTACAATTATAAATTTAATAGGTGGCTTTTTAATTGGATCTTTTCAGCATGGTTTATCTTTATCGCAAGCTGCTTCAACTTATACAATTTTAACCATAGGAGATGGACTTGTCTCTCAAATTCCAGGTCTTATAACTTCAACTGCTACTGCAATCATCATCACACGAGCAAGTAAAGATGAGGATAATTTTGCAGAAGGAACACTAAATCAACTTTTAAGCGAATATCGAACTCTTTTAATTGTTGGTTTTGTGCTTTTTATCTTTGCTTTAGTTCCAGGTTTACCTCACTTTTCTTTAGGATTTATGGCATTTGTATTTTTGGGACTTGGATATCTGACAAAACAAGTCAAAGAAGGAAAGATTGATGTAAAAATGACCAAAAAACCTACAACAAATAATACAAATAATACAGGTTCAGCCCCAATAGCAGCAGCGCCTAAAAAAAGCGAAGAAGAAATTATAAAAGAAGAAGAACATAAAATTAACGATATACTAAAAGTAGAAATTTTAGAACTTGAACTTGGCTATGGTCTTATAAAACTTGCTGAAAATGAACTTACAGAAAGAATTCGCTCTATGAGACGTAATATTGCCCAAACTTTAGGTTTTTTAATGCCTAAAATCAGAATAAGAGATAATTTACAGCTAAAACCTAATGAATATAGCTTCAAACTAAAAGGGGTTCCTATAGCTAGTGCAGAAATTTATCCTGATAAATATTTAGCCATGGATAGTGGTTTTATAACAGAAGAAGTTGAAGGTATAGCCACAAAAGAACCTGCTTTTAATTCCGATGCACTCTGGATTGATGCAAATTTAAAAGATGAGGCAACTTTAAATGGGTATATAGTTATTGATCCAGCTAGTGTTATTTCAACACATATGAGCGAATTAATAAAATCTCACGCTTCAGAACTTCTTACAAGACAAGAAGTTCAAAATTTACTTGAAAAACTTAAAAATGATTATCCTGCTATTGTTGAAGGTGCTTTAGCTTTAGCTCCTGTAAGTTTAATACAAAAAGTTCTTAAAGATTTATTAAGAAATCAAATTCCTATTAAAGATATGCTAACTATTTTAGAATCAATGAGTGATATTGCAGAGGTAAGTAAAAGTTTTGATATGATTATAGAGCATGTAAGAGCATCTTTAGCTAGAATGATTACAAATATGTATCTTGATGATAAAGGAAATTTAGATATTTTTATTTTAGATTCTGCTACATCTAGCATATTGATGGAAAATGTCCAATTTAGAGACGGAAGCTATCATTTGCCACTAAGCGTAGCTCAAACAGGTGCTCTAGTAGATACCTTAAGATCTGAGGTTGCTGCAGTAACCAATGGAAGAATTAAACCTTTTATACTTTGCGTTGAACCACAGCTTAGAAAATTTATAGCTGATATTTGTTTTAATTTTAATATTAATATTGTTGTTTTAAGTTTTGCAGAAATCGCAGAAAATACGAACTTTAATACCGAAGGTATTATTAAAATAGAACTCTAAGGAAAATAATGAAAATTTACCATCTCTCTCATACAGACTTAGACGGTTATGCATGTCAATATATTGTTAATTTTTATTTTAAAAATGTAAATTTTTATAATTCAAATTATGGAAAAGAAATTAATGATAATTTTAATAATATTATAAAAGATATACAAGAAAATAGGGGAGAGAATGAAAAAATACTTTTGCTTATTACTGATTTAAATTTAACTCTCTCGCAATGTAAAGAATTTGATGAAGTATGCAAAGAAAAAGATATTAAAATTTTATTATTAGATCATCATCAAAGCGGTTTGGAATGTATGCAAAAATATTCATGGTATTTTTTAGATAATTCAAGATGTGCTGCAAAAATTGTTTATGACTTTTTTAGTGAAATCTGTTTTAATGACGAAAAAATGAAAGATTTCATTAATATAGTAAATGCTGTGGATATCTGGCTTAATAAAGATAAAGATTTTGAACTTGGAAAAGTTTGCTTAGGTCTTATTGCAAATGCAAAAGAGATTAATCGCGTAATGTTTAAAAAAGAACATATTTCTTATATGTTTTATCTTTTAGATCGTGCAAAAACTTTTATACAAAAAGAAAGATCTCATATCTTACTTGATAATGCTTTACATTTCATCAAAAAGGATTATTTTATAAAAGATAATGATGATACTTTAGCAAATTTAATTTCTAAATTTATTGTCGAAAAATTGCAAGATCACAAAGAAGAATTTACGATTTTTTATGAAAATCATAAAGGACTTTTAACTTCAAATATAGGCAATACCTCAATAATAGGAAATGAATTTTTAATCAATAATCCAGACTACGACTTTTTTCTTGATATTAGCTCGAAAAAAACTTTGAGTATTAGAGCAAATGGGAGTTTAGACGTAAGTTTAATGGCTAAAAAATTAGTCGGAGGAGGTGGTCATAAAAATGCTAGTGGAGGTTTATTTGCTAGTTTTAAAGATAGTACAAATTATAATTATATTAAAGCTCAATTTATAGATTTAATTAAAAGCAAAGAGATTAAAAAGGAAGAAAATGCACAAAAATAATAAAGAACAAGAAATAGAGGATTTAACTTATGAACTTAACATTGTTTTAGAAGCAATGCTTTTATATGCCGGAGTAAAAAGAAATAAACTTGATAAAGCAATTGAAATTTATATAGAAAACATTGATACAATTTTAGAGCATTCAACCAATGAAGGTGTAGATGAGATTTTAGAAGTTGTCGAATATCTTAGAGCACACCATAAAGAACTTTTTATATAATGAAATATTTATTTTTTTTAATTGTATCTTATAATTTTATTTTTGCCAATATTTTTGAAAGTTTAAAAGATTTTGCTTATGATAAAAAGGTTAATCAAAATATTAGTATTAAAAAAGCAGAGATTTTAAGTTTTTATGACAATAAAAATCCTTGTATTGAACTCTTAATTACAGACAACGAGGTAAGTATTTTAAAAACATTTAACTCTTGTAAAAAATTAAACAATGCCACTTTTTTAGAATTTTTAAATAAAGACTTTCTTTCTCTTTATCAAGACAAACAACTTACACTAAAAAAAGAATTAAAAAATTTAAAAAATGCTATGCAAGATATTATGATTTATTACAAATTACATTACTCATTTTCTAAAGATATTAAGGATATGAGCAAAAATCAAAATTTAACTATTTTAAATATAGATGAAAAAGAAGGCGGAGTTTTATTATATAAAATAAACAATCAAGCTTGCATTGGTATAGAACTTCAAAAAATAAACAACAGAATGGCTATGAAAGTCTATGGGATAGAAAATTTAGATAGGCAATGTAAAATCTTAATTGATTCACCTTCTTTTAAAAATCTTTCTTACTCAAAAAAAGATTTTAATTTATATTACTTAGAATAAAAAATACTTTTAATTTTTAAAAATAAAATTTGAAAAAAATTCATTTCTTTTTTTGATAAAACATTGAAAACACATTGATCTAAATCTTTTTTTTCTTGAAAACTTAAATTTTTCACATCTTTCCTTTATAAAATACTGCTTAATAAATTATATCTAAATAAAACTTTGCTATATATAAAATGTATTGATTTATTTTAATTTTAATTGACTTTTTTTCTTTAAAGTTCTATACTTTATCTATTCGCAAAAACAAAAAAGGAGCTTTCCATGAAAAAAACTTCTATAGTATTAGCAGTTTTATTGGTTGGAAGTTGTGCTTTTGCACTTGATAAAAATTTAGCTAAAACCAAAGCTCAAACAGGTATTAATTTACCAGAAGCTGAGTGGAAGCTACCTGAAGCCTTAAATGAAGATGGCACAATAGATGAAAGTAAAATGCTAAAGTCGAAATATTCTGAAATGGCAATTTTAGGAAATAAAGTTCTTAACGAAACTTCAAATTACTTAGGTCCACAAGCAAAAGATAAAAATAAACATTTTGCTGGCAATAATCTTTCTTGCTCAAGTTGTCATGCTGCTGCAGGAACTGTTCAAAATCAATCAGGATTTGTAGGAATTTGGGCAAGATTTCCACAATATAATGCAAGAGCAGATAAGGTTATTACTTTAGCTGATCGTATTAATGGTTGCTTTGAAAGATCTATGAATGGTAAAAGAATGCCTGAAAATACCCTAGAAATGAAAGCAATGTTAACCTATATGCAATGGCTATCTCAAGGCATTCCAACTGGTGCAAAAACAAAAGGACAAGGACTAAAAAAAATAGATTTTATTGACAGGGCTGCTGATCCAAAAAAAGGTAAAATTGTATATAATGAAAAATGTATAGTTTGTCATCAAGAAAATGGACTTGGAGTTAAAAACGAAGACAAAGTAGGGGCTTATTATATTTATCCCCCTTTATGGGGAAAAGATAGTTATAATACTGGAGCCGGTATGTATCGCTTAATCAAGGCAGCATCTTATATTAAAGAAAATATGCCAAAAGGAAATGCTGATTTAACCTTGGAAGAATCCTATGATGTAGCAGCTTATATAAATTCTCAAATGCGTCCTATTAAAGCAAATAGAGATAAAGATTTTCCTGATAGAAAAGTAAAACCTCTAGATATGGATGTAGGACCTTATGATGATAGCTTTTCAACTACTCAACATAGATATGGACCTTATAAAACTATGATTAAAAATTGATAAACTTTCCTATTAAGTTTTAAAAAACTTAATAGGAACTTAAATTTATTTAGCATTAAAAGCTTTTTCTACATCAAAAGGCATAGCCTGATATCCTGTATTTGTTCCGCTAAATTGAATTTGAACAGAAGGATTTTTAGATCCCCAAATAAATTCATCAATTTCTGGTTTAGGATCGCCAATGCTTATACCCTTACTTAAATCAAAAGCCATTCCAGCAGTTGCACTATATACCATTATGGAATTTTTATCTTTTTGGTATTCTACCAAAGATGTTACAGGAGAAAACCATTCGTTGCCTCTTTCTTTTCCGTATTCCCAAATTTGCTCTACTGTTTTATTTTGTTGATCAATCTTATATATAACAGCACGAGAATATTTTTGTGATGCAAAAGGTGGTTGTTCAGCTCCTCTTGCATCACCATTATCAAAAACACTTAAATATAAATAACGCTTATTTGATTTTGAGTCAATTCTCCAAGCTGTATGCTGAGTCCAAGTAAAATCAAATCCACCTTTTTCATTTTCATATCCTGGACACTTAGAATACTCATCTTCACAAACTATTTTAGCGCCATTAGAATTTATAGGTTGTAAAAGATATTGTTGAAATTTTTTACCCCATCCCTTATGAGCTCCTAATATCCATTTGATTTTTTTATCTCTACCTATTTTAACAATAGCACTTTGATGGCGACTTGAGATGATAATACTATCATCACTTGGATCATAATCTACACTATTAACATGTGCCCAGTTTCTACCTACACCTGTTCCAGCTATATCGCCAAATTGATTATTTTCATCCATTTTTGCAAGCTCTTCATCACTTAAAGTCACTCCAGCCTTATTGGCATCTATATTTAAACACACGGCTCCTTGATCAAGGGCTTTTATGATAGTACTTCTATAAGGATCTAAAATATCATATAATCTCCAATCATCTACCACATTGCCATTTTGATCAACTTCAATTACAACATCTCTAACGCTTCTTACATTTTTACCATCAGCTCTTTTGACATTTGCAGATGCTACGCGTAAAAGATAATGTCCATTTTGCATATTGTCCATAGCATGAGAAAAATCAATATAACTTGAAGGTAAGGTTCTATTAAAAATTTCTCTTCCCATAACATCATATTTTACATATCTTTGACCAAATCCCCAGGTTAAAGCCCCATCGTTATTTTGCTTAAAACCCATCATAATGCCACGATTATAAATATTATTCCAATCCATAAGTTTATCATTATCAAAATACCATCTAATTTCACCTTTGGTATCAATAATAAAAACATTGGAATTTTCATCCCACTCTAAAGCTCCTCCAGCTGGATTATTCCAAACAGCTTGAGAGCCTTTTCCAGATTGTTTTCCTGGTGCATTATTTACAAGATATAATCTATCATTAAATTTTTTATCCATTTTTATAATTTTAACATTTGCAAAAGGCGAACCTGTTTGAGAAGTATTTCCACTTGGCATTATACTTACCCCTGGAGTAGTTATCTTATAAACTTCATCAATAATTTTTTCACTTTTATTATTGGATATCTTTGTATAACTTACTTTTACACTATTTAAATAAGAGGGATAAAGACCAAAAATTGGAATTCCTCCATAAGTTTTAGCCATATTTTCGCTCACACTATAAGAAATTGTTTGACCATTTGGCTTAGGAAGTATAGTAACTTTTATATCTTTTAAAATATATCCACCATCCATTATAACAGCAGTTAAAGGAGATAAATTATAAGGATTAAGCTTTACAGCACCAATTTTTCCTTGAATTTGCCAATCCATCTTTGCCCCGCTAGGACCACCCATTGCTAATGAAATATTTGGAATAATTAAAGTTATACCTGCTAAAACCATTACACAAAAAGATTTACTTAATTTCATTTTATATCCTTATTTTCTTAAAACAATGACACAAATTTATGCATTGTTTAAAAATAAACTTATCTTACAATTCTCATTTATGCTTACCAATTCAACTGGTGTTCTTGGTTTTCCAGTGATTTTTAATGTAACAATAAATATAAAAATAATTACCGCTAAAACTCTTGCTCTTTTTTTATTTAAAACAAAAGAAATAAACATCAAAAAAAGTATCAATAAACAACATATAAAAGCTATAAGACAACAAATTGCCATATTTAAAAATTGCCATTTTGGAATCAAATACCAACCATTACTATAAAATCCATCTTCAAAATTAGGTGGATTACCAACAAAAAATTTTTGAATAAAATCAAGATTAGCATAAGCTGACTCAGGGACAACCGGAGTATCCATTCCACACTCTCCAGTGGGTAAAAACCAACTTGGAAACCACTCATGCAAAGGTAAATTAAAAGGATAAATAGGAGTTTCCCTACACCCATCAACGCCAGCAAAAGGATTTTCAGAATGAACAACTTCATGTATATGATTGAGCAATAAACAATGCTCAAACCCAAGCCAAATTCCATAAAATCCAAAAGTGTAACCAAATATTTTAGCAATATCACTTTTAGGATTGATAAGAACTATAATGGCGCCAAGAGCCATAACAAACATATCAAAACGTATATAAACACATTGTTCACAAGGTTCCATAAAAAGGTATTCTTGGAAAAGAAAATGAGCTATAAATGTAAGACCTAATGTCACAAAAAGGATTATAGCCCAAGGAATCCTAGTATCTTGCCATTTATAAATTTTCTCCAATAAATTACAGGACATAATACACTCCTATAATTTATTAAGTTCTTCTATAGCCTTGATAAGAGCTTGTGGAGATGTAATTGCTTGCGGTTTAATTTGATATTTTCCATTTACTACAAAACCTGGAGTTCCATAATTTTTAGAAATATCATTTGCATATTCATATGATTTTAAAATTTGATTCGCCTCATCAGTTTTTAAAAAATTTTCTAAATCATTTTTACTTACATTCATAGCTTTTAATCCAACTTCATAAAAAGCCTCAGGATTTTTTCCATTTCCCCATCTTTCTTTCTTTTTAAAATAAGCATTAAAATATGCATCAGAAACTTTATAAGTAAAGCTGTTTTTATCTGTTTGATCTATATTTTTTTCTTTGTCTTTAAAAGACGCAAAAGCAAAAATCTCATTAGCTTGTTTACCATAATCTCCCATAGATCTTACAGGATAAAAACTATAATTTAAATTTGGAAGTTTTTCTTTAATTTTTTCAAGGGTGTTAAATTTGTGATGATCATAACAATGAGTGCAACGATAAGAAAAAACTTCTATAACAGAATTTGGAACATTAGGAATAGGGGAGTTTAATACTATATATTCCTTTCCTTCGGTAAGGGCATTAGCATTAAATGCAACTAAAAAAACCGTAATGGTAGAGAATTTAACAATCTTGCTAAAAATCTTCATACAATCTCCTTATCCTTGTAAATTTCAGTCTCAATAAATATATTTTAAATAAAAATAAAATAATAATTTAAAAAACTGTTAATATATATTTTAAAACTATTTACTTAATGTAATATTAAAAATGATTTAAGAAAATTAAAAAATATTTTTTTGAATAAAAATGTTAAAAAATATTTTAAAAATATTACATTATTTTTTATGGATAAATAATTTTACTCCAAAAAGTAAACTTTGCATAATTCCTAAAAAATAATATTTCATGTTATTAAAATAGAGTGTTATTTTATAATTATTATAAAAGTTTGAAAATTATAGTTTTCAATACAAAATAATAATTTTATAGTATTTTTACTTTTTATCATATTAATTTACATACTTAATGCCATTTACTTTAATATATTTTTAATTATCAAAGTAAAAAGAAATTATAAATAAAAATAAAATATATAAAATCCTAAAAATTTAAACTTTTTAAACTTTACAAATTTAAAAATACTAGCTCTTATAAAATATATATGGAAAAATTTCAAAAAGAAAAAGATATAATAAAAACAACAATTTAAAATCATATCCTTAGGAAAAATCCATGAAATACCCTTTAGATTGTGAGGAAAATTTTGAAAAATCTTTTTTATTTTGGCTTTGCAAATATGTCAAATTTAAACTTAATTCTCTTTCTAATAAGGAGCTTAAAAATCCACAAAATTTAGCAGAAGTTAATTTTGCTCTTACTAGAGGGGTAAAAAATATACAAGAACTTGATGCTCTTGTTAAAAAAGCAAGAAATGCTGGACTTAGCGGAGTAAATACATATTTTAATCCTTTAAAAAAATTCTTTGAATATATAAGTTTTTATAAGCTTTACTCCTTAAAACAAATTGATGAGGAACTTATAGTTGAGATTCTAGCAAGTATTACAGGAACACTTTCTGATGCAAGTAAAAAAAATTATCGTATTGCTATAATTAATTTTTTTGATTTTTTAGATAAGCAAAATGAAGAAGATTCAAAATCCCATATTTTTGATATAAATCTTAAAAACTGGGCAGGTATTAAAGGACTTAGCGGGGTTAAGCTTCCTGAGTTTATGAGCGAAGAAGAAATTAAAAAATTTTTAAAAGCTATTGATACAACGGATTTTAAAAACAATACTATTCGCAATAGACTTATTATTAAAATTATTATTTTTACTGGTATACGCGTAAGCGAGGCTATTAATATAAAAATGGGCGATATTAGCGAAGAAAATGATTTATATCTTATAAGAATTCGCGCCAAAGGCAATAAATATCGCATAGTTATGATCAAAAAAGAGCTTATAGAAGATTTGCTTAAAAATGTAAGCATTAATTATCTAAGCAAAGACGCCCTGCTCTTTGTCAATCGCAAAGGAACAGTCCTAACTCAAGCTTATGTAAGTCGTATAGTAGAACAAATTCTATTTAAGGCTGGAATTCGCAAGCAAAAAAATGGAGCTCATATGTTAAGACATACTTTTGCTACTTTACTTTATAAAAAACAAAAAGATTTAGTATTGGTTCAAGAAGCTTTAGGACATGCGAGTTTAAATACTTCAAGAATTTACACTCATTTTGACAATGACAAATTAAAACTTGCTGCACAAGTTGCAAAGGAACTTAGTGAAAAATAAAAAAGATTTTGCTGTTTTTGGGGATTTTTTATATTATGATTTAAAATACACCTTAAAAGCTTTCAATCAAAAACAAAGTAAAAAGATATTTGCTTTTGTAGAAAAACATAAAAATAAATTTTATTTTTTAGCTTTTTTTAGATATGAGTTTTATAAATATTTAGAGGATAAACACTATAAAAGCACCATTCCTTACTGTTTATTTTTTGCCTACAAAAAAAGAAAGATATTTAAAGCTTTAAAGATAGATGAAGAAAAATATATGCCTAGTTTTATAAAAAAACTAGATAAAAAAGAATATTATAAAAAATTTAATAAAGTAAAAGAAATTATTGCAAAAGGACAAAGCTATCAAGTAAATTTTACTCAAGAACTAAAACTTTTTAGTCATCTTGATTCTTTTGATTTGTTTAATCTTTTGCTTAAAAAGCAAAATACAGAATATAAAGCTTATATAAAAAACGATCTTTTAGAACTACTTTGTTTCTCTCCTGAGCTTTTTTTTAAAACTGACAAAAGAAAGATTATTACAAAACCTATGAAAGGAACCATACAAAGAGGAAAAGACGAACAAGAAGATAACAAAAATAAACTATTTTTAAAAAATGATATTAAAAATTTAAGCGAAAATGTTATGATAGTAGATTTATTACGCAATGATCTTTCAAAACTTATCAAAAAATATAGCATGCAAAGCAAACTTTTTAATATAGAAAGCCACCCTACCCTTCACCAAATGACCTCTCTTATCAAAGGAAAACTGAAAAAAAATATTAATATTTATAAAATTTTCAAAGCGCTTTTTCCTTGTGGATCTATCACAGGTGCCCCAAAATTAGAAACTATTAAAGTTATAAATAAACTAGAAAAAAGACAAAGAGGAATTTATTGTGGGTCTATAGGTTTAATCCATAAGGATAAAAGTATTTTTAATGTAAGCATTAGAACCTTAGAAAAGAAAAAAAAATATTTTAAATATGGAGTTGGAAGCGGACTAGTTTGGGACTCTAATAAAGAAGAAGAATTCAAAGAATTAGAATTGAAAACTAAATTTTTAAGTACTTGTAATTTTTATCTTTTTGAAACTATGCTTTATAAAAATGGTAAAATTTTATTTTTACAAGAACACATAAAAAGACTATTAAAATCAGCACAAATTCTAAATTTTAACACCCAAAAACTAGAAAAAGATTTCCAGCAAACCTTAAATCAAGATCTAAATTTAAATATTTTTAAAAAATTAAAACTTTTGGAACTTGATAATAAAATTTTCAATGAAGATCATGTCTTTTTTCAATCTTTTACTCTTAATAATTTGCATCAAAATGAAGGAATTTTAAAACTTATCTTATACAAAGATGGGCGTTATAAACTAGATATAAAAAAATTAGATTATTCTTTAAATAATAAGCTTATTTTAAGTAAAGAAAAAATATTTTCCAAAAATGATACACTCTTTTTTAAAAGCTCTTTAAGAAAATTATATAATGAAAAATCTACCCTATGGAAAGAAAAAAAGTGTTATGATATAGCTTTTTTTAATGAGAAGAATGAACTTTGCGAGGGTAGTAGAACTAACATACTAATAAAAAAAGATCAAATTTTTTACACCCCTACTCTAAAAAGCGGACTTCTTAATGGAATTTATAGAAAAATTTTACTTGATTTAAAAATAATAAAAGAAAAAAAACTCTTTAAAGAAGATTTAATAAATGCTGATGAAATTTATTGCATTAACTCTGTAAGAGGCTTAAAAAGAGTGGTATTATGAAGCGTATTTTAATTATTGATAATTATGATTCTTTCACTTATACTATAGTTTTTTACCTAAAAGAATTAGGCTTTAAATGCAAAGTAATTAAAAACGATGAATTTAAAAAAGTTAAAAAGCTTGATAAATTTCATTTTTCACACTTAATTATATCTCCTGGTCCAAACTCTCCCAAAGAATCAAAACTAAGTCTAAAAGCTATCAAATATTTTAAAAAAAAGAAAAAAATTCTAGGGATATGTTTAGGACATCAATGTATTGCAGAAGCCTTTGGAGGAACAATTGCTAAATTAAAAAATCCACAACATGGCAAAACCACTCTATTAAACCATAATCAAAAAGATATATTTAAAGGTATTAAAAATAATTTTGAAATTTGTCTTTATCATTCTTTGTATGTTAAAAAGCTTTCTAAAGAATTAACTATCATAGCCAAAAGCAAAGAAGATATCATCATGGGAATAAAACATAAGCTTTATCCTATTTATGGCATTCAATTTCATCCTGAGGCCATATTAAGTAAAAAAGGTAAAAAAATTCTTAAGAATTTTATAAATCTTTAATGAAACTCCTTATAGACTTCAGAATTAATTTTTAAGGCAGGGAAATGAAAATATTATTTTCTCCAAGCGAAAGCAAGAATGAAAATTGCACTGATAAACCTTTTGATAAAGATTCTTTTATTTTTAAAGAATTATTTAATTATAGAATGCAAGCTTTAAATTCTTTTTTTGATTATATTAAAAATACTTCTATAGAAGATCTAAAAGAATTTTTTGGCATAAAAGATGAAAAAGAGATTAAAAAATTTATACAAAATTTACACAATCAACCCACAAAAAAAGCCGTAGAACTCTATAATGGTGTCTCATATGAGTATCTTGATTTTAATACTTTAGATAAAAAAGCTAAAGATTATATTTATAAAAATACCTTAATCTTTTCAAATCTTTTTGGTGTAGTAAGAGCTGATAATCTTTTGCCTTTTTATAAATTTAAACAAGGTGCTAAATTGCCTAGCTTATCTTTGGAAAAATTTTATAAACAGCATTTTTCAAAAGCTTTAGATGAATTTTTACAAGATGAAACAATTATTGATTTAAGGGCTGGATATTATGATAAATTTTATATTCCAAACAAACAATTTACCACTTATAAATTCATAAAAAATGGTAAAATTGTAAGTCATTTTGCAAAAGCTTATAGAGGAATGTTGTTGAGAATTTTAGCTCAAAATGATATACAAGATAATAATACGCTTTTATCTAAACTTCCTTTAAATTTAAAACTAAAAGAAATTAAATACATTAATCTAAAAGAAGAAATTCTATTAGAAATTATTGATTAAACAAGGAGAAAGAATGGGATTTTTGTTAATTTTAATAGTACTTATATTTTTATTTACACTTTTTATAATTATAAATCGCTATGAACGTAAAATTAAAATTTTCACAAAAAATATACAAAGTATTAAAGAAAAAATAAAAGAACTTGAAATAAAAATTGAAAATAATAGCTCACTAATAGAAAAAAATCGCTCAAACATAGAAGATATAAATAAAATCAATCAATCATCATAGCAATCAATTCCAAAGGATGTTTAAAAATAGTTTGAACTTTTTCTTTTTCTAAGGAATTTGAAATTTGCATTCTACAAGCAGAACATTCAGCACTTACAAAATGAGCTTTTGTTTCCTTAATATCAAGAGCTTTTTTGCTTGCTATTTTTAAGCTTTCATTATATAGGTTAATTTGAGTATTTATCCCACCAAAACCGCAACATGAATCACTTTCATGCATTTCTTTTAAAATAAAATTATTTTTTAAAAGCTCTCTTGGTTCTTTAAAAATACCTTGAGTTTTTTTAGAATGACAAGGATCGTGATAAGTAACAATAAAATTTGTTTTCTTTTGTTCACTTAATAATTCTTTTAAAGAAGTGTTATGATAAAAATACTCCGTTGCAAGATAAATTTTAGAAGAAATTTTTTTTGCTCTTTTTGCCCACTCTTCTTGGTTGATAGAATTAAAAAAATATTCATAGTCCTTTCGAATCATCGAAGAACAAGTTGCTTCAGATATAATGATAGCATCTAAATTTTCAAGTTTTTTTTCAAAATACTCTATATTTTTTTTCGCAAGTTTTTCTACACTTTTAAAATCTCCGCTAAAAAAGTGTGCTACAGCACAACAATTTTGTTCTTTTAATAAATCTATATTAATTTTTAATTTTTTAGCTATTTTAAGAACAGCTTTAGCGCTTTCATCATAAAAGTAATTTTGCAAACATCCCACAAAAAAACCTATGGTTTTTTCTCCTTGATTATCAATAAAATTTGCATTAGAATTTAAAAAACTTTTTTTACTAAAAGAAGGGATTAGGCGATCCTTTTTAATAAAGGGTATATTAATTTTAGACTTCATTCCTAAATTTTTATCCTGTATTTTAAAAATACAAGGTTCAAAAATATAACCTAATTTTGCAACAAAATCCAAAACTGTTCTATTTCTTAAAAAAAATAAAATTATTTTTTTATATAAGGATAATGATTTATGGAAATTTTTATGACGAAAATCCATTATGGCTTTATCAACCTTTAAGTCAAAGGGGCAAATTTCAGTACAATTTGTGCATAAAAAACAAGAATCAAAAACATTTTTTAAATCATCGTTATAAAGAATTTCCTCTTTATTATAGGCAGATAAAAGCTCCAAAAAACCTCTAGGATTGTGGAGCTCATCTTTTTTTATTTTATAAATTGGGCAAGTTGGAATACATTTGCCACATTTAACACAAGCATTAGAAATTTCATTAAACATCATTATAAAGTTTTTGAAAAAACCTTTTTATCTTCATCTATTTTTTTCAAATAAGCATCAAAACACATTGCAATATTTCTTATAAGCAAAACACCTGTTTCATTTATTTTAATCATTTTAGCATCCATTTGAATAAAATCCCTATATTCATCTAAATTTGCTAAATCTTCTTTAAAATATTTAAAAAAATCAATATTAAATTCTTTTTCGATCATTTCTATATCTAGATAAAAATTCGCCATTAAACTCATAATAACAGCTTTTCTTATTTTATCATCTTCGTTTAAAACAATACCTTTTTCAAAAGGCAATTTTTTATTATCAATAGCTTTTTGATAATTTAACATATCTTTATAATTTTGAGCATAATAATTCTCGCCTTCTCCTATACTCGTTAAACCAACACCAATCAAATTAGCACCTTTTTTAGTCGTATAACCTTGAAAATTTCTATGTAAAGTATTATTTTGCAAAGCTTTAAAAAGT
Source organism: Campylobacter novaezeelandiae (assembly GCF_018968685.1). NCBI lineage: Bacteria > Pseudomonadati > Campylobacterota > Epsilonproteobacteria > Campylobacterales > Campylobacteraceae > Campylobacter > Campylobacter novaezeelandiae. Next base: position 722,145 of record NZ_CP076657.1, on the reverse strand, counting down.
TCATCATCACTTTTTGCAAAGTGATCCATTCCTATCATTTTATAGCCATTTTGGGTTAAAAATTTTTCACAATACTCTAAAATAGAAAGCTTGATATCAGGAGTTGGCAAAGTCGCTTCATCAAATTTTCTCATATTTTTCTTAAGCCAAGGAACATGGGCATAATTAAAAATAGCTAAACGATCAGGGTTTAGCATAATAACTTTTTCCAAGGTTTTAGAAAAACTATTTAAGTCCTGATAAGGCAAACCATAAATAAGATCAACATTTACAGATTTAATCCCTCTTTTTCTTATCATATTAATAGCATTTTGCGTCAATTCAAAAGGTTGAATTCTATGAATTTCTTTTTGAACTCTTTCATCAAAATCTTGCACGCCAAAACTAATACGATTAAAATGATTTTGCGCCAAAATATCAGCTTGCTCTTCATTTAAAAATCTAGGATCAATCTCGCAACTAAGTTCTGCATTTTCATCAAAATTACTAAAAATACTTTTAATCTTTAAAATTAAATTCTCTAGTTGTTTGGCACTAAAAAAAGTAGGAGTTCCACCTCCAAAATGCATTTGAACAACTTTACGCTTAGTGTCTATTATATCTTTTAATAATTCAAGTTCTTTAAAAAGATATATTAAATATTCTTCTTTGCTCTCTTCTTTTGCGGTATAAATTACATTACATCCACAAAAATAACAAGCACTTCTACAAAATGGTAAATGAAAGTATAAAGAGATATCTTGTTTTTGCTCCTTTAAAAATCGAATATATTCTTCATATTTAAAATTTGTACCAAATTCAACCGCAGTAGGATAAGAAGTATACCTAGGTCCAGCTTTAGAATATTTTGTAAAAGCTTTATAATCTCTCATTTTCTAACTCTTTCCATCATAGCTTCCATATCAACAAAAAGATTTGGATGATCTTTTTTTATATCAGCTATAAGTTTTTCTAGATCTATATTAATTTCTGTCAAACCTCCATTTTTTGCTCTTTTTTTAATTTCATCCATAGCAACTGTCCAAGCATCATTAAAATCAATTGGAATTTGCTGATAAATAGCTTTTTCAAGTTTTAATTCAAAATTTTCTTTTTGTGTTTGTTTTAAACTTTCTAAAATATTTTTTAAACTTTTTAAAGATATAAGAGTATGGATTTCATCGTTTTCATCTACCATAAACCAAGGCTCTGGATTCTCAAAGCTTCCATTTTTTAAAATTAAAATTTTTTCATTATTATCAGTTTCTTTAAGCTCTAAAATAGTTTGTTCTTCTTTTTTTAAGCCTAAATTTTGAGAAAACTCATCAATACGTTTTAAACAAATAGCATGTTTATTTGATTTCATTTAATTTCCTTTATCTTGTAGAAGTTTAGCTAATTCTTTTGCATGATAAGTAATAATAAGTTTTGCTCCAGCTCTTTTAAATGCAATCATGGTTTCTAAAACAATTTTATCATAATCAATCACTCCAGCTTTTTTACCTGCTTGCAATAAGGCATATTCGCCACTAACATTATAAACACAAATAGGTAGTTTTGAACTTAAACTTAATTCTTTAACAATATCAAGATAAGCCAAAGCTGGTTTTATCATTAAAATATCTGCGCCCTGCTTTTCATCTTCTAAACTCTCTAACAAAGCTTCTTTAGCGTTAGCATAATCCATTTGATAAGTTTTTCTATCTCCATAGCTTGGAGCTGATTGAGCAACATCTCTAAAAGGACCATAATAGCTAGAAGCAAATTTAGTAGAATATGCCATAATAGGTAAATTTTCAAAACCATTTTCATCTAAAGCTTTTCTTAAAGCATAAATAATACCATCCATCATACCACTTGGTGCTATCATATCTACCCCTGCTCTTGCATGCACTAAAGCTTGTTTAACTGAAATCTCTAATGTGGCATCATTATCTACACTTTTTGTTTTTATATCAATAATACCACAATGACCATGATCTGTATATTCGCAAAAGCAAAGATCACTTATGACAATCAAATTAGGAAATTCTTTTTTAATAGCTCTAATACTTGTAGCAATTAATCCATTATCATCTAAAGCATCGCTACCACAGCTATCTTTTTTACTACTCTCTAAAACTCCAAAAAGTATAATAGCCTTAATGCCTAATTTTTCAATTTCTCTACACTCTTTTAAAATTTCATCTAAACTCATCTGAAAAACCCCCGGCATTGAAGGAATTTCTTTTTTTATACCTTTAGAATTTACAACAAAAAGCGGATAAATTAAATCATTAACACTTAAAAAATTTTCTCTCATCATTGATCTTATGTTTTCATTCACTCTTAATCTTCTAAATCTTTTAAACATAATTTTTCCTTTTTTTGATACAATATTAGCATAAAATTTATTACAGAAAGTATTATAAATGGATATAAAAATTTCAGAAATTGCAAACTTACCAACAAAATGGGGTTTATTTAAAATTCAAAGTTTCAAAGAAGGTGACAAAGAGCATCTTTGCATTTTTAAAGATACTCCTAAAGATATTTTAAATTTAAGAATTCACTCAGAATGCTTAACAGGAGATGCTTTAGGAAGTTTAAAATGTGATTGTGGAGAACAGCTTGAATTCTCACTTAAATATATACAAGAATCAGGTGGAATGGTTATGTATCTAAGACAAGAAGGAAGAGGTATTGGACTTTTTAATAAAGTAAATGCTTATGCTTTACAAGATAAAGGGTTTAACACTATAGAAGCTAATCATCAATTAGGCTTTAAAGCAGATGAAAGAACCTATGACATTGTCAAATTTATTTTAAATTTTTATAAAATTTCAAAAGTAAATCTAATAACCAACAATCCACAAAAACTTGAATGCATTAAAGACAGTATAGTCGCAAGAGTTCCTATACTGATAGAAACCAATCGTTTTAATGAAGAATATATTCATATTAAACAAACTCAAATGGGTCATCTTAAATAAATGAATTTATATTTAAAAAATTTAGATTTTTTAAAAGAATGTGATATCAAAAACTTTGAAAACAGAATTCAAATTTATAAAGATCTCCTAAACAGATACAATCGTATTCACAATTTAACCCAATTTAAGACTATTGATGAAAATATTATCGATAGTCTTAAAATACTAGATTTTAAAGACTTAAATTTTGCTAAAAATATTATAGATATTGGAAGTGGAGCTGGATTTCCTGCCATTTTTTTAGCTTTAATTTTAAAATCTCAATTTTATCTTTTTGAACCAAATGCCAAAAAAGCTGCTTTTTTAAGAAATGTTAAAATAGAATGCAAATTAGATAATGTTTTTATCATAAAAGAAAAAATACAAGATTATAAATCACAATTAATAGCAGATATTATAACCTCAAGGGCTCTTTGCGATATTTCTTCTTTGTTAGAACTTTGTAAAAATTTCTATAATAAACACACTCTTTTTTTACTTTATAAAGGAAGTAAAGCATATGAAGAATGTAAAAATCTAAAAGAATATGAAATTATAGAAAGAGATTTTAGAAAATACTGCCTTTTTAAAGGAATTTCACCACAAAATTCCTTTAAAAGCTAAAGTTAAAAAATATCCTATTACAATCAAAGAAAAAGCTAAAATTAATGCTAAGGCAAATACCTTAAAACCACTTTTTAAAAATTTTTTAAAATCTATTTGAAGTCCTAAAGCAGCCATAGCATAAACAATACAAAGAGTACATAATAACTTTCCAGTATTAATAATAAAATTTGTATCAATTCCTAAAAAATACTCTTGTTTTGATAAAAAAGTATTTACAGCAATCATAATTAAAAAAGCAAAAGCAAAATAAGGAATAGTAATTGTTTTTGAAGTTTTCTTAGAATTTTCATGTCTAGTTTTTGTAAAAAAATATGTTACAATCAGCAAAAATGGAACAAGTAAAATAACTCTCATCATTTTAATAATAATAGCTAAATTTGCTGCACTTTGATTAAAATTTGACATATCCTTTGCCATTTCAGCAGCACCAACAACATTGGCAACTTCGTGCAAAGTAGCCCCCATATAAACACCCATAGCATTTTGATCAAAATAAGGAATCAAATCAAATGAAAACATTATAGGATATAAAAACATAAATATAAGACCAAAAATTACAACTGTTCCAACAGCTAAAATTCCTTTAAAAGGATCAGATTTTAAAGAAGACTCAAGAGCTAAAACAGCAGCCGCACCACAAATTGAACTTCCAGCACCCACAAGCATAGAAGTTTCTTTATCAAGTTTAAAAATTTTTATCCCTATTAAAACAGAAAGTAAAAAAATAATTATAATAACCAAAAGAGAAAGTAAAAATCCCCATAAACCTACGCTTAAAAGTTCTGTTAAAGTTATATTAAAGCCATATAAAACAATACCAAGTCTTAATAATTTTTTGGCACTAAAATGCACACCTGCTTGAAAAGTGTGTTGATATTTAAAAAACCAAGGAGAAAGCAAAACCCCAATAATAATAGCAAAAGCAGTAGCAGCAAGATGTGTAGAATCTTTAATGCTCTGTAAATTAGAAAGATACATTGAACAACCAACTATACAAGAAACAAAAAATAGACCTTTAAAATTTGATCTTATTATTATCAAACTTTTTGTTAAAATATTAACTTTCATCAATATATTCCTTAATTAAATTTTTGACTATTATATTTTTTTTGTAATAATTGTAAAAATATATTATTTTAATATTCATAATAATTTTATTTAATCTTTAAAATTTTTATAAATATTTAATGGAGTTCTCAATGAAAATTAAAGACATGGAAATTTTTTTAGATCTTTTGAATACACAAAGTCCCACTTTGACTGCTAGTAATTTTTCTACTTCTCAGCCTAATGTTTCTATTATTGTTAAAAATTTAGAAGAAACTTTATCAACAACGCTTTTTGAACGCTTAGGAAAAAAATTACTTCCCACATCTAAAGCCTTACTTATAGGAAAAATATGGTTAAAACTCATTGAGGACTATTATAAAAGTTTAGAAATAGTTAATGATGATACAACTTTATTGGGTGAAATTAATATCGCATCAACTCAAAGCATATCAGAATATTTTATTAATGAAATATTGTTTAAATTTAAAGATAGCTTTCCTAAAGTTAATTTACATCATCAAACCCAAAATACACAAAAGAGCCTTCATCTTTTAAAAAATGGTTTAATAGAAATGGCTATTATAGAAACAACTATAACACAAAGTTACATAGATCATGAATCTTTTGTAAAAAAAGAATGGTATGAAGATGAATTAATTATTGTAAGTGCTGATAAAAAATTAAGTAATAAAGAATTTTACATTGATGAGTTATTAAATAAAAAATGGATTTTTAGAGAAAAAGGTTCTGGTTTAAGAGATGCCTTTTTGAAAAAAATTGGGCATATATCTAAAAATTTTCCAATTTTTCTAGAACTTGATAGAACAAATGCCATTAAAGAGCTTATCCTAAAAGAAGACGCTATTTCATTTTTTTCTAAAAAAGCTATTGAAAGAGAGTTGCAAAATAATATACTTTATCCAATAAAAATAAAAAATATTGATTTAAAAAGAAAATTTTATGTAGTAAAAAGAAAAGATTATCATTTTAACAGGGCTTTGGATAAATTTGAAAATTTTTTATTTGAATATAAAAATTTATAGGTTTGCTTATGAAAATATAATATAATTATTTTATTATAAATTAATATCTAAGGTATAAAAGTGTTATTTTTTGGTCATAAACTTATAAAAACTAAATTTTTTTTTCATGTGAAAGAAACATATTTTCAAAATAATGCTATAAATTATTTTTTTTATAACGAAAATTTAATCGAAAAGGCTAAGAAAAATAATTATGAATTTGCAATTCTTGCTCAAAAAAAAGATGATTTTTTTCTTTCAAATACACTTGGGGCAAAATACATTATTTGCAAAGATGAAAAAATTAGCCAAATTTGGAGCTAAAGCAGCTGAATTTTATCTTTTTGACTCCAAAATTTTATTATTGGTTGATAATTTTAAAAATCTTGATCAGGTATTTAAACTTAAAGTAGATGGTGTTATTTTAAAAACTTTAATAAATTTTTATTCCAAGGAAGATAATGACTTATTTAGAAATTGAAGGTGTTAATTATTTATCAGGTAATATAGAAATTAGTGGAGCTAAAAATGCTGCTTTACCTTTAATTGTCTCAAGTATTTTAGCAAAAAATGAAGTTAAAATATCTAATGTTCCTAATGTTGCTGATATTAAAACTTTATTTAACCTTCTTCAAAATTTAGGTGCTTATTGCGAATTTAAAAATAATAACGCCATTATCAATACCAAAACCCTTAAAAAAACTATAGCAAAATATGATATTGTAAGAAAGATGAGAGCTTCGATTCTTGCCTTAGGGCCATTGCTTGCTAGATTTGGAAATTGCGAAGTTTCTTTGCCGGGAGGATGTGCTATAGGACAAAGACCTATAGATTTGCATCTTTTAGCACTTGAAAAAATGGGAGCAAATATACAAATAAAACAAGGTTATGTTGTAGCAAGTGGTAATCTTAAAGGAAGTGAAATTATTTTTGATAAAATTACCGTTACAGGAAGTGAAAATATCATCATGGCAGCAGCGCTTGCTAAAGGCAAAACAAGACTCATTAATGTTGCCAAAGAACCAGAAGTTATACAGCTTTGTGAAGTTTTAAAAGATAGTGGATTAGAGATTAATGGTATAGGAACTGATGAGATAGAAATTATAGGCACAGATAGAGAACTTTTAGAATTTAAAGATATACAAGTGATTCCAGACAGAATAGAAGCTGGAACTTATCTTTGCGCTGGAGCTATTGTAAATTCTCAAATTTCAATTTCCAAAAGCAATCCATCGCATCTAAGTTCTGTATTATCAAAACTTAATCAAATGGGTTTTAAAACTTTAATTGAAAAAGATGTTATAACCCTACTTCCAGCAAAACAAATTTATCCTATTGAAATTCTAACAAGCGAATATCCAGGTTTTCCAACAGATATGCAAGCACAGTTTATGACTTTAGCTTTAAAAGCTAATGGAACAAGTATTATTGATGAGAGATTATTTGAAAATCGATTTATGCATGTTAGCGAACTTTTAAGAATGGGGGCTGATATAAAGCTAAATGGTCATATTGCTACTGTTGTTGGAGGAAAAGAACTTAATGCTGCTGATGTAATGGCAACTGATTTAAGAGCATCGTCTGCATTGATCTTAGCAGCACTTGCAGCAAAAGGAACAAGCAGAGTGCATAGAATTTATCATCTTGATAGAGGTTATGAGAACCTAGAAGAAAAATTTAAATCACTGGGTGCAAAAATTACAAGGCTAGAAGAATGAAAAATATTTTTCAAACTTTAGAAATTTTAGAAAAAAATATTAAAAGCATAAATGAATTTGAAATAGTATCTTTAGAAAATGCTAAAGATCGTTTTTTATTTGAAGATATTAAATCAAAAAAAAATCTTCCCTCTTTTGATAATGCAGCACTTGATGGATATGCTTTTAGATTTGAAGATAGGTTTAATGCACTAGATATAAAAGGCACGATTTTAGCAGGTGATAAAAATGATAAATTGATAGAAGAAAATGAATGTTATAAGATTATGACAGGAGCTAAAATTCCTAATAATGCTGATACTATCATTATGTTAGAAGATGCTCTTGTTGAAAATAACAAACTTATCATAAACAAAGATATTAAAAAATATAACGCTTATCGTTTTAAGGCAGAAGAGCTTAAAGAAGGTGAGATTATTTTAAAAAAAGGGGAAAAACTAAATAGTGCTAAAATTACCCTACTCGCTTCTCAAGGAATTTATAAAATCAAAGTTTTTAGAAAAATTAAAATAGGAATTTTTTCAAGCGGAAATGAACTTAAGGAACCTTGGCAAGAATGTGATAAAGATGCAATTTATAATGCAAATGCTCTTGGTGTTTTTTCACTTCTTTCATCCCCTAGTTCTGAAATTTCTTACCTTGGAATTATTAAGGATAATTTTTTAGATACAAAAGAAGCTTTAGAATTTAATGATTTTGATCTTTTGTTAACAAGCGGTGGAGCAAGTATCGGGGAAGCTGATTTTATGGAAAAAGCTTTAAAAGAGTTAAATTTTAATCCCATTTTTGAAGGGATAAAAGCAAGACCTGCTAAACCTAGTAAGCTTTATTGCAAAAATAAAAATTATATTTTAATCCTTCCTGGAAATCCTATGGCAGCTTATCTGTCTTGCTTTATTTTTGCTTTAAAAATAATACATCTTTTTTGTTCCAATTTTCAAAGTCATTTAAGCATCGAAGCTAAAATGGGAAAAGATTTAAAACTTAAATCTGGTAGAAATAATCTAATATTAGGAAATTTAGAAAAAAATTTATTCTATCCTATAGATCAAAATTTCGGATCAGGAATGATTACACCACTTATAAAAAACAATTTTTTATTTATAAGTCATGAAGATCAAGAGTGTATTAAACAAAATGAAAAAGTTAAAATAATACTACTTTAATTTTTTCATTTCTTTGGTCTAAAAATCTTAATAACTTCTTCATTTGCTTCAATATAAGCTCCTCCTATTAAATCTATACAATAAGGAATAGCTGGAAAAACAGGCTCTAAACATTCTAAAATTGCCTTTGGGTTACCTGGTAAATTAAGTATAAAAGTTTTATTTCTAATTCCTGCAGTTTGTCTTGAAAGTATAGCCGTTGGAACATATTTTAAACTCTGCATTCTCATAAGCTCTCCAAAACCTGGCATCATCTTATCGCATACTGCTTCTGTAGCTTCAGGAGTTACATCTCTTATAGCAGGCCCTGTTCCACCACTTGTAACAATAAAATCACATTCTTTTTCATCGCTTAAAAAAAGTAATTTTTTTATAATTAAATCATAATCATCAGGAATCAATTCCTTATGAAAAATAATCTCATTTTTTATATACGAACTTAAAACTTTTTCAATTTGCATAGTTGCTTTATCTTCATAGATTCCACTACTTGCACGATCACTTAAAGTTAAAATTCCTATGTTAATTTTTTGCATTTTTTCTCCTATAACCAACCTTTTTTCTTAAAAAATACCACAGGCAAAATAATAGAAATAATCATAATAAATAAAACCATGGGATAAGCATATTCTAAATCAAGTTCTGGCATATTTTTGAAATTCATACCATAAATAGTTCCTATTAAAGTTGGTGGCATCATAGCTACCGTAGCAACTGTAAAAAGTTTAATAATTTTATTTTGCTCTATATTGATTTGGCTTGCTAAAATAGTCTGAATATTATCTAAGATATTTAATTGAGAAACGCTAAATTCAACTAAAGAATTCAAGTCTTTCAAAACTATTACTAAATTCTGTTTAATATCCTTATCTATTTTATCGCTCTTTAAAAGCGAAGTCATGGTTCGCCTTTTATCAAATAAAGAATCTCTTACTTCCATATTTAACTCTTGTAGATTAGAAATATCCTTTAACATTTTATCATAACTATACTCATCCTTTTTCTCCAATACACTAATTCTTAATTTTCTTGCTTCTTTATCAATCCATTCTAGTAAATCAGCATCTTTTTCAACCCTTACTTCAAAAATTTTATCAATAATATCAAAACCATCTTCAAAATTTTTAGGACTTGCTAATATCCTTGCTTGTATTTCTGTAAAAGTGCTAAATTCACTATATCTTATAGTAAATAAAATATTACTTCTAGTTATAAAAGTAACAATCTCTGTATTAAAATTTATATCTTTTCTTTTATTGTTATTTAATTCTTTTATTAAAAAATGTGCATTTATTGTAATTGTAGCACTATCTTCCCAATACTTTGCACTAAGCTCAATTTCTTCTCTTTCCTCTTTGCTTGGAAACTCAATATTAAATTTTGATGAAATATATTGCACTTCGTCAATACTTGGATAAATAAGATCAATCCATAAAATATTACTTGGTAATTCATCCTTGCTAAATTCAAAATCAATTCTTTTAACCAAGGTATTTTGCTTGATATAAATATGCAGCATCTTTTTTTCCTAAAAATTTACAAAATAAAATAATTCCAAAAAAATATCATTATTTATACCCTTATTTAATTTAAATTTACATAAATAACATATCATTTTATTTCAATATTAAAGGAGTAATAATGAAAAAAGCAATACTAAAACTTTGCCTAATTGCCCCATTAAGTCTTTTAGCTAATGCTAAAACTATCGAAGTTTACGAAAGTCCAACTTGTGGTTGTTGTGATCTTTGGGCATCTTACATGCAAAAAAAAGGCTATAAAGTAAATATTCACAAAACAAATGATTTTCTAAATATTAAAGAAAAATATAAAATCAATCCATACTATCAAAGTTGTCATACAGGTATTATTGATGGTTATGCTATTGAAGGACATGTTCCAGAAGATGCTATATCTTGGCTTTTATCTCATAAACCAAAAGACGTTATAGGAATTTCTGCCCCTGGTATGCCGCAAGGAAGTCCAGGAATGGAGCAAGGCTATGAAGAAGAATATCCTGTTATTCTAATGCTTAAAGATGGGTCATATAAAATTTATGCATACTATAAAGGTGATAAAATCGTAAGAAAGGTAAAATAAGCTTAGCAAAAAATGCTAAGCTTATTTTTATGAAAGATTAGTAGCAAGTCCACCTAATGATGTTTCTTTATATCTATAATCCATATCTTTCCCTGTTTCATACATGGTCTTAATAACTTCATCAAGAGTAACCATAGGGGTGCTTTTTCTAGTCATAGACATTCTTGCAGCTGAAATTGCCTTAATCGCTCCAAATGCATTTCTTTCTATACAAGGAATTTGAACAAGTCCAGCAACAGGATCACAAGTAAGTCCTAAATGATGCTCCATTGCAACTTCTGCAGCATTGCAAGCTTTAAAAGCATTGGCTCCTAAAACTGTTGCCATAGCTCCAGCAGCCATAGAGCTAGCACTTCCTATTTCTGCTTGACAGCCAGCTTCAGCACCACTGATACTTGCATTTTTCTTATAAAAAGATCCAATCAACATAGCGGCAAGTAAAAATTCTATAGCTTTTTCATCATTAAAACCTATAGTATGGTTTTTAAGATAAAGCATAACAGCTGGAACAACAGCACATGCTCCATTAGTAGGAGCTGTTACAACTTTTGCTCCACTAGCATTTTCTTCTGCAATAGAAATGGCATATAAAGAAATAAAATCAATGATACCGATAGGATCAGTAGTCATTTTTACTCTTTCTTTTAAACCTTTAGCTCTCCTTCTTAAGTGAAGTTTTCCTGGTAAATATTCTTCTGTCGGATGCGTACCATTATAATATGCTTCTTGCATCACTTCCCAAATTTCTAAACAATATGTTCTTATTTCTTCTTTTGTATGAAATTGTAATTCATAATTGTAAGAAAGTTCATACAAATTCCAATTATTTTTTTCGCAAAGCTCTAGTGCTTCTTGAGCATTATTAATTTCTAAATCAAATTTCTGTTTTTGTGCTTGTATCCCAGAATTTCTTTTTTCTAGCTGTTCTTCGGTTAAAACAAAACCACCTCCGACAGAATAATAAATTTCTTCATCTACAAGTTTATTTTCTCCATCAAAAGCTTGTATTTTCATTCCATTTTCATGTAAAGGTAAAAATTCTTTTGAAAAAATTAAATCTTTATCATAAAAAAATTCAATTTCTTTTTTTCCGCAAAGATTGATTTTATTATTCTCTAGAGCATCTTTATTAACTTGATTTTGAATTTGAGAATTTATACTTTTTGCCTCTAAGGCATTCAATCCCCAGATTACAGCTTTATCACTTAAATGTCCTTTACCAGTTAAAGATAAAGAACCATAAAGAGTAATTTTAAGTTTTTGAATATTTTCTAATTTATGTTCAATTTTTTTACAAAATAAATTTCCTGCCAACATAGGTCCTAGAGTGTGAGATGATGATGGACCTACACCAATTTTAAAAATATCTAAATTACTCATGTGTTTTACCACCTAAGATAAGAGTCCATGAATTGCAGCTGAAATTGCAATAAGACCGATAATAACAATAAAAATATCTAAACCTTTACTTCTAAATTTTTTCAATAAATCAAAACGATAAATACAATAAACTGGCATTAAGAAAAGTAATATCGCTAAAACAGGTCCTCCAATAGACTCTATAATTCCAATAGCACTAGGATTTTTATAAGCTACAAACCAAGCAATAAGAAAAGTAAAAATACCTGTAATTGTATTAGCAATTTTTCCTTGAATCTTACCATCTGAAATTTTATATAATACCCCATTTAAACCCTCTTGGGATCCAAGATAATGGCCTAGAAAACTTTTACTCATCGCAACAAGTGCTATAATCGGCGCAATATACGCTAAAAATACTGCTTCAGGAAAACGGTTAGCTATGTAAGTTAAAATATTAACGTTTTGTGTCTTAGCTTGAGTAAAATCCTCAGGAGTCAAACATAAAGCACAAGAAAATACAAAAAACATTACCACTACAACCATTAACATAACAGAGCGTGAAATAATTTTAGAAGCTTTAGCTTCTGCTTGATCTCCATATTCTTTTTTACAAAAACAAGCTAAAGAAGAAATAATAGGAGAATGGTTAAAGCTAAAAACCATTACAGGAACTACTAACCATAAAGTAACCCAAAAATTTGCTTCACCTAAAGAACTAAAACTAATATTTTGAAAGATAGCGCCATTCCAATGAGGAATTAAAAATAAAGAAATTACAACAAGCATAAGAATAAAAGGGAAAACCAAAAGACTCATAGCTTTAGTTACAATTCCTTCACCAAGTATCGAAACAAGCATTAGACCAGCTACAATAAAAAATGAAATTACTAATCTTAAACCATTGATATATTCTGCTTCCATTCCAATTTGATTGATTAAAAATTCAATTAATGTAGTTGTTAAATTTGCACTATATACCAATAATATAGGTAAAATTGCAAAAAAATATAAAAGAGTGATTAAAAAACCTCCGCCTTTTCCAAAATATGTTTCCGCAACAAATGTAATATCATCTCTAGGATTTGAGCTTGATAGCACAAAACGAGAAAGATTTCTATGAGCAAGATAAGTCATAGGATATGCCAAAACAAGTATAACAAGCAAAGGGAATAACCCACCTAAACCCGCATTAATAGGCAAAAATAAAACTCCTGCACCAATAGCAGTTCCAAATAAAGAAAGAATCCATCTTAGATCATGTCCTGTTAATTTACAAGAATTCATACTTAATTTCCTTTTTTGTTAAATATCATTTTATTCTATCAAATTATTAATAAATATAAAATGTTTTTTTGTATCATTTTATTAAAAAATGTAACTTTTTGAAACAAAATATATAAAATTTATATATTTTGTTTAAAATTATTTAATATATATTTATTAAATATTTAAAGATAAAATCTCAGCTTTGTTATTAATTACAGCAATGCAGTGTTCATAATGCGCAGTATTAAGTTCATCTATGCTTCCAGCATCCCATTTCCCATTAAAATGTTTTGGCTCTCCTGCTTTTTGACAAATCATAGGTTCAATACAAAAAACCATACCATTTTTAATTTTAGGACCACTTTTGGCATTAGCTCCATTTTCAAGATAATTCAATATTTCAGGTTCGCTATGTGGCTTTTTTCCAATTCCATGCCCACAATATCCTCTTAATGGAACAAAACCTCTTTTTGTTATAAATTCCCCTAAAGCTGCAGAAAGCTCCTTAAAACGCATTCCCTGATAAATTATATCAATAGCATAATATAAAGCATCTTTGGCGCAAGAAATTAATTCTTCATCTTTTAAAGAAATTTTACCTATAGGGATAGTTCTAGCAGCATCTCCATAATATCCATCTAAAAAAGTTCCAACATCAATACCTAAAATATCCCCTTCTTTAAGAATTTTTTCATCAGGAATACCATGAATACAAACTTGATTCAAAGAAGTGCAAATTGCACCGGGAAAACCATAAAGTCCCTTAAATGAAGGTTTGGCTCCATTTAAAAGTATAAAATCCTCAGCTATTTTATCAATCTCTTTTAAGCTCATACCTGGTTTAATTTGTTCTTCTAGAAAATCTAATGTTTTAGCTACTATTTGATTTGCTTTTCTTAATTTCTCTATTTCTACAGGTTTTTTAATCTCTATCATCTTATTCCTTTTTTTAAAAATTAAGCCATTTTTTAGCAATAAATTTTAAATAATCGACATTACTAGAAGCATAAAATTCAACTTTAGATTCTTTATAAATTTTCAAGGTATAATGATTTTTTAAAAACTCTACCATAGAGTCGCCAGAATGTATTAATTTTATATTATTTTCAAAATAATTTTCTAAAGGATTTGAAAGAAAAGGAAAATGGGTACAGGCTAAAATAAGAGCATCGGGATTTTGAATATCTTTAAAATAATAATTAAATACGCTATTTAAAACCTCTCTTTCAAAAATTCCTTCTTCTACTAAAGGCACAAAAAGTCCTGTTGCTAAAGCTTGAATTTGAGTAAAACCTTCCAATGTTAAACGTTTTTGATATTCTTTTGAATCAATTGTTGCTTTCGTTGCAATAACTAAAATTTTTTTATTTTTATCTTTAATCTGTTTTTTAGTTTCATTAATGCCGGCTTCAATTACTCCAAAAACAGGAAAAGAACAATTTTGACGTAAAGCATCTAGAGCATAAGCACTTGCTGTATTGCAAGCAATGACTAGAAAATCAACTTTATGCTGTTTAAAAAATTCAAGTGCCTCAAGACAAAATTTAATAATAGTATCTTTATCTTTTGTTCCGTAAGGAACACGTGCTGTATCTCCATAATAAATTATTTTTTCAAATAATTTTGAATTATACAAAGATTTTAAAACACTAAGACCCCCTATACCACTATCAAAAACTCCAATTTTCAAAACTAAAAAACCTTTAAATTGTATCGTCTAGCACCAATATAGCGTTTTTTCCAATATGCATTATTCAAAGAAGCTTCCTTAGCTCCACCTTTGGTTGATAAGTGAATAAATTTATCTTTGCTCAAATAAATTCCCACATGCATTCCATTTGGTCCTCTACCTGTTTTAAAAAAAACTAGATCTCCAGCCCTAAGATTCTTTCTAAGAACACTTTTTCCTGATTGAAGTTGCATTTTTGTAGTTCTTGGTATATGAGCTTTAAATTCAAGCAAAACACTTTGAGTAAAACCCGAACAATCAGCACCTTTTTTTGTTGTTCCACCAAGTTTATAAGGAGTTTTTTTCCACTCTTTAGAGACTCTTTGAAGTTTAGTCTCAATGGTATTATAATTTACAAATCCTAAATTACTACCACTAGTTTGATGAATGCTACATCCAGAAATAAAAAACAATATCCCAAAAAGAAAGCTTAAAAATAAAGTTTTACCCATTAAATTTCTTTTTTAGAATTAGCAAAAAATTTTAAATATATAAAACCAAAAATTCCAGAACAAAAAGAAGCAATTAATATAGATAAATTATCAGCGTAATGAAAAATATCACTTACTTCATAGGCTAATCCATCGATAAATAAACTCATTGTAAAACCAATACCTGTTAAAATACAAACTCCATAAAGTTGTTTCAAATTAGCCTCATGAGGCAAAGTAGCTAACTTAAATTTTATAGCCAAATAAGAAAACAAAAACACACCAACTTGCTTTCCTAAAAAAAGTCCCAAGAATATACCTATACTCACTCCAGAAAAAATAGACCCCATAGTAATATTTGATAAATTTACTCCAGCATTAGCAAATGCAAATAAAGGTAATATAATAAAAATTAACCAAAATCTTAAACTTTCATCAATTTCTTTTAAAAAAGGTTGCCCTTCTTTTGTTTGCATTGGAATAAAAAAAGCCGTAATGATTCCAGCTAAAGTAGCATGAACTCCACTTTTTAAAACGCTTAACCAAAGAATAACTGAACATATAAAATAAAAAGATTTTCTCGTATTTCCTAATAAATTTAAAATAAACATAACAAAAATAGCAATAGCAGCTATAACAAAAGCAACAACAGAAAGTTCAGTTGTATAAAAAATAGCTATAATTAAAATGGCTCCAACATCATCAAAAATAGCCAAAGATAATAAAAACACCTTTAAAGATGGTGGAATTTTTTTACCAACCATCATTAAAATAGCCAAAGCAAAAGCAGTGTCAGTAGCAGTTGGTATAGCCCAACCCTTAAGAGTATAAGGATCTGTTATATTGATAAGAACAAAGATAGCTGCAGGAACTATAATACCACCCAAAGCAGCAAAAAATGGCAGAACAATATTTTTAGGATTTTTAAAATCTCCCTGGATAAATTCTTTTTTAAGTTCAAGTCCTATTGAAAAAAAGAATATGGATATCAACCCATCATTTATCCAAAGCAACAATGGTTTATCTAGAGCAAAATTTCCTACATTAAAACCAACATTTACATTAAGAAATTCTCTATAGTGTTCGCTTAAAAAACTATTTTGGACACATAAAGCAAGAATAGTACAAATTATTAGTAAAAATCCACCAAAAACTTCACTAGATACTATTTTTTTTATCTTATCCAAAGTTTCATTCATTATTTACTTACCATTTTTAAATAAATATAACCATATATAGCACTTAAAAAACTTGCAATCAATATGGCCAAACGATCACTATGCTCAAAAATATCACTATTTTTATAAGCTAGTCCATCTATAAATAAACTCATTGTAAAACCAATACCTGTTAAAATACAAATACCATAAAACTGTTTATAGCTTACATTATCTGGCATTGTTGCGACTTTAAATTTTATAGCCAAATAAGAAAACAAAAATACCCCAACTTGCTTACCTAAAAAAAGTCCTAAAATAATACCAAGGCTTACAGATGAAAAAATAGAAGATAAATGCATACTTCTTAGATCTACTCCTGCATTAACAAAAGCAAATAATGGCAAAATAAAATAAATTACCCAACAATTTAAACTTTCATAAACTTTATGCAAATAAGGTTTTTTATCTTTTGTATCTAAAGGAATAAATAAAGCTATAATAACTCCTGCTAAAGTAGCATGGACTCCACTTTTTAACATAGCTATCCAAAGAATAACTCCAATTAAAACATAAAAAGGAAGATGTGTAACATGGAAATAGTTTAAAAAAAACAGAGCAATAATACATATTAAACAAATAATAAGCGCAAACAAAGAAATTTGATCAGTATAAAATAAAGCAATGATAATTATTGCTCCTAAATCATCAAAAATAGCCAACGAAAGCAAAAAAAGTTTTAAACTAGAAGGAATTTTATTACCCAAAAGCATTAAAATTCCTACCGCAAAAGCAATATCAGTAGCAGTTGGTATAGCCCAACCTTTCATTGCATATTCATGAGAATAATTGATTATTGTAAAAATTAAAGCTGGGACTATCATTCCGCCAAATGCACCAAATATAGGCAAAGAAACAGATTTGATATTTTTAAGCTGTCCTCTTAAAATTTCATATTTTAATTCAAGTCCAATACATAAGAAAAAAATAGCAATCAAACCATCATTAATCCATAATACTATAGGCTTTGAAAGCTTAAACTCATTAAAACCTATGCTAAATTGTATAGACAAAAATTTATCATACAAGTCTATAAAAGAAATATTTTTGCAAAATAATGCAAAAAAAGTGAAAAATATCAATAAAACTCCAGGAAATGTTTCACTTAAAATAAATCTTTTTATAGCCTGCATTTTATTTCCCAAAATAGCAATCAAGCATAAATATCAAGATTGGAATTTAAAACTGGTTTAGAACTACTTGAAGGGACAGAACTTTGAGGATTTGCCATTTCTAAACCATCAATAAGTTCAGCCATTAAAGCTTCATTAGAATCCATTGTTTTTTTTAAAAGCGATGTATTAATCGTTGTCATTAAAGAAACATTACTCACATCTGAAATCATTTTTTCTCCTTTATTTGGACTTATAGACATATCGGAATTTTATCATAATTTTTAATTCTTTTTAAAAAATTATAACTATTTTTTTTAAAAAAATATTTTTAAATTTCATATGCTTAAAAGCCTTATAATTATAATGTTACAATTTGTAAAATTATAATTATAATCTTTAAAATATAATTTTACAAAACTAAATATTCATCAAAAAATATTTAGTCTTTTAATGATTATTATTTATTATAAATTTTAATTTATTATTTTTTTCATTTAAATAAAAAATCATTTTTATTTATAAAAATTTAAAATAGTTTTTTACCTATTTTTTTCATTTAAAATAACTAAAATTTGCACAATCAAAGAAAAAACCATGGCAACATAAATATAAGCTTTATTAATATAAATATCAAAACTTTGAGCTATTAAAACAACCCCTATCATCACTAAAAAAGCTAAAGCTAAAATTTTAATACTTGGATATTTTTCTACAAAATCTGCAATAGGTTTTGATGCAAAAAGCATTACTAAAACAGCTATAATTACAGCTAAAATCATAATGCTGATATCTTGAGCTATCCCAACAGCAGTTATAATACTATCAAGAGAAAAAATAATATCCATAATGGCTATTTCAGCAACTATAATCCAAAATTTTCCCGCTGTAACTTTTTGCGTCTTTTTATCATCTTCTTTGTGAGTACAAAAAATTTGTTCTTTGATTTCTTGAAAAGATTTAATAACTAAAAATAACCCTCCAAAAAATAAAATCAAATCTCTCCAAGAAATTTCTTGATTAAAAATACTAAATAAAGGATTTGTAAGTTTCATTATCCAAAAAAGAGATAAAAGCAATAATATTCTTGTAATCATTGCAAAAGCTAATCCAAAGATTCTTCCCTTATTTCTATATTCTTTAGGAAGCTTATTGACTAAAATTGTTAAAAAAATAACATTATCAATTCCTAAAACAATTTCTAACGCACTTAATGTAACAAGAGTTACCCAAGCATCAATACTAAAAATCCAATCAAACATTATTTTCCTTTAATATTTTTTCACTTGTTTCTATAATAGCCTGAATTAGAATTTGATGTTCAAGAATATGAATTTTATCTTCAAACTCTTTAAAACTCAAATTTTTCTTTTCAAATGCCTTTTGTGCAATAATCTCTCCTCCATCTAAGCTTTCATCAACCCAATGAACACTTACTCCAGCTACTTTCATATCGCTTTCATAGCTTTGTTTGATAGCATTTGCTCCTTTAAAAAGAGGAAGCAAAGAAGGATGAAGATTGATAGCTTTGATATTTTGAGTAAAAACAGGACTTAAAATTCTCATAAATCCAGCTAATATAGTCAAATCTATCTTACTTTTTTGTATTTCATTCACTAAAACTTCATCAAACTCTTCACGTTTAGTATAATCATTGTGATCAATAATTATACTCTTAAGATTATATTTTTCTACTCTTTGTATGCCAAATGCATTTTTATTATTGCAAATACAAAGTACAACTTCAAAATATATGCCTTTTACCTTTTTTTTGTGAAGTTTTTTTAAAATATTTTCTAAATTGCTCCCATTTCCACTAAAAAGAATAGCAAGTCTTATATGCATTTTAAACCTTTGATAAGTTTTAAAGCATCAAAGCTATTTTGATTAAATTTATATTTCTTAGCTACAAGTGCATGAGCTAAACAAGCATTTTTTGCTGCATCCAATGGAGAAAAATTAGCACCTAAAAGTGCCGCTATCATACCGCTTAAAACATCACCACTACCGCCTTTTGCTAAATTTGCATTTCCTAAATTTACAACAAAAAGCTGATCTTTTTGCATTATAATAGGATTGGCTCCTTTTAAAAGTAAAACACATTCAAAAGTATTAGTAAATTTTCTAGCATAAAAAAAACGATTTTTTTGAATTACACTTGTGCTGATGTCTTCTTTAAAGCAAAATTTTAAAAGTCTTGAAAATTCTTTAGGATGTGGTGTTAATATCACATCTTTTCTTTGCAAAAAATTTAATATATTTTCACTCAAAAAACAATTTGCATCTAAAACTAAAGGAATATTATCTAAAATATTATCTTTTAAAATATCTAGATTATTAAGACCCATACCTAAGGCTGCAACATTAGCTTTAGGTTCTATTTTATCTTTTAGCATTATAAGCGGAGAAAAAGTTTTTTTAGCTACTAAAGAAACAAGACCTGCTCCAAAATTTAAAGCTCCAAGTGCAGCTAATGTTCCAGCACTTTCATTACCTGCGATATAAATATGTCCAAAATTTGCCTTATTAGAATTTACTTTTCTTTTTATGATATTTAAATCTTTTTCTTTAAGTAAAAAACCTTGCGGGTCTTTAATAAATTTTTTATTTGAAATACCTAAATTAGCAATTTTAATTTTTCCAATAAATTCTTTAGCAAAATCTTCTAGTAATATCTCTTTTAAAGCACCCATACAAAGCGTAATATCTGCCTTAAAACAAAATTCCATACCCAAACCACTTGGGATATCGCAAGCAATTTTTAAAGCTTTGCTTGAATTGACTTTTTGAAAAATTTCAATAGTTTTTGTATTTAATTTTCCTTTAAATCCACTCCCGAAAACAGCATCAACTATAATATCAAATTTATTGAAATTTGGTTCTTTTTTTAAGAACTTAAAACCATAATTTCCTAAAATTCTACTTTGTTTTTTAAAATTCTCATTTTCCCTAAATTCAAGCTTAAAAGCCTTGCATTTTTTCAAATGTCTTATAGCCACAAGCGCATCACAAGCATTATTGCCTCCGCCTAATAAAAAAAGAACTTTAGCTTTATTGAATTTCTTTTGTTCTTTTTTTATAAGTTTAGCCAAAGAAATTCCAGCATTTTCTAATAAAATATCTTCATTTAAACCATTATTGATAGCATTTTGATCCAAAATTTGAGAGTTGTTATAAATAGCTTTCATTTATCTTTTTTAACCAAAAAATAAATATTTTTTTCTCTTTCTTCTTTAAATTTTTCCATTCTAGGAAGAAAATGTTGCATCAAAGCTCTAAAATTTTTAAAACCATAATTTTGCGGATTAAAGTCTGAATACTTGCGGTTCATATTCATTCTTATTTGAGCATACTCTGCTCTTGTTTTCTCTTCTATTAATTGTTCTATTATATTGATTAAGACTTTTAAATCATTTTTATCTAGAGTATTTTGATCTTTATTTTTATCCTTATCAAGATAAAAAAATTCATTAAAAGCATTTACATAAGATTTTATAGATTGTTTTAAGCCTATACCTATAACTTGTTTTTTATTTTCTCTTAATTTTTGTATCAAACTTGTATAATCACTATCACTAGAAACAATAATAAAAATATCAATATCTTTCTCGTAAAAAAAGCTTAAAATCTCTGTTATTAAATACATATCGCTTGAATTTTTTTGCGCCCTAAAGTTAAATTGTTGCATAGCTATAATAGAATGATCGCCTACTTTTTTCTTCCAATTTTGCACACTTTCTTTGGTCCAATCAGCATAAATTCTTTTAATTACCAACTCTCCATAATTTGAAGCTATATTAAAAATATCATCAGCATACTTTTCTGGAATATTTTCAGCATCAATAAAAACAGCAACACTTTTATTTTCCATTTTTATCCTCTCATTCTAAAACTTAAAGCTTCTAAAACATGATTTTTAAGAATTATTTCACTCTTTGCCAAATCAGCACAACTTCTTGCAACTTTTAAAGTTTTATTTACTCCTCTTTGAGAAAGATTATATCTTAAAGTTGCTTTATCAAGTATCTCTTTAGCTTCATCATCTAAAATGCAAAATTTCTTCAAATCTTCATCTTGTAGCTTTCCATTAAATTCTTTCTGACCTCTCTTCTTTTGAAATAAAAAAGCATCAAATATCATATCATTCATTTGCTTAGAGCTTAAATCTGCTTTATCATTAACATCTATTTCATCCATAGCTACATACAAATCTATCCTATCTAAAATAGGCCAAGAAATTTTATTTTTATACCTTTTAATTTCATTATCGCCACAAACACAACTTAAGTTTTTAGAGAATAAATTACCACAAGGACAAGGATTTAAAGCGGCAGCAAAAATAAATTTTGTTTCATAACTCATCTTAGAATTTACTCTTGAAATATGAATTTTGCAATCCTCTAAAGGCTCTCTTAAGCTTTCGATAATTTGCTTACTAAAATGCGGAAATTCATCAAAAAATAATACCCCTCGATTAGCTAAAGCAATTTCCCCTATCCTAGCTCCATTAGCCCCACCTCCAAATATACTTGCCCTAGTACTTGTATGATGTGGATTTCTAAAAATTCTTGTTTGATTTAAATCGCAATCTTTTGAATACAAGGATTTATAAGCACTTTGTATTAAAATTTCATCAAGGCTTTGTGGAGGCATTATATAAACAAGCCTTTTAGCACACATAGTTTTTCCACTCCCTGGACTTCCCTCAAATAAAATATTATGCATTCCCAAAGCAGCTATTAAACAGGCTCTTTTGGCTTGTTTTTGTCCTTTAATATCTTTAAAATCATACTCAAAAATTTCATTTCGAATATATATTTCTCCATTTAAAGAAAAAGAATTTTTAAACAAAGGATGTAATTCTTTAAATCTAAATTTTTCATATTGTTTTTCTTTAAAAAACTCTACTGCATCACTAATATGTTCTATGCCATAAATTTCTAAATTTGGGATCATAGAGGCTTTAGAGGCTATGCTTTTAGGAACAATAACCCTTGCTTTTTTAATTTTAGCACTTAAAAATAAGAGTAAAGAAAAAAGCTCATTTGTACTTTTAACACTTCCATCTAGTCCAAGTTCTCCAACAACAAAAAAATCATCTAAATTTTCATTTTGCAATAAGATAAGAATAGCTATCACCAAATCAAAATGTGAACCTTTTTTTGGTATACCTGAAGGGCTTAAATTGATTGTAATTTTCTTTGAAGGAAAAGCAAAATTACAAGTTACAAGGGAAGCTTTAATACGCTCAACACTCTCTTTAATTGCTGTATTTGCCAAACCAACTATAGTAAGATTTGGAATTCCTCTTGTAAAAGTTGATTCAACATCTATAATATCTAAATCTTCATTAAAGCTTATGCATTTTAAAAATTTCATTTAGATTTTTTTTGTTTTTTAAATTCTTTATCAAATTTTTGTCTTTTCAAAAAAGAAAGTTTTTCTATAAACAAATGTCCATCTAAATGATCATTTTCGTGCTGAATTGCTACAGCTAAAAAACCTTTAGCTTCAAGCTCTTTATAATCTCCATAACGATCTTGATATTTAAGTAAAATATGTTCATACCGCTCTACTTTTTCAAAAAAATCAGGAACACTAAGACAACCTTCTGTGCAAATAATTTTTTCTTCGCTTAAAAATGTAATTTTTGGATTTATAACTTCAATTAAATCTTCTTTTTTTTGCTCTTCATTTTCATCTAAAATATTTACAATAAAAACCCTTAAAGGAACATCTACTTGTATAGCTGCAAGTCCTACACCATTGCTTGCTATCATAGTTTCATACATATCATCAAGCAAACAGTGTAATTCTTTATCAAAATTTTCCACAGGTTTAGATTCTAAAAAAAGATTTTTATTGGGATAAGTTATAATTTTTCTTACCAAAATAACACCTTAAATTTTCTTTTCTAAAACTTTATCAATAAGCCCATATTCTTTAGCTTCGTTTGAGCTCATAAAAAAATCTCTCTCAGTGTCTTTAACAATTTTAGCTAATTTTTGTTTGGTGTTTTTAGCCAAAATCTCATTAAGTATAGATTTTAATCTTAAAATTTCTTTTGCTTGAATTTCTATATCACTTGCTTGCCCTCTAGCGCCCCCTAAAGGCTGATGTATCATAATCCTTGAATTTGGTAAAGCAAAACGCTTACCTTCTGCTCCACAACTTAATAAAAATGCTCCCATAGAAGCAGCTTGTCCTATACAAATAGTACAAATATCAGGTTTTATATAGTTCATAGTATCATAAATACTAAATCCGCTTGTTATTACCCCACCTGGAGAGTTTATATAAAGATAAATATCTTTTTGAGGATCTTCAGCTTCTAAAAAAAGAAGTTGTGCAACTATAGAAGAGGCTAAATCATCATTAATCTCTCCGCTAAGCATAACAATTCTATCTTTTAAAAGTCTAGAATAAATATCATAGCTTCTCTCACCTCTACTTGTTTTTTCAATAACATAAGGTATATAAAGACTCATTATTTTTCAACCTCTTTTTTAACTTTTTTATTGCTTTTTGGTATAAAAATATCGCTAAAAAGTTTTTCTTCAATTAAGGCCATTTTAACAGCAGGCAAGGCACCTTGTTTTTTATAATTTTCTAAATGCTCTTTAGGATTCATACCATAACGATAGGCTTCAAAATAAATCGCTTGAATAAGTTCTTGGTCGCTTACTTCAATTTTTCTAATCTTAGAAAGTTCATCGATAATAAAAGTAAGTTTAACGCTTTTTTTGGCTTCATCTTTAAAACTATCTCTTTTTTCTTTATATTTTTCTTTATCATTTTTAAGTTCTTCTATTTCTTTTTCACTGAATTTTGAAAAAGCACTTCTAAATTGCATATCTATTTCTTGCTCAACAATACCCTTTGGCAAATCAAACTCAAACTTCTCAATCAAAGCATCAGCAAATTTAGCTTTTAATTCATCATTAACCAATTTAAAAAGCTTTTCATTTTTAATTTGTTCTTTTAATTTTTCATCAAGCAACTCTTCTGTTGGTTCTTTTTCATTAGGAAGAAGAAGTTTAAGATTTTTCTCATCAAGCTTTGGTATATTTAATTCTTGAATTTCGTGAAGTTTTACCTTAAAAACAGCTTCTTTTCCTGCTAAATTAGGTGCACCATAATCTTGTGGAAAAGTAACTTTTATATCTTTTTCCTCTCCTGCTTTTAAGCCTATCATACCCTCTTCAAATCCTGGAATAAATTGCTTAGATCCAATTTCTAAAACATAATCTTGAGCCTTACCTCCATCAAAAGCTTTATCATCTACAAAACCCTCAAAATCAAATTTAGCAAAATCACCTTCTTTTAAGGCTCTCTTTGTTTTAATCGCTTCTGGGGTTGCAAATCTTTTTAAAAGTTCTATTTTTTTATCTTCGATCTCTTTTTTACTTACTTTTGGAGTTTGATATTCTGGTATTAATTTTTCATAGCCATCAAGTTTTAAAACAGGTTTAAATGAAAGCATTAATTCAGCTTCGATTTCACCATCTTTTCTATCAAATTTTTCAAAATATGGATCTCCAATAAGATCTTTATTTTCTTTTTGCAATTCTTTTAAAGCACTATCAATAGCATATTTAAAGAGGTTTTGTTCAGCATCTTTTATTAATTCTTTTTCATAGCGTTTAAGCACAGCACTAACTGGAACATGTCCTGGCCTAAATCCATCCATTTTAATATTTTTAGAAGCTTTTTTAGCTAAATTTTGAACTTCGTTTTTAATGCTTCCTAAAGGGATTTTTACATTAGCAATTGCATTAACAGAATCTAATTGCTTTGCTTTAATTTCCATAGTTATTCCTTCAAAAATAAAAAGTTAATTATTGAAATATAACAAATTTTTCCTTATTACTTGCATAAAAATTTCAATATATTTATGATAATATTATAATTAAATTTCAACATAAATTATATCATTTTAACTATTTTGGAGAAAAAATTGCAAAAAAAATTTGAAAATTGTATTACAACTATGTTAGAAATAATAGGCGAAAATCCGCAAAGAGAGGGTCTTTTAAAAACTCCAACAAGAGTTTTTAAGGCTTATGAATTTTTAACCAAGGGTTATAATGAAAATATTGACAATATTTTAAACGATGCTCTATTTGAAAGCTCAAATAATGAAATGGTTTTAGTAAAAGATATAGAATTTTATAGCCTTTGCGAACATCATCTTTTGCCTTTTTTTGGTAGAGTAAGTGTAGCTTATATTCCTGATAAAAAAGTTGTAGGTCTTAGTAAAATTCCGCGTCTAGTAGAAATGTTTGCAAGAAGACTTCAAATTCAAGAACAACTCACAGAACAAATCGCAGATGCTTTAATGAATAGCGTTAAAGCAAAAGGTGTTGGCGTTGTGATAGAAGCAAGACATATGTGCATTGAAATGCGTGGAGTGCAAAAAGCAAATTCTATTACTAGTACTTCAGCTTTAAGAGGTTTATTTCTTAAAAATGAAAAAACGAGAAAAGAGTTTTTTTCTTTGATTAATTCCCCAAAACAAGTAAGATTTTAATGGAACTTAATAAACTAAGACAAAAGCTAAAAAATGAAAATTTAAATTCTATTTTTGGAGAAATTACGAAAATTTCTGCTACGAGTATAGAAATCAAAGGATTAAAAACTGGTATTGGGGATATTATAAAACTTGTTTCAAATGAAAATGAGCATCTTCAAACTTTAGCTATGGTAGTGGAAATTAAAGATAAATTTAGTTATTTAAGTCCCTTTAGTTTTATAGAAGGCTTTAAAATAGGCGATCGTGCATTTTTAAGTGATGCGGGTATGCAAATTGGAGTAAGTGATGAACTTTTAGGACGCGTAGTAGATCCTTTTATGAGACCTAAAGACGGCAAAGGGGCTATTGAAGCGAGCAAATTTATGCCTATAATGAGAGCTCCTATTGATGCGATGAAAAGAGGGCTTATCGAGGAAGTTTTTCCTGTTGGGGTAAAAACTATTGATGCACTTTTAACTTGTGGTGTAGGGCAAAAATTAGGAATTTTTGCAGGAAGTGGAGTTGGTAAATCCACTCTTATGGGTATGATAGTTAAAAACTCCAAAGCACCTATAAAAGTTGTTGCTCTTATTGGAGAAAGAGGACGCGAAATTCCAGAATTTATTCAAAAAAATTTGGGCGGAAAATTAGATGATACTGTTATAATCGTTGCAACAAGTGATGATAGCGCTTTAATGCGAAAATATGGTGCTTTTTGTGCAATGAGTGTAGCAGAATACTTCAAAGAACAAGGTAAAGATGTACTTTTTATAATGGATAGTGTAACGCGCTTTGCTATGGCGCAAAGAGAAATTGGATTAGCATTAGGAGAACCTCCTACAACCAAAGGCTATCCACCAAGCGTTTTAAGTCTATTGCCTCAACTTATGGAAAGAGCTGGGAAAGAAGAAGGTAAAGGCACGATCACTGCATTTTTTACCGTTTTGGTTGATGGTGATGATATGAGTGATCCTATTGCAGATCAAAGTCGTTCTATCTTAGATGGACACATTGTTTTAAGCCGCGAACTTACGGACTTTGGAATTTATCCACCTATTAATATACAAAATTCAGCTTCAAGGGTTATGGGTGATATTATTACAAATGAACATAAACTTTTGGCAAGAAAATTTAAAAGATTAAATTCATTACTTAAAGAAAATGAAGTTTTGCTACGTATTGGAGCCTATCAAAAAGGAAGCGATAAAGAACTTGACGAGGCTATAGCTAAAAAAGATTTTATGCAAAAATTTTTAGGGCAAAATCCTGAAGAAAGTTTTGAATTTAATGATACTATAGAACTTTTAAAACAAATAGATACTTCCATAGCTATGCCTAATAATCAAAATCTTGGTAGCTCAAATGCAACACTTCCAAATCCTAATCAAAAATAGTTTTTAATTTTGATGTAAAATTTTATGTGCATTTAAAGCTTGAAATAAATCATTATCATTTACCCAAATAAGTTTTTCATTAATAGAGCAATCCCATTCTAAAGGCAATGGCTTTAAAATATCTCTAGAAAGAAATTTTTTCCAATATTTTCTAATTTCTTCGTTCTTTTTTTCATATAGTTGCCATATATCCCCATCATAAACATAGCTCTCCCATTCTATAAAAGGAACTAATTTCACAAAAAAATCATTCTCATATCTTTGAGAAAGTATCCCTTTGGAATTTATACTATTTAAATCTTGTTGATAATTTTTAATAATAACATTCATTCTAGAATCCAAAAGCTCATCTTTATCTAACAATGACAATACTTCTTTGGAATAATAATTGATAAAAAAATTTTTCCCATACTCGTTAATAGCATCAATCATTGTATCTTTATAAACTATGTCTTTAAAATTTTTTAAATAAGGATTTAAAATACTATTTTTAGAATCAATAGTATAATCATATCCTGAAAAAAAATAAGTAAAATCCATAAAAGCATAATCAGCATTCATTCCATTACAAAGCAATAAAAATATATCTTTAAGCTCCTCTAAAATTTTATTTTTATTATCCATTTGATCGCTAGGTTTTTTATGTAAAAATTGATTCTTAAATTTTGTATTATAATTTTTAACAAGATAATCAAGCATCTGCTTTGTAATATTATAATTTAACACCAAACAAGAGTTAAAATAAACATCACTCGAATTAAAAAATGGGGCTAAGTTTTTATCGGAAATAAAAGTATTAATCTCACTTTGAGAAAAATTTTTTCCACTTGCATTCCAAAAAGGAAAATTAGGAGAAAAATTATATAAACTCCCTATTCTTAAAGATTTATTTTTTAATTTTTGATAAAGATGAAATTTGCTTTGATCTTGACACAATCTATCATAAATTTTAAGATATGATGCTTCATTAAAATCAAAATAATCATCCTCTCCATGCAAATTAATGGCTCTAAATTTATCAATTTTAAAGTATGAATTTAGTTGCATTAAAGCATTTAAAATTTTCTCCAAATTGACATTATAAAATTTTCCTAAATTTTGATTTTTAAATTCAAACCACTCTCTCATATCAAGGCGATGAGAATTTAAACTCCAAGCTTTAAGATTTTTTTCATCACTAAAGGAATTTTTTGAAAAAAATAAAAAAGAAATTTGATTGCTTGTTTGAAATTCTTCTAAGTATTTCATAAAAACTTAACTTTTATTTTTAGATTTCATAAATTTATCATTAATCATTTTAGCTATATTTATCATATCTTCACGCTCTAAATCATCTTCTTTTATACCTTTATTTTTTATATATTCATCTTGAAATTTAAAGATTTCATTTTCCATTTTTTTTAAACTTTTAGCGCCAAATTCTAATAAAATTTTTTTAATCTTAGAAATTTGACAAACTTCTATAATACAAATCAATCTTGGCCAACGAACGTGGTTTGGATTTGCTCCAAGCTCCAATAGAGCTTTAACAGTATTATAATTTTGCTCATCATCGCTTTCTACAACAGACATTAAAGGAGTTGATCCCGCAAAATAAAATTCTTCCTCCCATTCTTTAGATTTTTCATTAAATTTTTGATAAATTTGACTTTGTATTTCTAAATTCGCGCCATATTTTAATGCAAGCTTTATTTCATCTATTTCCCCTCTTATAGCCCAATTATGCAAAATACTATCTCCTAAGTGGTTAAAAATATTAAATGTTGATCCTTTTGTTATAAAATATTTTATGACTCTTTCATCAAGTCCTACTTGATCCATATAAAAAGTCAATGCATTATAATTATCCTTTATATGTTCAAATTTAAAATTTGGATTTATACCACAAATATCTATAAGATAATCTAATAATCTTGTATCTTTTCCTTGTTCTATAGATCCAGCAGCAGCATTAGCAAGAATATTATCACAAGAAAATAAAGGAGTTTTTACACCCTCTTCTTCGCACAATAATTCATAAAAACTTTGTTTTATGGGATAATCTTTTAAAAAATTTACAGTTTTTTCAAAATCATTCGCAAAAACCAAATCACAAAGCTCATCTCTTAAATTATCTATTTCTTCGCTACTTAAAGCACTGATTTTTTCTCTAGCTTCTAATTCTCTTTTAGATACTCCCTTAATACTCATCTACTCTCCTTAGCTTGGTATTTGCAATTGCTGATCTTTGTTTAATTCATCTTCTATGCTTAATGGATCATTTAAATTTAGTCTTTTAATTACTATTTTATTGGGAACATTATTTTTTAAATGATCCAAATAAATTTCTTTAAAAATAGTTTTTATACTCCTGTGCATGTGTCTATGATAGATAAAACCTTTTCTACTTCCTAAATCCCCTTTCACAAAAGCCCTAAGATTTAAAAAAGAAAAATTAGAATTTTCTTGTTTAAGTTTATTAATAAATTTTTCATTTTTTTCTTTATCAATGGCTATGCTATCGCTTAATTTTGTATAATGATTGCATAAAAATATATAATCTAGTTCATATTCTTGTGCAAGTTTTAATTCAAAACTTATTTGCTCTGTTAAATCTTGTTTTTGGACATTTTTAACTTCTATAATACTTCTTTTATCATTTACTACAACTAAAAAATCAGGAATAGTAAAGTTATAACTATTTTGATTAAAATTTGCATCAAATTTTCTTCTATTTGAAATATATCTTGTAGATCCTTTACTAAATAGCATAGAAGCTGCATATTCGCCTAATTCTCCTATATCTTTTGAATTAGGACTCTTCTCTTTTAAAGATTCATTTTTAGATTTCTTAATCTTTTTTTGAGTTTTATTTTCCTTTTTCTCTTCATAGTCTTTTATTTTCTTATCAAAACTTTTAGCATATTCATATTTTCCCATTTGAGAGCTTTCTCTTATGCTTTTGAATTTTTTCTTGCTTACTACTCTTTTTAGAACATCTACACTATAAATTCTGTCTTTATTAATACTATCAAAAAGTTCTTCTTGTCTTTTTTTAGCATAAATTAATATACCTTTTTGTTGTTGTTTTTTAATCTCCTCTTGAGAAAGATTTTCTTCCTGATTTAAAATTGTTAAAAATTCTTTTGGACTTTGAAGATTTAAAGCATCATTTTGAATTTGAGCTATTTTTCTTTGAAAAGTTAATGTTTTTTCTTTTGTTTTTCTAAGCTCTGTTAAAATAATAGCTCTATCTTCTAAAGGAATAGGATCAAAAACAAAACCTCTTTTATTTTTTTGTTTAGGAATCAATCTTACAATCAAACTTCTAATACCTTTTTCAAATTGTTCTGCTAAAAAACTACTAGGGACAATAGCCTTGCCATCTTTTACCTCAAAGCTTTTAATTTCTTTTTCTTCTTTAGTATATCTATCATAAAAAATATCAAATTCATTGCCTTCATCAAATTTTGATTTTAAATCACTCCCCTTTTTTTCTTCGAAATTTTCATTTAATGATGTATCATTTATCTGAGAGTCTATCTTTTCTTTGTGTTTAATAACATCTTTAATATCGATGTCTAAATTTGCATTATCTTTAGCTTCTATGGAATCTTGTTTATAAAGTTCCATTTCTTTTAAAACAATACTATTTCCATCTTTTTTGCTAAATTCAAATTCTTTTATTTTTTTTGAATTTGTGCTTTTTCCTTTTTTTCTTTTTTGTACAGGCTCTTTTGCTTGCATCTCTTTTTCTTTAACCAAAAAATGCTTGGGTTCATAAAAAGCAAGTTTGCAATTTGATAGTATAAAAACTTTTCGAAACTCTTTAACTAAAAAAACGATATCATTAAATTTTATCAACTCGGGCATAAACAATTCCTATTTAATCAATCCTTAAATCTCCACCTTTAATTCTAAGCCCTTTAGAATCTATAATTACTTCTACCCCATCTACTTTTATAATAATTTCTTTTTTGGTGTGAATAATGGCAGAACCATTTTCTATTTGTGTTATAGCTTTTTTCTTAGCAACTATAATATTTTCTTCATTAGCTAAAAAATTAACAAAATCAGCATTAAAAGAGCAATTTTTATTTGTTCTAAAACCCAAAGACTCCTCAGCTTGAATTTGCAAATGTTCCTTACTTAGCAAAAGTGTATCTTTTGAAGAATCTATTTTTATACTATCTCCAGTCATAAGAGTATAAGATCCTTGAATTGTTTCGTTTTTATTATTTCCCACTCTTTGTATATAATCATTTGAAATCTCTTTTTCAAAATTATTTTTTACTTCTACTTTTTTATCATTTTTTACATATTCTTCATAATCTTGACCTATATTAATTTTATGTGTAACGCCAACATTTAAAGTATTGCTAAGACCTACATTTGTATCTTTTGAAAGTAAGGTATTTTCTAAATACTCTGCGCCAACATTAACATTTTTAAATCCAGCAATATTTTGCATATGTCCTAAAATAATAAATTCGCTAAATAAACCTCCAACTTCTGAAGTTTTGTTGTTTTTTATAACCTGTTCGTGATTATTAATAATTTCTTCTTTATAATCTTTTTGTGCTAAAAGATAAATTTCTTCTTTACCTGCTTCATTTTTAAAAGTTAGTTCGTTTCTCTCATAAGATCTTAAATTTTCTTGTCCTAAGGTTGAATTAGATATAGTTAAGAAATGATTATTTGTATAATTTAAATCATAATCTTTATTTTCTTGTATTTTAAGCTCTGGTAGCCCCTCATATCTTATTAATGGAATTTGTCTTAAATAATTTAAAGCATTATTAGCAATCTCTCTTTTAAACTTAGGATAAGAATAAAGAGGTAGAGCATTATTTTCATTATAAAAACTCCCGCTTATAAAAGGCTTATCAATATCATTTTCTAAAAACGAAATTAACACCTCATCTCCAACTCTTGGTATTCTAAAAAAACCAGAATAACTTGAAGCTACAGGAGAGCTTACTCTTAAAAAACAGCTATGGTGATATAAATGTTCTTTTTCATCAATTGTTTCTTGGTTTACAAAAGCATCAAATCTTACCTTTACCCTACCGTATTTATCTGTAAAAACTAAATTGCTTTCATTTGAAATTTCATTATTTTCTCCTATAACTATCCCCTTTGTTTGAGTAGGTGCTTTAGGCTTTGTTTTAAAACTTGGAACAAATAGTATATAACTTGGCAAAAGCGTAACTGTATTAAAATAAGATTTTGTAAAGTGAAAATCTTTGATTTTTTGATTATCATTTGTATTGATAGAGTTGGCTAAAATTGCATCATCAATTAAATACTGTTCTAAATTTATGATAATAAAGTCTTTTTTTTCTTTATTATCTAAATTTCTTTCATATGAAGAATTAAAATTTATATTAACTTTGTCGCTTAAGGATAAATTATAAATATTACTTTTTGCTTTAAAGCTTTCATTTAAAAGTTTATATCTTTTTTCTTTTAAATAAATAGGAGTCTTTAAATCTATATCTTCTGTAAAAGAATTCGCACTTTCATAAATATGCTCATTATAATATTGTAAATTTTTAAATTTTTCATCAATTGTATTAAGATTTAAAGAAGTTGCGTTTAAAGGATTACTAGTATTCGTGCTTGAATAGGTAAATTGATTAGAAAAAATAGATCTTTCTTTTATAAAAGAATAAATACAAGGTTCATGTAAAATATTGTTAATATTAGAATTAAATTGAATATTTTGACTTTTAGATGATACAAAAGTATCACAAAAATAAATTTTTTCATCATCTTCATAAAAATATATACCATTATTATGAGCAAGTCGTGTGATAAATTCCAAATCACTCTCATTATATTGAATAATAAGTTCTTTTTTAGAATAACTATGTTTAAGTTTTGAAAAATCAATTTCTTTATTGATAAATTTTCCTTGATAAAAATCCAAAGTTATTTTAATAACTTCCAAAATACTTAAGTCTGTATAGATCCTATTGGCTCTATTAAAAGACATTCTAGCAAGTACAGAACTAAGAGTAAATTTAAAAAAATGTTTATATGAAAGATGTTTTATTTCTGAATCAACTATATTATTTGCACTTTCATTGCTTAAACCCAAATAATTAACATAAGAAACAATACCTTTATAAATTTTATTTTCTTTATGCGTAAAATCAATTGTTGTATTTTCATAAGGATTTTTAATAATAAAATGAGCCTCCTTGTCAATCAAGGAATTAGGATGAAAATTAATATTTGCGTCATTAATTAAGTTTTCTTCTAAAATTTCAATATAGCCCTCACACTCGCAAGTGAATAAATCTTCTAAACTTTCTTTAATATAAGCCTTAGTGATTTTAAAAGAAACAGATGGATTAATAATATTTAAACTAAGATATGAATTCATAACTACCACCTTCTTTTAATCAATTTAGCCTGTGATTATAAATTATATCATAGTTTATGTCTTAAATAATAATTCTTACCAAATTAATAAAATTAATTTAGTGCTTTAGCTACTTCTTTAATCATAGCCTCCAATGATTCAAGCCCACCACCTGAAAGATACCAATATTGTGGATCAAGATAAATAATTTTATTATTTTGTGCCGCTTTAGTTTTTAAAATCAAAGCATTATTTAGTATATCTTTAGCTTTTTCTTGATTGCCAACTATAACATTTCTATCTATAACGAAAATAAAATCTGGATTTTTTTCTAAAATATACTCTGAGTTAATACTTTTACCATGTGTTCCAACTTTTAAAGATTTATCTACAGGCTCAATGTCTAAAATATCATGTATTAAACCAAATCTTGAAGAAGAGCCAAAAGCTGAAATTTTATTGGAATTGGTAAGTATTATTAAAGCTTTCTTATCTTTGCTAATTTTGCTTTTTATTTCAGAAATTTCTTCTTTTATTTGCGATATTTTCTCTTTTGCTTCACTTTCCTTATTGTAAAGTTTTGCAATACTTAAAACATTATTTTCAAAAGAAAATAAAAAATCAGAATTGTTAATACCTAAATATATAGTAGGAGCAATTTGATTCAATTTATCATAAAACCTAGTTTGACGACCCGAAATGATGATTAAATCGGGCTTTAATGCGTTAATCGCTTCTAAATTGACTTGTTGAACACCTCCTATGTTACTTTTATTATCATATTGTTTTAAATAAGGAGGCAAATTTTTAAGAGGAACTCCAATAACTTTATCACTTAAATTTAAAGAATCAAAAGTATCTAAAGAGCCAAAATCTAAAATCACAACTCTTGAAGGATTTTTAACCACCCTACTCTCACCTAAAGAATGTTTAATCAAGAAAGAATCCCCCTTATCAGTCACGCTAATAGGGGTAACAACTAGAGTATTTTCGCTATTATTTTTAATCTTATTGTCAAAACAAGCGCTAAAACCCAACAATAAAAATAAACAAAACCATGCTAAAAAACTTTTCTTTTTCATATTTTTCTCCTTAAAATAAATTAAAAATAAAGACATACTTTTTTATTTTTAAATTCCACTAAAGGAATTTCCATATCATAAACCTCTTTTAACACCTCGCTATTAATGATTTTTTCCGTATGATCAAATTTCACAATTTTTCCATCTTTTAAGGCAAGAATTTCATCAGAGTAAATTGAAGCAAAATTAATATCATGCAACACTACTATAATAGATTTATTAAAATCTTTAATTAAATTTTTCATTAAATTCATAGTCTGGACACAATGTTTCATATCAAGATTATTTAAAGGTTCATCAAACAAAATAAATTCAGTATCTTGAGCAATAATCATTGCTATAAAGGCTCTTTGTTTTTGTCCACCACTTAAAGTATCTAAATATTTATCTTTTATCTCATAAAGTCCTGTATAATTTAAAGCTTCATTAATTTTTTCTTTATCTTGAGAATTTAATCTTCCTTGAGAATAAGGAAAGCGACCAAAAGATACCAACTCTTCAATACTTAATCTTAAATTTAAATTATTTTGCTGTTTGAGAATAGAAATTTTTTGGGCTAATATATTTTCTTTATAGGAATTAATATTTTTACCATCAATATATATTTCACCATTATCAGGCTTAAATAAACGACTTATAAGAGAAAGTACTGTACTTTTGCCAGCTCCATTAGGACCAATTAGTGAAATTAGTTTATTTCTAGGAAAAGTCAAATTTAAATTTGAAACTATGCTTTTTTTATTATAACTTTTACTTATATTTTTTAATTCTATCATAATTTACTCCCCTTAAAAACGAGATATAAAAAATAAATTCCTCCGAGAAAATTTATAATCACGCTTATAGTTGTGTTATACTCAAAAACCCTTGAAACAAAAAATACACCTATAATTAAAAATATTATTGCTATCAAAGAGCAAGCTAAAAGCAAAAATTTATGTTTAGAAGTTTTAAAAAGCTCATAAGTAATATTACAAATTAAGAGTCCTAAAAATGTAATAGGACCAACCAAAGCTGTGCTTATAGAAGTTAATATAGCTACAATTATCATAAGATGTTTTATAATCTTATGATAATTAATTCCTAAATTTATACTTAAATCTTTACCTAAAACCAAAGGATCTAAAAATTTCAAGTATTTAACAACAAAGACCATACTAATTAAAGTGATAATACTTGCTAAAAATAAAACATCAATTGCAATATTATCAAAACTGGCAAACATCCTTCCTTGAATAATCATAAATTCATCAGGATCGATTAAAACTTCAAAAAAAGTTCCCAAAGTAGAAAAGAATGTTCCAAAAATAATTCCTAAAAGCATAATTAAATAGATATTTCTTTCATTTTTAAAAAGAAGTTTATATAAAAGCAAAGAAAAAATTACCATACAAAATAAAGAAAGTAAAAAATTAATATTTTCTTTATATACAATCAAATTAGTTGAACCTAAAATAAAAACCAAGCAAGATTGTAAAAGCATATATAAAGAATCAAGACCTATAATACTTGGCGTAAGAATTTTATTATTGCTAATAGTTTGAAAAACAATACTTGAAACAGCAATACATATACCAACAATAACAATAGAAGCAATTTGCAAACTGCGATTTTTTAAAGCATAATTGCTAAATTCTCCCATAAAACCAAATAAATAAATACCTACACTAAACAAGGCAATAAAAATTAAAAAATATATTTTTTTATCCATTTTTTCTCTTTAATAAAATCCAAATAAATATCAAAGATCCAAAAACTCCTGCTACTATACTAATTGGCATTTCAAAAGGAAAAATAATTATTCTTGCAAAAATATCACATATAAGCAAAAATAAAGCTCCGCTTAATGCAATATAACTAAGATTTCTTTTAAGATTATCACCCTTATAAATAGAAATAATATTAGGAATAATAAGACCCAAAAAAGGTATAACTCCAACAGTTAAAACAATGACTGAAGTAATAATTGAAACAATAAATAAGCCAAGACCAAGGACAAAATTATAAGAAATACCAAGATTAATGCATACTTCTTTTCCCATACCTACAATAGTAATTTTATTGGCAAAAATATATGCAACAACTAACATAGGTAAACTTATATAAATTAGCTCATAATTTCCTTGCATAACATTAGCAAAACTCCCCTGTAGCCATCCTTGAATATTTTGGATATAATTTAAACTATAAGCAAAAAAAGTTGTTAAAGAATTAATAATCCCGCCAAACATTAATCCTACCAGAGGTATGAAAATACTATCTTTGAATTTAATTTTTCTTAAAATTTGTATAAAAACAATACTTCCAAGCATAGTAAAAATACAAGCAATTAAAGTTTGAAATAAAAAAGAATAAGTATTGAAAAATACTAAAGAGATTAAAATTCCAAATCTTGCACAATCCATAGTTCCAGCAGTGGTTGGAGAAACAAATTTATTTTGAGTAATCTGCTGCATAATAAGACCACAAATTCCCAAACTCATTCCTGTGATGATTATGGCTATAATTCTTGGAATTCTTGTTATAAACAAAAGTTCCAAATCTTCGTTATTTAAAGAGAATAAAGAAATATCTTTTACTCCTATAAAGACACTTACTATAGAAAAAATAAAAAGTAATGATAATAAAACCTTTAGTTTTATAAAGCAACTGAACAAAAATTTCCTTAATTAAATAATGATAATAATTATTAAAAATTATATACTATTTTTCTAAATTTTTTATAAAAATGATATTAATTTTCAAAAATATTACGATATTCAAATTAAACCAATAATTGGCGCAAATAAGATTAATAATTGCGATAAATTCAGCTTATTTTTTGATTTAATGGATATAATACTAGTTTTATTTTATACCAATCAGGAGGTCCAAAATGGCTTTAGATTCGGCTAAGAAAGCAGAAATTATTGCTAAATTTGCTAAGAAGTCAGGTGATACTGGCTCTACAGAAGTTCAAGTTGCGCTTTTAAGTGCTAGAATTTCAGAACTAACTGAACATTTAAAAATCTATAAAAAAGATTTTTCTTCACGCTTAGGTCTTTTAAAACTTGTAGGACAAAGAAAAAGACTTTTATCTTATCTTAAAAGAAAAGATCACAATAGCTATATAAAACTTATCAACGAACTCAAACTTAGAGATAAATAATCATTCATCTAGGGTTTTCTTAAAGCCCTAGGTTTCTTTTAAAACTTTTTTCTCTTCCAAAATATAAGGAATGTCATGAAAACAAAATCCTTAGAAAAACAAATGAAACAAAACCATTTATACAGCTTAATACAAAAAATTAAAAAAACAAATCTAAATTCAAAATTTTCCATTACAAGAAGCATAAATATAAAAACAAATTTAAAAGCAGAAAAACAAATTCAACAAATTGCAATGGAATTAAAACCATGGAGAAAAGGTCCTTTTAAAATTGATAATCTTTTTATAGATTCTGAATGGCAAAGTTTTATAAAATTTAATATTTTAAAACCCTTTATAAAAGAGATCAAAGATAAAGTTGTTGCCGATGTAGGATGCAACAATGGTTATTATATGTTTAAAATGTTAGAATTTAATCCAAAAAAGATCATAGGTTTTGATCCCTCTATAAAATATAAATTACAGTTTGAACTCATCAACGCTTTAGCCAAAACAAATATTAAATATGAGCTCTTAGGAGTTGAAGACTTACCAAATTATAAGCATAAATTTGATGTTATCTTTTGTTTGGGGGTTATTTATCATAGAAGCGATCCAATTAAAATGTTAAAACAACTAAAACAAAGCCTTAATAAAAATGGTGTTGTATTTTTAGATACTATGTTTATTAAAGATAAAAGAGAAATTGCTTTAATTCCTAGAAAAACTTATTCTAGAATATCAAATATTTTTTTTATTCCGTCGATATTGGGTTTAAGAAATTGGTGTGAACGTGCTGGATTTGAAGAATTTGAAATTTTAGCTATTAAAAAAACAACCAAAAGAGAACAAAGAAAAACAGAATGGATTGATTCTTATTCTTTGGAAGATTTTTTAGACCCAGATAACCAAAACTTAACTTATGAAGGTTATGAATCACCTAGAAGAATTTATGTAAAATTAAAGGTTTAATGATGGCAAAAAAAGATAATTTTGAAGAATACGCTCAACTAGAAGAATACGCATCTCAAGAAGATATATCGCGTATAAAATCAGAACTTGTAACATGCCCTGATTTAAATAATTCTCTTTCTGGAACTATTATTGAACTTTCAAAAAATTATGCTAAATCTATTTTAATAACTTCTCCAGAAATGATAGTAGATGATCAAGGGCTTATCTTTGATGCATTTATTTTTTCTGCAGCAAATTATGTTGCACAAGCTGCCATAAATAAAGAATATTCTGTTTTAATAGGATCAAAATGTTTTTTCTATGCCCCATTAAAACTAGGAGATGTTTTAGAACTTGAGGCTCATGCTTTATTTGATGACTCTTCTAAAAAAAGAGAAGTTAAAATTATAGGACACGTAAGCGAGATTAAAATTTTTGAAGCAAATTTACAAATCGTTACAATGGATGATCATATATTTAAGCTTAAACGACCTATATCAAATACAACAAAACAAGAAGCTCAAACAAATGAAAATGGAGCAAATGCAAATCCAGAAGCAATGGCTGCAACATTAATGGCTTCAATGAGAAAATAATTATTTTGGATTTAAAGGAATATCAACCCAATTATTAGGGCATTCTTTATGATAAATTCCACTTGCATCATAATACTCTTTGCAATCACTATAATATCTATTGGAAATTCCTCTTTCGTTTACAAAACATCCGGAAAATAAAATAAATATAAAAAAATACATATACTTCATAAGTCTTTATCCAAATTAGAATTTATTTTGCTTTCTCCATTTATAAGGCTCTATAGGATTTTGATCTTTCCAAAGACCCAAAGAATTTTTCTGTGCAAATTTTTGATCTTTTATATAAATATCACTATAAAAACTATAGGCCCAAGCATAACCCTTAGAAACCATTATTTGATTAATATCTAAATCATCAAATTTCACAATTGCTAAAATTCTACCATAAAGATCTTCATCTTTATAAATTATTTTTACTTTTTTATCCTTAATTATCGAGCTAAGATAATTTTTAGCTTCTGTTCCAAATTTTTGCTTAAGCTCTGGAGCATCAATTGCAAAAAATCTTATTTTATATTTACTTCCACTTGAATTTAAAACTTCTATAGTATCACCATCTATAACTTTTATAACCTTTGCATCAAAAGATTTTGTTTGGGCTATAAAACTCTCTATAAAAATTAACACAAATATCAAAATTAAAAAAGAAAAAAATTTTTTAGGATCACTTAAAATTTTTCTAAAATTCAATATTTTTCCAATATTTAATCTCATTTTAATTCCAAAAACTAAAAATTATGTATAATTTTA
Source organism: Campylobacter novaezeelandiae (assembly GCF_018968685.1). NCBI lineage: Bacteria > Pseudomonadati > Campylobacterota > Epsilonproteobacteria > Campylobacterales > Campylobacteraceae > Campylobacter > Campylobacter novaezeelandiae. Next base: position 681,648 of record NZ_CP076657.1, on the reverse strand, counting down.
TCTAATAAAAGGAGTTAGAATGCAAAATGTCATACAAAATTTTAAAAAATTATGTGAAATACCACATTGCAGTTATGAAACAGAACAAATGAAAGATTTTTTAAATGCTTATGCTAAAGAGAAAGAATTTGAAGTAAATATTGATTTAGCTGGAAATATTCATTGTATTAAAGGTAATCCTAAAATTTGTTTACAAAGTCATTATGATATGGTTTGTATGGGAAGCGCCCCAAAAATAGAAGTTTATGAAGAAAATGGATATTTAAAAGCTAAAAATTCATCCCTGGGAGCTGATAATGGCATCGGCATTGCTATAATGCTTGAAGCTATGCAAAAATTTCAAAATTTAGAATGCCTTTTTACTAATAATGAAGAAGTTGGACTTATGGGGGTTAATGATTTAGAGCATAAACTGTGCTCTAAAATGTTATTAAATTTAGATCATGAAAATGAAAATGAAATCATTATAGGCTGTGCTGGTGGAGTAGATATAGATGCTTTTTTAGAATATAACACAAAAGAGTATTTTGGAAAAGTTTATGAATTAAATGCGATTAATTTTAAAGGTGGGCACTCTGGTATTGATATCATTGATAACCCCAAAAGCTCTATAAAAGAAATGGCACGTTTTATCAAAGAAAATAAAGGGAAAATTATAAATTTTGAAGGGGGAGAAAGAGTAAATTCTATACCAAAATATGCAAAAGCTTTAGTATTTTTTGATGATAATATTAAACCTAGTAAATATATTGATTGTAAATTTGTAGGAGAAAAAAAAGAAAAAATATGTTTAGAATCTGATATTTTGCTTGATGCTTTAAATTCTTTTTCTCAAGGAGTTCATAGTTTTAATAAGAAGCTAGATATAGTTCAAACAAGTATTAATTTAGGTATTTTAAAAATGAGTGAAAAAGAAATAAAAATAAATCTTTTTGCAAGATCGAATTTGCTAGAAGATTTAAAACAAATTGAATTTGAAACCCTGACACTTTTTAAAGCCTTTAATTTTAAAACTCACTCTTTTAATTTTTATCCACCTTGGGAAGGAAAGGAAAATGAATTAAGCAATGATTTATTAGAAATATTTAAAAAAGAAAATAAAAATATTAAAATTTCAGCTATACACGCAGGCTTAGAATGTGGTATTATTGAAAAAAAACAAGAACTTTTATGCTGTTCTATAGGGCCAAATATATATAATCCACATTCAACAGATGAAAGATGCGAAATAGCCTCTATTGAAAAAATCTCAAAAATTGTTTTTGAACTTCTAAAAAAATATCAATAATTAAAATATATTTCTTGCATCTTTTGCAAGAAAATATTTTAATATCAACACGCAACTTATAGCACTACATCCTACAAAAATAAAATAAAATTTCAAATAAGTATCAAAAAATAAATCCACTATAAAAGGAGTTACAAAACTTAAAATTGCATAAGAAATATTATAAGCAAAAGAAAGGCCACTAAATTTTAACTCACTTTTAAAAATTTGTGTCATAAATACAGGCGCAAAAGTAACAATTCCTTGAGAAAAACAAGTTATAAAATAAAATAAAACAAAATAATCATTATGCAAAGAAAGCAATAAAGAAGATAGCATAAATATCAAACTAAATATTATGCAAATTTTATAAGATCCATAAAATTTAGCCAAAATTCCTTGCACTAAAGAGCCTATCATTAAAATAAAAATTGCCCAATTTTGAATATAAAGAATTTCTATTTCATTTAAAGGTAAAATTTTATAAAAATATTTTGGCAATATCATTAAAGTAGCAATACCACTAGTTAATACAACACTCATTAAAAAACAAATAAGCATACTAGTTTTATGAGTTTTTAAAGCTTGTTTTAATGGGAATTTTAAAATTTGATTATTTTTCTTTATCTTCTCAAAAATAGGAGTTTCATCAAGATGTTTTCTTAAAAAAAGTGCTAAAAATCCAAAAATAGCACTTATTACAAAAGGTATTCTCCAAGCATAAAGCTCTAATTCCTCTTCATTAAAAGTATTTTTCAAGACAATAACTGTTAAACCACCCAATAATAAACCAAACGTTAAAGTCATAGAAATAAAACCTAAGGCCAAAGGAATTTGCCTGCCTTTAACAAATTCACTTACAAAAATCCAAGAACCGCTTACTTCAGCACCTACAGCTAGACCTTGTAAAATTCTCATAGAAAATAAAATAATAGGCGCTATAATTCCTATATTTTCATAACTAGGTAAAAAAGCAATAACAAAATTAGGTAAAATCATCAAAAGCATGCTAATATAAAAAATTTTTTTTCGTCCTATTTTATCGCCAAAATGTCCAATAAAAATAGCACCTAAAGGACGTATTAAATAAGCAATACCAAATAATAAATAAGAGCTAAATTTTAAAAAATTTTCATCTTGAGGAGGAAAAAATATTTTAATAAAAATATCAAGAAAAAAGACAAATAAAATAAAATCATAGAATTCTAAAATGCCTCCTAAAGAGGCATAAATAATATTTTTTATTTTTTTATTTTTCATTAAAAATTAAATTTTTCCACCTTCTATAACAACATCTTCAGCATTTATATCACTTGAGAAATGATCTTTTAATGTTGCTTCATAATCTTTATGAAAAAATTGCTCATTAGAGAGTTTTATAATTAAGTTATCAAGAAATTCTTTTAATTGTGTATCACCTTTCTTAATTGCTGGTGCTATTACATCGTGATTTCCTAAATCTTTAATAGCCATTTTAAAATCAGGATGATTTTTAACCCATGCAAAAAGCAAAGTATTATCGTGACTTAAAGCATCTCCCCTCTTATCAAGCAAAGCGGCAAAAGTTTCTGTATTTTGATCATATTTTAAAGTTTTAATATCAGGATAATTCTCTGTAAAATATGCATCAGCTGTTGTTCCTTTATTAAGTAATAAAGTTTTATCTTTTAAATCCTCAATTTTAGATATAGTAGAATCTTTAGGAACAACAACTCCAAGAGAAACTTTCATATAAGGTAAAGCAAAATCAACTTGCTCTTCTCTTTGTGGTGTTTTAGTAAAATTTGCTAATATAATATCAACTTTGTTGGATTTTAAAAATTCAACACGATTAGCTGCTTCAACAAGGACAAAATGAACTTTATTTTCATCTCCAAAAAGTTCTTTGGCAATACGTTTAGCAAAATAAATATCATAACCTTGATTCTCACCTTTTTCATCTATATAGCCAAAAGGCGGTTTATCGCCAAAAACCCCTATTCTTACAAAACCATTCTTTTTAATTTGCTCTAAAGAATTTGCATTATTAGAATCAAAACAGGCTGATAAAGCTAATGATGAAAATATCATTAAAAAATACAAAAATACTTTTTTCATAAATAAACCTTTCTCTCTTTATTAATAAAAATAGAAACTTACTATATAAAAAAATATAAATAAAAATAAATTCAATTAATTTTTATTTAAAAGTAGTTCCTCCGTCCACAATAAAAGTATGTCCACTTACCCAACTTGCCTTAGATGAACAAAGAAATAAACAAGCACCAGCTAAATCTTCTGGTTGACCCATACGATTTAAAGGGCTTAGATTAATTGTAGCTTGTTTTACTTCCTCATAGTTTGTAAAAGCTCTTAAAGCATCGGTTTCTATTGGACCACCGCTTACTATATTTACACGTATATTCTTTTCTCCTAATTCAGTAGCAGCATATCTTGCCATAGCTTCTACAGCAGCTTTTGCAGTACCATGTCCTGCATAATTTTCTATATAAACTAAATTTCCAGTTGATGAAATAGAAATAATGCTTCCTCCCCCTACTTTTTCCATTCTTTTAGCAGCTTCTTGTGAGCCAACGACAAAAGCATTTACAGTTGCTGTAAAAATATTATTAATTCCTCTTGGCTTAAGTTTCATAAATTTAGTATATCCACCAACTACTGCACGACCAGAAATAATAGCATTAGAAATGAAAAAATCTATTCTATCAAAATCTTGATCAATTTTCTCAAAAAGCTCTTTATAAGTTTCTGGCTCCAAAATATTAAATTCATAAGCTCTTGCTTTGATATTAAAATTATTCTCTAAATCTTTTACAATGTCTTTAGCTAACTCTGCATTGGAATTATAAGTAAAAGCTATATTTACACCCATTTTTGCAAATTCATATACTATAGCTTTTCCTATACCTCTCGTTCCACCACTAATCACTAAAGTTTTTCCTAAAAATTCATTATTCATTAAAATCCTTTAATACTGTATTTTTTTAATATATTTTCAATCTTTTTAAAATTTTCATCACTTGGAGAGCAAAGAGGCAAACGGAATTCCAAAGAATCTATAAGACCCATAATAAACATTGCTGTTTTAATTGGAATAGGATTACTCTCACAAAATAGCACTTTATTTATACAATAAAGCTCATCATTGATTTCTTTAGCTAAGCTATAATTTCCTTTTAATGCTTCATGAGTTAATAAAGAAATCTTATCTGGCAGCAAATTAGAACTTACAGAGATAACCCCTTTACCTCCATTAGCAAGAATAGGATAATTAATAACATCATCGCCGCTTATTAAAATAATATCTGGTTCCTTAGCTAGCAAATCAACGCATTTTTCGATATTTCCACTTGCTTCCTTAATGCCAAAAATATTTTTACAATCTCTAAAAAGATCTATTATAGTATCTGTTGCGATTTCACAACCTGTTCTACTTGGAACATTATACAATAATATAGGAATTTCTATACTATCTGCTATACTTTTATAATGTTCATAAAGTCCCTTTTGGGTTGGTTTATTATAATAAGGTGTAACGCTTAAAATACCATCAGCCCCGCACTCTTGTGCAAATTTAGCTAAATCTATGGCTTCATGAGTGGCATTGCTTCCTGCACCTGCTAAAACTTTAACAGAAGTATTCTTGCAAGTTGCAACAGCAAGTTCTATACAAGTCTTATGCTCATTGTGGGTTAAAGTTGCACTTTCTCCTGTTGTTCCCACTGGAACTAAAACATCTATGCCGTTATTAATTTGCCTTTCAATAAGCTTAATATAATTTTGCTCATCAATTTTACCATTTTTAAAAGGGGTGATTAAAGCAGTCATGGCTCCAATTAAATTCATTATTTTTTCCTTAAAATTACCGTAGTGGAATTATTATCATTAAAATATTTTTTAGCACATTTTACCAAATCTTTAATAGTTAAATTTTCAATATCTTTTTCATAGCTTAACAATGGTTTTAAATCTCCTTTTGCCAAATAAGAACCAAAAAGATTTGAAACATCACTTGCACTACTAAGTGAAAATATAAAATCACTCTTAGTATTGTTTTTTATTTTTTCTAAATCTTTGATTGAAATCTGCTCATTCTTAATACTGTAAATAATTTTCCATAATTCTTTTTCGACCTGTTCAGCTTTAACATTTAAATTACAATTACAAATAAAAATAAATAAATTTTCATCAATAGCATCATTAACAAAAGCGTAGTAATCATTAATTAAATTTAACTTATCAACAAGAATTTCATTCATTAAAGAGCTTTTTCCATTTCCTAAAAGTTCAGCTAAAGCATTAAGAGCTGGAATGTCTTTGTGTTTAAAATTAGGAATTTTAAAACCTAAAGCAAGAATTTGTGTTTGAGAATTTCTTCTGAGTATTACTCTTTTAGAACCATCTTGTTTTGGTTCTTTCATATAAACTTTTGGAATAATTTTTGTATTTTTTATATTTTCAAAATATTTTTTAGCACCATTAAAAACCTCTTCGCTCTCAATATCACCACTTACAAGTAAAATAGCGTTTTTGGGCTGATAGTAAGTCTTATGAAATTCCTTAATATCCTCTATTGTCCAATTTTCAATATCCCTTAAAAAACCAATAGGAGTCCAATGATAAGGATGATAAATGAAAGCATGATTAAAAAGTCGAAAATACAAGTATCCTAAAGGATTATTATCTGTTCTCCATCTGCGTTCTTCTAAAACAACTTTTCTTTCGGGTTGAAATTCTTCATCTTTTAAGGTTAAATTTTGCATTAATTCTGCGAAAAGCTCCAAAGCTTTATTTAAATTTTTCTTAGCACATTTGATATAATAATGTGTATAGTCAAAACCTGTACTAGCATTATCTACTCCACCAAAACCTTTAATAATTTCATCAAATTCTCCAGCTTTTAAATTTTTAGTACTTTTAAAATTTAAATGCTCAAGCATATGAGCAATGCCACTTTTACCCATAACTTCATTTCTAGAACCTACCTTATAAAAGATATCAACGCTAATAACTTCGCTATTTTTATTAACAGGTAGTGCATAAACTTCAAGTTTATTTTTTAAACTTATATTTTTAAATTCAATCATTTAATATTTACTCCAACCGCTTCACTAATATGCATAAATCCATCTTCTCTTAATAAAGTAAGTAACTCTTGATTGATATTTCTAACAAGAGCTGGCCCCTTATAAATAAGTGCTGTAAAAATTTGGATTAAATTGGCACCATTTTTAATACGCTCATAAGCTTCTTTACCGCTATCAATTCCTCCACAAGAAATTAAAATAGTATGAGAAAAAAGTTCTTTAGCTAATTCTTTAAAAAATTTACCATTCTTTTCTTGTATGAGCTTACCGCTAATTCCTCCAAAAGTTCTTCCATTATCTAGCAAAGAATAATCAGTGCTCGTATTAGCAATCACAAAACCACTAGCACCATTTTCTATGGCTTTTTGACATAAATCAATAGCTAAAGATATATCCAGATCTGGAGCTATTTTAATTAAAATTGGTTTTTGGGTAATCTTTTTTGCCTCACTTAATAAATCATTTAAAAAAGTATGATTTTGTAAAGATCTTAAATTTTTAGTATTAGGTGAAGAAATATTGATAATAAAATAATCACATAAATCTTTAAATTCCCTTAAAAGGATAAAATAATCTTCTAGTGCATTTTCGCTATTTTTATTTTTTCCTATATTAGCGCCTAGAGGTAATACAAAAGGATAAATTTTAACTAAATTTGAACGAATCTCTTTAGCACCCTTATTATTAAATCCCATAGCATTTTGTATGCTTTCTTGTTTTACTAATCGAAATACCCTTGGTTTTTCATTGCCTTCTTGTGCTTTTGGAGTAAAAGTTCCAAATTCCAAAAAACCAAATCCTAAAGCACTTAAAGGTCTTATCATGGTAGCATTTTTATCAAAACCTCCTGCCAAGCCGATAGGATTATCAAAATAAAGTCCTAAAAGATTTTGCCTTAAGCTCTCATCTTGTATTATAAAACGATGAGCCAAAAAACTAAGTGCACCCGGAAAAATAACATTCAGACTTCTTAAAGAATACTCAACTAAACTATGAGCTGATTCTGGATCCATTTTAAAAATTAAAGGCGTTATACGTTCATAAATCATTTTTATCCTTAAAAATTTTAACTTAAATTTTAACTAAATTAAAATAAAGTTAAGCTTTGATTTTGTGCTCTTTATTTTTAAATTTCTGATAAAGGTGACAATTTTGCATTAATTCTTGATCGGTTCCAATTGCTAAAACCTTTCCTTTATCTATCACTGCGATTTTATCAGCATTTTCTATAGTGCTAAGTCTATGAGCAATCATAATAATAAGCCTATCTTTTTTTAAGCTTTCTATAGTATTAATAATAACTTTTTCACTTTCATTATCTAAAGCTGAAGTAGCCTCATCAAAAATTAGCATATCAGGATTCTTATATAAAGCTCTAGCAATAGCAATTCTTTGCTTTTGTCCTCCACTTAGATTCTTTCCGTTTTCATAAAGCTTTGAATGAATTCCTCCCATTTGCATACTAAATTCATAAGCATTAGCTAGTTTTAAAACCTCAATCACTTTATTTTCATTAAATTCTTCATTATATGCAACATTTTGAGCAATGGTATCGTTAAAAATATAAATATCTTGAGTCACTAAAGATATTTTAGATCTTAAAGATTGTAAGGAAAAATCGTCTATAGAATGATTATTGATAAAAATATCACCCGAATTTCTTCTAAAAAAATGAAGAATTAAACCCACAATGGAAGATTTCCCACCGCCACTAGGACCGACAAAAGCCAAAATCTCCCCTTTTTTTAAATAAAAATCAAGTCCTTTTAAAATTTCCTTTCCGCTTTCATATGAGAAATGAACATTTTTAAATAAAAGATCTGAAATATTTTCAAGTCTTTTATCTCCACCCTTAATTTCAGGTTTTAAATCTAAAAGATAAAAAGTTCTTTCACTTGCAACAATGGTAGTTTGCAACATACCATATAAATAAGATAATCTTTTTATTGGAGCATAAATCATAAAAAGTGCTGTAATAAAGCTGAAAAATGTTCCCACACTCATATTTCCATGTATAACCTCTCTTCCTCCAACTATGATAACTATAGATACTCCAAAAGAGCCTATAATCTCCATAATAGGACTTGTCAAAGAAGTTACACGAACACTTTTTAAAATAACCTTACTTAATTCATCATTTTCTTTAGAAAATCTTAGTTTTTCTTTATTTTCGGCATTATTAACTTTAATAATTTCTATATTAGAGAAAATTTCACTCAAACGAGATAAAAGATCTGAATTTTTTTCTTGAGTTATTTTTGCATATTTTTTAAGCTTCCTAGCAAACCAAACAAGCGGAAAAATGGCTACTGGTAAGACAATTAAAGCAAAAAAAGCTAAGGTTGGACTTTGATAAATCACAACGCTTAAAAGTCCAATAGCAGTAATTAATTCTCTTAAAAAATCAGGAATAATATTAGCCACTATACTTTGCAAAGCATTAATATCGTTAGTGCAACGACTAATTAATTCCCCTTTTCTATAACGTTTAAAAAACATCATATCAAGTCTTAAAAGATTTTCAAGCACTCTAGATCTTAATATCCTTAATATATCAATCCCAATAAAGCTTGTATAATAGCTTTGCAAATAAGCTCCTAAATTTTTAAGAAAATAAACTATAAAAATAAAAAAAGGAGTTATATATAATAAATTAAGACTTTTATTTATAAAAATATCATCTAAAATAGGTTTAATAACATAAGCACTTGCAGCAGTGCCCAAAGAGGCAAAAAGCATACCCATAATAGCAAATAAAAAATATTTCCAATACTGTTTATAAAAAGGCTTAAAGCGTATTAAGACATCAATTAAGGTCATTTTTTTCTGCATTATTTTTTTCCCATAAGGTTCCATTTTGAGTATCCATTAAAATGATATTATGTTTAAGTAAATTGGCACGAATTTCATCTGCCTTGACAAAATCCTTATTTTTTTTAGCTTCATTTCTTAAAAAAATTTGCTCTTCTATAAATTTTCTTTCTTCTAAGCTTACCCCAAATTGAAAATATTCACTAGGATCTAAAAAACCAAAACCAAAAATCAAGCAAAGCTCTTTAAGACTCCTAGAAAGTTCTTGTTTAAAAACTTTATTCTTGCCATCTTTATCAAGCTTTAAATTTACATTGACAATAAATTCATCAAGCAAAGATAAAGCTTTTGAAATATTTAAATCATCTTCTAAAACAAATAAAATTTCTTGACTTATTTTGCTTTGAAATTTTTCATTTTCAAATTTATTATCACATTTTTGAAGTGCTATTCTTTTTTTAAGTCTATAAAATTTATCAAGTCTTTTTTTACTCATTTGCAAATCTTCTAAAGAATAATTAAAATGAGCTCTATAATGGGTGCTTAAAAGATAAATTCTAAGAACTTCCGCAGGGAATAATTTTAAAGCATCTTTGATAAAAAAACTATTATTAAGGCTTTTGCTCATTTTTTCATTATTTATTTTTACAAAACCATTATGAAGCCAATAATTGCAAATTTCATAATTATAAGCACAACGACATTGGGTTGCCTCATTTTCATGATGTGGAAACAATAAATCAATTCCTCCAGCATGTATATCAAGTTTATCTTCAAAAATGCTTTGTATCATAGCTATACATTCGCTATGCCAACCTGGCCTTCCTTTACCAAAAGGACTATCGTAGAATTTTTCATCAAACTTCCATAAAACAAAATCACTTTCATTTTTTTTACAAACTTCATTTTCTAAACGACTTTGATTTTGAAAAATATCTCTTTTTGAAAGACTAAAATATTTCTCGTCCTTACTTGTATCAAAATATACCCCATCTTCTAAAATATAAGCATAATTTTCATTATAAAGTTTTTGAATAAGTTTTATCATATCTTTTATAAAATGAGTAGCTCTTGGCTTATGATCTGGTTCTAATACATTCAATGCTCTCATATCTTCTTCATAACTTTTGATATAAAATTCACTCAATTGTTCCAAACTTTGATTTTTCTCTTGCATTTTTTTTAAAATCTTATCATCAATATCAGTATAATTTCTCACAAAGCAAAGATTATAACCTTTAGCTTTAAAAACTCTTATTAAAAGATCAAAACATACACTACTTCTAGCGTGTCCTAAATGAGCATCATCATAAGTTGTAGGACCACAAAGATAAATATTTACTTTTCCTTTCTCTTTTGGAATAAATTCTTTTTTTTCTTTTGAAATACTATCTACTAATTTCATTATATTATTCCTTTTATAAACTCAAATATATATACAAAAACAAAAATTATATTAGTTTTAAATTCTAATAATAAAATAACAACCAATACAAATATTGCAAAAAATAAAATACAAAACCTCCAAGAAATTAAAGAAAAAAATTTCTTAAATCCAAACTCTTTAATATTAGCCAAAAGCAAATAAAATGCACTGATAGAAGAAGAAAGTGCAACGGCTAATATTTTATTTTTCTCATCTTGAATAAATAAAATAAAAACTATAGAACATAAAGCGCTTAAAATCAAAGCCTTAAAAGCTATAAAAGCAGCTGTTTTTTGTTTAAATTTAGCATAAAGCCATAAAGATAATATTTTTTGCAAACCAAAAGGCAAAAGTCCTAAAAGATATGCTATTAAAACATAAGCTGTTATTAGAGCATCTTCATTGGAAAAATTTCCTCGTTCAAAAAGTATTTTAGTAATTTCTTTGGCAAAAATTATACCAATCATAGAAGAAAAAATAAGTAAAATACTCAAAAAAGCCAAAGCTTTTTTCATAAATTCTAAAGCCAATTCTTCTTGATTGCTTTTTAAATATTTTAAAATTTTAGGAAAAGCAACTTGCGTTAAAGCTATGGCAAAAAGAGCTAAGGGAAGTTGAAAAATACGATTTGCATAGTAAAGATAAGAAATGCTTCCAGTAATCAAAAAACTAGCTATAGTTGTATCCAGCAAAGAACTAAATTGTGTAGCAGAAGAACCCAAAATTCCATGAAAAAAATTTCCATAAAAAGATTTTAAATTAGTTTTTGTTTTTCTAAATTTTAAAGAAAGTTTCATAGCTTTCAAAATTCTATTGTTATAAAAAACAATTATATGTAAAATTAATTGTGCTATTCCGCTTAAAACTATAAAATAAGAAAAATAATAAAGCGTTTCATGGGGATTATTTTTATCCACAAAAAAAGCCGCTATAACAATACTAAGATTAAACAAAGAAGATGAAAATGAAGTAATAAAAAATTTTTGCCTATAATTTAATAAAGCTGCTATAAAAGTAACAATAAAAATAAAAAATAAATACCAAAAATTAATAGCCACTAAAGGAGAAGCAAGCTTTATGGTTTCTTCATCAAAACCAAAAGCAAAAATTTTTGTAAAAAATGAAGAAAAAAAACTGACTAAAAGACAAAATAAAAATACAATAATACTAAATTGATAAAGCACACCTACACAAAAGGCTCCCTTTTTTTTCACTTTGATAAAATTGGGCAAAAAAGATTGGTTAAATGCACCCTCAGCAAAAATTCTCCTAAAAAAAGCAGGCATTTTGAGTGCTACAAAAAAAATATCACTATAAAGTCCCGCTCCTAAAAATAAAGCAATTAAAATATCTCTTATTAAACCTAAAACTCTAGAAAATAAAATTCCTAAAGCATTAATAATAAAATTTTTAAATACTAAATTTTTCATAATATTACAAAACCAAGACTTTTAATAATTTTTCAAAATAAATATTTTAACCAAAATTGATTAAAAATTTACTATAATATATCTTTTCAATGAAAATTAGTGGAGAGCAACTTGTTAGAGAATGAAAAAATTATTTCTTATACCTCAAACCCCTACCAAGAATTACTAGCAGTCGCTTCACGAACAAATATAGATGTTAATGAACTTGATTACCACCTTCTCGCATTTTCAACTTGGTATCGCTTTGGAGATGAGGAATGGAAAAAAATTAGCGAAAAAGAATTAAATATTTTTGAGCAAGATGAGTTTTTTTTAAAAAATAATTTACAAGTTAAACAAGAGTATAAGATAGAAATCATTCATAACGCCAACAATAATGTCGCCAATGCTATTAAATTGATTGCAAATAAAAATTTGACCAAACTCATAGCAGAAATTGAACTTCAAAAAATAACCTATCATGAAAAAATAGCACTAGAACTACTTCAAAATATTTATAAAAAAATGATTAAACTTAAATTTTTAATTGGTATTCGCATTTTCGATTTTAAAAAACAACTTATTGAAACTGCTTCCAAAATCAAATCTTCTTCATCTAATTTTACCCAAGTCACCATTGCAAAAGGAATTTCGCCTATGCAAGCTCAAGATGAAGTATTGATTTTTAACTACAAAGAAAAGACTAAAAATTATACTCAAGATGAAAAAAGATCAGGTATTATTACGGTTGATGAAAATGAAGTGATTCTTACTCATATCAAAGCACGAAATGGAAAAGAAGGAAGAGATTTAAATTTGCATTTTTTAAAAGTGCTTGATCCTGTGCAAAATAAATTTAATATTTCTCATACAAATGTCATAGAAGCAAAAGAAAAAGAAGATCGCATAGAATATATAGCGCAAAAAAAAGGATTTGTTATTGAATATGGGAATAAATATGACATCCAAAATACTTTAGATTTTAGAGAATTAGATTTTAAAAAAATAGGGACTATTAAAGCCGGACTTGATAAAGGAGTGGTTATTAATGTTAAATTCCCATCAGACATTCATGATGCTATTAATTCAGGGATTAAAATAGAATGCCAAGAATTAAATGTCGAAGGAAATATTGCTGCTAATACCTACTTAAATGCAATAAAAATTAATATTAAAGGAATTACACATAGCAAAAGCAAAATCAATGCTGAAGAAGTTTATGTTAAAACACATAGAGGTCATATTGATGCCAAAGAAGTAAACATTGATCTTTTAGAAGGCGGAAAAGTTAAAGCAGAAATTGTAAAAATCAAAAAAAGCTTAGGCGGAATTATAGAAGCTGATAAAATTTACATAGAAGAAGTTCTAACAAATAATGTTTTCACTTTTTATCAAAATATAGTTCTAGAAAAATGTCAAGGAGACAACAATAAATTTAATGCAAAAATAAAAAGTTTGGATAGAAACTATACTGAAGAACTTTCTATAAACAAAAATCAAATTTTACAAGCTGATCAAAAAATCGATCTTCTAAAACGAAGTATTAATTCAAGTCAACAAGAAGTATATGCTTTGAAAAAAAAGGTGCTTGAACTTAAAAACTCAAATCAAACTGTCCCTTTGCAATATGAAAAGATTATCAAAGATTTTGATCTTTATAATCAAGAATTTATAAAATGGCAAAATCAAAAAAATAAATTAGAATACGACAAAAATCAAATTTTACAAGATTTAGATAATTTACAAAATGAACTTTTAAAAGCAAAACTTATTAATAAAAGTGGAAAATGGAGCAATATGAATGAAATTAAATTCGAATTTTTAAATCCAAGAGAAACATTTTTTTATGCAATTGAAGAACAAGAAGAAACACGAAGTATAGGGATTATAAAAAATTCCATAGATGATAAAGAAACAATTATAGAAATTGATAGAAAACTAGATTATGATGAAAAGGATATACAATGGTTGTTGGCATCGAAGGGATAATTACAAAAAAAGAACCTACTTTTATCATAGTAAAATGTATCAATGGTTTAAGCTATGGCGTATTTATTTCATTATTTTGTTCGGCAAAAGTTGAACTTGGACAAAAATACGAATTTTTAATCACTCAGATCATCAAAGAAGATTCTAATAAATTCTATGGTTTTTTAGACAAAGAAGAACAAAAAATTTTTGAAATGCTTTTAAAAGTAAATGGCATTGGTGCTAATACAGCAATGACCATATGTTCAAGCCTTGATGTAAATTCATTTTATAAAGCTTTAAGCCTTAATGATGAAAATGTTTTTAAAAAAGTACCAGGAATAGGACCAAAAAGCGCCAAACGTATACTTATAGAACTTAGTGATGCTAAAACTCATCTAGAACAAATTAGTGATGATAAGTCGCAAGCTTTAGCTGCTTTAATTTCTCTTGGTTTTAAACAAGAAAAAATCATTAAAGTTTTATCAAATTGCACATCAAATAATACAAGTGACTTAATTAAAGAAGCGCTTAAAAAATTAAGCTGAAGGAGAAAATAATGAATTACGCTATCATTTTTGGTGGAAATTCTTATGAACATGAAATTAGTATTGTCAGTGCGGTGGTTTTAAAAAAAATCTTAAAAGAAGTCATTTTTATATTTTGCGATTCAGAAAGAAATTTCTATCTTATTCCAAGTGAAAAAATGAATTCTAAAACCTTTTGCAAGGCTTTATATAAAAAAGAAAAACAAATTTTTCTCAAAAATGCAGGTTTTTATCAAAAAAATCTATTTAATGAAAAAAAAATAGAATTTGACTGTGCTATCAATCTTATACATGGAAAAGATGGAGAAGATGGAAAAATAGCAGCTCTATTTGATTTTTATAAAATTAATTATATAGGTGCAAGATTAGAAGCTAGTGTTTTATCATACAACAAAGAATTAACTAAACTTTATGCACAAAAAGTTGGAGTTAAAACTCTGCCTTATTTTATGATTAAAAAATATGATAATCAAAAACAAGATATTGAATTTCCTGTCATTTTAAAACCAGCAAGACTTGGAAGTAGCATAGGAATAAGTGTTGCAAAAAATGAAAAAGAATTTGAGTATGCTAAAGATGTAGCTTTTGAATTTGATGATGAAATTTTAGTAGAAAGTTTTAAAAACAATATCAAAGAATACAACCTAGCAGGTTGCATGATAGATGATGAGTTTATTTTTTCTATCATAGAAGAACCAAACAAGCAAGAATACTTAGATTTTAAACAAAAATACCTTAGCTTCTCTTCTCATACAACAATTAAAGAAGCACCATTAGAAGAAAGGCTTAAAGAAAAGCTTAAAGAAAATTTTAAGAAAATTTATAATCCTCTTTTCAAAGGAGCGTTAATTCGTTGTGATTTTTTTATTATTAATGATGAAGTTTACCTCAACGAAATAAATCCAAATCCAGGATCTTTAGCTAATTATCTTTTTGACAACTTTACAGAAGTTTTGCAAAAATTAGCACAAAATTGCAAAAATGAAAAATCACTTCAAATTGAATATAAATTTTTAAATTCCATCAACGGACAAAAAGGTAAATTATAATTTTTAAGACAAAATATGTTAAATTTTACATAAAATTTAACATATTTTAGGAATACATATGCTTTCTTTTAAAAAAGATGAAATTTATACTGCTACAGAAGTTGTAAGAAATTTCAGCCCCATTATAGACAAACTAAAAAAAAGCAAATCAGGAAAAATAGTCATTTTAAAAAATAATAAATTTGAAGCAGTTATGCTTAATATCGAAGAATATGAACGTTTGCAAAATGCTTTAGAACTTTTAGAAAAAATCTATACAGACCAAAAGGCTTAAAAATGGCATTAACTAGCATAACATTTAAAGAGAAAAAATACGAGCTCTCTTACGAACTTATTAATCAAGATAAAAAACTTAAGATTTTAATTCTTCATGGTTGGGGGGCCAATAAAGAACTTATGAAACAAGCTTTTGAAAAAAAACTAGATTCTTTTTGTCAAATTTATTTAGATTTACCTGGTTTTGGAAAATCTAGCATAGAAGAGGCTCTAAATTCTTACGATTATGCTTTAATTATCAAAGAATTTCTAATCCAAAAAAAACTAGATATTGATATTTTTTTAGGGCACTCTTTTGGAGGAAAATTAAGCACCCTGCTTTGTCAAGAAAATCAAATATTAATACTACTCTCAAGCGCTGGAATAGTTCCTAAAAAATCCCTAAAAATAAAAACAAAAATCTATATTTTTAAATTTTTTAAATCTTTAGGTTTAAATTCTTTTTATAAATTTTTTGCTAGTAAAGATGTAGCTCATATGGATAGTTTGATGTATGAAACTTTTAAAAAAGTTGTAGATGAAAATTATGAAGCCATTTTTAAAAATCAAAAAGCTAAAACATTGATTTTTTGGGGCAATGATGATAAAGACACTCCTTTAAAAAGTGGAGAACTTATCCACTCTCTCATAAAAAATAGCAAATTTTACCCTTTAGATGGAGATCATTTTTTCTTTTTACAACACTCTGATTTTATTGCTAAAAAAATAAAAGGGATTAACAATGCTTAATATAATTTACTATCTTAATACTTTAATTTTTAATTTTTGCATTGCTTTTTATCTTATTAGTGCTTTACAATGGTATTCTTATAAATTAAAACGCATTGTATTTCATTATCATAAGCCTTTATGGCATTTATATTTTTTGTTTTTGCCTTATTTTTTATTTTTAGCTTTTCCGCTTTATTCTTTATTTTATTTCATAGTTCATATTATTATCCTATATTTTTGGAATAAAAAAATAGACAAAAAACTTGTTTTTACTCAAAAAGTTAAAATATTTTTTATCCTTGTATTTATTTTTAATGCTTTATTTGCTTTACTATCTTTTCATCTATCATTTTTATTCAATCTTTTAAGCTTGCCTTGTGCCCTAATTGGCTTAAAAATTTATGATTTTTTCGGGGTAAAATATTTTTATTCTCAAGCAAAGAAAAAAATTGAAAACAATAAAAAACTTACCATAATACTTATTACAGCAAGTTTTGGAAAAACAAGTATTAAAAATTTTCTTTATACTTTATTAAAAGATGATTTTAAAGTATACAAAACCCCAAAAAGTGTCAATACTTTTATGGGTATAATACGCGATATTAATGAAAATCTTAATGAAACATTTGATATTTATATAGCAGAAGCAGGCGCTAGAAATCAAGGAGATATACAAGAAATTACCAAACTTTTAGAGCCACAAATTTGCATTATAGGAGAAATTGGAAATGCTCATTTAGAATATTTTAAAAATATAGAAAACACAAGAAAAACAAAACTAGAAGCTTTAAATTCTAAAAAACTTAAAAAAGCATTTTTACACACAAGCACTCAAAAAAGCGAAAATGAACTTATAAGCCTTTATGATCAAAAAATTTTAAAAGTCGATGCCTCTTTAGAAGGAATAAATTTTGATCTTTTATTAAATAATGAAAAACACTCTTTTAAAAGTATTATACTAGGCTCTTTTAATGCTCAAAATCTTTGCGCTTGCATACTTTGTGCTAATTTTTTAGGACTTAGCCTAGAAAAAATTAAGACACAAATTCTTAAAATAAAACCAGTTAAACATCGCTTGGAAGTACTCTCAAAAAAGCCTAAATTTATTATAGATGATGGATTTAATGGAAATTTTAAAGGAATGAGCGAAAGTTATAGACTTTGCAAGACATATAAAGGTCGTAAAATTTTAATAACACCTGGTATTATTGAAGTAGATAAAGAAGAAAATATAAAACTTGCAAAAATAATTAATGAATGTTTTGATTTAGTTATAATTAGTGCTAAAATAAATCAAGAAATTTTCAAAGATACGCTTACAATTCCAAGTATTTTTTTAAAAGAAAAATCAGAACTTATTGGAATTTTAGCTAAAGAAACAAAAGATAAAGACTTAATACTTTTTTCCAATGATGCGCCAAGTTATTTATAAGGATAAATATGGAAATTTTTTATAAAAATATCAATACTCTTAATAACCCCACTTTAAAAGAGAAACTCCTTAAGCTTAAAGAAGATGCTCATTTTAAAAATGAATTTTATATTTCACAAGGAAAGGATAATTTAGATATTAATCTTTATAATACAACGGGGGGGGGTATATATAAAAATCCTTTAGAAGAATTAAAAGAAAAATTAGAACTTTATAATCATAAATATTATCTATACCCTGTGCTTTATTTTTATGGCTTTGGAAATGGAATTTTATACAAAATTCTTTTACAAAATAAAAATCATCAAAAAATTGTTATTTTTGAACCTAATATCTCCCTACTCTTTGCTTTATTTAATGCTATCGATTTTTCTAAAGAGCTTTCTGGTTTAACCATACTCGATCCTTGCGAAAAAAATTTTTTTTATGATCTTTCACTCCTTAGTCAAACAGAGCCTTATTTTAAATTTCTAAGAGTATATTTTTTAGACATTCATTCTGAATTTTATGAACAAAATTATCAAGAAAATATTTTAAAAATAAACAAAAAATTTACAGGATTAATTAAAGATATATTTATGAAACAAGGAAATGATCCAGAAGATGGCTTAATTGGAATCAAACACAATCTCAAACATCTTTCTTCTATGCTTAGTAATTCCTCTTTATTAGATCTTATAAAAGCAAGAAAAGATAAAATGCAAAACGCCATTATAGTTTCAACAGGCCCTTCTCTCATAAAACAACTACCTTTGCTTAAAAAATATGCTTCTAAAGCTTCTATTTTTTGTGCTGATAGTTCTTATACAATTTTAGCAAAGCATGGTATTAAACCAGATTATGTTCTATCCACAGAAAGAGTTCTTGCAACTTCTAAATTTTTTGATAATGATTTTAAAGAATTTGATCAAGGAATTTTATTTATATTAAGCACACTTACTCATCCACAAACTCTAAATTTTATCCAAAGCAATCCTTATAGAAAATATATTTTAACTCCAAAAGATATGTTTTTTAACAATTTTCAATTTAAACAAATTTTAAGTCTTGGGCAAGGACATAGTGTTGCACATATGTGTTATGATTTAGCTTTGATGTTAAATCATAAAAATATTATTTTAATAGGACAGGATTTAGCTTATAGTAAAGAAGGAAATTCTCATCCTAAAGAGTATTTATATGGAGCTTATGATGAACAAGATCCTAACGATATAAAATTTGAACTTCAAACCACAGCTTATGGTGGAAAAGGTTTAGTCTATACACAAGAAATTTGGAATGTCTTTAGGATAACTTTTGAGAAAAATATAGCTAAAAATTTTCATATTAAAGTATATAACTGCACCGAAGGAGGTGCTAGGATAGAAGGAAGTATAGAACAAAGTTTTAAAACCACTTGCGAGAATTTATTAAAGGATACAAAAAATTTTAAAGAAATACCAACACCTAGTACAGCAAAACAAAATGAATACTTGCTAAAAGCTTACGTTAAGATAAAAGAACTTTTAAAACAATGTAATACTTTCACAGACTATCTAAACAAAGAACTAAAATTGCTTAATAATGATTTTTTAAATCTTAAATTAGAACATGATGAAAACTTATATCAAAAACTTATTCAAAATATCGATGAAGTTAAGCTAAAAATAGATGAGATTAGAAATAATCACTCTAGCATATACATGGCTTTTTACTCCACTATCAATCAATTTGAATTTAATCTAGCAAAAATCTTTGTATTTAATCCAATCAACAAAGAAGAAGTTTTAGCTAAAAAAAATCTATGGATAGAAGATCATTTGTATTTATTTACTCTTATACATTCTCAAATGGAAATTTTGAAAAATTTATTAGAACAAAGCATCAATGACTTAAAAAATGAGTTTACAATAAGAAATCTAGAAAAAAGAATCTTAAAAATTTAATTAAAGATTAAACCTTTTTTGGTTTAATCTTTTTAATTAAAATGGCCAAATAGCTTCTATAACTTTACTTCCCCAAGGTTTTCTTGTACTTCTATCTACTTCGCCTTCGGTTTTATAAAGAATTTTAGCATCAGCTATATAGCGACTGTCTATGGTATTATCTTGACCTATATCATAAGGACGTATAACTCCGCTAAGTTGTATAATTTGCTTTTCTCCATTTATCAATAATTCTCTTGAACCTTCTATAAAATAATTACCATTAGATAAAATTTTAATCACCCTTGTCGAAATAGTTGTATTAAAGCTTTCATTGCGACTTTGCGATCCTGTTCCTTGATAATTATTTGTACTATTAGTTTGAAAACCTATATTAGAGTAAGCATTAACTTTATTAATCGCATTACCAACAATACCAGTTCCACCTGTTAAAGTCCCTCCACCTAAATTTGCCGTATTGGTTCTACTAGTTGATTTATTAGCTTGTGTACTTTGCGTTGTGCTTTCTTGTATCACAACAGTTACAAGATCATTAACATTCATAGCTTTTTTATCAGAAAACAAAGGATTATCACCCTTGCCAAATAAAGAACCTGGAGCACTTTCTATATTGTTACTTTGTTTTGGGGCTAATTCTTCAACATATGCTGGCGGTTTCATAGAAATTTGTGGGTCTACAGTAGCACTACAGCCAAAAAATACAATTGGCAACATATAAATTATTTTCTTTTTCATTATCTGTCCTTTGAATATGAAATTTTCCAAATCAATTTTGATAAAACATTTCTTTCTGCAAAATAAAAGCAAATAAAGTTCCAAAAATAAAAATATTTTTATCGTTTAAATTAACTATTAAGTTAACATTTGTTAAATTAAGACTATTGATTTTAAAAATATAGGAGAAGAAAGATGATTGGAATTTACATCATTGGATCAAAAAATAAAGAATTAAATTCTAAAATTTTTTCACAAATTTTAGAAAAATACTCTAATAAAAAAATAGGAATTTTTTATCCTATTATCAATGAAAACGAAATTAAAGATACACAAGCCTTAATGCAAAAATTTAACATACAACAAGATCTTGATCAAGCTTATGCTTTTGAATTAACAAAAGCTATAGAACAATTTAAAAATGATGAATTTATCTTTTTTAATACTATTTTAGACAAATATGAAACATTAAAAAATAAATATGATATAGTTTTCATAATATCTTTTAATGAATTTGATATTTTGGATACTTTAGACTTAAATGTAAATTTAGCTAAAAATCTTAATACTCCTATTGCAATGATTACGCAAAATAATATACTTGCAAAAAAATATTTAGATCAAGTATTGAAAAATAAAAATTATGCGCTCATAGATGAAAATTCTACTTTAAATGAACTTGATTCTTTAAAGGCTTATGATTTCTTAACTCCTTATCGTTTCAAATATGAACTTATCAAAAAAAATATCAAAAATAAAAAAACTGTAGTGTTACCAGAAAGTGATGATCAAAGAATTTTACAAGCATGTGAAATTTTAATTAAAAATGACTTAGCTAATATTATTTTATTAGGCGATGAAGAACAAATCAAAAAAAATGCTAATTTTGATGTTAGTAAAATTCAAATCCTAAATCCTAAAAATTCTATATTTAATGAAGAGTTTGCTACTATGCTTTATGAAGCAAGAAAAGCTAAAGGTATGAGTCTAGAACAAGCTAAAGAACTAATAAAAGATAGAACTTATTTTGGCACCTTACTTGTTCATAGTCAAAAAGCTGATGCAATGGTAAGCGGGGCTTCTACAACTACAGCTGAAACCATACGCCCTGCTTTGCAAATCATTAAAACAAAAGAAGGAATTAGTTCGGTTTCTGGGATATTTTTTATGGGGCTAAAAGATGAAGTTTTAGCTTTTGCTGATTGCGCCGTAAATCCAAATCCTACCCCTCAAGAATTAGCACAAAGTGCTTACGTCAGTGCTTTAAGCGCTAAAGCATTTGGACTAGATCCAAAGATCGCTTTTCTTTCTTATTCTAGTGGAGATAGCGGAAAAGGTGTGAGTGTTGATTTAGTTAAAGAAGCGGTAAAAATCGCTAAAGAACAATATCCTGATTTAGCTATCGAAGGTCCTATACAATTTGATGCAGCATATGATCTTAGCACAGCAAAAAGCAAGATGCCTCATTCAAAAATAGCAGGATACGCTAATGTTTTCATCTTTCCTGATTTAAATGCTGCTAATATATGCTACAAAGCTGTTCAAAGAACTGCCAATGCTTTAGCTATAGGTCCGCTTTTGCAAGGTCTTAAAAAACCAGTTAATGATTTAAGCAGAGGTTGCTTAGTTGATGATATTGTAGACACAGTAATTTTAAGTGCAGTTCAAGCACAATAATAAATAAAGGAGAAAAAATGAAAATTCTAGTTTTAAATTCAGGTTCATCTTCTATCAAATTTAAACTTTTTGATAATGAAGTTGTAAAAGCGAGTGGATTAATAGAAAAAATAGGAGAAAACGGCTCAAGGGTTGAATTAAAAAATACTTTAACAGGTGAAGAATTCGAAAAAAAAGTTGATATTAAAAATCATGAAGAAGGTTTAAAAATTACAAATGAACTTTTCAAAGAATCAGGAATTTTAACCGATCTTAGTGAGCTTGATGGTTGTGGTCATAGAATCGTTCATGGAGGAAAAGAACTTAGCGAACATTGTTTGATTGATGATAAAGTTTTAGAACAAATTGATAAAGTTAGCATTTTTGCACCTTTACATAATCCTGCAAATTTAGCAGGAATCAAAACAATGATAAAAGCTGCTCCAAATGTTAAAAATGTAGCTGTTTTTGATACAGCTTTTCACTCACAAATGCCAGAATTTGCTTCAATGTATGCTTTGCCTTATGAGTATTATGAAAAATATAATATTAAAAAATATGGCTTTCATGGAACTTCTCATGCTTATGTAAGCAAAAAAGCTGCTTCGTTTTTAAATAAAGATTACAATAGCTTCAATGCTATAAGTGCTCATCTTGGAAATGGTGCAAGTGTTTGTGCTATAGAAAATGGAAAAAGTGTAGATACTTCAATGGGTTTTACCCCTTTAGAAGGTCTTATCATGGGAACAAGATGTGGGGATATTGATGCAGCTATTTTACCTTTTATAGCACAAACACAAAATCTTAGTATGCAAGAAATCGATACTTTAGTTAACAAAAAAAGCGGAGTTTATGGAATTTGTGGTTTTAACGACTTTAGAGATATAGAAAACCAAATCGAAAAAGGCGACAAAAGAGCCGAACTTGCTCTTAATATGTTTTGCTACCGTCTTATTAAATACATAGGCTCTTATTTGGCAATATTACCAAGAACAGATGCTTTAATTTTCACAGGTGGTATTGGAGAAAATGGAAATTTAGTAAGAAAACTTGTATGTGAAAAGCTTTCGCATTTAGGATTTGAACTTGATGAAAAACTAAATGATGAAAGATCAAAAAAAGAAAGAGACATTAGCAAAAATTCTTCTAAAATTAAAATTCTTGTTATCCCTACAGATGAAGAACTAGAAATAACAAAAATTACCCAAAAACTTATAACTAAGTAAAACCTTTAGGTTTTACTTAGTCAATAAATCTTTTACTAAGCTCACTAAAATATTCTATACGTCTATCTCTTAAAAAAGGCCACCATCGACGCACATTTTCACTTCTTTTTTGATCAATGTCTACAACTTTATATAATTCGCTTGTTTCATCAGCTCTAAAGAGCTCTTCTCCTTGAGGCCCTATCACAAAAGAATTTCCCCAAAAATTTATACCCTCTTCTACTCCACTTTTATCTTTTTCAAAACCTACGCGATTAATTGCTACTACATACAAACCATTTGCAATAGCATGTCCTTTTTGAATACCTATCCAAGCATCAAGTTGTCTTTGTTTTTCTTCTGCATCATCTTTGTTAAACCAACCTATTGCCGTTGGATATATAAGAATTTGAGCTCCTTTTAAAGCCATTAATCTTGCTGCCTCTGGATACCATTGGTCCCAACAAATCAATACTCCTAATTTTCCAATACTTGTATTTATAGGTTCAAATCCTAGATCTCCTGGAGTAAAATAAAACTTTTCATAAAAACAAGGATCATCTGGAATATGCATTTTTCTATACTTTCCAGCTATACTTCCATTTTTTTCAAAAACCACAGCTGTATTATGATAAAGTCCAGCACTGCGTTTTTCAAATAAAGAAGTTATTAAAACTATATTATTTTCTTTAGCTACCTTGGACCAAAATTCAAGATCTTTTTCATAATCATTGGCTAAATCAAAAAAATCAACATTTTCACTTTGGCAAAAATATTCACCTTGATGAAGCTCACAAAGACAAACAAGCTGAGCTCCTTCTTTAGCGCTTTTTTTTATAAGATCACAAGTTTTTTCTATGGTAGCTTGTTTATTTTGATGAAATTTTTGTTGTATTAAAGCTATTTTCATTTGTTTCCTCCTGTTCTTGATCATCATAAGGATCAAGATGAATTTGAATATCCCATTTTTCATCATTAAAAGTTTTTCTAATACTCATTTCAAGTTCATCTGAAATTTTATGTGCATTATATAAAGAAATTATAGGACAAAAAACTAGATGAACACTAAGATAATTCATATTTGGACTTTTACGGGTTTTTAAATGATGAAAACTTATAATTTCTTTATTCTTTTTAATTAATTCTCGGATCTTTTCAACTTTATTTTCTTCAAGTGCTACATCCATTAATAAACTTGTGCTCTTTTTTATGATTTTAAAGGCACTAAAAGCTATATAAAAACTTGCAATTATACCAAACAAAGCATCTATAATAAAATAACCCGTTAAATAAATTAAAATAAGCGCCAAAAGTGTTGCAAAATTAGTTAATAAATCACTTTTATAATGCAAACAATCACTCTCTACAATCAAACTTTTCGTTTTTTTAGCTACATAACTTAAAAAAACAACTAAACAAAAAGTTAAAACCAAAGAAAAGAGCATAACAAAAATACCGATATTAATATTTTGTATCTCTTCTTGATAATAAATTTTTAAAACGCTTTGATAAAAAATAAAAATACCAATTCCAGCTACAAAACAGCCTTCAATAAAACCCATAATAGCTTCGAGTTTTCCGTAACCAAAATTATAATTTTCATTTGGTTTTTGAGCCACTTTACGTATAGCCAGAAAATTAAAAGCTGAGATAATAAAATCTACCATAGAGTCAATAGCACTAGAAAGAATGGCTATAGAACCACTCATTAAACCAATAATCAATTTACACATGGCAAGAAAAAAAGCACAAAAACTTGCAATAATAGTTGCTTTTTTTTGTAAGCTCATTTTAAATTCTTAAAATAATTTTGACAAGAACAATGCAAAGAGCCATTTTGTCTTAAAAATACCCTTGCATCAACTCCTATAATCTCTCTATTAGGCAATGCCTTGCTTAATCTTTTGGCAACAATTTCATCATTTTTATCTTTATAAAAAGGCACAATCAAGGCATTATTAATAAAAACAAAATTTGCATAAGTAGCACCAAGTCTTCTTCCATCATAAAACAAAGGCTTAGGCAAAGGAAGTTCCAAAAGGTTAAATTCCGTTCTTAAAAGTTCTTCTTTCATTTTTTTTAATGGTTGGTAATGGATATCTTTTTCATCTTCACAAGTGCAAAAAGCTATAGTTTTCTCATCAATAAAACGTGCTAAAGTATCAATATGGTGATCCGTATCATCACCTTGTATAAATCCATTTTCAAGCCATATAATTTTTTCAAGGCCAAAAATATTTTTTAATTTTTCATCCAATTTTTGTTTATCAAGATGAGAATTTCTATTTGAATTTAAAAGACAATTTGAAGTAGTAAGCATTACACCTTTACCATTAAAATCTATACTACCACCTTCTAAAATCAAATCAATTTTTTCTAATTTTTCTTTAAATTTTTCTAAAAAAAGTTTAGTATTTACTTGATTGTCTAAATAACTTTGAAATTTATTGCCCCATGCATTAAAAGTAAAATCAAAAGCCTTTAATTGATTATTTTCAACAACTCCAATAGGCCCATAATCTCTTATCCATGTATCATTAGTATCACAAATAAAAAATTCAACATTATCAAGAGATAAAAATGGGGTAAAATCTTCCTTAGAAGGAGCAATTAATAATACCTTTTGAAAAGGAATAACTGCTTTTATAAATTCTTCATAAGCTTTAAGGATATCGTCTAAATAAGGTTTCCAGTCTGTATTTTTATGAGGAAGTGCAAGAATTAGATACTCTTGCTCACTCCATTCAGCAATTGTTTTTATCATTTTTAACCTTTTTTAATAATCAAAGGTTTATTTTATCATTAATGAATAAAATATTTATTTAAAAAAGATTTTCATTGCTCCATTATCGTTAATTAAAATAAATTTTCCATTTTCATTAGAAATTTTGAATTTTCCCTTAAAATTAGACAAAAAGGTATTTTCAAAATCCATTACATCTTGAGGATGACAATACATTTGAGTAGAAGCTACACGATCTCCTTCAACTGTAAGAACTTTTCCATCACTTTGATAAGCTCCAAAAAAACGATTACAACCTGAATAACCATAAAATTTATTATTATCAAAGCTTATATTTGGATCTTCTTCTGTATTTTTAGGACTAAAGGTTTTACCATTTACAACTATTTTTTCAATTTTTAAAATTGTATTTTGAGGCAAATTTTCAACAGACATATTATTTTCCTTTGTTGATATCTTGCTTGATGCGCATCCAGCAAATAAAACCGCAGCTAAAGCCAATTGGAAAGTTTTTTTCATTAATTATCCTTTTAAATTTGAAATTGTTTTAATTCATTTTCGAGATTATGACATACTAGTTTTAATTCGTCTACAACTTGAAGTAAAATTTTAGAAATTTCTTCATTTTTTTCACTTGCTTCAACATTTTCTTGCATTCTCATTAATAAATCTTGTATGTTTTCTTGACAAGTTTTTATTTTATTTGCACATAAGATTGCAAGATTTTTAGAAT
Organism: Campylobacter novaezeelandiae; assembly: GCF_018968685.1. Classification (NCBI taxonomy): domain Bacteria; kingdom Pseudomonadati; phylum Campylobacterota; class Epsilonproteobacteria; order Campylobacterales; family Campylobacteraceae; genus Campylobacter; species Campylobacter novaezeelandiae. The sequence continues at coordinate 654,688 of NZ_CP076657.1, read as the reverse complement.
CTTGATTACAAATTTTTACTTCATTGGCATCATTTACAAGTAAATTTGTATTTTCGTGTAAAGAATGTATACTTTGAGAATTATTTCTTAATTCGCTAGCTATTTCCTCTATACTATCTAAAAGTTCTTTTGTAATAGTTGCAACATTAGATAAAAACTCTTCGCTACTACTAGCAAGTGTTCTAATATCTTCAGCAATAACAGAAAATCCTCTACCAAAAACTCCTGCTCTTGCAGACTCAATTCCAGCATTTAAAGATAAAAGATTGGTTTTGTCTGCAATTTCATCCATCATTTGTGTAGTTTTTTGAATATTTTTTGCCTGTAAAACCATATTTTCAACTTTTTTGGCTAAATTATTTTCATTTTCTGCTACATCGGTAACTTTACGTGCTACTTCAAATAAAGATTGTAGCATCTGTTCTAAAAGTTTATAAGATTTATCATTTGCAGCATTTGCATCACCTGATAAGTTAGCCAACTCGGTTAAATCAGATCCAATACTCGCTCCCAATTGAAAACTAGAATCAATTTTTTGATGACTTAAAATAGAATTGTCATTGAGAGAAATGGCGTTTGAATTTAAAAGTTCACTTTGTTGTTCTACACTTTTAGAACTTAAATTTACACCACTTACTGTTTTATGTGTTTTTTCTATAAATTGATTAATATAATCACAAGCCTTTGCTATTTCATCTTGCCCTTTAACTTTAATCCTAGTTTTTAAATTTCCACTCCCTTGCGCAAGTTCTTTAGCATGTTTTAAAAGTTCTAATATAGGATTTCCAACAACCACTTTAAAAGTTACAAGTGCAATAATAAGCGTCAAAACTAAAGCTAAACCAAATATAACAATATAAGAACGACTAGTTTTAGCAATATCCTTTTCAATACCTTCTAAAGAATGGTACACATCCATAACACCTATAACACTACCCTCTTTAACATTAGCATGACATGTAACACAAGTTTGATCAGCTATTAAAGGGCGGATTAATCTTAAATGATTAATATTATTAATCTCCTCTTTTAAAGATTTTACTTGAGGGTTTTTAAATTGATCTAAAATAACTTTTTCATTTGAAGTAAGAGGATTCTTAATATTAAAAAGATCTATAGTGTCTTTAGATGGATAAATTTTAATATCACTAATTCCTTCTATTTTTTTTGCTTCTTTAATAGCATCTTGAATTTGCTCAGGATCTCCTAAATTCATTGCCATTCTCATTGTCTGAAAGACAGAAACACTAATACTTTTTAAATTAGCTTGACTCATTTTATTTGCAGTATTTTTAAAATCTAAATTTAAAACTACTTGTACAATAATAAAACTAATTAATAAAACAAAAAACATAGAAATTGAAACTTTAAAACCCATACTTTTAAACATTAATTATTTCTCCAAAATATTAATATAGTCTTTTAATTTTAATATTTTATAAATTTTTAATTAATAAAATATTAATGTAAAAAATGTCTTACTCCTGTAAAATAAAGCGCCATTTCATACTCATTAGCTGCTTTTATGACCTCATCATCTCTAATACTTCCACCTGGTTCAATTATAGCTTTTACTCCTATTTTACTAGCCTCATCTATACTATCTCTAAATGGAAAAAATGCCTCGCTAGCCAAAACACAACCTTTTAAATCAAGCTCCATTTCTTTAGCTTTAGCAATAGCGGCCTTACTCGCATCAATTCTACTTGTCATTCCCATACCAATAGCCACCATAGCACCATTTTTTACATAAACTACATTATTTGATTTTGTTAAAGCAGCAATTTTCATAGCAATTTCTAAATCTTTTAACTCGTTTTCGTTAGCTTTTCTTGAACTCACACATTTAGCATTTTTAAATTCATTTATATCTACTGCATCACTATTTTGATAAACAAAACCACCATTAATATGTTTAAAATCATATTTATCAAAACTACAAATTAAAAAAGGATTTTCTTGAGTAAAAATTTTAATACGCTTTTTATTATCAAAAACACTTAAAGCCTCATCATCAACATTGGCTGCTATAATCACTTCTATATAAATTTCACTAATTTTTTGGGCCAAAGCAAGATCTAAGGTTCCATTTATGGCCACTACTCCTCCATATGCACTTACGCTATCACATTTTAAAGCATGGATATAACTTTGAAGAAGATTTTCTTTTATAGCAAAACCACAAGGATTAGCATGTTTAACAATAGCAACCGCAGGAGATTTTCCAAAGCTACTTGCTAAATTTAAAGCCGCATTAATATCTGTTAAATTATTAAAACTTGCCTCTCCTTTTAAGGCTTTAAAATTGCTGCTAAAAAAATGATCAAATTCATATAGAGCGCCTTTTTGATGTGGATTTTCTCCATATTTTGTATCAAATACTTTTTGTCCTACAATAAATTTACTTTCCCCAAAACCACCATTAAAGCGTTCATTCATATAATTAGCAATATAAGAATCATAATCTGCAGTATGCTCATAAGCTTTAATCATCAAATTGCGTCTCATTATTTCATTATCTCTTTTTTCTTTTATACTTTCAATCACATTTTTATAATCTTTAACATCACAAACAATCAAAACATCTTTATAATTTTTAGCAGCACTCCTTATCATAGTAGGACCGCCAATATCAATATTTTCAATAATCTCATCAAAATCATCTGTTTTAAGCGTTGTTTCTTTAAAAGGGTATAAATTTACACAAACTAAGTCTATATTATTAATATCATATTTTTTTACTTCTTCTTGGTGCCTTAAATCAGCTCTTTTATATAAAATCCCACCATGTATTTTTGGATGTAAAGTTTTTATACGTCCTTCAAAAAGCTCTGGACTTTTGGTAAACTCACTTACTTCTGTAGTCTTGATACCTTGTTCTTTTAAAAGTTTAAAAGTTCCACCTGTTGAAAGAATTTCAAATTCTAAATTTTTAAGTTCTTTTGCAAATTCTACTATACCCTCTTTGTTGCTTACGCTTAATAATGCCCTTTTCATACTGTTTCCTTGTTTATTGTTCTAAATGTTTTTTAATTTTTTCATAAGCTTCGTTAATTTTTTGAAATTTTTGCACCCCTTTTTCTAATTCTTCTTTAGAAACATTATTAGCATTTAAAATATCAGGATGATATTTTTTAGCCAAAACTCGATATTGTTTTTTTACTTCATTAAGTGTTGCATTAGTATTAAGCTCTAAAATACTATAAGCTTCTTCTATGCTTATAGTTTTATTCTGACTTTTAAGATTATTAATGCCTTGAATAAACTCTTTAAGCTCTCTATCAGAAATTCCAAAAGCTCTAGCAATTTGATTTAAAATTTCTTGCTTTTTATCATTAAATTCTCCATCAATTAAAGCCATAAAAACAAGAACTCTAAGCACATTTAAACGCTCATTTTTTGGCAAAGGGAGCTCTTTTAAAAAATCCCTTGCCACTTCATAAGCGTCATTGAGATTATTTTTATGTTCATTAAAACAACTTTTTAAAAATTCTCTTTCTCTTTCATCTTTGGCATTGGCATCTAAAATTTGAGAAATCATATCAGCTTCACTCTGACTCACTCTACCATCGCTTTTTGCAATTTTTGCCAATAAAGCTATAACATAATAATTCATTTTTTTTCTAAATTCATCAATTCTTTCTTCCATAATCCCTTTAGCAAAACCTCGCATAAAACCTTTGGCACCACGGGCAGTAGAATTTAAAAAATCCTGTTTATTCCAAGTTTTATAATACCAATAAAACACCAAAATAACACATATTATAAGAATTAAAGTCATAATAACATTTCCCTAAAATTTGAAAAATAAATCTTTTTAAGTTCTTTAAGATCTAAAGAAATATCATCTAAAATAAATTTTTCCTCTTTAGTGGTTTGACCTAATTTAAAAAATGGAATTTCCATTGAATCTATAAGCTTTAAAAAATTTGCTTCATTTTTAACACCTACTATTGCCCTGGTTGGACTTTCTTCAAAAAGCAAAGCTTTGTCGTTAAAAGAAGTTTTTAAATTTAAACCTACACAAGAGATAGCGCACATTTTTGCTAAAGTCATTGCTATCCCACCTACACCGACACTATTTGCACATTCTAATATTTCTTGATCACAAGCTTGTTCTAAAAATTTCCAAAGTTTTAATTCAGCCTCAAAATCAAAATCTTTTAAATTCCCCTTAACTACATTATCTTGTATCTTAGAAACCAAAGATCCGCTAAATTCTTTATAGGTTTTACCCAATAAATAAATACTTGTATTAGAATTTATAAAAGCACTTTTTAACAGCTTATTTGCATCTTTTAACAAACCTACATTTACTATAGTAGGACTTGGATAAATATTTAAATCCTTGCTTTGATTATATAAAGAAACATTACCACTTACAACAGGAGTATTTAAGGCTCTACATGCTTCTTTAATACCCTCGCAACCTTTGGCAAATTGCCACATCACCTCTTCATTTTCTGGATTTCCATAATTTAAACAATCTGTGATAGCCAAAGGTTTAGCTCCTGTACAAGCTACTTTTCTTCCAGCATTTGCTACAGCTAAAACAGCACCTTTTTTAGGATCAATATAATTTAATCTTGAGTTGCATTCTATACCTATACTAAGAGCACTATTATTTTCTTTTATCCAAATAGCACTTGCCCCTAAAGCTCCATCTGCTTTTAAAGTATTAGTCTGCACACTTGAATCAAATTGTTCATAAATATAAGATTTATCATTAATATTTTCATTTTGTAACATTTTTATAAAAATATCTTGCACATTTTCTTTAAGCTTAAACTCATAATCTTTAATTTGATCTAAATACTTAGGTTTATTTATAGGACGATCCAAAATAGGTGCTTTCTCACTCAAAGGAGCAATGGGAATATCTCCTACTAGCTCATCATGCCAAAAAAGTTCCATTTTACCGCTATCATTCACCTCTCCAATAACAACAGCATCTAAATTCCATTTTTTAAAAATCTCTAAAACTTTTTTCTCATAACCACGCTTAGCACAAATAAGCATTCTTTCTTGAGATTCACTAAGCATTAATTCATAAGGATTCATACCCTTTTCTCTTGTTGGAACCTTATCAAGATAAAGCTTCATACCACTACCACTTCTTCCAGCCATTTCAAAGGAACTAGAAGTAAGTCCGGCTGCTCCCATATCTTGAATTCCTATAATACAATCACTCTTAAAAAGTTCTAAACAAGCTTCCATTAGAAGTTTTTGAGAAAAAGGATCTCCAATTTGAACAGTAGGTCTTAAACTTTTATTTTCTTCATTAAAGCTATCGCTAGCCATTACAGCGCCACCAAGACCGTCTCTACCTGTCTTTGAACCAGCATAAATGATAAGATTGCCCTTACCTTCAGCTTTAGCATAAAAAATATCTTCTTTTTTACAAATTCCTAAAGCAAAAGCATTAACCAAGATATTTCCATTAAAACATTCATCAAAACTACACTCGCCTCCTATAGTTGGAATTCCCATGCAATTTCCATAATGAGCAATACCATTTACGACACCCTTAACAAGATATTTTTGATATTTGCCTGCTTCTTTATCATGTATATTACCAAATTTTAAAGAATTCATTAAAGCTACAACTCTTGCGCCCATTGTAAAAACATCTCTTACTATACCACCAACTCCAGTAGCAGCACCTGCAAAGGGTTCAATAAAACTTGGATGGTTATGGCTTTCTATTTTAAATACAGCCGCTAAGTTATCACCTATATCAATAACCCCTGCATTTTCTCCAGGCCCTTGTATCACATAAGGAGCTTTAGTTGGAAAACCTTGCAAATATTTTTTACTCGACTTATAAGAACAATGCTCACTCCACATAGCACTAATAATACCAAGCTCTAAAAGATTTGGTTCTCTATTTAGAATTTTTAAAATTTCTTTATACTCATCTTGACTAATCTTATGGGCTTTTATAGTTTTTAAATCCATTTCATTCCTTCAATCATCATTTTCCTAAGCAAAAATTACTAAACATTTCATCTAAAATTTCACTCCTATCAAATTCCTTGCTAAATTTAGAAAGTTGGTTTATGGCTTCATTTAATTCAAAAGCAAAAAGTTCCAAACTTGCTTCCTTTAAAAGAAATTTAGCCCTACTAATAGCTTGACTTGCTTTTTTGCAAGCCTCGATTAAACTTAAAGAACTGATCATTATTCCATCTGTGTCAAAACTATCTAAATATTTTTTTAATTCCTGTTTTAAAATATCGATATTATCTTGTGTGCTTAATTTTATAAAATCTTTTATCTCATTATTTTGAAATTTAAGTTCTAAATCAATTTTATTTAAAATATAAAAAACTTTTTTACCACTTTGTTTTACTAAATTTAAAATCTCTAAATCTTCTTTTTCCATTTCTTTAGAAGCATCAAAAAGTACCAAAATAATATCTGCTTCTTGTATACTCTTTTTGCTTAATTCTATACCAATGCACTCTATTTCATCTTTACCTTGTCTTATACCTGCAGTATCAATGATGCGAAGCAAATGAGTTCCTAATTTAAAGCTTTCTTCTATGGTGTCTCTTGTTGTTCCTTTGATATTTGAAACAATAGCTCTTTTATAACCTAAAAATGCATTTAAAAGTGAGCTTTTACCTACATTTGGCTTGCCTATAATAGCGATTTTAAAACCTTCAATTAAACCTTTTTTACTTTGAGAAAGTTCATAGATTTCAGACAAAATCCTTGCGTTTTCTTCGCACATCTTTTCAATTTGTAAAAGCAAATCTTGAGGTAAATCCTCATCTGCATAATCAATAGATGTTTCAACATAAGCTAAAGTTTTTACTAGATCTGTTCTTATTTTCTCTAAAAGATCTCCCAAATTTCCATTTAAATTTCTAGCTATAATTTTTGCAGCTAAAGCAGATTTTGAAAAAATCAAATCTTGTATACTCAAAGCCTTTACAATGCTCATTTTATTATTTAAGCAGGCTCTTTTGCTAAATTCTCCTGGTTCAGCTAATCGTGCTCCTAAATTTAAAAGCTCTTCAAGCACAATCTCACTTACACTAAAACCACCATGAAGCTGAAATTCAACTATATCTTCTCCACTAAAGCTAAATGGGGCTTTAAAATAAATAACAATGGCCTCATCTATAAATTCATTATTTTTTGTATAAAGTTTACAAAAATGGGCATAACGTGCTTTAAGATCTTTTTTATTTGTTAAAATCAAAGCAAATTCTAAAGCTTTTTCTCCGCTCATTCTAACTATACTAATTGATCCTATGCCGTGTGCTGTAGCAATAGCTACTATTGTTTCATTCATGTTTTTTTAAAAAATCACTAATAATTATAAATTTTTGATCATTGTTTTGTTTGATGGCCACATACTTATCTGGAAATTGTTTTCTAAGTCTATCTAAGGCAATTTTAATCAAAATTCCATCTAATGGTTTAGTTTGCGCTCTTCCGTGAAGTTGCACCTTTTCTATAACTCCACATAAATAATGCTCTATAATCCTACTTTGATTTTCTAAAAATTGTGCTATTTCAAGACGAATATTAAGTTTATACTTATCATTAATCCAACTATACAAAAGATAAGAAATTGCTTTATAGCGGTGTGCTTCTTTTCCTATCATTAACGCAGAATCTTCTCCATCTAATTTAATCAAGATGCAATCTTTTTCATACATGTAAAGTTCTGTGAGTTCAATTTTAAAATCAAAGGTTTTAAGAAGATTTATAAGCTGAATTCTAATTTCTTCTAAAATACTATCTGTATTTTGCAAATCTATTTCTTCTTTATAAAAAGCATCAAAAATTTTTTCATTTCTTATTGCATAAGATGGCTTTTCTTGAGCTATTTGTTGTATTTTCTCTTGAGCGTGTTCTATTTTCATAAACTCATCAATTTTTTTAAATGATTTCTCAAAACCATTATCATTATGAGATTTTTTATGCTTATGATCTTTTATTTTTTTTTTGATATTAGCTTCTATAATAGCATTCTTTCTTCCAATACCTAAAAAACCATTTTTAGGGTATTGTAGAATTTGATACTCAAGATTTATTACAGAGCAGTTTAAAGTTTGAGATGCTTTTGTTAAAGCACTTTGCAAATCTTTTGCTTCAATTATCATTTAACACTCTCTTTTTTAGAATGCTCTTTTTGAAAAATTTTATTAATAATCCATTGTTGAATCAAAGAGCAAATATTGTTAATAAACCAATAAAGAGTAAGTCCTGCTGGAAAAGTTATAAAGAAAAAAGTAAAAATTAAAGGCAAAAATTTCATAATTTTAGCTTGCATAGGATCTTGAATGCTCATAGGCGTAATTAGTTGCTGCAAAAACATAGTTAAGCCCATTAAAATAGGTAAAATAAAATAAGGATCCATTACCGATAAATCATGAATCCAAAATGCCCAAGGAGCTGCCTTTAACTCTATAGCATTTAAAAGAACGCGATAAATAGCAAAAAAGATAGGAATTTGTAAAAGTATCGGTAAACACCCGCTCATAGGATTGGCCCCATGTTTTTTATAAAGTTCCATCATATGAATATTCATTTTTTGCGGATCGCCTTTATAACGATCTCTAATTTCTTTCATTTTTGGAGCTAAGTCTTTTAATTTATTCATAGAGATCATTGATTTATAAGTTAAAGGAAAGAGTACAATACGCACAATTAAAGTCATAACAACAATAGCCCAACCCCAATTACCTATATAATTATGTAAAAAATCTAAGAATTCAAACATTGGTTTAGCAATAAAAGTAAACCAACCATACTCAACAACCGCCTCAAGTTTTGGATTAATAGATCTTAAAATTTTATGTTCTTTAGAACCTATATAAGCTCCTGCTTGAAATTCATTTTCACTATATGCAAAGATAAGAGGATTATTCTTTGAATCTTTAGTTATGGTGATATTTAAAGGTTTGTCAAAATTATAAAAAAATGTTGCATAATATCTATCAAAAGCAGAAGTCATTAAAACATTTTTAAAATTCTCATCTTGTTTTACATCTCCATCTTCAAGGGTATGTAAAGTCTCTTTATCATCAAGCACTAAAGCTCCATGCACAGTATAGCTGTCTACTGCTATATTAGGACGATATCCAGGAGAAATAAAATAACTAGCATTTTTATTTAATTTTACTTCTATTTCATAATTTCCTTTAGAATAAAAAGTAATTTTTTTTGTTACTTCAATATCAGATAGTTTTTGAGTCAAATATAAAGTTTTACTCTCATTTTCATCTATAAAAAGTTCTTTCTTATCGGCAACATAAGCCACTTTAAAAGCTTCTTGATTAAGAGTGCTATCACTAAATCTTATTTCTAATGGATAAGGTGCTAATTCTTTTGACACAAGATTAATAAATTCGTTATTTTTATCTTGAAATTTTTTATCTTTCAAATAAAAAGAAGCTATCCTTCCTAAAGAATCAATTTGTGCTTCAAAATGACTACTTTTAACTATAGAAATAATTGAATTTTGATTGTCAGATTTTAAATCTAAATTTATATTTTTACTTTCTACATTTGGAGCAAGATTTTCTTGAATTTGATTTGCGGTTTGATTTTGAGTTATATTTTTTTCAATAATATTATTATTTTTTGGGATAAAAAAATAATCATATATAACAAAAAATAAAAAAGATATAATTACCGCTAAAAGTATACGCTTTTGCTCGAAAATATTATTTGAATTATTCACTATTTATTCCTTTATATTATTTTAATAATAAAAAAACCCTTGTCTTTACAAGGAATATATAAAAAATTAAGTCTTTTTTTGGCTAAAAAAATAGGTTTAAAGCAGAAAGTTGAATGTTTAATTATTTTATAAATCTTAGGATAATCTATGCCACCCTTAAAAAAAGGATTACATTTTAGAATTCTCAAAAATGAAAAATAACAAGCAAATAAAAAATAATTTTTTTGAAATTGCCAAGATGCATATTCTGAACAACTTGGATAATATCTACAAACCTTTGGTTTTAACGGGCTTATATTTTTTTGATAGAATTTTATTGTTACTAAGCAAATTCTTTTAAACATTGCAATTTTTTTAAACCCCATTTTAAATTTTTTTCTAGCTCAAAAAAAGAAAATTCTTTTATTTCTGCTTTAGCAACCATTATGTATTTTCCATCTTCAAGCTTATCTTTTACACCAAAAAATAAAGCACGTAATATACGTTTAGATTTATTTCTTATTACGGCTTTTCCAACTTTTTTACTTGCAACGAAAGCAACCTTTTTTTCTGGGTTTTTAAGATAAAAAATAATAATACCTTTACAGTGCCATTTTTTACCTTTTTTATAAATAAGCGAGAATTCTTCAGACTGATTAAGTCTTAAAAATTCTTTTATACTGCTAATCTTTTTCTCCCTTTAGCACGTCTTGCATTGATAACTTTACGACCATTTTTAGTTTTCATACGCATACGAAAACCGTGAGTTCTTTTTCTTGGAGTATTGTGTGGTTGATAAGTTCTTTTCATAGTCTATTTTCCTTAAATTTTAATAATATAATATAAATTTAGCATTGTATTTTAATCTTACTTAGAAATTGCTTTTAATTAAAGCTAGTTTTAATTTATTTTGATAAATTTTGTATGAAATTTTCCAAAATAAATAGGACATAAAAATGCAAAAGTTTGCAATACAAAGTTTAAAAGAAGAAAATTTAGATACTTTGATTGATTTAATTAAAGAATTTGCCCTGCATGAGAATATGCAAAATGAAATAAAATGTGATAAAAAAAAATTATATCATTCTATTTTTGAAACAAAAATAGCTAAAGCTTTTTTGTTAAAAGAAAATGATAAAAATATAGGTTATATGATCTACTTTTATACTTTTTCTTCATTTTTAGGAAGCAATGGAATTCATCTTGAAGATATATACTTAAAAGAAAAATACAGAAACAAAGGATATGGGAAACAAGTTTTTAATTTTTTGGCTGAAATTTGCCAAAAAGAAAATTTGCAAAGAATAGAATGGTTTTGTCTAAACAACAATAAAAAGGGGATTAAATTTTACGAAAGCCTATCTTCAATTCATTTAGATCAATGGAGAATATATCGTTTAAATAAAAATCAACTGGATAAAATTATCAAAGAATGATTAGAGATTTATATTATCTTAAAGCCATAGGTTATCATTTCTTAGAAGAACTTCCCCATAAAAGGGAATATAATATTAATTTTAAAAATTTAAACAACAATATAAAACAATGCACTTTATGTCATTTTTCTAAAAACAGAAAACATTCTCTAATGGAAAAAGAACAAAAAAATAATAATTTGATGATTTTAGCTTCTCATGCGGACAAAAGCGAAAATGAAAGCGGGATTTTATTAAATTCATTTAAAGGATCCTTGCTCAAAAAATATCTCAAGTTATATTTAAATTTAGAAGAGAAGGACTTTTATTTTTCCTATCTTTTTAAATGCTTTAGTTATGGAAAAAATGATGATTTTTCGCTACAATCTTGCTTACCTTTTTTTTACGATGAATTAAATCTCATACAACCTAAAATTTTACTATGTCTTGGAGAATATGCTTTTAAAAGTTTAGGTTTAAAAGATTTTAATATTTTACGTGGTGAGATCTTTTCTTATCAAAATTTTTTTATCTTACCAAGTTTTGAACTTGAGTTTATAGAAAAAAATCCAAGTTATGAAAAAAAATTTATTGAAGATTTAATAAAGCTTAAAGGATTTTTATGAAAAAAATACTTTTAATTATCTCTTTTATATTTTGTTTTTTATATTCAAAAGAACAAAAACTAATAGAAGGGAATTTGGTGCAAAATTTTTATCCTAAACTTGATACAAATTTTTGCGATTCTAGCTGTTTGCTTGAGCTTTTAGAAACAAGAATGTATCTTAGTTTTTTAAGCGAATTTGCAGACAATAAAGATAAATTTTTATTAAATATTTATTCTAAGCTTCTTAATTCAATTACCGATTTTGAAACTAATTTACAAAAAATCACTTCTGTAAAAATTGCTATCATTGTTCCAGAAAAAACAATTAAAAGCTATTCTAATACTATAATTAATGCAAGTATCGCCTATCTTTTAAAACAACGTGCCGAAATTAAAGTTAAGGTTTTTTTAATTGGCACAGAAGATGAAGCAAAAATCAAACAAACCTTATCACAAATTGAAAATCAAAATTATAAATATCTTATAGCAGGATTTACTTTAAAAGGTGCTAATGCATTAAATGACTATAAAGGAAATTTAAAGATATTTATACCAACAATTCATAAAAATAATACAAATATAAACAATGAAAATATTTATTTTGGAAGTATTGATTATAATGAACAAATTAAAAAATTATTAGAATATTCTAATTCTAACATAGCAATTTTTAGTGATAATTCCACTTTATCAAATAATTTAAACACTCAAATTCTAAAACAGAATGAGCAAGCTAGAATTTATAAAATCGAAGGAGATAAGCTTGATTTTGCAAAACTTTTTAAATCTCAAGGCGGTTTAAATGATGCTTCAATATTTTTTAATACCCCTCTCATTAAAACAGCTTTAAGTAGCTCTCAATTAAGATTTTATGATATTCATCCTTTTGTTCTTTTATCTACTCAAATAAATTATAATCCAGTGTTTCTTAACTTAACTCAACCTAATGATAGAAAAAATTTTATCATAGCCAATTCTATTAATAACAACGATGATAATCTCTCTTATCTTAATGAAATTTTTAATCAAAATATTGATTACAATTGGATTGCCTATGCAACAAGTGTTGGAATAGATTATTTTTATACAAAATTTTTAAATCCAAAAAGCGAAAGAATTTTTGAAGAAAAATTAGAGAATTCCCAATTTATCTATAAAATAAAGCTTGTAAAAGGTTTAAAATCAAACTTTGAAGAATTACATTAATTCTTCAAAAATTTCTTTTAACTTTTTATCTATCTTGGAAATTTTAGAGTCTTTTAAAAAAGCCAAAGTAAAATCAGCATCAAAAATTTTTTCATTATCTCTAAAAATTTCTTGTTTTATAAACACCGAAACATTTTTGATATCCAAAAGCTTTGTCTCAATCTTTAATATATCACCAAGTTTTGCCGATTTAAGAAAACGACAATTTATTTTAGTAACCAAAAAATGTCCTGTTTTTTCGCTAAAAATATCTATATTTTTTTTAAAAAATAATTCACTTCTTGCTCTTTCACAAAATTTTAAATAATTGCTATGATAAACAACTCCTCCAGAATCTGTATCTTCATAATAAACACGAATTTGCATACTTCTCCTTTAAGCTAAATTTTTATCATATAAATATTATTTATATTTGTATAAAAAAATAATTATTATCTATGAAATATCAAAAAAATTTTATATAATTAAAATTATTTTAAAATTTTTAAAGGAGAAATATGAAAAAGCAAATTTTAGCTTTGTTTTTTTTTAGTATTGCTTTATTTTTTAGCGCTTGCGATTCTTCAAAACCTAAAAATACAGCCTCAAACCAAATCTTAAATGTTGGTATAGAACCAACTTATAAACCATTTGATTATAAAGAAAATTCTAAACTTACAGGTTTTGATGTAGATTTATTAGATGCTATTGCAAAAGATCTAAATATTAGCATAAATTGGGTGGAGATGAATTTTGACGGTCTGATCCCTGCTTTAAAAACTGGTAAAATCGATATGATAGCTTCTGCTATGAGTGTCACAGAAGAGAGAAAGAAAAGTGTTGATTTTAGCAATACTTATTATATGACTAAAAATCTTTATATCAAGAGAAAAGATGATATTAGCTTAAAAACAAAAGATGATTTGGTAAACAAAAAAATAGGTGTTCAACTTGGAACTCTGCAAGAAAATGCTGCCAAAAATATTAAAAATGCAACAGTTGAAGCAAATGCCGATTTAAATGTGGCTATTTTAGCTCTTAAAAACAAAAAAATTGATGCTATTATTTTAGATAAAGATGTTGCTAAAGGATATTTAGAACAAAATCCTGAACTTAATTCTTTTTTTGAAGAAGATGATGGAAGCAGTGGATTTAGCTTTGCTTTTGACAAAGATAAACAAAAAGAACTGATAGAAAAAATTAATACAACATTAGAAAAACTTAAACAAAATGACACATACGAAAATCTACTAATAAAATACCAATTAAAATAAAATTATCTCAATTTAAATAAGGCTTTTTCTAAAGCCTTAAAAAAATAATCAATATCTTCTTTTGTGTGCGTATAATGCAAGCTAACCCTTAACCATCCTGGTTTTTGCGTAATTTTAGCGTTATCTTTAAGACCCAATAAATCATGACCATAAGGCCCTGCACACGTACAACCTGCCCTTGTTTCAATGTGAAATTTTTTACTCAATTCAAAAGATAAATCAAAAGGAGAAATTTTTTTAATATTAAAAGAAAAAATAGGCAATCTTTTATATAAATTTTCAGCATAAAGTTTCAAACCATCAATTTCTTTTAATCTTGAAAAAAAATATGTTTTTAAATTTTCTTCGGCTTTTTGTATTTGCTTTAATCCAACTTCATCTTTAATTTTAAAAGCTAAACTAGCTCTTATAAGTTGCAAAATTCCTGGAGTTCCACCCTCTTCTAAAACCTCTTCATTGCAAAGATAACACTGGGTTGTTCTTGAAACATATCCAACAGTACCACCTGCTGCAAAAGATGGCTTATTGCCACAAAGTTTTTTCTTAATGACTAAAATTCCGCATCCTCCAATACCTCCTATCAATTTATGAGAACTTATAAATAAAGCATCATAAAATTTACAAGGTATATTTTTATAGGGAATAAAACTTGTAGCATCAAAAGCAACTATACCTTTATAAGTTTTAACTAATTTAGAGATCTTTTCATAATCACTTAAAATTCCTGTAACATTAGAGGCTAAAGAAAAGCTTGCAATAATTTGTCTTTTTTTATTTTTCTCTAAAAGCTCTTCTAAAAAAACAAAATCAATTTCTCCGTTTTTATCAAGAGGAACCCTTATACACTCACAAAGTCCTTCCCTAAAAGACAATTCATTAGAATGATGCTCATAAGGGCCTACTATAACTAAAGGTAATTTTTTAATATCTATATTTTTAAAATATCTTTCTTTTACCTTTGGTGGAATATAAATTCCTAATAATTCTTGAAATTTTTTTATAGCACTAGAAGAGCCTGTGCCACAAGAAATTAAAGCAAAATCGTTATCTAGTTTTAAACTTGTTTTAATATCCTGTCTAGCATTTTCATAATGCATTTGAGTTTTAAAAGAATGCAAAGAACTATCAGAGTGAGTATTAGCATAAAAAGGCAAAATTTTTGAAATTTTTTTTTCTACGCTTTTTAAAGCTAGGGCGCTTGCTGCAAAATCAAAATAATAACTTCCCTTTTTCAAAATAATATCTTTTCTTAAATCTTCAATTTCCAAATGCAATCCTTTAAAAATTTGCTAAAATTATACAATAATAATTTTATACAAAGGAAAAATATTACTTTTAGTACGTTTGCAAAGACGCATTCTTATTTGCCAATTGATCAACTTTTTGACTTTTATAGCGTTTTTGATGGATTAAATATTTCTTATTTTTCTCTACCTTTTTTTGAAAGTATTGAAAATATACTTCTTAAAAATTATACTCTATTAAATCAACAATTTTCTTTTGATTTTTTAAGTTCTTATGCATTAAATCTTTTAACAAAAAATAGTAGAAAAATTTACTCTATCAATAGAAGAATCAATCACTTTAAAGCAAAAGCTATTAGTAATCATTTATTAAAAACAGGAATTTTAAAACTAGAAAAAAGCAAAGAAGAAAAGATAAAAAAAGATAAAAGAAATAAAATAAAAAAAGAATTAAGAGGATATGTTATACAAGATAAAATTATTTTTAAAAATCATTTTTTAAGATTCTTTTTCAGATTTTTAAAACCTTATGAACATTTAATTTTAGAAAAAAAATTTGATTTTATTTTAAATTTAATCAAAGAAGAATTAGAATATTATCAAGGATTTTGTTTTGAGCAACTATCAAGGGAATTTTTAGAGAAAAAATTTAACATCTATCCTGTTGAAAGCTACTGGGATAGAAAAGTAGAACTTGATTTGTATTATAAAGATAATAATTTAAGCTTTATTGGTGAAGTAAAATTTAAAAATAAAAAAATTTGCAAAAATATTCTTAATGAACTTCAAAGAAAGGCTAAAATTTTAAATATAGATGTTGATTATTATATTATTTTTTCAAAAAATGGTTTCAGCAAAGAATTAAATAAAAAACAAAACGAAAAACTGCTTTTATTTGATCTTAAAGATTTTGAATTCTTATTTAAGGATAATGTATGAATGAAAATATACTCAAAAGTCTTGACTCCAACGAAAAAGAAGTGTTACAAGAAGGATTAAAAAATTTAATCGAACAAACCTATGTAATAGAAAACGAATATAAAATTTTAAATGAAAGCTATAATTCTTTAAGAGCAATGGTAAGTGAGATTATAGAAGTTTTACCTACTTGCTTATGGGTGCTAGATCCCAAAAAAAATATTATTTTGCAAAATCATCAGGCTTTAAAAAATAAAAATTTACTAGAGCAAATTGATTTAGATAAAGAGCATTATGAATTAGAATTTGAGACAAAATTTTATACAATTAAAATCATTAAACAAAGTGATAAAACCATTATTAGTGCTACAGATATAAGCGATGAAAAACGAAACGAAAGACTTGCTAGCATGGGAAGCGTTGCTGCTCATTTAGCACATGAAATCAGAAATCCTATAGGCTCTATTTCTTTACTTGCCTCCACTCTTTTTTCAAGAAGTGAATTAAAAAATAAACATATTGTATTAGAAATTCAAAAAGCCATTGCAAGGGTTGAACGCATAGTAAATTCTACTCTACTTTTCACCAAGGGCGTTCACATTAATCTTCATACTTTTAATCTTTTAGAATTAAAAGAAGAGTGTGAACAAGCTATAAATTCTTATAATTTTTATTCAAATATAGAATTTGATATTTCTTTTTTTGATTTAGAAATTCAAGCAGATAAAGCTCTTATTAGCTTAGTTTTACAAAATTTAATTTATAATAGTATAGATGCAATTGAAGAAAATGAAAGCAAAAATCCCAAAGTTCAAATCAAAGCTTCTCTAAAAAAAGAAAATTTAATTATAGAAGTCTTTGATAATGGGGTTCAAATCAAAGATGAAAATTTGGTCTTTGAAGCATTTAAAACTACTAAGCTTAAGGGCAATGGACTTGGACTTTGCCTTTGTAAACAAATTATAGAAACTCATAAAGGAGAAATCGGCTTTAAAAAAGAGCCTAAAAATTTTTATTTTACCCTACCTTTATGAGCTGCATTTATTAAGAATTTGTTCACTAATGCTATCAGAAATAATAAAGTCTGTATGATAAAGCAAACAAGAGCCAGAATTTATAACTCTTAAAACAAGCTTTTTATTTCCTTTTTCATTTGGATTGTGTGCATTTCTAGCAATTTCATGAATTTCATAAACAAGTTCACGATTTAACCTACTTAAATCAAGCTCTATAATATTGCTTTCAAATTCCTTTGGATCTTTAATAAAATCTTGTTTTTTATAATTATTTTTTGAATTTACTTTTAAAGCTTTATAGTCTATATTTTTTAACTCTTCTAATGTTTTTACATCTTTTAAAGAAAAACTTACCTTACCCTCATCATTTTTATAATTAAGAAAAAATCCATATGCCAAATTCTTACTTTTTTCATCCTTGAAAATTTTTTCTATTTTTTCAATACTTGACTCAAAAACAGTAGTTTCATAAGAAGAATAAAAATCTAAAATTTCAAGTTTTGCAAAACGTTTATTGTTTTTACTTACCATAGATTTAAAATCTTCCATTTTTCCAATATTTAAAAGTTCTCCACTTCCCTTTAACTCTGAAAAATCCATGCTTTTTGTATATTCAATATCTTTAATATCATCAAAAAAACTATCCAACGGGTGACCCGAAATATAAATTCCTAAAATTTCTTTTTCATAGTTTAATTTTTCCATTAAATCAAATTCCTCTGAATTTGAAACGATATTAATTTTCACATCTTGAGTTAACTCTTCTTCTCCAAATAAAGAATTAGCAATATTCCTTCTTATTTCTGCTACTTGCCTTGAAATATCACCTAAATTGTCAAGATTATTAAACAAACATTTTCTTGTATAGCCAAATTCATCAAATGCACCTGATTTGACTAAACTTTCTAATGTTCTTTTATTAATTTTAGTTGGATCAATTTTACTAAGAAAATCAGTAATATCTTCAAATTCCTTATCTTTTCTTGTCTCTAAAATATT
The DNA here is from genome assembly GCF_018968685.1 of Campylobacter novaezeelandiae. Lineage (NCBI taxonomy): Bacteria > Pseudomonadati > Campylobacterota > Epsilonproteobacteria > Campylobacterales > Campylobacteraceae > Campylobacter > Campylobacter novaezeelandiae. The sequence continues at coordinate 636,348 of NZ_CP076657.1, read as the reverse complement.
TTCAACCGCAGGAATTCCAACGCTTTTAATCGCTCCGAGTCCATAAACAATAGCATCTTTGCCATCTTCAAGCTCTATGGCGCTAAATTCACGAATGGCTTTATTGATATTAGGAGGCAATAATTTTATATTCATTCTTTTCATTTCTTCGATATACACAGCGACTTTATCAACATTATTTTCCTCGCTTGTTAAAAGTGCTGCCATAAATTCACTTGGATAATAAGTTTTTAAGTAAGCTGTTTGAAATGTAATAAGTGCATAAGCAGCAGAATGGGATTTATTAAAACCATATCCTGCAAATTTTAAAATAAGCTCCCAAAGATCCTCTGCATCTTTTCTATTATAACCTTGATTTTGCGCCCCATCTGCAAATTCATCTTTAAGCTTTTTCATTTTTTCAGGATCTTTTTTTCCCATAGCACGACGCACAACATCTGCGCCTCCTAAAGAAAAACCTCCAATAACTTGAACAATTTGCATTACTTGTTCTTGATAAACTATAACTCCATAAGTTGGTTCTAAAATATTTTTCAATACATCAAAAGGATATTTAATATCTTTTAAACCATGCTTTCTATCAATGAAATCATCAAGCATGCCTGATTCCATAGGACCTGGACGATAAAGAGCTAAAACCGCAATTAAATCCTCAAACCTTTCTGGTTTTAATCTTGCATTTAAGCTTTGCATTCCATCTGATTCTATCTGAAAAATGCCTAAAGTATTTCCGCTTTGTATAGTTTTATAAACCTTAGGATCATTAACATCTATGCCTTCCCAAACGATATCTTTGTTATAGCGTTTTTTTATAAGATTAATAGCATTATTAATCACTGTCAAAGTTTTTAAACCTAAGAAGTCAAATTTAATCAAATCAACATCTTCTAAATGATCCTTAGAATACTGAGTAACCAAATGTCTCTCATCATTTTTACTTTGCCTAAAAAGAGGAGTTTTTTTCCATAAAGACTCATTAGAGATAACCACACCAGCTGCGTGCATACCTGCATTACGATTTAATCCCTCTAAAGCCTTTGCATATTCCCAAACTTCCAATCCTTTAGGATGTTTTTCTATAAATTCTTTAATTTTTGGTTCTTTTTCATAGGCTGCTTCAAGAGTTATTTTAAGTTCTTCTGGAATAAGCTTAGCAAGTTCGTCTGCATCAGCTATACTCATATCGCAAACTCTAGCGACATCACGGATTACACCACGTGCTAAAAGCTTACCAAAGGTAATAACTTGTGCAACCTTATCAGATCCGTATTTATCAATTACATAATCAATAACTTCAGAACGTCTATCTTGACAAAAATCCACATCAATATCGGGCATAGATACGCGCTCAGGATTTAAAAATCTTTCAAAAAGTAAATTATAAGGCAAAGGATCAATGTCAGTGATTCTTAAACAATAAGAAACCAAACTTCCAGCCGCTGAACCCCTACCTGGACCAACTGGAATTCCTTTATCTTTGGCTACTTTTATAAAATCATGAACTATTAACATATAGCCTGAAAATTTCATACTTTTAATGATTTGTATTTCTAAATCTAATCTTTTTTTGTATTCTTCGTGCTTATTCTCATCAATAAATTTAAGTCTCTCATCAAGTCCTTTTTTACAAAGATACTCAAAAACCATGTCATCATTATCAAAACTAAATTCTTTTTCTTGATCTTTTAAGGTTAAATTATATTCTTTTGCATATTCACGTGTAAATTTAAAATTCGGAGGAGTAGGATTACCAAGATTTAATTCTAAATTACATTTATTAGCTATTTCTTGTGTATTTTCAATAGCTTCTGGAATATCAGCAAAAAGCTCACTCATTTGTTGTGGAGTTTTTACGTAAAATTCATGAACACTATGACGCATTCTATCAGGATCATTAAGCTTTTTTCCCATAGCTATACACATAAAAACTTCATGTGCTGCTGCTCTCTCCTTAAAGGTATAATGTGTATCATTGGTTGCTATAATTTTAATATCTAATTCTTTTGAAAGCCTAATAATATCATCATCTATAACCCTTTGATCATTAATACCATGACGCATAATCTCTAAATAAAAATCATCCTTAAAAACTTTTTTATACCAAAGAGCCGCTTCTTTTGCGCTTTCATATCCTTTTGCACCAAAACGAACATTTTTTTCATTTTGATTATTTAAGTGCCAATTAACCTCACCTTGCAAACAAGCAGAAGAGCAAATTAAACCTTCGCTATGTTTTTCTAAAATTTTCTTATTAATACGTGGGTAGTAATACAAACCTTTTATGTAGCTTTGAGAACTTAGATACATTAAATTCTGATAACCTATTTCGTTTTTAGCATACAAACAAAGATGAAATCTTTGTCTTGAGCTTTTATCACTAATATCATCGTTATTATGCAAATAAGCCTCAATTCCTATAATAGGCTTTATACCTTTTGCTTTCATTGTTTGATAAAAATCAATAGCCCCAAACATATTGCCATGATCTGTCATGGCAACACTCGTTGCACCTTGACTTTTTAATGTATCAGCAAGCTCTTTAAGCTTATTAGCTCCATCAAGCAAAGAATATTCAGTATGTAAATGAAGATGGGTAAATTGACTCATTAATTTCCTTAAAAATTAAATTCTTAAGGAAATTATAGAATTCTAATTCTAAATTTTTTTAAAATTTTCTATAAATTTAAACTAAAATTTTAATTTTCATTTCTAAGCAATGGGATAAGCATTGCCTTATATAAAGCTTCATAAATTTCTTCTCCACATAAAGATTTTACAAGCTCTAATCCAAATAAAATAGCAGTTGCTGGTCCTGCACTTGTAATAACATTTTTATTAACACACACAGCTTTATTAACCCAAACACCTTTAAGCATTTTTTCACAACCTGGATAACAAGTAAATTCTCCCTCTAAAACTCCTGCTTCATTAAGAACAATAGGCGAAGCACAAATAGCACCAATAATTTTTTTATTAGAATGTAATTTTTTAATAATACTTAAAATTGCAGTATTTGCCTTGAGATTACTCATGCCCTCAAAACCACCTGCTAAAGCAATAGCATCAAATTCTTTATCTTTAATATCATCAAGAACGAAATCAGCTTTAATTTTAATACCATGTGCCCCACTCACCAAAAGTTCCTTATCTAAAGAACTGATAAATATTTCAAGATTATCGCTTAAGACGCTAGCTCTTTTTAAAACATCGCTTATCCCTATAAATTCAGCCTCTTCAAAACCTTGAGCTAGTGGAATTAAAACTTTTTTAATCACTTTATTTCCTTTTATATTTTTCTAGTTTTTCTTTTCTTGATCTTGTTTTTTCTTGAATTTGATGGTTAAAACCTATAATTAAACATATCATAAAAATAAAAAATAAAACCATTATAATCCAGTCAAACATAGCTAAAACCACCTAAAAATTTATAAAAATTGTAACACAAAAAATTTAAAATTAAAGAAAAAATCAAGACATTTTTTATAAAATAAATCCTTTGTATTTATTATTTTAAGGCTAAAAATTGACTCAAAAAAATATCAAAACATTTATTTTTTTTCTTATAATAACTCTTTGGGGATATTTCTCTTTTCCTATAGAAATTTTACAAATTAACACAAATAACGAAATTCAATACGCTTATACAGCTGATGCTAAAGCTTATGTTAAAAGCTATTTTACCACTTTGCTTTTAACTGTTTCTAGTATCATCATTGGTATAGTACTAGGCTTTTCTTTAGCCATTTTAAGATTTTCTAAAATTAAATTTTTAAATCTCATTATAGATGAATACATAGATATTATACGTGGCACTCCTGTGATTTTACAACTTATGATTTTCGCTTTTGTCATTTTTACTTTTATTGACAATCTTTACGCAGCTATTTTGGCCTTAGGTCTTAATAGTTCAGCTTATATTGCAGAAATTGTTCGTGCTGGGATTAATAGTGTTGATAAAGGACAAATGGAAGCTGCAAGAGCTATGGGACTAAGTTATAAAATCACTATGAAAGAAATTATTCTACCTCAAGCTATAAAAAGCACTCTTCCTGCTCTTGCTAATGAATTTATTTCTTTATTTAAAGAAACTTCTGCTGTTGGTTTTATAAGCGTTTTAGACATCACCATGCAAAGTAAAAGCTTACAAGCTTTACTTTATAATCCAAAACCTATTATATTTACAGGACTTGTATATTATGTTAATGTAAAAATATTCACCCTGATCGTAAAAAAACTTGAAAAGAGACTAAATAGCAATGATTAAAATAAAAAACTTATCAAAGAAATATGGAAATTTAAATGTTTTAAAAAATATCAACATTCAAATTAATAAAGGTGATATTATTGCTATTATTGGGCCTAGTGGTAGTGGTAAAAGCACATTTTTAAGATGTATTAATAAACTTGAAATAGCAACTAGTGGAGAAATCTACATAAAAAATCAAAATATTTTAGATCCAACAGTTAATATTGATCTTGTTAGACAAAAAGTAAGCATGGTTTTTCAACATTTTAATCTTTTTAATAATAAAAATATTTTAGAAAACTTATGTTTAGCACCCATTAAAACAAAAATTTTAACCAAAGATGAAGCTATAAAAAAAGCTAGAATTTTACTTAAAAAAATAGGACTTAATGATAAAGAAAATGCTATGCCTCATCAATTATCTGGAGGACAAAAGCAACGTATAGCTATTGCAAGAAGCTTAATGATGAATCCTGATGTCATTTTATTTGATGAGCCAACTTCTGCACTTGATCCTGAAATGATAGGAGAGGTTTTAAATATCATGAAAGAGGTCGCTAAAGAAGGTTTAACCATGCTTGTAGTTACACATGAAATGGGTTTTGCTAAAAATGTAGCAAATAGAATACTTTTCATGGAACAAGGAAGTATCGTTGTAGATGAAAATCCTTATAATACTTTTGAAAATCCTACAAATGAAAGACTAAAAGAATTTTTAAATAAAGTTTTAAACCATTAATTATTCAAAAAAGACTTTAATAAAAAAGTCTTTTATTATCAATCCCAACATTCTGCATTTTTAATGCCAAGTTTTGAAGCACTAAATTGAGGATCTTTTCCTTGTTTTTTTTGTAAGTTATAATCATTTAAAACCTTGCTAACAATAGAACCTAAAAGCAATAAAGAAATAATATTTGTTGTCGCCATAAAAGCCATTGTTAAATCAGCCAAGCTCCACGCTAATTTTAAATCCATTTGAGAACCTATAAAAATCATTAATACAGCAGAGATCCTAAAAATATTCATAACAACCTTAGAATCACTTAGATATTTTACATTAGCTTGAGCATAATAATAATTTCCTATTAAAGAAGTAATGGCAAATAATACAATAGAGATTGAAATAAAATGTATTCCTAATTTACCATAATACTCATCCATAGCATGCTGAACCAAAGGAAGAGCAGTTAAAATAGGCTTGCCATCTACGCCTATATTATTCAAATAGGTTAAAGAAAATAATACTAAAAATCCAGAGCTTGTACATATTATAACATCAATAAAAACAGAAAAAGACTGAATAATTCCTTGCTTTACAGGATGACTAGTAAGCGCTGCTGCTGCTGCATTAGGAGCTGAACCCATACCAGCTTCATTAGAAAAAAGCCCCCTTTTAATACCTATAACCAAAACAGATCCAGCAAAACCTCCAAATATAGCTTTAAAATCAAAAGCACTTTGAAAAATCATATGTAAAACCATAGGAATTTTCTCAAAGTTCATTAAAACTGCAATAATAGCAAGAAAAATATAAGCTAGCGCCATAAAAGGAACGATTAAAGAACTTATTTTCCCTATTTTAGTATGATGAGAAAAAAACATCCAAATACCAAACAAAGTTAAAATAGCTCCTATAATTAAAGGCCAATGACTCTGCATAAAAGAAATAGACGAATTTGGATTGACCATATTGTAATAAACTTCAAATGCTGAAGTAATATTTTGACTTTGAAGACCATTAAAACCATAAGCATAAGTAATAATCAAAATAAAGGCAAAAAACGCTCCCAACAATTTTGAGCCTAATGCTTTTTTTATATAATATGCTGGACCGCCTTTATAACCTCCAGTACCATCTTTTGATTTATAAACCTGTGCTAAAGTGCTTTCAGCAAAGGCTGAAGCTCCTCCAAAAAAAGCCATAAGCCACATCCAAAATAAAGCACCAGGACCACCAGCAACAATAGCAATAGAAATACCTGTAATATTTCCTATACCTACCCTTGAAGCTGTAGAAATCATTAATGCTTGAAAAGGAGAAATATGCTCTTTTTCATTAGATCTTTCTGTTAAAATTTTAAAAACACCACCTAACATTCTAAATTGAACAAAGCGAGTTTTAAAACTATAATAAAAGCCACAAATAATCAATAAAACAACCATTATAATATCTGTTTTAGGCAATACTTTATCTATAAAATTACTAACATCTATTAAATTCATTTATACTCCTAAAGTTAATAAAATATTTTACACAATTATTCTAAAAAATCAATGAGTAAAAAAAGAAAAATTTTGTCTTAATGCTTCATAAGTTACAATTCCCACACTAGTAGCCAAATTAAGACTCCTTCCATAAGCCTTCATTGGTATGGTAATTGCATTTTCCCAATTAAGTTGCATTAAATCTTGTGGCAAACCAAAACTTTCACTTCCAAAGAATAAAAAATCATCTCTTTGAAATTGCACCTTAAAATAAGGCTTATTGCTTTTTGTAGTTGCAAAGAAAAAACGATCTTTGTATTTTATATTTTCTTGCAAAAACTCATCAAGACTCTCCCATATGATAGGATTTAATCTATTCCAATAATCAAGACCAGCTCTTTTAAGTTTTTTTTCTTCTAAATCAAAAACAATAGGCTTTACAATATGCAAAGTAAAACCAGCATTAAAACACATTCTTCCAATACTTCCAGTATTTTGAGGAATTCTTGGAGAAACCAAAACTATATTAAACATTAAACTACTACTCTTTTGATATTAGGATGAAGCTTGACTAAAATTTCATAATCTATAGTATCGAAAAAATTTGCCCATAAGGTTGCATCATTAAAAACACAAACTTCATCTCCACTATCCTCACAAGAAAAACTATCCATAGACATTTTTCCAAGTATCTTTTTTCCATTTGCAAGTCTTAACTCTCTTTTTGCATTATAACGAAATAACCCATCTGCATAACCTAAATCATATGTTGCGACATTTAAATCTTTATTTGCTGTATAAGCATTAGAATAACCTATGCTTTGCCCTGTTTTTAAAATTCTTTGACTCAATTTATGTGCATAAAGACTTAAAACCTTTTTCAAATGTAAAGCCCCGTAGCCAAATTGAACAAGACCTACTCTGCAATACTCATCTTTAGGAATTTCAGAGTTAAATAAAGCCGCTGAATTAAAAGAATGAAAAATTAATTTTTTACTACAATTCTTATAAAACCATTCTTTTACTTTTTTAAAATTATTTCTTTGCGCCAAATAAAAATCATCAGCATTATCAGCACTAGAAAAATGTGTAAAAACACCTTCAAATTTTAAATTATATTTTAAAATATCATTATAAGCTTTGTTTAAATCTTGGAGTTCAATTCCATTTCTATGCATATTTGTATCAATCTTCAAATGAATTCTAGTTAAAGGTTTAAAACTTTTAATCAGATTTATATCATTTAGTGCATAAATAAAATTTGGATTTTCATTCCCATTTGGACGATGTGAGAGAATTAAAATAGAGTCAAAAAAATCTTTAAGTTCATCTGCTTCTTGTTCGTTTTTAACAGCAACAAAGTTAATACCTTTGCTTTTGGCAATAGGAGCCAAAAGAGTAGCTCCATGCCCATATGCATTATCTTTAAAAACACAAATAACACGATCAAAATTCCCTGCTTTATTGGCAATTTGATCTAAATTAAATTCATAAGCCTTTTGATTTAACCTAATTAAAGACATTATTGCTCTGCAAGAATTTTCATTTTGCCTTCTTTATCAAGCTTAACATAAAGAACTTTATTTCCCTTAAACTGATAATTTTTAGTATAGTAGTCTTCATAAAAAGAAATTCTATACATAATTCTTCCTTCTAAATTTGGATAAGGACTTATGCTAATATCTGAAAATTTAATATCTTTTTTTTCATTTCTTGAAAAAATATTTTTTTTCATAGTTGCAAATTGCTCAAAAGAAGTCTTATCGAATCTTTTAAATTCTTTTTCATCATAAAAATTTAAATATACTTTAATATTATTGTTTTCCCAAGCATTTTTCCATTTGAATAAAGAAGACAATAAAGAAGCAACTTCATCTTTATTTGCAAAAACTTTATCTTTTTCCTCTGTTAAAACATAAACTTTTTTATCTTTAACTATCGCGGCAAAACTATCTAAATTTTTATTAAATAAAGCAATACAACCTCTGGTCTTATACTCGTCAATTCTAGTTCCATCTAAAGGATAGCCATGGATCCAAATTCCTCCTCCTGTTTTTCCCTGAACTTTATCAAGCAAATTAGGATAAGTCGTTGCAAAAGCAAAAGGACCATAATAAGGATCCCCTGGATTAAATTTTTTTCCTAATTCATAAAAACCAATAGGAGTTTTTAAATCGCCTTCTTTTTGCTTATCACCCATTAAACCAGTAATCACATCTTTTTGTTCAAATTTTTCTTCGATTTTTCCATTGCTATAAGAATAAACTTTAAGAATTTTATCTGTTTTATTTGTAACAACTATAACTACTTCATCTTTATAATAACCCAAAGAAACATTTTGGTCTTTAAGTTCTTCCAACCAAAAATCTTTATTGGATAACTTTTGTTCTATAGCTGTTTTAACCGCTTCTAAACCATTATCAAGATAAATTTTTACAAGATCTGAAGCATAAACACTTGAAATAAAAAATAATGCAGTAGTGATAATTTTAAACAACGATAATCCTTTAAAAAATTTTCGAAGTGAAATTATATATCAATTTTTCTTAAAAAACTATGTAAATGAAAATTTAAAAATAGATTAATTTGTAAAAACATTTTATTTACGATATACTAAATACTTCTTAAAAAATTCGTTTTTTAAGTTATAAATTTTAATTAATCATTGGATATTTATGAAAAAAAATATTTTTATATTTGCTTTTATTTTTAGCATTATTATTCTTTACGTTATTTTTGATTTTTATATATTAGATGGTACAAGATTAACAACTAAGGTATCTTCAGCGTCTGCAAAAAATGCTTGTGATTTAAATTTAAAAGATTGCATATACACTTTTAATAATGAAAAAATTTCAATTTCTATCAATCCAAAACCCATTAAAGCATTAAATACCAATAAAATAAAAATAACAATAAAATCAAATAAAATTTACAATGATTTAAAGTTAAGAGTTTATGGAATAAATATGTTTATGGGCATAACAGAAATTAACCTTTATAAAATAAAAGATAATACCTTTGAAGGAAATATTATACTAAGTTCTTGCACAAAAGATTTAATGCGTTTTAAAGCTGATGTATTAGAAAATAATAGATTGACGGATTTTTCTTTTGAGTTTGATGTTAAAAAACATTAAAAAAGGCTAGAAAACTAGCCTTAAAAAATTACTTTTTCTTTTTGTTAGCTCCTGCTTTTTTTGCAACAGCTTCTTTAAGATTTTTTCCTACTTTAAATTTAGCAACTTTAGTTGCAGGAACGGTAATTGTTTTACCTGTACTAGGAACTCTAGCTGTTCTAGCTGCTCTTTCAGTAGTTGAAAAAGTTCCAAAACCGATAAAACTAATGCTATCTCCTTTTGCTAATAAATCTGTAATTGCTGAAATAACAGCATCCGTAGCGGCACCTGCATCTTTTTTTGTTAGCCCAGAAAGTTGAGCAACTTGAGAAATAAAATCTGCTTTAGTCATGGAAAGCTCCTTTTTTAAATTAAAAAGCCTAATTCTAGCATATTTAAAAAGTAATAGCAAGAAAAAACATTATTTTTCCTTATCTTTTTTTATTTTTTTCTCTTTCTCTTTATATTTTTCAAATTCTTTGCTATCATCAAGCTCATTTCCAATCTGCTCGTATAAATCATAATAATATAAAACAAAATCTCTACATTCTTCATTAATAGGTAAGAATATTCCATTTTCTAAAGTGCAAAAAAGATTTAAAAATTCCTTGGCATCTTTTTTTTCTGTATAATGTTTAGCAAGATTATAATAATTCTGCAAAGTTAAGTTTTTAAACCTTTCATAGAATTCTAAAGTAAAATTAATAGATAATTTTTTATTTTTAAAACTTAAAACTCTACTCCTAAATAATAAATCAAGATGAATTAAACCTTCTGTATAGTAAGGTTTCACCTCTTCAGTCTTTTGCCAAGCAATTAAAGAAATAGCCCTTTTAATAAGCTCATGAAATACTGGCATTCTAAGCTCATCAACTTCATGGTAGAAAAAATTTACCAAACCTCCTGTAGTCGCTTTATATTCTTCTATATTTTTAAAATATCCACTTTGATTCATCAATTTTTCACTCTCTTGATCTATGAAAAAAATATGACCAAATTCATGTCCTATAGTTGAAATTTCATAAACTCTTTTCCAAACTTCTTCTTTAAAAAAAAGAATTTCTCTTCCATAATCTAAGAATTCTTTATTAAAAATAATATTTGAAAGTTTCATAAAAGGCTTACTTTTAGCGCTTTCATAAACAAAATTTAAAAAAGCAAATATTTTTTTACCTAATTTAGCACTTACAAACTCATCATTAGGAACTACCTGAGCAGAAAAAAGCCCTCTAAGTTCTGCTCCATAAAAAATCATAGGGGTGCATATATAAAGTTGTGTTTTATTAATATTATTAAAAACTTCAGTTTTTAAACTGTCATTATCTAAATCTATATTTTTGCAAATTTTTTCAAAACTAGTATTAATTTGATTAATAAATTTAGCAACATCAAAACAGCTTTCATCTTGTAATCTGATATCCCACTCTAATGCTACAGCATGAGTATAATTATCTTCGTAATACTCCAAAGGATGACCAATTTGCAAAGGTGATTTTACTTCCATCCAAGCAAGCTCAGCTTCTTGCCAAGCTTCTATAACTTTATCTTCTTGTCTTTCACAAAAAGCTGCTTTTAATTTAACCAAATACTTAATATAGGCAAATTCCTCATTTGTATTTGCAATTTTTTTAAGCTTATCAATCATCGAATCAAAAGCAAACTCAAGCCTTAAAATTTCATTTTCAAAAAATTTAGCATAGGGAACAAATCTCCAAATTTGACCAATTCTCACTAAAACCCCATAGCTTCTTTCGCAAATCTTACCCTCTCTATCGACTTGATAAAGCTTATTTTGTTTTAAAAAATCCAAAGCTAAATCAAGATCCTTAAACATTGAAGATAAAATTTTATTATTTTTTTCTATAATCTCTTTAGTCCAAGAACTCTCAAAATCATTCATAATCAAACCTATGTCATGAACCCCTTGAATAAGAGTCTGATAAAAATCATTTAAAAGTTTTTTACTTTTAATCTCATCAATAAGTTCTTGATGCTCTCTTTCATAAAATTTTCTTACCTCATTATAAAAGAGATGTTTTATTTGGATAATTTTTTCTTCGCTAAAATTATTTTTTTCTAATTCTTTTACTAAATTTTCCTCTTTTAAATCTACTAAGCGTCTTAATATCGCTAAAATAGTATTTTTTTCTTTTTTTAAACCGCTTAGACTAATTAAGGATTCAAAATAAGAACCGATATTATCTTTATCTACAATTTCATATAAAGAATTGATCTGATCTTTTCGTTTTTTTACAAGTTGTAACACTTCTGTGAAATTATTCATAATTTTACTCCTTATAATTTTAAATTCTATTATAATTAAACATTAAAAATCAAGGAGAAAAAATGAAAGATATGGGAGAACCAAAACTTAAAATTGTTGCAATGCCAAAAGATACAAATTCTGCAGGCAATATTTTTGGAGGATGGATTTTATCACAAATAGACAGTGCTGGAGTCATAGCTGCTAGAGAACTTTCTCCTGAAAGAGTTGTAACAATCTCTATGGAACAAGTGGTTTTTAAGCAACCAGTTTTTATAGGGGATATCATCTCATGTTATGCGAAAATTTTAAAAGTTGGAACCACTTCGATCAAAGTTCAAGTAGAAGTTGTTGCTCAAAGAGTAGATAAGCTAGGTTGCATGGCTTGTATCCATGTAACCTCTGCTACTGTAACCTATGTAAGCGTTGATAGAGAAGGTAATAAAAAACCAATTAGTGAAGAATTAAAAAAAATTCATGGTTTTTTAAATTCTTAAATTGTGTGATAAAACTTTATCCTAAAAAGTCTATCAACATTTACTTAATTTACTATTGTATTTATTTTCCAGACATTCCTTGAAAAACTCCGCTCTAGTTTTAGGAGTTTTTTCAGGATGTTTTTCTTTCATATGCTCTAAATACTTATCATAACTTGAAAGTCCTACTAAAGGATGAAAAAACCTTTCGGCTTTTTCATAATAAATTTTAATCTTCTTTAGCATTTAAAGAACTTATTTTGATATAAGGACTCTCTTTTAATGGAATTTTAATCTTACCCATACAAATTCCTATACAAGAAATAATAACAAGTAAAGTAGTTAGCATAAAAAAGATACATAAAATAGCATCTAAAATGTTTCCAAATATCACATGAGATAAATTAGAAATTTGTTGTTCTTTTTCTTCTATTTGTTTAATAAAATGACTTTCTTTTTTATTTAAATTATCTTTTTGCGCTCTAAGCCCTGAAAGCTCATTTTCTAATTTTTCTATATTTTTACTAGCCATTTGAGCAGTAGCTATATGGCTTACCACATTTCTTACTTTAGCCCCTTCTTCATAAGGTAGTATTTTTTGCACTCCGCCATAAAGAGTTACTAATAAAACAAAACAAGCTGGGATTAAAGTCACCCAAAGAAATCGTTTTTTGCCCATTTTGACAAGTATTACACTTACTAAAAGTAAAGCCATTCCAGCCAACATTTGATTACTTACCCCAAAAAGTGGCCATAAAGTATAAATTCCACCCTTAGGATCTATTGCACCTTGATATAAAAAATATCCCCAACAAGTTACACTTAAAATAGTAGCTAAAATTCCTGCAAAATAATTATGAGTATTTCCTAAAGGTTTATATACATTGCCTAAAATATCTTGAACCATAAATTTGGAAGTTCTAGTTCCAGCATCAACAGCAGTTAAAATAAATAAAGCTTCAAACAAAATGGCAAAATGATACCAAAAACCCATAAATTCAACTCCACCAAAAATTTTATGCAAAATTAGAGTAACGCCCAAGGCAAATGTTGGAGCACCCCCTGTTCTTGATAATATAGTTTGCTCTCCTATATCCTTAGTAAGTTGCATAATTTCTTGTGGTGTTACACTAAATCCCCAATCACTAATAATTTTTGCTGCATTAATTAAATCATTTCCTATCAAAGCTGAAGAAGAATTGACAGCAAAATAAATTCCAGGATGCAAAATACATGCACAAATTAAAGCCATAATAGCCACAGCACTTTCAGCAAGCATAGCGCCATAACCAACTAATAAAGCGTGTTCTTCATTTTCAAGCATTTTAGGGCTTGTTCCACTTGAAATTAATGCATGAAAACCACTAATAGCTCCACAAGCTATAGTAATAAATAAGAAAGGAAAAATTGATCCAGCAAAAACAGGTCCAGTCCCATCAAGGTATTGGTAATTTACTTTTGGCATCTGAAAATCAGGCATAACAATGACAATAGCTAAGGCCATTACAACTATAACACCGATTTTTAAAAAAGTAGCAAGATAATCTCTTGGTGCCAAGAAAAACCATACAGGTAAAAGCGATGAAATAAATCCATATCCCATAATCATAAAAGCTAAAGTTGGAGCATCAAAAGTAAAAATTTTCGACCAGTAAGGATCTGTCGCAACAACACTGCCATAATGAATCGCTAAAATTAAAAGTACAAAACCTATAATAGAAGTCTCACCCACCTTTCCAGGACGAATAAAACGCATATAAATACCCATAAATATAGCAATAGGAATGGTCATAGCAATGGTAAATAAACCCCAAGGAGAATTCGCCAAAGATTTTACTACAACCATAGCTAAAATAGCGATGATAATAATCATTATGCCAAAAATTGCTATCATAGCTACAGCACCAGTAAAATTTCCCATCTCATCTTTTATCATTTCGCCAAGAGAGCGACCCTTTCTTCTCATAGAAATAAAAAGAACTAAAAAATCATGCACAGAGCCTGCTAAAACACCACCAATTAAAATCCAAATCATAGAAGGTAAATAACCCATTTGAGCAGCCAAAACAGGACCAACCAAAGGACCAGCTCCAGCAATAGCCGCAAATTGATGACTAAATAAAACAATTTTATTTGTTGGAACAAAATTTTGTCCATCATTCTCAACTCTTGCGGGTGTAGCGCGATTTTTATCAAGCTCTAAAACCTTATAAGCTACAAAACGTCCATAAAATCTATAAGCTATCATATAAATACATACAGCAGATACAACCAAATAAAGAGCTGAAACTTTTTCTCCATTTTGTAAAGCCAAATAGCAAAAACAACAAGCTCCAAACAAGGCGACAAAAAACCATAAAATTTTATTAACCATTTTTGTTTATCCTCCTTTATTGGATAATCGTTAAATTATAATTAATAAAATATTAATTATAATTTAAAAATTATTTTTAATTTTTAAAAATTTTTAAAACTCTCAAACATTCATTATTTGCTTTTTTAAGCAGTATTAAAAAGATAAAAATTAAAAATTTATTTATTATTTATATTTTGAAAAGTTTAAAGAGTAAATAAGAGTTTAAAGACTAAGAAAGAGTAAAAATATAAAAATTTTTTACTTGATTTTTAAAGCAAAAAGCTATTTCTAAATTATTTAAATATTATTTTTTAATATATCTTTTAATGGTGACATAGAATTTTTAATAAAAAGATTTTCTTGCTTATTTTTTAAAGTAGTTTTGAAATTTTCTAAATCTTTTCTTACAATACTCCAATAAATATTTACAAGAATAAAATTTGAAGATTCTTTTTCATTTTCTTCTTTTGGAAGATTTTTAACATTTTCATGAGCCTTTTGGATATCAAGTTCAAAATTTGATTTATCATATATGGAAAAGCTAGTAAATTTACCCTCTGTTCCATCATTGTCAAAATAAATGCTAATATCTATATCTTCTTTAAAATCATTAAGTGTTTTTATATCAGCATTTTTTATATTTGTAAGCAAATTTTTTCTTTCACTTGTGCTTAAATTTTTATCACTTATAAATGAAAATTTATATATTTGGCTATCATTATGCTCTAAAAAACCATAGCTTCCATACTTATTTTCATTCATTGTTTGCATAGAAAATTCTGCCCCCATACTAAGAGTTTTTCCATCAATAGTACGAAGATTTGCCTCGATATAAAGTTCATTATTATCATTTAAATCTATTTTTATATCGCTTAATTTTGCTCTTGTCCCATAGATATTAGTTTGTTCTAATGGTGTTCTTAAAAAAGAAATAATAAGACTTTGCTGTTTGGAATCTAAACTATTAAAATCAATTTTATTTCCATTTAAATCTTTTATATTATTAATATATTTAGTGATTTCATTGCTAACATAGTTGCTACTATTATCGCTATAGATATTTAAAAAATCATTTTTATCTATATTTTTATGATTTTCATCTTTGGAAAATTGATTGAATTTATCATCTAAGATTTCTTGCCATTTAGAGCCATCATTATAAATTCCGCCACAATATTCTTTATCACGCTGATAATCAATAACAGCACCAAATGGCGTGTTGCTAACTTGAAAACTACTTAGCATTGCTTTATTCTAATTTAATGAGAATTTATTAGAAATGTTCTATATTCATTTTGAATATAAGAATTGTTATTTTTAATCAGTTGAGGCTTTAGCTGTCTTTTTGTATCATAAAGAACAAACATAGGATTATTGTTTTTGTCTTTAACTCCCAATATAACTATTCCGTTTCCTTGATATCCTATTTTTTTTCTTACTGAATCTGTTCCAGAGTTTGATTTAAGATTTCCATTTGCATCGGTTGTAATATACATTGAATCACTTGCAAGCCAAACTTTATATCCATATTTATCAAGTTTAGATATTCTGTGATAGAATGCACCACCTACTATTTGTTTCATCTCATCTAAACTAAGAGCTTTAACACCTTGAGAATTATCACTTAAAGCATCATTGCTAATTTTAGCTAAAAAATCATCTGCAAAAGCAGAACTTACTAACAAAGAACCTAAAATCAATGAACTTGCTAATTTTTTTAACATAATTTCTCCTTTTTTAGCTATTTTTAGTCTTTATTTGCATAATATCACAAATTATATATTAAAATCAATTTTTTGCTTATATTGTAAAAAATTTTTTGAAAATAGTCAGAAAGGTAACAATGAAAAAGATTTGTTTAGCGTTTATAGTTTTAGTTGGTTGTGTTTTTGCTAGTGATGAGTTAAATATAGACAATTTATTTAAAAAGCAAATAGGTTTAAGAAGTATCACAAGTTTATCCTTGCTTAGCACAGGAAATGCTTATTCGTATTATCTTTATCCAAATATAGGAGTAAATGGAGATTTAAACGTTTGGAATGATACTAAGCAACTTTATTTAAATCAAACTTTTATCTATACCATAACACCTAAATTCGATATTTTAATTTCAGGTGGCGGAAATTATTCAAGACAAGAATACAACAATATCATCTCAGGAGCATTCACAAGTAAAAATACCTTAAATTTTGATTCTTTATGGCTAGGTTTCATTTACACAGCAGATAATATAGCTGATTTCATCCCTCAACTTAAATTTCAAACTGCTATTATCCAAAGAGAAAAAACAGTAATGCAAACTAAAAACTTTTATTTCCAATCTCAAAATTTAGAAGCTAGTTTAAGAGGTTATAGCGATCCAGTAGTTTATAGCATTTATACTGGCTTTGGCTATAATCAAACAAGAAAATTTAAAATTGCAAAAATAGCTTATGGAAATAGTATTTATATAGGTGGAAATTTATCCATTATTTTAAGTCCTAAAATTACTTTAGATTTAGGAGCAGAACAAAGATTTCAAACAGCACAAAAAATCAATGGAATAAAAAATTCAGAATTAAGATCAATCCCTACATAGTGCCGGATCTACTTATAGTATAAATCAAGACACGGCTGTTTCAGTCAGTGCTAGTTTAGGCGGAAGTTCTGCTGCACCTGATGCAATTTTTGGTTTAAGTCTATGGAAAAAATTCTAAAAATAGTATTAATGGTTACTCTTTTGCCTTTATTTTTAAAGGCAGAATTTGTAGTTAAGTCTTACCAAGAAATTAAAAATGAAAAAGTAATAAGACAAAATTATGAAGAATCTTGCGGAGCTGCTTCTTTAGCTACACTTGTCAATATACTTGATGATAACAATTTAACAGAATTGGATTTATTAAAAACTATGAGTGGACAAAAACTTTATACAGATATGGTAAGTTTTGCGGATTTAAATGATGCAGTAAAAAAGCTTGGCTATGAAAGCAAATCATATAAAGTCGATAGAAAAATTTTAGAAAAACTTGTAAATATTCCACTGCTTGTAAAAATCGAAGATGATCCACGCTTCCCACATTTTGTAATAATTATCAATCATAAAGGTAATTATTTACAAATACTTGATCCAAGCTATGGAAAATATATAAGCTCTAAAAGAGAATTTTTTAGTGTATGGGATAGATATAATAAAGGTGGCTACGCTTTAATAGTAGCACCTAAAAAGGGGTTAAAAAAATTTAAACTTAATATACCAAAATCTTTAAATTTTGACTTTAGACCTTTTAGCTTGTATTAAATAAATTATTTCGATTTTGATACCACTTTGGTGATATCAAAATCTTTGCTTTAATTTTTTTTATACCCTAGTTTGCTCCAAAAGATTATTGAGTCTATCCATTATAGAATTTACAAAAGAGTTTATACTTTCATTACTTGCTTTCCAGCCATTATGTTTAGCATTATTAAATTCTCTATCAAACCAAGCTCCACCATAACCTATACTTGTATTTTGCCATTTAACTCCTTTTTCCATTGCATATATATCTGCATCAAGCCATCCATCTTGAGCATAACCTTTTAATAAACTTGCAAAATCAACTTTACCTGTCATGATGTCATCTAAAGCTATTCTACTACCGCTAAAGCTTTCCTTAGCCATAGCTCTATTATAAGCTTCTATTGTCGGATTAAGTGTGGTTTTTAAACTCTCAACAGGTTGCCCACCTTGAGATTTTAAAAAGCTCATAAATAAAGCTTCTTTAGAATAACTTCCATCTTCATTTTGCGGATAAACTGACATATCAGGATTAAACTGCCAATCTCCACCCTTAGAAACATTTTTAATCTCTTCCAAAGATAAACCAAAGCTATGACTGCTTATACCTTCTATATAAACCCCTGATTGTACAAACAAGCTTTCAGCTTCTTTTACTTGTTCAGAAGTTTTATAAACATTTGAAATAGAAACTTTGGAAAAATCTCTTAAATGAGTAATATTCATTCTATTATTTAGGTCATTATAATCTGCAGCTTTTATTCCACTTACACTATACCCCTTAGGTATAGAATTTATATCTGCTTCACTAAAACTTGTTTTATCGTTTGGAAAACTTTGGCTTAAAGCATTAGAAAAAAGATTATAATATTGTTTTATGGTTTCAGCCATATCGATATTAGTATAATACTCGCTTACGCCTAAATATTCTTTTATACTTGAAGCAACAGGATCATTCTCAGCAGCTTTTTTAATCTCATCTAAAGTAGATTTATGTATTTTAAAATCTTTTGGTAATCCTGCAGCTTTATTAAAGTCTTCTCCCATATAACCATCTTTATCTACACTATAACCATAGGCTAAAGATGCAATATTATTTATATTAACTAAAGGATCAGCTTGTTTATATTTTAGAGTATAAATAGAGTTTTTAAATTCACTAGCTATATCATAATTAGGAGAATTTGTTTTAGTAGTATTGTTAGTATTATTAATACTAAAATTACTATTATTAGATATATTAGCAGAATTTAACTCATCATCTAATACTTCACTTCTTATTAAAGTTTGTGAATTTGCACTTTGAATTTCATTTAACTTAGTGACATTTTGTTTTAAAAAAGTATTAGCAAAATTTATTTTAGAATTTTCTTTACTTTCTTTATTAGTTTTACTTTGTGAAAGTATAGAAGTATAACCTGAATTATCATTGATAGTAAAGATACTCATATTAACTCCTTATACTCTAGTTTGCTCCAAAAGATTATTGAGTCTATCCATTATAGAATTTACAAAAGAGTCTATACTTTCATTACTTGCTTTCCAGCCATTATTTTTAGCATTATTAAATTCTCTATCAAACCAAGCTCCACCACTGCCTATGTATATATTCTGCCATTTAACTCCTTTTTCCATTGCATATATACTTGCATCAAGCCATCCATCTTGAGCATAACCTTTTAATAAACTTGCAAAATCAACTTTGCCTGTCATGATGTCATCTAAGGAAACACTAAAAGAAGGATTTGCTTTCATTTCTTGAAAAAGTTTTGCTTCGCGAACTTTTGCTTCAGAGCTCAAAACAACTTGATTTGAAGATGGAACAGGCGAATAAGACTTTAAAAAGCTCATAAATAAAGCTTCTTTAGTATAAGTTCCGTCTTCATTTTGTGGATAAACTGACATATTAGGATTAAAGCCATCTTCTAGTGAAGGACCTTGCTCCATGCTTTGTGGAGAAAAGTCAAGTTTTACCCAATTAATTCCTAGACCTGCAATACAATCAAGCTCTTGTGCTTCTTTCAGTTGTTTTGCATTAAATATATTTGTTACAATTTTTTCTTTATTTTCATTACAATTATAATTTAATCCTTTTGGTAATTGTTCCAAATCTGCTTTGCTAAAACTTGTTTTATCATTTGGAAATGCACTTATTACTTGATTAAAGCTATTATAATAGGATTTAACAATAGAAGCCATATCAAAACTATTATAATAGTTTCCATTAGTTTCATCAGCCATACGATGTTGATTAAACCTCTCTATCTCATCTAAAGTAGATTTATGTATTTTAAAATCTTTTGGTAATCCTGCAGCTTTATTAAAGTCTTCTCCCATATAACCATCTTTATCTACACTATAACCATAGGCTAAAGATGCAATATTATTTATATTAACTAAAGGATCAGCTTGTTTATATTTTAGAGTATAAATAGAGTTTTTAAATTCACTTGATATATCATAATTAGGAGAATTTGTTTTAGTAGTATTGTTAGTATTATTAATACTAAAATTACTATTATTAGATATATTAGCAGAATTTAACTCATCATCTAATACTTCACTTCTTATTAAAGTTTGTGAATTTTTATTTTGAATTTCATTTAACTTAGTGACATTTTGTTTTAAAAAAGTATTAGCAAAATTTATTTTAGAATTTTCTTTACTTTCTTTATTAGCTTTACTTTGTGAAAGTATAGAAGTATAACCTGAATTATCATTGATGCTAAAGATACTCATATTAATTCCTTGATTTAGATTCTGCCTTCAATCTAAATATAAATTAATATAAGCAAAATTTATTCCATTTTAGAATAAAATGGAATAAATTTAGAAAGAATTAGTATTGATTTTTAAATTGTTTTAAAATGTCATAAGCAGGACTTCCTGCATAAGCCCAGATATTTGTACCTGTTCCATATTTGCTTGAAAAATATTGCAAATAATAATCTTTTTGATTATTTACATAACGGTATTTAGCTACGATATATCCACTATTTGAATAACCAAGTTTTTCACTTACTGCTCCATGATCATTACTATTATCATTAAAAACAACATAACCATAAGAACTTAGAGAACCAGCATTATAATCAAAAGCACTATCTCTTTGAAACCAATATCCACCCTTAACCTCTTTCATCTCATCAAGGCTAAGAACTTTAACACCTGCGCTATTATCACTAATTGCTCCATTACTTACTTTAGCAAGAATATCCTCTGCAAAAGCAGAACTTGAAACTAAAGCACCTAAAGCTACAACACTAAGTAGTTTTTTAAACATTTTAGCTCCTTATTTTAAAATATGATGTGAATTTGTTTTATTGCAGAAAATATTTTAAGTCAAATTTAATAAAACATTGTTTTATAGATATTTGAAGATTATTTATAATGATTTTATGGTATTTATGAGTGTTTTTATTTTTTATAAAATTGGGTAAATTTATAATATTTATTGAATTTTTGCTATATTGAAGTTATAAAATCTATAAAGATATTTTTCATCTTTATAGATTTAAATAAATAAGGAATTTACACTTTCATTGTGATAAACACGGCGTATAACTTCTGCAAAAATTGGGGCTACACTTAATACTTTAATATTAGGAAGTTCTTTTTTAAGAGGAATTGTATCTGTAACAACAAGTTCATCTAAGGCGCTATTTTGAATTCTTTCATATGCTGCTCCACTTAATACTGGATGAGTGCAACAAGCCATAACCGATCTTGCCCCTCTATCTTTTAAAACCTCAGCAGCTTTTACTATAGTTCCTGCAGTATCTATAATATCATCAACTAAAATTACCTCTTTATCTTTAACATCGCCTATAATATTCATAACTTCGCTTTCATTAGCTCTTTCTCTTCTTTTATCAACAATAACAATGTCAAGACCCAAATGTTTTGCAACACTTCTTGCCCTTGCAATCCCTCCTATATCTGGACTTGCAATGATTGCATTTTTAAAATGTTTATTTTTTATATAGTCATTAAAAACTATACTTCCATAAAGATTATCAACTGGGATATCAAAAAAACCTTGAATTTGGCCTGCATGCAAATCAATAGTTGCAACACGATCAATTCCTGAAGTTTGAATCAAATTAGCAACCAATTTAGCTGTAATTGGAACTCTAGGATTGGCTTTTCTATCTTGTCTTGCGTATCCAAAATAAGGGACAATTGCTGTAATGGAATTAGCACTTGATCTTCTTAAAGCATCTGTTAAAATCAAAAGCTCCATTAAATTATCATTCGTTGGGACACAAGTGCTTTGTATAATAAAAACATCTTTTCCTCGAACACTTTCATCAATTTGAACGCTAATTTCACCATCACTAAAACGTTTAATACCGGCATCACTTAAAGGTAAAGAAAGATATTTTGAAATTTCTTTTGCAAAATTAATATTAGCTGAACCTGAAAAAATTTTATAACCACGCATAAATATCCTTAAAAATTAAAACGGCATTCTATTAAAATAAATATTAAAAAATGCTGTAAAATAAAGATCTTCAAATGATTTATACTTTTTCATAATACACCCCTTTAGAAGAAAAAACCTTTTTAAATAATCCTGCATCTGGAACCAAATCGGCATTTCCAATATATAATCTTCCGTTATTATCTAAAATCTTATAAAAACGTTCCATAAGTTTTAATTTAGAATCATGATTAAAATATATCATCATATTTCTTGATACAATGATATCAAATTTTCCTAGCCTTAAAAATTTATCTTCAAAAACATTGCAAAGTTCAAATTTACAAGAACAAAGCTCACTCTTATTGATAGTATATATTTCACCTTCTTTTGTAAAAAATTTATTTTTTTCAGCTTCACTAAGTCTTTGTAAAGTTCTTCCTTGATATTTTCCTAATTTTGCTTTTTCTATAACATTGGAATTTATGTCAATTCCTAAAATATCTATGTCTTTAATAAAATTCTGAGCAGCTAAAATAGCCAAAGAATACACCTCTTCTCCTGTTGAACAAGGAGCACTTAAAATTCTTACACTTTTTTCTAAACCTTTGATATAGAAAATTACCTCTTTTAACTGTTCAAGCTCTCTTAAAAAATATGTTTCACCTATAGTAACAAAATCTAGAGTTTCTTGTTTTAATTTTTGATTAATCCTTAATTTAAATAAAAAATCCTGAAAATTATCAAACCCTTGATCTAAGCAAAATTTAAATAATTTTAAAGAAAGAGTGTTTCTTTTATCAGCTAAATCAATACCACTTATTTCGTTAATCACTTTTACAAACTCATTAAATTCAAAATCATTAAGATTCTTTTTTTCCATAGTTATCCCTTGATAATTCTTATTCAATAAAATCTAAAATTTCTTTTTTAATTTCTTTTAAACTCATAGGCTTTAATTCAGGATTTAAATCTTTAGCTCTTTTTGGCATTCCATAAACTACAGAATCTGTCTCATTCTCGCATAAACATTTTACTCCAGCTTTATAAAGCTTAAGCAAGGACTTTGCTCCATCATTTCCCATACCTGTTAAAATAATAGCTAATATTTTATTTGTTTTACTAAGCTCAATTGCAGAATTAAAGAGCAAATCAACACTTGGCTTAAAATCTGACAAAACTTCATCTTGCCACAATGCAATTGGATTTAAAGTTCCTGTTAAAATAGTATTTTTTTGACAAATATAAATTTTATTTGATAGCATTTCTTTATCATTTATAATACATACTTCACTTAAAGCTTCTTTATTAAATTGACTTACAAACGAAGGAATAAAACTTTGACTCATATGTTGAGCTATTACAATACAAGTATTTTTAATATCTACATCTTTTAATAAATATTTAAGTTGATTAGGTCCACCTGTAGAAGATCCTATAAGTATAAATTTCATTAATAAAATTTCCTTGACATTTAATTAATATTTTATAGAAATATTATTGTATCATAAATATTTTAGTATATTTTTATATTTTAATTAGTTATTTTTATACTTTATTGTGATAAAATAAATCTTAATTTTTTAGTTGGGTCGGATTTTTATGCTTAAAGAACAAATTTATATTGCTAGTGATCATGCTGGCTTTAAACTTAAAGAGCAAATTTGTATTTTTTTTCAAAATCAAAATATTTCTTTTATTGATCTTGGAACACACAATAATTCAAGTTGTGATTATCCTGATTTTGCTCATTTGCTTGCTAGCAAAATTGACGATAAAAGCTTTGGAATTTTAATTTGCGGATCAGGGATTGGCATTTCAATCGCTGCAAATAGACATAAAAATATTCGTTGTGCCCTATGCAATGAAAGTCTTAGTGCAAAACTAGCTAGAAAACATAACGATGCAAATGTTTTAGCCTTGGGTGGAAGACTCATCGGAACTGATTTAGCAATTGATATTATTCAAAATTTTATCCAAACTCCCTTTGAACAGGGAAGACATATCGACAGAATTCAAAAAATTGAAATAGGATTATAAATGTTTTTAGATTGGCTTATACTGACTGTGCTTATTTGTATTAGCATTTATTTAATTGTTATGTTATTTTATTATAAAACTTTACTTCACAAAGAAAAACATTCCAAAGAGTTTATTAAGCATAACCTTGATGACACAGAAATTATTATAAGAAAACTCCAAGTTCAACTTCAAAGAAGTTTAGGAAATATAGATATTCTAACAGAAGAGCTAAACAAAATAAAAGCTGATTTAACTTCTCTTAGAACTAGAAATTCCCAATACCGATTAGAAAATGATAAATTAAGACAAAGAATTAAAGAATTAGAAGCAAAAATAGAGGCATTATTATGATAACATTAAATACCAAAGAACAAAAATATTTACTTGATACAATCAGAACAATTGCAGATTTTCCTAAAAAAGGAATCCAATTTAGAGATATCACAACTTTATTAAACAATAAAGAAGCTTTATCTTTTTTGCTAAACCATTTACAAGAACGTTATAAAAATACAAAGCTTGACTTTATCGCTGGAGCTGAAAGTCGTGGATTTATCTTTGCTGCTATGCTTTGTGCAAGACTTAATGTTCCTTTTGTTCCGATAAGAAAACCTAAAAAACTTCCGTACAAAACATTTTCTTGTGAATATGAATTAGAATATGGAAGTGATACTTTAGAAATTCATCAAGATGCATTTAATGGCATTTCAAATGCTAAAGTACTTCTTGTTGATGATCTAATAGCAACTGGAGGAACAGCTATAGCTTCTTGTGAGCTTATCCAAAAAGCAGGAGGACAATGTATAGAATCTTGTTTTTTACTTGAATTAAAAGATCTAAAAGGAGTAGAAAAACTTTCTAGTATTACTTCAGTTTATAGTATTTTACAAATTTAGAAAGGTTTATTATGGAAGATTTTTTAAAAAATTTACTTTACAATTATAAAGATCTTGCCTATATTATTATTTTTGTATGGTGTATGCTAGAAGGAGAACTTGCTCTAATTTTGGCAGGAATTTTTGCTCATCAAGGTCATGTCAACTTAGGTTTAGTTATTTTTATAGCAGGACTTGGAGGTTTTGCTGGAGATCAAGTTTATTTTTATATTGGAAGGTATAATAAAAAATATATACAAAAAAAACTTAGAACACAAAGACGTAAATTTGCTGTAGCCCATTTACTTTTACAAAAATTTGGCTGGCCTATTATTTTTATTCAGCGTTATATGTATGGCTTTAGAACAATTATACCTATGAGTATTGGTATTACAAGATATAGTGCTAGAAAATTTGCCATTATCAATCTTTTTAGTGCTTGGGCTTGGGCAAGTATTACTATACTTTTGGCTTGGTATTTTGGTGAAACCATTTGGAAAGCAGTTGGATGGGCAGAAGAACATTGGTACTATGCAGCTTTAATTATTGTATTGTTTTTATTGCTTTTGTTATTTGGTTTTAAGCAAATGGAAAAAGCCTTACTAAAGGAAAGAAGGAAAAAATCATGAAATTTGAATTTAGCTTAAAAAAAATTGAAGAAATTTCAGCTGACTTTGAACTCGTTTTTATTCAAAACAAAAATATAAAAAATTTAAAAGAGTATAAAAATTTCTTTGATCTTAATAATTATACAGGTGAAGGATTGTGTATTGATTTAAATAGTAAAAAATTATTTATAGAACTAAAAAGCCTTGATTATGAGGATATAAGAAAAAGTTTTTATGAAGCTTACAAATATCTTGAAAAATTAAATATCAAAACCATTAAAACCCCTTCCATAATAGGAGAATGTGTAGTTAGAAGTTTTTCTGCTTTAGTGGAAGGAATTATTTTTGCAAGTTATAAATTTGATAAATATAAAAGTGAAAAAAAACAATCAAATATCAAAAAAATCATTATTGCCAAAAATGACATAAATAATAAAAAATTTAATCACGATGAAGCAAAAATAGGAATTTCAAGAGGAGAAATTTTAGCTAATGCTACAAATTTTACAAAAAATATCGTCAATGAATTTCCTGAATTCTACACTCCGCTTCAAATGGCAGAAGATGCCAAAAATTTAGCAAAAGCAAATAAAAATATATCGTGTAAAATTTATGATGAAAAATTTTTAATCAAAGAAAAGATGAATGCGTTTTTAGCTGTTAATCGTTCATCTGTCCATCCTCCACGTCTTATTCACCTTAGCTATAAACATAAAAATGCAAAAAAACGTATTGTCTTTGTAGGTAAAGGTTTAACCTATGATAGTGGTGGGCTTAGCTTAAAACCTTCAGATTATATGGTTACAATGAAAGCAGATAAAAGTGGTGCTGCAGCTGCTATGGGAATTATCAAAGCAGTAGCAGAACTTGAATTAGAATTTGAAGTTCATTGCATTCTTGGTGTTACAGAAAACATGATAGGAGGCAATTCTTACAAACCTGATGATATATTAATCTCAAGAGAAGGTATTAGTATAGAAGTAAGAAATACCGATGCGGAGGGAAGATTAGTATTAGCTGATTGTCTTTCTTTTGCACAGGATTTAAAACCTGATTTACTTATAGATTTGGCAACTTTAACAGGAGCTTGCGTTGTAGGACTTGGAGAATATACAAGCGCCATTATGGGAAATAATGAAAATTTACAAAATGATTTTTATTTATCAAGCAAAAAAAGCGGAGAATACACAACTATATTACATTTTAACCCTTATCTTAGAGAGTTGATTAAATCAAATATAGCAGATGTTTGCAATGTTTCATCAAGTCGTTATGGAGGAGCAATCACTGCTGGACTTTTTTTAGATAAATTTATACGTAAAGAATATAAAGATAAATGGTTGCATCTTGATATTGCAGGTCCTGCTTATATAGAAAAAAATTGGGGTTATACAAATTTTGGAGCAAGCGGGGCTGGAGTTAGAATGTGTGTAAATTTCTTAATTTATCTTTTAAGGAATAATAAATGAGTCTTTCTGTAGGAATAGTAGGCCTTCCTAATGTAGGAAAATCAACAACTTTTAATGCTTTAACTAAAACGCAAAATGCACAAAGTGCTAATTATCCATTTTGCACCATAGAACCAAACAAAGCATTAGTAGAAGTTCCAGATCCACGGCTTGATCATTTGGCCAAAATTGTCAATCCACAAAAAATTGTAAGATCTTTAATCGAGTTTGTAGATATAGCTGGACTTGTTAAAGGAGCAAGCAAAGGAGAAGGACTTGGTAATAAATTTCTTTCTAATATTAGAGAAACTGAAGTTATTTTGCACATAGTGCGTTGCTTTGAAGAAGAAAATATCACTCACGTTGAAGGGAGTGTAGATCCTATAAGAGATATTGAAATCATTAATACTGAACTTATTTTAGCAGATATTGAGCAACTAAATAAAAAAATAGAAAAGCTCTCTAAAGAAGCAAAAGCTAACCAAAAAGGAGCTAAAGAAACATTAGAACTAGCTTCACGTCTGCTTGAACATCTTAATAAAGGTTTAACAGCAAAAACCTTTGAACAACAAGATAATGAAATTTATCAAAATATCATTAAAGAATTACGACTACTTTCTGCTAAAGAAGTAATTTATGGAGCAAATGTTGATGAAAATACCCTTAATGAAGACAATCACTATGTAAAAATTCTAAAAGAATATGCAAAGAAGCAAAATCAAGAAGTGATTAAACTTTGCGCCAAAATAGAAGAAGAATTAAGCACTCTTAATACTGAAGAAAGTTATGAGTTTTTAAATTCTTTAGGAGTCAAGGAAAGCGGACTTGATCAAATTATTCGTACAAGCTTTCATAAACTCGGTCTTATTAATTATTTTACCGCTGGAGTAGTAGAAGTGAGATCTTGGACTATAAAAAAAGGCTGGAAAGCTCCAAAAGCTGCAAGCGTTATTCATAATGATTTTGAAAAAGGTTTTATTAAGGCTGAAGTAATTTCTTATGAAGATTTTATTCAATACGGCGGAGAGATCAAAGCTAAAGAAGCGGGAAAATTACGTTTAGAAGGAAAAGATTATTTGGTTAATGATGGAGATGTTATGCATTTTAGGTTTAATGTGAGTAAATGAGAAAGATTTTTTTAAAAAAAATTAATCAAATTCATATTCTTTTATTATTAATATTTATAAATATTTTTATTTATATAAGTCATAAATTAATAACTAAAAACTTCATTTATAGTACTTATGAAAAAGATCTACAATCTTTTTTCGTTATATTGAATGAGGTTTTATTTTTTTTACCTTTTGTTTTATTTTATCCTTTAACCAGCTTTTTAAATACTGCTTTTTATGCTAAAAAATACATTATAAAGTTACTAGCTTCTTTATTTTTATTATTATCTGTGATTATTTATATATCTTATTATAATCACATTTTTTGGCTAGCTTTATTTTTAAATTTTCTATTAGCCTTACTTAATTCTTTTTATTTTCCTATTTTTTATGCTTATATAACAAAAATTGCTCAAAAACATTTAGCATTAAAAATAAATTTATTAATTGGTATTAGTGGTGCTTTAGCAATTTTAATGGCTTTTGGAGCATCTTCTTTTTCTCTGAACAATAAAAATGAAATTTCTGATTTTATTAATTTAATTGGATTATCTTTTATTGCCCTATCTTTAATAAATTTAGCATTAAGCTATAAGCTTTCGATTTTGCAAGAAAAAAATATTAAATACTCATTAAAAAAATTTTTAAAGAAAAAACTTTTTTTAAAAAATTTAAAATCAATAATCAAAAAACCCATTCTTTTTCCTTCTATCTTGGGTATCTCTGTATTTTTATTTTTATTAGAATCTTATATGATACTATTTCCTATATACGTTAAGGATGTTTTACTTGAAGATGATTTATTTTATATTTATTTAAATTTTATATTGCTAGCTATAGGATTTATTTTTGGTTCTTTTATTTTAAAGAGATCTTCAGAGACTTATCTTGAATTTGGATTTATCCCTCTTGCTCTTTCTGGTTCTTGTATTTTAACACTATTATTGCCTCATATATTAAATCATTTTGTGGTCTTTTTTTTGTTTGGATTTTGTGGAGCTTTTATAATCATTCCTTTTTTTGCTCTTATACAGTTTCACTCTCAAACAAAAAAAATACAAAGAGTTATTTTAATTAATAATTTCATACAAAGTAGTATTATTTTAATCTGCATTATCTTCATTTTTTTGTTTGCAATGACCAAGTTTAATATAAATTATATTTTTTATATTCTTGCGTCTATTGCTTTTATCATATCTTTATATATATTTAAACAACTTCCTTTTTTATTGATAAGACTTTTAACCAGTTTTTCTTATTTTCATCATTATAAATTTTTAATCAATGGATTTGAAAATTTATCAAGTCAAAAAGGGATCTTATTAATAGGAAATCGCGATAGTTTTCTTGATTGGGCCATTATACAAATGATTATTCCAAGAAAAGTTCATTTTATTATGGATAATAATATTTTCTCTCCTTGGTATATTAAGATTTTTATTGAAAAATTTAGCTTTATATCTAAAAATTTAAAAGAAGGTCTTAAACTGCTTGAAAAAGGAGAAGTAGTTTGTATCTTTACAGATGAAATAAAAAATGATTTAGAAAATATGATTTCAAAACAACAAATAGAAATTATACCTTTTCATATTAAAGGCATATGGGGCAGTTCTTTTTCGAAAGATAATGAAGAATTTTCATTAAAAAATAAACATTTAAGTCAAAAATATATTTGCATAGCCTTTGGTAAAAAAATAAATTCTCTTTGCAAAACAGAAATTCAAGAGTGTATATTAAAATTATCATTTAAAACTTGGCAAATGCAATGTGAAGCTACGCATACCATAGCAAGAACTTGGATTGATTGTGCTAAAAAAAATCTTTCCCGTATTGCTTTAATTGATTCTTTAAACAATACATCATTTACCTATAGGGAACTTTTAAGCTTAAGTCTTTTACTAAGCAAAATTATCAAAAATAATTCCAAAACACTCAATATTCATTTTTCAAGGGGAAGCTATGCGCCAAAAGAAGAATGCATAGGAATTTTACTTCCAATTTCATTTGAAAATCTTCTTTGCAATCTTAGTGTTTTATTATCACAAAAAGTTATTATAAATTTAAATCATAATGACAAAAATATATACTCTATTATAAAAAACTCAAATATAAAACAAATTTACACATCAAGAATTTTTTTAAAAAATCTTGATTTAGATTTTAATGATAAAAATATTCATTTAATTTTTGTAGAGGATATTTTCAAAACCATAAAAGAACAAAAAAATAAAATGTTTTTATATACTCTTTTGATAAGCATACTCCCAAAAAGTCTTTTAAAACTTATATTTTCACTTTCAAAAAACAATCTTGCCATCACAAATATAAATTTTGAAAATAACCAAGGTTTTATGTTTAATAACCGCAATATCTTAAGTACTATTATGCAAATATCAGACCAATTTAATTTAAGAAATGATGACATTATATCATCTTCATTTCCTTCTCATACTTTTTTTGGTTTTATTATGAGCTTTCTTCCTATTTTAACTGGAACTAAAACTATCATAAATGTAAATTTTAAAAGTAAAATTACAAATCAAATTACAATAATATGCCAAGAACAAAATGCCCTTAAAAACTATATTCAAATATTAAATGAAAATACATTCATAAATACTAGAATCATCTTAAGTGATAATAAAATAAATCAAGACATTAAAGAGAAATTTGAATCAAAATTCAAAAAAAGAATTTTTTGTGTATTTGGAATTAACGAACTTTCACCTATAATAAGCATTAATACCGATCAAGAAAAAAATAATAACCTAGGTCACATTCTAGATGGTATTGCTATAAAAATTAATGAAGAAAATAGTAAAAATTATTTATTAAACAAACATGGAACTATATTATTAGGCGGACATCAAGTTATGGTTGGATACTTAAATGATAAAAAACTAACTGATGAGACAATCAAAGAAATCGATGGAATACGCTGGTACAATACAAAAAAAATGGGGTATATTGATGAAAATAACTCTTTACATATAATATAAAGAGTTATTCATTTCTTAAAGTATCTAAAACATTAACTTCTGTTGCTTTTTTTGCTGGATAATAAGAAGATAAAGCAACGATAATTAAAGCTCCACATATAGTTAAGAAAAAATCAATTATAGATAAATCAAGAGGTAATTTTGTTGTGCCATAAACATCTGCAGGAAGAGAAATAATATCGAAATTTCTCAAAAGCCATAAAATAATAAAAGCTAAAACAATGCCACATATCATACCACTTCCACCAATCAACATACCTAAAGAAAAAAAACTTTTTTTAATCTCTATCCTACTGGCCCCTAAAGCTAATAAAAGAGCAATTTCACTGCGACGATTCATTACTATCATAAGTAAAGAACTTACTATATTTAAACTCGCAACAAGAATAATAAGCATTAAAACTATAAATAAAACTCTTTTTTCTAAGGCTAATGCTGAAAAGAAATTTTGATTTTGCTCCCACCAGCCAATACTTATGTAATCATCTCCTAAGTATTGCTTTATTTTTTTAAGATCCTCAAAGGCATTAGTGCTATAAATATGGATACCATCATAATCTTGTTTTCTGTTTAAAATTTTTCTCAAAGCATTTACATCAGTATACATATAAGCTTTATCATAAAACAAAAGACCTGAATGAAATTGTGCTTTAATATCAAAGCGTTTTGTTTTCGGGGTCAAAGAAAATCCACTTGCATCAAGATTTGAGAAAATAATAGCCAATTTATCCCCTCTTTTTAAACTAAACTCACGCACTAAAGCAGATCCTATTAAAATATCAAAATTTTTAATCTCATCAATTACCAAAGCTTTTTTAACTACTTCATTAATCTCTTTTTCATCATTAAAATTAACTCCAAATAACACCCCGCCCTCAAAAGAATTATCTGTTTTAACAATTACTTGAGTGCTAATATAGGGACTAAATTTAAGTTTAGGAAATTCTTTTTTTAATTTATTGATTAAATCATCATCAACCAAAGAATAAAATTTAGGCAAAATGGTAATGGGATAATTCATTACAAAAAATCTTTTTTCAAATTCTTTATCAAATCCATTCATTATAGCCATTGCCACTAAAAGAACACAAAGACCAACACTAACACCTAAAAAAGCCAAAAGCATAGAAAGATTGATAAAAGGTTGCTCTTTGTCAAAACGAAGATACTTAAAAAGTAAATATCTTAAAATTCCTTTTTTCAAGAAAATATTCCTTGTTTTGGCCCACTTTTTCCATGGCATTCTTTAAACTTCTTTCCACTACCACATGGACAAGGAGAATTTCTTGGCACTTTTCTAAATTCCATTTCACCCAAATTATCCTCACTTGCTCCAGATTCTGTTATATTGTCTAAAATTTTTTGATTTTCTTCATTAGCTTTTTCTTCTAAATTTTTGATATCTTTTTTATTTAACACTATACTAAAAAGAAGTTTTATGCTATCAAATTTAATACGCTCTACAAGCTCTAAGAAAAGATTATAACTTTCTTTTTTGTATTCTACTAAAGGATCTTTTTGATTATAACCTCTAAGTCCTATTCCTGTTTTTAAGATATCCATTTGATACAAGTGCTCTCGCCAAGCATTATCTAATACTTGAAGATAAATAATTCTTTCTATATTCTTTCTCTCTTCTTCTGATAATTCTTGCATTTTTTGATTATAAGAATTTTGTAATACCAAAACTAATTTCTCTTGAATTTGAGAAAATTCTAAATCTTTAAATTCTTTATCATCAATTTCAGTTGAACATTCATAAAGAATTTTTTGTTTTAAAATTTCAAATTTCTTATCTTCA
The DNA here is from genome assembly GCF_018968685.1 of Campylobacter novaezeelandiae. Lineage (NCBI taxonomy): Bacteria > Pseudomonadati > Campylobacterota > Epsilonproteobacteria > Campylobacterales > Campylobacteraceae > Campylobacter > Campylobacter novaezeelandiae. The sequence continues at coordinate 603,139 of NZ_CP076657.1, read as the reverse complement.
TCGTAGGTTGAAAATTCATTCATAATATTAGAAGCATATTCTTGGATATTTTGAGAAATCTTACTTTTAATGTCATAATTTTCATCTAAAAGCTCATTACGATAGCGATATACTGTTTTTCTTTGTTCATTAGCCACATCATCATATTCTAATAAATGTTTTCTACTTTCAAAGTGTAAGTTTTCAACTTTCTTTTGTGCATTTTCGATTGCTTTAGTAACTATTCTTGATTCTATACTTTCACCCTCTTGGATACCCAACTTATCCATAATACCCTTTATACGATCTCCACCAAAAATTCTCAAAAGATTATCTTCAAGACTAAGATAAAAACGACTCATTCCAGGATCACCTTGACGTCCTGCACGACCACGGAGCTGATTATCGATTCTTCTACTTTCATGACGCTCTGTTCCTATGATATAAAGCCCTCCTAGCGCTCTTATTTCATCATCAATTTTTATATCAACTCCACGTCCAGCCATATTTGTAGCTATAGTCACAGCTCCTTTTTTTCCTGCATCTTGTATAATCAAAGCTTCTTGTTCATGATTCTTAGCATTTAAAACATAATGTGGAATTTTTTCTTTAACAAGCATTTTATGAAAAACTTCGCTTCTTTCTATGCTCGCAGTTCCAACTAAAACAGGCTGTCCTTTTGAATTTGCTTTTTTAATTTCTTCTATTACGGCTTTAAATTTCTCTTCTTGAGTCTTATAGATAAGATCATCTTTATCAATTCTTTGAATTTTAATATTTGTAGGAATAGAAATCACTTCTAAATTATAAATTTGTGAAAATTCACTCGCTTCAGTTTGAGCAGTTCCTGTCATACCTGCAAGCTTATTATACATTCTAAAATAGTTTTGAAAAGTTATATCAGCTAAAGTTTGACTTTCTTCTTGAATTTTTACATTCTCTTTTGCTTCTAAAGCCTGATGAAGTCCATCACTAAAGCGTCTTCCTTCACTCAATCTTCCAGTAAATTCATCTACTATAATAACTTCATTTTTACGTAAAACATAATGAACATCTTTTTCAAAAAGATTATGAGCTTTTAGAGCTTGATCTAATTGATGGGCTAAGATTGCATTATCAAGACTATATAAGTTTTCAACCCCAAAAAGCTTTTCAGCTTTTGCTATACCCTCTTCTGTAATCAATATAGTTCTATTTTTTTCATCTACTAAAAAATCACCTTCTGGTTTTTGTGGAGCTTCTACTTCTTTGGCTCGTTTCATTTTTTTAGCTACTTCATTAGCTTTGATATAACCATCTAAAGTTCTATTTGTAGGACCACTTATAATAAGAGGGGTTCTTGCTTCATCAATTAAAATACTATCTACTTCATCAACAATAACAAAATTATATCCTCTTTGTACTTTATCTTTTGCTTCAAATTTCATATTATCGCGTAAATAATCAAAACCAAATTCATTATTTGTTCCATAAGTAATATCGCAACCATAAGCCTTTTTTCTTTCTATATCACTATTTTGCTCTGAAACAATAACTCCAACGCTTAAGTCTAAAAAATTATAAAGAGCACTCATTTGTTCTGCATCTCTTTTTGCTAAATAATCATTTACAGTAACCACATGAACACCTTTACCACTCATAGCATTTAAAACAACAGGCAAAGTAGCAACCAAAGTTTTACCCTCACCTGTTTTCATTTCTGCAATTTTTCCTTCATGTAAAACCATACCACCAATTAATTGAACATCAAAATGACGCATATTAAGAGTTCTTTTGCCAACTTCTCTTACTATGGCAAAAACGTCATTTAAAATTTCATCTAAACTTACTTGATTATTTAAAACTTGATCTTTTAAATTTGCAAAAACATTTTTTAATTCTTGATCTTGCATTTTTTGATATTTTTCTTCAAGAGAATTTATTTTTTCAACGCGTTTAAAATATTTTTTTATTTCGCGATCATTTTTTGTTCCAAGTAAAGTTTTTAAGGTGCTTAAAAACATAATTTAGCCTTTTGATTAAATTCTTTTAAGCTATCATTATAGCTATTATTTAATTAAACTTAGCTAGAATGTTTTAAAAATATTTATTTTTTAAGGAATTTTATGAAGGTTATTTTTATTTTATTGGGCTTGATCATTAAAATTTTTGCTCTTGATTTAAGCTTTGAAAATTTTTCAAGTGATTTTATTCAAAGCATAGATAATAAAAAAACAAAGATTAACTATACAGGGCATTTTATTATAACTCATAATAAAGCTCTTTGGAATTATCAAAATCCTATGCATAAAGATATTTTTATAGATAATAATAAAATCACTATCATAGAATATGATTTAGAACAAGTCATTATTTCAAAGCTTGAACGTATACCAAATTTAAACGAAATTTTTAAAAATGCCAAAAAGATCAATCAAAATACTTATGAAGCCAAATATGAAAATACTACTTATATTTTAAACCTAAAAGAAAATCAAGTAGAAAATATTTCTTATAAGGATGAATTTGATAACAATGTCAATATTAAATTGCTTAATCAAAAAAGAAATACTCACATAGATGAAAATTTATTTATACCCAAAATTCCAAAAAATTTTGATATCGTTTCTTAAAGAGTTTGATTTTCATCAAGCTTTATCTCAAATCCAGTAGATTCACTTGAATTATTCTCTTTTCTACTGGCATTATTATCTTTAAATATTTGAGGTAAAATATTAGATGTATTATGATCTAAAGTTAAGTTGTTTTCTAACTTTATATTTTCTATTTTGGATAAATTTAAATCATTATTTAAAGAAACTTTTGGAACTTCAGGAATTTCTGGTGTTTTAATATGCGGAGCTTGTTCTAAATTTTCTTTATCTTTTTCTTGAGATTTTAAAAATTTTTTTAACTCTTCTATATCAAATTTTTCAACACTATTTAAAGATAAAATATAAATAGAATTAATTTTTATTTTGTATTTCTTATAAATAAATTTTTCTAGCGTCTGTTTAAAAGTTCCTTTTCCAAGCTCTGTAAAAATATCTTCATAAAAAAAACTTGAAATGACGCTATTAATACTATCAATAATTTTTGCTTTATTACTTTCTAAATTTTCTCCATTAATTTCTAAGGAAATATTGATTTTTTTAAGTAAATTATCACTAGCCTTAGAATAAAGATCTGTTTTTAAATTTAAAATTTCTAAAGTATCAGCACACAATAAAAATGGCATCATTAAAATAAAAAAATATTTTTTCATATTTCATCCTTTTCTAAATCTAAAAAATTATTTTTTTTATAAAATTCTAAAACTTGTGTATCAATTTTTAAACTATTATGAAAATAGGATCTAAAATTATCAATCCTAGAATAAAGTATTTTTAAGTTGTTTGGATTTATAGCCCTTGAAAGAGCCACGTAAAGTTGTCCATTTTCAAATATATTATTAATATCACAAATTAATTTTTCTATGCTCATACCCTGTGATTTATGAATTGTTATAGCATACGCAAGTTTTATAGGAAATTGTCTTATACTTGCACGAATATTGATTTCTAAATTATCTTGATTTTGACTTAACTCTTCCATATTAAAAGTATAAGGTTCTAATAAAATAATTGTGCCATTATTTTTTAAAATTTCAATATAAATTTCTTGATCTTTTTCCAAAATATCCTTTACAATACCTTGTTCCCCATTATAATAATTTTTTTCCCAATTATTTAAACAAAAGATTATTTTAGCACCTATTTTTAATTTTAATTCTTCTAAAATATTTAAACTTTTAATCCAAGAGTACAAAACCTTATCCTCTAAAGATTTATCTTCTTTTTTGATCTGTGCTTTAAAAATCACCAACTCACTTTCAAGTTTTTTTAATTTTTGAGAATTAATTAAATCAACCTTTTTATTGATGCCGCACAATAAAGTAAAATCATCAGATATTTCATCAAATTCTTGATCCTTTATCAGCAATTTTTCAAAATATGAAAAAATAGTATCATTAATCTCCCCTTTTCTTAAAAAAGATAAATAATTATAAAATTCTTCATTATCTGTTCTTTTGGATATACTTAACTTTAAAAATTTAAAATTCAAATCATTCCAAAATATAGAATTAAAAGCATAAAAAGAATTAGAAAATAATGTTTGCTTATCATCTTTTATTACAGGGGGTAATTGAAAAAAATCTCCAACAATTAAAATTTTACCATTAAAGCTTGAATTTCTTAATCTAAGAACAATCATATCAAAGATATTTGCACTTACCATTGAAATTTCATCAATGATAATTAAATCTGTCTTTTTTAAAATTTTATTGAGTTTTATAATTTTTTCTTTTTGTTTTTTATCATAAAATGTAAGTTCATTTTGATTTACGCTTCTTCCAAAACAAAAAAAGCTATGTAAGGTAATTCCACTAATATTAAATGCACTCAAAGCAGTAGATCCTAAAGAAATGACATTTTTACCTTGTTTTTGATAATGTGCTTTTAGTTTATTTGTTAAAAATGATTTTCCAACACCAGCTCCACCACTTAAAAAAACATTATTTTTTTCTAAAATTTTTTCTAGTTTATCAAGCATTATTTTTCCTTATTATAATTATAACTATTTTTATAAAGGTTTTTTTATGTTTCGTTATTTTTTATATTTTATTTTATTTTTTATAAGTGGATGCACATTAAACACACAACAATCCTTTAAAACTCCACAATATGCACAATTTAAACTTGAACAAAATGTTTCTATATTACCTAAATTAGATGAGAATTTTTTTATAAAAAATAACTATAAAAAGAATTTTTTTCATCCTTGGCATAGTGATTTTAAAAAATTAAAAAATGAAGATTTATTTTGGGCTTTTAAAATGTATAAAAATCAAAAAAATCAATTTTATTTTTACAATAAGCAAAAAATTTCCCAATTCTGGTTTGATGAGCAGATTAAAAATTCTAATATCAATCACTTAGGATCAATAAATAAAAAAGCCCTAATAATACAAAATTCTTTGATAAGAAATTTACCAACCTCAAAAGCTATTTTAAAAAATCCTTTTGAAGAAGGAGAAGGTTTGCCTTTTGATTATGCACAAAATAGCATTTTAAATATAGGCTCTGCCATTTTAGTATCGCATTATAGCGAAGATAAACGCTATGCTTTTGTGATGAGTGAAAATGGTTTTGGCTTTATTAAAGCTAATGATTTTGAATTTATAAGTAATCATAGGGCAAAAATCTATGAAAATTTAAATTTTATAACTCCCCTTAAAGAAAAAACACCAATCTTTGATACAAAGGGAAATTTTTTATTTCAAACGCGTGTTGGGGCTATTTATCCTTATTATAAAAAAGATAAAAACTATTATTATGGAAAAATAGGATCTTATAAATATAAAGCTCAAAAAACCCTTTTCTCAACTTTTCCTATGCAATTAAATGATAAAAATTTAAAAAATCAGATTTCTCAAATCCTAAATCTTCCTTACGGCTGGGGAGGGTATGACTTTGAACGAGATTGTTCTTTATTTACAAGAGATTTATTTTCTGCTTTTGGAATTTATATGCCTAGAAACTCCTATGCACAAATTACTCATTTTGATTATTTTGATATTAGCAAATTAAACCAAAAACAAAAAGAGGATTTTCTTGATCATTTTGCTAAACCCTATTTGAGCTTGCTTTATTTTCCTGGACATATCATGCTTTATAGCGGAAAAATAAATAATACCCACACTGTGTTACATAGCACTTGGGGAGTAAAAGGCTATAACAATACTAGATTATTAATTTCTCAAAGCGCTATAACTTCTTTGCAAATAGGAAAGGATCAAGCTGATATTCCAAATAAGAATTTATATATCTCAAAATTAAGCAAAATTGCTTTTATAAATCTTAATATAGATGAAAAAAATATCATAGAATCTTACTTAAAAAATATCTTTTAAGTAAGATAAAAATAATATAGTCTTTATTCAATATAATTTCAATATAGCAATTTTATCTTTGCGTTGAAAAGAGATAATAACTTTTTAATATTTTTTTCATTGGTAGTTAAAATTGATAAATTTTAATCTTATTTAATTGTTTTTTATTTGTTATCTTTAATTTATTATAAATATTTTAGCCAATCAATCCACCCCTTTTAATATCAAAAACTTCAAAGACATATAAAGCTTAAAGAAATAAAAATAAAGCCCAAGAACTTTTTTATTTAAATAAGCAAAGAGTAATTAAAGTAAAAGAAGTATAAAACTATAAAAATCTTTTTACAACGAATTAAACAAATATGTCTAAAAGCTTATCTTTTTTGCTAGTATCTACTTGATTATCCACATTTATATTAATATCTTTACTTACTTCGATATTTTTTTCCTTGTTTTCTTGTTTAAGTTTTACTTCTTCAAGTTTTAATAATGGTTTTACTGTATAACGTAAGTTTGTATCAATAACTTGATTACAACATTGAGAATATACTAATCCCATAATTAGCCTTTAGCGATACAAATACCCAATTTAAAACGAACTTGATATTGGTATTGATGTATTGCTAACAATTGTGAAAATATTCCCACAAGTCATACTTCTACCTTCCATAAATTCTTGTTGCAAATTACCAAGATTTTCTTACTATGATAACTATGATTTAAAGCTAAAGCAACACTATACAATGAAGCAATAATCATTAAATTTAGATAACTTTTTTCATTTTTATCCAGCTTTTTAAAACATAATTATAAATTATATTTTAAACATAATAAATTTAAATCTTAACCCTCTCATTCATTAGATAATACCTATCTTAACCATTCTAAAAACCATTAAAAATAAACATTCTAAAATAACTAAAATATAAAAAACAATTAGAATTTAAATTAAATCATAAACATTCAACTTAATATATTAAACAAACAATCCTAAATAATCTTTTTAAAACCTTAATATTGAAATTATTATTTATAATTAGTAGTATGTAGTATAAGAAGTAAATTAACAAGTCCGCAATGAGCTACTTTCCCCCTGCCAGTAAGGCGTAGTATCATCACCCACGATGTGCTTAGCTTCTTGGTTCGGGATGGAGCAAGGCGTTTCCACATCTGTATAATCACGGACATTGTTATTTAAATATTCTTTATTCTATCTTTAATATTATTTATAAAAGACAATGATTAATTTACACATTTATTATTTAAGTAAGAATACTTAAAAAACAATGTTAAAAGCAAGTTTAAAACCTTACTCATTTAAAGGTGTAAAACCTTAACAAGGAAGTGATGCTTTATTTAAGATAAGCCAAACGCTCTATTAGTACTGGTCAGCTAAAGGACTTTCATCCATTACACACCCAGCCTATCAAACTAGTAGTCTTCTAGAGAGCTTAGAGAAGATTCATCTTAGAGTTGGCTTCACGCTTAGATGCTTTCAGCGTTTATCCTTTCCAAACTTAGCTACGCTGCGATGCTCTTGGCAGAACAACAGCTACACCAGTGGTTTGTTCAACCCGGTCCTCTCGTACTAGGGTCAAATCTCTTCAATCTTCTTACGCCCACGGCAGATAGGGACCGAACTGTCTCACGACGTTCTGAACCCAGCTCGCGTACCGCTTTAAATGGCGAACAGCCATACCCTTGGGACCTGCTCCAGCCCCAGGATGCGATGAGCCGACATCGAGGTGCCAAACCTCCCCGTCGATGTGAGCTCTTGGGGGAGATCAGCCTGTTATCCCCGGGGTACCTTTTATCCTTTGAGCGATGGCCCTTCCACACAGAACCACCGGATCACTAAGACCGACTTTCGTCTCTGCTTGACTTGTATGTCTTGCAGTTAAGCTGGCTTATACCTTTATACTCTACTAGCGATTTCCAACCGCTATGAGCCAACCTTTGTAAGCCTCCGTTATTATTTGGGAGGCGACCGCCCCAGTCAAACTACCCACCAGACATTGTCCCACTTGAGGATAACTCAAGCTGGTTAGCTACCCAAATAAGAAAGAGTGGTATCTCAACAATGGCTCATAATAAACTGGCGTCTATTACTCAAAGCCTCCCACCTATCCTGCACATTCTTATCCAAGTAGCAGTGTCAAGCTGTAGTAAAGGTCCACGGGGTCTTTCCGTCTTGCCGCGGGTAGGAGGAATTTTCACCTCCACTACAATTTCACTGGATCCCTCTTTGAGACAGCTCCCATCTCGTTACGCCATTCATGCAGGTCGGTATTTAACCGACAAGGAATTTCGCTACCTTAGGACCGTTATAGTTACGGCCGCCGTTTACTCGGGCTTCGATCAAGAGCTTCGCTAATGCTAACCCCATCAATTAACCTTCGAGCACCGGGCAGGCGTCACACCCTATACATCCTCTTACGAGTTAGCAGAGTGCTGTGTTTTTGGTAAACAGTCGGGAGGGACTCTTTGTTGTAAGTTTCTTCGCTTTCGGAGTAAATCCTAATACGAAGCGAACCACACCTTATACCGAAGATACGGTGCTATTTTGCAGAGTTCCTTAAAGAGAGTTCTTCCACGCGCCTTAGAATACTCATCCCACCCACCTGTGTCGGTTTACGGTACGGGCAACATTAGCTAAACTTAGAAACTTTTCTTGGCTCGACGGCATCAGGGGTTCTCCTATCCATCCGAAGACTTCAAAGAGCCTTTCAGTTCTCAGAGTATTGTTATACGGATTTGCCTATATAACCTCCTACAACCTTAGACTAGCACTTCCATCCGCTAGCCCCCTTAGCCCTAAGCGTCCTTCCATCGCACACTAATGTTGGTATTGGAATATTAACCAATTTGCCATCACCTACCCCTTTCGGACTCGGCTTAGGACCCGACTAACCCTACGATGACGAGCATCGCGTAGGAAACCTTGGGTTTACGGCGTTAATGATTCTCACATTAATTATCGCTACTCATGCCTGCATGCTCACTTCTATTCGCTCCAGCACTCCTTACCGGTATACCTTCGACGCAAATAGAACGCTCTCCTACCACTTGACAAAGTCAAGTCTACAGCTTCGGTACTTACTTTAGCCCCGTTATATTTTCCGCGCAAAATCACTAGACCAGTGAGCTATTACGCTTTCTTTAAAGGATGGCTGCTTCTAAGCCAACCTCCTGGTTGTTTAAGTAACTTCACATCGTTTTCCACTTAAGTAAGATTTAGGGACCTTAGCTGGTAGTCTGGGTTGTTTCCCTCTTGACGACGGATTTTATCACTCGCCGCCTGACTGCTGTGATTACATATAAGGTATTCGGAGTTTGATAGGGTTTGGTACATTGGTGTATGCCCTAGCCCATTCAGTGCTCTACCCCCTTATATTACGACACAACGCTATACCTAAATATATTTCGGAGAGAACCAGCTATCACGAAGTTTGATTGGCCTTTCACCCCTATCCACAAGTCATCCCGGGGCTTTTCAACGCCTATGGGTTCAGTCCTCCACTAGTTCTTACACTAGCTTCAACTTGCTCATGGATAGATCACTTCGTTTCGGGTCTGCAGCATCTGACTAAAACGCCCTATTCAGACTCGCTTTCGCTACGGCTTCGCGTGTGCTTAACCTTGCCAGACACCACAACTCGCAGGCTCATTATGCAAAAGGCAGTCCATCACCCTGTATTGCTACATAGGGCTCTGAATGATTGTAAGCAAATGGTTTCAGGTTCTATTTCACTCTGATCACCTCAGTTCTTTTCACCTTTCCCTCACGGTACTTGTGCACTATCGATCTGGTAGTAGTATTTAGGGTTGGATCGTGGTCGACCCAGCTTCAGACAAAATTCCACGTGTTTCGCCCTACTCAGGATACTGCTAGTTAAAGTCAGCTTTTCGCATACGGGACTATCACCCTCTATGGCTATACTTTCCAGAATGTTCTGCTAAGCTTTTTTTATACATATTGCAGTCCTACAACCCCCAATGCAAGCATTGGGTTTGCCCTCTTACGCTTTCGCTCGCCGCTACTTACGCAATCTCTATTGATTTCTTTTCCTGAGGGTACTAAGATGTTTCAATTCCCCTCGTTCGCTCCTATTAAGGTAATGTATATCTCTATACATTGGGTTGCCCCATTCGGAAATCTACGGATCAAAGCTTCTTGACAGCTCCCCGTAGCTTATCGCAGTCTAGTACGTCCTTCATCGCCTTTACCAGTCAAGGCATCCACCATTCGCTCTTAGTAGCTTACCTTTTGACTTCTTTATAAAAAAGAAGTTTGCATAAAAGTTAGACTAGAATCTAACTTCTACCTTTTATTCTAAAACGCATCACTTCCTTGTTAAAGTTTTACAATAAGTCTTTTATATTCAAGACGGAAAGCATTTAATACTTATAAATAAATATTAAAACTCAACTTTAGATAATATTTATACTAAAGAAAAATATAAAATCTTATTCTTTAACAAGCTTAGTAAAATTGTTTTTTAAAACTTGCTTGTGACTCTTAACATTGATAAGTAAAAGAACATTTAGGTAAAACCTAAAGTAAATATATAAAAAATTATATAATTTAAATATACTTACTTTAGATTTAAACCTTTTTTCAAATCTTAATCCTATGGTGGGCCTAACAAGACTTGAACTTGTGACCTCACCCTTATCAGGGGTGCACTCTAACCAGCTGAGCTATAGGCCCTTATATGGTGGAGAATAGCGGGATCGAACCGCTGACCTCCTGCGTGCAAAGCAGGCGCTCTCCCAGCTGAGCTAATTCCCCAAAATTAGCTTTTCATCAATCTTTGAAATCTAAACAAGGATGATTGAGTTTGATTGAAGTAATAGTTGTGAGACTTATTACTTTAGTACTCTAGAAAGGAGGTGATCCAACCGCAGGTTCTCCTACGGTTACCTTGTTACGACTTCACCCCAGTCGCTGATTCCACTGTGGAAAGTAGCTATTTTAGCATCCTCGCTTCGAGTGAAATCAACTCCCATGGTGTGACGGGCGGTGAGTACAAGACCCGGGAACGTATTCACCGTAGCATGGCTGATCTACGATTACTAGCGATTCCGGCTTCATGCTCTCGAGTTGCAGAGAACAATCCGAACTGGGACATATTTTATAGATTTGCTCCACCTCGCGGTATTGCGTCTCATTGTATATGCCATTGTAGCACGTGTGTCGCCCTGGGCATAAGGGCCATGATGACTTGACGTCGTCCACACCTTCCTCCTCCTTACGAAGGCAGTCTATTTAGAGTGCTCGGCCGAACCGTTAGCAACTAAATACGTGGGTTGCGCTCGTTGCGGGACTTAACCCAACATCTCACGACACGAGCTGACGACAGCCGTGCAGCACCTGTCTCTAAGTTCTAGCAAGCTAGCACCCTCATATCTCTATAAGGTTCTTAGGATATCAAGCCCAGGTAAGGTTCTTCGCGTATCTTCGAATTAAACCACATGCTCCACCGCTTGTGCGGGTCCCCGTCTATTCCTTTGAGTTTTAATCTTGCGACCGTACTCCCCAGGCGGTATGCTTAATGCGTTAGCTGCATTACTGAGATGACTAGCACCCCAACAACTAGCATACATCGTTTAGGGCGTGGACTACCAGGGTATCTAATCCTGTTTGCTCCCCACGCTTTCGCGCCTTAGCGTCAGTTAAGTTCCAGCAGATCGCCTTCGCAATGGGTATTCTTGGTGATATCTACGGATTTTACCCCTACACCACCAATTCCATCTGCCTCTCCCTCACTCTAGATTACCAGTTTCCCAAGCAGTTTAATGGTTAAGCCATTAGATTTCACAAGAGACTTGATAATCCGCCTACGCGCCCTTTACGCCCAGTGATTCCGAGTAACGCTTGCACCCTCCGTATTACCGCGGCTGCTGGCACGGAGTTAGCCGGTGCTTATTCCTTAGGTACCGTCAGAATTCTTCCCTAAGAAAAGGAGTTTACGCTCCGAAAAGTGTCATCCTCCACGCGGCGTTGCTGCGTCAGGGTTTCCCCCATTGCGCAATATTCCCTACTGCTGCCTCCCGTAGGAGTCTGGACCGTGTCTCAGTTCCAGTGTGACTGATCATCCTCTCAGACCAGTTAAGCGTCATAGCCTTGGTAAGCCATTACCTTACCAACTAGCTGATACTATATAGTCTCATCCTACACCGAAAAAACTTTCCCTATTCAACTTATGTTAAATAGGAGTATGGGGTATTAGCACTCATTTCTAAGTGTTGTCCCCCAGTGTAGGGCAGATTAACTATACCTTACTCACCCGTGCGCCACTAATCCACTTCTAGCAAGCTAGAAGCTTCATCGTTCGACTTGCATGTATTAGGCACGCCGCCAGCGTTCACTCTGAGCCAGGATCAAACTCTCCATAATAATTTATAGATAGTTTAATCTTTTTCTTCAAAGAAAAAGTATTTGATTAAAAACTAGTTTAATCTTTATATTTTTTATAATTATAATCTGGCTCAATCGATCACTTATTTAGATTTCAAAGATTGACTATAAGATTTGAAAACAATATTAAATTAAAAGAACAAAACTTTTTTACTTAAAATAAAATAGTGAAAAAATTAAAAATAATATAATCCATAGTTTTTATTTTAAAAATAAAAAACTACTTTTTATCAAAGTATTATTTAATACAACTATTTTATTATTTTAAAAAATGCTTTTAAGGCTTTTTTGTAAAATGTAAAAAAGAAATGAGATTATATTCCTAATAAGCTTAAGGGGAGATTAAATGAGATAAATTTTTATAATTTTTATTAAAATTAATATTATTGATTGATTATTTTTTAATATTCTAAATAAATCAGATTATAAAAATATTAAATTTAATATTTAAATCATATATCCACTAACAGAATTTCAATAATTATTTATTCAATTTTCTCATAATCTTTTCCTATAAGAATTTTATTATTAATTTCTATAACCGGTCTTTTAATTAAACTTGGATTTAATAAAACTAATTTAAATAACTCTTCATCACTTAAAGTTTGAAGCATTTCTTTATTAAGATTAATTTTTCTAGCACTCATACCAGAAAGATTGATAAATTCCTTTAGATTTCTTTTTTTAACCCATGAATTTAAAATATCATTATCTATTTTTTTAATATCCTTAAAAGCAAAATCAAGTTGCTTTTGCACAAGGAAATCCATAGCTTTTTTAACGCTATTGCAATTTTTAATTCCATATAAATTTATCATATTTTCACCTTTTTGATTAAATTTGCTACCAGAAGTGCTAATTCTAATGCTTGTTCAACGTTCAATCTTGGATCACATTTACTTTCATAATACTCTTTTAAATTACGCTCTGTAATATTGCTTATACCTCCAATGCATTCTGTAACTTTTTTACCAGTCATTTCAAGATGTATTCCACCCGGATAAACTCCTTCTGAATAAGCAATTTCGAAAAAAGACTGAACTTCTTTTGCAATTTTTTTAAATTCGCGCGTCTTTAAATCATTAACTTTTATAGTATTTCCGTGCATCGGATCAATGCTATAAATTAAATTTAAACCTTCTTGTTTAAGTTTTCTAAAAATATTTGGCAAAATTTTATCAATTTGATCAGCACCCATTCTCATAATAAAAGTCAATCGTCCTTCTTCATTGTTGGGATTTAAAATCTGTGTAATTTGAAGCAAATCATCAATTTGAACATTTGGACCTATTTTAACCGCTATTGGATTTTTAATTCCACTTAAAAAATGAACATGAGCCTCATGAATATCTCTTGTTCTTTCTCCAATCCAAAGCATATGAGCTGAATGATTGTAAAATTGTCCACTTAAATCATCAACACGAGTTAAAGCCTCTTCATAAGGCAAAAGCAAAGCTTCATGTGAGGTGTAAAACGCATCAATAATCGTTTCGTAATTTTTTTGAGCGCTTAAAAATTGAGAATCTTTTTCACTTATATATTCATTGTTAAGATTATTTTTTTCAATAAATTCCAAAACCCCATTTAAATCTAATAATTTTTCTTTAGAACAATTTCGTATTAATTTTAAAGTTGTTAAACTTTGATAATACGCCTTAAGAATTCTATCAGGATCTGGAATTCTTTCATTTTTACTAAATCCAAAACCATTTATAATATCGCCACGAAAACTTGGCAATATCTCCCCTTGATACTCTTCAAATTCAGAACTTCTTGGTTTAGCAAATTGCCCAGCTATACGACCAACTTTTATCACGGGAAAATTTCCTGAAAAAGTTAAAATCATAGACATTTGAAGTAAAATTTTAAACATATTACAAATATCTAGAAAGTTAAAATTTTCAAAACTTTCAACACAATCACCTCCTTGAAGTAAAAAAGCTTCTCCTCTAGAAACTTTTATCAAAGCATTTTGAAGATTTTTAATTTCCTCTATAAAAACCAATGGAGGAAATTTTTCTAATTTATTTAAAATCTGATTCAAATGATATTGATTTGGATAGATTGGTTGCTGTTTTATGGGATAATTTCTCCAAGAACTTTTACTCCAATTCATTCAATTATTAATTTCCTCTATAAGTCGAATAACCAAATGGAGAAAGAGTTATGGGAACGTGGTAATGCTTTTGTTCTTTTGAAATTTCAAAACTTACCTCTATAAAAGGATAAAAAGAGTTAATATTATGTAATCTATAATAATCTTTAGTATAAAATTTAAGTTTATAAATTCCAGAAGCTCTATTTTCAGGTTTTTCATAAGGAATCAAATCTTCTATCCTACCATTTAACTTAGTAAATTTTTCACTTATTTTTTTCCAATGTTGATTTTTATCTAAATAATAAAGTTCAACTCTCACTTTAGAAGCAGGTTCTCCAGAAGTAATATCCAAAATATGAGTGCTTAGCTGATACTCTGTTGCACTCAATAACACAGGCATACTAATTAAAATAATTAAAATTTTTCTAATAAAAAACATAATTTCTCCTTGTTATTATATTATGGATTATCATAATATAATATTAGTAATTATAATTAAATAATAAAATTTATTAAATTAAATTTTATTAAATTTATATCAATTCAAGGAGTAAAATTTTAGTTATAATTAAATTATTTTTTAAGCTCTTTAATACGAGCAGCTTTACCACGTCTATCTCTTAAATAAAAAAGTCTAGCACGACGCACACGACCTTTTCTTAAAACAGAAATACTTTCTAAACTATCACTATAAATAGGGAAAATTCTTTCAACCCCTACATTATTAGCACCTATCTTACGAATAATAAAAGTTTCATCAACACCATTACCCCTTCTAGCAATGCAAATACCCTCAAAATTTTGAATTCTTGTTTTATCTCCTTCTTTAATGCGAATTGCTAGTTTTAGTGTATCCCCAGCACGAAAATCTGGAACATTTTTACCCTCAATTTGCTTAGTTTCAAATTGCTCAATATATTTATTTTTCATAATAATTCCTTATTTTTTGCGCTCATGTTCTAAAAACAAATCTGGACGAAAAAATTTTGTTTTACAAGACGCCAAAGTATTTTTTAAATCGGAAATTTTAGCATGATTACCCTTTAAAAACACTGAAGGAGTGCTATTTTTTTTATGATACCTATCTTCAAATATAAAAGGTTTTGCAAAAGCAGGAGCTTCTAATAAATCAACTTCAAAACTTTCCTCTTCTAAACTTTTAAAATTTCCCAAAACTCCTTTAATATTTCTTGAAATTGCATCACAAAGAGTTAAAGCTGGTAATTCTCCTCCTGTTAAAATAAAATCTCCTATGCTAAAAATTTCATTAGCAAAAATTTCAAACACTCTTTCGTCTATACCTTCATATCTTCCACAAATAAAAACAAGATGCTCTTTTTCGCTTAAACGTTTAGCATCCTTTTGATTAAAAGTTTTTCCGCTAGGAGAAAGAAAAATAAAATGAGATTTTTCATCTTGTTGTTTAATAAAAGTTAAAGTTTTAAATAATGGCTCAATTTGCATTAAAAGCCCAGCTCCACCACCTATTTTATAATCATCAACTTTTCTATAAATATCAGAAGTAAAATCTCTAGGATTATAAAATTTAATATTTATAATTTTCTTTTCCAAGGCTCTAAAAAGTATAGAGTCCTTAAAATAAAACTCCAATAAATGAGGAAACAAACTAACAAAGCTAAAATTCATGAGTTTTCTAAAATTAAAACTGCTTCATTAGAACAAAAAATTTGATGCTTGTCAATATCAACTTTTTGAACATATTTATCAATATAAGGTATATAAAATATTTTAGAATATTTTTTTCTTAAAAGTTCTTCATCTGTTTGGATCTCTAACAAGTAAGAGAATCCAGTTTTAACAATATCACAAACTTTTCCAAGCTTTTGTTTATCATCATAAACTTCACATTCTAAAATATCAAAATAAAAAAATTCATCTTTTTTTAATTTGCAACATTTTCTAGTTTGCTCTATGCTTTGATATAAAATAAGATTTGTTAATTTTTTTGCTTTATTTAGATCTTCATAATCCACAAATAAAACAGTAGAATTATAACGATTAAAATCTTTAATTGTTATAATTTCTTCTTTGCTAATGTAAAAAGAATTGCCTTTTTTAAATTGAGAAGGAAAATCACTCAAATTATAAAGCTTTATATAACCCCTCAACCCAACCGTTCTACCAAGTTTTGCAACCTGAATTAATGTTTTTTCAGCCAATTGGTTTAACCGTTACACGATAAGAAGTTAAATCTTTTACTTTATAAGCAGAAACAACTGTTTTAATGGCATTAATCATTTTACCATTCTTGCCAATCAATTTTCCAGTATCAACTTTATCGACAAAAATAATAAGTTCTATAATATTATCTTCTAAATTTATTTTTTGAACTTGAATTTTATCTGGAAATTCTACAATTAATTTTGCATATTCTTTTAAAAAATCTTCTATCATTTTTATTTGCTTGTGATAGAAGCAACCTTATCACTCAACTTTGCACCTACACCTTTCCAATACTCTAAACGCTCTTTATCAAATTTAATAACTTCAGGATTTACCATAGGATTATAATAACCTATGCTTTCTATCCAGCCACCATCTCTACGTTTTCTACTATCAGTAACCACTATACGATAAAAAGGTCTTTTAACTCTTCCCATTCTTGTAAGTCTAATAACTGTCATTATTTCTCCTTAAATTTTTAAAAATTTATTTAAAAATATTTTTCATATTTTTAAATAAATTTTTAAAATTGTTTTCTTGATTGAGACATCATTTGCATTAAACTATCCATACCTTTTTTTCCAGAAAATTTTTTAGCTAATTTTGCAGCATTAGAAAATTGCTTTAAAAACCTATTTACTTGAATCTGAGATAGGCCCGAACCTTCTGCTATGCGACGTTTTCGTGCATTATTTAAAAGAGAAGGGTTTTCTCTTTCTTTTGGTGTCATTGACGATATCATAGCTTTAATATGAATAATCTCCTTAGAGTTATCTAAATCAAGATCTTTTATTTGTGAACCCAAGTTCGAAAGGCCAGGTATCATGCCAATGATAGATTTAATGCTACCTAATTTTTTAACACTTTCCATTTGTTCTAAAAAATCATTAAAATTAAATTCCCCTTTTTTAATCTTTTGACCTAATTTCTTAGCTTCTTTTTCGTCAATAATAGCAGCTGTTTTCTCGGCCAAAGTAGCCAAATCTCCTTCGCCCATAATACGACTAACTATTCTATCTGGAATAAAAATTTCCAAATCAGCTACTTTCTCTCCAACCCCTATAAATCTCAAGGGAATTCCAACTTGCTTTGCAATGCTTAAAGCAACACCGCCTTTTGTATCTGCATCAAATTTAGAAAGTATAACTCCACTAAGTTCTAAAGCCTCATTAAAACTTGTTGCTGTTTTTACTCCATCTTGACCGCTCATAGCATCTGCTATATAAAAAATTTCATCAGGATTTAGAATATTTTTCATTTCCTTAAGTTCTTGCATTAAAACTTCATCTATAGCTAAACGCCCAGCTGTATCAACCAATAAAACATCAACCATTAATTCTTTAGCTTTATTTAAAGCATTTTTGGCAACATTTAAAGGATTTTTCTCATTTTCTATATAAAATAATTCGATTTCATTAGCTTCACAAAGCTGGCGTAATTGCTCCACAGCGGCTAATCTTTGCAAATCACACGCGGCCACTAAAACTTTTTTATTTCTTAGTTTAAGATAGTGAGCTAGTTTTATTGTGCTAGTAGTTTTACCACCACCTTGTAAACCAGTCATTAATACAACTGTAGGAGGTTTAGAACTAAAAACAAAACCCTGAGTCTTGTTTGGAACATTTAAGATATTTTCTAAATTAGTTTTTATTGCATTTAAAAACTGTTTTTGACCTATTCCATTTTTCTTAACATCTTCTTCTACTAAGTATAAAAGTTCTTTTGTAACTTTATGATGTACATCAGCCTTTAAAAGAGATTTCTTTAAAGTCTCTAAAGCATTTTTAAGGGCTTTTTCATCATCAATAAAACGAATTTTATTAATAGCTGATTTAAAAGAATCGCTAATTAATTCAAACACTTAAATACCTTTCGAAAATTTTATATTTTAAGAAATTAAAATTTGCATTATAAAAAATTTTTCCTTAAATACCTTTAAAAAACTAAATTTTTTAAATCAAAACCGAACTGATTAAAATCCTGATCAATTTTTGCTCTAAAAACATAATCTAATATTTTTATTTCATAACTTTGAAGATACATTCTATTGCTTGGAATCTTGGCATATTTTTCATCTCCAATAATACCATGTTTTATAAAGTGAGTATGTACTCTTATTTGATGTGTTCTGCCAGTTGAAATAACAATATGTGCTAAAGTTTTTTTGCCATGGATCATAAGTGGAGTAATTTTTGTATGAGCTTGCAATCCTTGTTTTGATATTTTGCTATATGCACCTTTTTTATTTTTTAAAGTTAAGATAGGCTCATTTATGCAAATCTCTTCAGCAACGATTCCATCAAGCAGTGCTATATAACTTTTATAAACTTTTTGTTGCTTAAACTCTTTAATACACAAAGCTCTAAATTCTTCATTTTTACAAAGCAAAATTACTCCACTTGTTTCTTTATCTAAACGATTCAAAAGCTTTGCATTAAAATCTCTTTCTAAATTTTCACTGATAAAAGAATGAGGTTTATAAATAGCCAAAATATTATTATCTTCAAAAATGATATAAGGATTTTGTATTTTTTTAATAACGAATTTAGCTTTATTATGTAGTAAAGTTCTTGCTAAAACAAGTTTTTTACCTTGAAAAAATACACAACCTCTATCAATCAAATCTTTAGCTTGATGATTTGAAATTCCTTCTTGTAACGCTAATAATTTATAAGCTTTTTCTTGCATTAATACCCTCTTTTATGCTTTCTATAATAATGTTTAAATTACTTTTTTGGTTTATTTTAGCTTTTTTTTGAAGTTTGTGAATCTTATCATCTAATTCACTTATGTCGCTACACAAATAAATATTTTCAACAGCCTCATATAGTTTTTTTTGATTATGAAAATAAATTCCTGAAATTAAAATATTATTAAAAGAGGCTGCCTCTATAGGATTGTGTCCTCCGATACCTTCTATAAAAGATCCTCCAAGTACAACAACATCAGAAATAGCATAAAAATTAACAAGCTCTCCTATGCTATCTAATAACAAAATAGAACTTTTAAACTCATTCTTAAAAGATGGAGATGATAAATTTAAAGAACTAAATTTTACAAAATCCAATTTCTTGGCTTTAAGCAAATTAGCGACCTCTTCAAAACGTTCGGGGTGACGAGGAGCTATAATTAATTTTTCATTTTTCCTTAACATAAAATTTTCTAATAATAAACGCTCTTCTCCCTTATGAGTATTTGCAAAAATAATTAATCTTTGATCTAATTTTTCATAATTTTTATTTATCTGTATTTTTGAATTGATTTTAATATTACCTACAATTTTTATATTTTTAGCCCCTAAATCAACAAGTTTTTTTTGATCTTCTTTGCTTTGAGCAAAAATTTCATCAATATAAGAAAAAATTTTTTTATAAAAAAATGAAAATCTTTTATAATTTTTATATGATTTATCTGAAATTCTTGCATTAATAAGAATAATTTTTGCACCTTTTAATTTGGATATCAAAATCAAAATTAACCAATATTCTGCTTCAAATATCACTAGCACTTTGCACGGTTTAAGCCAAAAAGGAATAAAATTTTCAAAAACAAGATAGTTGACTGATTTGCAAAATTTCTTTGCCTCTTCATAGCCAGTTTGAGTAATTGTAGTAATTCTAGAATCAAAAAGAAATGCAAGATCTTTAATACTCTTTACTTCTCCCAAAGAACAAGCGTGAAAATGGACATCTCTTACATTTTGAACTAAATTTTTATATAAAAAAAATCTTGCTTTTAAGCTATGTTTATATTTTGCTTTTAAAAATGAAAGAAAAAATAAAGGGATAGCTAATAAAATATAAACTATCCAAGTTAATAAATAATAAAAAATAATCAATTTTCTTGAGATTCTTTATAAAGGATTCTACCGCAATGAGGGCAAGTTACAATCTCTTCTCCTTTTATAATCGAAAGATAAGTTTTATCATAAATTCTCATAAAACAACCATAGCAAGCTTGTTTTTTTACAGGAACTACAGCTGTATTCTTGGCCCATTTGCGAATTTTCTCATAAAAACCTAAAACTTTTTGGTTCATTTCTTCAACTAATTTTGTTTTTTTATCATAAACATTCATTCTATCTTTTTCTAGAACTTTCATTTGTTCTTGAACTTCCAATTTAATTTGTTCTAATTGTTTTTCTAAATCTTCTTTTTCTGCAAAAAGTTCTTTTTTATAACTTTCTTTATTTTCTAAAATTTTATCTAAACGGATTATTTCATCATTAGCTGCATCAAGTTGCTCTTTAGCTATGTCTTCTTCTATTTTTAACGCATTTGCTTCTTTTTCAGTTTTAACCATAGCACTTTTTTTTGAGAATTCTTTAATTTTTGCAGAAAATTCTAAAATATGAGTGTTATTTTGACTTTTTTGATTTTGAATATCTTTAATCTCATCGTCGTAATTATTTAATTGTATATTTATTTTATCAATCTTATTTTCTACTTCTTTTAAATTTTTATTGATACTTTCAATTTTAGGCTCAAAACTATCAATTTCCTGATCAATTTTTGATAAAGATACAAGTTGTTCGAGATATTTATTCATTAATTTTCCTTAAAAAATTGGAATGGATTTTTTGAAACCTTTATTATAACCTTTAAAGACAAATTTTGCAAATCTTTTGCTAAAGCTTGTGCAAAATAACACTCACTTTCAAAGTGTCCAATATCAATAAGACTTAATTTATTGCTTAGAGCTTCCAAGGCTTGATGATACTTAAAATCGCCACTTATAAAACAATCAGCATTTACAAAAGGTATTAAATCTCCTCCGCCACCTGTGCAAATAGCCAATCTTTTAATTTTTTGTTTTCCACAAAAACTTATTCTAAGGGTGTCTAAATTTAAAGCCTTTTTTACATGATGACATAAATCTTTAAAATCTATATCAACATCAACATAAATTAAATATTGCTCTTGTTTAAATTCCTTAAAACCTAGAATTTCTTTTGTAAAATAAGAATTTAAATGACTTAAATCATAATTTGTATGCAAAGCAATTAAAGATATATTCTTTTTTATCATTTCCTTAATAAAAGCCCTAGGATACTTTTCTCCCGTTAATTCTTTTAAGGGTTTAAAAATTAATGGATGATGAACAATAAATAAAGAATTTTCACTCGCTTCTTTAATTAAATTTTCATCTATATCAAGGCTTGTATAAATTGTATCAATTTCATTATCCAAATCTCCAAGCAAAATACCACTATTATCCCAGTTTGCCTGATTTTCAAAAGGACTTAATCTGTCTAAAAAAGAATAAATTTCACTCAGCTTCATCTAAATTTTTCTTATAAATTTGAGCACAATTCTTGGCAAGTTCTCTAATTTTTAACATATAATCTTGTCTTTGAGTTACCGAAATTGCTCCTCTAGCGTCTAAAAGATTAAAAGTGTGTGCCGCTAACATACAATAATCATAAGCAGGTAAAGCTAAGCCTTGTTCTAATATGTTTTTACATTCCTTGCAAGCATTTTCAAATTGTATATTTAAAAAATTTACATCACTTAATTCAAAATTATATTTACTAAATTCATATTCACTTTGCTTATGGACATCTCCATACTTAATAACCTTATTGCCAAATTCACTCCAAACGATATCATAAACATTTTCAACATTTTGAATATACATTGCAATTCTTTCTAATCCGTAAGTAATTTCAGCACTTACCAAATCTACAGCTATTCCTCCAACTTGTTGAAAATAAGTAAATTGAGTTACTTCCATGCCATCAAGCCATACTTCCCAACCTAAACCCCAAGCACCTAAACTTGGACTTTCCCAGTTATCTTCAACAAAACGTATATCATGATTTTTTAAGTCAAATCCTAAACTTTCTAAACTCTTTAAATACAATTCTTGTATATTATCAGGACTAGGTTTTATTAAAACTTGAAATTGATAATAAGCTCCTAAACGATTAGGATTTTCTCCATATCGTCCATCTGTTGGGCGACGACTTGGCGCAACATATGCTACAGACCAAGGTTTCTTTCCTAAGCTTCTTAAAAAAGTTGCAGGATGAAAAGTTCCAGCACCTGCTGGCATATCATAAGGCTGCATTATAGCACAACCTTGATTTTGCCAATAATTTTGTAAATTTAAAATAATTTGCGAAAAAGTCATTTTAACTCTCTTAGTATTTTTTATTTATTATTTTCATTTTTATCTTTATTCATCTCTAAATCAGGTTCAGTTTTTGCTCCAAAAATTTCAGTTGTTTTACTCCACATTAATTTATATTTGCGTTTTAAAAACTCCACTTCTTCACGTGCATGCTTTAACTCAGTGTTTAAAGTCTCTATTGTTTTTCTATCAGCATCATAAAGTTCTTGCATAGAATAAAGAGCATCTTTTAAAAATTTATTTTCATTTTTTAAGGCTTCTAAAGTCTCGTCTTTGGCATCTAAAACTTTTTCATGTAAATTTAAAATAGTTCCTATTGTTTTTTCAACAAAACTTTCCCCTGCTAAAGTTATGGAATTAACCATAGAATTTTTCGATGCAGTGCTTGGAACTACGCTAAAGGTTCCTTGATTAGCCTCTATATATATTTTATCATTCTCTTCTTTGAAATTTAAAGATCCATTTGCCATCATGCCTTTAACAACATCTTCATTTAAATGAACTAATTTACAAAATTCGCTTAGTTCTAGATAAGTTTGCATTTTATTCCTTTATTGTAACAAAACTTCAATTCCTTTTGAATCGTTAATAATTTTTTCCTGCTGTTCTTGTCTATCTTCTAATAAAGATTTATTCAACTCAATATTATCTAAAGCCAAAATTTGTATAGCTAAGTAAGCTGCATTAATAGCACCTGCTTTACCTATAGCTAATGTGGCAACAGGAATTCCACTAGGCATTTGAACACAAGAAAATAAAGCATCCATACTTGCTAAATTTGAATTTGGCATAGGTATAGCTAATACAGGCTTAATAGTATGGGCTGCACAAACTCCTGCCAAATGAGCCGCCATACCCGCTGCTGCAATAAAAACTTTAGCTCCTCTTTTTTCAGCATCTTCTATATA
This sequence comes from Campylobacter novaezeelandiae, assembly GCF_018968685.1. Classification (NCBI taxonomy): domain Bacteria; kingdom Pseudomonadati; phylum Campylobacterota; class Epsilonproteobacteria; order Campylobacterales; family Campylobacteraceae; genus Campylobacter; species Campylobacter novaezeelandiae. Next base: position 579,506 of record NZ_CP076657.1, on the reverse strand, counting down.
TAATTTTGTTCTTGTTGGGCTTCTATGAGCAGATGTAATTATCAATTCATAAGAAACATTAAACTTTTTAAAAATTTTTTCTGCTTCTTTTACAATTTCATAATCACTCTTACTTCCCATCAAAATTGCTACAAAACTCACACAAGCTCCTTGCGTAAAAAACTAAATTGCGGAATAGAAACTGGCATTTTAATCTCATTTTCATTTCCACTATGAATCACTTCAAACTCTTTATTATTCTTTGCTATCATTTTTTTAAATTCAATAAAATATTTATCATCTTTTTTATAAATTGTTCCTAATTCATTGTCACATTCTTGTATTTTTGCTTCTAATGGACTTAAAATTTCATAGGGTGTTTTTAATGAAATTTTACCTTTACATTTAAAAAAGGATCCATCTTCTGTAAATGCGCATACTTGATGTGTCCCTTCTTCAATGCTTGAAATATGATTTTGTGTATCTCGTTTTTCAAAAGGGCGCGAAACTAAATAACCATCTGTAAATCCACGATTTTTTAAAGTATTTAACTCTTTCTCATATTTCTTAATATCAAAACAATCGTTTAAAACATCTTGTATTGCCATTTTATAAGTTCTTGTTGTAAGAGCTACATAATACTCACTTTTAGTGCGACCTTCTATTTTGAAAGCCTGAATGCAATTTTCTTTCATAATTTTTTGAATATAAGCACCCAAATTCAAATCTTTAGAATTAAAAATATATGTTCCATTTTGATCCTCTTCTAAACGAAACAAAGCTCCATTATCTGAATTTTTTGCATAAAGCTCGTAATTAAATCTGCAATCATTAGCACAAGTTCCACGATTACTCATTCTTCCGCTTTGAACAGAGCTAATTAAACAGCGACCAGAATAAGCAAAACACATAGAACCATGCACAAATGCCTCTAGTTCAATATCGCAATTTTCTTGAATAATTTTAGCATCTTTTAAAGAAAGCTCTCTTGCAATTACAATGCGTTTAGCTCCCATATTTTTATAAACTTTAGCATCAAGATAATTTAATACATTGGCTTGAGTAGAAATATGCAAAGGTATTTCAGGAGCAAGCTCTCTTGCTAAATTTAAAGCACCGAGTGATGCTATAATAAAAGCATCAGGCTTCATTTCCTTTAACTTTAATATATGTTTTTTTAAACCTTCAATTTGAGAATTAAGATGAAAGCCATTTAAAGTAACATAAATTTTTTTACCTTTAGAATGCGTATAATCAATAGCTTGTTTGAAAGTTTCATAATTAAAATCTTTAGCTGCTCTCGAGCGTAAAGAAAAATGATTAACCCCTGCATAAATTGCATCAGCACCATAAGCTAAAGCAATTTTTAGTTTGGTAAAATTGCCAGCTGGCGCAACAATTTCAGGTATAATCATTTTTTTCCTAAAGTTGCTATTAATGCTTCTATATCATCATTACTAACAACATCAGCAGTATTATCTCCTTGTATATGTACAGCAGAACTTACACGTTTTTGATCGTCAATTTTCCCTTCAAATAGAGAGTTCATATAACGACTCAAAGATCTCATAACATTAATAACACGCTCAATTTTTTGACGGTGAATATCTTGATACTGCATAACATCCATTATCATCATCACTTCATCCTGACCGCTTTGTAAATTATCAATAATACTACCAATTTTACTTACAGTATTTTTGTTTAAATTTAAAGTTTCCGAGAAACTTTCGACATTAGGAAATTTATCATTTAATTTAGAGAATATATCAATATTTTTATTTAAAACTTTTTTTAATTCATTGACCAAACTTTCAGAGTCTATAAAAAAATTATTTATAACTTCTAATTTCTCCATAATCTCTGTAGCTCTTTCCTCGCTATCTCTTGTTACATCGTCTAATTGATGAACTACCTTGTGCTCTTTACTTGGAGGTGGTAATGGCCAACCTTCTTTAGGATCTGGTCTATATCCAATATTCTCTTCTAAATTTTCTTGAATTTCATTTTTATTATATTCATGTTCTTCTTCAGCGTTTTCATCAAATTCAGCTGTACTTTCCATTAGAGCATCAAGTTCTTCTTGAGTCATTATTATCCTTTAAACCTAAAAAAATATAAAAATATTAATGAAATATTAGCCAAAAATATTTAAAAAAACTTAATAAATTTCAAAAAAAAAAAAAACAAATATATTTTATTAAGTCGAGTATTAATATATCGACTTCTAAAGAATATAATTTATATTTAAAAAAATATGATACAATCTTTACTATCAAAAACTAATGATAGGAATGTAAATAGCAATGGGAAAATTTGTAAATAATGTTGAAGAATTTTTTGATTTTTGTAAAAATAATGAAGTAATTTTTGTTGATTTTAGATTCAGTGATCTTATAGGCACTTGGCATCATATTACCTATAATTTTAACTCTATAAATAAAGAAACCTTTAAACAAGGAATTCCATTTGATGGGAGTTCAATTCTTGGTTGGCAACCTATAGAAAAATCAGATATGATACTTATGCCTGATGCACAAAGTGCTTTTTTAGATCCTTTTAGTGCCGATCAAACTATTATAGTTTTTTGCGATGTTTATGACATTTATAAAAATCAAATGTATGAAAAATGCCCTAGAAGTATTGCTAAAAAAGCTATGGATAATTTAAAAAATAGCAATATAGCGGATATGGCATACTTTGGTCCTGAAAATGAATTTTTTATTTTTGATAATGTAAAAATCATAGATACTCCAAACTGTTCTAAATATGAAGTAGACACAGAAGAGGGAGAATGGAATGACAATAAAGAATTCACAGACAATTACAATACTGGACACAGGCCAAGAAATAAAGGAGGATATTTTCCTGTTGCTCCTATAGACTCTCTTGTTGATATACGTTCTGAAATAGCCCAAACCTTAGAAAAAGTAGGTCTTAAAACTTTTGTTCATCATCATGAAGTAGCGCAAGGGCAAGCAGAGATTGGAGTTTATTATAGTACTTTAGTAGAAGCGGCTGATAATGTCCAAATTTACAAATACATAGTTAAGATGATAGCTCATTTAAATGGAAAAACTGCAACTTTCATGCCAAAACCTCTTTATGAAGATAATGGAAGCGGAATGCATGTGCATATGAGTCTATGGAAAGATGGAGTTAATTTATTTTACGATGAGAAAGGTTATGGGAAATTAAGCCAAACAGCTATTTACTATATAGGAGGAATTCTTAAAAATGCAAGAAGCGTTGCAGCTTTTACCAATGCAAGCTCCAACTCTTATAAAAGGATTGTTCCAGGTTTTGAAGCACCTTGCATACTAACTTATTCTTGTCAAAATAGAAGTGCGAGTTGTCGTGTTCCTTATGGTATTGATAAAAAAAGCGCAAGAATTGAAATAAGATTTCCTGATAATACAGCTAATCCTTATTTAGCTTTTGTAAGCTTACTTATGGCTGGACTTGATGGCATTAAAAATAAAACTATACCTGTTGGTCCTATGGATGAAAATCTTTTTGAGCTTACTTTAGATGAAATTCGCGAAAAAGGTATAGAACAACTACCGCATACTTTAAGAGGAAGTTTAGAAGCATTGATTAGAAATAATGAATATTTAAAACCTGTTATAAACGATACTTTTGTACAAGCTTATCAACATTTAAAATTTAAAACTCAAGTTTGGCCAGTAGAATCTCGACCAACAGCCTATGAATTTAAAACTTGCTATTCTTGCTAAATTAAAATAAAGTATAAACTTTATACTTTATTTCCCATCTAATTCTTCACACATCTTTTCAAATTCTTTATAGTATTTCCATTTTTCTATATATTCTGGATGATTTTCTTTAACATAAGCTAAATCATCATCTAAAAGTTTTTTGAGCTTAATTCTTAAATCTTTTTTATCTTTAAAATATTCTAAAATTTGTCTTTCATTAATAAGATTATTTTTAATATCTATTTCATGCTTTTCTAGTGCATTTATATAATCATTAAGATAATTTTTACATTTTTTAAATAATACTTGATTATTTTTTAAAAATATATAATCGTGCTCTTTAATAAGTAATATAAGATTATCAAACATTAAATTTCTATTTTCAAATATTTCTTTGCTAATCTCTATAAAACCTTGTTTGTTGCTATGAAGTTGATGAGTTGTAATAATAATTTTACAATTTTTATCAATATATAAATCTACAGGTAAAACAAGTAAATCTCCTTGATTTCTATTTGCTCTTCCTTGAAAAATCAAAGGATCTCTAGGTGGAGTAAAATTATATTTATGAGCCAATCTTGTAAAAGTATAAATTCTGGCGCGGCGGACGGGGCTCGAACCCGCGACCTCCGGCGTGACAGGCCGATATTCTAACCAGCTGAACTACCGCCGCAAAAGAATGAAGTGGTGGTCACTATAAGACTCGAACTTATGACATCCACCTTGTAAGGGTGGCGCTCTACCAACTGAGCTAAGCGACCTAATATATTTTTGGCGACCCCTAGAGGATTTGAACCTCTGTTTTCACACAGAGAGAGTGATGTCCTGGGCCACTAGACGAAAGGGTCAAACCCTATAAAAGTGGTGTCCCGTGTTGGATTCGAACCAACGGCCCCCTCCTTAAAAGGGAGATGCTCTACCGGCTGAGCTAACGAGACAATGGCGCGGCGGACGGGGCTCGAACCCGCGACCTCCGGCGTGACAGGCCGATATTCTAACCAGCTGAACTACCGCCGCAAAAGAATGAAGTGGTGGTCACTATAAGACTCGAACTTATGACATCCACCTTGTAAGGGTGGCGCTCTACCAACTGAGCTAAGCGACCTAAGTGGTGTCCCGTGTTGGATTCGAACCAACGGCCCCCTCCTTAAAAGGGAGATGCTCTACCGGCTGAGCTAACGAGACGTGTTTAAAAACTGAGTTGTGATTATGCCAAAATATAAAGTATTTTGTCAAGGGTAAAAAGAAAAATATATCATTAATTAACTTTAATAAAATATAATCTTATCTTAAACTTAAAAATATAAAGGAAAATAGTGCGTTTTGTTTTTTTATTATTAATATTGTTTAATTTTATTTTTGCAAATATATTAAGTCTTGATAAAGCTTTTAATATTGCTTTAAATTCAGATAAACAAGCTCTTTATATTAATTTTAAACTTGGAGATGAAATTTATCTTTATAAAGATAAAATAACAATCAAACTTAATGAAAAAGATATTACAGAGTTATTAAATTTTCCAACTCCAATTATAAAAGATAATGAATACATATATTATAAAAACCTATCTCTTGCTATGCCTAATATTTTACTAGATCAATATACACAAAAAAAAGATAGTTTATTGCAAATAACTTATCAAGGATGTTCAAATCAAGGCCTGTGCTACCAACCTCAAAAAATTAATTACTCCTTAAAAGAAAAAAATAATATTTATATCTATTCAAAAATAAATAAAATAAAACAACAAAACCTAACTTCTGCTTCAGAAGAAAGCATTATTGAAAAATTTATTAATACTGAAAATTTATTTACCATTTTAATAACTTTTTTTGGATATGGTTTATTATTATCCTTAACTCCTTGTACATTGCCAATGATTCCTATTTTATCTTCTTTAATTATGTCAAAAGTAGGTATTTCAAAAAAATACAGTTTTTTTCTATCTTTTATCTATGTTTTTTTTATGTCTTTAGCCTATGCGATTGCTGGAATAATTGCAAGCTATATTGGCGCAAGCGTTCAAGGATTATTGCAAAAACCTGTTGTTTTAATTTTTTTCTCTCTTATATTTGTATTATTTTCTTTAGCCATGTTTGAAGTTTTTAACTTTGAACTTCCTAGCAAATTTCAAAATTTTATTCATAAAAAAACCAATCAAGGCAAAGGTATAATTAGTATTGCTATAATGGGATTTTTATCAGCTTTAATTGTGGGACCTTGTGTAGCCGCTCCTTTGGCTGGAGCTTTACTCTATATAGCAAATTCTGGAGATATGATACTTGGAGGCTTAACATTATTTACTATGAGTTTTGGAATGGGAATTCCTTTATTATTTATAGGTCTAGGAATTGGTTTTATTAAACCTGGACAATGGATGAAAAAAATTAAAATTCTTTTTGGTTTTATAATGCTTGGTATGGCTATTTGGATTTTAGAAAGAATTTTAGATTTTAGATTTATTCTGATAGGATATGGAGTATTAGGTGTTTTCTTTTGTGTTTTTATGGGTATTTTTGATAAAGCAAAAAACTTTTTAAACTCTTTTAAAAAATCTTTACTTATTTTAATTCTTAGTTTAAGTATCACATTGTTTTTAGCCGGAATCTTTAATATTAAAGAGGTTCCAAATTTTCTTTCTAATCAAACACAAAAATACAATTTTTTAAATTTTACTTATATCTCTAATTTAGATGAACTTTTAAATGTTATTAAAAATAGCCCAAAAAAAGTTATGATAGATTTTACTGCTACATGGTGTGAAAATTGTAAGCTTTTAGATAATATTACCTTTAAAGATCCTGCGGTTATTAAAGAGTTAAATGAATATAAACTTATAAAAGTTGATGTAAGTGAAAATAATGAAGAACAAATTAAAATAATGAAACACTTTAATGTCTTTGGTCCACCAGTTTTAATATTTTTTCAAAATAACCAAGAAAAATTGAAAATTACAGGATTTATAAAGCCTCAAGATTTATTAAAAAAGATTTCTTTTGATGAAAATTAAAATCACTCTTGTGTTAAATTTTCATCTCTAGGAAAACCAACTTTATATGCATTAACACAATCTAAACTGATTATAGCATTGTGACGACACTCTAAAGATCTTTTTCTAGCCTCCTCTGGATGAGCTTTATAGTATTCTTCGCTTTTGTGTTCACAACCCATTAAAATAAATATAAACATCATAAATATAAATTTTATTTTCATATTATTTAACCTTTTTGTTTATTTTCCTGATCATTTTCATTATAAGAAAATATAGGCAAAGACCACTTATACTTAATAGCCAAAAGTCTTATGCTTACACCAAATAAAAGTGATACAAGAGTACATATCAAATCACTAAATTCGAACCATATTCTTAATACAAAATAGACTGTTGCCGTAATAATAGCAATTCCTGCATAAATTTCTTTTTGAAAAACAAGTGGAATCCTCATACACAAAATATCTCTTAAAATTCCACCAAAAACACCTGTTATAACCGCTGCAGATACTGCTATAATATAACCATAATTCTGTTCAATTGCAATTTGTGCACCAAGTATACTAAAAACAACAAGCCCTACAGCATCAAGAGTTAAAAATAGACCTTCAAGCCTTGTAACTATACGCGGAATTCTTGTTGCAAATAAGGCAAAAAAACAAATTAAGATAATATATTCTGGATGTTTTACCCAAGTAAGTGGATAATGACCTAATAATATATCCCTAATACTACCTCCACCAATTGCAGTCACCAAAGCAATAAATATAACTCCAAACAAATCCATTTTGTATTTTCCAGCAGCCAAAGCACCTGTCATTCCTTCAGCAGATATTCCGATAATATATAAAATAGTAAGAAGCATAAATTTTTTGCCTAAAATATTTTACAATCAATCTTATAATTTTTAATTTTCTCGTCTTCTACATTTTGATTTGGGATTTGATAGCATTCTTTATAGCTATTTGTCTTTAAAATTTTAATATAATGACTAGGAATAGCAATATTATTTCTAATAAATTTTGGATTATCTTGATAAATTACTAAATTTAAAACCTCGATACTTCCATTTTTTAAAGCGAGCTGTCTTTCTCTTTTTTCAATTTTATTCCAAACTTTATTGTTAATTTGTGCATTTTGTGGAGTAATATTACTCATTAAAAAAACTGATTTTTGCGCAGCCACACTAAAACGAAATGAAGCATTTGGAGCAGTATGGCCCCTTGTATAACCACTCTTTTTATAATCTTGCCAATAAGTTCTATATTTTTTTGGTATATTTGTATCTTCTTCAAAGTATGGTCTATTTTTTAATTGAACAGCTTTTAAATTACTAGCTTCTACTCTATAAGCCACTGCTTTTGTTCCCTTATAACCATAATCATAACAATTTAAATAATAAAATTTATCCAAGACCAAAGAACAATCTTCATTGTTAAAATATTTCTTAAATTCTTTACTAGGGATATAACGATCATTAGCAAAAGTTAAGCCAAAAATACAAAACAAAATGATAATACTCTTTTTCATTAATAAAATCTCTAAATATTTTTAAAATTTTTATCTACAAAGGTTAATTATACTTTAGTTATTCTTAATAATTATTGTATTTTCGTAACATTAATTTTAATTTACATTAAACCTTGTTTAATTTTTATAATATTTTCAAGCAAAGATTTTTAAAATAAATTAAAATAATTTCTAGGAGTTTACATGAGTTTAAATTTTGACTTCTATGCAACACTAGTTGTTATAGTTTTAGTTTTATTACTTGGTTTTTTTATAACAAATAAAATTAAGTTTTTAAAAGATTATAATATTCCAGAACCTGTAGTTGGAGGCGGAATTGCATCTATAGTCATACTTCTTATATATTCTTTTGGGGATATAAGCATTAAATTTGACAATTCATTTAAAGATCCTTTGATGCTTACTTTTTTTGCCAGTATAGGTTTATTAGCTGATTTTTCTTCTCTAAAAAAGGGCGGGAAAAAATTAATTATTTTCTTATTTGTTATATCAGGATTGTTGATAACCCAAAACATTATAGGAATTGGCGTTGCTAGTGCTATGGGTCAAAATCCTCTCATTGGATTACTTGGAGGATCGATTACTATGAGCGGTGGTCACGGCACAGGTGCTGCTTGGGCAAGTGAATTTATAAAAGCTCCATATTTTTTCACACCTGCAACAGAAGTTGCAATTGCAAGTGCTACATTTGGATTAATAGCTGGAGGTATTATAGGGGGTCCTGTAGCAAGATTTTTAATTAATAAATATAGTTTAAAAACAAATCTAGAAGATAATTCATCAAATGAAGCTATTTTAAATTTTGAAGAACCTCAAAAAGAAAAACTTATCACCCCAACCTCTTTTATTAAGTCTCTTGCTTTAATAGGTCTTTGCTTATTAATAGGAAGTTATTTATCATCTTGGATTAAATCAAGCACTGGATTTACATTGCCAACTTTTGTATATTGTCTTTTTGTGGGAGTTATTTTACGCAATACTCTTTCTATTTCAAAAGTTCATCAAGTGTTTGATAGAGAAGTTTCTGTCCTTGGAAATGTCAGTTTATCGCTTTTCTTAACTTTTGCCCTAATGACTGTAAATCTTTGGGAGCTTGTTTCACTTGCGCTACCAATTCTAGTTATCTTAATTTTTCAAGTTATTACCATGATTCTTTATTCAATATTTATTACCTTTAAATTTTGTGGAAAAGATTATGATGCAGCAGTTTTAGCAGCGGGGCATTGTGGATTTGGATTGGGAGCAACTCCAACAGCTATGGTAAATATGCAAGCAGTTACAAATCATTATGGACCAAGTCATATGGCATTTATTATTGTGCCTCTTTGCGGTGCATTTTTTATTGATATAATCAACGCTTTAATTATTAATGCTTTTTTATATTTGCCATTCTTTGGTCATTAAACTATTTTATCTTTACTTTTGCACAAATGTTCTAAAAAACACTCTTTACAAAGAGGTTTTTTAGCCTTGCAAGTATACCTTCCAAAAAGAACCATTGCCTGATGAAGATAGTTTAAATTATTTTGAAAAATTTTTGTTAAATCTTTCTCGGTTTCTTCTGGAGTTTTTGCCTTACTAAGACCTAAACGATGCGACACTCTAAATACATGAGTATCTACAGCCATAAAATTTGCCCCACACCATTCGATTAAAACTACATGGGCAGTTTTTTGTCCAACTCCGGCCAAAGATTTTAAATCTTTCTCATTTAAAGGGATTTCTCCGTTAAAATTTTCACATACAGTTTTTGCCATTTTAATTAAGTTTTCTGCTTTATTATTAAAAAAAGAGCAAGTTTGAATAAAACTTTTAACACTCGCTAAATTGGCATTTGATAGAGCCTTTATATCAGGATATGCCTCAAAAAATGCAGGAGTGATTAAATTAACCCTTTTATCAGTGCACTGAGCTGAAAGCATTACGCAAACTAAAAGCTCATAAAGATTTCTAAATTTAAGCTCTGTTACAGGTTTATCAAATTTTTCTAAAAAAAGTTCTTTAATTTTTAAATTTCTTTTCATTTTTTTATTTTAGTTAATTAGCTTTAAACTAAGTTTAGATATAATCTATAGACAAAAATTTAAAAAAAGGAAAACAAAACGATGAAAAAAATTTCTTTAGTTGCAGCATCATTAATTGCTGGAATAAGTTTTAATTTAAATGCAGCTACTGTGGCTGTTCTTAATGGTAAAAACATTAGTGATACAGAAGTAGGAGAATTTTTTGCACCAATGCTAAGAGGACAAAATTTTACAAATCTTCCACAAGATCAGAAAAAAGCTTTAATTCAACAATATATTGCACAAGAACTTGTTTTACAAGATGCTAAAAAACAAAATTTAGAAAAAGATCCTCTTTATGCAAAAGAACTTGAAAAGGCTAAAGAAGGTATTTTATTGGCTGTTTATCAAGAAAAAATTCTTAACTCCGTTAAAGTTGATGAATCAAAAGTAAAAGCCTTTTATGAACAAAACAAAGACAAATATGTTCAACAAGCAAGAGTGCAAGCAAGACATATCTTAGTTTCTAGCGAAAAAGAAGCTACAAGCATTATTAATGAACTTAAAAATTTAAAAGGTGAGGCACTACTTAAAAAATTTAGCTCTCTTGCAAAAGAAAAATCAATTGACACAGGCTCAGCTTCTCAAGGCGGAGAACTTGGATGGTTTGATCAATCAACAATGGTAAAACCTTTCACAGATGCTGCTTTTTCTCTTAAAAATGGAGAGATAACGAAAACTCCTATAAAAACTAATTTTGGTTATCATGTTATTCTTAAAGAAAATTCTCAACCAAAAAAACAAATAAGCTTCAATGAAGTTAAACAAGGCATTGAAAATGGGCTTAAATTTGAAGAGTTTAAGAAAATAATGGCACAAAAAACTCAAGATCTTATTAATCAAGCAAAAGTGGAATATAAATAATGGGAATTTTAGATATAGTAAAACCTGGAGTTATAACCGGAGATGAACTTAATAAAATCTATGATTATGCTAAAGCTGAAAAATTTGCTATTCCAGCTGTTAATGTTGTAGGAACTAACTCTATTAATGCTGTTTTAGAAACAGCAAAAAAGGTTAATTCCCCAGTTATTATCCAATTTTCAAATGGAGGAGCAAAATTCTATGCAGGAAAAAATTGTCCTAACGCAGAAATCTTAGGAGCAATTAGTGGTGCAAAACATGTCCATTTGCTTGCAAAAGCTTATAATATCCCAGTAATTTTACATACAGACCACGCCGCTAAAAAACTTTTGCCTTGGATTGATGGTCTTATTAAAGCAAACATAGATTTCAAACAACAGCATTCTCAAGCGCTGTTTAGCTCACATATGTTAGATTTGAGCGAAGAAAGCTTAGAAGAAAATTTAAGTATTTGTAGCTCCTATCTTAAGCAATTAAGTGCCCTAGGAATTTCTTTAGAAATCGAACTTGGTTGCACAGGCGGAGAAGAAGATGGTGTTGATAATACAAATATTGATAATGCCAAACTTTACACTCAACCAGAAGATGTGGCTCTTGCTTATGAAACATTAAGCAAGATTAGCAATAACTTTACCATAGCTGCGAGTTTTGGAAATGTTCATGGGGTCTATAAACCTGGAAATGTTACTTTACAACCTGAAATATTAAAAAATTCCCAAGAGTATGTAAAAAACAAATTCAAACTTTCTCACGCTAAGCCTATTAATTTTGTTTTCCACGGCGGAAGTGGAAGCGAATTAAAAGATATACAAGATGCGATCAGCTATGGTGTAATAAAAATGAATATTGATACAGATACTCAATGGGCATTTTGGGATGGTGTTCGTTTATATGAGAGCCAAAATAAAGCTTATTTACAAGGACAAATTGGCAATCCAGAAGGAGATGATAAACCAAATAAAAAATATTATGATCCGCGCGTTTGGTTAAGATCTGGAGAAGAAAGTATGATCAAACGTTTAGAAATTGCATTTGAAAATTTAAATTGTATTAATAAAAATTAAACCAACTAACCGTTGGTTTAATTGTGAATATTTTTTAATTTTTACAATTAAACCAATACAAAAAAAGGTTCAATATGGAAATAAAATCAGAAGAAATTTCAGAACTTATTTTACCAGAAAGCAAAGAAAACAAAGGATACTTAGTTTATTTAAAAATTATTTTAATCCCTACTATTTTATATATTTTAATTTTACTTGGATATTTTGGAAAAATTAGTTTTAAAGTGGAAATTCATACCGTTGTTATGACAGGTATTATTTTTATAACAGCTTTAATTTTTGCAAGACACAATGCTGAGTATGCTTATAGTATCTTTGAGCAACAAAAAAATGAATTTAAGCAGGCTTTAAAACGTTATATTATGAAACACTTTTTAACCATAGGCAAGGACACAAAATCAAATGCCAATTTCAATGACTTTGCTTACAATTACATAAAAGGAGCAAGAAATGAAAATTTTGCTTCTATAGGTTCTGCAATTTTTCCTATGATGGGAATTTTAGGAACATTTGTAAGTATTGCCTTATCAATGCCAAATTTTAATTCTAGCGATACAGCCTCTTTGGAACACGAAATTTCTCTACTTTTAAACGGAGTTGGAACAGCTTTTTATGTTTCTATCTATGGAATTTTTTTAGCCTTATGGTGGATATTTTTTGAAAAATACGGAATGAGCAAAATTCAAAAATTATTAAATCGTCAAAAAAACTCTACAAATGATTTTTTTTGGACAAAAGAAGAAATTGATCAAAGATACCTACGCGAAAGTTTAGAGCATTTTGATAAAATTGGAGCTATTTTTAAACAAGTTAGCAACAATGATTTTTTTAAAGAATTAGATCACGCAATTGATAGAAAATTTAGTATTTTTCAAGATATGTTAAATGTAGAAGAAAAAGCTATAAGACTTAGTAGTGAACATATTAAACAAACTATGGGTGAACTAAGTAGAGCTCAAAGAGACCAAAGAGATCTTGGTAGACTTTACTCTGAAATGCTTAATGCGGTTGGTATTTTAAATCAAAATCTAAAAGAAATTAGTACCAGAATGTCAGAACAATATAATCGTTTACTAGACATTAGCTCCGAAAAAATTGCTCATTTTGATAAAACTTTAAGTAGTTTTGATGAAAAAGTGCAACATTTTCAAAAAGGATTTGAGCTTTATGAAAAATCTATGCTCGAAAATCAAGAAAAGATTTTTAACACTTTCAAAACAAGTCTTTTTGAAGGTATGCAAAAATTTAAAGAAATTTATGAAGAAGAAAGAAATATTGATGAGCAAATTGAAGTTATGAATACACTAAAAAAAGAAATTGAGGAGCTAGATAAAGAAACTAGTGAAGTAATTTCCAAGCTTGAAGATAATAATTCTTTATCAAATAACCAAAAAATTCGGGAAGAAAATAAAGAAGAAAATAAATAAAAAGAAAGAATATGGAAAATCAAAATAAAGAAGAAAATAATTTTTGGATAGCCTATGCTGATTTAATGGCTGGCTTACTTTTTGTCTTTATTCTTTTAATTGGTGCTATTGTAGTAAAATATGTTTTAACCCAAAGTGATTTACAAGAAATTAAAAAAAATCTAAACAAGCAAGAACAACACCTTAAAAAAAGCGAAGAAGAATTAAAAAATAAAGAAGATATAGTTTTTAAATTAAGTAAAGAATTAAGCAAAACTTCTGATGCAATAAATCTTATCAACCAACAAAAAGCAGAACTTGAAGCAAATATAACAAACTATAAACAACTAAGCAAAGAATTAAATTTGAGTTTAGACAACAAAGATAAACAAATTTTAATTTTATTAGGACAGCTTGAAAAAAAAGATGAAGAATTTAAAAATTTAAAACAAGACTTTGAAGAAGCCAAAGAAAAAGTTCAAAACTTAAATTTTATTAAAGAAAATTTAAGCAAGCAACTTCAATCAAAACTTGATTCTAATATCACTATAAATGAAAAAACCGGGGCTATTGTATTACCAGCAGAAATTTTATTTGATAGAGATTCTTATATACTAAAAAATGAGGCAAAATCAAATCTTAAAAAAATACTTAATGAATATTTTAATGCAATATTAAACGATCCTTCTATTTTAAATAACATAGAAAATATTATTATAGAGGGGCACTCAGATAGCGATGGATCTTATATTTATAATTTAGACTTATCTCAAAAAAGAGCCTATGAAGTTATGAGTTTTATTTATACCTTTAATAAAGATCCAAGATTACAAAAACTTTTAATGGCAAGTGGAAGATCGTTTTCTGATCCTATAATTAAAAATGGTGTAGAAGATAAAGAATTGAGTCGTAGAATAGAAATTAGATTTAGCATTAAAAATGATAATGCACTTAAAGAAGTCGAAAAATTTTTTGAATTTAAATAGTCCTATAGAAAAAATTACTTTTTGTGATTTTAGTTTTTATATAAAACGTGATGATTTATTAGGTGAAATTAATGGCAATAAAGCGAGAAAACTTTATTATTATTTCTTGAACAAATATCCAAAAAATCAACGTTTTATTAGTTTTGGGAGTTCTCAGAGTAATGCTTTGCTTGCTCTTAGTATATTTTGCAGACAAAATAATTATCAACTTCTTTTTGTTTGCGAAAAACTCTCTTCTTTTTTAGAACAAAATCCTCATGGGAACTATGCCTTAGCTCTAGAAAATAAAGCTTTAATTATACAGAATTTAGATTTTTCCCATCGCAGAGATAAGGCTCTTTCATTAAAACAAGAAAAAGATATTTTTATAGAAGAAGGAGTTGGCAATAAAGAAGCAGAAATTGGTTTTATACATCTTGCAAAAGAAATTGAACAACAAAGCAAAATTTTAAATTTAGATTTTGATATATTTTTACCTTCTGGGACTGGAACATCTGCGGCTTTTTTAGCAAAACATAGCAAATCAAAAGTTTTTACCTGTGCTTGTGTTGGCGATGAAGCATACTTAAAAAAACAAATTTTAACTCTTGATCCTTATTATGATTTTTCTAATTTATATATATTACAACTTTCTAAAAAATATCATTTTGCCAAACCTTATTTAGAATTTTATGAACTTTATTTAAAACTTAAAAAAGAATGTGGTATTGAATTTGACTTACTTTATGATATGCTAGGTATAAAGACTATGATGCATTATCAAGCTATTTTTAAAAAACCCATATTATACATTCATCAAGGTGGTATTATTGGCAATGACAGTATGTTAAACAGATATAAAAGAAAATTTACACATTTATAATTTTTTTAATTTAAATTGATATTTTATTTTATATAATTTTAATTAAAAATTAAAGTCTATAACTATGGGTAAAATTAAAAAATCTATTAAAAAAGCTGTTGCATTAGGCTATAAAAAAGATCAGCAAAATGCTCCAAAAGTTCTTGCAAGCGGAAAAGGTGAAAGTGCCTCTAAAATAATTTCTCTAGCCAAAGAACATGGAGTTCCTATAAAAGAGGATGAGGATCTAATAGAAATTTTAAGCAAACTTGACTTAGGCGATGAAATACCTCCTAATATGTATAAAGCGGTTGCTGAAGTATTTGCTTTTATTTATCAAATGGTAAATGAAACATCTGTAACAAAAAAATAATTAATATTACATTTATATAATTTTTTGTATTACTTTAAGAAAATTAAATTTGTACTCTATAAACTATCAAATCAATGTAATTTTATCATCTAACAGCGAAAAATTAAATAACAAATAGATAAAAGAATAACAAAACTCTTCAAGAGTTATCTTCAAAAAACTCCAAAATTTAAAATATTATTTTAGATAAAATTAGCTATATTTTTACCAAATTTAATATTTTGATTTTCTTGAATATTAAAATTTAAAAATCCTTTTTGAGATAATATAACAATAGTAGAACCAAGTTCGAAATTTCCTAACTCTTCTCCCTTTTTTATCTTTAAATTATGATATTTTGTAGAAAAATTATTGTATTTTTTAGTATTTGTTTGTATACTAGAATCAAAATTAAAACGCATTTTTCCAACATTTTGCGCTCCAACAAAAATAAGCCAAAATATAAAATTATTTTCGCTTTTGCATTTTAAACACACTCTTTCATTTTCGCTATAAAGATTTGAAATTTTTTTTAAATATTTTTCATTTACACTATAAAGTTTTCCTCTAGTATAGACTGCACTTAAAATTTCTAAATCACAAGGAGCATGATAACGATGGTAATCTTTTGGTGAAAGATAAATATTGACACAATCAAGTCCATTTTTAAGCTCTTTTGACTCAAAACTATCTCTTATAAGAGTATTTATACTATAAACTTTTCCTTTGATGCTAAAACTAAAAAATTCATCTTTTTGAAAAAAGGAATTTGAAATCTGTAAAATTTTTCCATCACAAGGTGCTATAAAATCATTTTCTAGATTTCTTGAAGTTGCTAAACTTCTTGTAAAAAGCGCATTTAAACTTTCATAATCACCAGCTTGTTTAAATTCACTCATGTCAATTTTAAAATACTTTATATAAGCTTTATTAATCAATGTTTGCAAAGGTTTGATAAATTTAAATCTAGCTATAAGTCCAAAGACTCTTGAACTTTGATTAGAAAAGCTCATCTTTTTCCCTTTAATTCTAATAATACTATTTCACTTGGAGCAAAAACTCTTAAACTAGGACCCCAAAATCCAGCTCCGCTGCTTACATAAAGTTTTGTTTTTTCATTTAAATGGTATAAACCATGTAAAAAACCTTGATTTAACTTAACAATAACCCCAAAAGGAAAAATTTGCCCAGCATGAGTATGTCCACTTAAAATAAGATCAAAATCATTTACATTATAAAGTAAAACTGTTTTTGGCTGATGAGATAATAAAATACTTGGTTTATTTTTGCTTAAATCTTTTTGAACCTTATCTAAATCTGGCCCATAAACACCTTGTCTTAGACCCATTAAATCACCTATTCCGGCTATATTGATAACTCCTAAATCTATATTTTTATTTAATAAAATGTGCATATTTGTATTTTCATTTAAAAACTGTAAAACTTCATTCACATTATGATAATACTCATGATTTCCTAAAACATAGAAAGTTCCAAATTTTGATTTAAATTCATTCAATATGCCTATATAATCCTTTAAATGTTCAACATCAGTATCCACTAAATCCCCTACTATTACTATCAAATCAGGATTTAAGGCATTAGTTTTTATGATAAGCTTTTCTAAAAAATCTTTATGAAGATTTTTTCCTAAATGAATATCAGTAAGCATAGCTATTTTTAAATCTTGCTTGAGGTTATTAATATAAATTTGTTCTTTTTTAACATTAGGAATTTTAAGAGCATTATTAATGCTTATATATGTTAAAAAACCTCCCAATACCAAAATAAAAATTTCAAAAATAATGCGTAAAAATCTATATGGTATAGAATAATTTTTCCCTGAAAAAATACAGATAAATTTTATAAAATCTAAAAATAAAGTAATAAAAAAGAAACAATAAGTAGGGGCAAATGATAAAGCCAAAATCTCATACACTTTATCAGTTAAAAAATCTTCTTTGCGAAGCAGAAAAAAGAATGCTTGCGAAATATAAAGCAATATGAAAAAATATTTAAAAAAATTATGCAAATATTTAAAAAAAGAAATTCTAGTTATTAATCTTTTATAAATATATACATTTGCTAAAGCAAAAATAAATAAAATCGTGAAAAAAAAAATAAAAGCTAACATGTTCTAAATTATACACAAAAATATATTAAATTTTTATATATTTTTTTTTATTATAATGCAAATTTAACTAAAAAATTCATAAAGGTTATTATGATGTATAGATTTGCACCTTCTCCAACAGGAGATATGCATATAGGCAATTTACGTGCTGCAATTTTTAACTATATTTGCTCCAAACAAGATAAAAGTGGATTTGTTCTACGTATAGAAGATACAGATAAAATACGAAATATCGAAGGTAAAGATGAGGAAATTAAAGAACTTTTAAAACTTTTTGGTATTTCTTGGCAGTATTTATATATACAAAGCGAAAATTTAAATTTCCATCAAAAAATGGCTTTAAAGCTAGTAAGTGAAAAAAAAGCTTTTGCTTGTTTTTGCACTGAAGAAGAACTTAATCAAAAAAAAGAGTTGGCAAAAAAAAATAATCAGCCCTACCGCTATGATGGAGCTTGTGAAAAATTAAAAGATATTGACGTTTTAAATTGTAATAAACCCTTTGTCATAAGACTTAAAAAGCCTCAAAACAATATAGGTTTTAAAGATTTGATTAAAGGGAATCTTGACTTTAAACCCGATGATATTGATTCTTTTGTTATTTTAAGGACGGATAAAACTCCAACTTATAATTTTGCTTGTGCAGTTGATGATATGCTTGAAAATATAACTTGTATTATACGAGGAGAAGATCATGTTTCAAATACTCCAAAACAAGAGCATATCCGCAAAAGTTTAAACTATGAAAAAGAAATTATTTATGCACATTTGCCTATTATTCTTAATGAAAATGGTGTAAAAATGAGCAAAAGAGAAGCACATTCTAGTGTAAAATGGCTTTTAGAATACGGTATCTTACCAGATGCAATTATTAATTACTTAATTTTACTTGGAAATAAAACTCCATGTGAAATTTTTACCTTAGAAGAAGCATTTACTTGGTTTGACATTAAAAAAATTTCAAAATCTCCTGCAAGGTTTGATTTAAAAAAACTTTTACAAATCAATAGAGAACATATAAAGAGAATACCAAATACCAAGCTCAATGAAATTTTAGATTTAAATAAAGATATAGCAGAATTAGCTAAATTTTATACTCAAGAATCAAGCACTTTAGTAGAGCTTAAAGATAAAATGAAAGCTATTTTTTCTGCTAAAGATTATAAAGATTTCAAAGAAGAATGTTTAATTCTTAAAGAAAATTTAAAGAATTTTAACTTACCTCAAAACTATGAAGACTTTAAAGAAGAACTAATAAAAAGAACTAATCTAAAAGGAAAAAAATTTTTTATGCCTTTAAGAATTGTTCTTACGGGAAATGTTCACGGCCCAGAACTTAGTGATTTGTATATTTATATAAGACCTTTTATTAATGACTTAGCAAGGATATAAAATGATTATAGATTCTTTAATACTCTCTTTGATCCAAATTTTACAAATTATTATTAATCTTTATATGTGGATTATTATTATTTCAGCACTGATAAGCTGGGTAAATCCTGATCCTTATAACCCTATAGTGCAAATTTTATACAAATTAAGTGCTCCTGCATATAATATCATGAGAAAATTTCCTACACGTATTGGCAATATAGACTTAGCACCGTTAATAATCATTTTAGCTTTACAATTTTTAAGCATATTAATTTCGAATTTAGCGAGACAATTTTTATGAAAAAAATATTTTTAATTTTTTTATTATCTAATTTATTATTTGGTAATTCTTACGACCTAAAAGAGCTTAAGCAAAAAGATAATTCTCTGGCCAAAGATTATTATATCTATAGACTTCTAGAAGAAAATAATATAAGCAAAAATGAAGCACAAAGTCTTAATTCTCATATTTTTCGTTATGTAGGAAAAATTAAAACTGAACTTGAAAAGATAATACCCGTTGCAACCTATATTAATCCTTTATATAAAAAATGCTTTACCTATACTAAAAACAATATTTTAGATGCAAATCTAACATGTCAAAGCGTAAGATTAAACTCTATCACATTTATAGCTAGTTTAAACAATGAAACAAGAAAGATTCTAGCTTCAAATATGCAACAAGAAAAACCAGAAGTTATTAATCTTTTACTTGCTTTTAATCAAGAAAAGCCTGTTGCCTATTTAGACAAAAAAGAAGATGTTGATAATTTTTTTAAACTTTATAATTATTCTATGAAAATTGATTATCCTTTAAGTACAACTTTTATCAATAAACTCTCCTTTTCTCAAAACTTTAAACAATTTGTCCAAAATGTCGTAATTAAAAAAGAAAATCCTAATTTTAGCCTATCTCTATTAAATGTTAAACCAGAAAATACACAAGAAAATTCTGCATTTTTTCTTGGTGTAAATGCCTTAGTTTATAATAAAAAAGATTTAGCTTTTAATTTTTTTGAACAAGCTTATAAAAGTTTTAGCAAACAAGAAAATAAAGATAATGCTTTATTTTGGATGTATATGATTAAAAAAGATAAGCAAGATCTAATTACTTTAGCTAATAGCACCTCATTAAATATTTACAACCTATATGCACGTGAACTTATAAATTTAGATTTTCCTAAAATCTTAAATCCTAAACCAAAAAAAGAAAAAAACTTTTTTAATATGCAAGATCCTTTTGCATGGCAAGAGCTTTCAAAAGAAATTGCAAATGCTAATCCAGATAAACTTAAAAATCTTGCCAATCAATTTAATACGCAAGAAACCTTGCCTATTTATGCTTATATCCTAGAAAGGCTTTATAAATTTAAAAATCATTATTTTATAATGCCCTATTTTGAATTTATAAAAGATTATGATACTAAAAGACAAGCTTTAATTTTAGCTATAGCAAGACAAGAGAGTCGATTTATTCCAACTGCTATTTCAACTTCTTATGCCTTAGGAATTATGCAGTTTATGCCATTTTTAGCCAATCACATTGGGAATAAAGAATTAAAAATTGAAAATTTTGATCAAGATTTGATGTTTAATCCTAAAATAGCCTACTATTTCGCCAATCATCATTTAAATTATCTTGAAACTCATTTAAATTCACCCCTTTTTGTTGCTTATGCCTATAATGGAGGTATAGGTTTTACTAAAAGAATGTTGGCAAGAAAAGATCTTTTTAAAAAAGGAGAATTTGAACCTTTTTTATCAATGGAACTTGTGCCTTATCAAGAAAGCAGAATTTATGGCAAAAAAGTTTTGGCTAATTATATTGTGTATCGATATCTTCTGAACGATAATATAAAGATTTCGGATATTTTTGAAAATTTAGCTCAAAACAATGATTTAAACAAATCTTAACTTTAAGATTTGTTTCATTTTGATTAGAAGGTAAAGAAAATTTAAAATAGCTAGTGAATTCATTTTGAAATAAATATTTTAAATATTTACTATTTTTATCTATTTTAGATATTATGGCTTCTTTATCATTAATATAAACTTTTAAATGATCTATATTAAATGTATTAGGAGTAATTTGCAATGCAAATTCATCCTCTTTTGCCTTCTCATCTAAAACAGGATTTAAATAACTTATAGTGATTACAGAGCTTAACTTTCCATCATCAATTTTCTTTTTTTGAGAAAACATTAAAGTTTGTGTTTTTAAATTAATCTCAGTAATTTTATCATCTTTTAAAAAGCAAGCATTAAATAAAAAAAGAATCAATATTAAAATAAAAATTTTCATCAATAAACCCTAAAATTTTTAGTAATTATAACTTTTTGTCTCTATTTTTTGCTTTAAATAAGGTATAATTCCAAAAAAATATCCAAAGAGAAAAAATGACAAAATCTATTATGGCTTTTAGCGGACCTTCAAATTCTGGAAAAACAACATTAATTACAAAAATCACTCAAAAAATGATACAGAACAATCTCAAAGTTTTAATCATAAAACATGACCCTTCTGATAAAGCTCAATTTGATTTTAATGGAAAAGATAGCTTTCGTTTTTTTCAAAGTGGTGCTGAAGTTATTGTTTTAAGCCCTACTAGAACAACTTTTTTTTCTCATCAAGAACGAGATATTTTAGAAAGTATTAAAATGGTAAAAGATTTTGATATATGTTTAGTTGAAGGTTTAAAAACGCTTGATCTTCCAAGAATTAGTGTATTTTGCAAAGAAATTGATGAAAGTTATTTTGCTTTTTCAGACGCTATTGCTTCTTATAAAAAGATTACAAATAAAAATCTTAAATGGCTTTATTTAGATGATATAGAAGGAATCTATACTTACATTTTAGAACACGCAAAAAAAATATAAGGAAAAATATATGCAAGAAATTTTTGATTTTATAAAAAAAGCTGTAATTAAAATCTCAAACGAACTTAAATTTCCAGATACCTCCTATGAAAAAACCCAAAATAACACAGGAGACACTCAACTTAAATTTGATATTTTAAGTGATCAAATCATTACAGATACTTTAAAAGAATGTCCAAATATCAAGGCTTTAATTAGCGAAGAAAAGCAAGAAGAATTAACAATCAATGAAAAAGCTGAATATATCATAGCTTATGATCCTTTAGATGGTTCTTCTTTAATGGATGTAAATTTTGCCATAGGATCTATTTTTGCCATTTATGAACAAAAAGCTGATGCAAAAAATTTAAAAGCGGCTGTTTATAGTATATATGGACCTAGAGTTGAACTTGTAATTTGCGAAGATTTACCAAAACTTTATCGCTTGGATCAAAATAATCATTTTGTTTTTATACAAGAGCTTCACATGCAAGAAAAAGGGAAAATCAATGCAACAGGTGCAAGTCAAAAATTTTGGAGCAATAAACATAAAAATTTTATACAAGAATTATTTAACGAAGGTTATAGACTAAGATATTCTGGAGCAATGGTCAGTGATATACATCAAATTTTAATTAAAAAAGGCGGATTGTTTAGTTATCCTGCTACAGAAGATGCCCCAAATGGAAAATTAAGAGCATTTTTTGAAGTCTTTCCTTTAGCTTTTATTATAGAAAAAGCTGGTGGGCTTACAAGCAATGGAGATAATACTTCTTTATTGGAACTTGAATTTAAAGAGATTCATGCTACTACGCCTTGCTTCTTTGGATCAAAATATGAAATTCAAAAACTTTTAAATTTCGATAAGGTTAATTAATATGGAAGAAGCAATCATTCTTGATGATTTTGAAAAAAATCTACAGCAAAACAAAGAAAAATTAGAAAATTGTCAAAAAACAAAAAATCTTACTTCTTGTTATAATTGCCCTGAAATTTTTACTTGTCAAACACGTAAAAATTATGTAGATGCAGTTTATAATAGTATGTCAAAAGGAAAAAATGAAGGTGGTTTTGACTTTTAAAAATTTAATTAAAGGAAAAAGATGCGTTATATAACTACACCAATTTATTATGTAAATGATAAACCTCATCTAGGTCATGCCTATACTACAATTTTAGCCGATACAATGGCAAGATTTTATCGCTTACAAGGATATGAAACAAAATTTTTAACAGGCACAGACGAACATGGACAAAAAATAGAACAAGCTGCCAAAAATCATAATAACTCTGCAAAAGAATACGCCGATAAAATAAGCTTAGAATTTAAAAAACTCTGGGATGAATTTGAAATTACTTATGATATATACGCAAGAACTACTGATCAAAAACATATTGATTTTGTTCAAAATATTTTTCTAAAAATGTATGAAAAAGGAGATATCTATAAAGATGAATATGAAGGACATTATTGTATCTCTTGTGAAAGTTTTTTTACTCCAACTCAATTAACCAATCATCTTTGTTGCCCAGATTGTGGAAAAGAAACTTCTCTTTTAAAAGAAGAAAGTTATTTCTTTAGGCTTTCAAAATATCAAGATAAAATTTTAAAATGGTATGAAGAATCCGATCCTATACTGCCTAAAAATAAAAAAAATGAACTTATTAATTTTGTTCAAAATGGTTTAAAAGATCTTTCGATTACTAGAACAAGTTTTAATTGGGGAATTAAACTTCCAAAAGAATTAAAAGACGATAAACATATTATTTATGTTTGGCTTGATGCACTTTTTATCTATGTAAGTTCTTTGCAAGATGAAAATTCAAAATTTTGGCCTGCGCATATACATTTGGTAGGAAAAGATATCTTACGTTTTCACGCTATTTATTGGCCTGCTTTTTTAATGAGTGCAAATTTACCTCTACCAAAATTTGTAGCAGCACACGGATGGTGGATACAAGATGGAGAAAAAATGAGTAAATCTAAAGGCAATATTATAGATCCTAGAAAAGTTGCTCATACTTATGGATTAGAAGCTTTTAGATATTTTCTTCTTAAAGAGGTATCTTTTGGTAATGATGGAGATTTTAATGAACAATCTTTAATCAATCATATCAATGCAGAACTTAGTAATGAATTTGGAAATTTACTTGGACGTATTATAGGAATGAGTGCAAAATATTCCCAAAATTACATAGATCATAAAGACGTTTTAATATATTTTAGCGAAGAATATCAGCAAGCAAAAAAACATTTAAAAGAAGCTATTAATTTTTTAGAAGTTTTACAAACTAATCATTATTTAGAAGAGCTCTTTAAGGCTTTAAATGTAGCAAATTTAAGCATAAGCAAATATGAGCCTTGGAATTTAATTAAAAACAACGAAAATGAAAAAGCAAATGCTCTAATCTCTCTTTGTGCAAATATCCTAGCACAAGTTAGCATACTTTTAAATCCAGTATTGCCAAATAGCACAAAAAAAGTTGCTAAAGCTTTAAATTTCGAAATATCAAGCAAAGCTTATCAAAAACTCATTTTAAATAATGAACTTTTAGATTTTAAAGCTTCCCCTTGTGAAGCTTTATTTCCTAAAATTGAACAAAAAAGCCAAAAAGAAAATGAAATAAAACAAGAAAATAAAGCAAAAATTAAAATAGAAGATTTCTCTAAAATTGAAATCAAAATAGCCCTAGTTAAAGATTGTCAAGCCATATCAGGAAGCGATAAACTTTTAAGATTTGAACTTGAACTTGAAGATAATGAAATAAGACAAGTGATTTCAGGCATTGCTAAGCACTATAATCCAAAAGATTTAATAGGAAAACAAATTTGTGTATTAAGCAATCTTAAAAAAGCAAAAATTTTTGGATACGAAAGCGATGGTATGATTCTTAGTGCTAAAAGCGGGGATAAACTTGTATTAATCACTCCTGAACAGTTGGTAGAAAACGGCTCTTTAATAGGATGAATATTTCAAATCTTAATGAACTTTTAAATACAAAAATTATCAACGAAGGAAAGGTCTTAAGCGTAGAAGGTTTTAGTCTTAATTTAAATGAAGTAAAATACGCTTATGCTTTTTTTTCAAATGATGAGTTAGAAATAAAAGAAGCTATTAAAAAAGGGGCCTTTGTTATTGTCTATGAAAAAGAAATTCCTATATTAGATAAAGAAATTTTTTATCTACAAAGCCAAAATTTAGAAGTATCTATTTTTAGACTTTTACGTTTTTTATGCGAAGAAAAAGAATTTAAATTTTTACTATGCAATCCTAATGAAATTCATTTTGCAAAAACATTTTATTTAAAAAGTTTACAAGAGAATATTTTTTTAGATTTTAACTCTTTGATTAAAGCCGATAAAAATGAAATTTTTTGCTCAAGCAACAAAAATTATATTTTAAAACTTTGTGCCAATTTTGATCAACTTAATCAAGTTAATTTTGCCTTATTAGAAAGTTCAAGTCCTTTTTACATAAATTTAATTTGTGAAAACATATATTTTAAAAATATAAAACTACCTTTTATTTATGCACAAATTTTTGCTAATTTTATATCCTTTTTACAAGAAAAAAAACGTGATATTCGTTTTAATCTAAATAAATTAGATTTTTTTCAAATTTATTTTATACATTATGATTTTAAGCCTGCTGAATTTGGAAAAAGCGATAGAGCTCTTATTTTTGTTTTTAATGAAAACGATTTTGAATTTTTTAAAGAAAATTTTAAAAATATTAAAGGTTTTAAATCCGCTTTAAAAAATTCTTTATTTTGTGATTTTTCGTATTCTCATATTTTTGATTTAAAAAACAAAGATTTTAAGTACTGTCTTATTCTAGATGAACATAAAAACTATATTAAAGATTTTTATTTACAAAATGAGATAGAAGAATCAAACCTATTTAACTGATTTTTCAAGGTCAATTAAAAATTTTTTAATCTCCAAGCCCCCATTATATCCGCCAATCCCATTACTTGCTACTACTCTATGACAAGGAATAAAAATAGGAATATCATTTTTAGAATTAGCATTGCCCACAGCGCGAAAAGCCTTAGGATGAGCTATTTTTAAAGCTATATCCTTATAAGTTAATAAAACTCCGTAAGGAATTTGAATTAAAGCTTTGTATACTTTTTGTTCAAATTCGCTTCCTTTAAATTTTAAAGGTGTTTTAAATTCCTTTAATTTACCTGAAAAATAAAGTTTTAATTCTTCTTTTGCTTGTTCTAATACTTCGCAACTTTTATCTTCAAAATAAGTTTGATGAAAATCAACCTTAGTTAAAAATTTTCCATCACTATGTAGAGATAAGTAACATAAAGGGGATTTAAAACAAATTTTAAACATTATTTATCCTTAAATAAAGAAAATTATATTATTCTACTTTTCTAAAAACAATTGATTATTTTTAATAAAAAATTATTAAGCAAATGCCGATTTAAACTTGAAGTTTAACACAAAAAAGGATTAAATTGAAATTTTTATTTTCTCTTATATTATCTCTTTCTTCTATATTAGCTTTTGATTGTAAAAATATCTTAAACCAAAAATTTGATTTATCTGATCAAAATATCATTAATAAAATTGACAATTGTAAAGAGTCTTTAAAAAATGCAATTTTTACAAAAGATCTTTATAAGATTTCTAATGAAATAAGAGGAAGCAATAGCTCTTGTTCGGGTATATCTTATTTGCCAAAGCTTACAGAGTTTAATCTTTTGTTATTAAAGATTTCTATTGACCCTTTAGCTTACCAAAAAGAGCTTGAAAGAAAAACAAATCTAGATAAAAAATACCAAGAACTAAATACTTATTTTAAATATTGGGCTTATCAAAGTATAGGAAATTTTAGACTTTACCAATCTTTTTGGCAAAAATACAACAACGCTTTAAAGCCTTTAGAAAACTATTATCAAAAAACATTTAATTTGGATAAAACAACTTCGTTTTTTTTAGCAAAGCAAGCCTTAAATGAATTTTTAAATTGGGCAGTTGGTGAAACAAAAATTATAAAAGATATTTTACCAATATCCAAAATACTTGAAAATAAAAATTGTAACGAAAGCTGTTTAAAACAATTTATTTACACAAATAATCCCTCTAGAACAGAACTCACTATAGCATTAAGATCTGCCTTATTAAATCAAAGAAACACAACAATTATTCAAACTCTTTTAGATTTTGGTGCCAAGCTTGATGAAGGATATGAAAGTGCTATTTTTTATGCTTTAGAGAATTATCAAAATACAAAATTTTTAATCGAACAAGGAGCAAATGTAAACCAAAGTAATGCATTTGGAAAAACTCCTCTTTTTTATGCTATAGAATTTCAAAAAAAAGACATCATAGAACTTTTACTTAATAATAAGGCAGATGTAAATCATAAATACATTAACAACAATGAAAAACTAGCACTAAGCGCCAATATAGAAAGTGATACACCTTATTTTATAACCTTTTGTGCTCTTGAACATACTTCTAAAAATGTCCTAATGCATGCTGCAGCATACGGAAATACGGAAATTTTAAAACTTTTGGTGCAAAAAGGCGTAAAACTTTTTGAAAAAGATGATTTAGGTTTTAATGCCTTAGACTTTGCTTTAGCCGCTAAAAAAGAAGAAAATGCTAAATATCTAAAATCTTTAGGTCTTAAACCAAGCGAAAATTTATTTTATGGAGGTTCTTTAGAATGAAAACAGCTTTAATCACAGGAGCTAGTTCTGGCTTTGGAAGAGCTAGCGTAGAAGCATTAATTAATGAAGGT
Source organism: Campylobacter novaezeelandiae (assembly GCF_018968685.1). Taxonomy (NCBI): domain Bacteria; kingdom Pseudomonadati; phylum Campylobacterota; class Epsilonproteobacteria; order Campylobacterales; family Campylobacteraceae; genus Campylobacter; species Campylobacter novaezeelandiae. The sequence continues at coordinate 551,583 of NZ_CP076657.1, read as the reverse complement.
TTTAAAGTTATAGCCATAGCAAGACGCGAAGAAAGATTAAAGCTTTTAAAAGAAAAATTTAAAGATAAACTCCATATTATTGCACTAGATGTGCGTGATAAAGAAAAAATAAATTCTGAACTTAAAAATTTACCCAAAGAATTCAGCGATATTAGCCTTTTAATCAATAACGCAGGACTTGCGCTTAATCAAGACGAATTTGATAGCTTGAGTTTAGAAGATATAGATACTATGGTTGATACAAATATTAAAGGCTTTTTATATATTGCAAGGGTGATCATTCCCATACTTAGAAAACAAAAAAATGCTTATATTTTTAATATAGGATCAGTAGCAGCGACAAATCCTTATTTTGGCGGTAATGTATATTGTGGCACAAAAGCATTTGTAAGGCAATTTTCTCTTGCATTAAGAAATGATTTAAGATCAAGCAATATTAAAGTTACCAATATAGCTCCAGGACTTTGTAAAACAGAATTTTCCGAAGTTCGCTTTAAAGGAGATAAAGAAAAAGCAGAACAAATTTATAAAAACACCAAATTTATTAGCGCTGATGATATTGCAAAAGTTATTATTTCCATTATCAATCTTCCAGAACATATTAATATCAATGAAATAGAACTTATGCCAGTTACACAAACTTGGAATGGTTTTCATATAGAGAAGTTTTCATGAAAATTATATTTATATTTTTAATGCCTATTGCTCTATTTGCTGATGCTGATACTAATGCTAATTTATATGGTTTTTTTACTCTTATACCGCCTATTATAGCAATTGCTTTAGCTTTTGTTACAAAAGATGTTATCTTATCTTTGTTTGCAGGGGTTTTAAGTGGAACTTTTCTTTTAAGCTTGTCTTCTAATATTTTTTTAAGTCAAAAGATACAATTTTTAAATATCTACAATACCCTTTTAGAATCATTTACAAAAATGATTTCTTATATCTTACACTCCACTTCAGATCCTTTAAATGCTGGAATTATTTTACAAATTCTTTGCATAGGAGGATTGGTAGCTCTTATTACCAAAATGGGTGGAGCTAAAGCTATAGCTTTAAATTTTGCAAAAAGAGCTAAATCTGCTGTAAGCGCTCAAATAAATACTTGGTTCATAGGCCTTTTAATATTTTTTGATGATTATGCTAATTTGCTAATCGTTGGTCCCATCATGCGACCCTTAGCAGATAAATTTAAAATTTCAAGAGAAAAATTTGCTTTTATTATTGACTCAACTGCTGCTCCGGTTGCTGGAATAGCTATCATTTCAACTTGGATAGGCCTAGAAGTTTCTTTAATTAAAAATGCCTATAATCATATAGGTATAGAAAATATTAGTGCTTTTGGAATTTTTTTAGAAACTATTCCTTACAGATTTTATAATATTTTTATGCTTTTTTTTGTTTTAATGACAGCATTAATGAAGAGAGAATTTGGACCTATGTATCAAGCAGAAATAAGGGCTAGAACTACAGGAGAAGTTGCACCAAAAATCAAATCTCAAACATTAAATACAGCTGAATTAGAAGATCAATTTTTAGCACCAAAAGAAAATATAAATATCAAAGCTTCAAGTGCTATTATTCCGATTTTTATTCTTATTTTTCTCTGTATTGTTGGTTTTTATTTTAATGGGCTTGGCGTATTAGAAGGAGATGAGTTAAAAAAAGTTAAAGAAAATCCTTTGTCTTTTTATGCTTTTAGAACAACTTTTGGAAACGCAGATTCTTCTGTAGTATTGTTTCAATCTGCTTTATTTTCTGCCATTATTGCTATTTTTATGGGAGTTAAAAGGAAGATTTTTGATCTTAAAGAAGCAATAGAAACTTGGATTTATGGTTGGAAAACTATGATTTTTACTATAGTTTTACTTTTACTTGCATGGTCTCTTTCTGGTATAGTTAAAGATCTTGGAACTTCTAAATATATAGTTTCTCTTCTTGTTGGAGAACTACCCTCTTTTATTCTTCCTTCGGTAATTTTTTTATTTGCCTCGGGAATTTCTTTTGCTATAGGAACTAGTTATGGAACAATGAGTATTTTAATGCCGCTGGCCGTACCTTTAGCCTACGCCATTGCACAACTTAATCAATTTGATCCTGATTCTTTGCATCATTATATGGTTATTAATATAAGCTGTGTTTTAACAGGGGCTATTTTTGGAAATCATTGCTCTCCTATTTCAGATAATGTTATACTCTCTTCAATGAGTGCAAAATGCGATCACATGGAACACGTTAGAACTCAAATTCCTTATGCTTTATTTATCTGTATAATCTCTTTAATCACTGGTTATTTACCTATCTCTTTAGGATTTAGTGTGTGGATTATCCTACCTTTAAATCTAGTGCTTATTGTAATTTTGTTAAGAATAATTGGAAAAAAAGTCGAATGAAAGATTTTTCTAAACTGTGCATCAATAATACTTTAGAAGAAAAAATTAGACAAATTAAAGAGCTTTTTAAAGAAAATTATAAAGAAGAATTTGAAATTTTTTCATCTTCTTTTAAGCATTATAGAACAAGAGCTGAACTTTCCTTTTATCACAAAGATGATGATATCTTCTATGCTATGTTTGATGAAAAAACTAAGAAAAAATATATTATTGATACTTTAAATTTTTGCGATGAAAAAATATGTAATCTTATGCCTTTATTGCTTGATTACATAAAAAAGAATTTTGTATTAAAAGAAAAACTTTTTGGGGTGGAATTTCTAGCAAGTAAAAAAGAATTAAGCGTAACATTGCTTTACCATAAAGATATAAATTTAATAGAAAAAGAACTTTCTGATTTAAGTAAAAATCTCCAATTAAATCTTATTGCAAGAAGCAAAAAGAAAAAATTAATTTTTCAAAAAGAAATTCTTACCCAAAATCTAAATATTTTTGATAAAGAATTTATTTATGAATTTAATAATGATTGCTTTATACAACCAAATACTCTAATCAATGAAAAAATGATAGAATGGGTTTTAACAGCACTTCAACAAGAAACAACAAAAGATTTATTGGAGCTTTATTGTGGCTATGGAAATTTTACAATAGCTTTAGCTTCTTGTTTTAAAAAAGTATTAGCCACAGAACTTTCTAAAAAAAATATACAATTTGCATTAAAAAATTGCGAGTTGAATCAAATTTCTAATATAGATTTTATAAGACTTTCAAGCGAAGAACTTAGTCAAGCATTTAAAAAAGAAAGAGAATTTAATCGTTTAAAGCATATAAATCTTGATGATTTTAATTTCTCTCATGTTCTAGTTGATCCTCCAAGATCTGGACTTAATAAAGAGGTTATAAATTTAATAAAAAACTATAATAATATTATTTATATTTCTTGCAATCCTTTAAGTTTAAAAGAAAATTTAGATTTTCTTTTAAAAACTCATCAAATCAAAAAATTTGCACTTTTTGATCAATTTGTTCATACCAAACATTTAGAATGTGGTATTTTACTTAAAAAGATATAAAAAAATAATTCATTAATTTTGCTAAAACTACAATCACTATGGCCAAAATAAAAACAATAGGATGTATTATCTTGCCTAAAGGATTTGGCTTTTTAAATATAAAACGACAAAACAAAGAAAATAACACCAAAGCTAAAATAATAGAAGCTAAAATAATCTTTATAGCAAAATAACCATTTAGTGGTTTAAAATGAAAACTTGCTAACATTCCACCACTTAAAAATAATATTAAAACTATAAAAGGCATTATTTTAATTGCTGTATTTGATAAAAGTTTAGAGTCAAAATCATTATAATTCTTTTTTACTTTTCTTATAATAAAAATATCAACAAATAAATACCCTACAAAAAATATAGCACAAATTAAATGCACAGTTAAAATATATACATAATATTCACTCATATTTTCTCCTTTTTTTCCGTATTCTATACAAAAAATAGAACAAAAAAATTAATATGTGTTAATTTATATACAAAATCAATATAAAATTCTATGCAAATAAAGCCCATTAGGAGGAACCAAAATCCTACAGTGTTCTTTTTTTGCTTCAATTTGTTCTTTAAGTTGTTCTTTGTTTAAACGATTTTCCAAAACAGCCAAAACACTAGCAATACTTAAACGAATTTGAGCCCTTAAAAAACCATTAGCCCTAAAAGTAAAAATGCTTAATTTCTTATAAGCATAGGCTTTAGCAAAATACATCTTTCTTATTGTACTTTTTGTAGAACTACCTTCTTTTTGAAATAACTTAAAATTATGCTCTCCGTTAAATAAAGCAAGAAGTTCATTTGCTTGATTTATATCAAATGAAGGATAAAAATAAGCATAACGTGATAAAAAAGGATTAAATTTGTCATGATTAAATATATAACGATATTCTCTTGCCTTAGCATCAAATCTTACTTCAAAGTCTTGTTCCATCTTTTGAATTTGTTTTATATGTATAAAAGGATGAGTATATTTATTAAGTTGATTTTTAAGATAATGTAAATCTTTAAAATAATCTCCACATTCTACACAACCTACGGCATTATTAGCATGCACTCCTTTATCTGTTCGTGAAGCCATTAAAAACGAATTATAAATTCCAAGATGAGAAAGAGCATTTTCAAAGTTATCTTGAACACTTTTTTTATGTGGTTGTTTAGCAGAACCTAAAAAAGCTGAACCATCGTAAGAAAAAACAAATTTTAATTTCATTAATAACGACTTAAAATCATTTTTTTAAAACATATAAACGAAGCAATAAAAATACTTAAAAAAATTAAAATACAGGATAAAATTGGGGGCTGATGAAAAATGTTTAAAAGTCCAAAATATACGCCAATAACCCCAAACATACCAAAATATATAAAACCTTTTTCATAGCGGTAAGTCACTATACCAAAACTTAAAGCAAAAAGAGTGCTTGCTAAAGGAAAAAGAGCAATTGTAGTATAAACAACAAATTCTTTTGCTTTCTCTTCATTGATAGAAATATCACTCCAATATTCATAGAAACTTTTTATTTTAGTATTTAAATTATCCACTTGAGTATTAATTACAAGCTTTTCAAAATCTCCTATAAACATAGTTTGATTATCCTCAAAATTATACATTTTGCCGGAATTTAATTCAAAAGAAAGACCATTTTCCTTTGATAATACTTTAGCATCTTTAGCAATGATAAATTGTTCCTTATCAGTTTTTAATTTTTTTGGATGATATAAAATAATATTTTTATACCCATTTGCTTCTTCTTTTTCAATAAAGATCATCCAATCTAAGAATTTTTGACCAAATTCTCCTGTTTTATAATTAAATTTAACTTGAGTTTTTTTATAATTAATAAAATTATCTTGAAGTTCAAAAACTATTGGAAGCACAATTAAAGCTACAATGAGCATTAAAGCACTCACACAAGCTGCAATTTGCAAGAAAAACTTAGCTAAATTTAAAGGTGAAAAACCTAGTGTAAAAAACACTATACTTTCATTCTCCTTAGAAAGTCTATAAAAAGCCAAAGTTAAAGCTATAAAAAAAGCTATAGGTAGAGTAAAGATTAAAATTCTTGGCAACATAAAACCATAGAGTCTTAAAAGATCCAAAAAATTAATTTCTATATTTGAGGTAAATTTCGCAAGCTGTATAAAAAATACCATAGAAACGATACTAAATAAAGTAAAAAAAATTGATAAATTTGTACTTAAAAATTGGTTTAAAATATATTTATAACAAAGTTTCATAATTTATCCTAAAAATCCAAACTAGAATAAAAGATAGAGTTAAAAAAGGTATCATAGCAAGTTCTTTCTCTTTTCTTGCTTTAATGATAAAAAAAGGCAAAGTCAAAATACAAGCAATAAACAAAGAGATAAATCCATCTTTAAAACCTAAAATTCCACCTATACAAGCAACTATAATAATATCTGCATCTCCTAAATTATCAGATATTTTATTTTTTCTTTTTAAATTTGTTAAAAATAAAATAAAACTTTTAAATAAAAACAAAGCCCCAGAAAAACTTACGGCATAAAGTAAAAACCCTTCTTTTAAATTTTCAAAAATAAAAATATAAAAAATTTCCTCCATTTTAAAAGCATAAAAACCCGCTAGAAAAAAAGCACTCCAAAGCAAAATTTCTGGAACAGCTTTTAATTTTATATCAATCAAAGAAAGTAAAAATAAATTAAAAACAAAAAAAGAAAAAACAATAAAATCATATAAATTTGTATTAAAAAAATAAGCAATACAAATTAAAAAAATACCAATTATTTCGCTTAAAAATACTTCAAAGGGAATTTTATTTTTACAATATTTACATTTTGCTCTTAAAAAAATATAAGAAAAAATAGGAATTAATTCTAAAAATCCTAAGTTTCTTCTACAACTAAAACAAAAAGATCTAGGATAAAAAATCTTTTGTTTATAGATGATACGATCAGCTAAAGCTTTACAAAAAGAACCTAAACTTGCACCTAAAATCAGCAAAAAAAATATCATAAACCAAAAGTTCTTTCGCGATTTTTATAATCTTTTATAATCCTTTTAAATTCTCTTTTTGTAAGGCTAGGAAATAAAGTTTCACTAAAGTATATTTCAGCGTAAGCGCATTGCCACAATAAAAAGTTAGAAAGTCTTTTAGCATTGCCCACTCTAAGAAGCAAATCCACATCTAAAGGCAGATCTAAATTTTTACTTAAATTTTCTTCATTAAGTTCTAAACCTTTTTCTAATACTCTTTTTGTAGCTCTAATAATTTCATTTTTAGAGCCATAAGAAATAGCTAAATGAATATAAAGCAAATTACAATGCTTTGTTTTTTCTTCAACTAAGGCTATTTTTTCTCTTAAATTCTTATCAAGTTTTGATAAATCACCAATTGCTTTTAAACAAACATTATTTTTTTCAAATTTTTCCAAAGCTTCATCTAAACAGCGATCTAAAAGTTTAAAAATAAAGTCAATTTCATCTTGTGGACGACCCCAATTTTCAGTACTAAAAGCAAAAAGACTTAAATTTGAAATTCCCTCCTCAACACAAACTTCCATAATTTTTTGCATTGTTTTAACACCTTGAGAATAGCCTAACTTTACTAAAACTCCCTTAGCTTTAGCCCAACGTCTATTACCATCCATTACAATAGCAAGGTGTTTTAATTTATTCATTTTTATCCTTTAAAATTAAATAGTTTTTTAAATTCAAATAAAGGCTTCACATTTGCATCTTGTAAAACCTGTATTTTTAAGTGCTCACTTAAAAATTTTTGTACTTTAAAAAAAGGTGTTTTAATTAAAATTTCATTTTCTTTAATAAAAATTTTTAAGGGTCCAAATACACCAAAAAAAAGATAAATTTCTAAAAATTTGTCTTTTTTCATTTGTAAAAGAGCGGCTTTGTTTTCAAAAACAAAAGGAATATGATATACATTTTCAAAACTTGCAAAAAGCATTTCTTTTAGAATTTGATATTTTTGCTTATCTTTGCATTCTATAAGATTATGTAAAATAAATTTTTTAAAATCAATTCCTTCTTCCAAAAGGCCAGTAATTAAAGATAATCCTTGTTCAAAAAAAGATAAACTAGGTTTTTTATAAAGATTTTTAAATTCTATTATACTACCACTATCATTATATAATTCTACTAAATATTGCACCCCAACTTCAAGCTCAATCATACTTTTAGTTTGAATTTTTTTATTATTTATTAGTAAAGTATAGTGCCCATATCCAGATTTAGCAAGAACTTCAATTTGTATAGGCAATATTGGATTAATAATACTCATAATTCTTTACATTTATAGGCTAGTTTATAGGCTAAATTTTTTTTATCCTGCATGGAAAATAACACCTCATCTTTGGCACTAATACACAATATTTCATTCAAATTAGATCCAAAAGAATTTTCTTTTTTTAAAATATTTAAGCATACCATATCAAGCTTTTTATCCTTTAATGAATGCTTAGCATTTTTTATAGCATTTTTTTCATCAAATTCTAGTTTAAATCCTATCTTTTTACCTTTAAAATCTATATTTTTAAGCAAATCTTCATTAGGTAAAAGCTTCAGCTCTAAACCTTCTAAATGCTCATTTTTTTTAATTTTTCCAGCTTGCATTATAGGGATAAAATCACTAACAGCGGCACTCATTATCAAAAAATCTTTATTTTTATTTTCTATTAAAAGTTCTTTTAGCTCTTTAGAACTTTCGAATTTTAAAAGTTTATAAGGAGTTTTAAAATCTACACTACTTAAAAAAGTGACATTAGCACCCAAAAAATAAAAAGCATCTGCTATAGCTTTAGCCATAAGTCCGCTTGAAAAATTACTAATACATCTTACCTCATCAATCTTTTCTTTCGTGCCTCCACCAGTTACAACAACACTTTTGCCTATAAAAAATTTTTCTTTTAAAAGTTCTCTTTTAACAATATTAAAAATATCCAAAACTTCTGCTAAAGCTCCTATGCCCTCGTCATTACAAGCAAGCTTTTTACAAATAGGATCTATTATCAAAGCACCCTGTTCTTTTAAAAGTTTCAAAGAATTCTGCACACTAAAATGCAAATACATATTTGTATTTGCTGCTGGAGCAATAATCAAAGGAAGTTTAGCTGCAATTAAAGTTTGTATAAATAAATTATCACAAATCCCTAAAGCAAGTTTATTAATAGAATTTATACTCGCAGGAGCAAAAAGTATAAGATCGCAATCTTTACTAAAAGCTATATGATTGTTTGCATTTTTCCAAGTTTCATTCTCTTCACATAAAACATCATCACAAAGTGCTTCAAAACTTATTTTAGAAGCAAATCTTAAAGCCCCATTGCTAAGTAAAACTTTAACCTTAAAGCCTTCTTTCTTAAATAAAGATATAAGCTCATAAGTTTTATAAAAAGCTATGCTTCCGCTAATTGCTAAAAGTAAAGTTTTCATTGAAATTTTTTATAAAAATAATCTTTAATTATTTTACTCGTTGCTCTATTGATAAATAAAGCTCCTTTTTCAACTTTTTTATCCACACAACTTCCAGCGGCTATAATCACATCATCTTCTATATTAACAGGGGCTATAAGCTCTGAATTTGAGCCAATAAAAACATTTTTACCTATTATACTTTTGTGCTTTTTGATACCATCATAATTGCAAGTAATAACCCCACAACCTATATTGGTCCCTTCATCGATTTCACAATCTCCAAGATAACTTAAATGCCCTGCTTTAATTTTGTTTAATTTTGCATTTTTGCATTCTACGAAATTTCCAATATGTGAATTTTTAATAATATTTTTAGGTCTAAGATGTGCCAAAGGTCCTATATCGCTATTAAATACTTCGCTCTCTTCTATAACACAAGAACTTTTAATGATAGAATTTACAATAAGACTCTTTCCTTCAATACGAACATTTTCATAAATTTCACATTCTCCTTCAAAACAAACATCAGGATCTATATAAATAGTATGAGGCAAATGAAAAATCACTCCTTGTTTCATCCAGTATTTCTTAAGCTCATCTTGCATTAATTCCTCAGCTTTGCTTAATTCAAATTTATCATTAACTCCCATAAATTCAAACTCATCTACAAAAACAGGATGTATTAAAACTCCTTTTTCTCTAGCTAATTTAATCGCATCTGTTAAATAATACTCTTTGGCTTCATTTTTATTATCAATCAAAGGCAAAATTTGCATTAAAAGATCTGAATTTATAGCATAAACTCCGGCATTACAAAGAGAAACATTTCTCTCCTCTTCACTAGCATCTTTAAATTCAACAATTTTTTCTAAAGAATCTTCTTTTAAAATTACCCTCCCGTAATTTTTAGGATCTTTAGCATTAAAAATTGCTACATTAAAATCATAATTTGTATCAATAAGTTTTTTTAAACTTTGTTCTTTTATTAAAGGCATATCTCCACATAAAATTAGTGTTTGTTTAGCTTGTGGTTTATAGTTTTTTAAAGCTCCTGCAGTTCCTGGAAATTTGTTTAAATCTTGTTCTAAAATTTTAGTTTTTGGAAAATGATCTAAAATTTCTTTTTCAATTAATTCTTTCTCATAAGATAAAACTACACTTACATCATCACTTATCTTAAAAGCTTTTTCAAGTATATATAAAATCATACTTTTTTTACATATTTTTTGTAAAACTTTTGGCTTTTTAGACTTCATTCTTGTTCCAAGTCCAGCAGCTAAAATTAAAATAGAACTTTGCATTTAAAACCTTATTCAAAAATTTTAAAGTATTTTACCAGCTTAAAATTAAGCAAAGTTTATCAAAAACTAAAGTTAAACTTGTTTTAAAACATCTAAAGATAAAATTAAAAATTATAAATATAAAATAGACTAAAAGAAAACTCCAAAGGTTAAAAAATTTGAAAAAAATTCTTTTATTGTTTTTATTTTCTTTAACTCTTTTTGCTGCTCCAGAAGCAACAATTCCTACTGTGAATTTAAGTTTAAGCGCCCCTGATACCCCAAATCAGCTTGTAACAACTTTAAACATTATCATTGTTTTAACCATACTTGCTTTAGCGCCAAGTATTATTTTTGTTATGACTTCTTTCTTGCGTTTAATTGTTGTTTTTTCATTTTTAAGACAAGCTATGGGAACGCAAAGTATGCCGCCTAATACTATTTTAATAACCCTTGCTCTTATTTTAACCTTTTTTATTATGGAACCTGTAGCCACAAAGTCATATAATGAAGCAATTAAGCCTTATTTAGAGGAAAAAATAGGCTATGAAGAAGCATTTGCCAAAGGAGTTAAACCCTTTAAAGAATTTATGCTAAAAAATACTAGAGAAAAAGATCTTGCTTTATTTTATAGAATTCGAAATTTGCCTAATCCTAAAACCATAGACGATGTTCCTTTAAGCGTTCTTGTACCAGCCTTTATGATTTCAGAATTAAAAACGGCTTTTGAAATAGGCTTTTTAATCTATCTACCTTTTTTAGTTATAGATATGGTCGTAAGTTCTGTATTAATGGCAATGGGTATGATGATGCTTCCGCCTGTTATGATATCTTTACCTTTTAAACTACTTATTTTTGTTTTAGTAGATGGATGGAATTTATTAGTACAAAGATTGGTAGAAAGTTTTGTAACCTAAATAAAAATTAATCAATAAACAAAATAATATTATTTTTATAAAAACTTCTGAAAAATTCAAAGATTAAATATTACAAAAAAGATTCCAATACCTAGAATTTTTCAATATGTGATACCGAATATATATTCTTTTGGCTATTCTATGCTAATTATATACCTTTTATCTTTTGATTTCTAAATTATCTATATCTTTTTAATTAAATATTAAAAAACATTTTTTAGTATCTATATAGCCAATACTTTGGCTATATAGATGGCTACAAAATGATAAGAAAAATTTCAATCATAATAAAATCTGAATGCAGGAAAATCGTTTAAAATAGTAGATTTTATATCTTAATGTTATTTAGTGAATTATTACTTGGTGTCCACGGCGAGATTCGAACTCACGGCCTCAAAATTAGGAATTTTGTGCTCTATCCAGCTGAGCTACGAGGACATTTAGAATTTGCCAAAAAAGCAAATTCTAAGCTAATATAATTATCCATTTCTCTTTTTGATAATTTCTTCAGAAACATTCTTAGGAACTTCATTGTAATGATCAAATTCCATAGAATAAGTTGCACGTCCTTGAGTTTGACTTCTAAGATCAGTAGAGTAACCAAACATTTCAGCCAAAGGACAAAATGCGGTAACGATTTTATTTCCACCTCTTTCATCCATAGAATTCACTTGACCACGACGTTTATTAAGATCTCCAATAACATCTCCCATATACTCTTCAGGTGTTTCAACTTCAACTTTCATCATAGGTTCTAAAATAACAGCTCCTGCTTTTCTAGCACCTTCTTTAAATCCCATAGAAGCAGCAAGTTTAAATGCCATTTCAGAAGAATCCACTTCGTGATAACTTCCATCATAAACAGTTACTTTAACATCTTCAACAGGATAGCCGGCTAAAACACCATTTTGTAATGCTTCTTGGATACCTTTATCTACGGCTGGGATATATTCTTTAGGGATTACACCACCTTTGATATCATTTACAAACTCATATCCACTACCTGGATCAAGTGGCTCAAGACGCAAGAAAACGTGTCCATATTGTCCACGACCACCTGATTGTTTTGCGTATTTGTATTCTTGTTCTACTACTTTTCTAATAGTTTCACGATAAGCAACCTGAGGCTGACCTACTTCAGCTTCTACTTTAAATTCACGAAGCATTCTATCTACAATAATTTCAAGGTGTAATTCACCCATACCAGAAATAATAGTTTGACCACTTTCTTCATCGGTTGAAACTCTAAAACTTGGATCTTCTTGTGCTAATTTATTTAAAGCTATAGACATTTTTTCTTGATCTGCTTTAGTTTTTGGTTCCACTGCAACAGAAATAACAGGATCTGGAAAATCCATTCTCTCAAGAATTACTTTATCTTTTTCACTCGCTAAAGTATCACCTGTTAATGTATCTTTAAGTCCTACAACAGCACCAATTTCTCCAGCATAAAGAACTTTAATTTCTTCTCTTTTATTAGAGTGCATTTTTAAAAGACGCCCTATTCTTTCTTTCTTATCTTTGGTTGAGTTATAAGCATAAGATCCACTTTCTAAACTTCCACGATAAACACGAACGAAAGTAAGTTGTCCTACAAAAGGGTCTGTCATAATCTTAAATGCAAGTCCTGCAAATTCTCCATCATCAGTTGATTTTACAGAAACTTCTGTGCCATCTTCATATTCCCCTTTAATATTTGCAACTTCATCTGGAGCTGGTAAATACGCAATAACCGCATCAAGTAAAGGCTGAATTCCTTTGTTTTTAAAAGCTGTTCCACAAAGCATAGGAATCATAGAAAGATTTAAACATCCCGCTTTAATACCTGCTCTAATTTCTTCTATACTTAATTCTTCTCCGCCTAAGTATTTTTCCATAAGTTCATCAGAAGTTTCAGAAACAGCTTCTATCATTTTTACACGATATTCTTCTGCTTGATCTTTAAGCTCAGCAGGAATTTCTTTTTCTACATAATCAGTTGGCTTGTTTTCATCTTCCCAAACCAAAGCTTTCATTGTAATAAGATCGATTACGCCTTTAAAATTATCTTCAGAACCGATTGGAATTTGAAGTGGAACTGGATTAGCTTTTAAACGTTCGCGAATTTGTTCTTCTACTCTAAAAAAATTCGCACCGATTCTATCCATCTTATTAACAAAAACAATTCTTGGAACGCCATACTTATTAGCTTGTCTCCAAACTGTTTCGCTTTGTGGTTGAACGCCACCTACAGAACAAAACACTGCAACAGCACCATCTAAAACACGCATTGATCTTTCAACTTCTATAGTAAAATCAACGTGGCCTGGAGTGTCAATTAGATTGATTTGATGATCTTTCCAAAAACAAGTTGTTGCAGCAGAAGTGATAGTAATACCTCTTTCTTTTTCTTGTTCCATCCAATCCATAGTAGCAGCACCATCATGCACTTCGCCTATTTTATGACTCATACCTGTAAAGAAAAGTATTCTTTCACTTGTTGTTGTTTTTCCTGCATCAATATGTGCAGCGATTCCTATATTTCTAACTCTTTTTAAAGGAGTACTTCTTGACATTTATTCTCCTTTTTACCAGCGATAGTGAGCAAATGCTTTATTTGCTTCAGCCATTTTATAAGTATCTTCTTTCTTCTTAAATGAAGCACCTTTGCTATTTGCAGCATCCATTAACTCAGCAGCAAGTTTTTCTATCATAGTTCTCTCGCTTCTTTTTCTTGCAAAAGAAATAATCCAGCGGATCGCTAAAGCTTGTTGTCTAGCAGGTCTTACTTCTACTGGAACTTGATAAGTAGCTCCACCAACACGACGTGATTTAACTTCTAAAATAGGCTTAATATTTTCAATTGCTTCATTAAAAACATCTATACCTTTTTTTTCGCCACCTTTTTTGTCAATAGCTTCTAAAGCACCATACAAAATAGTTGTTGCAACACTTTTTTTACCATCATACATTAAAGAATTAATAAATTTCGTAATTACTTTGTTACCATAAATCGGATCAGGCAAGACTTCTCTTACCGGAGCTTTTCTTCTTCTCATTTTTTTCCTTCAAATTTTAAATTTTACTCAAACAAAATCAAATCAAACGGATTTGTCTGTCTTTAAATTTACTTAGCAGCACCTGCTTTAGGACGCTTAGCACCATATTTAGAACGAGAAACTGTTCTTTTTGCAACACCAGCAGTATCCAATGCGCCACGCACGATATGATACTTAACACCCGGTAAGTCCTTAACCCTTCCACCACGCACTAACACTATGCTATGCTCTTGAAGGTTATGACCCTCACCGCCTATATAACTAATGACCTCAAAGCCACTTGTAAGCCTTACTTTGGCAACTTTTCTTAACGCTGAGTTTGGTTTTTTAGGTGTTGTTGTATAAACCCTAGTACAAACTCCCCTTCTTTGTGGACAATTTTTAAGCGCTGGAGATTTAGATTTTTCTAAAACTTTTTTGCGCTCTTTTCTAACCAATTGATTTATGGTAGGCACAATAATTCCTTTCTTTAAAATTAAAATAAACTCTGATGATATCTAAAATTTGCTTAGATTTTCTTAAAATAAGCTTTGCTTAGCATTTTGATATTTTTGAAATTTTGTAAAAGCTAAATGAGTTTAAAAATAAATTAAAATTTTTTACCTAAATAGAGTATAAATAAAAATACAAAATAATTCTTTAGAAATTTTCAGTAATTAAATTTTAATCTTTATTTTTACATAAATAAAAACAAAGATAAAGCAAAATATTATAATAAAAACTAGAATTTGACTTAAATAGGTTTTGATAAGTTCTTCATTTTCTCCTATAAAATATCCTAAAAATGTAAGTATGCTAACCCAAATAGCACTGCCTAAAGCCGTAAAAAAGACGAAATTTAAAAGTTTCATTTTAGAAAGTCCAGCTGGCATAGAGATGTATTGACGAATGCCAGGTAAAAGTCTGCAAATAAAAGTTGAAATTTCTCCGTATTTTAAGAAAAATTCTTCAAATTTTGAAAATTTTTTTTCATTGATACCAAAATACTTTCCAAATTTCAAAACAAATTTCTTACCCCAAAAAAAACAAATATAATAATTTATCAAAGCCCCTAAAACAGAACCAAATACCCCACTTAAAATACACAAAAAAAGATTAAGCTCACCCTTATGTGCTAAATATCCAGCAGGTATCATCACAACTTCACTTGGAAAAGGTATAAAAGAGCTCTCTAAAGTCATTAAGATAATAATACCTAAGTATCCCCAAGAACTAGCAGTATCAACTATAAACTGAATGATTTCTTGCATATTGACCTTATAGAAGAAAAAATTTTAGAAATTGTAGCTTAAAAAATTAAATGATTAAAAGCGGTATAAAACCGCTTTTTTTATTTTTGTTGTTATTATTTACCTGCAACTGAAACTTGATTTGGGTTATCAGCAGCACGTGCTATCATACACTCTGAAAGGATGGCTGCATCTTTTGGGTCTTTTACTTTTTTACTAATCCATCTTTCAACTTGTTTCATAGTTTTTGACTCAGGCTCTGGAGCTTCATATTTTTTCATCAAAGCATCGCAATCATTAGCAAAAGCAAAGATTGGAAGAGTTAGAAATAAGGCAAAAATTACTTTTTTCATCATTTAACTCCTTAGAATTTTACATTATACATAAGCATTATATTATCAGCTCTTGATTTTTCTTTTTTAGCTCCACCAAATGGTAATGCACGATTGCTCCATTTATTTTGGATATTTGTATAGCTAAGCCTTAAGAATTGATATCTATCAAGTTGATAAATCACATAAACATCATGAGCTGTTCCTCTTGTCATTCTGATATTTAATGGATCATTGATACTTGGACGACTCATAGTATACCAGTATCTGCTTCCCCAGAAAAACTCATAACCCACTTTTAAAGCTTGAGTGAAATCATAGCGTCCACCTACATGCACAGCATAACCATCTTCTTCATTGAATTTTCCATTCCCATAACCTTGACTTCCAAGAACTGCACTTAAAGTTGAACTTAATTGATTGTTACTTCCACGAGAATAACCCAAAGAAACAAAATAATTAAAATTCGTTCCGAAAGCTTTGTAATTTTCAAAATGAAGATTTGCTATAGTTAAATCTCCTAAATTTACCACCTCATCATCATAGCCAAGTACGCTTGTTCCTGTAAGTGGTAGCGCAAAGTCGCTTAAGTAAGCAATATTAAATAGCCATAAGTTATCCCCCATGCCTTCTATAGGAAGTTGTCCTTCTATAGCTCCATAATAAAGGTTTGCATCAGTATTTTTTTGATCTGCCATCCAGTCTCTTACTCTACCTTCTTCATCCCATTGATAAGTTTTACCATAAGCAGCACGCATAGCTACTTTATACTCTTGTAAGCTTTCTGGCTTATAAGTTAAAACCGCAGCATCGCCTAGAGCATTGATAGCTAAAGCTGGATAGGTTGATTGTCTTAAGGCATTGTTTCTTAGGTTGCTTCCTGGACCATCTGTTCCTGGTTGGCGTCCTATAGTAGCAATTAAATTCGGAGTGATATAGTAATCTAAATAAGCTCTATCCACATAAAGCACAGCTCCACTTGTTCTAGTGTTTCTTCCTGCATCTAGATCATATGGTAAGCCACTCCAGCCCATTTGAGACCAGTTTTTAGCCATAGATAAGCGTCCATAGAATTTGGTTTTGTCATTGATATCAGCATTCATATTTAAATGAAGTTCCATCATCCATTTATTATTAACACTATAGTCCTTATATCCAGCAAACTGATTACTAGTATAATAAGGAATATGATTGAAATTTGTATTTGATACGGCAGTTGAGAATTCAAGACCAAATTTTACTTTGCTTAAAGCTGCTTGAAATTCATTCGCATCAGCTCTATCGCTTAGATCATCAAGCTCAGCTCTTACTTCTTCATTTTTTTTAGCCTGAGCTTCTTTTTCTTTTTTTAATTGCTCAATTTCTTTTTGAATTTGTGCAAGTTGCTTTTGAAGTCTTGTGATCTCATCATCAGCTTTTGCATAAAGCAAAGAAGATGAAAGAAGACAAGCACTTAAAATAACCGAAAACTTCGTTTTCATTTAATCTCCTTGAAAATTGTTACATTTTTGAATGTTAAGTGCAATTATAGGAAAAAAAATTTTAAAAAAAAATTATTTGTTAATTTTTTTATGATAAGGCTAAAAATGTAAATTTGTTGAGTTTGTTAATTTACAAAAAAGATTAAAAAATTTATTTTTATTAATCTTTATTTTAAAAATTTGTTATAATTTTTTAAAAATTTTAAAAAAAGCAAAACAAAAGATGCAAAAACCAAATATCCAAACTTTGACAAATTTTTTAATCGAATATGTTAGTATAATGTTAAGCTCTGGAACTTACACATCAAGAATTGCAAAATGTGTTGATAGAATAACACGAGTTTATGGATATGAAATACACATAAATTTCTTTTTTCACCATTTTACACTCAATATCGTTGATAGAAGTGATAAATCTTCACAAAGAACTTACGTAGTTCCAACTAAAAGTGAAAATATAAATTTCAAACTTATCTCTGATCTTAGTGCACTTAGCTGGGCTATTTATGATAAAAGATATTCTTTAGAATATGCACAAGAAACTTTTAAAGAATTAATCTCTCAAAAAAAACATTCTTCTCTTAGTAGAATTTTGTTTATATCCGTTGCTAATTCTGCTTTTTGTAGGCTTTTTGGTGGAGATTTTGGTGGATGTTTGTTTGTGCTTTTTGGAACTTTAGTGGGGCTTTTTTTCAGATATATTTTTACACGATTAAAAATAAATATAAAAATTCAGTATATCTTTTGCTCTTTTATCACTTCTTGGATTGTATTTTTAGGTATAGATTTAAATTTTGTCAAAGAAGCAAATGTTGCTTTAGGATCTAGTATTTTGTATCTTACTCCTGGGGTGTTTTTTATCAACTCTATCATCGATATACTCAAAGATCACATTTTAATGGGACTTAGTCGTATTATAAGCGTCATCATTTTAGTTTGTTGTATTAGCATAGGAATTTATATGACCTTAAGTATTTCTAATCTTGGGATTTTGCAATGATTAGCTTTAGTTCGATAATTGGCGATATGTTTTTTGCTGCTATAGCTGGATTTGGTTTTGCATATGCTTGTAATCCTCCTTTTAAAACTTTGATACTTTCTGCATTACTTGCTGCGATAGCACACGGATTTCGTTTTGTTTTAATCGAATATTTACACTTTCAAACTTTAGCTATAGCAACTTTTTTGGCTTCGTTTTTTATAGGTTGTTTAAGTATAGCTTTGGCTAAAATATTTAAAACCCCTGCTGAAATTATAGTTTTTCCAGCTCTTATACCTATGATACCTGGAATTTATGCTTATAAGGCAATATTAAATTTGATTTCTTTTATTAGAAGTGAAAGTATGGAACTAAAAACAACTTATTTAATAAGCTTTTTTGACTATGCTTTTACAGCTTTGTCTGTTACTTTGGCTCTAGCCATAGGAGTAAGTGTGACTTTGCTAATCTTTTTTGAGCAAAGCTTTATGATGACAAGACACGCAAAACTACACAAAAGAAGATAATCACTCATCTTGATGATGAAATTTCAATATTGCTTTACACTTTTTGCATTTAAATTGCGTTGTGCCTATCATCACTTTATGATAAATACTTAAAGGGATTTGATGAATAAAATTTTCACACTTACAAGTGCAATATACTTGGCATTCTTCAAAGCTTAAATTTTTAACATTTTCATTTATAATACACTCTTCAAAAGTTAAATCATCATCTAATATTCTATTTTCTATAAAATCTAATTTACTTTTCCATTTTGCAATTTCCATATCTTCACAAATTACATGTTCTATAAATTTATGTTTAATAGCTTTATAAAATTTTTCTTTAAGATCATTTGTAGATTTAATATCTTTAATCATACTGATCATATTGCTTATAGTTTGCTGATGAATTTTGCAATGTTGTTCGTAATGAGGATAGTTAATTTCTCTCATATATTGTTCTTCATCTTCACAATGCTCTTTAATATAATAAAAAAGTTCAATAAGCAATTGTTTAAGCTCATCTCTTTTAACATAACGATAAAATGCAGATTCAACATTTTGTGCAAGTTCAAAAAGCTTTTTATGTTGAGAATCAATTATTTCATGACCAATACAATATTTTTTATCCCATCTTGGAAGCAATTTAAACTCATCGTCTAATAACTCACACATAATTTATCCTAAAAACTACACCTTTTAACAAAAACTTTTATTCTTTATCTTGATCGGAAAATTTTAAAATTGCTTTACACTTTTTGCATTTAAATTGTGTTGCACCTGATTGAATTTTATAATGGATGCTTAGAGGAACTTTATGTATAAAATCTTCACATCCACAAGTATAATAAGCCATACACTCTTCAAAAGTTAAATCATCATCTAATATTCTATTTTCTATAAAATCTAATTTACTTTTCCATTTTGCAATTTCCATATCTTCACAAATTACATGTTCTATAAATTTATGTTTAATAGCTTTATAAAATTTTTCTTTAAGATCATTTGTAGATTTAATATCTTTAATCATACTGATCATATTGCTTATAGTTTGCTGATGAATTTTGCAATGTTGTTCGTAATGAGGATAGTTAATTTCTCTCATATATTGTTCTTCATCTTCACAATGCTCTTTAATATAATAAAAAAGTTCAATAAGCAATTGTTTAAGCTCATCTCTTTTAACATAACGATAAAATGCAGATTCAACATTTTGTGCAAGTTCAAAAAGCTTTTTATGTTGAGAATCAATTATTTCATGACCAATACAATATTTTTTATCCCATCTTGGAAGCACTTATTTTAAAACCTTTAATTAAATATTAGTTTTCTTTATTATATCTTAAAAATATTATTTTATCAATTTTGAAACGAATGATTTAAATTTTATGATTATAATTTTTTAATTTTTTAAAGGAGTATTAATGCTATGTCCAGTTTGCAATATTGATTTAATGATGAGTGATAGAAATGGGGTTGAAATTGATTATTGTCCAAAATGCCGTGGGGTATGGCTTGATCGAGGAGAGCTCGATAAAATAATAGAAAGAAATAATGCAACTTCTTATAATCAATCCTATAACTCTCACTCTCAATACGATCATCACAATAACTACTATAAAAAGAAAAAAAGAGAAAGTTGGCTTGGAGAAATTTTCGACTTTTAAAGAACTAATCTGCAATTTTTTGCAGATTATTCCATTTTATTTTTAGCTTCAATTCCCATTAAGGAAAGACCTGTTTTTATACTCAAGGCAACCAAAGAAAAAAGTTTTAATAAAGTATCTTCATTTTCTGCACCGACAACGCGATTTTCATTATAAAATTTATGAAAATTCGATGCTAAATTTTTCAAATAATCAGGAAGTTTTTGTAAAGATCTTGATTCAAAAGCATCATTTAAGATAGATTCTAAATTTAAACTTTCAAAAACTAAATTAATACCCTCTTGATTTAAAGACGAAAAATCAGCGTTTAAAACATCTTGTGGAGTTTTTTTAGCTTTAATAAAAACTTGATGAATTCTTGCATGAGCGTAATTAATATAAAAAATAGGATTTGAACTATCTTCTTTTTTAAGATCATTAATATCAAATTCTAAATGCGTATCACATTTTTTACTAAGAAATATAAATCTTAAGGCATCAGCACCTATCTCGTCTAAAACTTCACTCATTAAAATAAAATTTCCGGCTCTTTTGCTCATTTTATAAGGTTCTTTGTCTTTAAGTAAAGATACCATTTGGGTAAGTATAATTTCTAATTTATTAGAATCAAAACCTAAAAACTCTATTGCCGCTTTCATTCTTAGGATATAGCCGTGATGATCTGCTCCCCATATATTGATACATTTATCATAAGAACGACTCATTTTATCTTTATGATAAACAATATCTGCAGCAAGATAAGCACCTTTGCCATCTTCTTTTATGATAACGCGATCTTTTTCATCGCCTTTTAAGGTTGATGCAAGCCAAATTTTACCTTCTTTTTCATAGATTCCACCGTGCTTTTTTAAAGCCTGAAGTGTTTCGTCTAAAGCATTATAATAAGAACTTTCATTAGAATACGCATCTATGTTTACTTTGGCTTTTTGAAGATCTTCTTTGATTAAATGTAACATCTTATCTTTAGCCCAAGAGGCCAATGTAGGGATATTTTCTTCTTTAAAAAAATCTTTTTCAAAATGCGCAAAAGCTTCTTTGGCTAATTCAGCTATATACTCACCCTTATAATACTCATTAGGATATATAACTTTTTCTTTAAGACATTGTTCTTTTACGCTTAAAAGAACTGAAAGTCCTAAAAGATAAATTTGATTTCCCGCATCATTGACATAATATTCTGTATCCATTTTATAGCCTAAATGCCTGGCTATCCTTGCTAAAGTATCACCAAAAATAGCTCCTCTAGCATGACCTATATGCAAAGGTCCTGTTGGATTTGCACTTACAAATTCAAGTAAAAAGCTTTGATCTTTAACCTCTCCTTTGGTAAAATTTTGAGGTTCTTTTAAAGCTTTAGTTGCTAAAACATTTAAAAATTCTTTAGAAATCTTAAAATTCAAATATCCATTAAGTGCTTCAACTTTTTCAAAACAATGATGATTTTCAAATTTAAGTGCTAATTCTGTAGCAATAAGCATAGGATTTTTCTTAAGCGTTTTAGCCAAAGAAAAAGCTAAAGGGGTAGCAAAATGAGCTAAATTTTTATCTTTTGGATTTTCGAGTATAAAATCTTGCTCTAAAATTTTAGAAATTTCTTTAAAAATAATATTTTTCAAAATAAACCTTAAGCTTTTTTCAATTCATCTTTATCTTGTGTTTGCGACTGTAAATCATCATTTGTTTTTTCTTCAATCTTTTGAGTATTTTTTACTACCGTATCATCTGAATTCATCTCATCTTTAAAAGTTTTAATACCTTTTCCTAAACCTTTTGCAAGTTCTGGAATTTTTTTTGCTCCAAAAAGCAATACAACAATTAGTAAAATAATCAACCATTGGGTTCCACTTGGCATATGCATAATTAATCTCCTTTACTCCAATTAATTTGAAATTGATTTAAATTTTGATTTTGAACTTTAATCTTTTGAGCTTTTAGAATAGTTCTTAGCTTTTCATAGCTATCTTCTAAATCATCATTAATAATTAAATAATCATAATTTTCAATCCATTTCATCTCTTCACTTGCATTTTCTAATCTTTTTTGCAATGCATTTATTGTATCAGTATTTCGCTTAATAAGTCTTTGTTTTAACTCTTCTTTATTTTTTGTAGTGATAAAAACAGAAACAATTTTATCAGCTAATTTCTTTTTCACTATACCAAAACCTTGCACATCGATATCAAAGATTACAATTTTTCCATTTTCTAAAGCATCCATTGTATTTTTTAAAGAAGTCCCATAATAATTTTCATGAACCTTAGCCCACTCTAAAAAATAATCCTCTTTTATACCCTGTTCGAATTCGTCTTTAGATATAAAATAATAATGCTTTGAGTGAATTTCTCCTTCTCTTGGTTTTCTCGTTGTAGAAGAGATAGAAAAATAAAGCTCATCATTAAATTCTTTAAAAAGTTTCTTTAAAAGAGTAGATTTACCTGCTCCACTAGGACCTGAAATAACTAAAATAAAACCTTTCAATCTTTCATATCCTCAAAACTAATCTTAATGTTTATATTCATATTCATACCTTTTAATGCTGCTTTTAAGGTATCATCTTTAATACTTGAAGAAATAGTTTGAGCTATGCTTTGGCTTAATTCATTAACTATTTTTTCTTTGTTATTATCATTTTCATTTGTATCATTTGATGTGCTAGAAATTTCAGAAGTTTTTATAATTTTTTCTCCTAAAGCTTGTTGAATTTCGCTTTCTTTTAACTCATCAAAATCATTGTACTGCATCTTTGGAACAACAAGTTCTTCATTATTACCAGCTGTCAAAATTTCATCTCCTAAAATTGATTCTTGTTTAAAATCATCTAATATTTTAGTGCTTTCATAATCTTTTATATTATCATCTAATTCATCAAGCGCTGCAAGCTCTTCTTTGATTTGATCTTGAGTGCTCAAATCAGAATTAATACCAAGATCATCGTCTAAATTTTCCTTTTCTTTTAACTCTTCTTCTACTATAGGTAGAAAATCTTCTGCTTGTTTATTTTCATTTTTATTTTGTCCTAAGAATTCAGCATCTTGAGGAAGATCATCAAAATTTATTTCTTTAATTTCTTCTTCTACTATAGGATACTCATCATCTTGGGTTAATGATTCTTCTTGTTGATTTTCTTCTATTTGAGGTATATTGTCTTGTAATTCATCTTCAATTTTTTTAGCATCGTCATTTATTTCATCATCTTGGGTTAATTCTAAATCATCGGTTGGATCTTGGACTTGGTTATCTTCTATATTTAACTCATCGCTATGATTTATCTTTAAATCTTCGTTTTGAGTTTCTAAATCAAGATTATCATCTGTATCTTTTAAATTTTCATTAATTTCATCTACATTTTCATCTACTTGGATTTCTTCTTGATCATTTTGATCGTTTAAGGTTAAATCATCATTATTTAAATTTTCATCTTGTAATTCATCTTCAATTTTTTTAATATCATCTTTTATTTCATCATCTTGGGTTAATTCTAAATCATCGGTTGGATCTTGGACTTGGTTATCTTCTATATTTAACTCATCGCTATGATTTATCTTTAAATCTTCGTTTTGAGTTTCTAAATCAAGATTATCATCTGTATCTTTTAAATTTTCATTAATTTCATCTACATTTTCATCTACTTGGATTTCTTCTTGATCATTTTGATCGTTTAAGGTTAAGTCATCTAAATTATCAGTATTATCAGATAAAGACTTTTGATTTATCTCATCCTCATCTAAGCTTAAATCATCAATGCTTAACTCATCTATCTCTTCTAATTTATTATCATCTTTTTCATGAATATCATCTTGTTCTTCGATAAAAGTTTGAGTATTACTATCTAAACTATCATTATTTAAAAGATTTAAAAGATCCGTTGGTAAAAAAGGTTTTTGTAAAATTTTTATATTTTTAATATCAAATTTTTGATTACGCGATGTTAAAACTATAAGTTTAGAACATTTTTGTTTTAATTTTTCAATATCTTCTTGTATATCACCATCTATAACTATAATATCATATACGCCTAAATCATCAGTATAAGCATTTGCTTCTTTAAAATCATGAGACATTTTTTTTGCACTAAGCCCTACAAGCTTTGATACAACAGGGTTTTCATTTAAAAGTAAAATTTTCATCACTTTATCCTTGAAAAATAATTCTTATTTTATGATATTTTCATTTATTATTACCTTATACAAAAAAGAGAGTTTGCATATTTGAAAAAACTTGAATAATCAATTGTTTAAAATATTGCATCATTACAAGTAAAATTGCAATTAATACTATAAAACCTAAAGCAATTTTAATAGGATAACCAATAACTAAAAGATTAAATTGTGGCATAGTTTTCATTAAAAGCCCAAAAATTACATCAGAAAGTAAAGAAATTGCTAAAATAGGAAAAGACATAGTAAAACCTATAATAAAAATATTTAAAACACCTTGATTAAGATATGTTAGCAAATTTTCACTCGGATAAAATCCTCCTAAAGTAATACTTCCTAAAGAATACTTTAAAAACAAAAGCATTAAATGATGCCCATCAAAAGCAAGAAAAAATAATAAAGCAATTAAATGTAAAATTTGAGAGGTTATGGGCATATTGGTACCAGAAGAAGGATCAATAACACTTGCCATAGTAAAACCCATAGTAAAAGCTATTTGCTCTCCTGCCATCATTATAATGGCAAAAATAATTTGCAACATAAGTCCAGCTATCATTCCAAAAATAACTTCACTCAAAATTTGCAAAATAAAAAAAGAATCTAAATGTAAAGCTTCTAATTTAGCAAAAGGAAATAAAAACATTGTCAAAAAGAAAACAATAGTAGTTTTTATCACCATAGGAATAACATTGTGAGAGAAAAAAGGAAAAAAAACTACAAGTCCACTTAATCTTGCAAACAAAAGCATAAAAGTAACTACATTTTTATCGCCTAAATAATTAACAAATTCCATAAGAGTTTAAAATATAAGTTTTATCGCAAAATTTCGCTAATTGATTATCATGTGTCACAAAAAATAAAGCAGCATTATTTTCTTTTACATAATCAATTAAAATTTCAATAACATTTTTAGCATTATCAAAATCCAAATTCCCAGTTGCCTCATCTGCAAATATAATTTTTGGTTTTTTACAAAGTACTCTTGCTATACTTACTCTTTGCTGTTGCCCTCCACTTAATTTGGTGATTTTTTGATTTAAAAGTTTTGCAATTCCTAACTTTTCAAGTAAAACTTTATCAAGCTCATATCCAGATAAAATACTTGCTAATTCTATATTTTCCAAAGTTGAAAAACCTTTAAAAAGATAATGAGTTTGAAAAATAATACCAAATTCATAGCGTCTTATTTTGATCTTTTCTTTCTCGTTAATATCATATAAATTTTGATTTTTATAAAAAACATTTCCATTATTTGGTTTTAGTAGAGAAGATAAAATATGTAAAAGAGTAGATTTTCCACATCCACTACTTCCTTGTATAGCAATACAATCTTTTGGATAAATATTTAAATCTAAATCTTTAAAGAGCGGATAATCAAAACTATGAGTTATTTTTTCCGCTCTTAAAAGTTCCATATTAGCTCATTTGTGCAGCAACTTCTGCAGCAAAATCTTCAGTCTTTTTCTCTAAGCCTTCGCCCACTTCAAAACGAACAAATTTCACAATTTGAATTTTTCCGCCAAATTCTTGTTCTTTTTGCGCAATTACTTGTTCAATAGTTTTTTTATCATCCATTACATAAAATTGTCCCATAAGCGTTAATTTGCTATCAAGTTGAGAATTATCAGCTATAAAACTATTAATTTTTCCAGGAATAATATTTGCCCAAATTTTTTCAGGTTTATTTTGTGCTTTAAGCTCTGCTTTAATATCATCTTCAACTTGTTTTAAAATAGTTTCATTAAGCTGTTTTCTACTAGCAAATTTAGGAATTTTATGCTCTGGCTTATTTGGATCTTTTAAACGGCGTCTTTCTTCATTTTCTTTTTCAAGTTCAGCCACCAAAGCTTTATATTCGTTTTCAATAAAATCCATATCAAGTTCTTCATAGCTTAAATAACTAGGCTTCATAGCAGCTATGTGCATACAAAGTTGTTTTAAAAAATCTTTCGATTTTTGAGCTACTTCTTCATTTTCACAATTTGCTGCGATAATAACACCTACACGACCATTAGTATGGATATAGCCATTAACTATACCTTTTTGATCATTAGTCTTAATAGTCTCAAATCTTCTTACAACTAAATTCTCTCCAATAGTAGCAATTTGAGTTTTTAAATAATCTTCAAAAGCAACCCCGTTAATCTTGCTATTTTTAAGTTCATCATTGTTTTTTAAATCATTAATTTGTATATGCTCTGTTGTTTCTTTTGTTAAAGCAATAAATTGCTCATTTTTTGCAACAAAGTCTGTTTCTGAATTAATCTCACTTAAAGTTGCTGTTTTAAAATCATCACTCACTTTAACACTAATTAATCCCTCAGCCGCCAAACGATCTGCTTTTTTAGCTGCTTTACCAAGTCCTTTTTCTCTTAAAAGTTGAACAGCTTTATCAAAGTCTCCATTACTTTCTTTTAAAGCATTTTTACAATCCATCATTCCTGCGCCAGTGCTTTCGCGCAGTTCTTTTACCATTTGTGCAGAAATTTCAGCCATTATTCTTGCTCCTTAAAGTCTTCTTCACTCATTGCTTCATCAATAATTTCTTTTTTTTCACTTTCAGAAATTTCATTTTTTTGTTCTATTTCTTCTAATCCATCTTGCTCTCTTAAGGCTTTACCCTCATTAATTGCTTCAGCCATTTCTTGACAAAAAAGTTGAACAGAACGAATAGCATCATCATTTCCTGGTATCGGATAAGTAACCAAATCTGGATCACAATTTGTATCAAGAGGAGCTACAACAGGAATTCCAAGTCTATTAGCTTCTGTAACAGCAATTTTTTCTTTTACAGTATCAATAACAAAAATCATATCAGGCTGAGTTTTCATATAACGAATACCGCCTAAATATGCAAGTAATTTCTCTTTTTTTCTTGTAAGCATTAAAGCTTCTTTTTTTGTCAAAAGTTTAATGCTACCATCTTCTTCCATTTTTTCTATAACTTCTAATTTTCTTATCGACTGACGAATAGTGCCAAAATTTGTCATCATACCACCTAGCCAACGATGATTGACATAAGGCATTCCGCATTTTTCAGCATACTCTTTAATAGCTCCACCTGCTTGTTTTTTGGTTCCAACAAACAATATAGTTTTTCCCTCAGCAGCTGCATCACGAACAATATTATAGGTGTATCTAAAATATCTTAAAGTTTTTTGCAAGTCGATAACATAGATACCTTTTCTTTCTCCAAAAATAAATTTTTTCATCTTTGGATTCCATCTTCTTGTTTGATGTCCAAAATGCACACCGCATTCTAACAAATCTCTCATACTAACCATAATTTCTCCTTAAATTTAGCTTTTATTCCTCCGTATCCTTTTTTATTTACAAAGCTAAAAAGAATTGATACGTGTGAAATCAAAACAGTTATTTTATCAAATTTTATTTTAGTTTTTACTTATAAATATGTTCTTGAGTTAATGGAATTTCATTATTAATTTCTTTGGTAATTAATAATTGAAATAAATCTACACTTCCAACTTTAAAAGCTGCAGAGCAAGAACGTAAATATAAATTCCACATTCTAATAAATTCTTCATCATATTTTTTACGTACTTGATCAACAGCTAGATTAAAATTATTAGTCCAAATATCTAAAGTTTTAGCATAATGCAATCTTAAACTTTCTGCCAATAAAAGATGAAAATCTCTTTCGCTCATTATACTTATAACTTCTCTTAAAGACGGTAAATATCCCCCTGGAAAAATATACTTATCTATCCATGCATTAGTCTTTCCCTCAAACATTGATAAAATAGAATGAAGCAAAAATAAACCACCGGGTTTTAACATTTGTTTTACTTTTGCAAAATAAAGATCCAAATTTTTTCTACCAACATGTTCAAACATACCAACAGAAACAACTTTATCAAAATAATTATGATATTTTAAATCTTGATAGTTTTGAAGTTTAATTTCAATTTGATTTTCAAGTCCTAATTCCTTAACTCTTTCATTGGCCTTTTGATACTGCTCTTTAGAAATTGTAATACCAACAACTTCAACTCCATACTTTTGTGCTGCGATAACAGAAAGCCATCCCCAGCCACATCCTATATCTAAAAGTTTTTCTTTGGGTTTTAAATTTAATTTTTTTAAAGTATGCTCAATTTTATTAAGTTGTGCCTCATAAAGAGTTTCTTTAGGATTTTTGAAATAAGCACATGAGTAGCTCATGGTTTCATCAAGCCAAAGTTTATAAAAATCATTTCCTAAATCATAATGACTTTTAATATTTTCACTTTCTTTATTTTGGGCTATTTTACTTAAGACATTCTTATTTTTTAAATATTTTTTATTAGAAAAATAATATAAAACTTTAGCTATTTCATTATAATCACCCTCAATATCTAATTTTCCTTGCATATAATATTGAGCAAAAATCAAACTCGTATCTTTAAATAAAACATAAAAAGGTATTTTCTCTTTTAAAATTAAAGAAAATTTAGGCTGATTTTTGCCTAAAATAAATTCTTCTTTATCCCAAAAAACAATCCTAAAATCACCATAATCCCATTTTGAAAGAATTAGTTTAATAATTTTCTTTTCTAGCATAATATACTCCAATAATAAAAATTTATATAAACAGTATAGAATCTAAAAATTAATAAAATTGAAGTATATGAAGAATAAAATTATTTTTATCACTTTTTTAAAAAAGTGATAAAAATTTTAATGAAGTTTAGACCAAACAGATCTTTTCCATCCTATAGCTAAAATACTTAAAATTACAAAGAAAATCATTATATAAATTCCTAAATTTTCTCTTTGTTCTTTTTTACTATCACCTACTTTTTCTAAGTAAGAAATAACTTTAGCTTGAGACTCTTCATTCAGTCCTACTCTTGGCATTGCTGTTCCTGGGAGTAATTTTTGAGTATTATTTATAAAGTCATGAAGATACTGCTCACCTCTTGAACGTATCATCATAGATAAATCAGGCGGAACTGAACCAAGATAATTTTTCAAATCATCATGATTAGATGGAGTAAGAAAATTATCATACTTAACATCATGACAACGACCACAAGCTTCTATAAAAGTTACTCTATCTTTTGCAAAAGCTACATCTTTATTTATCAAAGCTATTTTTCGTTTCTCATCTGTTAAATTAGCATATTTTGCTTCAATCTCTTTTTGAATAGCAGTATCTTCTTGTGTTTTAAATTTCACGCCAACTTCTTTAAGGTAAGCAATAACATTTGCAATATTAGCATTAACTGTCTCTTGATTTTCTCCAGATGTTTCTGTATTGTAAGCACTCATAATAAAAGCATCTCCAAATTTATGATCTACTTTTAGAGCAAGTGCTGGATACATAATTAAAGCGGCTAAAAATTTCTCATCATATAAATTTGCCGCAGAACTTAAATCAGGAGGAATGACACCTAAAGAAGAGTCTGTAATATTTGCTGGCATATTATCAGCTTTAATTCCATGACAAGCAAAGCAATTTCCTTCAAAAAATTCTTTTCCTTTTTTAGCATCTGCCTTAGAAAAGTCAATTTTATCCACTTCATTCCAAAGTTTTTCATTTTTAACTAAATTTTCTTTTGCAAGTTCAAGATCTTTTCTGGCACTTTGTATTCTTTTTTCATCATTTGACTTTTGCGCTTCATCAAGTGCTAACTCTTTAGATGCAATAACGCTTTTTGCATAATCAATATCTTCAACTGCAAAATTAAAATTTGCAGGAGCTACATGAGGCTTCATAACAGAGTGAGCATAAGGTTCAACACCCCAATAAACAAGTCCAGTAAATACTACTACAACTAAAAATATTTTTAGCTCTCTCATGACTTAGCTCCTTTTCTCTCTAAAATAGTAATTATAGGTAAAACCACAATAAGCATTAGTAAAAAAACTATAGAAGCGTAAAAACCAACCCAAGCATTAACACCCGTTGGAGGGAGTTTACCATAAACAGTTAAAACAATTAAGTCTATCAATAAAATCCAAAACCATATAAAAAATAATGGTCTATCATGAGCAGGTTTTACTACATCACTTCTATCAAGCCAAGGCAATAAGAAGAAAATAATTTGAGCTATACCAAAAGCAGCTAAACCTATATCAAAAGCTTTAATTCCCGCAATATCAAAGAAAAATCCTCTTAATACTTCATAAGACCATAAAAAATACCATTCAGGATAGATATGTGCTGGTGTTTTTAATGCATTAGCCGGATCAAAATTAATAGGATCCATAGCAAAATCAAATTTAAAACAAACTAAGTAGAAAAAGAAAATCATAAACAAGCAAATATACATAAAATCTTTAGATAAAAATCCTGGCCAAAAAGGAATAACTTTAGATCCTTTTGTATCTCCTGCCATATATTTTTCAGCTTCTAAATCAAAGTCTAATTCTTCTGAAATTTCATTATTTACATGAGGAATTCTTAAAGTATAAAAATGCACAACAATAAGAGCAATAATAACTATAGGCAACAAACAAACATGAAGCATAAAAAATCTTGTTAAAGTTGGATCTGAAACAGCGTAGTCTCCTCTTATCCAAATTACAAGCTCAGGACCTATAAAAGGAATACCACCAAAAAGATTTGTGATAACTTGTGCAGCCCAATAACTCATTTGTCCCCAAGGCAACATATATCCACTAAACGCTTCAGCTGAAAATACAATAAATAAAAGCATTCCACTAACCCAAATCATCTCTCGGCCTTTTTTATAAGACCCATAATAAATTCCTGTTAGCATATGAATATAAATGATTAAAAATACTACAGAAGCCGCAACACCGTGCATATGTCGCCAAAGCCAACCATAATCTACTTCTTGCATAATAGTTTTATTTACACTATCAAAAGCCAATGCAGTATCTGGCTTATAATACATAACAAGCAACAAACCTGTTACAAAAAGTATTGCAAAAAGAGTGGTTAATATAACACCCATAGCCCATAAAAAGTTAATTTGTTTTGGTATCCAATATTTAACCATTAAAACATCTAATAATTTATAAATTGCAAGTCTTTGATCAAGCCAATCCATTATGCCATTAGCTTTTCTAATATGTGCCATTTTAAGCCTCCGCTATCATTTTTTTATATTCTAAACCCTCTTCACCTAAAACAAGTTTTGTTCCATCAATTTTAAATGGAGGAATTTCTAAAGGCTTAGGAGGAGGTCCAAATACATTTTTGCCACTCACATCAAATTCTCCACCATGACAAGCACATTTAAATAATTGCTCACTCGGTGCATAAGCTGGTATACATCCTAGATGGGTACACAATCCTATAACAACGGTATATGCTGCATTACCAACTACAACATCACGCTTCTCGTCTCTTGGCATACTTTCATCTTTTTTTAGAATAAAGATAGGTTTTTTACGCCATTCTATTGTTCTAAGTTCTCCTGCTTGCATTCCAGATAAATCAACAGTGGTAAAACCAGCAGCTTTTACACTTGGAAGTGGGTCCCAAGTTTTTTTCATTGCAACTAATGAAAAAATGCCGCCCACAGCAGCCACACTTCCAAATGCAAAACCCATAAAGCTTCGTCTACTTTCAGATGTAGCCATATTAAGTTCCTTTCATTTTTTAATATACAAACTTAGCAGTCTATCGAAAATAAAATTAATTTTTTCTTTAAAAGAAATAAGATAAATAAAATAAAAGTAGATATTTAAAAATATCGAATAGCTAAAACTATTCGATATTTTCTCTTAATTTGAAATCTTGCTCATGATATAAACCGGTTCCAACAGGAATCATACGACCTAAAATTACATTTTCTTTTAAATCCTCTAAATAATCAAATTTACCAGCTATACTTGCTTCTGTCAAAACCTTAGTCGTTTCTTGGAAAGATGCAGCAGATATGACGCTATCACTTCCAATAGCTGCTCGCGTAACCCCTAAAAGAACCGGTTCAGCTATAGCCGGCTCTCCGCCCATTTTAATAATTCTTTCATTTTCTTGTCTAAATTTACGTCTTGAAACTAAATCTCCTTCAATAAATTTAGTATTACCGCTATCAACAATTTTAACCTGTCTTAACATTTGAGATACAATAACTTCTATATGCTTATCTGAAATTACAACACCTTGTCCGCGATAAACTTGCTGAATCTCAGAAATCAAATAATAATGTAAAGCTTTTTCGCCTAAAATTTTAAGAACATCATGACTTGAAATAACTCCATCAGTAAGTTTTTCACCTGCATGGATAAATTCTCCATCTCTTACTTGAATATGTTTTGATTTATCAATCAAATATTCTACACTAGTGCCATCTTCAGCTTGTATAATAATTCTTTCTTTAGAACGCAATGGCTTGTCAAATCTTACAACTCCATCAATTTCTGCTATAACAGCACTATTTTTAGGTTTTCTAGCTTCAAAAAGCTCAGAAACTCTTGGAAGACCTCCAGTAATATCTTTTGATTTTGTAGCTGCTTTTGGAGTTTTTGCTAAAATATCTGCTTGAGCTACTTTATCACCATCACTAACCAAAATAACTGTTTTTGGCTCAAGCTGATAGCGAACAGATTTTTCTCCTTTTCCTGCTATGATTAATGTCGGTCTTACTCCGCTTGGTAAATATTCATTAATCACTAAAGATCTTTTTCCGGTAGCTTCATCTACTTGCTCATCTGCACTATAGCCCGCTTCTATATCTTCAAATGCAACAACTCCATCGATTTCTGCTATAGTGGTATGATTATAAGCATCCCATTCTGCAATAATATTTTTATCTTTTTTGGTTGCACTTACAATTATAGTATTTGGGTCTTCAATAAAAGTACTATCATCAAATTCTATTTTTGATTCTCTTGGGATATAATATCTTTTTGCCTCTCTATCATTTTCATCTGCAATTACAACAAAAAAGCCTTTTTCTTTAACTATATCGCCTTTTTTGACATTTTTAACTCTATCGAGTCCATCTCCTTTTAAAATATAGAATTTTAAAGTTCCTTTTTCTCCTGCTTTAATATTTTGAACTATAGGATCGCCGTCTTTTACTAAAATATCACTTGCAAAAGGAATACGATTTGGGATATTCCAACCCTCTTTAATAACCTCTACAATGCTTTCATCTTCTTCAACTTCACTACCGCTTTGATAAGGCAAATAGAATTTACCATCGATATTACCACTTACACCAGCTAATTCATTTGGTTTTGCTAAATCATATTTTCTCAAAATGAATTTGGCTTCTTGCTTTTTATTTTTAACCGAAATAACAACATCTTCGTGGATATTCTCTACATTGATAACTCCCTTAAATGGAGCTTTTATTTTAGGCTCAACAAGCAAAATAGCCGCATTTCTACGATTTGCCGCAATACTTTTATTTTCTTTATTTTTATAAGTTTTAAGATTGTAAAATCTTATAAAACCTTCTTTTTGAGCACTTACTTGTCTATCTTGTAAATCAGTACTTGCTGTTCCACCGCTATGGAAAGTTCTAAGTGTAAGCTGAGTTCCAGGTTCTCCAATAGACTGAGCAGAAATAATTCCCACAGCTTCACCAGGTCTTACAAGCTTTCCTTCTCCTAAATTCACGCCATAACATTTAGCACAAATTCCTTTTTTAGCTTTACAAGTTATAGGAGTTCTAATATTTACACTTTTAATTCCGCTTTCTCCTAAAATTTTAGCTTTCTCTTCATCAATCAAAGTGCCTTCAGCAAAAAGAACTGAATTTGTAATAGGGTCAATCACATCTTCAGCTAAAACCCTTCCTAAAATTCTTTCTTCTAAAGTCTCTATAATAGAGCTATCAGCAGTAATTTCATTAATTTCTATACCTTCGTGAGTTCCACAATCTTCAATAGTAATTTTTACATTTTGTGCAACATCTATAAGCTTTCTTGTTAAATAACCTGCATTTGCCGTTTTAAGTGCGGTATCGGCAAGCCCTTTTCTAGCTCCATGGGTAGATATAAAATACTCAAGAACATTTAATCCTTCACGGAAATTAGAAATAATTGGTGTTTCTATAATAGAACCATCTGGTTTAGTCATAAGTCCTCTCATGGCAGCAAGCTGAGAAATTTGAGCTGCACTACCTCTAGCTCCAGAATCTGCCATCATATAAATAGAGTTAAAGCCATCTTTATCTTTTTCTACTAAATTCATCATTTCTTTTGAAAGAATGTTATTGGTACTTTTCCAAATATCTATAATTTTATTATATCTTTCACCCGAAGTGATAAGTCCAAGATTATAAGAATTTTGAATTTCTCTTACTTGTTTTTTAGCTTCATTGATTGCTTTTTCTTTATTTTTTGGAACAATAATATCAGCAATAGATATAGAAACCCCAGCTTTTGTAGCATACTCAAAACCAAGATTTTTTAATTTATCTAAGAAACTTGCTGTAATTTCTAAACCACCTTGTTTATAGACATAATCTACAAGAGCAGCAATATCTTTTTTCTTTAAAACTTTATTCCAACTGTATTCTGGAACAAAATCAGGTAAAATGGATTTAATAATTAAACGCCCTGCTGTTGTTGTAATCTTACGTCCATCTACAAGAGTTTGAATGCTAGCGTGAATATCAAGACTTTTTGATTCTAAAGCCATCATCACTTCATCAATTCCTGTGCAAATTTTATGAGCCCCTTTTGCTCCTGCTTTCTCCAAAGAAAGATAATAAATTCCTAAAACCATATCTTGCGAAGGAACAGTAACAGATTTACCACTTGCTGGCAAAAGAATATTCATTGATGAAAGCATAAGAACTTTACACTCTGCAATAGCTTCTTGAGATAAAGGAACATGAACAGCCATTTGATCCCCATCAAAGTCTGCATTAAACGCAGCACAAACTAGAGGATGAAGTTGTATTGCCTTACCTTCAACTAAAACAGGGTGAAATGCCTGTATAGAAAGCTTATGTAGAGTTGGCGCACGATTAAGCATAACAGGATGTCCCTCAACAACTTCTTCCAAGCACTCCCAAACTTCATTAGTTTTGTTTTCTATCATTTTTTTAGCTTGTTTAACTGTTGTAGCATAACCTTTTTCTTCCAATTTAGCTAAAAGATGTGGTTTAAAAAGTTCTAAAGCCATTTTTTTAGGTAAACCACACTGATCCATTCTTAATTTTGGTCCTACAACAATAACACTACGACCAGAAAAATCAACTCTTTTACCAAGTAAATTCTGTCTGAATCTTCCTTGTTTTCCTTTGATAATCTCACTTAAAGATTTTAAAGGACGTTTATTTGCACCTTTTACGGCATTGGCACGACGTCCATTATCAAAAAGTGCATCTACTGCTTCTTGAAGCATTCTCTTTTCATTTCTTATAATGATTTCTGGTGCATCAAGCTCCATAAGCTTTTTTAAACGAGTGTTTCTATTAATAACTCTACGATATAAATCATTTACATCAGAAACAGCAAATTTTCCCCCATCTAAAGCTACTAAAGGACGTAAATCTGGAGGTAAAACTGGAAGATTTGTAATCATCATCCATTCTGGACGATTTGGCACTGCATCTTCACTATCTGTATTAGCATTTAAATTTGAATTTAGAAAATTTTCTACTACTTTTAAGCGTTTTATAATAGTTTTTTTCTTTGCTTCAGAATTTGTAGCACTCATTTCTTCTTTTAATTGATTTAAAAGCGAAACAAGATCTAAATTTGCAAGCAAATCTCTAACTACTTCACCACCCATTCTCGCTTTAAAGCCGCTATTCTCATAACGTTGCATTAAATTTTGATATTGCTCTTCATTTAAAACATCACAGAATTCTACTTTTTTGGTATTTTCGTTATCATAATATGCATCACCTGGATTTTCAACAATATAAGCCTCATAATAAAGCACGCGCTCAAGATCTTTCATCTTAACGCCAAGCAAAGTTCCTATACGACTTGGTAAAGAATTTACATACCAAATATGAGCTACTGGAGTTACAAGTTCGATGTGCCCCATTCTTGAACGACGCACCTTAGAATTTGCAACCTCTACTCCACATTTTTCACATTTCACACCCTTAAAGCGCATCTTTTTATATTTACCACAAAGACATTCATAATCACGTATAGGACCGAAAATTTTTGCACAAAAAAGACCATCTCTTTCTGGTTTTAAAGTTCTATAATTAATTGTTTCAGGCTTTTTAACTTCTCCATATGACCAAGATTTAATCTTTTCAGGGCTGGCAAGTCTTAATTGAAAAGCCTCAAAATCCCTTGGTCTTGCTTCTTCCTTGATTTCTATAATTTTAAGCTTACTCATTATCTTCTTCCTTATCAAAAATTTCAACATCTAAAGCAAGAGATTTAAGTTCATTAGTTAAAACAAAAAATGTTTCAGGAATTCCTGTTGCAGGAACATTTTCTCCTTTAGTTAAAGCCTTATAAGCACTAAATCTTCCTTCGACATCATCTGATTTTATCGTGAGCATTTCTCTTAAAGTATGTGCGGCTCCATAAGCTTCAAGCGCCCAAACTTCCATTTCACCAAATCTTTGACCCCCAAATAAAGCTTTTCCACCTACAGGTTGTTGGGTTACTAAGCTGTAAGGACCAGTACTTCTTGCATGAACTTTTTCATCAACTAAGTGATGGAGTTTTAACATATACATACATCCTATATGAACACGTTCTGCTATCTTTTCTCCAGTTCTTCCATCATAAAGCTCAGTTTTACCATCCATATCAACCTTAGCTATTTCAAAGAGTTTTTCAAATTCTTCTATATTAACTCCCTCAAAAACTGGAGTAGCAAATTTAACCCCTTTACTCCAATCCCTAGCATAATTTAAAATCTCTTCATCACTCAATTTCTTAATAAAATTTCTTTCATTTTCAAGTCTTGGAATTGAACAAATCTCAAGCATTTTAGCTCTTAGTTCTTTAACAAAATCTTTTTGTTTTTTATCAAAAATTTCTTGGATCTGATCTCCTAATCTTAGACCGACTAATCCAAGATGACTTTCTAAAATTTGACCTATATTCATACGACTTGGAACACCGAGTGGATTAAGAGCGATATCTACACTTTTACCATTTGGCAAATATGGCATATCTACTTCTGGTACTATAGTAGAAACTATACCTTTATTTCCGTGACGTCCTGCCATTTTATCGCCAACTTTAAGTTTTCTTTTTGTTGCAATATAAACTTTAACAAGTTTCACAACTCCACTTGGTAAAATATCATCTTTTTCTAAAATTTCTAATTTCTCATCATGCTCACTCTTAAGCTTTTTCTTTTCATTTTGAAAATGATTTTTTAGATCTTCGTATTCTTTTTGCACTTCTTTAGAATATGATTTAATCAAAGAAGCAAGAGTGAAACGATTGATTTTTTCAAGCTCCTTAATATCAACTTTCTGCCCCTTTTTATAGGTTTTATCATTAATTTTTTGTTCACTATTTAAAGGAGAATTAGATAATAAAGCGCATACTCTTAACATTTCTTCTCTATCCATCATTAAAAGTCTATCATGATGTTCTTTTTCTAAAGTCATTTTTTCTTTATCATAAGACTTTATAGCTCTATCATCTTTATCATAGCCTTTTTTAGTAAAAATTTTAACATCAACTACAACACCCTCTAAAGAAGCAGTCGCATATAAAGACTTGTTGACAACATGCCCTGCTTTTTCTCCAAAAATTGCTCTTAATAATCTTTCTTCTGGAGTAGGCTTTACTTCACCTTTTGGAGAAACTTTACCTACTAAAATCATACCTGGTTTTATATGTGTTCCTATTTTAGCAATACCACTTTCATCTAAATGTGCAATATCCTCTTCTTTAACATTTGGTATATCTTTAGTAATTTCTTCAACACCATCTTTTAATTCTCTTGCTTCAATTTCTTTTTCATAAATATGCACACTTGTAAAAGTATCTTCACGTATGATTCTTTCACTTACTACTATAGCATCTTCATAGTTATAACCATTCCAAGGCATAAAAGCTATTAATGCATTTTTTCCTATAGCAAGCTCTCCTTGATCCATGCTTGGTCCATCGGCTATAATTTGACCTGCTTTTACAATATCGCCTTTTTTAACAATAGGATGTTGAATATAATTTGTATTTTGATTTGTTCTTAAATTTTTTTCTAAAGTATAATGGTCTATAAAAGGACCTTTATCATCTTCTCCCAAAATAAAAATACTTCTATTATCAACTTTTTCTACCACTCCTCCACGCTTAGCTTTTACAGCTTCCCAAGCATCTCTGGCAATAATTTTTTCCATACCAGTTCCAACAATTGGAGCACTAGAGGTCAAAAGTGGTACAGCTTGACGTTGCATATTAGAACCCATCAAAGCTCTATTAGCATCATCATGCTCTAAAAATGGTATTAAAGAAGCAGCTACACCAACTATCATACCCGAACAAAGATCTATGAGTTGAACTTCTTCACGTCTTGCAAGTATAGTTTCACCATCTTGTCTTGCTTCTACAAATTCTTCGATAATATTACCATTTGAATCAATTTTAGTTGAAGCAGGAGCTATAAACATTCCTTCTTCTTGAGTAGCAGTTAAATACACAATTTCATCTGTTACTTTTCCGTTAACAACTTTTTTATAAGGAGCCTCTACAAAACCCAATTGGTTCACTTTAGCATAAGTTGAAAGTGTATTAATAAGACCTATATTTTGACCTTCTGGAGTTTCAACAGGACAAATCCTACCATAATGAGTAGCATGAACATCACGCACTTCAAATCCAGCTCTTTCCTTAACTAATCCACCTTCACCTAAAGCTGATAAACGACGCTTGTGAGTAATTTCACTCAAAGGATTTGTTTGATCCATAAATTGAGAGAGTTGACCGCCTGTAAAAAACTCAATGATAGTTGTGGTAATCATTTTAGGATTAATCAAATCATAAGGCATGATTTTATCTATATCTGTGTTTAAAGAAGTGAATTTATCTCTTATAGCTTTTTGCATTTTGGCTAAGCCTAAATGTAATTCATTGGCTAAAAGTTCTCCAATAGATCTAATTCTACGATTTCCTAGATGATCTCTATCGTCAATATGCCCTTTTCCATTTTTAACTTTAATTAAATATTTTGCCGTTTTTATAATATCTTCATTTGTTAAAACGGTTAAATATTCTGGAACATCCAATCCTAACTTATGATTCATTTTCATACGACCTACTTTTGTAAGATCATATCTTTCAGGATTAAAAAATAAATCGTTAACAAAAGCTTTAGCTGCATCTTTAACAACAGGTTCTCCAGGACGCATTACTTTATAAATTCTTATTGCTGCTAAATCATTTTCATCATCGATATTTTCACTTTGTTTAAGTAATTTTAATGTTTCATTATCCTGTGCAAATGAATTAATAATTGCAGCATCTACTCCATTAGCTAAATCATTGGCAATATCAAAACTCTTTTGTTCTTTTATTTTTACTAATTTTGCTTCATCAATTAAAGTTAAAGAATCAAATAAAACTTCGTCTGTTTCTTTATTAATAATAGGATTTGCCAAATAACGATTTAAAAGAACTTCAACAGGATATTCTATCCATTTTAAACCATCTTTTAAGAGTTGCTCTGCTTTTTTTCTGGTTAGTCTTTTTCCAGCTTGGTGAACAACTTTACCCTTTTCATCTTTAATATCATATTCTATTCTATCCATAAAATCATTTGGATTAAATTCTGTTAAAAATTTATCCTTTTTAACATGAATAGTTTGTATAGGATAAAATAATTTAATAATATCTTGTTTTTTATAACCCAAAGCTCTAAATAGCATGGTTACTGGAATTTTTCTTCTTTTATTAATCCTTACATAAAGCACATCTTTTGCATCATACTCAAAATAAAGCCAAGAACCACGATCTGGAATGATTTGAGCTGTATAAACTAATTTATTTGCAACTGTAGAACTTTCCTCTTCTTTGAAAATTACCCCAGGACTTCTATGCAATTGATTTACAACAACTCTTTCAACTCCATTGATAATAAAAGAAACTCTATCAGTCATAAGAGGAATTTCTCTTATAAAAATTTCTTGTTCTTTAATATCTTTTACACCAATTTTCTCACCTGTTTTTTCATCTTTCTCATGTAAAGTGAGACGGATTTTCATTTTTAAATTTACTGAATAAGTTAAACCTCTTTCCATACATTCTCTAATGGTATATTTAGGTTTACCTATCTCGCTACTAACATACTCTAAACTCAATCTATTTTGAGGATCGTGTATTGGGAAAATAGACTTAAAAACTTTTTCTATACCACTTTCACTATTATTAAGATTTAGAAAATAATCAAAACTTTTTTTCTGTAATTGTAGAAGATTAGGAATTTCTATTTGTTTCGAAATATTTGAGAAATCTACTCTTAAACGATTTCCTAGTTTATTATTTGACATATCGCATACCTCATATGGTAAATTTAAAAAAGAAGACCTAAAATTAGGTAAAAAACTAAAATAAAGAAGGCTTAGATTAGAAAGCCTTCTTAAACATATAAACTTATTTAAGCTCTACTTTAGCACCAGCTTCTTCAAGTTGTTTTTTAGCTGCTTCAGCATCTGCTTTAGCTACGCCCTCTTTTAAAGTAGAAGGAGTTTGTTCAACAGCATCTTTTGCTTCTTTTAATCCAAGACCTGTTAAAGCACGAACAATTTTAATTACTTCGATTTTTTTAGCACCACTATCAGTTAAAACAATATCAAATTCAGTTTTTTCTTCAGCACCTCCAGCGGCACCTCCAGCGGCACCTCCAGCGGCTGCAACCATTACAGGAGCTGCAGAAACACCAAATTTTTCTTCGAATTCTTTTACTAATTCTGATAATTCAAGAACACTTAAATTTGAAATATATTCTAACACATCTTCTTTTGTTATCGCCATTTTTTATCCTTTTATTCTGATTCTTTTTTATTTTTTAACGCATTTAGGCCTATTGTAAAGTTGGTAATAGGCGCATTCCAAACCTGCAAAAGCATAGCAAGCAACTCATTACGTGAAGGCATTTTAGCTAAAGCTTTAACTTTAGATACTTCAACAACTTCACCGTCTACAAAAGCACTTTTAATTTTAAAGCATTCATTATTTTCTTCAAATTTTGCAGCAACTTTTGAGACGCTTAATTGATCTTCTCCCCAAAGATAAATATTAGTATCTTTGAGTTCTAAGCCTTTTTTACCGGAATTTGAAAGAGCAATATTCGCTAAAGTATTTTTAATAATTTGAACTTTAACATTATTTTCTCTTGCATTATTTCTAAGCTCTTCAAGCTTTTTAGTTTTTAAGCCTCTGTAGTCACAAACTACAATAGCTTCGCTCATTTTAAAATTCTCTTCAAGCTTAGCAATAATTTCAACTTTTTCGCTTCTAGTCACATCTTCTCCTTTCCGATTGAGATTTCAAGTAGAGCAGATAAAAATCTAATTAAGTATAAATACCTCGACTATCTTCAATCTAAAATAAATATCTCAAGAAAAAAAATTTCTTCAAATATTTATTTTAAGTTACCTTATCTAAAGGTAACTTATTTCATATCTAATAATTCTTGAACTTCAAGCTTTAATGAAGGACTCATAGTTAAACTTAATGCTGCACTCTTAATATATCTTCCCTTTGCAGCAGCTGGCTTATGTTTATTAATCGCTTTAACAAATGTAGAAATATTATCAAACAATTTATCTTTAGAAAAACTAACTTTTCCAAGTCCTGCATGAATATTTCCTTGCTTATCTACACGGAAATTTACCTGACCACTTTTTGCATTATTAACCGCTTGTGCAACATCCATTGTTACTGTTCCAGTTTTAGGATTTGGCATTAATCCTTTTGGACCTAAAATACGACCAACTTTACCTACTAAACCCATTAAATTTGGAGTTGCAATTAAAACATCAAAATTAATATTTCCCTTTTGAATCTCTTCAACCAAATCATCACTACCAACGATATCAGCTCCAGCATTTTTAGCTTCATCTGCTTTTGCATCTTTTGCAATTACTGCCACACGAACTTTTTTACCAGTTCCAGCTGGAAGAACAACTGAACCACGAACCATTTGATCTGCATGTCTTGGATCTACATTAAGCTTAAGAGCGATTTCAACCGTCTCATCAAATTTAGCTGAAGCTAAAGTTTTAATATTATCAATTGCTTCATTTAAATTATAGTTCTTTTTTAAATCAACTTTTTCTGATAATTCTTTTAATCTTTTAGTCATTTTAGCCATCTATTCTCTCCGCATTTTTAAAGTGCTTCCGCCTTTTTGGCGGTAAATTTATTAATATTAATCAACTATTTCAACACCCATAGAACGTGCTGAACCTGCAATAATTTTTGCAGCCTGATCTCTATCTTTAGTATTTAAATCTGCAAGCTTTTTATCAACAATTTCTAAAACTTGAGCACGAGTAAGCTTGCCCACTTTATTTTTAAGTGGATTATCCGCACCCTTTGAAATACCTGCAGCCTTTTTAATAAGATCAGTAGCAGGAGGCTGTTTAGTAATAAAAGTAAAACTTTTATCTGCATAAACAGTAATTACAACAGGTATGTTAAATCCTGCCATATCTTTTGTTCTTTCATTAAAAGCCTTACAAAACTCCATAATATTTACACCTTGCTGACCCAAAGCAGGACCTACAGGAGGTGAAGGATTTGCTTTTGTAGCAGCAATCTGTAATTTTATTTCACCTACA
Source organism: Campylobacter novaezeelandiae (assembly GCF_018968685.1). Taxonomy (NCBI): domain Bacteria; kingdom Pseudomonadati; phylum Campylobacterota; class Epsilonproteobacteria; order Campylobacterales; family Campylobacteraceae; genus Campylobacter; species Campylobacter novaezeelandiae. Next base: position 508,480 of record NZ_CP076657.1, on the reverse strand, counting down.
ACTTTTTTAGCCATAACCAAATCTCCTTAAAAAATTAAATGCTTAAAGTATTATATTATCTTTTCAACTTGAGAATATAAAATTTCTACTGGTGTTGAACGTCCAAAAATAGAAACGTTAAGTTTTAATAATCCTCTAACCATATCATATTCTTCTACTATACCAGTAAAATTAGCAAAAGGACCTTCAATAATTCTAACATTCTCACCCTCGTCAAATGCAATTTTAGGCTTAGGTGCAGCCTTATGATGCACTTTTTCCAAAATTAAATCAATATCCTTTTCATTCAAAGGAGTTGGTTTTTTAGATTCTCCAATAAAACGACCTACTTTTGGAAGAGATTGTATACGATGCCAAAGCTCTGTATTTAAATCTAGACAAGCAAAAACATAACCTGAATAAAGACTTCTTTCACTAATTTTTTCTTTTCCATTTTTAAATTCTATAACATCTTCGGTCGGAACAACAATTTTTTTAAGTTGCTCTTCGATTCCATTATCTTTTACTAAATTCTCAATAGCTCTTTTAACTGCCATTTCACTACCAGCATAAGTTTGAATAGCATACCATTTATGATTATTCATTAGTTTCCTTTACTTTATAATTAAAGAAATAACCGATGACATTATCCAATCTACCAATGTCAAAAATAAAGAAACTACTGTTACAACCACAAATACAGTGATATAAGCATTTCTTACTTGTTCTTTTAAAGGAAAAATTACTTTCCTTAATTCTGTTTTTGACAATTTAAAATAAGTGATTAATTTTTCCATTTATATCAACCTTCAATATGGCAGGGCAAGAGGGACTCGAACCCCCAACCATCGGATTTGGAATCCGGCGCTCTACCATTGGAGCTATTGCCCTATAAAAATTAAAAAGATTAACTTTTTAATTTAACTTCTTTATGTAAAGTATGTTTTTTTAATCTTGGGCAATATTTTTTTAATTCTAATTTTTCAGTATTATTCTTACTATTTTTATAAGTGCTATAATTTATATCACCACATTCTTCACATTTTAAACCTATTTTAATTCTCATTCTAATTCCTTATAAAAAGCTAAGATTTTTAAATCTTAGCTTTAAAATTTAAGTTATTTATTTAAGTATTTTTGTAACAACACCAGAACCAACAGTTTTACCACCTTCACGAATAGCAAAACGAGTTCCTTCTTCTAATGCAACTGGTGCAATTAAACTTACAGAAATTCTTACATTTTCTCCTGGCATAACCATTTCAACACCTTCGGCTAATTTGATAGAACCAGTTACATCTGTTGTTCTTACATAGAATTGCGGTCTGTAATTATTAAAGAATGGAGTATGTCTACCACCTTCATCTTTATTTAAAATATAAACTTCAGCTTCAAAATCTGTATGAGGTGTTATTGACTTAGGTTTAGCAAGAACCATTCCACGGATAACATCTTCTTTTTTTGTTCCTCTTAAAAGAACTCCAACATTATCACCTGCTTCACCTTGATCCATTTCTTTTCTAAACATTTCTACACCTGTAACTGTTGTAGTTTGAGTATCTCTAATTCCTACAATTTCTACAGTATCTCCAACTTTAACAATACCTTTTTCTATTCTACCTGTAACAACTGTTCCACGACCAGAAATTGAAAAAACATCTTCAATTGGCATTAAGAAATCTTTCTCTGTATCACGAGTTGGTGTTGGTATATAACTATCAACTGCAGCCATAAGATCAAGTATTTTTGCAGACCATTCACCGTCTTGTCCGGCCTTAGCTTCTTCTAAAGCTTTAAGTGCTGAACCAGAAATGATAGGAGTATCATCTCCAGGAAAATCATAAGAACTCAATAATTCTCTAATTTCCATTTCAACTAATTCTAAAAGTTCAGCATCATCTACCATATCTGCTTTATTCATAAAAACAACAATATAAGGAACTCCAACTTGACGTGAAAGTAATATATGCTCTCTAGTTTGCGGCATAGGACCATCAGCAGCAGAAACAACAAGTATAGCTCCATCCATTTGCGCTGCACCTGTAATCATATTTTTAACATAGTCAGCGTGGCCAGGACAATCAACATGTGCATAATGGCGATTATCTGTTTCATACTCGATATGAGAAGTAGCAATTGTAATACCACGTTCTTTCTCTTCTGGAGCATTATCGATATTATCATAATCTTTAAGCTCTGCCAAGCCTTTTCTTGACAAAACAGCAGAAATAGCAGCTGTTAAAGTTGTTTTACCATGGTCAACGTGACCAATTGTTCCTATATTCACATGTGGCTTATTTCGTGAAAACTTTTCTTTAGCCATTTTTTTCCTCCATAATTAAAGTATAATCAAGCAAAGCAAGTCTATATTGTATAATTTTTTCAAATCAATGGAGCTCATAGCGGGAATTGAACCCGCGACCTCTCCCTTACCAAGGGAGTGCTCTACCTCTGAGCCATACGAGCGCTCAGAAAAATTATTTTTATAGACAACAAAAATCTAGGAGATAAACTGTAAGTTTTAAAATAAATACAGCTCCCAGTTTATAATTTTGGAGCGGGAAACGGGACTCGAACCCGCGACCCTCAGCTTGGAAGGCTGATGCTCTAGCCAACTGAGCTACTCCCGCAAGCAATGATGGTGGTGAGTCGTGGATTCGAACCACGGAAGGCGAAAGCCAGCAGATTTACAGTCTGCCCTCGTTGGCCACTTGAGTAACTCACCAAAACGCTTCTATCTGGTCAAACACTGTTAAATGGAGCTGGTTAAGGGACTTGAACCCCCGACCTGCTGCTTACAAGGCAGCTGCTCTACCAACTGAGCTAAACCAGCAAAAATTAGGTTGTTATTCTAACCTAAAAAAAAGGTTTTGTCAAGGAAAAATTAAAAAAATAAACAATATTTTAAAATATTATGCATTATTAAATTACTAAATTACCTAAACATCTATCTATATTCTATGAACTATAAATACTATTAAGTCTTTAATTAATTTTTAAATTTAAAAATTAATTAATTTTTAAAAATTTGTAATTAATATTAAATAAAAATTAATTTAATATTTAAATTTTATATATTATTTTAAATATATTTTAAGTTTATTTATAATAAATTTCAAATATAAGTTAACAAATAGTTAATAAAAATTATCTATTGCTATTAATTAATTGTTTTACTTAAATTTCCAATCGCAAGGTTATACTTATGAATAAACTTATATTAGGTATTACTGCATTAGTTTTATTTTTAGGAAATAATACATTAAATGCAAGGCAAAATCCAAACGTTCTCATTCAAGGACAAGCGGCGCAAGATGGCAATACAACACCAAGAACGCTTGAAGGTTATATTCATCAAGAAGATGCTTTTTTTAAATATTTAAAAGAAAATCATCCTATGTTCAAATATGAAAAGGAAGGTCGTATAGTTGGAAAATATGCTATAAGTGATAGAGAAGAAGAATATGTAGAATTTTCAAATGGCCCTACATTTGCAGAACAAAACCATCTTTCTAATACCTCTATAACATACCGTCTAGGAATGGAATCATTTTTAGATATTCCAAATAAATTTGTAGGCCCTAAAAAATGTGGAGAATGCCACCCTGCTCAATATAAGGCATGGGAGAGATCTCGCCATGCAAAAAGTGTCCGTTTTCCAGATGAGTTTGAAGAAGTAAATAATGATCTAAAAAAACCTATGTACAACTCTCCTTCTACAATTTTACCATTAGGAATTTATCCTGATGATGTTTATGCAGTAATTGGAACACCAAGAACTAAATATGGGTTTATTGATAAATGGTTGGTGCGTGGAACTTATCATGTTGAGGATGGAAATTTAAGCAATATGACTGGAAAAATAGTAGCGGGAGGAAATCAATTTTCAAGATTATGGAGCGAGTTTTTAACCCCAGAAATGACTAAAAAAATTGCTGAATTTTCGCCAGGATTTCCAACCACTTTAGAAGAATTTGGAGGAAATGGATCAAAAGTATGGGGAACAAATTCTTATGCTGCAAGCTATGGAAAAAATATGCTTTTCCAACCAGCAAGTTCATACTGTGAAACATGCCACTCTTTTAAATTTGATTTTAAAAATAAAGAAGAATTTTATAAAGCTTTAGGCAATCCACAAGAATTAAGAAAGCATACAATCTCTAAAGGAATTTCTTGCGAAGAATGTCATGGAGCTGGTGCCCATCTTTATGGAGCTAGGGGAGCTGGTATGCCATCAAATTGTGAAAGATGTCATCAAAGATTTTCTTATGATCAAGAAGATGCAAAGAAAAATCTAAGAAAACCATTTAATGCCTTTTTTAAATCTAGCTGTCCAGCATGTGGAACAGAAGGAGCTCAAATGTATAGCTCTGCTCACTATGATAAAGGTATGAGATGTTCAACTTGTCATGATCCGCATGAAGTGACTTATAATAACTGGAAAGATGGTTATACGAAAGTTGGACTTAAAAAAACTTGTGCAGATTGTCATGATACGCAAGCAGGATTCTTTAAACAAGGCGGAATTCATTCAAAAGATAATTGCACCGCATGTCATATGCCAAATATGATGAGTTGTGAAAATTTTGGAGTGGTTCAAAATCCTGATAAAGGTGGATTTGACAATGTTAGAGCTTCACATATTTGGAAAATAAAAGTTGATAAAGAAGCAAAAACATTAAACCCACCAGAAGGAAAAGAAAGATCTCCAAAAACACCCGGATGGACTATAGCAAGAGATAATGATGGAAGATTTTTTCTTGATCTAATGTGGAGTTGCGGTCGCACAAGTTTTAGTGATCCAAATTTAATGGGTCCTGGTGCTAGCGGTTGTCATAGTGCAGTGCAGTCAAATTTGCCTAAAAAACTACACTTTACAAATCAAGAAATGATTTATGACATTGTTGTAGGCTGGCAAAAACCTGTAAAAGATGGCTATGAAAATATCTTAAAGGGTATTAAAGATATAGATAAAAAAATGGCTGAAAATCCTAAACTCTCTGTTGAGAAAAAATCAAAAGTTATTTCTTTAGCTAATCAGGCAAAAGAAATAGCAGAAAAAATACAAAAAGATGGTTCTTGGGGAGTTCATGGACCGGTTTATTCCAAAAAAATAGTTGATGAAGCTTTAGTTTATATACAAGAAGCTAAAAATATTCTCAAATAATTTTCTTGCTCCTTTTTTGGAGCAAATTTTAAGGAGCTAATCTTGAAAAAAAGCTTGATCAAATTTATTATTCTTAGTTTTTTTATGTTTTTTGCACAGCTAGCTTATGCTGATGGAAAAATGCAAATTGGTATTATAGATGGCATCACTCCAATTAGTATGGCAGATGCTGAAAAACTTTTAAATAAAAAAGATATATATTTCATAGATGTTAATTCAGAAGAAGAAAGAGAAAATGCAGGTTATATTCCTAATGCAATCTTAGTCAATGCCGAAAACTGGCAAAATTTGCTACCAAACGACTTTAATGCTACTTTAATTTTTTATGGTTCAAATCGCTTTACTTATAATGCCTCAAGTCTTGCGAATTTAAGTAAAAAAATAGGTTATAAAAATATTTACGTTATGCTTGATGGTATTGAATCATGGGTTATATCAGGAAGAAAGGTTCAAAAAGAACAAATAGAAAAATGGCAAAATGCAAAAGATATAAAAGATTTTAAAGATAGCATTCATTCAAGAATGTATTTTGGAGATTTGCCAAGCTGTAGAGATTGTCATGGAAAAGGTGAAAATCAAAAGAAAATTGAATATTACAACGCTGCAAATTTAGATCTTATAAATAATAACTGTGCTACTTGTCATAAAGAAGCTAATAAAGAATTTAAACATAGCATCCATCAAAATATAAGCCAAATGGCACTTGGCAAAGATGGCAAAGAAAAGAAAAAACCAACTTGCACAACTTGTCACGAAATCCATACTAACAATAATAATGTTTTTGATCTTATGACCTTAAAACAAAGAAGCGATTTTAAGTGCGGAGAATGTCATCAAGATAAACAAGATCGTTATCATGATACTTTTCATGGAAAAGCTATGTTTTTAAACACCCCAGGAAGTGCTCCTAAAGTGGCTGCTTGTTTTGATTGTCATGGAAAGCATAATATCTTAAAAGTAAATGACTTAAATTCGACTTTATCACCTATAAATCGTGTTAAAACTTGTATGGAGTGTCATCCAAATTCAAATGAAAATTTTGCAAATTTTATAGCACATGCTGATCATAATGATAGAAATAATTTTCCACTATTAAACACAGCTTATATATTTATGACTTGTCTAGTTGTGGGAGTTTTTGCATTTTTTGGACTTCACACTCTGCTTTGGAGTATAAGATTGATCATTGCAAGAATTAAAAATCCTATTACATGGAAAAAAGCAAAAGAAAATGCCCATAATGATAAGATTTTGATCAAACGCTTTTCAACATTTCATAAAATACAACATTTCTTTATGGCTGCAAGTTTTCTAGGACTCGCTTTTTCTGGTCTACCACAAAAATTTTATACAGCTCCTTGGGCACAAACTATGATTAATCTAATGGGCGGACCTCTTAATGCAACACTTATACATCATATCAGCGCCATTATAATGTTTATGGTCTTTTTCTCTCATATTGGGGAAATTATTTTAGTTAATTGGAAAAGAAGAGATTTAGTACGTGATCCTAATACAGGAAAATTAGATAAAAAGAAAATTTTCAAAGCTCTTTTTGGGCCTGATTCTTTAATGCCAAATTTACAAGATTTTAAAGACATGAAAGCACATTTTAAATGGTTTTTTGGCAAAGGAGAAAGACCTCAATTTGATCGTTGGACTTACTGGGAAAAATTTGATTATTTGGCAGTATTTTGGGGTATGTTTGTAATAGGATTTTCTGGATTAGTATTATGGTTTCCAACATTTTTTACCCTAATTTTACCTGGATGGATGATAAATCTTTGCGCATTAATTCACTCAGATGAAGCTTTACTTGCAACAGGATTTATCTTTGCAATACACTTTTTCAATACTCATTTTAGAGCCGATCGTTTCCCTATGGATATGGTTATATTTTCAGGAGTTCAAAGTGAAAGCGAAATCAGACAAGAAAGAAATAATTATTATAAACGTTTAATAGAAAGCGGAAAATTAGAAACACTTAAGGAGAAAAATTCCAAATTTAACTCTTACAAAGGTATAGCAAAAATAATTGGCTATGCAATGTTAATTACAGGAATGATATTTTTGTTTTTAATGATTTATGCTTTCATTATAGAACTATTAAAATAAGTGCCTATTTTAGGCACTTTAAAAAGGATAAAAATTGATTAAAAAAATATTATGTGGATTATTTATTTTATTTTTATATGCTTGCAATGATGAACAAATTAATAAGAATATATTAAGCAATAACTCAGCATTAAGTAAAGAGCAACTCGAACATTCAAATTCATTAGATATAAATTCTTATAAAGAAATTGCTATTTTTTTTAAAGACAATCAAAATATTATTTTTGATGATAAAAAACCGACATTTATTATATTTAGTTCCAATAACTGCAAATATTGCAATAAATTAAAAGAAGAAATCAAAGAGGACAAAAAATTACAAGATAAGCTAAGAAAAGATTATAACTCTTACTATATCAATATAAGCTATCAAAAAATCCATAATATCAACAAACAAAAACAAACAACACAAGATCTTATACAAAACTATGATATTCAATCAACCCCAACTTTAATATTTTTTAACTCCTCTGGAAAAATGTTGCTTAATTATCCTGGATTAATGGGCGCAAAAAGGCTTGCTTTAACCATGGATATTTTAAAAGAAAATCAAAATTTAACAGAAGATGAACTTTTAAAAAAGCTATTTTTAGCTTATAGGGAAAATAATGTTTAAAAAAATATTTTTTTCATTATGGATGAGCATTATTTTACTTTTTCTTTACGCGTTTGCGTGTGCTGTTGCAACCTTTATAGAAAATGATTTTGGAACCAACGTAGCTAAAGCATTAATTTATAATGCCTTATGGTTTGACTTACTTCATTTAATACTAATCGTTAATTTAATAGGCGTAATAGTAATTTATAAATTTATACCTAGAAAAAAATACGCTATTTTGCTTTTGCATTGTTCCTTTATCATGATACTTATTGGTGCTGGGATAACTAGATATTTTGGCTTAGAAGGAGGAATGCATATAAGAGAAGGTGAAAAATCAAATATCTTAATAACAAGAGATGAAATTCTTTCTTTTATGGTCTATAATGACATAGGAAAAGTGATAGAATATTTTTCTTTTCCTATAAATTTACATCCTTTATTTAAAAATCACTTTGAACAAGATATAAATTTAAAGGACAATAAAGTCAATATAAAACTTAAAAGTTACACTAAAGCACAAGATAAAGAAAGTCTTCCTATTATAGAATTTAATATAAATTATAAAGGTGATTCAAAAGATATTTTACTTCTTAGCAATTATAACAATGAAAATGTAATTCCTTTTAGATTAGCCGATAAAATTTTTGCCCTTAATTTGGGTCCAAAAGAAATTCAATTACCATTTTCTTTAACATTAAATCAATTTATATTAGAACGTTATGCAGGATCCATGAGCCCTTCATCTTATGCTTCAGATATTATAGTTAATGATAACAATCAAAATTTTGAATATAAAATTTTTATGAATAATGTTTTAGATTATGGAGGTTATCGTTTTTTTCAATCCTCATACGATGAAGATGAGAAAGGAACTATACTCTCAGTCAATAAAGATCCGGGTAAAATTCCAACTTATATAGGTTATACCTTACTTATTATAGGTTTTTTATGGGTAATATTTGATAAAAATTCAAGATTTTTAAAACTTAGTTCTTATCTTAAAAATCAAAAAAATTTATTTTTATTTTGTATTTTACTTTTATCTTTGCAAAATTTTTCCTTTGCTAATGAAGAAAAAGATAGCATTATCAATACTATAAAAAGCATTAAACAAAATTCTAATGAACATTCTAAAATATTTTCAAGTTTATTAGTGCAAGATTTTGATGGAAGGATTAAGCCCATAGATACTTTGGCTATGAATTTTATCCATAAAATCACGAAAAGAAATTCTTTTTTAGGATTAAATTATAATCAAATATTTTTAGGAATGATGATTTATCCAAAATACTTTAAACAAGTTAAGATGATTCCTATAAAAACAGATAAACTTAAGCAGATTTTAGGAATTAACAATGAAGAAAAATATGCATCTTATAATGATACTTTTGATGGAAATTTTTATAAAATCATAAATTATGTTCAAGAAGCAAACCGAAAAAAACCAAATCTTAGAACGCAATTTGACAAAGATATTTTAGCTTTAGACGAAAAGATTAATCTAGCATTTTATATATATAGCGGAGAAATTTTTAGAATTTTTCCAGATCCTAGCTTTAATACTACAACTTGGTATTCGCCTGCTACAAATATGCCTTTTAAATTTAAAGACATTCAAATGATACAAAATCTAATGTATAATTATTTTTTAAATTTTAATACCGCCTTAGAAGATAATAATTTCACACGAGCCAATGAATCTTTAATAAATATCAAAAAATTTCAAGAATATTACGGAGAAAAACTTTTACCTTCTCCTTTAAAAATAAAAATGGAAATTTTTCTAAATCATTTTGATTTCTTTAAAAATTTAGGCTATATTTATCTTAGTTTTGGAATTTTGCTATTTGTATTAATTTTTTATGAAATTTTAAAAAATAAAAATATTTTCAATACCCTTAAAAAAATTATTGTATTTTTAACACTACTGGCTATTTTGGTGCATATTTTTGCATTAATTTTAAGATGGTATATAGGAGATCACGCTCCTTGGAGTAATGCCTATGAAAGTATGATTTATATAGCTTTAGCTTGTATAATCTGCGGATTTATGTTTTACAAAAAATCAATTTTATCTCTTTGTGTTGCAAATATTATGGCTGGAATTTCTTTATTTGTGGCTCATCTTGGCTTTATGGATCCACAAATTACAAACTTAGTTCCTGTTTTAAAATCTTATTGGCTAAATATTCACGTTTCTATTATTACTGCAAGTTATGGATTTTTAGCTTTTTGTTTCTTTTTGGGGGTTTTTAGTTTAGTTTTATTTATTTTAAGAAATTCTCAAAAACCACAAATTGATCAAAGTATTTTAAACATTCATTGCATCAATGAAATGGCTATGATTATAGCACTTGCTTTGCTTACTATAGGAAATTTTTTAGGTGGAGTTTGGGCAAATGAAAGCTGGGGAAGATACTGGGGGTGGGATTCTAAAGAAACATGGGCTTTAATTTCTATTATCATTTATACCATAATCTTACATTTAAGACTTATACCAAAACTTAATTCACCTTTTGTTTTTGCAAGTGCTAGTATTTTAGGTTTTTATTCCATTTTAATGACCTATTTTGGTGTTAATTTTTATTTATCAGGGCTTCATTCATATGCAAGTGGCGATCCTATACCTGTGCCTAAATTTCTATATTTTTTTATTATTTTTACTTTTGCTTTAATCATATTAGCTTTTTTTAAAAGAAAACTTAAAAGTCCTATTTAACTTATCTTAAATTTAAGATAAGTTAAAAATTTTTATTTTTTAGCTTTTTCAAAAAATGGATTATTTTTAAATTCTTTTTTAGGATTTACAAAAAATACAAAAATATATCTATAAAGATGAGAAAAAATTTAGATAAAGGTCTGGTTATTTTTTGAATTATAATAATTTTTAAAGGACGTTTTTTGTATATTTGAACCTGCTTGAGCCTGAAAGCTAAATAGATTTTTCATATACATCAAATTATAAATTTTATAAAAATAATACATATCTAAATAATAATCAACAGGTGCGAACCAAATTTTAGCATTTTCTAAAAGTTTTTTAGCTCCTTTTGGATTTATAATATAAGAGAAGCTAAAAAAGATTATTTTTTAATACTAAAGCGACATTTTTATCAACCCTATATGCTATTTTATTTTCTTGATAATTAAATCTTAACATTTCATAATCTAGACTTAAAATTTCATTAAGATGTTCTATAAATTCTTTGTTAAAAACTATATCATCTTCTAAGATTAGTATTTTTTCATTAAGCCTTACACATTCTTGCCATAATAAATAATGACTTGCAAAACAAGCCTTTTCAGACTCGCTCATCAATGCTCCACCTCCATATAAATAGGCAAGAAAAGTAAAATGTTTTTAAATTTTAAATGCTCATATAATTTACATCAATAGCTTTAAAAAATTAAATTCTAATTTTTCTTTTATGAGGGGCGGGATAAATTAGAAATTTGTTTTTCTAAGTTAATACGTTTTTAGGTTGATCTTTATAAATTGATAATAAATACTTTCATTTAAAAATCCTTATTATAACTAAATAGATTAAGAAATTTTTTAGCTCTATCTGTATTAGGATTTTTAAAAAATATATCAGGAGTATTTTCTTCTACTATAGTGCCATTATCCATAAAAACTATTCGATCGGCCACCCCTTTAGCAAAGCCCATTTCATGAGTTACTATAATCATGGTCATACCCTCTCTTGCTAGATTAAGCATTACCTCTAGAACCTCACGTACTATTTCAGGATCAAGAGCTGCTGTAACCTCATCAAAAAGCATTAATTCAGGATTCATACATAAACTTCTAACTATAGCTATACGCTGCTTTTGTCCACCGCTTAATTCTCTTGGATAAGCATCAATCTTATGAGATAAACCAACTTTTTCAAGCCATTTTTTTGCCTCTTCTAGAACTTCTTCTTTGTTTCTTTTTTGAACTTTTGTAGGACCTAAAAGTATATTTTCTCTTACACTTAAATGTTCAAAAAGCTCATAAGATTGAAAAACCATTCCTACTTTTTGACGAATTCTTGTCCAGTCTTTAAAATCTTTTGTTATTTTTTCTTTATCGATATAAATACTTCCATCAGCAATTTCTTCAAGCCCATTAATACAACGCAATAAAGTTGATTTTCCGCATCCACTAGGACCTAAAATAACAAGAGTTTCCTTTTGCTTTAATTCCAAATTGATATTTTTTAAAGCATGATGATTACCATAATATTTTTGTAAATTTTCTATTTTTAAAATACTCACATTAACTCCATTTTTTTTCTAAAATTCTAGAATACAAAGAAACAGGGTAGCAAATTATAAAATATATAATAAAAATTAATCCATAAATTATAAAAGGAGCAAAATCATTTTTATTATGAAATTCTATAATTTGTTGTCCAACCTTAACAAGCTCAACACTTCCGATCAAATAAGCAAAAGTAGTACTTTTTACCATACGCGTTAGCAAATTCATACTTACAGGTGTTAATCTTCTAAGGGCTTGCGGTATAATAATATAAATAAAGCTTTGCAAAGAATTTAAACCTAAAGATGCGGCACTTTCGTATTGGTGTTTAGGAATACTTTGCAAAGATGAACGCACTAAATCCATCATTTCAAAACTTCCCCAAATACTAAAAACAATAATAGTAGAAGTTGTGCTATCTAAATCAATACCAAGCCATCTTGAAAATCCAAAATAAATAATAAAAAGCCAAACGAGTAATGGCATTACGCGTATAAATTCTAAACCAAAACGACAAAATGCATAAATATAAGGATTTTTAAGAACCATTAAAATTCCTAATACAAGACCGCCCAATGAGGTCATGATAATACTAATAACAGAAATTTCAAGCGTAACAAAAAGTCCTTGTGCCAATCTTAAAAAAGTATCTTGATTTAAAAGATCAAGCATGTCTTAGCCTTTTTTCAATATAAGATAAAATTAAAGATAAAGGTAAAATGATACACAAATATCCCAAAAATAGCATAAACAAAAGCTCATCTGTCTTATAAGTAAGCGAATTTAAACCTTTCATTAAATTTACTAAATCTGGCAAAGCTATAATGCTTACAACAGATGTTTCTTTAATTAAAAAAATCATATTTGCACTGATACTTGGCATAGAAATGGCTAAAGCTTGAGGAAAAATAACATATCTTAAATTTTGAAAAGATGTAAATCCTAAAGAAAGTCCTGCTTCAAATTGTCTCTTTTTTATAGCTTCAAAACCCGTCCTAAGACTCTCTGCCATATAAGCACCGCCTAAAAAACTAAGACCGGCTATAGCACAAGCAAAAGCAGGACGCAAGCTTTCATCAACGCTAAGACATATTAAATTTAAAATAGGCATTTGCTCTAAATGTATATTTAGCTTTGGTAAAGCATAATATAAAAAAAACAGTTGTATAAGCAAAGGAGTATTTCTTGCAAGTTCTATATAGATATTACAAAAATATTCAAAAATACGTATTCTAAAATAAGATGCTACAACACAAAATACTCCAATAATTAAAGAAAAAACGATCCCAAAAAAACTTAATTTTATGGTAAGAAAAGCTGCTTGTGCAAAAGCTGGAATATAGTGCAATAAAAAATTAAAATCCATCAAAGCTTCCTTAAGATAACTCGCTGAAATTTTTTATAAGTTTTTCTTTATCTAAAATAGTAATTTTACCTTTGTTAGTTGTTAACAAATTCTTATTTTTAAATTCTTTTAAAATTCTAGATAAAGATTCTACTCTAACATTTAAATCAAGTGAAATTTGCTTTTGAGTCATTATATCCAATTTCTGTTCATTTTCCAAAATATAAGAAATTACTCTCTCTTTTAATCCCAAAGAATTCTGCAAAAGTTTTTTTTCTAAAATTTTAATTTTTTCAAATAATGAAGCAATAAGTAAAAAATTAAATTTTGTATTTTCTAAACATAAATTATAAAATTTCTCAAAATTAATTTCTAAAATCTCACTCTCTTCTTCAAACTCAGCATTAGCCGGATATTTCAATCTTTTAAAAGCTGGCATTTCAGCTATAAAACTTGTGGGCAAAAAACGATGCAAGGTCATTTCTTTATCATTTATGCTTTTGTAAACACGCACTTTTCCTTTCAAAAGTATAAAAAAATTTTCAGCCTGTTCATCTTCATAAAATAAAATATTATTTTTTTTATATCTTTTAATATTGCCTATCTTATGTAAAAAATTTAAATAATCTTCCATTGCCTCTCATTTAACATAAGTTAATATTTAAATTATTTGAATCTGATATATTAACCATAAAAAATTAACAAAGGAAAAAAATGACTTATGAAACAATTGATCAAGAATCTATTTTAAAACTTATGGATATTTTTTATGACAAAATAAGAAAAAACGAAAAATTAGGACCTATTTTTAATAATGCCATAGGAACAGATAATCAAAGTTGGCAAGAACATAAAAAGAAAATAGGAAATTTTTGGATGGGTATGCTTTTAGGTGAAGGAAACTATACAGGGCAACCGCTTAAAGCACATCTTGAACTTCCACCTTTTCCTAAGGATTTTTTTGAAATTTGGCTTGAGCTTTTCAATGAAAGCTTAAAAAGTATTTATAAAGACGATATAACAAATATTATATTGCAAAGAGCTCAAATGATAGCTAGGCATTTTCAAAATATGCTTTATCAATCTTAATTTATATTATTAGTCTTATTTTATAAATTAAAATAATCAAGAGATTAATTTTAATTTCTCTTGATAATTCTGTCGGTAGAAAAATAAAAACAACATAAAAATACTGATTTTATTTTTTCCATGAAGCTTAAACTTAAAATGTAATTATTATATTTCTTTGATTTATTTTTCCAAAAATCAATAAATTTCTCATCAATTTTAGGATTTATTTCAACTTCTTTTATTAAATCATTTATATAATCAATTCTTTTTTGTTTAGATTTAATGGTTTTTAATTTCCTAGCTTCTTTGTAATACTTAATACATTGATTTTCAAAAAGATTTGTATCATAATTATCTTCCAAAAATTGAATTGTATTTATAATTAAACCATAGGCTTTGGGATGTCTTTCCTGTATTTCTTGTTCCATTTCTAACGCAATTTTTCTTCTGCTTTCTGCAGTATCTTTATTTTTTGATTTTAAGGCTATATTAACGCTTTCTTCTGCAATTTGAATAAATCTTATCGCTTTTGCATATTCATCTTGATTGTTTAAAGATAAATTATACAAAAATTTACCCTGTTCATCTATAGAAAGGCTTTTGTATTCTTCATATATTTCTTTATAAGAGCTTTCTATTTTTTCTAAGTCTTTTTGCTCTTTTTCTTTTTTAAATTTTTCATTTATTTTTCGTATTTTTTGTTTGTGTTCTTCGTCAATTTTTTGTATTTTTTGCTTATACTTAATCCAATCTTCTTTACTCTCTTGTTTGTATTTGTTCCACTCAAACTTGAATTTGCTCCAAATTTCTTTTAGTGATTTATATAGTTTTTATAATCCTTATTTACAAATTTTAAGAATTTAAAAATTAGAATTTTATATTTTCTAAATCTTCTTTTGCTTTTTTTAAGATATATTCATCATTAAAAGTGAAAAATTTAAAATCATTTCCATGTTGGGTAAAACCATCAAGCAAATCACCGCTTAAACGGTTCTTAAGATCAAGCTCTGCAATCTTAAATCCGTCTAGAGTTTTAGAAAATTCTAGTAATCTTTGAGGAATTTCTTTTAATTTTGTATATAAATAACAATAACTTTTAACACCATTTCTACCAACCCTACCACGTAATTGATGCAAAGTTGCGAGTCCTAATCTTTCAGCTCCAACTATAACAATAGTGCTAAGTCTTGGCAAAGAAATTCCCACTTCAACAACAGTAGTACTAAGCAAAATATTACCTTCTTCTTTAAAACGTTGCAAAATTTCATCTTTATTTTTATCTTTTCCGTGGGTAATAAAAACTTTCTCATAATGAGTTTTCCAGTAATCACTAGCTTGTTCTAAGGAAAGATAAGGAATTTTATCGCTTGGATTTACCAAAGGATAAATAATAATGATTTGATGTTTTAGCTTAATTTCTTCTTTAATTTTTGTTTCAAGTAAAGCAAAATCTTCATTTTTTATACATAAAGTTTGAATATCTTTTTTAAAAGGCATTTGTTTTATAAAAGAAAAATTTAAAAGCTCTGATTGTATCATACTAAGAGTTCTAGGAATTGGAGTGGCTGAAAATTGGATAAAATGAGGACTAAAATCTCCATTTGATAACTCATAAATTTTTTGCCTTTGATTTGATCCAAAGCGATGTTGCTCATCAATCATAATCAAAACCGCCCCATGTTCTTTTAAGTATGTAAGCGCATGTGTTCCTATAATTAAATGGGCTTTTTTAATATTTTCTTCTAAATTTTTATCCTTTTTACCTCCTTTGATAAATAAAATATCCATAAAAGCGGGCAAAAGCTTTAAAGCTTCATCATAAAGTTGTTTTGCTAAAATGCTAGTAGGTGCCATTAAAATAGCTTGTTTTGGATAAACCATTAAAGCAGCTCCTAACAAAACCAAAGTTTTACCACAACCAACATCTCCCATAACTACACGTTTTTTAGCCTCTTTAGATTCTAAATCTTTTCTAATATCTTCTAAGGCTTTAAATTGATCTTGAGTTAACTTAAAAGGTAAATTTTTTATCCAAGAATCAATTTTAAAAATTTCAAAATTAAAACTTTTGTAAGTTTTTCTTTTGCTCTTTAATCTTTTTAAAAAATTAAAAATCTCTATATATTTTAAATCTTTTTCAAAATTTGAAAAATTTTGATACAAAATATAGCATTTATGATCATAAGAATGTAAATTAAGAAGTAAATGAATATATTTTTCTTGAAGTTTGCTCTCTTTTAAATTTTCAAAACTAAGATAGCTTTGTATCAAATTTTGAATTTTTTCATCTCTAATACCAGAAATTTGATACTTTGGAATAAAACCACCTGTTTTATTTATAATCTTAGGATTGCTAAATTGCCAATTTTGATTAAAAAAATTTAATTTTGCACTAAAAATTAAACAAGAACCTGTTTTTAAAAGTTTTATATGCCAAACATTGGGATTAAAAAAAACAAAATGAGCATCTATTTTCCATCCCTCACACTCACAAATTCCAAAAATTTGATTTTTTCTTAAAGTTACACTTTTAATTCTAACTTTTTGTATGCAAATTTCACCTTGTTTTGGAGAAGGGCTAAGATTTAAATTTTCAATTTTTTTAGGCAATATTAGGGCTAAATCAATAATATTTTTAACCCTTAATTTTTTAAAAAGCTCAAAATCCTTAACATCAATTTTCATTTTTTAAACTTGCAAAGCTAAGTTTTAAAATTTCATCATGCTTTTTAATATAAGCATTGATCTCATTTAAATTAACTTTCTCTATATTTTTAAGTTCATTTTTATAATATCCTAGTTCCAAATCTTGATAAAATTCATAAAATGCTATATTTAATCTTTTACTTAAACTCTCATATCTTAAAGGGGTGCTCCCAAGTAGAAAATTTTTCGCTTGATTTAATTCTTCTTCATTAATCCCCTTATTAACAAACTCATCAAAAACCTGTTTTATAATTTTCTTAGCTTCTTGTGCATTTTCATTTTTAGTTTGCAAATACCCAAAAATACGATTATAAGACAAATTTAAATCAAGCATAGAATAAGCTGAGTAGGCAAGACCTCTTTTAACACGAATTTCTTCCATTATCCTAGATCCAAAACCTGCTTGACCTAGCACAAAATGAGAAATTTTAGCCATATAAATATCATTATCTTTTATACTTCCATAAAATGGAGAGGCAAAATAAATATAAGCTTGCTCACTTTCTTTACGCACCAAATTCACATCTTTTAAGTGTGAAGTTAGATCATATTTTTTATCAGGAATTTTTTCTCCTTTATCCAAAGGGCTTAAAATAAGTTCTAATAATTTTTGCATATCCTTTTTTATAAAATCCCCGCCTAAACTTATAATAAGATTACTAAGGTTTATATGCTTATTAAAAAAATCTTTTAAATCTTTAAGGGTAATTTGTTTTATACTCTCTTCATTTCCATCATTAGGGCTTTTAAATTCTTCACAATCAAATATATTTGAATTTAATAAATTCTTTGCCAAATAATCAAAATCACTATTTTTACTTGCCAATTCACTCAAAGCGAGAAATTTATTTTTCTGTAGTATTTTTTCATCAAAACGAGGTTGCTTTAATAAATTAGCCAAAGATTTAAAAGCAAATTCTTTGTATTCTTTTAATAAAGTAAGATTAATTTCTAAAGTTTCAAATCCGCTACTAGATGTAAGATTAATAGCCTTTAGCTCTAATTCTTTAAAAAAATTATCATCCACGCCTTCATTTAAAATTCTTGCAAACATTCTTGCAGTTCCTGGTATCTTATCAAAAGATCTTCCACAATTTTTAAAAACTAATTTTAATACTATAACCGGAAGATCATTATTCTCTTCAAAAATCAAAGGAATTTTTGTATTTTTAAAATCTAAATATTCTAATTTCATCAAAACCTTTCTAAAATTTCATAAGCTGTATTTCTTTTGGCAGCTTTTTCGCCTAAACTTTGAATAAGTCTTATCATCTCATCTTGATTCATCTTATAGCTTGCTCCAGCTGCTGAAACAACATTCTCCTCCATCATGGTAGAGCCTAAATCATTGGCTCCAAATTTTAAAGCAAGCTGTCCTATTAATGAGCCTTGAGTTACCCAAGAGCTTTGAATATTTTTAAAATTATCCAGATAAAGTCTTGATAAAGCAAGCAATCTTAAATAACGATTAGAGCTTTGTTTTAAAATTTCAGGATGCTTTTTGATTAAAAGAGTATTTTTGCTTTGAAAACTCCACAAAATAAAGGCTCTAAAACCATTTGTTTCATCTTGAAGTTCTCTTAAATATTCTAAATGATCAATAATTTCTTCATTTGTCTCTACAGTTCCAAACATCATTGTAGCAGTGCTTTTCATACCTATTTTATGTGCATTTTTATGGACTTCAAGCCATGTTTTTACATCACATTTATTTGGAGCTATAATATCTCTTACCCTATCACTTAAAATTTCTGCTCCAGCTCCAGGAATAGAAAAAAGACCCTTATCTTGAAGTCTTTTTAAAACTTGAGCAATAGAAATTTTAGAAGCTTTTGCAATATAAGCAATCTCTACTGCAGAAAAGCCATGAATTGTAATATCAGGATAAGTTTTTCTAATCCAATCCACCAAATCCTCATACCATTCTATCTTAAGCTTTGGATGAACCCCTCCTTGAAAAAGAATTTGAGTTCCACCTATAGCTTTAAGTTCTTCTATTTTTTTACCAATTTCTTCAAAGCTTAAAATATAAGCATCATCTTCTTTATGGTGACGATAAAAAGCACAAAATGAACAATCAATACAACAAACATTAGTATAATTAATATTACGATCCACTACAAAAGTTGTAATTTTATCAGGATGTAATTCTAATTTTTTTTTATAAGCCATCTCTCCTAATTCTATCAAACTTGCATTTTCAAGTAAATTTAGAGCTTCTTTTTTATCAAGTCTTTTATTCAAAATTTTATCCTCATTTTCATAGTTATCTTTAATATAAACATTATAGCATTTAAAAATATAAAATTGTGTTATAATTATAAGTTATGAATTATATAGATTTATTAAAAAATAATAAAAACATACGAATTTTAGCAAGCGTGCAATTTGTTGTTTATTTTGGGGCATGGTTTTCTCAAACTGGAGTTTATACTCTTTTAGTAAGCTTAAATGCTCCTACTTGGGCTATTTCAATAAGCGCTATGCTTGCTTTTTTGCCTGGGGTTTTACTCGCGCCCATTAATGGTGTTATTGTTGAAAAAAACAAGCCTAAAAAATTATTATTAAGCATGGCAAGTCTTGAACTAATATCCATTTTTATGCTTATTTTTGTTAAAGATCTCAGTATGCTTTGGCTTTTATTTGTTTTAATCTTTTTAAGACTTTGCGTAGCTTCAATTTATTTTCAAACAGAAATGAGTTTACTTGCTAAAATACTTAGCGCCAAAGAATTAAAACTTGTTAATGAAATGCATAGCATTATATGGGCTGTTTCTTATACTGCTGGTATGGCGATGGCTGGAATTTTTATTAATTTTTTTGGGGTTCAAAATGCCTTTTTATTTGATGTTTTTCTTATTGGTATTGGAATCTTTTTCCTTACTAAATTAATTATTCCAGATTTTGAACGAAAAAAACAAGATAATTTTATCTTTATGATAAAAGATGGATTTTTATACATTTTTAGAAAAAAAATTATTTTACACCTTATAATACTTCATGCCTTTGTTGGAATCACTGCATATGATGCTTTAGTAACGCTTTTGGCTAAACATCAATACAAAGAAGTGCTATCTGCTGCTTTGGTAATAGGCTTTATTAACGCAGTAAGAGCCTGCTCTTTAGCTATTGGTCCAATTATCTTAAGTCGTTTTATCAACAGTAAAACTCTTATTTATTTTTATATTGGACAAGGGGTAGGTATTATACTTTGGGCTTTAACTCAATTTAATTTTTATCTTTCTTTTTTAGGTTTAATAGCGGCTGGATTTTTCACATCATCTCTTTGGGCCTATACTTATACTATGGTGCAAAAAAACTGCAATAAGGAATACTATGGAAGAGTTATAGCTTATACAGATATGGTTTATCTTACTTTTAGTGCTATTGTTTCTATTTTAATAGGAATTTTATTTGAATGGGGATTAAATTTACAAATGATTACTTCTTTACTAGGAATTATATTTATATTTGCTGCTTGTTATTGGAAATATTTCATAAAAGCTTATTCCAAAGAATTAAGCTAATCTTTTATAATAATATTTTCCAAATTTTTAAAATAAAACAAATTCATTCCGTCTTGATAATTATATTCAAGCTTTATACAATGAGATTCTAAGATAGTATTTACAATATAAAGCCCCAAGCCAAAACTATCTTTTTGCTTAGAACCTTGAGTAAAAGCTTGAGTATAATATTCTAAAGAATTATTAAGTTTATCTCCATAATTTTTAAAACAAATAAAATCTTTTGAAATTTCAATTTGCAAAAAATGTTCTTTAGAATATTTAACACCATTATCAATCATGTTTTTAATTGCTGTTGTAAAAAGTTTAAAATCAACACTAACAAAAAAACTTTCTTTAATAGAAATTTTAATATTCTTATCATCATTCATTGCTACTTCTTTGGCTTCATCTAAAATATCTAAAATATTATATTTTTTTTTATTGATAAAAGCAGCTCCAGAAGTAATTTGTTCAATTGCAGCAAATTCATTAATTAAAATTTCAAGACGATTAAATATTCCCTCCAAACGACTTTTATATTTATTATCCTCAAGCATTTCTAATGTAATTAGTCCTTTAGTAATTGGGGTTTTAAGTTCGTGCATAATATTTCTTAAAAAAAACTGACGCGATTGATTAAGCTTTCTAATTTGCACTATAGCCAGATAAAAAGCATTGGCAACTTGAGAAATTTCATCTTGTCCGTTGCTTACATCTTCTATTTCATTAAGTTTATTAAGAGCAAATTTATCGATTTGTTTTTTTAAGGCTTTTAAAGGTTTTAATTTTTTAAAAATAAAAATATAAAGTAAAATTAATATACATATGACAGCTATTGCAATAGCTTTTATCATAAAATATCTATAGCTTTCGTAATCTTGATCTTTATAAAGAAAAATTTTACCATCAAAAATAATGTTAAGATAAATTTCTTTATTATAAGAAATGATTTCTATAAGACCACTATTTGTTTGTGCCCTTCCCCATACTTCACCATAAAATAATACTTTTCTAATATTTTTTGCTTCTGTAATTTCATTCATTTTATAATTTTTAGTTTGCTCTTCAAATTCTTTTTTACTAATAATTCCACTAAAATATAATAATCTAGCATTAGCAATCAAAGAATATTTAGCATTAAGCTCATTGCTATAATTTTGTTGATCATATTCTATAAGCCACAAAAAGGCTAAAATAACACTCACTCCAGCAAAAATAAAAATAAAAGTAATAACATAAAAAATTGATGATTTATTCATTGAGTCAACTTATATCCAATGCCTCTTATAGAATGAATATATTTAGGTGTTTTTGGGTCATCTCCCATTTTTTGACGAATTCGACTAATAATAACATCTATACTTTTATTGCTTGAATCTTCGCTAATAGAACTACAATTATAAACAAGCTCCTCGCGACTTACAACACCACCTTCTTTTTTAATCAAATAACTTAAAATATCAAATTCAGCATTTGTAAGATTTAATTCTTGCCCCTTCATTGTAATGGCATGCTTATACTGATCATAAACTAAATCTTTACTAATACGAGAAGAGGTGTTTTTAGTATTAGAAATACGTCTTAAATGACTCCTAATTCTTGCTTGAAGTTCTTTAGGATTGTAAGGTTTTGGCAAATAATCATCTGCTCCAAGTTCTAAAGCATTGACTTTATCACTAATATCATGCCTTGCACTTGAAATAATAATAGGAATGTCATATTTCTTGCGAATTTCTTCGCAAACTTCAAGCCCATCAAGTCCAGGTAAAGTAAGGTCTAAAATAACAAGTTCATATTCCTTTAAGGCAAGTTTTGAAAGCCCTATATAGGGCTCATGAGCAATATCAACCTTCATCTCAGATTTTTCCAAATACTCGGCTATAATTTCAGCCAATTCTAAATCATCTTCTATCATAAGAATATGGATCATAAATGTTCCTTAAAAAATAAATAACAAATTATACTATAAATTAAATTTATTATTTTATAACAAGTAATGTAACAAAACCACCACGATAAACCCAAACTTTAATCCATTCTTTCTTTCCTATTTTTTTGAAAGCTTCGCTTAAATCTTTTAGATTTTTCACTTCAATTTGCTCAACTCCAACTATAATATCCCCTGCTCTAAATCCAGCACTTTTTGCCTTGCTTTTATTTTTAACCTCATCTACTAAAACACCATTAATATCGCCTGGAATTTGAAGTTTTGCTTTTAAATTAGCATTAAGTTCTTTTAAATTTAGACCATCGATAATATTGGTTTGATTTGCCTTATCCTCTTTATCACCCTTTAAAATAAAGCTTACTTGCTTAACAACACCATCTCTTTCATAAGTTATATTTATATTTTGATTAGGTTCTAAAGTTCCAATATAATTTTTAAGATCTGTTGGACTCTTAATGACTTTATCATTTACTTTTATAACCAAATCTCCTCTTTTAAGCTTAGCATCATCTGCTGAAGATCCTTTTTGAACATCAGTAATTAAAGCCCCTTCTTGATTTTTATAAGCCTTTTTAGTATCCCCTTGTAAAGCTGAAATAGTGACGCCTAAAATTCCTCTTTCAATCTTACCTTTTTGAATAAGTTTTTTTGAAATATCTTTAACCATATTAGAAGGGATAGCAAAACCTATACCATTGTTACCTCCGCCTCTTGAAAGAATTGCTGAATTAATTCCTACTAAAAAGCCTCTAGTATCTACCAAAGCTCCTCCTGAATTTCCAGGATTAATCGAAGCATCTGTTTGAATAAAATTCTCATATTGGTTAAGACCAATATTATCCTTATTAAGTGCGGAAATAATTCCACTAGTAACACTAAAACCTACTCCAAAAGGATTTCCAAGAGCAAAAACTATATCCCCTTCCATTAAATCATCAGAATTCGAAAAAGTAACAGCTTGAAGATTATTTGCCTCTATTTTAATAACAGCTAAATCTGTTTTTGGATCTTTTCCTATAAGTTTAGCTTTATATTCTGTATCACTTCCTGGTAAATTTACCATAATATTATCTGCATCTTCTACAACATGATTATTTGTAACTATATATCCATCTTTAGAAATTATAACTCCAGATCCCAAAGAATTAACAACTTCCTTATCGCTTTTTCCTTTTCTTTTTGGAAAATCAAAATCAAAAAATTGTTTAAAATAAGGATCATTAAAAAATTCTTCTAAGGGATTTGTCCTATCTGAATATTCTATTGTTTTTGAAGTTGAAATATTTACAACAGATTTTTTTACATCTTTAATTGCATCATGATAAGATAAAACAACATTAGATCCATTAGCAGGATTTACACGATTTGGATTTGAATTTGCTTCGTTAAAATTAATATTTGCACTAAATAAATAACTAGCTAAAGCAACACATAAAAATATTTTTTTCATAGTTGTATCCTTTCAGTGATATAAATTATTTTTTAATATAATTTATATAAGTATAAATTCAAAAATTTACTAATTTGTAAATAAAAGCTTGAGTATAAAAATTTATAAAACTTGATTGACTAAGACTAAAGTTTATGATATAATTTTTTATTAAAAATACAGTTTAATTTTTTAGTTTAAAAATATCTAAGGAAAATTATGAATAGTTTATATGAAACTTTAGGCGTATCAAAAAACGCAAGTAGTGATGAGATAAAAAAAGCTTATCGTCGCTTAGCAAGAAAATATCATCCTGATATCAATAAAGAAAAAGGTGCTGAAGAAAAATTTAAAGAAATTAATGCTGCATATGAAATTTTAAGCGATGAGAAAAAAAGAGCACAATATGATCAATATGGAGATAGTATATTTGGTGGACAAAGTTTTCAAGACTTTTCACGCAATAATAACGGATTTGATATCAATGATATTATCAATGATCTCTTTAATAGAAGTCAAAGGGGTGGATTTAAAGGTTTTAATTCACGAGGATTTGGTAGTGACTTTAGTGGATTTGGAGATTTTGAAGAAGATTTAGATACTAATACTAGTATTAATATTCCGTTTGAAACAGGTATTTTAGGAGGAGAATATAGTATCAACCACAATGGAGAAAATATTAAAATTAAAATTCCTCACGGTATAAAAGATGGAGAAAAATTAAGAGTTAGAGGCAAAGGTAAACAAAGAGGATTAAAAACTGGGGATTTGATTATTAAAGTAAATTTAGAAAAAAGTCCCATCTATGAAAGAGACGAAGATGATCTTATAAGAAAATTTGACATCAGTCTTAAAACAGCTTTATTTGGAGGAAAAGTTAATATACAAACTCCAAAAAAAGAAGTAAGCTTTAGTATCCCTGCTAATTCTAAAAATGGTCAAAAAATTCGTCTTAAAGGTTATGGAATACAAAATAGAAAAACAAAGATTTATGGAGATATGTATTTAATTTTAAATATTATTTTACCAAATACTGATGATTTAGATGAAAATTTAATTACACTTTTAAAAGAAAAATTAAAGGATTAATATGGAACACAATTATGATGAACCAGTTTATTTAATAAGCGTTGTTGCCAAAGTTCTTAGTATACATCCTCAAACCTTAAGACAATACGAAAGAGAAGGTTTGATTGAACCAAGCAGGACAGATGGAAAAATCAGACTCTATTCTCAAAGAGATATCGATCGCATCAAACTTATATTAAGACTTACAAGAGATATGGGTATTAATTTAGCAGGTGTTGATGTTATTTTAAAACTTAAAAATCAAATTCAAGAGTTTGAAAGTTTAATCAATGAGTTACGCTTAGAATTAAGCAAAAAAGAAAATGGAGGTAAATCAAAAGCTGTTATAAAGCATCAAAGCAGTTTTGATTTGATTTTCTATGAGAAAAAATAATGGAAAATTTCTTACAAATTTTTTTAATTGCTGCTTCTAGTGTTATTATTTTAAATGTTATTTTTAAAAAATTTGAAATTCCTACAATAATAGCTTATATTGTTACTGGAATTATCATTAGTCAAATTTATCATTTTAATGGAAGTCATGAGTTAAGTGACATTGCTGAATTTGGTATTGTTTTTTTAATGTTTACTATAGGACTTGAATTTTCTTTTAAACATCTTTTAGCAATGAGACAAGAAGTATTTTTAAACGGTAGTTTACAAATGCTTACTTGCGGACTTATTTGTAGTTTTATAGTTATATTTCTTTTAGGGCTTAAAAATGAAATAGCTATGATTGTAGGTTTTACCTTGGCTCTTTCTTCTACGGCCATTGTTTTAAAAATTTTAAATGATAATGCAGATATTAATGAAGCTTACGGAAAAAAAGCACTTGGAATTTTACTTTTTCAAGATATAGCGGTAATTCCTTTGCTTTTAATTGTTGAAATATTTTCTTCTCAAAACACAAATATATCACAACTAGTTTTAACTATTTTTATCAGTGCTATTCTTTTACTTACTTTACTTTATTTAATAAGCAAATATTTAGTCGATAGAATTTTTCGTTTTGTTATATATACCTCTTCTCAAGAAACTTTTATAGTAACTATACTTTTTATAGTTATTGGAGCAAGTTTCTTGGCAAATAATTTTGGTTTTTCCTATTCACTTGGTGCTTTTATGGCCGGAGTTCTTATAGCAGAAACCAAATATAAACATAAAATTGAAGCAGATTTAATTCCTTTTAGAGATTTACTTTTAGGATTATTTTTTATAACAATGGGAATGCAAATTCAATTTAACATTGTTTTTGAAAACTGGCTAATTATATTATCTCTTATTCTCTTGGTTTTAATCTTTAAATTTATAATTGTTTTTGGTTTTTTATTTCTATACACCAAGAAAAGCATAGCCTTAAAAACTGCTTTTAGCATCTGCCAAATAGGAGAATTTGCTTTAGCAATTTTTTCACTTTTACAGGCTAAAGAAATGCTTGATATTAAAATTGCGCAAATTCTTATTGTAACTTCTATTATCACAATGATATTAACGCCTTTTATTTTAAACAATATTCGAAAAATTACAAATATAGTAGAAGATATAACATTAAATTCAAATTCAAACCCTTATATCCAAGATAAATCAGAACTTAAAAATCATTTAGTTATTTTTGGATATGGACATTTAGGACAAGAAGTTGTGCAAAAAATAAAACGTACAGGTATCCCCTATATAGCCTTGGAAAACGATCTTAATCTAGTAGAACTTGGTTTAAGTCGTGGCGAAAATGTTCATTTTGCAAATGTGGCCCAAAAAGAAACCTTAAAAATTGCCAATATAGAAGAATGTGCTGTTGTAGTTATTACCATTAGCAATGAAAATAAATTAGAAATGCTTTGTCAAATTTTAACAAGTTTTTCAAAGCCTATTGATATTATTATTCACATCAATGGAAATTTAGAAAAATTTATTTTCTCAGAAACTAATAAAAATATACACATCATTAAATCAGAAAAAGTTTTAGCTAGAAATTTAGTTCAACAAGCTATAGAATGTCGTATTCAAAAAAATATTTAAAGGATAATTTTGACTAAAAATGAAGAAAAAAAAATAAGAATTAAATATATAAGAAATTTAGAAAAATTTTTTAATGAAGCAAGTCTTTCTTTAAAAAAAGAAAATTTTGACTTAGAAAAATTTAGAGAAAAAGTTTTAAAAAATGCCAAAATTCTTAAAAAGGATCCCTTTGTTTTTATAAATTCCAACTACATTAAAAATTTGGAAAATTTTGCCAATACATGTTTAAATTTTTCTATGGAACAAAATGATCTTTTAAAACAAGTTCATTTTATAGAAAAGCTTAAAAAAAATCAAAATTATAAAAAAGATAAATATAAAAATTATTTAAAGGAGTATATGTGATCAATGTTATTTTTGATATGGATGGGACGCTAATTGATAGTGCAAGCGCTATAAGTGCTGCGGTAAATGAGATCAGAAAAGATCTTAATCTAAGCCCTCTTTCTAAAGAACTAATTTATAAAATCATCAATACACCAGGAATCAACTGGAGCAAAGAGCTGTATAATATCGATGATGCAAATCACCCTAATTTCAAAGAAGGCTTTGAAAAATATTTTTTAAAACACTATGAGCAAAGTGCTAATTTATATGAAGGGGTTTATGAAATTTTAGAATTTTTAAAAAATAAATCCTGCTATTTAGCTATTGCAACAAACGCTCCTCAAAGCTCTTTAAGTGATATCTTAAAAAAACATAATATTATAAAATTTTTTAGTAAAATTTTAGGAGTAAGTTTAGGGATCAATCCAAAACCAGATCCTATGATGTTAAATCTTATAAAAGCAGAAGCGCCTTTTTCAACAAGTATTTTTATAGGAGATAGCTTAAAAGATAAAGAATGTGCAAAAAATGCTAATGTTATTTATTTTAATGCAAAGTGGTATGAAAAAGAAATTTTAAAAGATGAATTCAGTAATGCTTTAGAATTAAAAGCTTTGTTAGAAAATTATTTATAAGTTTTTCAAATAAAAAAAGATAAAATTAAAATTAATTTATAAAGAGTTAACAATGAATAAAAATTTATTAATAGAAATTGGAGTTGAAGAATTACCAGCTCTACCTTTACTAAAAGAACTTCCAAATATAGAAAAAAAATGGATTGAGATCTTAAAAAATTATAAATTAGAAAGCGAATTTAAATTTTATTATACTCCAAGAAGATTAGTATTTTTTCATCAAAATTTTAAAGAAAGACAAGACGATTCTTTTGTGGAATTTATAGGAGCTCCTAAAAATATAGCTTATAAAGATGGAAAATTAAGCAATGCTGGACTTAGTTTTTTACAAAAAGCAGGTATAAGCGAAGAAGAGCTTGAATTTAAAGAAATCAAAGGAAAAGAAGTTTTGTATTATAAAAAATATATACAAGGACAAAAAAGTCAAGAAATCTTGCCTTTGATGATAGAAAATTTTCTAAAAAGTCTTAATTTTGGCAAAAGTATGAGATGGGGAGAATATACTTTTGAATTTATTAGGGCTATAAGATCTATGGTTTGTCTTTTGGATAGTAAAGTGCTTGAATTTGAGCTTTATGGAGTTAAAAGTTCAAATAAAACTTTTGTTCATAGAAGTGTTAGTTATGATTTATTAAGTTTTAATAGCATACAAGCTTATTTTGAAATTTTAGAACAAAACTATATTATTTTAGATCCAGAAAAAAGAAAAGAAAAAATTCTTAATGAATTTAAAGCCTTAGAACAAAAGCATTTTATCAATATCGCACAAGATGATGAATTGCTTAATGAAGTCATTGCTATTACTGAGTATCCTAGTGCTTTATTAGGAAGTTTTGACAAAAATTATCTTGAAATTCCTAAAGAAGTTATTATCACTTCAATGAGAGAAAATCAACGTTATTTTGCCGTCTTTAAAAATGAAGAACTTAGTAATCATTTTATAGTTGTAAGTAATTCAGTTTGCAAAGATTATACGCAAATTATAGAAGGTAATGAAAGAGTTTTACGCGCAAGATTGAGTGATGCTATGTTCTTTTGGAAAAATGATTTAAAAACTGGTTTAAATCCAGATAAACTTTCTTATATCACCTATCTTGAAAATTTAGGCTCGATGAAAGATAAAAGCTTAAGAGAAGAATATATAGCAGAAATTTTATGTGAGATTTATAATAATCCAAATACCAAAGATATTAAAACAGCTATAAAATACTCAAAAGCCGATCTTAATTCTCAAATGGTTTATGAATTTACAAATTTACAAGGTATTATGGGTTCTTATTATGCTAAAGCTATGGGATTTAATGAAGCAATTTGCTTAGCCATTAAAGAACAATATTTACCTGATGGAGAAAATTCCAAACTTCCAAGCAATGAATTTTCTAGTATAGTATCTTTAGCAAATAAACTTGATACTCTTTTAGGGCTATTTTCTATAGGAAAGCTTCCAAACGGGAGTAAAGATCCTTATGCATTAAGACGTGCTGCAAGTGGAGTTTTAAAAATAATCCTAAATACAAAAAAAGATTTAGATCTTGATGATTTATTTTCAAAAATTTGCAAAAATTACAAAGAATTTGATATACAAATTTTAAAGGATTTTATTTTTGAAAGACTTTATACTTTTTATGAAGTTAATGCTTCTTTTATCAAAGCTGTATTAAGTTCTAAAAACACTAATATTATTTATATTAACAATGCTATTAAAGCCTTAATCAAAATTAGCCAAAAAGAAAATTTTAGTGAAAATTTTAGCACTTTTAAACGTCTTGCCAATATAGCTTCAAAACCGAAATATCCATTAGAAAAAACACTTTTTACACAAGAAGAAGAAAATAAGCTTTATGAGGCATTTTTACAAACTTTAAATTTTAATGATGTAGAAGAAAAATTAGATAGCTTATTTGCTCTAAAACCTTTGATTGATAACTTTTTTGATAAAGTAATGATCAATGTCGATGATGAAAAAATAAAGAATAATCGTCAAGCACTTGTGTATCAAATTTATAGTGAATTTCTAAAAATTGCAGATATTAAAGAAGTAAGCTTATGAAAAAAATATTTATTTTTTTATTCTTTTTGCAGTTTCTTTTTGCAGAACAAAATATTGATCTCATCAAAGGACAAGCTTTATTTTTAGAATTTGATAAAAAAGACTTACAAAAAATTACACTAAATGATAAAAAAATTAATTTTTTCATTCATCCAAATAATAAAAATAAAGTTGTAACAATATTTTCACTCCCCTATAAAAATCCAACTAAAAAAAATATTATTAAAGCAATTTATACCAATAAAGAGCAAATATATACTATAAATTCTCTAGAAGGGGCTTATAAAAAAGAATTTATACAAGTTGCACCAAATAAAGTTTTTCCTTCCAAGGAAAAGCAAAAACAAATTGCTAATGAGTTTAAAGAAGCTTCTTTAATTTATGCTAACTATACTCCAAATACTCTTATAAAAACAAATTTCCAAAAACCGCTTGATTCTTTTATTACAAGCTCTTTTGGTAAGGCAAGAATTTTTAATGATAAATTAGCTTCCTATCATAGCGGTACTGATTTTAGAGCAAAAATAGGGACAAAAATAAAAGCTGCAAATTCAGGCATAGTAAAACTTGCTAAAAATCGTTATTATGCCGGAAATTCTATTATCATTGATCATGGATATGGAGTATATTCACAGTACTATCATCTTTCAAAAATTCTAGTAAAAACTGGAGATAAAATTGAAAAAGGACAAATCATAGGATTAAGTGGGGATAGCGGAAGAGTAAATGGACCTCATTTGCATTTTGGAATCATTGTCAATCAAAAACAAGTTGATCCTATTGATTTCATACAAAAATATAACGCTTTATTTGGCAATGAAAAAATTTAGTGAATTTTTTGAAAATTGGCTTCATCAAAACTATTATAAAAAAGTTACTAAAATAGGCAAAGAAGGAGATTTTTTTACTGCCGTTAGCGTGGGAAATCTTTTTGGAACCTTAATAGCTCAACATTTCTTAGATTTAATTGATAAAAAAATTTTAACTCCTCCTTTGCAAGTTGTAGAAATAGGAGCAAACGAAGGATATTTAAGTAAAGATTTTTTAAGCGCTTTGCTTGAATTTAGACCAGAGCTTTTTAAAGAAATAGAATTTTACATTATAGAACCACATTCAAAATTACAAAATTTACAAAAACATACATTACAAAATATAGATTTTCACCACAAAAATTCCTTAAAAGAATGCGAATTTGAAAATGCCTTTATCTTTTGTAATGAGCTTTTTGATAGTTTTTCTTGCGAATTAATAAATGAAGATAAAATGGCCTTTATAGAGAATTTTGAAATTCATTTTTTAGCTATGGATGATTATACTAAATCAAAATGTCAAGAATTAAAACTTTTAAAAGGTGAATTAAGCTTTGCTTTAGAAGACTTTTTTAAAGACTTGAATAAAGCTTGCAAAAAATTTATTCTTGCTGGATTTGATTATGGGGTATTAAATCCAAATTCTTTAAGTTTAAGAATTTATCAAAATCATAAAATTTTTAATCCTTTTACAAGTAAGTTGCAAGATTTTTTTGGACAAAGTGATCTTACTTATGATGTTAATTTCACACATTTATATCAGCTTTGTGATTTTTATAATTTTAAAATTCTTTCTTTTGAAAAGCAAAAAGAAGCCCTATTACATTTTGGTTTTGAAAAATTATTAAAATATACTCAAGATAAAAATATTAAAAGTTATGAAAATTTTTTACAACAAGCTAAATATCTTTTTTTTCATTTTAATGATAAATTTCATTTTTTTGAAATTCAAAAAGCTTAAATGGGATATAATTAAAAAAATGGAGGAATATCATGCTTTTAGGGGTAAATATTGACCATATAGCTGTTTTAAGAGAAGCTAGAAAAGTAAATGATCCAAATCTTTTAGAGGCAGCTTTATTTGCTTGTCATTTTTGTGATCAAATTACTATTCACGTAAGAGAAGATAGACGCCACACTAATGAAAGAGATTTAAAAGATTTAATCAAACATTGTAAAAATCCTATCAATTTAGAATGTGCACTAGATAATGAAATTCTTGATCTTGCTTGCACTTTAAAACCAAAGCGTGTTACCTTAGTTCCAGAAAAAAGAGAGGAGCTTACAACAGAAGGTGGGCTTTATTTAGATCATGAAAATTTAAACTCTAGTATAAAAAAATTAAAACAAGCAGATATTGAAATTTCTTTATTTATAGATCCAAATTTAGAAAATATCCAAAAAGCTTCTTCACTAAAAGTTGATTTTATAGAGCTTCATACAGGATTATATGCTAATTTATATAATGCTATTTTTAGTAATATTTTAAAAACTCCATATAAAATTAAAGAACTTGATTTAAATTCCAAAATTCTAGAACAAAAATTAGAAGAAGAATTAAATTCTATTAATCTTTGTGCTTTAAAAGCTAAAGAATTTGGTTTAAAAGTTGCTGCAGGACATGGGCTTAATTATAAAAATGTCCAAAAAATAGCAAAAATTAAAGCTATAGATGAATTAAATATAGGTCAAAGCATTATCGCAAGATCTGTTTTTGTAGGTCTTAAAGAAGCTATCTTGGAAATGAAAGCTTTAATCAATGAATAAGCTTGCCATAAGCATAGGCGATATCAATGGAATTTCTTGCGAAATTCTAATCAAAGCTCATAATGCCATTTCAAAAATTTGCACGCCTTATTATTTTATCCATCCTAATCTACTCTCACAAGCTTTAAAAATTTTAAATTTAACTATTGATAATTATAATTTAGTCATTTTTGAAAAAGATAGTAAAGAAGAATTTTTTCTCAAAGAAGAAAATAAGCATTATAAAATTTTTTGCTTTAAAA
Organism: Campylobacter novaezeelandiae; assembly: GCF_018968685.1. Taxonomy (NCBI): domain Bacteria; kingdom Pseudomonadati; phylum Campylobacterota; class Epsilonproteobacteria; order Campylobacterales; family Campylobacteraceae; genus Campylobacter; species Campylobacter novaezeelandiae. Next base: position 475,447 of record NZ_CP076657.1, on the reverse strand, counting down.
GTGCACTTTATGCAGATGTAGATTCAAATTTTGATATTAACGTCGGCAAAATTGATGCTAAAAGTGGACTTTACTCTTATTTAAGTTTTCAAGCGGCTAATTATTTTGTAAAGGCAAAATATGCAAAAGCTCTAATCACTCTTCCTATTCATAAAAAAGCTTGGCAACTTGCACATATACCTTTTAGAGGACATACAGAAGCTTTAAGATTTTTCTACAAAAAAGAAGCCATTATGATGCTTGGATGTTCTAAACTTTTTGTAGGACTTTTTAGCGATCATATCCCCTTAAAAGAAGTCAGTAAAAAAATTCAATTTAAATCTTTAGTTAATTTTTTTATCAACTTTTATAAACAAACACATTTTAAAAAAATTGGGGTTTTAGGATTTAATCCACACGCTGGTGATTACGGCGTTATAGGCGGAAAAGAAGAAGAGATTATAAATAAAGCCATTGAATTTAGCAATGCTTATTTAAATTTTTCAAAAGCTGGCATTAAACAAAAAAATATTTTATTAAAGAAATTTAATATTACAGAAAAAACTCTGCTTCAAAATGCTTTAAAAAATGAGATTTTAAAACAAGAATTACTTCAATTTAATACTCATCTTTTTTACTTACCGCAAGTTTTAGTAGCCGATACCGCTTTTACTAAAAATTCTTTAAAATCTTGCAACAGACTTATAGCTATGTATCACGATTTAGGTCTTGCTCCGCTTAAAGCTTTATATTTTGATCAAAGTATTAATATAAGTTTAAATTTACCCATTATACGCACTAGTGTTGATCATGGAACTGCTTTTGATATAGCCTATAAACATAAAGCAAAAATTAAAAGTTACAAAGAAGCAATTAAATTTGCCCTATATTTAAACCATATAAAGAATGATAAAAATGGAAAATTATAAAAAAGCTATTTTTGCTCTTGCCTTAAGTGCCTTTTGCATGGGGGTTACAGAATTTGTTATGGCTGGAGTTTTAATTGATGTTCAAAATTATTTTAATATTGATGCAAAAAGTGCTGGTTATCTTACAACTCTTTATGCATTAGGAGTTGTAATTGGCGCTCCTTTAATTAGTATAATATTAAGTTTTTATAAACGACATATACAACTTTTAATTAATATAGCTGTTTTTGCTTTTGCCAATTTAACTATCTTTTTTAGTACAAATTTTTATTTAAGTGCTTTTGCAAGATTTATAGCAGGAACTCAACATGGAGTATTTTTTGTTATAGCTACGCTAACCATTAGCGTAATAACTCCAGATCATAAAAAAAGTCAAGCTCTTGCTATTATGGTGAGTGGATTAACTATATCTTTAATAAGCGGCGTTCCACTTGGAACTTTTATTAGCCATTATTTTGGCTTTAAATTTGTTTTTTTATTGATTTTTATAATTAGCATCTTAGCATTTATAGGAATTTTACAAATGATGCCTAAAAATCTCAGTCCTAATAAAATGAGTTTTAAAAACCTTATCCCAGCTTTTTCTCATATCAACTTAATAAAAACCTATGTTATTACTATTTGTACTTGTGGAGCCCAATTTATCCTTTATACTTACTTGCAAAAACTTTTATTAGAAAAAAGTGGTTTTGAAATTCAAGATAGTGCTTATATTTTACTTTTGTATGGAATTTGTGCAATTTTAGGGAATTTATGGGGAGGAAAAATAGTTAGTCAAATTGGAGCAATTCGTTCTTTAAGAATTATACTAAGTATTCAAATTTTGATATTTTTAAGTGTATTTTTTACAATGAATTCTAAAATTTTAATCATTATAAATATTGCTTTAATTGGTTTTTTTGCATGCTCAAGTATTAGTGCTTTAAAAATTTTAAGTATCATTAAAGCTAAAAGACACACTTTTAAAACTATTGATAGTTCAGTTAGTATCAATGAGGCTGCTTTTAATGTTGGAATTGCTTTAGCATCTTTTATAGGGGGTATTGTTTTAAGTTATCTAGGAATAGAATTTAATGCATTATTTTGCGCCTTATTTGTTTTACCTGCATTAATTTTAAGTCTTTTTCTTGCTAAGGATAAATTTTCTTTTGAGCAAATTAAAAGAAAAAAATAATACGGAATGATAATTGCTTGTATTATATAAAATTAGCTAAAGGATAGACTATGATTATAAATCCAAATCAAAATAATTCTTTGTTTTTTAGCAAAGTCAAAGAAAAAAAATTTTCAAGCGATGAATTTCAAGCCAGTTTAAATGAAATTAAAAATAAAGAAAAAACTGATGCAAAAGAAGAAAAAGAAGTAATGAAAAATCAAGACATTGATCTTTCTAGCGTTAAAAACAACTTTAGTGCTTACGCATGGCAAAAAATGAGAGAAGATCAATACAAAAAGAATGAAGAAACTATTTTAAACAAACTTTTTGCAACTATTGATCAAGCAAATCAAGCTAAATAATAGCTTGATTATACATTTTTAAATAAATTTTCTAAATTTTTAAAGGCCTCTGCTGCACTCTCATTATTTTTAGAATCAAGAACATTAAGCTCTATTTCGCAAGAACTCAACATAGAAACAAGGCGAATATTAATTCCATTCCTTCCTATAGCCTTGCTTTTTTGATCATTGTTTAAACTCACAATAGCTTTTTGATCTTTAATCTTAACAGAACTAATAATAGCAGGTGCTAGAGCTCTTGCTATTAGAATTTCAATTTCATTTGAGTATTCTATACAATCAATATTTTCATTATGGAGCTCTTTGCTTACAGCGTTAATCCTTACTCCTTTAACGCCAACAGTAGCTCCTACTGGATCAATATTGCTCATATTAGTTGTTAAAACAACTTTTGCTCTTTCTCCTGGAATTCTTGCACAATTTTGTATACTAACATAACCATCTTTAATCTCAGGAACTTCAGATTCAAGCAAACGTTCTAAAAATTTAGGACTTGTCCTAGAAAGTTCTATTTTAATACCTTTATCGATATAAACACGACGTATTACAGCTTTAACAACATCTCCTATTTTAAATTTTTCCCCTTTAATACGATTTTTTCTCGGTAAAAAAGCTCTTAATTCATCAATTTCTATATAAGTATTTTCTTCACTATCTATACGCACGACATTCCCAAATACTATTTGACCTACTTTATTTTTATATTTATCAAAAATAGTTTGTTCTAAAAGCTTTTGGATATGATATTCAAGTTCTTTATGTAAAATATTAACTGCTGTTCTTCCTAAATTTTCTAAAGAGCACTCATAAGTAAGCTCATCTCCAACCTCAACTTCTCCAGCTTCTTTTCTAGCTTTACTTAGAGCAATAAAACTTTCATTATTTTCGTCTAATCTTTCATCATTATCTGCTATAACAGTAATTTTTTGATAAAGTTTCAAGCTTTTATTATCAACAAAAAAATCATATTCTTGTCCATAAACTTTTTTAGCTGTATTAATTAATGCAACAATTACTTTATCTTTAACACTTTCTAGATCTAAATTTTTTTCATTAGCAATAGATTCTATAATATCTGTAATTTTTTCCATTTCTATATTGCCTTTTTTGGGAAATTTTCATTAATTTGCTTAAAGAAGATAAAAATTATATCTTTAATAAGTTTAATTAAAAGTAAAATTGATATAATAATAAATTTAAAAGAAGTTAAGGAAAAACTATGGAAATAAAATTAGCAAGAAATTCAATCAACGAAAAACCAAAAACTATTACTTTAGAAAAAATCGAAGAAGCTGTAACAAAAGAAGGGCAAAAATTTTTTTACTTTGATAAAGACAACTCTCATAAACAATTAATTTCTCTTGTAGAATATTTTGAAAAAAAAGGCTTTAGCGTTTATCATAGAACTATTAAATATGGGCTTGATGAATCAGATTTTATGTATGAGGTACACATTCTTTGAGTGAAAAAAAATTATTTATTCAAACTTTAGGTTGCGCTATGAATGTAAGAGATTCAGAACATATAGTTGCTGAACTCTCTCAAAAAGAAAATTACACCTTAACTGAAGACATTAAAGAAGCAGACCTTATACTTATTAATACATGCTCTGTAAGAGAAAAACCTGTTCACAAATTGTTTTCTGAAATTGGAGCTTTTGAAAAAATCAAAAAAAATGGTGCCAAAATAGGAGTTTGTGGTTGCACTGCTTCACATTTAGGGGATGAGATTTTCAAAAGAGCTCCTTATGTGGATTTTGTTTTAGGAGCAAGAAATGTTTCAAAAATCACAAAAGCTGTCAAAACTCCTAAATTCATAGGAACAGATATTGACTATGATGAAAGTGAATTTACTTTTGCTGATTTTAGAAATAATCCTTATAAAACTTATATTAATATTTCTATAGGTTGTGACAAGCATTGCACTTATTGCATAGTTCCTTATACGCGCGGAGATGAAATTTCAATTCCATTTGATATCATTTTTAAAGAAACCTTAAAGGCAGTTCAAAAAGGGGCAAAAGAAGTATTTTTACTTGGACAAAATGTAAATAATTATGGTAAAAAATTCCGCAATAATCATAAAAAAATAGATTTTTCAGATCTTTTAGAAGAGCTTAGCACTATTGAAGGCTTAGAACGTATTCGTTTTACTAGCCCTCATCCTTTACATATGGATGATAAGTTTTTACAAGTTTTTGCTAATAATCCTAAAATTTGCAAATCCATTCATATGCCATTACAAAGCGGTTCTGATAATATTTTAAAAGCCATGAAAAGAGGATACGATAAAAAGTGGTATTTAAATAGAGCTTTTAAAATCAGAGAACTTTGTCCTGATGTTAGCATATCTACAGACATCATTGTAGCATTCCCTGGCGAAAGCGATAAAGATTTTGAAGAAACTATGGATGTTTTAGAACAAGTGCGTTTTGAGCAACTTTTTTCTTTTAAATATTCTAAAAGACCTCTTACTAAAGCTGCTTCAATGCCAAATCAAATTCCTGAAGATATCGCTTCTTCTAGACTTACAACTTTGCAAAATAGACATAATGAAATATTAGATGAAATTGTTCTTAAACAAAAAAACAAAGAAGTAAAAGTTTTATTTGAGGAGCTAAGGGCCGATGGAGCTGTTGCTGGTAGAACGGATAATAATTTTTTAGTTCAAATTCAAGGAAGTGAAGAATTCTTAGGAAAATTAAAACGTGTAAAGATTACAGATGTTAAACGCATGGTGCTTCATGGGGAAATTATTTAAAGAATTTTTTTTAACTAGAATAATATTTTTATTACAATGGTTTATTTTCTTAACTTGTTCTAAAGAATATAAAGGAAAAAAGGTAGATGAAAAACCTTGTGTTATTTTATTTTGGCACGGACGATTAGCATTAATGCCTTTTGCTTTTAGACATTTTAGATTTAAAAATAAAAGAGCTTATGTAATGATTTCTTTACACAAAGATGGAGAAAAAATTGCAAAAATTATTTCATTTTATGGTCTTCACTCCATTAGAGGTAGCACTTTTAAAGGTGCTAGAACTGCATTAAAATCAGCTTTTAAAGTTTTAGATCAAAATGACGATATAGTTATTACCCCAGATGGTCCAAGAGGACCCGTTCATAGTATTTCAGATGGGGCGATTTTAATTGCACAAAAGAAAAATGTTAAAATAAGAATTTTAAATTATGAAACAAATCGTTTTTGGAAATTTTCAAGTTGGGACCAAATGATTTTACCAAAACCTTTTAGTAAAATTATTTATAGACTTTCTGATCCTTTAGATATTTCAGATTTATCAAAAAGCCAAGCGAAAATTTTTTTAAAAAAAGAATTTGAAAAAATATACAATATGGATAGTTTCAAGGTTTATTAATGTTTTTTTTAAAAAAATATCTTCCACAGATTTTTATTGCTATTCTTATAAAAGAAAATGAACAAATCTTTAAAGCAAAAATTTATCGAAATAAAAATTTAATTAGCACCCAAGAAAAAACTTTTAATGACGAAAAAAAACTTCTAGAACATATAAAAAAATTAAGCAAAAAATATCTTATATACTATATAGGATTATTTTTAAATAATCAAGAGCAAGGATTAATTCCTGATTTAAATACCAATAATCTTGAAAAATTTAATATAGGCAAAATGAGTGTAAAATATTTACCTTTAAATAATGCACAAATTTATATTGCTACTGAACATATAGAATATTTTAATGAACTTTTTGAAGAATATAGTGGAATTGATTTTTTATATTCACCTTTTGCTTTACTATATTATCATATCTCAAAAAGGAACTTAAGCTTAGAAAAAACGATTTTATATATACATAATTATGATAATTTTTTAACTTTAATGATATGTAAGGGAAAGGATATTTTATTTGGAGATTATAAAGTATTTGAAAAAAATACTACTCAGGGCAATATTGAAGAACAATCTGACTCTTTAGATAATGAGTTATTATTTTCTAAAGAAAAAGAAGAGCTTGATATGCAAGAAAATTCTGAGTTTTTGGATAGCGAAAATAAAGAAAGTGTATTACAAAATGATATCGATTTTAAAGAATTAAATAGCTTTAGCCATGACATGGAAATTTGTAATTATATTTTTTCAAGCATTCAAAAATTTTATAATGATGATAAATACTCCAATAATTTCATTGATGAGCTAGTATTTTTTAGCGATAAGGAATTTTCTCTTACTACTTTTGAAGTAATAGAAAATGAAATCTTTTTAGAACCAAAATTTGAAAAAATTGATACTCTAAACTGGATGATAACTTTAATGCAAGAGGAACTTAACTCTTATGAAATATAGTTTTATACAACCTAGAAAAAAACCTATTTGGACACTTTTTGATAAAACATGGTTTGCTTTATTTATATTTGGAATCTCATTTATTTTATTTATTTATTTTATTTATTTATTTAAAGTAAGCTTTATTTCTAATTCCATAGAAAACAAAAAACAAGAAATAATACTTAAAGAAAATCAAATTTCAAAAAACGAAGATTTATATAAAATTTTACTCAACCAAAGCTATATGGCAAATAATTTTTATACACAAAACCAGTATATAAAGGAAAGTCTTAAAAATATTTTAGATATGGTTATTCAAACAAATGCAATTACTTTGGATAATTTAGAACAAAATAAATATTCACTAAAACTCTCAGGCATTACTCCAACAAAAGAAATGTTTATTTTACTTTTAGAAACTCCGCTAAAAAGTGTTTTTGATGAAAGTCATACTAACTATTATAAACTCAATAATGGATGGTATCGTTTTATAAGTATTAATACAAAAATAGGAAATAACAATGAAAGATAAAAGTTTTGAAGAAATAGATGTTTTAAAACTTCTTATCTATTCTTTTAGTTTTATAACAATATGTACTGGCTTAATTTTATTTTTACTTTTGCCTATACTTAAAGAATATAAAGAAATCGTTGCAAAAGAAAATATTCAAAATTCATCACTTGCCTCAACCAATAAAGAACTCAAAGCAAGTGAAGATAAATTAAATCTTTTACGCAAAGAAAATAATATAAGCTTGGAACAATTTAAACGTCAATTTGATGTTCAAAATTTTGTAAATTTTACAAAAAACTACTTTCAAAATGTAAAAATAAAGTCTTTAGATACAAATCAATCAATTCCTTATTTAAAAGAACACCTACTAATACAGACAAATATCAAAAATCCTAGAATTTTGTATAATTTTATAGATCATTTAAAACAATATAAAAACCTAATTCAAATAGATTACCCTCTTACATTAAAAGCAGATGATAAAGATATAGCTGTAAGTTTTCCTGTTAAAATTTACTTTGCAAATCCTTGATATAATCTTTTAAAAATTGACTACCCATTTTCTTTCGTCTTTGGACTATTTTGTAAACTCTTATTATTTGTTTTTGAACGAGAAGTTCTAATAAAACTGATAAGCTCCTCTGTAGTTTTAATATGATAAGGAAGTTTGCTAAGACAATATTTAAAAATTTCAGCTGCAGCTAGGGCATCATTTAATGCTCTATGATGTATATTTTGTATACCTAAAACTTCTTTAAGTGTTTCAAGTTTATATCTTGGACTATCTATACAACATTGAGCAAATTCTATAGTACAAATACGACGGTTAAGTAAAATTCCTAAATTACAATTATTTAAAGCTTTAGAAATAAAACTATAATCAAATCTAACATTATGTGCCACAAAAATACTGTCTTTTAAAAAGGTTCTAAATTGTTTTAAAACAATATCAAGAGCAGGAGCATTTTTTACCATATCTATATTAATACCAGTTAGCTCGGTAATTTTATCAGGAATTTCTTCAACCTTAATCAAAGAACAAAAACGATCGATTTCTTTAAAATTTTGAATTTTTACAGCACCTATTTCTAAAATATTTCCATTCTTAATACCACCTGTGCTTTCTATATCAACTATACAAAATATTTCTTCTTTAAAATTTTTAGTTCTTGATTTTAAGGTAAGAGTATTATCTTTATTTAAATTAAACGAAATACCCATAAATTCTAAAAGCCTCAAATCTAGATTTAAATCCTTTAGCTCATCAATCATAGAAAATTCGTTAATCACCCATTCATAAGATCTACTTTGTCTTATAAGTTTAGTAATAATTAAATCAATTTGTTGTAAATTCAAAATTCAAGCTTTAATGATTTAATAGCACTTGCATAATCATTAGAAGAAAAAATATGATTTCCTGCAACCAATATATCAGCTCCACTAGCTTCCAACTCACTGGCATTTAAACCATTAATACCCCCATCTACCTCTATAAAAACCTTTGCATTTTTCCTATCAATCAACTCTCTTAATTCTCTAATTTTTTCATATATTAATGGCAAAAACTTTTGCCCACCAAATCCTGGGTTAACACTCATTAAAAGAATCATATCAACAAATTCTAACATATGTTTTATAGAGTCTATAGGTGTATGAGGATTTAAAACAATAGCAGGATGAATTCCTTGAGATCTTATGTATTCACAAAGTCTTATTGGATGATTTTCTGCTTCTATATGAAAAGAAATAAATTTAGGCTTTAAAGGGATAAAAAAATCTACAAATTTAATGACATCTTTTACCATTAAATGTACATCTAATGGAACATTTGTAATGCTTGAAATTTTTTCTATTACACAAGGACCAAATGTTAAATTTGGAACAAAATATCCATCCATTACATCAATATGTAAAAGATCGGCTCCAGCCTGCTCTATCGCCTTAATCTCTTCCTCAAGTCTTAAAAAATTGGCAGATAATATACTAGGAGCTACATACATTTTAACCTCATTTTATGTTCAATTTAATTTAGACGACAAAGAAAAATTTTATCTTTTATATATTAAAAAAATATAAATAATTTGAATTTTTAAGTTTATTTAGATACAATTTTGTTTTTATTATAGAAAAAACATAGCTAAAATAAATCTCAAGCTTAAGGAAAAACTAATGTCAAGAATTTGTCAAGTTACAGGTAAAAGACCTATGGTAGGTAATAATGTTAGTCATGCAAACAATAAAACAAAAAGAAGATTTTTACCAAATCTTAGAACAGTTCGTATAACCCTAGAAGATGGTACTACAAAAAAAATAAGAATTGCAGCTTCTACTTTAAGAACTCTTAAAAAACAAAACTCTAAATAATATTAAGGATTTTACTCCTTAATATCTACGATATTAATATATAAAATTTTATATTTTTTTAAGTTTAAGTCTCTTAATTTAAGATATAATATTAAACAATCTTAAAACTTACCAAAAACAAAGGAAAACCATGTTACATGAATTTAGAGATTTAATATCATCATTAAAAGGTAAAGACGCTCACTTTGATAAGCTTTTTGATCAACACAATCAACTAGATGAAAAAATTAAAAATGCTGAAAATGGAACAATCTTTTTAAGCAATACAGAAATTTCAAAACTTAAAAAAGAGAAATTAATACTTAAAGACCAACTTAATGAATATCTTTCAAATTATAAAAAGGAGTCATAATGTTTAGTTCAAAGAATAGCCAAAATGATCTTAAATTTCTTGAAGAAGAAGTTAAAATCTATAAAGAAAAAATAAAAAATTTAGAAAATGAAAATTTGGATCTTAAAACAAAAATTACATCGCTTGAACAAGAAAGCTTAGAGTCAAAATTAAAAACAGATCTTTTAAAAATCTTATTAAATGGAGTTCTTAATAATATTAGCATTGTTCAAAATAATATGTTAGATAATGTCAATAAAGCTGAAATCATCTCACAATACTCCCAAAATTCTCTTAGTAAAATGGATGAACTTGATCATATTACTCATTCTATAACTTCTTCTTTAGAAGAAATTATAGAATCAGCAAATAAATCTCGTAATACCGCTGGAACTCTCCATAGAAGCGTTGATGAAATCACTAATGTTATAAATTTAATTAAAGACGTTTCAGATCAAACTAATCTTTTAGCATTAAATGCAGCAATAGAAGCTGCACGTGCAGGAGAATATGGACGTGGATTTGCCGTTGTTGCTGATGAAGTTAGAAAACTAGCAGAAAAGACACAAAAAGCTACAGCAGAAGTTGAAATGAATATCAATTTATTAAAACAAAATGCCAATGAAATGTATTCACAAAGCGAACAAGTTGAAAAAGTTTCTACTGATTCTAATTCTTATATACAAAATTTTTCAAATAAATTTAATGAATTGATTCAAGAATCCAACTTAACAAATGCCAATGCAAAAGATATAACTTCTGAAGCTTTTATTTCTTTAGCTAAGTTAGATCACGTTGCTTTTAAACTCAATGGCTATAAAGAAATTTTTGAAAAAACAGGAAATCAACTAGCAAATCATACCTCATGCCGTTTAGGAAAATGGTTAGCTAGCACAGGAAAAGAAAGATTTGGACATAGTAAAATATTCTCAAAAATTAATGAACCTCATCAAAAAGTTCACGAAAATATGAATTCTGCAATCAATATAGCTCACACTGAAGACTCATCAACTCAAGTAATACAAAACAAAATTACAGAAAAATGTCAAAATGCAGAAAATGCTTCTTTAGAACTTTTTGATATCTTTGAAGAAATGCTTAATGAAACAAGTCTATCACGCCAAAAAAATAATTTAGCTTAATTTTAAGCTAAATTGTATACTTTGGCTTTTTCTTTCATAAACCAAAAATAAGAATAATCGAGCAAAGAATTACGGATAATATTTTTTGTAAATTCCTCAAAATCCACAACTTTAACATAAACAGCTTCAATTTCTTCTGCGTCTATGCCTCCACCTTGACTTAATTTATCTTTTTGACTTATTTCTGCAAAATAAAGATTTTGTTTGCTAACCCCTGAACCAAAACCAGAATAAAACTCATTAATCTTTTCTAATTTTTTAGGATGAAAACCAAGCTCTTCTATACATTCTTCCTTGGCAATTTCTTCTATGCTTAAATTTTTATCAATTAACCCAGAACAAAGCTCTATCGTATATCCTAAATTTTTATTTTCTTTATACTCTTTTAAACTTGTTTGATAGTGCCAAAGTGGAATTCTAAATTGTTTAACAAAAACAAAACTTTGCAAATCTACATGATATAGCAAAATAGATACGCTATCTTTAGCACAAATAAAATCCCAAGAATATTTTTTTCCCTTATATTCATAAGTATATCTTTTAGGTTGTATATAGGGCGAAGAAATAAATCTTTCTTCTTTTAATGTTTTTAAATTCATAATATTCCTTTAAAAACTTTTATTAAGTTATGAATTATATTCATTATAAATTCAAATCATTTAATTTTTTATAAATTTAAAAATCGTATTTATAACTTATCCAAAAGCTTCTACCTTCAGTATAATCTTGATATCGATTTGCATATCCTCCTGGCAATCCATTATTTGCATAACTGGTAATACCTGGATCAAAAAAGTTTTTATCAAAAAGATTTTGTATAGAAAAATTAAGAGTGCTATGCTTATCTACTTTATAATTTAACCCAATATCAACTATATAAAAAGGTTTATATTTTTGCCAAGGCAAAGGCTTGTTATTTCCCCCTTTTGGCTTACTGATAGTATCAAGTCTTGCTCTTGTTTTTATATAAGAATTCAATTTACCTTTTTCGTAATTTAATTTTATCATAGCTATATGTCTTGGTAAATTCTCTATCCTATTGCCACCATAAATATTTTTTTTACCATTTTTATAGCGATTATCCATGAAAGTATAAGAAGAATTAATACTAAAACCATTATAAGATATAGTATTAAAGGCAAATTCTATTCCATTTGTTCTAGTTTTTCCTAAATTTATAGGTCTTGTACATGTTATACCATTACTACAATCTATACCATTTAAAGTTCCATCTAATTCTTCATTAGAAATTTGATTTTTAAAATCCGTCACAAAAGCAGTTATAGAATAATGTGCAAAATTAAACATTTTAAAATCTATACCAAGTTCATAATTTATACTTTCTTCAGGTTTTAAATCAGGATTTCCAAAAGAAGCGCTTCCATTGCCATAATTATAATATCCATTTGTAAGCTGTTTTACAGCAGGAATCTTATAGCCTTTTGATACTCCTCCTTTTAAAGTTGCATTGTCATTTAAATTGTAAACCAAATAAACTCTTGGAGTAAATTGTGAGTTAAATAAATCGCTATAATTATATCTTAACCCTGTAGTAAATATAAGATTATCGCTAATAAAATATTCATTCTCTGCATACAAGGCAGCTAATGTTTGATCTAAATTTTTTCCTTTAATTTCAGTTCCAGCAGATGAAGAATCATTTTTAAGCATTTCATAATCCAACCTTGCTCCAAAACTTGTAACAAAATTACCATATTTATTAAGTTCAAATGGAACAACAGCTTTACTTTCAACTACAAAAATTTGACTATGCAAATCTATATCTTTTGTGCTTCCATACTGAAAATAGGAGTTAGTTGAAATCAAATCATACATTCCATCATGATTTAAAACTATATTGTCTTTAAATAATCTTCTCTCACTTTTTATCGCTCTGCCGCTAGTAGAATTTACACTTATTTCATTAATATAGCGTTCTAAATCTAAATATACGTCATTATTATCATTGACATTTAAATTAAATCTAGTGCCAAAACCTAAACTAGAAAAATATCCTGGAGAGTGACTGGCAATTTGATAATTAGATGGTTTCTGAGATGAACCTTGATATACAGGAGTTGGCCATTTTAAATCAGAATCTTTTTTATCATAATATTTAAATCTAGTAGAAACTGAAAATTTATTATCAATAATTGGTGTTGCTATATAAAAATTTAGCCCTCCTGCATTACCATATTTCTTAGGGTGATTTTGTAAAAGTGTATTAAATTCAATGCTTGCTTCAGTTTTATTGGGATTTTTTTTAGTAATAATATTAATAACACCTCCAACAGCATCACTTCCATAAAGAGTTGAAGCAGGACCCCTAATCACCTCTATACGCTCAATCATTGATAAGGGAGGCAAGTATCCAGATTCACTTCCTCCAAAACCATTATCGTAAAAACCGTTTGCAACGCTTTGTCTTTTTCCATCAATTAATACAAGAGTATAACTAGAGCTAAAACCACGTATACTAAAATCGTAAGTTCCAGTTTTATTCATAGTTACATCAACTCCTGGGATATCGGCAATAGCTTCACCTATATCTTTAACAGGTTTTTGACTTAACTCTTCTTTTGTAATTATAGATATAGATGCAGGTGCATCTACTATGCTTTGCTCAAATCCACTTGCACTTATAACGGCTTCATTAAGCCTATACTGTTCTTGAGCATATACACAAGAGCTTAAGAATAAAGAAAAAATAAAAAATTTATTTCTTGCAAATATTGGGGTTTTTAATTTTTTATTCAAAATTTTTCCTTTAAAATAAAATTGATACTAAATATCAATTTTGAATTATAAGAGAACTAGCTTAAAATTTAATAAATAAAAAATTATTTATTAATAATATTTAATCAGCATAAAACAAAATTTAAAACAAATTATTGAATACAAAAAGTTAAAGAAAGTCTATAAAAATATTTTTTAACCAATATAAGCTAAAAAATATTTATCAAGAAATAAATATAAATCTAAATATTAAATTAAAAAAAATATAATAAATTTTTATATTTTTAAGAATATTCAGTATAAGATCCGAGTTTAAGAATTTTTTTCATACGATTAGAAACAAGTTCTCTTTTATCAATACCTTCAAGTTCTTCTAAAGATTTTTTAACGTAATTTGCTATAGCAACAGCTGCGCCTTCTTTGTTTCGATGTGCTCCATTTAAAGGCTCTTCTATGACATCATCTATTAAAGATTGAGATTTAAGATCATCTGCTGTGATTTTCATAGCCTTTGCTGCTACTTCATTTTTTAAAGGATCATTCCAAAGTATAGCCGCACAACCCTCTGGAGAGATAACTGAAAAAACAGAATTTTTCATCATTGCAAGCTTATCTGCAACACCTATAGCTAAAGCTCCTCCGCTACCTCCTTCGCCAATAACTACAGCAATGGTAATAGTTTTAAGATCACTTAATTCATACAAATTGCGCGCTATAGCTTCACTTTGACCCCTTTCTTCAGCCTCAATACCTGGATAAGCTCCTGGGGTATCAATTAAAAAAAGTATAGGAATTTCAAATTTTTCAGCAAGTTTTGCAACTCTTAAAGCTTTACGATATCCTTCAGGATGAGGCATACCAAAATTCCTTAGAATTTTATCTTTAGTTCCTCTTCCTTTTTGCTCACCTATAACAATAAGTCTTTTTTGACCCAAATAACCCATAAAACAAACAATAGAAGGATCATCTTTAAAAGATCGATCTCCATGAATTTCATGAGCGTCATTTAAAATAAGATGAATATAATCTAAAGCATAAGGACGATCTGGATGTCTAGCAAGTTGCAAACGACCAAAATCACTTAAATTTTTATAAGTCTTTTGTATTTCTTTTTCAAGATTTTTTTGCAAGATAGCAACAGCTTCAAAATCGCCCTTATTTTTAGCATTAATAATATCTTGATCAATTTGTTCAATATTTTTTTCAAAATCTAAATATGAAGCCATTATTAATTATCTACTTTTTTAAAAATCACACAACCATTTGTGCCGCCAAATCCAAATGAATTGCTCATAGCAACCTTTAAATTCATTTCTCTAGCTTTATTTGGTACATAATCAAGATCACATTCTTCATCTTGAACTAATTGATTAATAGTTGGTGGAACAATATTTTGTTTTAAAGCCATAATACTAATAACAGCTTCAATAGCCCCAGCAGCTCCCAAACAATGACCTATTTGACCTTTAGTAGAGCTTACCAAAGGAATATCATTTCCAAAAAGTGCTTTAATTGCTGCTGTCTCATTTCTATCATTAACTGGAGTTGAAGTTCCATGTGCATTAATATAATCAATTTTTACATTACCAGCCATCTTTAAAGCTTTTTGCATAGCTCTAAGTGGACCATCTAAAGTAGGCGAAGTAATATGATGTGCATCAGCACTCTCTCCAAACCCTATAAGTTCAGCATATATATGAGCACCCCTTTTTTTGGCTTCCTCATACTCTTCAAAAACTAAAGCTCCAGCTCCCTCTCCCATAACAAAACCATCTCTTTCTTTATCAAAAGGTCTAGAAGCTCTTTGAGGATCATCATTTCTTGTTGACAATGCTTTCATTGATGCAAAACCACCAATTCCTACAGGACAAATAGCCGCTTCTGCACCTACAACAAGCATTTTACTAGCTGTTCCTAAAACTATACTTTTATAAGCTTCAGCTATAGCATGAGTTCCCGCCGCACAAGCTGTTACACAAGAAATATTTGGCCCTTTTAAAGAATACTCTATAGAAATTAATCCACCTAGCATATTCACAAGTGCTGATGGAATAAAAAATGGAGAAATTCTACGCGCACCCTTTTCAAGACAAATTATAGAATTCTTTTCTATATTAGGCAAACCACCTATACCAGCTGCTGAAACAATACCAAATTCTTCTTCTTGAAAATTTTCATCAAAATTAGCATCTTGCATTGCTTCTTTTGCTGCTTTTATTCCAAGCTGTATAAAACGATCAATTTTTTTAACTTCTTTAGCGTCAATAACTTCTAGTGGATCAAAATTTTTTACTTCAGCAGCTATTCTTACAGGAAAATTACTACTATCAAAAAGAGTAATATTTCCAACGCCACTCTTACCTTCACAAATTGCTCCAAAAGAGTCATTTTTATTTAGACCAAGAGCATTGATCATTCCAATACCTGTAACTACAACTCTTTTCAAAAATAGCTTCCTTATTATAAGAATTTAAAATTATTTTTTAAGATTATCAATATAATTTACAACATCCTCAATTTTAATAAGCTTCTCAGCATCACTATCAGGGATTTCTATACCAAATTTTTCCTCTAAAGCCATAATAAGCTCAACAACATCTAAAGAATCTGCACCTAAATCTTCAATTATCTTAGAATCCATTTTTACCGCATCTGCATCTATACTTAATTGCTCTACTACAACTGATTTTACATCATCAAAAGTTGCCATTATCTATCTCCTTGAATTTAAAATAACGCGTATTTTATCCTAAAAAGCTTAAAAATACAATATTACTTTTTTATAATCTTCAAACTTATTCTATTATTCTCTTCGCTAAAAGTATAAATTAAGTCTTCACTTGGATAAGAAATACTTTTTTCTTTAAAGTCTTTTTTATTATCTAAAAGAATTTTATCTAATAAAGATGGCAATTCTTTTTTAATTAAAAGTTTTGTAGGTATTCCCATACCGTGATTTAGATCTTTTATGAATTTATGATCTATATCTTTTTCACTGATTTCATAAAGACAAGCATCAAAATTTAAATCCCTAAATTCTTTATATAAAATTCTTTTTTCTTCTAAAGAAAGATATTGATCTTTTACAGAAAAATAACTCACATATTTTGTATTGGCATATTTGCTTTGTATTATAAGATGATCTTCTTCTAAAATGTTTCTTATTTTTCTTCTTGCCGGAGAAAAAAAGTTTTTTGCTTCTTTATTACTGGTCCAAAATGTTTTTGTGGAACAATGAGTATTAATATGATGAAAAAAATCAAAAGTTGAAAATTCAGCATATTGCATAAAATCAATCTCTTTGCCAAAACCTACAACCCTCCAAGGAAATTTAGCTCCACTAGAATTATCAATCACTCCATCTATAAGCCAAGGGGCAATTTTAGCCGCAAGGTGTGATAAATATCCTCCGTGAGAAGTTCCTATCATGATAATAGCTAAATCCCCCCCCCCAGAAATTTTAAATGGAGGATTTGCTTTAATAAAAAGCAAAGCATTGATTAAATCTTGTGCTTGCATAATGCCAAAATTTTGATATTCATTTTTACTAGGCTGTAAACTTACATGAAGGTTTAAAAAATAATTAGGATTTAATTTCCCTTCAAATTTTCTTCTAGCTAAATTTTGATTGACAAAATGAAAAACTTCACTCATTTTTTCATAATTATTAATATCTTTAACCTCTAAAGGAAGTTCTAAATTGATAGCTTTGCAACTTTCACTTAAAATAAGCTTATCAATATCATCTAAATAAAAACTAGAACCTGTTTGAGGACGATTGCCTATGCAGTGATAATTAACTCCTACAATAGCAATATCTAAATTTTTGATTAAATCTCTAGCAACAAAATCTAAATAAGGATCATTACAATCAGTTCCAAGCCCTTGATTGATAAAAACTAAAGCTTTTACTTCTTTAGCATCATCAAACCAAAGCTTAAATTCAAGCTTTGATTCTCTTTTTATATTAAGCTCAACATCATCACAAGAAGTGATTTCATAGGTTTTTTTATTTATCATTACATATAAAGTCCGCCATTAATTTTAAGAGAGTCTCCTGTCACATAAGAAGCATAATCACTAAGCAAAAATGCTACACAATAAGCAACTTCGCAAGGTTCAGCAAAACGTTTTAAAGGGATATTATCTTCATAAGATTTTTTAATTTCTTCGCTTAAAACCTCTGTCATATCGCTTTTAATAAATCCAGGCGTTACAACATTAAAACGAATATTACGACTCGCACCCTCTTTTGCAAAAGATTTAGTCATAGCAATCATTCCACCTTTACTAGCAGAATAATTCACTTGTCCAACATTGCCCATTTCTCCCACTATAGAAGCTATATTTACAACAGCTCCAAAACGTTTTTTACTCATTATTTTTAATGCTTCCTTACAACCTAAAAATGCTGAATTTAAATTCGCATTAATTACTTCAGTAAAATCTTCTAATTTCATTCTTAAGGCTAATTTATCATTTGTAATTCCTGCATTATTTACCAAATAACTAAGTTCTCCATCGCTTTCTATGATAGTCTTAATAGCAGCTTCAAATTCATCCTCTTTGCTTGCATCAAATTTAATTACAGCAGCTTTGCCACCTTTTGATTCAATTTCCTCTTTTAAGGCATCTGCAAGTTTATGATCTCCTCTATAATTAATCCAAACTTTAAGATCAAATTCTGCTAAAACTCTTGCAATATATGAGCCTATGCCCTTACTTGATCCTGTGATTAAAACATTTTTTCCGCTAAATTTCATTTTTACTCCTTTTTTATTTTAAAATTATACAATGCTTTAGTAATTAAATTAATTTATACCCAATTTAAAACAAAGCTTCATTCATTTCTTTTGGGATATTAATCCCCATGATCTTTAAAATGCTAGCAGCTATATTACTAAGTCCCTTACCTTCTTTAAGCTTCGTAATATTTTTTGCCTCAATAAAAGCAAATACATCAAAAGTTGTATGATTGGTAAGCGACTCCCCTTTCTTATTTTGCATAGCTTCACAATTGCCATGATCACTTGTAATAATAAAAGCATAATCTTGCTCTCTAGCTTTTTTTATAATTTCTCCTAAACAATCATCTACAGCTTCTACAGCCTTAACAGCCGCTTTAAAATCTCCAGTATGTCCTACCATATCTCCATTGGCAAAATTAACAACTATAAAATCTTCTTGATTTTCTATACCTTTTAACACCACTTCAAGCACTTCATAAGCACTCATTTGAGGCATCAAATCGTAAGTTTTTACCTTAGGGCTTGGGATTAAAACCCTTGTTTCATTTTCAAGAACTTCTTCTTTTCCTCCATTGAAAAAGAAAGTTACATGAGCATATTTTTCAGTCTCTGCTGTATGAAGTTGTCTTAAACCAGCCAAAGAAATAGTCTCAGCCAAGGTATTATCAATCTTTTCTTTTTCAAATAACACTGGAATATTATATTTATCATCATAAACAGTCATTGTAAGTAAATTTTTGAAAATTTTTTCACGCTTAAATTCTTTAAAATTTCCATCATTTAAAACTTCAATAATCTGTTTCATTCTATCATTTCTAAAATTAATAAAAATAAGTCCATCTTCTTCATTAATTCCCTCAAATTTAGGATTAATTATAGACTCTAAAAACTCATCGGTAATATCTTTATCATAAGAATTTTGAATATGCTCAACAAAATCACTATTTTTTAACACTTTAGCTAATAAACAATCATAATATTTTTGTGTTCTCTCCCATCTTTTATCCCTATCCATAGCATAAAATCTTCCGCATAAACTTGCAAATTGAATATCTTTTTCTTGACAAAATTTTATTAAATCTTTAGCGAAATTTATACCACTTTTAGGACTTGTATCCCTACCATCACTTATCATATGCGCATAAACTTCATTACCTGCATCTTTGCACATTTTAAGCAAAGCTTTAAAATGCATATGGCTTGAATGTACCCCTCCATCACTATATAAACCTATAATATGAATTTTCTTGCATTTTTTTAAAATATTTTGAAGATTAGTGCTATCTTTTAAAGTATTATTTTCTATAGCCTTATTAATTCTTACTAAATTTTGATAAATAATGCGTCCACTTCCTATACACATATGCCCTACTTCACTATTACCCATTTGTCCCTCTGGTAAACCTACTGCTAAACCACTGGTTTTAATAAGAGTATGAGGCACTTCTTTAAAAAGTTTTTCATAATTTGGCTTTTTGGCATGAAAAAAAGCATTAAATTCACTATCTGGATTATACCCTACACCATCTGTTATAACTAAAATACATTTTTGTTTCATTTTTTAAACTCTTTATAAGAATATTTTTTGCTTGATTTTACTAAAATTAAACTTTAAAAACAAAAAAAGGCTTTACATTTGTATTATTTATCTTATTTTAGTGATTATGCTTTTTTTACTTATATTAGCGTGCGTGCAGGATTTGCATTTTTCATTGCCCTTTGTCTTACTTTATTTATTATTCCAAAATTTATAAAATGGGCAAAAACAAAAAATGCTAATCAACCTATATACGAATACGCTCCACAAAATCATCAAATGAAATCAAAAACACCAACAATGGGTGGGATTGTCTTTATATCTTGTGCTGTTATTGCAAGTTTAATATGCATAAAATTTGATAATTATTTTGCTCTTTTGACCCTTTTATGTCTTATTTTATTTTCGCTTATAGGTCTTATTGATGATCTAGGTAAAATTCTTTATCAAAACAATCACAGTGGTCTTAGTGCTAGGGCTAAATTTATAGCTCAAATCATTGCTTCTTTGCTTTGTTGTGTGCCACTTTATTTTTATGGATTTAATACAGATTTATATATCCCTTTTTACAAACATCCTCTTTTTGATTTATCTCTTTTTGCTATAGTCTTTTGGATTTTAGTTTTAATTTCAAGTTCTAATGCAGTAAATTTAACAGATGGACTTGATGGATTAGCAACGGTTCCTTCTATATTTTCTCTTTCAACTTTAGCAATTTTTATTTATTTAAGCGGAAATCTTAATTACAGCGAGTATTTGCTTTTGCCTAAAATTCAAAATCTTGGAGAAGTTGCAATTGTTTGTGCGGCTTTAATTGGAGCTTTAATGGGGTTTTTATGGTATAACTGCTATCCAGCACAAATTTTTATGGGAGATAGTGGCAGTTTAAGCATAGGAGCTTTTATAGGGTTTTTAGCAGTTATTAGTAAAAATGAAATTTTACTTTTACTTATAGGATTTGTTTTTGTTCTTGAAACCATATCAGTTATTTTGCAAGTTGGAAGTTTTAAAATATTTCATAAAAGAGTATTTAAAATGGCTCCTATCCATCATCATTTTGAAAAAGTAGGCTGGGTAGAGAATAAAATCATTGTGCGTTTTTGGATGATAGCTTTACTTACCAATTTAATCGCCCTTGCCTCAATAAAATTAAGATGAAAAAATCTTTATTTGGTTACGGAACAACCACTAAAGCTTTAGCGCAAAAATTAGGTGGCTTTGATATTTATGATGATAATTTTAAAAAGCCTTTAAAAGATGAATTTAATAACAATTTATTACCTACAAATCATTTTAACCCTTCTTTAAGTTCACTTGAAATAGTAAGCCCAGGTTTTCCAAAAGATCATATCTTAGTTAAACAAGCTAGAAATTTAATCAGTGAATATGATTTCTTTTATGACATTATGCCAAGAAGTGTTTGGATTAGCGGAACAAATGGAAAAACAACAACAACACAAATAACCCAACATCTCTTAAAACATGTAGGAGCTGTTATGGGCGCAAATATAGGCATACCTTTAGCTAATTTAAATCCTTATGCAAAATTATGGATACTTGAAACTTCATCTTTTACTCTTCATTATACAAAATTAGCAAAACCCGAAATTTATGCCCTTTTGCCTATAAGCACAGATCATATCTCTTGGCATGGAAGTTTTAAAGCCTATGAAGAAGCCAAACTTAGTGTTTTATATAGAATGCAAAAATGTGATAAAGTTATACTTCCTCAAATATATGCTGATATTCCTACAAAAGCGGATAAAATTACTTATAAAGATGAAAAAGATTTAGCACAGAAAATGGAAATTGATCTAAAAAAAGTTAATTTTAAAAAACCTTTTTTAATCGATGCTCTTATAGCTTGTAGTATAAAAAAAATTATCCTTAAAGATATCAATTATAAACTTTTATCCACTTTTAAAATGGAAGAAAATAAATTAGAAGAATTAAAAGATCATCTAGGAAGAACTTGGATCAATGATACAAAAGCTACTAATGAAAATGCCACTTTAGAAGCGCTTAAACGCTATAAAGATAAAAAAATTTATCTTATCATAGGGGGTGATGATAAAGGAATGGAATTTAACAACTTATTCAATTTTATGCAAAAACTAGATATAGCTTTATACATCATAGGATCAAATATACAAAAACTTAATTCTTATGCTAAAGATTATAAAATAAAAGCTTATCAATGCCATTTTCTAAAAGATGCTATCAAAGAAATTTCAAAAGAATTAAAAAATAACGAAATTGCTATACTAAGTCCTGCTTGTGCAAGTTTGGATCAATTTAGCTCCTATAAAGAACGAGGAGAGATATTTAAAAAAGAAATCAAAGACTTAAATAATTAAAAAGCTTAAATTTTTAAACTTTTTAATTTGGATTATTAAATTAAATTTTTATCTTTCAAAATTACATAAAGTCTTATGGTTGAAATAAAAAAAGTTAAAATTGCTGGACCTAAAATAATACCCCAAAACCCAAAACTAGAAATTCCAGCGATCATTGCTAAAAAAATTAAGAATTCATTGATATTCGTAGGAGTTTTAACAAGTTTTTCATTAATCCATTTGATAATTAAAGGCTTGATTAAAGTGTCCGCAAAAAAAGATATTACCAAGACAGAATAACCAAAAATCCAAAAAGCAGCTTTTTGATTACTCATAGCAAATTCATAAAGACTAATAGGTATATAAATTAAAGCACCACCAATAGCAGGAATTAAAGAACTTATTGAAAAAATGGCACCCATTAAAAATCCATTATAACCAAAAACAGCAGTAATAATTGCAAATAATGCACCTTGAAAAATAGCAACAATAACCATAGAATAAAGCACCACAGCCATAACATTGCTTACTTCGCTTAATACATCTTCAAGCTCCTTTTTCTCAATAGGCACTATAGATTTTATATAAATAACAAGTTCTGTTCCATAAAGATTTGCAAAAAAATAAAATACACAAATTAATACCATATCAATCAAAAATTTAGCTCCACTTTTTGTAAAATTTGAAGCATAACTTAAAGATTGTTTTGAAAGGGTATTAAGATCAATATTGGCTAAAAATTCTTTTATTTTTGGTTCTAAAAAATTCAAAGATTCAGGAAGAGAAAATTCATAATTTTTAATATAATCTAAAGTATGAGTAATAGTATTTATATCAAAATTTTTTAAAACTCTGGCAAATTCTATCATGGCATAAACAAAAGGGGCAAAGAAAAGAACAACAATACAAGCAGTAGTCATACAAGTTGCTAAAAATTTACGACCCTTGGTTAAATTTAAAAATCTCAAATGCAAGTTAGAAGTAGCCACAGCCATTAAAATAGCAATTATCATAACAAGTAAAAAATTTTTAAAAAGATAAAGCAAAAGCGTTAAAACAACCAAAATAAAGCATATTAAAAATATTTTGCCATTTTTCATATAAATTTAATCCTCAAATAAATTTTTTTGATAATTTAATTTCAAAACTCTAAAGCTCTTTGCACTTGCAATTCTTCCTTTAGCCGTTCTTTCTATATAGCCATTAGCAAGTAAGTAAGGCTCAATCACGTCTTCAATGGTATTTTCATCTTCACTTAATGCAGCAGCAATACTAGCAAGCCCTATAGGTTTTTGTTTCGCAGAAGTTAAAAGTTCCAAATACCTTAAGTCCATAGCATCAAAACCAAGCTCATTAACCCCTAAGGAATTTAAAGCCTCTTTAGCTCTTTCTTCGCTAATATTTTCCTCATCATTTACATCAGCAAAATCCCTTACTCTTTTTAAAAGCCTTAAAGCAATTCTTGGCGTAGAACGCGATCTTTTAGCGATTTCAAGAGCCGCTTTTTTATCGCAAATTTTGCCAAGTTTATTTGCTGCTTTTTGTAAAATAAGGGCTAATTCTTCATTTTTATAAAATTCTAAACGAAATTGCATTCCAAAACGATCTCTTAAAGGATTGCTAAGCATTCCTGCTCTAGTCGTAGCACCGATTAAAGTAAATTTAGGCAAATCGATTTTAATCGTTTGTGCAGCAGGACCACTTCCTATAATGATATCAAGTCTATAATCTTCCATAGCAGGATAAAGCACCTCTTCTATAGCAGGACTTAAGCGATGAATTTCATCTATAAAAAGAATATCGCCTTCGCTAAGATTAGTCAAAATAGCAGCTAAATCTCCACTTTTTTCTATCATAGGAGCTGCAGTTGTTTTAATATTTGCATTCATTTCATAAGAGATAATATTAGCCAAGGTTGTTTTTCCAAGTCCTGCGGGTCCGCTAAAAAGAATATGATCTAAACATTCCTTACGTTTTTTGGCAGCACCGATAAAAATATGAAGATTTTTTTTGATATTTTCCTGACCAATATAACCATCAAAATTTGATGGTCTTAGCGAAGTTTCATAAGTTTCATCTAGGGAAAATTTTTCTATTTCTACAATTCTATCCATTTTAAACTGCTTTAAAAAATTAAAAGAGAATTTTAACAAAGTATAGTTTTAATTTTTATAAAGACTATTTATATTTTAAGAAATTTTTCAAAAATAAATAAAACTTTATCGCTAAGCATTACTCATTAACTTTTAAAATTTAGTTTTTAGCTAAAATTTGATAAAATTTAAATTGAACTTTAAAATAATGGTTTAAAAATGGGGATTTTAACAAAATTAGAATTAGATTATGAAATTGATGATATAGAAAAATTTTTGCAATTTTTTAGAACCATGTGTGATCGCTTTGAACCATTGATCATAAAATTAGGCACAGATAAACAAAAATATAAAGAAGCTGTAAAAGAGCTTGAAACTCTAGCACACAATACTGCTTGGGCTGCAAGACGTCTAGAGCTTAATGAAGTAACAGATTTTTGCGTATTTTGTGAAGAAATGATGATTCAAGCAAGCCGTTTTGAAGGTCCTGCAAGCGAAGAATTTACAGATTGGATGCTTTTAATGAGTGATCAATTTGAAAAATACTGCAGATCTTACGAAAATGACGATTCTGTTTTAGCTATTTTTAATCCTTTAATTGTTAATGTTCCAAATATTATTTCTAAATAATGGGAGCGACTTGGCTTCGACAGGAGTAAGTTTGCAAAGATGGCATACCGCTTTGGGCAAAGCGTTAAAAGCCTAAATTAAAATTAAACGCAAACAACGTAAAATTTGCTCCTGCTTACGCTAAAGCTGCGTAAGTTCAGTTGAGCCCGAATTTTAAACAATACTATCTAATTTAAAATTTGGTCATTACAAGATAGTGTAGTCTTTGACTTGACACATCAAAGATGAAATAAAGTCTTAGCCAGATCATAAAGTTTTGGAAGATGAGCTTGATTTGGTGAAATTTTCATCTTTACTAAGTATGTAGAGGTCTTTGTAGAATTATTTTTGGACAGGGGTTCAATTCCCCTCGCTTCCACCAAATCTTATTATTTTTCAAAAAGTATAAATTTACAATCCTAAAAAATATTAAAAATCAAATTTAAATCACAAATAAATTAAAGCTTAAAAAGCTTTAATGCAAAATATCTTTAATCAATTTTTGTAAATTTCTTTTTACTTCTTCTTCATCTTTCAAAACAAAACATTTTGCTTTTGGCCAAAAAAAACTTTTAGGATCTTCAAATTTTCCCCAACGCCAATCAAACCTAGGATGCAAAAGAACGATCGTTGGGATATCCATAGCCAAAGTTAAATGAGTAATTGCGCTATCAATGCTAATCATACAATCAATATCAGATAAATTATTGAAAGTATCATTCCAATTTTTTATTTTTTTACTCCTATCTTCTATGCTTTTAGGCAAATTCTCATTTGATTGCATTTGAAAAGAAATAATTTCACAATCCAAATCTTTTAAAATATCAAACAATAATTCAAATTTGAAATTTCTTAACAAATCAGAACCCTCTGCATTAGGAGTAAAATAAAAAATACCCAATTTTTTCTTTTTATTTTGTGGCTTTTTTTGTGCTAATATTGGTGTTTTTAATTGTTTAATTTCGCTTAATTTAATATCAATTAAAAAAGGTAAAGAACAAATAGGAATAGCATAATCAAATTTTTTAGGCAGATTTTTTAAAACTTTTAAATTTTTAAAAATATCATCATTTTGATTTAAAATTTTTATTTGATTTTTAAACATTTCATACATCGCACTTTGAGGAGCAAATAAAACCCTTGAAGCGATTTTGCAAAGCTTTTCTAAACATCTTGCATACATTATAGTATCCCCAAAACCTTGTTCGCAAAATACTAAAATTTCCTTGTTTTTAAAAGCATCTACGCCCGATTTATTAAAAGCTTTTATGCTTTCATTATAATGATAAGTAGAAAAAGTTTCATTATGCGCATAAAATAACCTACTTTCATAATACTTTTTACCTTCTTCAAAATTATCATCTACGCCCATACGCATTAAAAGATACGCAAGATCAAATTGATAAGTTGCATGAGTATTTAAACTTAAACATTTTTGATATGCATTATAAGCACTTTGATAATTAGAGCTAAATTCTAGCACCTTGGCATAATTTTGCCAAAATTGTGGATGGTGTTGATTTGCTTCTTCTAGTGATTGAAAAAGCTTTAAAGAATCAGATATTTTAAAAAGTTTAAAAAGCAAATATGCTTTTTGCGGTAAAATCTGATGGGCTAAAAAATCATGTATTTTTGAAATCGTAAGATTTTCTTTAGTTTTGCTATGAAGTCTATCTTGAAGATTGTTTAAATTAGGATTATGACGCCCCATAAGAGTTCCATCTTGCAATTTCTCTATGAGCTTTTGCATAAAATTATACAATTCTTCATGTGCATCAAGTGCTTTAACAAAATCTTTTTTAAAATAAATCTCTGCGTATTCTTTCCAAAGATCTAGATTATACAAATCTTTTGAAAGCAACTCTTTAAAAATCTTCTCAGACTCTTCAAATTTATTTATAATTTTATAAAGAAAAGCCAATTGTAAATTAATTTCATTTTGCAAATCATCTTTACGATCTAAAAGTTGTTGCAATAAATTTAAAGCTTCATCAAATCTTAGATTTTCAATATAACTTTTAGAAAGCATAAGACCATTAAAACTTGTTGGATTTATAGAAAAAAGCTCTTGGGCATAATATAAGGCTTTTTGAAAAAATGAAAGTTTATAAGATGAGAGCATAGCAAATTCTAAAGCAAATTTTTGATTTTCTTTCAAAAATCTCTCACTTAATTCTAAGCATTTTTCATAATTAGCATTAAAATAATAATAATAAATTCTATCAAACATAGAGCTTTCCTACTAAAAAGTTTTAAAAACTTGAAATTATGATATAAATTTACTAAAAAATTATTTATAAAAACAACCCAAACAACTAAAGTCATTTGGGTTTAGGAGATTAAACTAGTAAACTAAGTAATTATTTCTTACCATACATAATTAAATTGTGCATATCCTGTATGAGTATTACCATCTCTATCAAACATACCATTATAGTTTAAGCTAAAATAGAAAGCTTCATTAAGAGGAATGATAAAAGATCCTGTTGCATAGCTTTGAACTCTTGGTAAATCAAATTCATCAGTTGCTTTAATACTACCAAATCTAGCTTTAGCTTTTACGCTAGGATTGATATTAAATTTAGCTCCAAGGGTTAAAGAAGTTTTTAAATGAGGTAACCAATCTCTAAACCAAGTAAGACTTGTTTTAGTAGAGAATAGATTTAAATAGTTTGCATAAACTCTTTCTCCACCTTTAACAGTAGCTTGACCTATAGTATCTTGCATAGAAAAAGCCTCTGTATAGCCTCCTTCATAGGCTAAGCCAATTTCAGGTGAGAATATATCTTTATCATAGATAAAATTCATACCTATATCAGAACTCATACCATAAGCATAAGAATTAGGTTCAGCTTTAGCTTCATTAGTTCCTACTCTTTTAGTTAAATCATTTTTAATTAAGGCTGTTTTACCTTGAGCTTTGATATAAACTTCTTGACCTTTTTTAGTAGTAAATAAGGTATTAAAGTATTTTAAACCTGCATAATAAGTTCTGTTATTTACATCAAAATAAGTTGAACTCATTTTTGTATCTTCATAACCTGCATATACACCATATATTCCACTATCTTTTAAGGTAGAATAACCTATGATAGTTCCTTTAGTATGTCCTTTACTTTCTTCATTTAAAGAAAGTTCAACATTCTGTGAAGAAGCATAAGGAAGGATAAATAAGGAGTGTTCTTTATTGGTTTGATTAAAATCCCTAATTGAAATATTTAAAAAATTTTGCATAGAGCTATCCATAACGCTATCAATGAAAGTTGATCTTCTTGCGGCTATAGAAATCAAACTTTCAAGCATTGTTTGGGAAATAGATTTTTTAAGATCAAAATCTGTAGGGAGTTTTGTGGTAATTTGATCAACGTTTTTATTGTTTTTATTATCTGTAATATCTAATTTATTCTCATCTACACCACCACCTGCAACAAAAATCACTTCATCAAATGTTGTGTAATTATATTTTTCTACGGCATAAGAGTAATGGCTTAAAAAAGAAATTGTAACTAAAAAAAGAACTAGCTTTTTCAAAGGTGTATAAGAATGATTTTTTTCAATCCTTTGACTTGCTAAGTATCTTTTGCCTAAACTGAATTTTTGCTGTGTCATTATTACTCCTTGTATTTGTTTTGATTTTATTTTAAAAGGTAAATAAAAAAGCAATAAAAATCATAGGCTTAATGATAAGATATTTTGTATTAATATAAATTTAATTTTTTTATTTTGTGTAATTTAATGCCAAAAATTTAAAAAAACAGTTTATTTTGTGGGTTTAGCTCAATTTATAAATTTAAAAAATACTTCAAGCATTTAATACTTTTAGTGCTTTTTGAACAATGATTTATTAATTTATATTTATTTATTTTTTATAATCAATCTTTTATAAGCTAAAATAAAATAAATCAAAGCAACAATCAAAGCACTCCATTCCCAAAACATAGGAACTTTAGGGCTTAAAAAGTAATGATAGCTTGCTAAGAGAAAGCATAAATAACTTAATTTTCTTATTTTTTCTATCTTTTTAAAAAACCTAAAAGAACTTAATAGCATCAAAATAAGCAAGATAAAAGCTATAAAACCGCTTGATTCTAATAAACGTTTTGAAATATCATCAAAAAGTCTTGAAATCTGCATATTTCTATCGAAAACAAAATAATTTAAAAAATGCAAAATTGCCCAAAAAACGGAAAAAAATCCGAACAATTTGGGATAATCTTTAGTATTTTTTAATTTAACCAAAGAAAATAAAAGGCTTAAATTTAAAAAGATTAAAGAAAAAATACCTGTATAAAAATAAGCCTCTTTGACAAAATCAAAAGAATTTAAAATATTATAAAAACCATAAATTATACTTATAGAAAAAAGTATATAAACTACAAAATTATAAACTAGCATTAAAAATTCTTTTTTAAATCCATATTGGCATAAAGGCTTGCCACTTCTTTTTCATAACCATTAAACATTAAAGTTGGCTTGGTAAAAAATTCCCCTAAAGCTCTTTCATTGGCTTGTGACCATCTTGGATGAGAAACATTTGGATTGACATTAGCGTAAAAACCGTATTCATTAGGGGCATACTCTTGCCACGTTGTTTTTGGCTGATTTTCGACAAATTCAATTTTTACTATGGATTTAATGCTTTTAAAGCCATATTTCCAAGGAACTACAAGACGCAAAGGGGCTCCATTTTGTCCTAGTAATGTTTTTTTATACATTCCTACTGCTAAAATAGTAAGTGGATGCATAGCTTCATCCATCCTTAAAGCTTCTGTATAGGGGTATTTGATAGTAGGAAATAAAGCATTTTGATCAGGAAATTTTTCTTTGTCAAAAAGAGTTGTAAATTTTACATATTTTGCTTTGCTTGTAGGCTTTGCTTTTTCGATTAAATGACGCAACTCAAAGCCTATCCAAGGAACAACCATAGACCAAGTTTCTACACAACGAAAACGATAAATTCTTTCTTCTAGTGGAAATTTTAAAATATCCTCCATTGTTAATTTTATAGGTTTTTCTAATTCTCCACTTAAAGAAATCTCCCAATTTTTTACATCAAAATTCTTAGCATATTCTACTGCCTTTTTTTTATTGGTAGAAAATTCATAAAAATTTACATAATTAGTCGCAAGTTCTTCATCTGTAAGGGTTAATTTCTGTGGATTTTTATCACTACTAAATTCAAGGGCTAAAAGTTTAGAATTAATCAAACTTGAACTTAACATAGCTCCAACGCCAAGCTTTAAGAATTGTCTTCTTTTTTTATAAAGTTCTTCTGGTGTTATAAACATAAATTTTCCTTGTTGATAATTTTTACAATAATAACAAGAGAAAATAAATCTTATTTAAATATATACATATATTTAAATAATAGTTTATAAAATCATAATTTTAGCAACTCTTGTTTTATTTATTTTATAATTTCTAAAAGTATTTTTTCGCATATTGATCTTGGATTAGATGACTCATATATAGGGCGTCCTATTACTACAAAATCACTTTTATACTCTTTAGCCATTTTAAGATCTGCTACTCTTTTTTGATCGTTGTTTGATTCATTAAAAGGGCGTATACCTGGTGTCAAAGTTAAAAAACTTGATGAAGTATTTTCTTTGATGATTTTACTTTCAAAAACAGAACAAACCATACCATCAAGCCCTGCTTCATAAGAAAGCTTTGAAAAATTAATTACGGCTTCATTGATTTTTTGCTTATAAATACTAAAAAAATTTTCCTCATCAAAACTAGTAAGAGCAGAAACAGCTAAAATCAAAGGGCGATTTTTTAATTTTTCTAAACGTTTTCTAACTTCAAGCATTGCTATTTTACCGGCACTTGCGTGTAAATTTATCATATTTACACCCAATTTTGAAATTTCTTCGCACGCATCTGCCATGGTATTTGGTATATCATAAATTTTAAGATCTAAAAAAATTTTAAAATTATCAATTTTTTTAAGATCTTCTATAAATTTAAAACCATCTCTTAAATATGCTCTTAATCCTACTTTTAACCAAAGATCTAAACCTTTTAATTCTTTGGCAAGTTTAAGGCAATCTTCTTTTGTGGCCAAATCAAGTGCAACACATAATTTCATTTTTTAGCCTTGATTAAAGAGTCTAAAACCCCATTGATAAATTTAGGGGAATTATCATTAGCTAATTCTTTAGCTAATTCTATGGCTTCGTTGATAATTATAGCATCTGTTGTTTCTGTAAAAAGCAACTCATAAGCTCCAAGTCTTAAAATGGCTCTTTCTATATGGCCGAGTTTATTGATTGCATTTTCTTTTAAATGAACATTAAGTGCTTCATCTAATTTGGTTAAATTTTCACAAATTCCATTATAAAGGCTTAGAGTAAAATTCTTTTGCTCATTGCGGATTTTTTTTTCATTTAAAAATTCATCAATAAAATTTTCATTTTTGTCATTTAACTCTAAAGCATAAAGCAAAGAAATAACGCTTTGTCTTACTTGATGTCTTGTTGCCATTTTAAGCCTTAAAATTGTTTAATTAAATTTAGCATTTCGATTAAAGTAAGCATAGCTTCAAAACCTTTATTACCAACTTTACTTCCTGCTCTTTCGATGGCTTGTTCTATGGTATCTGTAGTTAAAACTCCAAAGCTTACAGGGATATTATGATTTAAACTTACGTTTGCAATCCCTTTTGTAGTTTCAGCCGAAACATAATCAAAATGTGGAGTAGAACCACGAATAACCGCACCTAAACAACAAATAGCGTCAAATTTATTGCTTTGTATAGCTTTTTTCAAAATAAAAGGAAGTTCAAAAGCGCCTGGGACTAAAATAAGATCTAAATTTTCTTCTTTTCCGCCGTGTCTTAAAAAAGCATCTTTTGCACCCTCTACTAAACGATCTGTTACGATATGATTAAATCTTGCATTGATAATAGCAATTTTTTCATCACCTGTTAATTGTAATTTTCCTTCAATAATCTTCATTTTTTTCCTTTACTCAATAATATTTTGAATTTTTATAAGTGTTTTAATACATTCTTTAAAACGATTTATATTAAGCATATTAGGTCCATCACAAAGCGCTTCGCAAGGATTAATATGCGTTTCAAAGAA
This sequence comes from Campylobacter novaezeelandiae, assembly GCF_018968685.1. NCBI lineage: Bacteria > Pseudomonadati > Campylobacterota > Epsilonproteobacteria > Campylobacterales > Campylobacteraceae > Campylobacter > Campylobacter novaezeelandiae. Next base: position 443,215 of record NZ_CP076657.1, on the reverse strand, counting down.
AAAGCCATCTACTCCAACAGCAGCCGCAGCTCTTGCTAAAGGTTCTACAAATTCACTTTTGCCACCACTACTTCCTCCTACAGCTCCTGGCATTTGCACGCTATGGGTTGCATCAAAAATGACAGGGGCAAATTCACGCATAATCACTAAAGATCTCATATCAACGACTAAATTGCCATAACCAAAACTAGAACCTCTTTCGGCTACAAAAATGCCGTTTTTACCTGCTATATCATAGCCCTCTTCTTCTATGCCACGTGTTTGAAGAATTTTTTTCACGCTATATTTAATATCACTTGGATTTAAGAATTGCCCCTTTTTAATGTTTATTTTGGCTTTTGTTTTGGCTGCTTCTACGAGTAGATCGGTTTGACGGCATAAAAAAGCTGGAATTTGTAAAACATCAACTACTTCGCTAACAATTTTTGCCTGATAACTTTCATGAATATCAGTTAATATTTTCATGCCAAATTCATTTTTAACACTTTGTAAAATTTTAAGTCCCTCATCAAGTCCTGGGCCACGAAAAGAATTAATACTTGTGCGATTTGCTTTATCAAAGCTTGATTTGAAATAAAACTCAAATCTATCATCATTTGAAAATTCTTGTAATTGCTTTGCTACTTTAAAAACCAAATCTTTATTTTCTATTACGCAAGGACCTGCAATTAAAATCATTTTTTTCATTTTTAAGCCTTTAAATTTTTATAATTTTACTTTATTTTTCTTTGTTTTTCTTCAAATGGAAAAATAATATTTAAAACAATAGCGCTAATTCCTCCTGCTGCTATACCTGAAGAAAACAAAGTTTTAAACCAAGTAGGAGTAAATTGCAAAATATCAGGATTATTAGCTACACCAAGTCCTATCCCTAAAGAAATAGCTATAATCATAATGGATCTTCTATTTAAATTTTCTTTTGAAATAATTCTTACTCCAGTGGCTGCAATTGTTCCAAACATGATTAAAGTGGCACCGCCTAAAATAGGTTCTGGAATTTGCAAGGTGATATTTGCCACTATAGGAAAAAGCCCTAAAATAATTAACATAAAAGCGACTATAAATCCCACATAACGACTAGCAACTCCAGTTAAAACAATCACCCCATTATTTTGTCCAAAGCAAGAATTTGGAAAAGTATTAAAAAATGCTGAAATAAAAGAATTAAGTCCATTAGCTAATACTCCACCTTTTAATCTTTTGGTATAAAGCTCGCCTTTTATAGGTTGATTTGAAACTTCACTTGTAGCACTAATATCTCCTATAGTTTCAAGAGAAGTTACTATAAAAATTAAAATTAAAGGTAAAATTAAATTATAATCAATGCTTAAACCATAGTGCATAGGACTTGGAAAAAATAAAATGGGTAAATTATCGTTAAAATTAAAATGAAAATTTTCAAAACCCATAGCAATCAAAAGCCCTATAATAATAGCAATAAATAAGGACGAAATCCTAATAAATGGATTATTTAAACGATTTAATATAATAATGCTTAAAATCACAACTCCAGCTAATAATAAATTTTCAAAAGATCCAAATTCTCCATTTGCTTTAGCACTAAAGCCTCCTCCTGCGCTTACAAGCCCTACATTAATTAAACTAAGCCCTATAATCATCACAACAATTCCAGAAACCAAAGGTGAAATAATTTTTCTTATAAAAGGTAAAAACCTAGAAATAATCATCTCTGTTGTAGAACAAAGCATCAAGGTTCCAAAAATAGCTCCAAGCATTGCTTCTTGTGATAGTCCGTTATTTTTTAGAGTAAGTCCTCCTAAAATGATAGGCGAAACGAAATTAAAACTTGTTCCTTGTATTGATAAAAGTCCACTTCCAATAGGTCCCCAAGTTTTAATCTGAAGCAAAGACGCAATGCCAGAAGCAAATAAAGACATACATATAATTCTTGCTGTATTTTCCTCATCTATACCCAAGCCTTTACAAATAAGCAAAGCCGGTGTAATCACAGCCACAAACATAGCCATTAAATGCACCAAAGCAGCAAAACAAGCTTTTAAAAAAGGAGGTTTATCTTCAAGTTCATAAATTAAATCTGTTTTATTTTTCATTTTTTCCTTTTCCTCGAACTAAAATAATACCACCTAAAATGATACCTAGTATTCCGATAAACACCATAACACTAGGAAAATCATCTCCTAACATAACACCCAAAATTAAAGTAAAAACTACATCCATATAGCTTACTCCAGCAACTATACCTGCTTTTTTTGCCACTCCATAAGCTTTTGTAATATGAATTTGATATAAAGTTCCTAAGCTCCCCATAATAAGTATAATAACCCAAGCTTTAAGACTAGGCATTATAAAAGGTGCTATAAGAAAATCAAGCTCTTTTGTAAAATAAAAAGAACCAATACTCATAGAAATTAAAGGCAATAAAGAACCAAGAAATATAAATGAAGCAGCAATTTGCTCGGTTAAATAATATTTTCTTAATTCTCGCACACTTGTTAAAGCTATGGCTGCTAACAATCCACTTAAAATTCCTATAATACAATTTTTTAAGTCAAAACCTGAATGATTTGAAAAATCTGCCCAAGGCTGCATAATACAAAGAACGCCTAAAAAAGCAATCAAAATACCAAACCAACCTTTTGCACCTATATTTTCCTTAAAAAGAAAAAAAGCGATTAAAGTTACAAAAATAGGGGCTGTTTTTTGAAAAGCAAATGCACCGCCTAAGGTAATATGTGAAACATTATAAAAAAACATATAAAGGGCTAAAGTTCCTATAACTCCCCTAAAAATTAAAAGTCCTAATTTTCCACCTTCTTTGTGAATTTTTGTTTTTTTAAGCATATAAATAATAAAAAAAGTCCCTATAATATTTCTAAAAAACATAATTTCTATAGAAGAAAGTTCGTTGCTTAAAATTTTGGCACATGCGCCCATCAAAGCAAAATCAAGACAAGCTAACATCATAAAATAAATACCTAGATTATGCTTGACAATTTTTAACACAAAGATTCCTTAATTTTTGAATGAATATGTATTTTAATCTTTTTTTGCTTAAATTTTAAGGCAAAGTTTATATAATTTTATAATTTTAAAAATAAAACAAAAAATATAGGAAAAAAATGCAAAGTATTATACTTGTAGGTAAGCCAAATGTTGGAAAATCAAGTCTTTTTAATAGAATGGCAAGGCAAAGAATAGCCATCACAAGTGAAATATCTGGCACAACAAGAGATACAAATAAAACAGAAGTTCAAATCAATTCTAAAAAGGCATTGCTTATTGATAGTGGAGGACTTGATGAGAGTAATGAGCTTTTTAAAAATGTCCAAAAAAATACCTTAAAAACTGCCAAAGAAAGCGATATTATCCTTTATATGGTAGATGGAAAATTAACTCCAGATGATGAGGATAGACATTTTTTTTACTCTTTAAAAAAATTAAACAAACCTATAGCTTTAATTATCAATAAAATCGATAATAAAAAAGATGAAGAAAGATCTTGGGAATTTATTAATTTTGGAATAAAAGAAATTTTTAATCTCTCAGTAACACATAATATAGGCTTAGATGAACTTTATGATTGGCTTGAGAAACATTTAGAAAATAAAAATTTTTTAATAGAAGATCAAGAAGAAAATTTAGAAGATTTTTTAGAACACTATGATACAAGTAAAGAGCCTGAATTTAAAGAAATTGATACAAATCATATAAAAGTAGGTATTGTAGGGCGTGTAAATGTCGGAAAATCAAGTCTTTTAAATGCTTTAGTCAAACAAGAACGTAGCGTAGTAAGCACTATAGCAGGAACAACTATCGACCCTGTAAATGAAAGTATATTTCATAAAGATAAAACTATAGAATTTGTCGATACAGCAGGCATTAGAAAGCGTGGAAAAATTCAAGGACTTGAACGCTTTGCTTTAAATCGCACGGAAAAAATTTTACAAAACTCACAAATTGCTCTTTTAGTTTTAGATGCTAGCGAGGGTTTTAATGAACTTGATGAAAGAATCGCAGGGCTTATTTCAAAGCATTATTTGGGCGTGATTATTGTATTAAACAAATGGGATAAAAGTGAACTTGAATTTGATAAAACAGTCAAAGAACTACGCCTTGATCGTTTTAAATTTTTAGCGCACGCTCCTATTGTTAGTGTTTCAGCTTTAAGCGGAAAAAGAGTTCATGTGTTGTTAGATAAAATTTTAGAAGTATTTGAACATTTTATACAAAAAATTCCAACTTCAAAGCTTAATGCTTTAATAGAAAATGCCACAAAAGCTCATCCTTTACCTCATGATTATGGTAAGCTTGTTAAAATTTATTATGCAGTGCAATACGATTTAGCACCCCCTAAAATCGCTTTAATCATGAATCGACCAAAAGCTTTGCATTTTAGCTACAAACGATATTTGCAAAATAAAATTAGGCAAGAATTTGATTTTGAAGGAGTGCCTTTAATCATTGCCTCCCGTAAAAAAGGAACTAAAGAAAACAATGAAGAATGAAAACATTGTTTTTATAGGTTTTATGGGAAGTGGAAAAAGCTCTCTTGCTAGAGCTTTATCGCAAAAAATGGATAAAGTTTATCTTGATAGTGATTCTTTGATCGAAATGAAATTTCAAAAGAGTATTAGTGAAATTTTTAAAATTTTTGGCGAAGAATTTTTTAGAAAAGAAGAACAAAAATTAGCTTATTTATTTAGTATGATTGATAATACTGTAATAGCCACAGGTGGTGGATTTATCCATGTGCCAAATTTTAAAAGCTTAGGATTTTGTATTTATTTAAGAGCTGAATTTGATTTTTTAAGCAAACATTTAAGCTTAGAAGAAAAAAATAAAAGACCCTTATTTTGTGATGAAATTAAAGCAAAAAAATTATATAATAAACGCATTAAAGACTATGAAAAAAAAGCGGATTTGATTATAGATATAGAAAATAAAAATATTAAAGAATTATTAGAAGAAATAATAAAGAGGATTTAATGAGAATTTTAAGCGGAATTCAGCCAAGTGGAGATTTACATATCGGTAATTATTTTGGAGCTATCAAACAAATGATTGAGGCGCAAAATGACAATGAGATGCTTATATTTATAGCAAATTATCATGCAATGACCTCAAATCAAAAAGGTGAGATTTTAGAGCAAAATATACTAAAGGCTGCGGCTGCATTTTTAAGTCTTGGCATAGATCCTAACAAAAGCATTTTTTGGCTTCAAAGTGATGTTAAAGAAGTATTAGAGCTTTATTGGATTTTATCTCAATTTACTCCTATGGGGCTTTTAGAAAGAGCTCATAGCTATAAAGATAAAATTGCTAAAGGGATCAACGCATCACATGGGCTTTTTTCTTATCCTGTTTTAATGGCAGCTGATATTTTACTTTTTGATGCACAAATTATTCCCGTTGGAAAGGATCAAATTCAGCATATTGAAATTGCTAGAGATATTGCTTTAAAGATTAATAACGAATGGGGAGAAATTTTTACTTTGCCTAAAGCAAAAATTGATGATGAAATTTCTGTTATAATTGGAACAGATGGATCAAAAATGAGCAAATCCTATCAAAACACTATAGACATTTTTGGTGATGAAAAAGTTTTAAAAAAGCAAATTTCATCTATCATTACAGATAGCACGGATTTAAAAGATCCTAAGGACTGGAGAAAATGTAATGTATTTAATATTGCAAAATTATTTTTAGATAAAAAAGGGCAAGAAGATTTAAAAATAAGATACGAGCAAGGTGGAGAAGGTTATGGGCATTTTAAAATGTATCTTTATGATTTGATTCTTAATTATTTTAAAGAAGCAAGACAAAGATATCATGATTTCTTATCTCATCCAGAAGAAATTAAAGAATGTCTTCAAATAGGTGCAAAAAAAGCCAAAAATATAGCTTTGCAAAAAATGCAAAGAATTTATGAAAAAATAGGAATTTAAGGATACATTATGTTGGATTTAAAATATTTACAAAATAATTTTGAAGAAGTAGCAAAAAGTTTAAAAAATAAAAAAGTTGATGAATCTTTGTTAAAAAAACTAAGTGATCTTTTTTTAAATTTAAAAAAAGAAAAAGCAAATTTAGAAGAATTGCAAGCTTTTCAAAATAAATTTAGCAAAGAATTAAGCACCGCTCAAGATAAAGAAAATCTTAAAAAACAACTTAGCGAAAATAAAGAAAAAATTTCAATCCAAAATAAAAAAGTTGATGAAATACTTGCAAATTTAGAAGAAATAGCGCATTCTATCCCAAATATTCCTGATAAATGTGTCCCAGTCGGCGAAGATGAAAATGATAATGTCGAACTCAAAAAAGTTCTAACTCCACCTTCTTTTGATTTTACTCCTAAAGAACATTTTGAACTCGGAGAAAAACTTAATTGGCTTGATTTTGTAAGAGGAGTAAAAATTTCTCAAAGTCGTTTTTGTATCCTTAAAAATGAAGGTGCATTACTAAATCGTGCCTTAATTAATTATATGATAGATTTTAATATGAAACGTGGTTTTAATCTTATCAATGTTCCTTTTTTGGTTAATTCAAAAACAATGTTTGGCACAGGACAACTTCCAAAATTTAAAGATGATATGTATAAAGTAGAAGATGAAGATTTATATCTTATATCTACTTCAGAAATCCCTGTAACCAATTTTTATTCTGATGAGATTTTAAGTAGCGAAAATTTACCCATTAAAATGACTTGTTATAGTGCTTGTTTTAGAAAAGAAGCAGGAAGTGCCGGACGAGATACAAGAGGGATTATTCGTCAACATCAATTTGAAAAAGTCGAGCTTGTAAGTATCACAAAACCTGAGCAAAGTAATAGTGTATTTGAAGAGATGCTAAATTGTGCAAGTGATTTGTTAAGCTCGCTTGGACTTGCTCATCGTCACTTAATGCTTTGCACAGGAGATCTTGGTTTTAGTGCGGCTAAAACAGTAGATTTAGAAGTATGGCTTCCAGGACAAAATAAGTATAGAGAAATAAGCTCTGTTTCAAATTGCCAAGATTTTCAGGCAAGAAGGGCTAAAATTCGCTACAAAAATGATAAAGGAAAAAATGAATTTGTTCATACTTTAAATGGTTCTTCTTTGGCTGTTGGTAGAACACTTGTTGCTATTATGGAGAATTACCAAGATGACAAAGGCAACATTCATATTCCTGATGTTCTTAGAAAATATTTTTAAGAGTGATAAATGGCAGAAGAAAATTTTGATCAAGAAAATAGTTCTAAAGAAAGACTTGATGAAGGCTTAGAAGAATTTAAAGGACAAGAAGGTGAAGCTCCGCAAGATGAAGAGTTAACCACCCTACCAGAAGAACTTTCAAATAAAGAAGAAAGTTTTTCTTTCAAAAGAGAATCAGCCCCTAAAGAAGAAGAAAAACCATTAGAGAAAAACGAAGCTAAAGAAATAGCTTGGTATCAAGATAAGAAATTTTTATCCTTAGTGGCAGGCTCAATAATTATAGTTTGTTCTTTAATTTTTACACTATTTTATTTAACTTTTAACGGCGATAATATTAAAGCTGATATTATCGCAACGAAACAACAAGAAACAGTCAAAAACGAAGCTCCAGATGAATCATATCAATATAATATCGCAAAAATTGATACTATGATAAAAAAAGCTAATGCTTTATATCTAAAGGGTGAAATTGAACAAGCTTTAAAAGCTTATGAGCAAATTGCAATTTATAATGAGTCGCTTTCTAGCTACAATTTGGGAGTTTCTCAAATGAATGAAAACAAATTTGAAGAAGCTTTGCAAAATTTTAAAAAAGCTATAAATAATGGCGAAAATCAAACAGTATCAGCTATCAATGCTGCTGTTTGCGCCTTAAAACTAAATGATAAGGAGAGGTTTAAATACTATATTGATTTAGCTCAAGTTTATTTACCAAAAGAAGGAAATTCAAAACTTTATGATTATTATTTAGCTCTTATTAATTTTTATAAAGGATATTATCCAGAAGCTTTGCAAATGTTTCAAAAAACATCTACTGAGCCTTACTCTGATTCAGCAAAATATCTTTCAGCTAAAATCTACAGCAAAATGGATTTAAATTCAAAAGCCATAACTTATCTTAAGGAGCAAAATAGCCTTGAATCAAGCTTATCTTTAGGGCTTTTATATGCTCGCATTGGAGAATATCAAAAAGCTAAAAATGCTTTAAATACTGCTCTAAAAATAGAAAGAGATTTTAATCAAAGTTTGGCTGCTATTACTTTAATAGATTTAAAAATAGGACAGTATCAAGAAATGTTAACACGTCTTAATAATGCCTATAAAAATAAAGAAGATAAATATCGTATTTTAGATACTTATAAAATTAAAGTGAATTTAAATAAAGATCTTTTTAATATTCAAATTGCACAAGAAAATTTTTCTAGAAATTTCTTCAAACAACCAAAAGAACAATTTGATTTACTTTTTTATTATGCGCCTTATCAGGTTTTTGATAGCAAACAATCTTCTCTTTATATTAAAAAAGCAAACATTGCTTATTTTGTTGATGATAGTGTTGATGCTAGTTTTTATCTTAAAACAGGCAAAGCCCTTTCCTCAACAAATGTTAGAATAGCAAACATAGTAAATCTTGCTTTAAATCAAAAATTAAAACAAGCAAATAAAGGTTTTCAAGATTTAATTAAAGAATATCCAGAACATAGTATTTTGCACTATAATCTTGCATTAACTTATGCTCAACTTAAAAATTACAACTTAGCCTATAAACATTTTTCAAGTTCTTATCATCTAAATCCAAAAAATTATTTAGCCGGTGTATTTGCAATGTTTTGTGCCAAAATTAGTGGCATAGATACAACAAAATTTTATAATGAAATTCAAGATAATATTTCCAATGATAAAAATTTGACCCCCTCATCCTTGTATCAAAATATGTTTTTTTTAGCTAATGAAGATTATACTTCGATCTTACCCTATCTAGATGAAGTTAAAGAAGATAATCATCCTTTAAATCTTATCTTTGAAGCTATTGCTTTTAAAAATAATAATCTTGATAATCAAGCGGATATAAAAATAGCACAGCTTAAATCCGAACTTCCCAATGATGTCTTGAGTAATATTTTATATTTTAATTCTTTAAATACCAAGCAGAATATTAAAGATTATGCACAAAATGCTCAAATATATTTTCAAAATGCAAAATTAGATTATAAAAGTATATTTGGAGGAGCAATCATAGCAAGAGAAAAATATACTTCTTTAATGCAAATTGCTGGACTTTTAAATTTAGAACGTCAAAAATTTAAAGATTTGCTTAATATTTCCAACACAAGAGATGAAGGATTAATTCAAGCTCTAGCTTATATTGATATATTTTCACTCCATTTTGAAGAAGCGTATGCTTTATATAATACACTAATTGATAATTATAAAGTTAATGATTCTCATACGCTTTTTTTAGCTTCTGTTGCTGCTATAGGTTCTAATAATCCAAATTCCGCCATTGCTCTTTTGCAACTTGCAAAACTTAAAGACAATAATAATAAAGAAAGTAAAGCTGCTTTAGGGCTTTTATATCAACAAGTACAAAATTACGAGCCTGCTTTATTACAATACAAAGACTTACCGGATAATTTTAAAAGCGAGTTTTTTACTTTTGAAATTAAAAGATGATTTTATAAAGAAGTGGCTCCGGATGTAGGATTCGAACCTACGACCAAGCGGTTAACAGCCGCCTACTCTACCGCTGAGCTAATCCGGAATGAATTAATAAAAATGTAATTATATTAAAAAAAATAAATAAAGTCAAGCAAATTAAACCAAAATTTTAAAATTTAGAACTTTATATCCATTAAATTTATACTTGTAACAATGTAATTTCTAAATTTATTCCATTTTATTCTAAAATGGAATAAATTTTGCTTATATTAATTTATATTTAGATTGAAGGCAGAATCTAAATCAAGGAATTAATATGAGTATCTTTAGCATCAATGATAATTCAGGTTATACTTCTATACTTTCACAAAGTAAAGCTAATAAAGAAAGTAAAGAAAATTCTAAAATAAATTTTGCTAATACTTTTTTAAAACAAAATGTCACTAAATTAAATGAAATTCAAAATAAAAATTCACAAACTTTAATAAGAAGTGAAGTATTAGATGATGAGTTAAATTCTGCTAATATATCAAATAGTAATAACACTAATGTTAGTGTAAATACTAAAACAAGTTCTCCTAATTATGATATAGCTAGTGAATTTAAAAACTCTATTTATACTCTAAAATATAAACAAGCTGATCCTTTAGTTAATACAAGTAATATTGCATCTTTAGCTTATGGTTATAGTGTAGATAAAGATGGTTATATGGGAGAATACTTTAATAAAGCTGCAGGATTACCAAAAGATTTTAAAATACATAAATCTACTTTAGATGAGATTAAAAAAGCTGCTGAGAATGATCCTGTTGCTTCAAGTATAAAAGAATATTTAGGCGTAAGCGAGTATTATACTAATATCGATATGGCTGAAACCATAAAACAATATTATTCTAAATTTGATCAAATTATAAATCATAGTTTTGGTAATTCTAATAAAACTAGCTTTAGCATAGAAGATTTAGAACAATTGCCAAAAGGAGTGAGCGAAACAATCCGATAAAACTATAGGTATTATGCCAAAAAATTATGATAAATTAACAATTGCAAATTACTATTATACTCAAGAACAATATGATGAAATAGAACAATTAGGAATATTTGGACATATCAATACAGGATTGCAACCATTAAATTTCACCCCACAAAGTATGCAAACTCAAAATTTAGATAGCGATATAGCAAAAGATACTTTTAACCCTGATATGTCAGTTTATCCACAAAATGAAGATGGAAGTTATTCCAAAGAAGCTTTATTTATGAGCTTTTTAAAATCAACAGGTGCATCGCCAAGAGAAGATAGTGCAACATTAAACCCTATAGCAAAAGCTTATGAAATAGCTATGACAAAAGAAAGCTTTGATGGATCATTAGCTTCTTTAGATGACATCATGACAGGCAAAGTTGATTTTGCAAGTTTATTAAAGGTTATGCTCAAGATGGATGGCTTGATGCAGATATATATGCAATGGAAAAAGGAGTTAAATGGCAAAATACAAATATAGGTTATGGCGGAGCTTGGTTTGATAGAGAATTTAATAATGCTAAAAATAATGGATGGAAAGCAAGTAATGAAAGTATAAACTCTTTTGTAAATTCTATAATGGATAGACTCAATAATCTTTTGGGGCAAACTAGAGTATAAATATTATTTATAAGTAAATATAACTTTCTTGCAAAATTCAAAAAATTATTTATATTATATCAAAGTTATTTTTTTAGTTTTTTGTAATAAACAATCAACAATAACACAAACAAAATCTTTAAAAGATAAAAAAGTAGTTTTAGCTTTGCAAAAACAAATATAGCAATAAATCAGAAATTTATTTATACAACCTACAATAAAATTTTAATAAAAGTTTTTATAAAAATTATCGATATTAACTACCATTTAAAGTAAAAAATTCGAATTTTTTACAAATCTATACCTTATAAAATTTAACTCCGCCTAAATTATAAATTTTAACCAAATCTTTTTTTATTAAATTATCCAATATCGCTTGACTATTTAAGCTTAAAAGAGCCTTAACATCAAATTCACTTTGCGCTCTTAATTGCAACATTTTCAAAAGCTCATCTGTGCTAAATTCCATATTTTGTTTTTTCTCATTTCTTCTTGCAATAAATACTGGAATATTCTCTACAAAAAGACTTAAATCTAAAAGTTTTTCTTCGCTTACCCCTTTAACAGGATAAGAAGGGGGTCTATCTATAGTGCTTATATCTACTCTTGTAGGATTTATTTTTTGCAAAACTTCATTTAAAGCCTTAAATTCTTTTTCATTGTCATTAATACCTTTAACAACTAAAATTTCAATGATAAGTTCACCCTTAAAAATTTTTGAAAAAGTTATCATTTTTTCTATCATTAAATGAAGATCAATTTCTTTTAAGGGTTTATTGATACGCAAAAAACTTTCTTTAATTACACTATCAAGGCTTAATTTTACCATATCTAAATCAAGCAAAGCATTAAATTGTTTTTCATTTAAAACAGCAGTTCCATTGCTTAAAATAAGAATTTTTTTATCTAGTTTCAACCCTCTTAAAACAGTAATCAATTCTTTTAAATTTGGATATAAACTAGGCTCTCCATTGGCTGTTAAAGTAAGAACGTCAAAAGGTATTTTTTTGGTTAAAAAAAATTGTAATTGCTCAATGATATCTTTAACGCCAACTATATAATCCATTTTGGCAATGGCTTTAGCTTGTTTAAGTTCGCAATACACGCAATCAAAATTGCATTGTTTTAAAGCAGGACTTAAATCAATGCCTAAAGAAAAACCAAAACGCCTTGAATTTATAGGACCAAAAATTATGTTCATTTGCTTGATAATTCTTTTACAAGATTGATAAAATATTTAGCATTTTCAACAGGAATATCAGGTAAAATCCCATGTCCTAAATTAAAAATATGTGCTTTATTTTTCATAATTTCTAAAATATCACAAACACTTTCTTTTATGGCTTGTTTATCATAAAGCCTACAAGGCTCCATATTACCTTGCAAAGTATAAGTAGGACTTAAGAATTCTTTTGCCGTTTTTAAAGGAGTGCTCCAATCTACTCCAAAAACATCAAAATTTCCATAAATTCCATCTAAGTATCCACTAATTCCTTTTGGAAATAAAATTACAGGTATGTGAGGATACTTTTCTTTAATGTAATTAGAAATTTCTATCATATATTTAAAAGAAAATTCAAAAAATACATCTTTTTCTAAAGCACTTGCCCAGCTATCAAAAATTTGCACTGCATTTGCCCCAGCTTTAATTTGCTCTTCTAAATATAACTTTAAGATTTCACTTAATTTTTTAAGTAAACTATGCATTAATAAAGGATCAGTGTAAATTAATTTTTTACATTTTGCATAAGTTTTACTTCCTCTTGCTTCTATCATATAAGTTGCCAAAGTCCAAGGACTACCACAAAATCCTATTAAAGCCTTAGAAGAAGGGAGTTTTTCTCTTGTAAGAGAAATGGCATCATATACATAAGTTAATTTTTTATAAGCATTGCAATCTAACTTATCTATATCCTCTAAAGATTTTAAAGGCTCGCTAAATACTGGACCATCTCCTTTTTCAAATTTTAAATCCATACCCATTTCTAAAGGGACAACTAAAATATCTGAAAAAATAATCGCCGCATCTACATCAAGAATATCAACAGGTTGTAAGCTTACTTCGCTTGCTCTTTTATAATCCTTACATAAAGAAAGAAAATCCCCTGCTTCTTCTCTTACTTTCATATACTCTTTTAAGTACCTTCCAGCCTGTCTCATCATCCAAACAGGAGTATAAGGCACATTTTTTTTAAAACAAGCATCAATAAAAATCATTTATATTCCTTATTTATTTTTAAAATTATAACAAATTAAAAAGTATAAATTTTTTTAAGATAATCAAGTCTTGAACTTGCATTTAAAAGAAGTAAATCTGCAAGAATAAATCTCACCATAGCATTTACAACAACACTTCCACGAATTGCTATACAAGGATCATGCCTTCCTTTTAAAATATATCTCACATTATTACCCTTTTTATCCATACTTTCTTGAGGGATAAAAATTGAAGGAGTAGGCTTAAAATGAGTTTTAATTTCAATTAAAGATCCATTAGAGATACCGCCTAAAATTCCACCTGAATTATTACTTAAAAACTTTTTATCTTTTAAAATATCATTATAGCTTGAACCACGCATATGGCTTGCTTTTACTCCAGAGCCTATTTCTACAGCCTTAACCCCATTAATACCCATTAAAGCATGAGCTAGCTTAGAATCAAGCTTATCATATAAAACCTCTCCTAACCCAATAGGCACATTTTTAACGCAAGTATAAACACTAGCACCTATGCTGTCTTTAGCTTTTTTTACATTTAAAAGTTCTTTTTTAAATTCTTCTTCATAATTTGGATCTAAACAAAAAATCTCACTCGTTTTACAAAATTCAAAGTCTATATTTTTAAAATCTATATTTTTAGTGCCTATGCTACAAATTCCACTAAAAACTTCTATATCAAACTCTTTTAAGAGCATCGCAGCAATTGCTCCTGCTATAACTTTATTTATACTCTCTCTAGCACTTGATCTTCCACCACCTCTATAATCATGGATACCATATTTATAAAAATAAGTAAAATCAGCATGAGATAATCTAAAAACGTCTTTTAACTCTTCATAGTCTTTTGATCTTGCATCTTTATTAAAAACAACTGCAGATATAGGAGTTCCCGTTGTATAGCCTTGAAAAACCCCGCTTAAAATTTCCACCTCATCATTTTCTTTTCTAGGACTTAGAAATTTATTCTTACCGGGTTTTCTAAGCTCGAGTTCATTTTGTAAAAAATTCTCATCAAATTTTATTCCCGCAGGTATTCCATCTATAACACAACCCAAAGCTTTACCATGTGATTCCCCAAAGCTTGTAAATTTTAATCTTGTACCAAAAGTATTCATAAAATTCCTAATTTCTCAAGAGCAATTTTAGCTGCAAGTTGCTGAGCTTCTTTTTTGCTACTTGCAATAGATCTTGCATACTCAATTCCCTCCAGTTTTAAAACAATTTCAAATTGTTTTTGATGATCAGGCCCAAAAGCTCTTAAGGTTTCATAATCTGGCGTTTGACCTAATTTTGCCTGAGTAACTTCTTGTAATTTTGTCTTATAATCTCTAATAAGATTCTTTGCATCTATATGAGGATAATTTTCTTCAATCAAAGCTAAAGCCACTTTTTTTGCTTCTAAAAATCCTGATTCTAGATGTATTGCTCCAATGATTGCTTCTAAAGCATCTGAAAGTATAGATGGCTTAGCTCTACCGTTATTATTTTCTTCAGCAATTGACATAAAAATAAAATTACCAAGATCAAGACTTTTAGCAATTTTTGCAAAAGATTTTTCATTTACTAAAGCCGCTCTTAATTTAGATAAATCCCCTTCTGCATCATTTTTAAATTTATGAAACAAAAACTCACCAACAACCAAATCAAGAACAGCGTCTCCTAAAAATTCTAATCTCTCATTACTAAAAGGTTTTTTAAAACTTTTATGAGTTAAAGCTTCAATAAGTAATTTTTGATTTTTAAATGTATATTTTAATCTTTGTTCAAGCACCTTAATCTTTTCCATTTTTTTCCTTTTGTAAATTCAAAGCAGCCTCTCTTGCTAATTTATCACACTTTTCATTTTCTATATGTCCATTATGCGCTTTAACCCAAAAAGCCCTAATTTTATGATCCTTTGAAAATTTTAAATATTCTTTCCATAAATCTACATTTTTTTTATTTTTAAAATCCTTTTTAACCCAGGTTTCAAGCCATTCATTAATACTCCTTACCATTAAATTAGAATCCGTATAAAGCTCTATTTCGCAAGGTTCTTTCAAAATTTTTAAAGCTTCAATGATGGCTAAAAGCTCCATTTGATTATTGGTTGTATTTTCTTTCGCGCCAAAACCTATTTTTTCATGTTCTTTATAGCGTAAAATATAAGCCCAGCCTCCAAAACCCGGATTATTAAGACAAGACCCATCTGTATAGATCTTAATTTGTTTCATCAAGTTTAACCTCATAAAGAATTTTACATTTATTAAAACTATAACAAATTGGACAATGATAAAAAAATAATGGCATAATGTTTTTACAATCTAAACACATATAAGAAAATACCATTTTTACTTTAAATTCATTGTTTTTTAAAATTTTAAACATTCTAAAATTTTGATTTTTTATAAAAATTTTTTCTTCTTTTGGTAATAAATTCAAAGCATAGAAAAATTCTTTATACTCTTGTTTATCAATCTTTATTAATTTTTGATCTTTATAAAGCAAATCTATAATATCAAAAAGATTTTGCTCTTTTATGATTTGATAATTTTCAAAAATAAATCTTTGAAGCATTGCGTTATCTTTAATGTCAAGATTTAAAATAAGTTCTAATTTATTTTTTTGTTCCATATCTTGATCTTTTATGATAAGAGCTTTTATAAATTCTTTTTCTTCTTTTACCTCTTCATCAAGCTCCAAAAGACATTCTAAAGTATTTAAAACTTCTTTATAAGATCTTAACCTTAAATAAACAATTTTTAAAAGTTTTAAAGCTCTTTCATTTCTTGGTCTTATTTTTAAGGCATTAAGCAACACCTCTTTTGATCTTTCTAAAAATCCCGCTTTAAAATATGCCTCAGCCAAAGATATAAAAATACCTTCTTGTTCTTTTTTATCTTTTACTTTTTCTAAGGCAATTAAATAAATTTGTATAGCTTTTTCAAATTCTCCACTTCTTGTAAAAATTGATGCTAAAAAAATAAGATTATCCAAACTTAAATTTGGATCCCTTAATAAATCTTTATGTATATTATTAAGTTCAAATTTTTTAATAAATTTTTCTAATTTTTCCTCTTCATCTTTATAGATAAAAAATCTCCAAAAATAATTAATCAGTGCCACTACAAAGATCAAGATAGTAATGAAAATTAATCCTACTAAAGGATCCCTATAATCTAAAAAAAATAAATCCATATTAAAACTTTAATTTTTATATCTATTATAGCCAAATCTTTGTATAATTTTATCAAGGTTTAAAAAATGATTGATAAAGCAAGTATAGAAAATTTAAGTCAAAGAATAGACATTGTTGATATTATTTCTCATTTTATTGAAGTAAAAAAACAAGGCTCAAGCTATATTTGTGTTTGCCCTTTTCATAATGATAAAAATCCCTCTATGCACATCAACTCTCAAAAAGGTTTTTATCATTGCTTTTCTTGTAAAGCAGGTGGAGATGTTTTTAAATTTGTTATGGATTATGAAAAAATAAGTTTTAAAGAGGCCGTTGAAAAAATAGCCAATTTAAGTAATTTTACTTTAACTTACACCAAAGAAAAAAAAGAAAATCAAAAAGATCTAAAATATATCTTACCTTTGCTTAATGCTTTTTATAAAGAAAACTTACCAAAACATAAAGAAATTTTGACTTATCTTTATTCAAGGAAATTAGATGATCAAGATATTAAAAAATTCGAACTAGGTTTTGCACCCAAATCAGAAGAAACCTTAAGACTTTTAACAAATGAAAATATTAATTTTCAAGATGCATTAGAAGTTGGAGCTATCAAAAATCAAGATAAAGAATTTTACGCTAGCTTTATTCAAAGAATAACTTTTCCTATATATGATCACAAAAATATATTAGTAGGTTTTGGAGGACGCACACTAAATTCTTCAAATTTGGCCAAATACGTTAATTCACCCCAAAATAAACTTTTTGATAAATCCAGAATTTTTTATGCTTTTAACCTTGCAAAAGATTATATAGCTCAAAAAAAAGAAATAATTATTTGTGAAGGTTATATGGATGCTATTGCTTTTCATAAAGCAGGATTAAATAACGCTGTAGCTGTTTTAGGAACAGCTCTAACCCAAAATCATCTTCCTTTGATTAAACGTTATGATGCCAAAGTGGTTTTATGCTTTGATAATGATAATGCAGGTTTACAAGCTGCTTTTAAATCAGCATTTTTGCTAAGCACCAACAAAATAGATGGTAAAGTAATTTTACTTGAAGGTGGAAAAGATCCTGCTGAACTTGTAGCAAACAATCAAAATAAAGTTTTATTTAATTTACTAGAACAAGGAATAGAGCTTGGAGAATTTTATATCAAAACTATGCTTGATAATCTTCCTTTAAAAACTATGCTTGATAAACAAAAGGCTTTAGAAAATATACAAAAATACACCTTTTTACTTGAACCATTGATAGCCAATTCATACAAAACTTTAGTCTCAAAACTTTTAGGAGTTGAAGAAAATTTTATTCATCTTAGCAAAAAATCCTCTCAAAATAAAAACTTAGTTAACGCCTATAATATCTCGCAAAAAATTTATCTAAGTGAATTTGAAATTTTAGATTATTTATTAAGAGAGGAAAAGGCTAGAGAACTCTTTCGCTTAATCAGTGATAAAGCATGCTTTAAACATCGAAATATTTTAGAAAAAATCTTCCAAAATATAAATTTAGAAGATTCTGATATAAGAGAACTCTATTTAAGAAATTTTAGAAAATTAGAAAATGAAAATGAATTTTTACTAGGAATTTGTAAAATCAATCTTGCTTTTTTAAATCAAATCAGCATTAAAAAAACAAATCTCGCATTAAAAAAACAAATTTTTTCTTTACTTGAAAAAAATAGTGAGAAACTCAAAAAAAATCTTAATCAAAATGAACTTTTTATCTTTTTAAAAGATTGTTTAACAACCTTAAAACAAGAAAAAAATGAAGAAAATTTAGAATCACTTTTTAAACATCTTTATAAAATATTTTCAAAAAACTACTTTACTTTTATAGAATTAAATTTAAAAGAAAATGAACATCCTTTTTAAGCCATTGTATAATTTTTTAAGATAAAATTACGCTTTTATTAAATTTTAGAAAGGAAATGATGAAAGCATTAGCACTTTTTAGCGGAGGTCTTGATAGCATGCTTGCTATGAAGCTTATCACCTCTCAAGGAATAGAAGTTAAAGCTTTAAATATTAATATAGGCTTTGGAAGTACAAGTGATAAAAGCGAAATTATGGCAAAACGTGCGGCTATGGTGGGAGCTTCATTTGAGATGATAGATGTAAGAAATGAATATCTTCAAAAAGTTCTTTTTAGTCCAAAATATGGCTATGGAAAACATTTTAACCCTTGTATTGATTGTCACGCTTTTATGTTTAAAACAGCCCTTTCTATGTTAAAAGATGAAAATGCAAATTTTATCATTACAGGTGAAGTTTTAGGACAACGTCCTATGAGTCAGAGATTAGACGCTATGACAAAAGTAAAAACCTTAGCCCAAGATGAAGAAGATCTTATTTTACGTCCTATGTGTGCTAAAAATTTAACCCCAACAAAACCAGAAAGAGAAGGTTGGGTTGATAGAGAAAAATTAGAAGGCATTAGCGGCAGAAGTCGCAAAAGACAACTTGAACTTGCAAAAAAATTTAATCTTGAAGATTTTGAAAGCCCAGGTGGAGGTTGTTTGCTAACTATTGAAAGCTTTTCTAAAAAAATTAAAGATTTTATATCATTTGATAAAAATATGGAAGTAAATGACGCCCAACTTCTAAAATACGGAAGACATTTAAGACTACCTAATAATTCTAAAATGATCATTGGTCGCAATGAATTAGAAAATGAACTTTTAAGAAATTTAAAAACTTCTAAATATGAAGAAATTAAACTTTTTGATCTCATTGGGGCTTACTCTTTAGTGGATACTAATATTAATGAAGAAGATTTAAATTTAGCTTTAAAAATCGCCCTAACTTATACAAAATGTGAAGAGGGAAAAAAATACAAACTAGGCTTTAAAGATAAAATTTATGAATGCAAGCCTTTGAAAGATAAAGATCAAATCAAAGAATTTTTTATCTAAATACAATAAATTCTAATTCCTAGTTAAAACTCTTCTTATTTAGTAAAATCTTTTATGTATTCTAATTAAAACATTTACATAAAAGATTTAAATTATTTTAAAAAATCTATATTTTAACCCTTTTCTTAAAGATTGTTATTTAGATTTTGTAAATTTTGCATTCCTTTTTTATCTTTTGAGGCTAGATTTTTCTTAAACCACTTAACTACTAGATTAATAACTTCATCTTGATACCAATAAATATCCCCGTGATTTGCTCCCTTTATAAGGATATATTCTGCTTCATTACCTTCTTTCTTTAAAGCCTCGTAAAGTTGCTTGCTTTGTATTGGAGATACCAATGTATCTGCACTACCGTGCATTATTAAAAAAGGTGGCTTTTTACCTTTAATATGACCTAAAGGACTAGCAAAAAGTGCTTTTTTAGGATCTGCTTGGATACTTAATCCTGCAAAATCTCTAAAAGCTACCCCATTTACCAATAAAGCCTCTGTTACGGCTAAAGAGTGATGAACTTCTTGCACTTCTTTTGAAAATCCCTCACCGATATTTAAAAGATTAGAAATTCCATAAATTGTAGCCACAGCTTGAACTTTAGAATCTTTATCTAAATATTCTCCTTGCTCAAAGATTTTATCATCTGTCACTCCCGCCATCTGAGCCAAATACCCTCCTGCTGAATCTCCTAAAACACCAATTTTCATCGGATCAATACCATATTCTTTAGCATGAGCTCTTAAATATCTTATGGCTGATTTTGCATCAACTACAAGGGCTGGAAATTTATCAGGAATTACGCGGTATTCCACAGAAGCTACAACAAATCCCGCTTTTGCTAGAGCCATTCTCATCTGAGAATATTTAAAATAATTAGCAGACATAAAACCACCCCCAGGAAAATAAAGAATAGCAGGTTTTAAAACATCAGTTTGAGGAATTAACAAAGACATATGCAAACCTCTAATGCTACCATTTGTTGATACCTGAGAATAAACAATATTTTCTATTGAATTAATTCTTATATCCTTTAATTTTACCTCTATAACTTTTGCACCCTTTGTATAGCCAAACAATCTAATATCTTGACTAAAACAAAAACTTAAAAAAATAAAAAATAATATTAACTTCTTCATCATCAATCCTTAAATTTTAAAAGATTATATAACTTTTTCTTTAAGTATTTATCAAGATGCAATCAAAAATTTAGATAAAAATCATCAAAATCTAAATATTTAAAATAATCTATTGTATACAAAAATCATCAAAGAAGTTTTTTAGGTATTTATAAAAGATAAATTTGATTTAAAATCATGGATAAAATTTTTTAAACTTAGAAAAATTTAATTTATTTTAGCTTATTAAATCCTTGCTTTAAGAATAATTTATCTTGCAATTTAAAATAAACTTAAATTGCAAAAATATTTTTTAAATGATTTTTGTATTCGCTTAAATATTTTTCAATCTGAGGATTTTTAACTACATCATAGCAAATAAAAGTCGGTAAAGCACTCATTCCCAAAAACTGATTTGCTTTATGCAAATGCAAATAAACTCCATCAACTCCAACACCTTCAAAAAATTCATCTTTCTCATTAAAAGCTTCAGCTGGAGCATTCCAAGTAAGAGAAAACATATATTTTTTTCCTTGTAAAAGTCCGCCTTTACCATAATTTTTAGTTGGATCTGTATGACTACGTCCATCATTTGCAAACAAACGCGTATATCCGGCGGTAAAAACCTCATCTATATATTTTTTAACTATCCAAGGCTCACCCATCCACCAACCTGGCATTTGATAAATTATCACATCAGAATTTAAAATTTTTTGAACTTCATTCTCTGCATCATAACCACGATCAATATGAGTTTCATTGATATTATAATCTAATTCTTTAAGGGTTTCAATGGCAAGATTATGTAAAGTAAGATTAAGTTCACCATTAGAACTACCAAATTTTTTTGCACCATTAAGTAAAAGTATAGTATTCATTTTAACTCCTTAAATAAAACTCTAATAATACCAAAAAAAATCATAAAACCGGAGTAAAACTATCTCATATCAATCACATAACGAAATTTTGCTTTACCTGAAGTAAGATTTTCATAAGCCTTATCGATTTCATTTGGCTTTATAAGTTCAATCTCTGGATAAATTTGATGCTTTAGTGAAAAATCAAGCATTTCTTGGGTTTGAGCTATACCACCTATTAAAGATCCATAAACTTTTTTACCAGCTTTAAATACTAAATCTTTGATATTAATACTAGGGCAAACTTCATAAGGAGGAAGTCCTACTATAGCAAGTTCTCCACCAAATTTAAGTAAATTTATATAAACAAGTGGATCATAAGCTGTTGGTATAGTTGAAAGTATAAGATCAAATCTTTCTTTTACTACATTTTCATCTGTGCTTGTATAAAAACTACTTACACCCATATTTAAAGCATCTTGCTTTTTGTTCTCATTTCTAGCAAAAACACTTACTTTAGCACCCATTTTAACAGCGTATTTAACCCCCATCATACCAAGACCACCAAAACCTGCTATAGCCACTTTTGAACCCTCTTTGATATTAGAAAATTTTAAAGGAGAATAAGTAGTAATCCCAGCACAAAGCAAAGGAGCAACTTTTTCAAGTGGAGCATCTTTTGGAACACATACGGCAAATTTTTCACTTACAACTATATTATTAGAATACCCGCCATAAGTATTTTCATTATCATGAAAGCAATCTTTACTATTGTAAGTAAAAACTGTTTTTCCTTGCTCGCAAAATTGTTCTTGTGAATTTTTACAAGACTCACACTCTCCGCAAGAATTTACCATACATCCAATTCCAGCATAATCACCCACTTTAAATTTACTCACTTTTGAACCAACAGCTACGACTTCTCCTGCTATCTCATGACCTGGAACACAAGGATACACAGCCTCTCCCCACTCGCTCCTTGCAGTATGAATATCGCTATGACAAATTCCAGCATAAAGAATTTTTACTAAAATATCATATTCTCCTATAGCATGACGACTAAACTCAAAAGATGTAAATTTAGCATTTTTATCTAACATTGCATAACCTTTGCTTTGTATGCGTCCATTATCTAAAATTTTAAATTCCATAAATCACTCCTTTATTACAAAAATATAATACTATTATACATTACAAAGCAAATAAAGCTTAAATCAATTTATACCTTAAATTATTATAAATAATTTTGTATTTTATTTTCAAATAAAAAGTATAAACTCTAATGCAAAATTTAAAAAATATCAATAAATCAAAACATTATATAAATTTCAAAATTTTCACTAAAAAGATACAAAAAAAGATTTTAGACAAATAAATATTTGAAAAAAGAATTTAGCTTATAATTTGGATTAACAACCTTAGTTAATGTTTGACTAAGGTTGTTAAAATAAGAATTAAATTTGGATATCTAAAGTTTTTCCACCAAGCTCATCTAAACGTTGATTAACTTTTTCTAAGGCCTTATCCATAGTATCTTGGCTAATTTGAGGCAATTTCCCACCCCACATTTTTGAAGCTTCTTCAAAGCCTCTTTTCATTCCTTCTATACCTTTTTTTAGCTTTTCTGCATCATTTCCTGCGCCTTGTATAACAAAATCAGCTATACGATCTGCAGTATTTTGCACACCAAAAAAACCATTTTCACCAAGTAAATCTTCTAACTCGTTTGAGTTCATATTCATTGGATTTTTTCCAAAATATCCTATAGATGCAAAATCTATCCCTGAAAGAATTCCTTGTGCTTTACTAAGATCATCTTGATAAAAAAGATTAAAAACTCCATTTTGAGCACTCATGCTGCCACTTACAGCATTAAAAGCCTTTTGTTCAAATTCAGCCAAATATATAGCGCTCATTCCCTTGCCACCTATAGCACTAAGTTGATCAAGAACTTTTTTATCTATATTTTTACTAGAATTTGCACTTTGAGTGTTTGTCTCTCTTGTTTGAGAACTAAGTTTGTTGTTATTAATCTGCATAGCTACATTAGAATACGCGTTTATTTGCATATTAACTCCTTTTAATATGATTAATCTAATATCGACATTTTAAAAAAATAGTTAATTATTACACATCATTAACTTTTGAATTTTATACTTCTTAGCATTAAACTAACATAAAAACTTCATAATCTTAACTCCTTTGAAAAACGCTCAAAATTTTTGAGCGTTTTAATTTGTTATCAAGCATTTATCATAAATTTAATTACTATTTAAGTATACATTAAGAAAATATAATACTTTTTTATGATACAATTGCCGGCGTAGATATTTAAATAAGGAGAAATTTTATGAAACTAGTTAAACTTAGTTTAGTAGCAGCTATGGCTGCAGGCGCTTTTTCAGTAGCAAATGCTGCTCCTTTAGAAGAAGTACTTAAAGATATCGATGTATCTGGAGTTTTAAGATACAGATATGACACTGGAACATTTGATAAAAAATTTGAACCAATCAAAAATGATCAACTTAACGGTAGTAAACAACAACATAAATACAGAGCGCAAATCAACTTTAGCGGTGCTATAGCTGATAATTTCAAAGCTTTTATGCAACTTGACTATAGTGCTAACGATGGTGGTTATGGTGCTTATCAACCAGATCCAAACTCACCTCAATACAACCCTAATGTAAGTAATACAAGTAAAGGACTTAGCGTTCGTCAATTATACTTAACTTACACAAATGATGACTTTGCTACAAGCGTGATCGCAGGTAAACAACAACTAAATACTATCTGGACTGACAATGGTATCGATGGTTTAGTTGGAACAGGTATCAAAGTAGTAAATAACAGCATCGATGGTATCACTTTAGCTGCTTTTGCTGTAGATAGTACAAACGCAAGAACAGAACAAGAAACTGATACTCTACAACTTTTAAATTGGGAAAAAAATATTTATGGTGGTGCTGCACTTGCAAGCTATAATGTTTTTGGTGGAGATATCAACTCTCAATTATGGTTAGCTTATATGTCTGATACTGCATTCTTATATGCTCTTGATGTAGCTTATAGCACAACTGTATTTGATGGAGTAAAATGGACTCTAGAAGGTGCTTATCTCGGAAATTCTGTAGATAATAGCGTAAAAGGAACAAATAATAACCCTGTTAACAGCAAACCAGTAAGTTGGGATGGAAAAAATAATAATTTCTTTGCCTTAAGAGGAACTGTTGAATTTGGCGGTTGGGACGCTACACTTGGTGGTTTATACTACGGTAAAAAAGATGGTGTTACTATAACTGTTCTTGAAGATCAAGGAAATTTAGGCTCTTTACTTGCTGGTGAAGAAATTTTCTATACTGATGGCTCTAGACTAAGTGGAGACTATGGTCAAAACACTTTTGGTTATGTAACAGCAGGTTATACTTTTAACGAAACTGTGCGTGTAGGTGGAGACTTCATCTATGGTGGAACTAAAACTGATCTTGTTGGATTTGGTGGAGATAAAATGGAAGCAGTTGCAAGAGTAAACTACAAATACTCTCCAAAACTTGACTTCTCAGCATTCTACTCATACCTAAACGTTGATAGAAAAAATGCTGGTAGCGCAGATCACAATACTGTAAGACTTCAAGCTCTTTACAAATTCTAAAAACTTTTAGCCTATCTTTGATAGGCTTTTACTTCTTTAATCTTATTTTACTTTTAATCTAAAAATTTTAATTTTTCTTATATTTTTTTAATTATTTTTAATACATATTTTCTAAATCTTTTTAATAATCTTAAAAAAATAAATCAAATATAATTAAATATATTTTATGCTATTTAAAAATTTCTATCTTTGTATAAGGATATTTTATAAATAAATATAAATTAAATATAGATGAACAAATACAATATATGCAAAATCAAGGTATAAAATTTAACCTTATCAGCAAAGAAAAAGCAAAGGAATTTTCAAGCTAAAGTAATTACTTTTTTAAGCTTAAGACTTTTGTAAAAAATTATGATAAAGATAAAAAAGGTAAATATATAAGACTAGATTATGCATATCTAAGAGAAATAAGTATTATAGATACTTTATAAGAGATATTATACTAGAATTATGTTTAACTTGCTAACATTTACTCAAAACACAGATTAACATTCATTGTAGCAACGATGAAAATCAAAATGGATATGAGATAGTTAAAAATTTTTTATCACAGCATAAAACCTTATGCTCTTTTATCTTATAAAAAAGATGAAAAAAAATACAAATATATCAAAAAAATTAATAGAAAAGTATTGTGTAAAAAAATAATGAAAAATGAGAAAACCATTTTGCTTTATGGAATTTTATTGAGATATTAACTTTTTCAGAATTTATTAAATTTTATAAATTTTATTGCAAAGAAACAAAACTACAAAAATATAATTTTATTGAAGAAATAGCTAAGTTAAGAAATGCTTCAGCACATAATTTTTGTATTTTAAATAATTTTAAATATTATAATGATTTTTCTTTTAAGCCTTCAAAATCTTTACAAAGCAAAATAAGATTATTATCAATTTTTAATAAAAATAAAAAATTAAAATATTTAAAAATCCATTATACATGATTGTATATGTTTATTATTTCTTATTAAAGAACCATGCCCTTTAAAAATGTTAAAAAAGATTAAAAAGAAAATATTTCATTTCATAAAAAGGTCTAGAAATTATAAAGAATATTTTATCAAATTTTAATTTTACTATTAAGTTGATTTTAAATATAATTTAATTATAACCTTAAGCATTGAACAAAAAAATGGAATCCATTTTTAGCAAGAATAGCCTATTTATGGCTATTCTTTTTTTAATTATGCTGATTGTATAGATTTTTCATATATTTTATGACTACTCAATAGCTTTATATTTTTATAAATTAATTTTATAAATAGAATTCATCTAGCTAATCAATACAATGATTTTTCAAATTGTTAAAAATTATTTTTATAATAAAAGTACAATAAAAATTTTTTTACACTAGGGCAACAAATTATTATAAAATACTCTTTTTAAAATTTTAAAAATAGTATAACTTTAAATAAACCATAAATTGATACAAAATACTATTTTTTTCAATACTTAATTGTATTTAGATTTTATTTAAATTAAAAAATTATAGTTTTTAAATTGCATTATTTAATCTTTATAAAATTATTTAAAAAATAATTTATTTTTAAAATATCTCTCATAAAATTAAAAATATTAATTTTTTTAAATATTTAACTTTAAATTTTTTATATCAAAAAATTTAATAAATCTTTATATCTTTATTGTTTAAATCTTTATAGGCTTCACAAGCTTGTAAATGTTTTTGATCACAAGCCATTCCAAAATACCTTTTTGCTGTTTTTATATCATTTTTTTCAAATTGATTATAACGTCCCAAAAGATAACAAGCTTCTCCAAAGCCAAAGGAACAAGACTGTTTATAAAAATACAAAGCTTGATTTAAATTTTGCTTGATAAGCTCACCTTTTTCATATAAAAAACCTATTTTATAACACGCTCTAGGATCTTTTAAAGCACAAGATTTTTTATAAAAACTTAAAGCTAATTTTCCATCTTTTTCTTTTTCATAAAAAAGACCTACAGTATTACAACTTTGAGTATCATTTAATTTACATGCCTTGTTAAAGACTAAAATAGCTTCATTAAAAAAACCTTGATCTTGCATCAAAAGAGCTAAATTAGAACAAGCCTGTTTCAAACCTAATGAACAAGACTTATCATAAAATTTATAAGCTTTTTGCAAATCTTTTAAAACTCCTTGGGCATTCTCATACATGTAAGCCAAAGAAAAACAAGCTCTTGAATTTGATTTTTCACAAAGCTCATTGAAAATTTCATAAGCTTTTTTATAGTTCTTATTGTCATAAAATTTCAAAGCATTATCAAGATCATTAGAGAAAAGAATATTGAAGAAAATTAAAATTAAAAAGATCTTTTTCATTATTTTCCTTAAAAAGCATTATAAAATCTAATTTATAACACAATTTAACAAACAATATTATAAATAATCCCTTTTTTGGGATTATTTATTTTTTTGAGCAACTAATTGTCTTCTCATATAAGCAATTTTACTCTGAAGAGGTAATTCTTTTGGACAATTATCCTCACAAGCAAGCAATGACATACAACCAAAGACTCCATCATCATCGCCTACAAGTTCATAAAAGTCCTCTATAGTTCTATCATCATGAGGATCTTGTAAATATCTTGCTGTTCTTAAAAGTCCAGTTGCTGCTATAAAATCTGGCCTCATTAATTTCGTTGCACAAGAAGCAACACAAATTCCACACTCTATACAACGATCTAGTTCAAAAGTTTCATCAGCTACTTCAGGTTCTATTCTTTCTTCAAGTTTTGAAATGTCAACTTCTTTATCATGATGTACCCAACTCTCAACTTTTTTACACATACCTTCAAACCATTCGCCAGTATTAACACTTAAATCTTTAATATGTCTAAAAGCTGGAAGTGGCATAAGCTCTATAACTCCATCAGGATAATCTTTAGTAAGAGTTCTACACGCAAGCTTTGGAACTCCATTGATCATCATCGCACAAGATCCACAAATTCCAGCACGACAAACAAAATCAAAACTTAAATCCGCATCCATTTTTTCACGGATTAAAGTAAGACAAACAAAAACCGTCATAAAAGGAGTCTCTTCGAGCTCATAAGTAACAAAATGAGGTTTTGAAATCTTACTCAAAGGATTATACTTAAAAGCTTTAATTGTTAATTTTCTACTCATAATCAACTCCTATTCTTTGGTTTGGTTTTTTATATTTTTCTTGTAATTCATAAGGCATTAAAGCTTCTTGAATTTCATAGCGTCCTTTACCTTCAGCTTCCATTTTAGCACGGATTGCATCAACCTCTTCTTGACGTTTTTGACTTAAAGGATTTTCTATAATATTTCCTTTTGCCCCATAACCTCTAAATGCTGGAGGTATTTCCATTTTCATAATGTCAAGATCTTCATACTCTACGCGTGGCAAAGTTTCACCTTCAACCCAATAAGTATTTGTTCTTTTCATCCAATTTAAATCATCTCTTTTTGGATAATCTTCTCTAAAATGCGCCCCTCTACTTTCTGTTCTTAAAAGTGCTCCATAAGCAACACATAAAGCGATTTTAAGCATTCTAGGAACTCTATAAGCTTCTTCTAATTCTGGATTTGCACAGTCTAATTCTTTATTATGTAGTTTAAGATCTAAAGATTCTTGATATAATTTTTCAAGTTCATCTACAGCTTCTTTTAAACCTTCTCCTGTTCTAAAAATAGCAACTTTTTCCCACATAATATCTTTCATTTTATTCTTAATTTCAAAAACATCAAATTTACCCTCTTTGTCAACCAAGGATTTTAAATATTGATATTCTTTGCTTAGAAAATCTTTAACGATATTTGTATCAATAACTTCACCATTATTTTTACAATAATCAGCAAAATAATCGCCCACTATCATACCTGCAACAACAGTTTCAGCACATGAATTTCCACCTAAGCGATTAAAACCGTGCATATCCCAGCAAGCTGCTTCTCCACAAGCAAAAAGTCCTTCAAGCCACTGACTTTCACCTGTTGGCTTAGTTCTAATTCCACCCATTGAGTAATGCTGCATAGGCAATACAGGAGCCCATCCTTTTGGTCCCTCATCAGCTGGATCTATACCATTGAAAGTTTTACAAATATCTTGAACATCTCTTAAATTCTTTTCAATATGAGCACGACCAAGGATAGAAATATCAAGCCATAAATGATCTCCATATGGACTTTTAACCCCTTTTCCTTTGCGTATATGCTCCATCATACGACGGCTTACAACATCACGGCTTGCGAGTTCTTTTTTCTCTGGTTCATAATCTGGCATAAAACGATATCCATCAACATCGCGTAAAACGCCACCATCTCCACGACAACCCTCAGTAAGCAAAATTCCACTTGGAACAATAGGAGTTGGGTGAAATTGCACTGCTTCCATATTTGAAAGTCTGCAAAGTCCTGTTTCAAGAGCAATAGCAGCTCCAGTTCCTTCGCAAATAACAGCATTAGTAGTTTGTTTATAAATTCTTCCATAACCACCTGTTGCTATCATAGTTCCTCTTGCTACATAAGCAATAAGTTGACCATTTGTAAGATCTCTTGCTATAACGCCTAAACATTTTTTACCATCATGTATAATACGCACAGCTTCCATTCTATCTATAATTTTTACTTGATATTTAATAGCCTCATTTGCTACACCATAAAGCATACAATGGCCAGTAGCATCAGCAATATAACAAGTTCTCCACTTTTTTGTTCCACCAAAATCTCTTGCATTAATAAGTCCATGAGCTTCACTTTTTTCTTCTATAGTTGTTTTTTGTGCATTAATAACTACAGATCTTGGTCCTTTTTTAATTCTAGTCCAAGGAACACCCCACGCAGCAAGTTCTCTAACTGCTTTTGGAGCAGTTTGGGCAAACATTCTTGCTACTTCTTGATCACAACCCCAATCGCTCCCTTTAACAGTATCTGCAAAATGCAAATCTTCATTATCTCCTTCACCCTTAGCACCATTTGCTAAACTTGCTTGCATTCCACCTTGAACTGCTGCAGAGTGTGATCTTTTTACAGGACAGATACTTAAAAGCGTAACACTTTGTCCACTTTTAGCTACTTCAATTGCTGCTCTAAGTCCAGCTAAACCTCCACCAACGATTAAAGCATCACTATATTGTATATTCATGTTTTACTCCATCATAATTTTTTATCATTACACTTTGTATTTGTTGTTCTTGATAATTTTTATAACCGATTTTTGCAAAAGCTGCAAGACTTAAAAATCCTAAGACTAAAAAGAAAATACTTATAACCCATTTAGCAGTTTTAAGCTTTTTACGACTTTCTTTAGCATTTTTTCCTTCAAACCATCCCCATTTAACACAAAGTCTGTAAAGACCTATGCTACCATGAAGTTCAACACAAATTAACAACACTATATAAAAAAGCCACATAAAATGACTAACAACCCTATCTCCTGATAATTCTCCACTAATTTTATCTGCATTTGTGATTACAAAAATAAGATGCGCAGAACCCAAAAAAAACATTACAAAACCAGTAAATGCTTGAGTCCACCATAAAGTTGTATCTTGATGTTTTATAGTTTTGATATGAGTTTTTAAAAGCTGATATTGACGAAAATTGATTGGAAATTTTCTCATTGCCAAACCAGCATGAATAATAAAAACAATTAAAACACAAGCCGCAAGAAAAGAAGTGATATAACTCATTATTGGATTATCATAAACAAATTTTAATTCCAAAAAATGAACAACAGAGTTAAAAAAATCTTCACTCACTAAAATCGTAGACACAAAAAGCATATGCATCCACATAAATAATCCCAAAAAAAGCCCAGAAGCACTTTGGATAAAATCCAATTTTGCAGGAATTTTGCTTTTTTTACCCTCAATGCTTCTACCTAGATATCCTTCGATAAG
Organism: Campylobacter novaezeelandiae; assembly: GCF_018968685.1. Lineage (NCBI taxonomy): Bacteria > Pseudomonadati > Campylobacterota > Epsilonproteobacteria > Campylobacterales > Campylobacteraceae > Campylobacter > Campylobacter novaezeelandiae. Next base: position 412,186 of record NZ_CP076657.1, on the reverse strand, counting down.
CCAACCCATTTTTACTCCTTGGTAGTTTTAAAGAATTAAAGAAATATCAAATTATATTGTAACAAATCTTTAATAAAAATTAAATATTTATTTTACATTTTCTAAGATAAATATAAAATAACAAAGATAACATACACATTAATAAGCTTAAAATTTGACCCATACTTAAACCAAACGCAATATAACCCAAGCCAAAATCCGGCTCTCTATAAAATTCACAAAAAAATCTTGCCAAAGAATAAGCACTAGCATAAACAATAATCAATTCTCCATTAAAACTTTTTCTTAAATTCATATAATAAACAATTAAAAAAACAATAAAACCTTCAAAAAATGCTTCATAGAGTTGGGAAGGATGGCGTAATACTCCATTAACATAAATTCCCCAAGGAACATCTGTTGTGCGTCCAAAAAGCTCTTGATTTAAAAAATTTCCAATTCTACCAAATATATAAGCTAGTGGAACGCTTAAAGCAACAAGATCTAAATAAACCCACATATTTTGTTTATATTTTTTACAAAATAAAAATGTAGCCACTAAAAAGCCAATGATTGCACCATGATAGCTCATACCTCGAATTCCTACGAATTCTCCGTTATAATAAGGATTAAAAATCTGCCAAGGATGAGTTAAATACCATAAAGTATTAGAATCATAAATTAAAATATATCCTAAACGAGCTCCTAAAATAACTCCTATTTCAACCCATATAAAATAACTATCTAACATTTTTGAGCTTATATCAATTTTAAATTTTTTAACAAAAAGTTTTGCCAAAAATAAAGCTATCAATAAAGATAAAATATACATTATTCCATACCAATGAACTTTTAAGCCAAATAATTCAAAAGCCACCACATCAAAATTTGAATAAATATTTTGCCATTTTTCCATAATTTATAAATCCAAATAAAAATTATAATTTTAAAAGAATATACCAAAAAAAATTTAATCTTGCTATAATTTCGGCTAAATAAGATTAAAGGTGAATTGCTATGAAAAAATATATACTTATAACTATTTTTGCTATACTTTTAAGTGCCTGTTCTAGTACGAGTTCTAATTTTGTTAATGTTTCTTTGCCAAATTTCAAGCCTCAAGTGCCTACAAAAATTGAACCTATACAGTCAAATGTTAAAATTAGCCTAGAACCAATTAACATTGAACAAAATAATAACTATTCTGACTATTTTGAAAATTCTGTTCTAAAACTTAGAATCGAAAAAGAAATTGATCTTTTAAAAGAAAATTTAGAAGAACAAATAAAAACTATAGCACTTTTAGCCGGCTATGAAATAGACGATAAGCAACCAGATTACAAACTTAAAACAACTGTAAATATCTATATCGAAGAAAAAGAAATACAAAAAGCTAATGAACTTCTTGGGGGAGATTTTATTGATTCTAAACTAGGAATAGCATTTAAAGCTAATTCTGAATTTATTAATGTTTATGATCCTAAAAATAAAACAGATATGTCAAGCAACACTAAACTTGACTCTTTAATCAACTTAACCTATCCTATTAAAAGTGATGATGGAATAGGCATGTTTAAAACATCAATTAGTAGTGTTCCAACACAACTTAACAAAGGTTTAGAACGTCCAGCTTTTGAGATTGATAAAAGCTTTTTAGCTTTTTATAAACATTTTCTAAATACCTTATATTCTAATCTTCCAAAGGCACTAGATCTTGGAAAACCTTCTATAAAAAATACACAAGAATTTAATGAATTTAATACGCAAGATTTTGAAGAGCAAAATACTGATAAAATCGATCCAAATACCGATAATACCGATAATGATGAAGAAAAATATCCTCAAAAAAATGATGATGGGGTAATAATTTTTGAATAAATTATTACTCTAAATTTAAAGCTTCTAGCATAAAATTTTTAATACTATTTTGTTGATTTTTGATTTCAAAAAAAAGCTCAAAAGCAAAAACTCCTTGCCATAAAAGCATTTCTAAGCCGTTTTTATATATTAAATTATATTTTTTGCTAAGCTTTATAAAAGAAGTTTCTTTATTGTAAATTACTTCAAAAGCATACTTACAATGACTAAAAACTTTTTCCAATATTTTTTTATCGCAAGCTAAACTATCATCACAAAGACCAGCAGAGGTTGTATTAATCACCATATCATAGTTAAAATCACTAATATCTTCATAAAGCATGGTGGTAAAATCTTTAAATGAATCAAATCTTGCTAAATTTCGATTTGCAATATGAATTTCTTTTATATTGTTATATCTTAAAGCATAAGCAATAGCTCTTGCAGTTCCACCTGCTCCTAAAATTAATACTTTATTTAAATTTTTAAAATCTTCAATAGCCTTTAAAAATCCTAAAATATCTGTATTGTAAGCATAAATTTTAGATTTTTTTATAATTAAAGTATTAGCAGTCTTGATATCTAAAATACTATTATCCTTAACATCTGCTATAGCAAAGGCTTCTTCTTTAAAAGGCAAAGTAATATTTGTGCCACTAAATTTTAAATCAATCAATACTTCTTTAAGTTTATTTTTATCTTCTAAATTATAACGCGTATAAAGCGCATCAAATCCAAAATTTTTAATTGCATTATTATGCATTCTAGGGGATTTAGAATGCATAATAGGGTTACCTATAACGCCAAAAAGTTTCATTTTAAAGTGAAAGAGAAAGCATCTTTTCCTATATCTTTACGAATTTTTGCAAGTTCATTAGCAATAGTATCTTTACTAAAAGGACCAATAAGAACTTTTGTAATTTCTTTACCATTAACTGTAGTTTTATAAAGTTTATAATTATAACCTTTTTGTTTTACCGCCATAAGCTCTTTTGATTTTTTATCAACATTAGAAACTGAAAAAATCTGAACATATATTCCAGGAGTTAAATCACTTGAAGATTCTACTTTTGGATCAACTTTTTGAAAAAGCTCTTTTGGATCTTGAGTTTTAGGTTTTGATTCTTCTTTAGCCTTAGCAACAGTATTGTTCGCTGTATTGTTTTTAGAACTAGGTTTATTTTTTTCTATGTCATTATCTTTTGGTTGAGAGTTAACAACAGTTTTTTCTTGTTCTTGTGGTTGTGGCTGTATTGTTTGTGATTGCACAGGCTCTTGTGGAATGCTTGATATTAACTGATCGCTTGTATTATTTTCATTTATTGCATCTTCACCTTGAATTTGTTTTTTTAAAATTTCAAACTGATCTTCAGCTGAATCTTCTTGAGTAATAGGTATGTTTTCAAAAGAATTTTGATTATCCATATTTTCATCGGTATTAATGCTTATCGGCTCTGAAGGCAATATATTTTTTTCACTGCTATCATTTCCATTGATAAGTTTCATTACTATCATAATCACTAAAAATAAAATAACTAAAGCAATAACTCTTAATAAAATTTTCTTAATTTTCTCACTTTTATTGCTTTTGTCTAAAATAATATCATCAAATTCATTTTTTTTATTGTTCTCCATTTTTTTCCTTTCTTACATATGTTTTGACCAAGAAGTCCCACGTTCTTTTTTATAGACTTCATAAGGCATAATTAAAATATTAAAATCTCTAGGCAAATCAATAGTTGGAAAAACTCTCCACTCAATTGGCATTTTAGTTGCAAATAGTGCAGAAAGCCTAGATGCTAAAGAATACCCCTCTATCAAATCAGTATGTCCTTTATGGATATATAAGTGCAAATGTCCTGGGGTTTTAGTTTTATATGCTGTAAAATTAATAAAACCTTGTTCACGTAAAATAAGCTGGGCTCTATGCCAAAATCTCTCAGCATTAAATCCATTATAATCAAATACTATATTTTCAACTTTATTAGTTTTTGATATAAGATCATGTGCAATAGTAATTTTTTTCTCACAATGCTCTCTAATAAGATTACTAGTTAAAGGGGCGTTAACTTTTTCAAATTTATCAAAAAAATATCTGCCACGATGTTCATATTTATTAACAATCTTATCTCTTTTAATATAATAATGACTACTTATAATTTTAATAAGCGATAAATCCATCATTGAAATCAAAACATAGCCTTTGTATAAATTGTAAATTTGCTTGCAAGTTCTTTAAGTTTTGCTTTTATGTTTAATTGTAAGTCTATATTATTTATATCATCTAAAATATCAGCTATACAATTAGCAACTATTTGGATATCTTCTTCTTTAAAACCTCTTGCTGTTAAAGCTGGAGTACCTAGTCTTAGACCGCTTGTAATAAATGGACTACGTTTTTCTCCTGGAACCGTATTTTTATTTGCTGTAATTCCAGCATTTGCCAAGGCCAAATCTGCATCTTTACCACTAAATTCACGATCTAAAAAACTAATTAATACTAGATGATTATCTGTTCCATCACTAACAAGCTTATATCCTCTTTCTATTAAAACTTTAGCTAAAACTTGAGTATTTTTTATAATATTTTTGGCATAAATTTTCCATTCATCACTTAAATTAAATTTAAATCCCACAGCTTTTGCAGCTATAATATTCATTAAAGGACCTCCTTGAATTCCAGGAAAAATTGCCGAATTTATTTTTTTAGCAATTTCTTCATCATTACACATAATAATGCCACCTCTTGGTCCTCTTAAGGTTTTATGTGTTGTTGAACTTACTACATGAGCATAAGGAAAAGGACTTGGATGTTCATTAGCCACAACCAAACCCGCAATATGTGCTACATCTGCAAACAAATACGCATCTACTTCATCTGCAATTTCTCTAAATTTTTTAAAATCAATTATTCTTGGATATGCACTAGCGCCGCAAACAATAAGTTTTGGTTTAACAATGTTTGCAATATGTCTTACTTTTTCATAATCTATTCTTCCATCAAGCTCAACCCCATAAAAAAAACTTTCATAAAATTGACCTGATGAACTTACTTTTGCTCCATGTGTTAAATGACCTCCATGACTTAAATCCATACCTAAAATCTTATCTCCTGGATTTAAAAGAGCTGCGTATACACCTTGATTAGCTTGAGAACCAGAATGAGGTTGAACATTTGCAAAATTACAATTAAAAAGTTTTTTACAACGTTCTATTGCTAGAGTTTCAATCTGATCAACAATTTCGCAACCACTATAGTATCTTTTTTGAGGATAGCCTTCGGCATATTTATTGGTCAAAATACTGCCCATAACTTCCATAACTTCTGGCAAGGTAAAATTTTCACTGGCTATCATTTCAAGCCCTTCGCATTGTCTTGCTAATTCTTTATTAGTCAACTCATAAATTTCTTTATCAAAACATTCTAGACTCATGTCTTATCCTTTATATTGGGATTAATTGGACGCATTGCTGGAAATAAAATAACATCACGAATTGATTTTTTATTAGTTAAAAGCATTACCAATCTATCAATTCCTATACCCTCTCCTGCAGTTGGAGGCATACCATATCCTAAAGCATTTATAAAATCTTCATCCATCTCACAAGCTTCTTCATTGCCGTTATTTTTTGCTTCAACTTGTTTTAAAAACCTTTCATGTTGATCAATTGGATCATTAAGCTCATTAAAACCATTGGCTAGTTCTCTACCGCAAATAAAAAGTTCAAATCTCTCAGCTATGTCTTTATTACTATCACTTCTTCTTGATAAAGGACTTATAGAAATTGGAAATTCTGTAACAAAAGTAGGATTAATTAGCTTATCTTCCACATAATGATCAAAAAGTTCTGCTTGCAAATGACCCAAATCTAATTTTTCATTTGCTTCAAAACCGTCTTGTTTTAATTTTGATAAAATTTTTTCTTTATTTTCTATAAGGTCTTCTTGTAAATTACCATATTTTTTTAAAGCTTCTTTATAAGAAATTCTTTCAAAAGGCTTTGAAAAATCGATCATATGACCATCAAATTCTATTTTAAGCTCTAAATTTAACTCTTTTAAAAGCATAGCAAATAACTCTTCTGTTAAATCCATTAAATCTTTATAATTATGATAAGCCCAATAAAATTCTATAGTAGTAAATTCTGGATTATGTGTTAAATCCATTCCTTCATTTCTAAAACAACGATTAATTTCAAAAACAGCTTCAAATCCTCCTACTATCAATCTTTTAAGATATAATTCTGGAGCTATTCTTAAAAATCTCTCAACACCTAAAGCATTATGAAAAGTTTTAAACGGTTTAGCATTAGCTCCTCCGGCAATAGGATGCATCATAGGAGTCTCTACTTCCAAAAAACCTTTTTTTTCAAAGAAAACACGAATTAAACTTACAATTTTAGATCTTAAATAAAAATCTCTTCTTACTTCATGATTCATTATCATATCAACGTAACGTTTACGGTATCTTTGCTCAATATCTGTTAAACCGTGATACTTTTCTGGTAAAGGAACTATAGCTTTTGAAGCTAATGTTAACTCTTGAACATGTATACTAAATTCACCCGTTTTAGTCACAAAAGGAAAACCTTTTACTAAAACAATATCCCCTACTTCAAGATTCTTTTTTAAAAAATTAAAATAATCTTCACCAATACTATCTTTACTAAAATAAATTTGCAAATTAGATTCATCATCTTCAATATTTGCAAAAACTGACTTTCCAGCAATTCTCAAAAGCTTTAAACGCCCAGCTATAGTAGAAAAAGAATTTTCATCTCTTTTACTTTCACTATCTACTACATAAAAAAAATGATTTTTAAATTCTTTAATACTCATTTCTTTTTTTAAAAAATGAGGATAAGGATTAATATTTATCTTTCTAAATTCATTTGCTTTTTCAATTCTTTGTTGTTCTAAAATATTATCAAACATTTATATCCTTGTTTTTGGCTTTAAATTACATTCGCTACAAATTCCATAAAGTTGCATTAAGTGGCCAGTAAGTTTAAAATTGTATTGTTGTGCAATTATAGATTGCTGCTCTTCTATTATAGAATTTTCAAACTCTATAATTTTTCCACAATTTTTACATATCATATGATCATGGTGCGGCTTATTTGCTAATTCGTATTTCTTTCCAGCAGATCCAAATGATATAGAAGTTACCATTTGGGCATCTTCAAGTAAATTTAAAGTTCTATATACAGTAGCTATTCCTATATTTAAATCTGGCTCAATTTGTTTAATTTCCATATATAGGCTTTCTGGAGTATAATGTGTATCACTATTATATAAAGTTTTTAAAAGAATTTCTCTTTGTTTTGTGTATTTTAAACCACCTTGGCGTAAAATTTTTTTAAAACTCTCTAATAAAACATCATATTCTATATTTTCAACTAGCATTAAATTTTTCCTTTAAAGCATTATTTGAATCAAGTTCCTCTAAATTTTTATTCATTTTATCAATAGATGTTTCCATTAAAGGTTGATTCATAATATAAGAACCTACATTTTTTAGCAGATCTAAAGTATAGCTATTTTGAGCAAAATTATTTAATTTATCATTTAAAAAACTTATTTTAGAAATACAAAAGACAAAAATAGAAAAAATTAAAAATATCTTTGCTGCACCAAATAAAAAGCCTCCTATACGATCAATAAAACCTAAACCGCTCCATTTAATAAGTTTTGAAAGAAAACTTCCCAAAATTAAACAAAAAACCCAAAATAAAACAAGAATAACCATAAAACCGGCAAATGAAGCTAAAGATTCATTTTCTATTTTATAAAAAGTATTTTGAATTAGCTTAGTGGCTTCAGCAGAATATTTAGAAGCTATAAAAATACCTCCAACTATTCCAACAAGTCCAAAGACTTCTTTAAACAAGCCATTTAATATACCCTTAAGACCTAAAAGTAAAGTAAATCCTAAAATAAATATATCAAACCAATAAAAATTCATAAAAATCCTATTCTAAAAAATCTAAAAAATTATTTTTTAATAAAAATTCTATAATAAAAAAATAAATATTTAATCAATAATTTTTGGCACAATAAAAAAATGATCTTGACAACTTGGAGAATGCTTAAAAACTTCATTAATTATATTGCTATTTTTAACCTCATCATTTCTAAAAATAATATTGTTTTTAATAGGACTAACAGAGGTTTCTAAAGAATCTAGGTCTATCTCATTTAATTTTTCAACAAAATTAACAATTTCACTTAGCTCAGAAAGAAGTTCTTTTCTTTTTTCATCTGCAATTTTCAATGCACTCAATCTTTCAAGCTTTTCCAATAAATTTTCATCAATTTGCATAACTTAATCCTTTAAAAAAAGCAGTTAAATTTTTGAATTATATCACAAATATTCTTAAATAGTTTAAGAATATTTAATCTAACTAATGATAGAATGCTAAAAAATTGTTTTAATAAATTAATTAAGGATAAACAGTTGAAATTTCAAAACAATCTAAAAACAGAAAATTCTAGTATTCAGGAAAATTTTTTTAAAACATTTATTCATAGTGAAAGATTTTTTAAAAAATATAAATTTTATATTTTAATAGTTATTATATGTTTATTAGCTTGGTTCATTGTTTCTATTATCAATAAAAAAATCGAAGAGAAAAATATTAAAGAAAATAATCAAATATATTTAACTTTAATACAAAATCCAAATGATGATAGAATCGCCTCTAATTTAAAAGAAAAAAATATAAATCTTTATGCTTTATTTTTAATCAGTCAATTAAATAAAAATAACACAGACTCAAAAATCATTGATCAATTAAAACAAATAAGCCAAACTTCCAAAATAAATTTTTTAATAAAAAATATTATAGATCTTGAACTTCATCAAAAATCTTTATTTTTAAAAGACTATTCTAAGATTTTAGAAGCTTATAACTTTTTAGAACAAAATAAAATTGAAGAAGCTAAAGTTTTATTAAATCAAATTAAAAATAACTCTGAATTTAAACAAATAGCAGACAACTTAAAACATTATCAAGGTAACAACTAAAAATGAAACATTTAATCTTAATATTTTTATGTATTTTTTTATTTAGCGCTTGTAGTACAAAAAGACAATATTTTAAGCCAGATCATATCAATAAAGATCTTGATAAAAGCGAAAGCTTAAACTCAACCATTATTGATTGGAATATCTTTGCAGCCAAGCTTAAAAATAATCAAGTGATCTTTAAAAATCAAGGTGTTATTAAAAATTTTAAACTTGAAAAAAATTATATGTTGCTCAATATGGAAGATAACGAGTTCTTCGTTGCTGATAATGATGGAAATTTAAAAATTTACAATCTCCAAAACCAAGAAGTTTATTCTTACAAATTTGATGCAAGTGTTGTAAGCATAGCATCAAATGGGGATGATATGGCTTTAGTATTAGCTAATAATACCATTGTTCTTTTAAATAGAACGCTAGGAATTAAATTCTCTCAAACACTGAGTCCATCTATAGCCCAAGACAATAGAATTGCTGCTCCTATTTTTTTAGACAATATCATAGTATATCCGACTTTAGATGGAAGAATTATTGTTATTTCAAAAAACGATTATAGAATTTTAAAAGATGTAGTCATTTCTGCTGAAGATTTTTTTAATAATATCATTTATTTAAATGTTATAGATGATAAACTCATTGCCGCAAGTGCAAAAAAAGTTATAGTTGTAACCCAAAATCAAACTTTTTATTTATATGCAGATATTAAAGATATAGCTGTAAATCATAATAATATTTTTATATTTGATAAAGACGGAAATATTATTAAGACAGATTTAAATCTAAAAAAAATAACAGAAAAAAAACTTGAATTTGCAATATTTACAAAAGCAAATATTTACAATGATTATTTATATATATTCGAAAAAACTGGATATTTAATAAAAAGTGACTTAAACTTAGATAAAATGGAAATTTATGAATTAAATAATGCTGTTGATAAAATGTCATTTATAGACAATAGGGCATTTTATTATAATGATAAAATTTTAAAATTTAAATAGTTTTTTAACTTAAAAATTTCTAGAATTTGCAACTAGATTTTATAAAGGAATATAGAACTTATGATTTTATGTGATATTGGCAACTCTAATGCAAATTTTTTAGATAACAATAAATACTTTTCTCTTAATATTAAGCAATTTTTAGATTTTAAAACAGAACATAAAGTTTTTTATATTAATGTTAACGAGCAAATAAAAGATCATCTCAAATCATTGCCTTATTTTATAGATCTTGAGCCCTATTTTTCTTTTGATACTATATATCAAGGTTTAGGAATTGATAGAATCTCTGCTTGTTATACAATAAGCGATGGGGTAGTAGTTGATGCAGGAAGTGCAATAAGTGTTGATATCGTTTCAAATTCCATCCATCTAGGTGGTTTTATACTACCAGGGATTAGTAATTTTCGTAAAATTTTTTCATTTATCTCTCCAAGATTAAAATGTGAGTTAAATACCCAAGTAAGCTTTGATGCTTTTCCGCAAAAAACTATGGATGCTTTAAGTTATGGCGTTTTTAAAGGAATTTATCTTCTTATTAAAGATGTTGCCAAAAATAAAAAAATCTATTTTACCGGTGGAGATGGAAAATTTCTTGCTAATTTTTTTGAACTTTCGATTTATGATAAACTTTTAATTTTTAGAGGAATGAAAAAAGTTCTTCAAGAAAATCCTCAACTTATTACTAATTAATGTTACAAAAATACTCTTATAGCAATGTTATTATTTTATTTAATTTATTTATAAAATAAATTAAACTAAACTTTTATTAAAACTTATCTAAACAATAAGGAAAAAAGTGAAGCAGGAATTTGACGTATTAATTATTGGAGCTGGAATCTCTGGTGCAGCATTATTTCATCAACTTTCAAAATATACAAACATTAAAAATATTGCTTTAATAGAAAAATATAATGCGCCAGCTAGCTTAAATAGCAAAAGCACAAGCAACTCTCAAACTATACATTGTGGCGATATCGAAACAAATTATACTCTTGAAAAAGCAAAAAAAGTAAAAGTTAGTGCTGATATGATTATAAAATATGGGCTTTTACAAAACGCTCAAAATAAATTTATGTTTTCTCATCAAAAAATGGTTTTAGGTGTAGGAGATATTGAGTGTGATTTTATAAAAAATCGCTATGAAGAATTTAAAGAACTTTACCCTTATATCAAGTTATTTGATAAAGATAAGATAAAAAATATTGAACCAAAAGTCGCCCTAGACTCAGATGGAATAAATACAAGAAAAGAAAATATTTTAGCCATTGGAGTTGAAAAAAATGAAATTTTTACTACAGTTGATTTCGAAAAAATGAGCTATAGCCTTATTGAGCAAGCCCAAAAACAAAACAAAAATACTTCTGTAATTTACAATCAAGAAATTGTTCATATAGAAAAAAAAGATGATATTTTTGTTGTAAAAAGTTCTGACTTTAAAGAATATAGAGCCAAATTTGTAGTTGTAAACGCTGGAGCACATTCTTTGTATCTAGCACATAAAATGAATTTAGGTCTTGACAAGTCTTGTTGGCCAGTTGCTGGAAGTTTTTATCTTACAAAAAAAAGACTTTTAAATGGAAAAGTCTATACTGTTCAAAACCCCAAACTTCCTTTTGCGGCACTTCATGGAGATCCTGATTTGATGGCGGATATGAATACACGTTTTGGTCCAACTGCTCTTGTTATACCAAAATTAGAACGTTATAAAGGCTTAAAATCTGTACCTGAATTTTTTGAAGCATTAAAATTTGATAAAACTGTTTTAAGAGTATGCATAAAAATGCTAAAGGATCCAACAATTCGCAATTATATATTTTATAACTATCTTTTTGAGATTCCTTTTATTAATAAAAAAATATTTGTTAAAGATATAAGAAAGATTATTCCTTCTCTTAGAGTAGATGATATTTACTATGCTAAAGGTTTTGGAGGAATTCGACCACAAGTTGTTGATAAAACCAAAGAAGAACTTATGCTAGGAGAATCAAGTATCAATGATATACCAGGTATAATTTTTAATATGACCCCAAGCCCAGGTGCAACAAGTTGCTTATATAATGCTCAAAAAGATACAAAAATAATATGCGAGTATTTAGGAACAAGTATTAATGAAGATCGATTAAATTCAGAATTATTAAATTAAAAGGAAAATTTATGACAAAAAAAACAAAAATCGTTGCAACAATAGGTCCAGCAAGCGAAGATGAAAATATATTACGTCAAATGATAATCAATGGTGTTAATGTTTTTAGACTTAATTTTTCTCATGGAAGTCATGAATATCATAAAAAAAATTTAATGACAATTAGAAAAGTTAGCCAAGAGCTTAATATAAGAGTAGGAATTCTTCAAGATATTAGCGGACCTAAAATTAGAACCAAAGAATTAAAAGAAGCTTTTGAACTCAAAAAAGATGATAGACTTGATTTTTATAAAGAAGAAATTCTTGGAGAAAAAATTAGTGATAAGCATTATAAAATTAGCATAAATCATCCAGAAATTCTTGACATGCTAAAAATCGATGATTATATTTATCTTTATGATGGTAGCATTCGTGTTAAAGTATCTCGCATTGAAAAAGACTACATACAAACAATAGTTGAAAATGATGGTTTTTTAAATTCTAATAAAGGGATTAATTTTCCAAATACAAAAATTAATATTGATGTTATCACTCGCAAAGATAAGGAAGATTTATTTTGGGGTATAAAAAACGAAGTGGATTTCTTAGCTATATCCTTCGTTCAAAATGCTCATGACATCAAAGAAGTAAAAAAAATATTAAAAGATAACAATTCAAAAATAGCTATTTTTGCAAAAATAGAAAAATTTGATGCTGTAGAAAATATAGATGAAATTATAGATTCAAGCGATGGTATTATGGTAGCTAGAGGCGATCTTGGAATAGAAGTTCCTTATTATAAAGTTCCAAATATACAAAAAAGAATTATTCAAAAAGCTAACAATGCTAGTAAACCAGTTATCACTGCAACGCAAATGCTTTTTTCTCTTGCTAAAAGCAAAACAGCTACAAGAGCTGAAATTTCAGATGTTGCCAATGCGGTTTTAGATGGAACTGATGCAGTAATGTTAAGCGAAGAAAGTGCTATTGGAATAGATCCTGTAAATGCTGTTGATATAATGAGTAAAACTATTATAGAAATAGAAAAAACTTACCCTTATAATAAATTTAATACTTTTGATTATATTGATGACACAGATAAAATTATGCAATCAAGCACTCATTTAGCAAAAGATTTAAAAGTAGATGCTATATTTGCATTAACAAGTAGCGGAAAATCAGCTATTAAGATAGCAAGATATAGACCAAATATGCCAATTATTGCCATAGCTCATTCTGAAAAAACTTTAAATTTTTTAAGTATTGTTTGGGGGGTTAACCCTGCTATTTTGGTTAACAAAAGCGAAAATCTTAATGCTTTGCTTAAAGATTCTATACGCTCAAGCGTTCAAAAAGGTTTTATAGATAAAAATAAATGCTACATACTAACCGCAGGTTTTCCAACTGGAGTAGAAGGATCAAGCAATCTTATCCGTATACTTAAAAAAGAACAAATAGCTCATTATCTTGATTAAAAATCAAGATTAATTTTTATAAGATATATTGGCTAATTCTTGTAAAGAATAATCTGCTATTTTAATATAAGAAAATCCCTCTTCTTTTAAAAAATTTAATAAAATTTTTTCCATAATTTGAGTGCTCTTAATAATTTCATCAGAAATTGCAAAACTCATCTGCTCAATTCTTTTTGGGATACAAGCCAAAATTCTAGTTTCTGGAAGATCTCCTAAAATTTCCATATACTGTAGAGTTTGAAGCATTTCAACTTCATGAGCACTTCCACTCCACTTAATTTTATTGGGCATAGCACAATAAGGGAAAAAAAATACTTCTCCGATATTTGAATCATCAGCTGAAATGCAATCAAGTATAATTACCTTATCATATTTGGCGATAATATAACTTAATTGCAAAGCCAAAGTTCCTCCATCAACAAAATCTAAAATATATCCATTTGGATGAGAAAATTTATAATTTTTTTCAAGCAATTTACAAAGATGAACGCCTAAACCTTCATCTGCAAACATAATATTGCCTATCCCAAGAATTAAGAATTTCAATGTTTCTCTTCTTTTACAAACTTATATCCACTAATGATAGCATCTATAGCACCATCTTTGCCTTTAATTGCATTAAAAATCGCCATGTAAATATGAACTGGTACAAATATTATAATCACCCACATCAAAATTCTATGATAAGTTCTTACATCAGCTAAACCACCCATTGCAGCTTCAAGAGGTCTTAAAATATTATATAGCAATCCCCCTAAACCCTCATGATAAGTATGGGTATAAAGAATAAGTCCAGTTAAAATAATACCTAACATCACAAGATAAAAGAAAAAATAGGTCACAAACTGTAAAGGATTATAAACTCCTTTTAAATGAGGGTGTTTTCCTAAAAAAATATAAAATTTTATTTGTTCTATCCATAATTTGACATTAAAAATATCCCACACACTTCTACGTTCTTTTGCGCTTACCTTGTCACAAAAAAATAAATATATCTTAAAAATAATACAAGCAATCAAAACAAAACCCACTGCTTGATGAACTAAACGGTATTTTGCCTGCATAAAATTAACAGGCTCACCATTGCTAATTGGAGTTTGAAATACATAAGAAAGATAATATCCCGTGCCAATAAGTATTACTATCGCAATAGCTCTTACCCAGTGCGTTAAACGCAAACCTATGCTAAATTCGTATTCAGCTTTTCTTTGCAATCTTTCTTCCTTATTTTGCATGAAAGCCTCCTTATAAATTGACATTCACTTTATATTCACTTAAATTATTACCTTTTGTATCCATAACATGAACAGCGCAAGCAATACAAGGATCGTAAGAGTGAATTTTTCTAATAATTTCAAGAGGTTGTTTTACATCAGCAATTTTTAAACCTATTAAACATTGCTCATAGCTTCCGCCTACTCCTTTAGCATCTTTTGGACTTGCATTCCAAGTTGACGGTACTACTGCTTGCCAATTTTCAATTACACCATTTTTAATACGACACCAATGACTTAATGTTCCACGAGGCACATGACCCATATAACGGCCTTTATACTCTTTAGAATTATCAATTACATATGGAGCACAAGTACTTTGATCTACCTTTAAATTTTCTACCAAATTATCAAAAGCTCTTAAAGTATTGTTTGCCACAATTTTTGCTTCTATACAGCGTGCCGCTGTTCTTCCAAGCGTACTAAATATAGCATTTAAAGGAAGTCCTGTTTCTTTTAAAAACTCATCTACAACAGGGACAACATTTTTATTACCCTTAGCATAATTAACCACAATGTTTGCTAAAGGTCCTACTTGCATTGGCTCCCCATCATATCTTGGCGCTTTAATCCAACTATATTTACCTTTAGTATCAAATACTTTAGAGGTTACTTTATTTCCATGATGATCTATACTTTCTCCATCTATAAGTCCTGTATAATTTGGATTTGTTTTACCATCATAAGGATGTAAAGCTTCATTATCTGCATACCAAGAATGCGTTGCCTCTTCTGTAATTTTATCTTCATTAACTTCGTAAACTTTACTCAAATCACCATTTTTAATAATACCGCTTTCAAAAAGCCATTCATCTCTTCCAAGTTGAAATTCCTTAAAAGTATAAAGATTGGAAACACCTATATCATTTAAAACGCTTGCTTCGTTTGCATAAGCTTTAGCTGCCATAACAAGATCAGGATAATAAGCACGATTAACAAAATCCGCAACCTCTTGGAATTTGCTCATATATTCACCCATTCTAGAAGGAGATAATAAATCCATAACACAAGTTACCCCTCCTACAGTTAAACTTTGAGGATGTGGATTTTTTGCACCAAAAATTGCCATACACTGAGCAATTATCCTTTGAATTCTTAAGCATTCAAGATAATGAGAAAGAACTATAAGATTTTCCTCAGGACTTAAACGATAAGTTGGATGACCATAATAAGCATTAGCAAAAGGTCCTAAATTTCCTTTATCTACAAAAGTTTTAAGTCTTTGTTGCACCTCTAAAAGTTTATCTGCACCTGTTGCATAAGGATTAGATGTATAATTAAATGCAATATCACTAGCCTTTTTTACATCGGCACTTAAAGCACTTACAACATCTGCCCAATCAAGCCCATGAAGTTGATAAAAATGCACTATATGATCATGTAAAAATAAAGCAGCATTCATTAAAGTTCTAGTAAGCAAAGCATTAAGCGGAGGAGTAATTCCCAAAGCATTTTCAACAGCAACAATACCTGCTTTATAATGAGAAAAAGTACAAACTCCACAAATTCTTTGAGTCATAAAGCCAGCATCTCTTGGATCACGCCCCTTAACAATAACTTCTATACCACGCCATAAAGTAGAACCTGCATAAGCTTCTTTAACTATATTATTTTCATCAACAACGACTTCAACCCTTAAATGGCCTTCAATTCTTGTAATCGGATCTACGATAATTTTTTGATTCATTATTATTCCTTGTCTTTTTGTGTAGAAGATATTATAGCATGTGCTGCAATCGCAACACCAGTAAGAGTAAGAACTCCTATGCCAATTTTATCAGAAATACTATCAGCACCTAAACCAAAAACTGTATCAAATTTTCGACTTGCCATAGGCTCTTCAAAAGGACCCATAGTATCCCAAAAATCAGGCTCTGAGCAACCTATACAACCATGCCCTGCTTGAATAGGCCAAGAAGTGTGCTGATTAAATCTTTCTCTTGAACAATTATTAAAAGTATAAGGACCTTTACAACCTACTCTATAAAGGCAATATCCATTTTTTGCACCTTCATCTCCAAAAGAATGGACAAATTCTCCTGCATCAAAATGCCCCCTTCTTTCACAAAGATCATGAATTCTTAAACCATAAGCCCATTTTGGTCTATTATAGACATCTAAAGATGGGAGTTCGCCAAAAAGTAAATAATGTAAAACATTACCTACAATATTTTTCTCGCTAGGAGGACAACCTGGAATATTAATAACAGTTTTATTTGTTACTTTAGATAAGGCTTTAGCATTACTTGGATTTGGTCTTGCTGCCTGAATTCCCCCAAAAGATGAACATGTTCCTATAGCAAAAATAGCAAGAGCATTTTCACTTGCTTCTTTTGCTATTTCAAATCCACTTTTACCTTTTGGACCTATAGTTAAAAAATATTCTGTATCTCCAGAAGGAATCCCTCCTTCTACCATTAAAATATATTTATTTTTATGCTTAATGATAGCATTTTCTAAATTCTCTTCAGCTTGCCAACCTGCTGCTGCCATAACGGTTTCATGATATTCTAAAGAAATATAATCAAAAATTAAACTATCAATAGTTGGTGTATCTGTTCTCAATAAACTCTCTGAACAACCTGTGCATTCTGCCATATGAAGCCATATAACAGGAAGTCTATCAGCTAACTCAGCAGCACGAGCTACCATAGGAGTAAAACTTGCTGGAAGAGCCAAAAAAGCTGTCATAGCTGCTGCCCATTTCATAAAATCTCTTCTAGTAAAACCTGAGTTTTCCAAAGCTTTTACAATAGAATTATTGGATTTTAAAGAAGGAAGTTTTTCAAGCATTTTTAAACGGAAATCAATTTCTTTATAATCAATCATCCTTATTCCTTGCATAGTAAATTTATTTAATTATAAATATATAATAAAATAAAGAAATTTAAATTTAAATTAAATTTTGATTTATTATTTATAATATTTTTTAAATTAAAATACTAATTTTATTTATAAACCCTTTTTTAATTTTCTAATCAAAAATCTTGCAGGATGTATGTCAGAAATAAATCTTTTAAAAAATCCTAAGGGCTCTTCATTTATCAGAAAACAAATATATCTAGCAGCTAAAATACTCGTACTAAAAGCTCTTGAACCGTGTGCGAAATTCAAATAAAGATTGGGAATATTTTTTCCAGTTTTTTGTTCTTTATTTTTAGTCCATAATAAATTTTTATAATTTGCTTTATAAAACTGCTCATCATAAGCTGGACCTACTATGCAAAATCTATCACTTGAATAAGATCTAAAACCAACTTTTGAACCTACAACTACAGCCTTTTTAGTATCTTTTAAAAATCCGCTCACTTTTTCTATATTTTCTTTATCATCTACATTTTTAGAAGATAAACTTTCATCTAAGCGATCATAACTTGCTCCAATTACTTGTATATCATTTTTTATAGGGCAAATATAACCCTTTGAAGACAAAGGATATTTGATATCTAAAATAGGTTTTAGATGAGTAACTTGACCTCTAACCTTGCTTAAATTCATCCCATCATAATTTATAAAATCTTTGGTATCTGATCCTAATGCATAGATTAAAATCCCAAAGCCATCTTTTTTTTCAGCATCTTTAAAACTAAGTGAAAAAAGTTCATTATCAAATTCATAATTTAAAAATTCATGATTAAAATAAATCTTAGCATTGCTTTTTATAAAAAGTTCTTTTACAATTTTTTTAGGATCTATAATACCACCATCTTCTAAAAAAGCTTGATTATCTTTTATAGCAAATAAAGGATTATCTTTTTGACTTATAAATCTTTGTTTCATCAAATCATTATGAGCAAATTCAACTACTCCATTAAAAGACAGATTAAGAATTTGCCTATAAAAACGACTTGCTTCAATAAAAGATTCTTGAGAGAATTCTCCCAAAGAAACATTAGGCTTTAAAATTAAAGAACTTAAAATCCCACTTTCATTGCCACTTGCACCCAATCCTAAAGAAGATTTTTTCTCAAAAATACTTATATCAAACCCTCTTAAACTAAGTTCATATGCAAGCAATGCAGCACAAATACCTGCACCTACAATTGCAACTTTTTTATTTTTTACTTTTTGATCAACTTTTAAGAAATAAGCTTCTTTATCTTTGATTAAATAACCTTTAAAAAAAGCTCTAAGCATTTCTCTTTTTCTAAAGCCTGAAATTTTCTTTGTTTCAAAACCAAAATTTTCAAGATTTTTTCTTAAAAAACTCGAAGCAGAAAAAGTGCAAACTTGGGCTTTAAAATTGGATAATCTTGACATATTAAAGACAAGTTTTTCATCAAACATTTCTTTATTTTTACTAGGTGAAAAACCATCTAAGTACCAAACATCTGCCTTAAATTCAAGATCGCTTAAAATATTAGCATTGCCAAAAACAAGATCTAAAAAACAATCCTTAAAATAAAAACGATAATATCCCTCTTTACATTTTGGATAAAACTTTAAAAATTCTTCCAAATATTCTTTAAATTCATCATAAAATCCTAATTTTTTATAAATTTCCCTTAAAAAATCTTTTTCTATATAAAAACCTTCTATGCTTATATAAAAAAGTTTTTTAGGTCTTTTTGTGGCCTTTAAGAATCTTTTCAAAGTAAGAAAAAAATTTAAACCTATACCAAAACCTAATTCAGCAATCACAAAACTATCATTTTGTGTAAATTCAAAAGATTCACTGTAAATATATTTACTCTCATTTAAGCCATCTTTAGAATTAAAATAAAAATCATCAAAATCTAAAGAAAAAGGAGTATTATCTTTAAAAATAATATTAGCTTTTTTCATTTTCTTTAGCGATTGTTATAAAAATAACTCTCCACTCCATCCACTATACCCTTGGCTAAAGTATCCTGAAAACTCTTATTTGCTATTCTTTTGCCTTCGCTTGGATGGGTAATATAGCCTATCTCAATCAAAATCGCTGGCATTTGTGCTCCAACTAAAACCCAAAAAGGAGCTTCTCTTACCCCTCCATCAACAACTTTGTATTTTTTTCTTACTTGAGAAAGAATATTTTTTTGAACATCTATAGCAAATTTATTTGAAGCAATAATTTTTTCACGATTTAAAAAATTTAAAATACTTTGTTTTGAGAAATAATTAATTTCTTCAAAATCTCCCTGATTTTCTTTTTCAGCGGCTTTTTTGCTTCTTTCGCTTCTTGCTGGACTCAAAAAGAAAGTTTCAACCCCTTCTGCACTTTTAGCTTTTTTTGCATTAGGAGCTGCATTTGCGTGAATTGATATAAATAAATCAGCTTTTTTATCATTGGCAAATTTAGTCCTATCTCTTAAATTGATAAATTTATCTGTACTTCTAGTATAAAGAACTTTATAGCCTTTTTTCTTAAGTTCATTACCAAGTTTCAAAGCTGTGCTTAATACTATATTCTTCTCTTTTAAAGTGCCCTTTTTATCACTTAAAGCACCACTATCTTTTCCTCCATGTCCTGCATCAATCACTATCAGTTTTTTAGATCTAAAATTTGAATTCAAAGCACTCTTATTTGAATTAGTTTTTGTAGTATTTTTTGCAGTTTGAAAAGCTATCATCAAAGTTTTATCACTTAAATCTTGAGTAAATTGAAATTCTTTTGGTCCACTCAAAACTATACGGATAGTTTTAGGATTATACTGTGCTACTGTGATAGTATTTTGCTTAAAACTAAAACTTTTACGTGATCCTTCTAAAACTCCTTTAAAACTTATAATTTGTCTAAAAACATTTTGTTCCTTTGAGACAAAAGAATTTATCTCTTTTTCATCAATATCTCCACTTAAATTTAAAACTACCCCATTTAAAACTTTATCTACATCTAAAACATAAAGTGTTTCTTCTTTTTGATTTTTTTTATCAATTGGTTTTTGATTTTGTTTTTTTTCTAAGGCCTGAGATTTTATTTCTTGCTTATTTATTTTTTTTTCTATAGAAACTTCTTGTTTAATTTTTTCTTGAACTGAATTTTTTTTGATTTCTTTTTCTTTTTGCGAAATTAAAATGCTTAATTTACTTCCGTCTAATTTAAAACTAATAGGAAGTTTTTCTTTAGCATAAACAACAATACGCGTCGTTTTAGGATTATACTGAGAAATTACGACATTATAGTTATTAAAATCATACTTTTTTCTTCCACCTTCTAAAATAGCCTCAAAATCAATAATGTAACGAAAATTATTCTTTTCATCTAAAACAAAGTTCTTAATATCTTCCTTTTTTAAATTTGAATTAAGAATTAATTCTACATCCTGTTCATTTTTTTTTGAAGATAAAATATAAATTTTATCTGTTTTGATATTGCTTTTAGAATTAATTTCTTGAGTGTTTTTGCTAGTATTTTTTGTTAAATTCTTGTCTATTGTTTTATCTTGCTTTTTATTTTGTTCTTTTACCTGAACTTGTTTAATTTGATTTTCTTTATTTAGAGAATTTGATGTTTGAGTAATTTGAGCATCATTGTTTAAATTTGTTTTTGATGGTGCTTTAGATTTTTCATCTTTAAGTTTTATAACAATTTCTCTTAAAGCATTAATAACACTTTGTTTAACTCCACTTTCTTCTAATTCGCTAGCATAGGATTTATCATCTAAGCTTAAAGCATTTGAGCTAATAATCAAACGTTTTAAAACTTCTATTTTAGATTTTTCATCATCTTTTATTACGCTTTGTATATAAAGACTTTTGAGTTGATGATGAAATTTAATTTGTTCTTGATTATTAGAATTAATAAAATTTTTATCAAAATTTGATAATTCATTTTCAAAAGCACCAAAACAAAAATTAACAAAAATAAAAAATAATACTAAAATTTTAGTCATTATTCTCCATTAACAAGTTTATCTATAAGCTCTTTAACGCTTATTAATTTTTCTAAACGATAACCATTAGCACCAGTAAAAAACAATCCTGTTTCTTTTCTTCCATAATAAGCATCAAAAAGTCTATCAGCTATACAATATCCTACCTTTGTAGCTTCTTTTCCTCTTTCGCAAGGAGAAACACAATTGCTAACACAATTAATTTTTGGACCCATTCTTTTTTCAACCAAATTAAGTAAATTAGTTTGTATACCCCTTGCTGGATAACCTACAGGTGATTTTATGAGTTTAATATCATCTTCTTTACACTCAAGCAAAACATTTTTAAATTCATCACTTGCATCACATTCAAAAGTTCCAATAAATCTTGTTCCCATTTGAACTCCACTTGCACCAAGAGAAAGCATTTTCTCAATATCATTTTTATCCCAAATTCCACCAGCAACTATGACAGGAAAAGAACCCCAATTTTTTACTTCCTCTAATACAGGGGCAATTAGATTTTCAAGCTTATATGCAGGATTTAAACATTGTTCATAAGTAAAACCTTGATGTCCTCCACTTTTTGGTCCCTCTAAGATAACAGCATCAGGTAAACGATTATAACGCCCAAGCCATCTTTTGCAGATAATTTTTAGAGCTTTAGCAGATGAAACAATAGGAACAAGTGCTACATCTGGAAAATCTATAGTAAATTCTGGCAAATTTGTAGGAAGACCTGCTCCTGAAACAATAACATTAAACCCAGCTTCACAAGCATCACGCACAATCCTAGAATAATCATTACTAGCACAAAGTATATTGCACCCTAAAGGCGCATCTTTACAAATTTTTCTAGCATTATCAATTAAAGCTTGCAATCCTTTACGTGAATAAAAATTTTCACTTCCATAAGGTCTTGAATTAAATTCTTTGCTTACATATTGTAAATTTCCATAATATCCCGTTCCAACAGATGAAATAATTCCAAGTCCCCCATTTAAAGATACAGCTGAAGCCAATTTATCCCAACTTATACCAAGTCCCATTCCACCTTGAAAAATGGGATATTTTATAGTATGTTTTCCTATTTTCAAAGGTTTAAAACTCATTGAACTACCTTTAATTTTGCAAATTTTCTCTTACCAATTTGTATAACGTACTCGCCTTTGTAAAGTTGCATTTGCTCTTCTTTGGTTTTATTTCCATTAATACTTACTGAATTAGCCAATATGCTCCTTCTTGCTGAAGAGGTTGAATTCTCTAAACCACAAAATACCAAAGCCTTAGCAAGCCAAATACTTTCTCCTTTAAATTCAAACTCTTCAATTTCACTTGGCAAAGCATTAAAGCTATGAATTTTATCAAATTCTATTTTTGCATTATTTGCTTGTTCTTTAGAGTGAAAACGTTCTACTATTTCCAAAGCTAAATTTTCTTTAGCTATTTTAGGATGAAGTTTATTATTTTTAATATCTTCTTTTATTGATTCAAGCTCAATTAAACTTTTCTGACTTAAAAGCTCGTAATATCTAAACATAAGTTCATCGCTAATGCTTAAAATTTTAGCATACATATCATTAGCTTTTTCTGTAACTCCTATATAGTTATTTAAACTTTTGCTCATTTTATTAATGCCATCTAGACCTTCTAAAAGAGGCATCATTATAACAACTTGTTCTTTATTTGTATTGTAAATTCTTTGTAGAGTTCTTCCCATTAAAAGATTAAATTTTTGATCTGTTCCACCCATTTCTATATCATTTTTAAGTACAACACTATCATAGCCTTGAAGCAAAGGGTATAAAAATTCACAAATACTAATAGGACTTTGTTCCTTAAAACGTTTGGTAAAATCATCTCTTTCTAGCATTCTAGCTACACTGAAAGTTGAAGTAAGTTCAACCAATCCGCTTGCTCCTAATTCATTTAACCAAGTAGAATTAAATTTAATCTGAGTTTTATCCTTATCTAAAATCTTAAAAACTTGCTCTTCATAAGTTTTAGCATTTTTTAAAACTTGCTCTTTATCTAGTTTTTTTCTTGTTGCATTTTTACCGCTTGGATCTCCAATTTGTCCAGTAAAATCACCAATTAAAAATTGAACTATAGCCCCGTGTTTTTGCAAAAAGGCCATTTTATTTAAAACTACACTATGACCTAAATGCAAATCTGGAGCAGTTGGATCAAAACCTGCTTTAATGAAAAAATTTTCACCCTTTTCATAATAATTTTTAATTAAAATTTCTAATTTTTCTTCATCAATAATCTCAGCACACCCTCTTTTAACTTCGGCTAAAATATTTTCCATATTCATAATTTTTCCTTTATTTTATACCCCAGCTTTCTTTATATGCATCATTCAAAGATACAAAATCTAAAATTTTACAATGAGTTTTTAACCTATCTTTGATAAGCTCAGGATCAATATTATCTAAAAATTCTATTATAATTTCAAAATAATCGACAATAGAACTTTTTTCATTAAATAAATTAATTTTTAATAAATTTACTTGCATTTTAGCAAGTAAAGCTAAAAATTCAGCTAAAGCTCCTTTTTTATTTTCCAAAGAAAAAAGGAGCTTATAACTTTTTGGAATCTTAGCATCCCATTTTATAAAAACCATATCTTTGTTTTCTTCAAGCATTTTATCAGCTCTTTCACAAAATTTATGATGAACCATAGCATTTCCAGAATGAACAAAAGCCATAATAGAATCACCATATTTTGGATGGCAACAATAATCAAACTCTATATTTGAAATCTTATGATTTGAATAAAGAATAAAATTTCCTATCTTTTGCTCTTTAATCTCATATTTATCAAACCAATAGGATTTTTTTGCGTATTTTTTAAGTCCATTGACAATATCTTGTAAATATACCTTATCATTAGAAGCTTGTCTTATTCTTCGTTTTAAATTTTCTTTTTCAATCCAGTTTTCGATTTGATTTTTAGAAGTTCCAAAAATAAAACATAAAATATTAATCACATTAATAAGATTAATTTCTCTAGATTTTTGTTTACAAAATTCTCTTATGCTAGCTTTTGCTTTCCCAGTTTTAACACTATCAATCCAAGAGCAACGATAAAATTTTTCATCACTTGTTATAATATGCACAATATCACCGTTTTTAAGTTCTGTTAAAAGCGGAACCTTGATACGATTTACATAAGCACTTTTTGCATGAAGTCCTATTTTAGTATGAATTTCATAAGCAAAATCAAGAGCTGTTGCTCCACGTGGCAAAGTAAAAATTTCTCCTTTAGGAGAATAAACAGCTATATCTTCAACATATAAACTATCTTTAGCATATTCATAAAGCTCTATTGCGCTATAATCTTGCGAATTTAATACCTCATTTGAAGAAAGATCATTAATCCAATCAAGCTTAGGTACAGCAACATTTCCTTCTTTATATCTCCAATGCGCTGCTATTCCATATTCTGCAATCTTATGCATATCAAAAGTTCTAATTTGAGCCTCAATAATATTTTTTGTATCAAATAAAGTTGTATGTATTGTTTGATATCCATTTTGTTTTGGCAAAGCTATATAGTCTTTAAAACGAGAAATTAAAGGATTAAAATGCGTATGCAAAATTCCCAAAGCAAGATAGCAATCACTTACTTTTTCAACTAAAATTCTAACACCCAATAAATCTAAAACCTCTTCAATTCCTATACCTTTTCTTTGCATTTTAAGATATATAGAATAACTATGTTTAATACGTTTTTGTATTTCAAAGCTCCCTTGTCTAAAACCATTATTTAAAAACAAAAGCTCTATTTTGGAAATAAATTCATTAAGACCAAGTTGCATGTGTTGATTATTTGAATTAATATAACGACTAATTTGATTATATTCATCTGGCATTAAATATTTAAAACTTAAGTCTTCAAGATGGTTCTTAATACTTGAAATTCCAAGTCTATGAGCAATAGGAGCATAAACAACTAATGTTTCTTCGCTAATTCTTTTTTGTTTTTCACTTCTTAGGACATCTAAAGTAAGCATATTATGAAGTCTATCACAAAGTTTTACAACCAAAACTCCAACATCTTCTATACTTGCTAAAAGCATATTTCTAAATGTTAAAGCTGACTTAGTTAAATTTTGTTTAGACTTTGAGCTAATCAGATTATCTTCTCTGATTTCAATAATTTTAGTAAGGCCTAAAACAAGTTTTAAAACTTCTGAACCAAATTTTTTTCCCAATTCTTCTTCTGTGCAGTAAGTATCCTCGATTACATCATGAAGTAAAGCAGCGATTATACAAGATTTATTACCACTTAAAAATGCTACTAAAGTTGCCACTAAAATAGGATGAACAGCATAAGGTTCCCCGCTTTTTCTTGTTTGTCCTTCATGATAAGTTATACAACAATTTACCGCTTTTTCTAGCATAGAATCAGGTTTAAAAACACTATAAAGAAGTTCTTTTGCCTCCTCAAGATTTTTACAATTTTTAACTTGTTCTATTAATCTTTCAAGCAATAATTCTTCATCAACTAATTTCAACTAAACCCTCTAAGGTAATTTTATCATTTGCAATTTCATATAAAGCAATATCTGTTAATTTTACTTTATTTTTATCAAGTTCAACTAAACAAGTAGCACCATTAGCTAATTGTTCTGCTCTCTTTGCAACAACTAAAGATAATTTATAGCGATCATTATTCATTTTCTTTAAAGCTTTGGCAGTAATTTCTTCAATTCTCAACATTTTTATCCTTTAATTTTTAACTATAGAACAAAGACTGATATCGCCTTGTATTATTTTTAATAAATTTCCTTCTTTAAACATATTACATACTACAATAGGTAAAGCATTATCTTTTGCTAAGGCAATCGCAGTATCATCCATTACTTTTATATTATCTTGCATTGCTTCATCATAACTTAAAGTATTTAAAAACCTAGCATCTTCAAATTTATTAGGATCTTTATCATAAATCCCATCAACTTTTGTTGCCTTAATAACCATATGAGCATCAATTTCAACAGCTCTTAAAATGGCTGTTGTATCGGTTGTAAAATAAGGATTTCCAGTTCCTGCGGCAAAAATCACAACACGACCTTTTTCTAAATGTCTTTGAGCTCTTCTCATAATATAAGTTTCACAAAAAGCTTCCATTTGTATAGCACTTTGAACTCTAACATCAAGTCCACAACTTTCTAAGGCTTCTTGAATTGCTATAGCATTTATAACCGTTGCAAGCATTCCCATATGATCAGCACTTGTCCTTTTAATAAGACCGCCCTTAGACGCAGAAACGCCTCTTATTATATTACCGCCTCCTATAACAATACCAACTTCAATTTGGTTTTGAATTAAAGTTTTAATTTCTGCAGCAATGAATTTTAGAATAGAATTTTCAATTCCAAAGCCATTTTCTCCAGCTAAAGCTTCTCCTGAAAATTTTACCAAAACCCTTTTTTTATCTTGATGCATTTCTCCTCCTTAAACTTATAAAATTATATTTTAACTTCTATTAAAATTAGCTAATTTAAACTAATAAGCTCTAATGGATTAATATGAAAATTTTCTTGAGTAACTTCAAAAGTTAAATCATTCTTAATCCTTCCAACCACAGATCCTTTTTTAACATTTTTTCCAACTTTAATTGTTGGTGCTATTTTATCTAAATGTGCATAGATGGTATGAATACCATTATTATGTTCTATGATAACCACTCTTTGAAGCATAGAAGTATCTTTAGCAAAAACAACTTTTCCATCTAAAACACTTCTAACTGTTGCATCACTTTTTGTACTTCTTAATATTACATTTTCATTGAAAATTTTTATATTGTATATGGGATCTAAATAATTGCCAAACTTTTGCTTTACAGTAAAAGAATCTAAAGGTGCTATAGTTTTTTTTCCGGTATATTTTTTAATATTACCACTTTGATAACTTGAACCAAGCTGTCTAATAGTTTGTTTATTATTTGAAGGCTTTGATTTATTGTCCTTTGTCTCTTCTTGCTTTTTATTTTGAATGATTTTTAATTGATTTAAAGTTTTTCTTAATTCTTCTTGCTGGGCTTGCAAATTCTCTAATTTTTTAGCATAAATACTTCTATCGGTTTTTTGTTTATTAATTTCATTAAGTTGATTTTGCTTTAAAAGTTGTAACTTAGCTATTTGATCATTATAATCTTTAAGATTAAGATTAATCTTTTGAATTTGAGCCTGTTTGTTATCAATAAGACGTGTTATATCTTCATAATCTTTAGAAAGCTTAAAAATCTCTTCGCTCAAAACCCTATCAAGACCTTCTAAAACCTCAAAGGCCATAAAACTTTCTTTACTCTCTATATAACCTTGAGGGATAGGCAAATCATAGGCAAAATCTTTGGCCATTAAGACTATAAGCTTATTTTCCATTAAAGCCTTGCTTTTGAGCAATTCTTTATTTTGAGAGCTTAAAGTTTGGAGCTCTTTATTTTGTGCTTTTGCATTAGCTTCTAACTTATTTGTTTGTAAATTTAAAACTTGAATTTGATCACTTAATTCTTTTAATTTTTTTTCTCCACTTAAAATATCATTTGCCAAATCTTCGAGTTTTTTATTAAGTTGTTCTTGAATCCTTTTATTGCTTTCCAAATTTTTAGTTTTTTCTGAAATTTCATTGGCAAATAAACCCAAAAAACAAAAAAAGATAAAAAAGATTTTTCTCATTTTTTAACTCTAAACATAACAGAATTAACACAAATTAGACAAATCAATAAAGTAAAAATAAAAATTCCACCTAAATGTAAAATAAAATTGATTTTAGGTAAAATAAGATCTATAGACTTTAAACTTTCTTGTATAAATGAAAAATTATAAATTTGTGTAAAAAATATAAGCAAAATTAAAAATGCGATCAAACAATCAATTAAAACGATTTTATAAAGCATAAAAGATCTAAACCAAAATGGCGCACCAAATAAGCACATAATTTCAACTCTTTGCGTATGCTCATAAAGCCATATTCTCATCTGTTTTAAAAATAACACAAATGAAAGTAAAATAATAATACACATAAAAAACCAAAATACCACTTTAATAAGAACAAGTAAGGAATATATTTTATCATGAGTTTTTGAAAAAGTTTCAACCTTATTAATTCCAGGTATTGTTAAAAGAGTTGTTCTAATTTGCATCAACTCCTCTTGAGTTGGGAGATAATCAAGCTTAAGGGTATAAAACTTTGGCAAAGAAGCTCTTAAAATTTTTAAATTTTTATCAGAAATATCATTTTTAAGTCTTTCAATAAGTTTTTTAGGATCTAAAATTTCTACTGATACAACTGATGGTATTTTAGTTTTAATTAAATTTTGACTTAATTCATTAGAACTAGTTACTATAATATTATATTCTTTGTTTAAAACTTGTTCATAATGCTTTAAAGTAGCGTTAGTTAACAAAATAAATTCAAAAGCAAACATCATAAAAAGCAAAGGTAATATTAAAGATAAGTGGGTTTTAAAAAATTTCATTCATTTTTCCATTTTCTATATTAAATCTTCTATAATTAAGTCTTAAATTGCTTGGAATTCTATGTGTAACAACTACAACACAAGTTCCCAAAAGCTCCCTAGCTGATTTTAAAAGAGTCCAAATAATATCAGATGAATACTCATCAAGATTTCCAGTTGGTTCATCACAAAGCAAAAGCTTTGGATTGTGAGCCAATGCTCTTGCCATAGCAACTCTTTGTTGTTCTCCTCCTGAAAGCTGATCTGGTTTTTTATCTGCCTTAAAGGTTAAATTGACAT
Organism: Campylobacter novaezeelandiae; assembly: GCF_018968685.1. Lineage (NCBI taxonomy): Bacteria > Pseudomonadati > Campylobacterota > Epsilonproteobacteria > Campylobacterales > Campylobacteraceae > Campylobacter > Campylobacter novaezeelandiae. Next base: position 382,882 of record NZ_CP076657.1, on the reverse strand, counting down.
GTTTTAAAAGCTTAGTTGCTTGTTCTTGACATATTTTTTTACTATAACCTTTTATCATGAGAGGAAGCATAACATTTTTTTCAACACTAAATTCTTTGATTAAGCGATAATCTTGAAAAATAATACCTATTTTTTGTCTCAATTTAAGAAGTTCTAAATTTCCTATTTTTTTCATACTGCTTCCACAAATTTCAAGTTGACCTGAAAGCAATTCTAAGTCTCCATAAAATGATTTTAAAAGTGTACTTTTGCCACTTCCACTTTTTCCAGTAATGAAAACAAAGTCATCGTCTTTAAAAGCAAAACTCGCCTCTTTAATAACTAGCTCATCATAACCTAAAGATAATTTTTGTGCTTTTATAAGGTTAGACATTAATTTTCCTTAAAAATAAAAAATTAAAATAAATTATTTTGCTTTATTTTCACTTAAAATTCAAGAAAATAATCTATTTTCATAGTAAATTATTTTTTTAAATTCTTCTATAGCTTTTAAATTCTCTAAAGTTTTAAAAGGAGCTTTAAATACAAAATAACATTTATCTCCTAAAAAAATATAGGCATGTTCAGGTTTATTAAAAGCTCCAAAAGCTATTTTTACAACTAAAGAATCTGAAGTTATATAAAAATTTTCAATATGAAGAAAAAAATCTTTATATTTAAATGTTTGATTTTTAAAATTACGCAAAAGCTTTAACTGCTCTTTAGAAAAATGAATAGATTGTAAATTAAAATCTATAATACTTCTTTCTTGATCAAAAGAATTAAGATTATAAACAATTAAATCATAAATATTTTTATTTTGTTTTTTCCATCTATCCTCGTATTTACTCGAAATCTCCAAATCTTCATTCTTTTTTATATCAAATTTTGGATTTTCAAATTCTAAAAAAATTCCTAAACTATAATTAAAATATTCATAACTATCTGTTCTAAGTTCAAATTTTCCATTACTTTTAAGCACTCTAGCACATTCTTTTGAAAAAGCTTCACTCATTACTCTACGATGCGGTTTCTTATCCCATGGAACAGGAAAATGCAAAAAAATCTTATCAATACTTTGTTTTTGCAAAACGCTCAATAACAACCTTGCATCATTTTGTATCAATAAAATATTATTTATTTCTTGATTTAAAGCAAGCTTAGCAACCTGTTCTATAGCAGGAGTATATATTTCTATACCTAAAATCAAAATATCTTGATTAGTTTTAGCCTGATAAAGCAAATGTCTTCCTGAACCAAAACCTATTTCTATATAAATTTTTTTATAATTTTGTATTTTTTCTAAAATCTCATTAAAATCATATGCTATTAAGGGAATTTTTTTATCTAAAGCATTTTTCTTAAAAGCAAAAGACTCACTTACAATCTCGTTGCAAAAATTTTCTTTAAAACACAATAAAGCTTTTTGTAAATATGTTATTTTAGATGGTTTAGAATGCTTATCAGCCTTAATAATAAAAAATTGATTATCTTGCTTAACTTGTAAAAAAAAACTTTCTTCTTCTACTTTTGTAAAAATCAAGATAACATTTTCATTATATGCTTTCCATAAAAACTCTACTCCATTGCTACAAAAAGGCAAAGTTAATTCTTTAATGGATTTAGCTTTAAAATTTGGCATTACTGTGCTGCTTTTACTTTTTTAGAAGGTTCAGACTCTAAACCTTGATTATCAATAGAAATAACCTCATAAGTATATTCTACTCCAGGCAAAGCTTTAATATCTCTAAGTTTTTTTTCTTTAAGACCTTTAAAAATAGCAGTACTGCCTCCACCATATCTTTTTACCATATATTCAACAGCCCTATTATCATTATCTATCCACTCAACCTCGATTGCTCCATCTTTAATTTGTGCAAGTATGATACTTGGCGCCAATGGATCTCCTAAAGTCTTTCCTTCTATACCATTTTTTGGCATAGGGCTTTCAAGTCCATCTTTATCAACTATAGTTACTTTATAATATTTACTTTTATTTTTTCCATTTACAATATCTTCATAGTTGTTTTCTTGAGTTTTTGCTAGCAAAGTATAAGGCAAAAAACTTGAACTTGTAGAATAGATCTTATAATAAGAAAAATCTTTATAATCACTTTTATCCCAATTTAAAAAAATTCTATTTACCTGATCAAAACTAGCGCTTAAAGAAGTAATTTCAGGTGGTAAAGCTTTTGAATTTGAACTTAAAATATCACTTGGCTCACTCATCACACCGTCAAAACTAAGTGCAAAAATTCTATAAGAGAAATTTTCATTTGGTTTTAAATTATCATCTATATATTCTGCGTTTAAACGATTTTTAACTTCTGCTATTTTTTTAAATTCTCCCTCTCCATCTTTCTTTCTCTCAATGATATAAGAACTTACTCGCAAATCAGGATGAGGACGCCAAATAAGCTTAATACGATTAGGCAAATTTGTAATAGCTTCAACAAAAGGAATTTTTTCAAGACGTGGCATAGTGTAAACTTCTATCACTTTGCCTTCTTCAGAAATATGACCTTGATCATTAAAACTTCTTAAACTATAAAAATACTTAGTCCCGGGATTTAATTTTGTATCAACAAAATGAGTTTGAAATTTATCTTTAATCGTAGCAATAATTTTAAAATTTGGCTCACTATCACTAGCACGATATAAATAAAATCCGGCTATATTTTGATCATACAAAGGATCCCATTCAAAGCCTATGCTACTCATTTCACTTATACTTTTTAAATTTTCTATTTTTGGCAAAGACTCATTAACTAAAATTTCTTTTGCTTCTATAGTATTAAACAAAAGAATTAAACAAAGAAAATAAAACTTGAACTGAAATTTTTTCATCTAACTCTCCTAAAGTATATTTTTTAAATAAAACTTTTTTAAAATCATCCATCAAAGGAGCATTAATTAATAGCATTTCCTTTGTTCTAGGATGGATAAAATATAAAATGTAAGCATGAAGCATAACCCTTAAATCATTTCTACCTTTATATCCATATAAATAATCTCCTAAAATATAACGATTTAAACTTGCTAAATGCGCTCTTATTTGATGAGTTCTTCCTGTAAATAACTTTGCCCCAATTAAGCAAAATTCATCATTTATCATTAAATTTACAAAAGCACTTTTTGCACTTTTTGCACACGTTAATTCCTCATTTATAGCTATTTTTTTTATCGGATTACTAGGAGATCTCATTAAAAATTTTTGTATTATTATTTTATCTTGTTTTAAGGGTAAGTTGATTAATGCAAGATAAATTCTCCCCATTGATTTATCTTTTAATTGTTCGCTTAAAATTTTATGAGAATAATTATTTTTTGCAATAACTATTGCCCCACTTGTTTGCTTATCCAATCTATGTACAAGACCTGCTCTAAGTTCACCTCCTAAATTTGAAAGGGTGTAATTTTTTTGCATTAGCCAATCAACCAAAGTGGCCTCTTTAACACTTTTTGCACCATGAACGACCAAATGAGGAGGTTTATTTAACACAACTACATCATCATCTTCATATAAAATATCTATATCAAAATCTACATTGTATTTAAGATTTTTTTCTTGCAAAATTACTTCTTTAATATCAACCGTATCGCCTATTTTTAGTTTAAAAGAATTTTTAGTTTGAATTTTTTTATTAACCAAAACATAACCATTTTTAATGAGTAAAGCTACTTGATTACGACTTTGTTCTAAATTTTTACTTAGAAAAATATCTAAACGAATATCATTACCTACTAAAAAATTCTGCATTATTTTTTCAAACCCTTTGTAAAATTAAAGAATTTTAACATATAATTCAATATAAAAAACTATAAGGTTAATTTTGTTTAAACTAGATAGACGTATTTTAACACATTTTGATTATATTCAACCTATTTTAATTTTGCCTATTATACTGATATCATTTTTTCTTGTATTTGAAGCAAATACTTTTCTAGCCGAAAAACAATTTATTTATACTTGTGTGGGATTTTTAGCATTTAGCTTTTTCTTTCTTTTGCCACTTAGAAAGCTAATATGGCTTATTCCTGTATTTTACTGGCTTAATATAGCCTTACTTTTAAGTGTAGATATTTTCGGTGTTGAAAAGCTTGGAGCTAAAAGATGGCTTGAAATTCCATTTACACATTTTACCATCCAACCTTCTGAAATATTTAAACCTTTTTTTATTTTAATGCTTGCTTATCTTATTCATCAAAATCCACCATCAAGAAATGGTTATAATGTAAAACAATTTTTAAAATTAAGTTTTTATATACTTTTACCTTTTTTACTTATCACAAAAGAACCTGATTTAGGAACTGCCACAATATTACTTATCGTTGGATTTGGTGTGCTTTTTATTATAGGAGTAAATTACAAAATTTGGCTAAGTATTTTTTTAGCATTATCTTTAAGTTCTCCTTTAATTTATACCCATTTTTTAAAACCATATCAAAAACAAAGAATTCATGATTTTTTATCAGAAAAACCAAGTTATCAAGTTATTCAATCAATGATAGCCATAGGTAATGGGGGGCTAACCGGAAAAACTTACGAAGAAGCTACTCAAACCCATTTTAAATTTTTACCTATTTCTACAAGTGATTTTATATTTGCATACATGATAGAAAGATTTGGATTTTTAGGAGGACTTTCTTTAATCATACTTTATATTTTACTTATACTTCACCTCTTAAGCTTAAACTATAAACTCAAAGAAGATTATTTTGCTAGAGTTGCTATTAACGCTGTTGCACTTTTTATTTTTATTTATGCAGCAGTTAATATCTCTATGACTATAGGTTTTGCACCTGTAGTTGGAGTTCCCTTGCCATTTTTTAGTCACGGCGGAAGTTCTTTTACAACTTTTATGGTTTTTTTTGGAATTTTGCAACACTTAATTACTTTTAGATTTTTTTGGACACAAAAAATTAAAAAATAAAATATTTTTAAGAAAATTTAATTATAATTACAATCTTTAAATATTTATAAGTTTCGGATTTATAGCTCAGTTGGTTAGAGCAACCGGCTCATAACCGGTTGGTCGCAGGTTCGAGTCCTGCTAAATCCACCACATTTTATTAATTTCTATAAACAGAAATTTTATAATCCTTATACTTATAATCTAACAATTATTTTAATATAAAACATCTGCTATATAATATTAAAACAATTAAAACAGTTTATTCAATTATGAAAACTATTTTAAAAATTTATGATAGAAGTTATTTTTGAATCTAGTATTTAAAAGAATAATGGTGGTTAGAGGCAGAATCGAACTGCCGACACGCAGATTTTCAGTCTGCTGCTCTACCGACTGAGCTATCCAACCACTTTAAAAATTTTTCATAGAGTGTAATTCTATCTTTTTATCTTTAATATAACTTTAAATTTAATTTTTATTTTTATTAAAGTTTCAAAAGCTAGAATTATAAAATTTTAAAATAAAAATTTTATCGAGGATTTCTTGAAACAATTTGGACTTGATAGACGCACTTTTAAAATATTATTAATTGGTTATATTATCATTGCTTTAATAGGAGCTTTGCTTTTATTATGCGATTGGGCTCATACAAAATCTATTAGTTTTTTAGACGCTTTTTTTATAAGCACCTCAGCTGTTAGTATGACGGGGCTTGTGACAAAAAATATCGCTACAGATTTTACCGTATACGGACAAATTATTATTTTAGCTCTTATACAAATTGGTGGTTTAGGCTATGTAGGAATAGGACTTTTGGTTTATATTTTAATCAGAAAAAAAGTAGGTTTTGATGGAAAAAATTTATTAAGAGAAACTTTACTTTATCCTTCTATGGATGGATTATTTAAATTTTTTAAAAAAGTTTTATTATTTATTCTTGCCATAGAATTATGCGGTGCTATTTTGCTAACCCTACGCTTTGCTTTAGAAATGAATTTTTCAAAAGCTTTGTGGTTTGGCCTATTTCATTCTATAAGTGCATTCAATAACGCTGGTTTTAGTATAATCAAAACAGGACTTATGGATTATAAACATGATTTAGCTATAAATTTTATTATTACAACCTTAATCATTATCGGTGGATTGGGATATTTTGTTTTAATCGAACTTTATTTTTTTCAAAAAAAACGTTTGCAAAATCTTAGTTTACATGCTAAAATTGTTATTATTGCAACGGTATTTTTAATTTTATTTTCGACTTTCATTATATTTACTTTTGAGTATTCTAATACTAAAACAATTGGAAATTTTTCTTTTTTTGATAAATTGCTTGCTTCGTATTTTACGGCAATTAACTATAGGACAGCAGGGTTTTCAACACTTGACTTAGGTGGCTTAAGAGATGCCAGTTTATTTTTTGGTTCTTTATTTATGGTGATAGGTGGAGCACCAGGAGGAACTGCTGGAGGAATGAAAGTTACAACAATAGTTGTATTATTAGTTTATGCTTATTGGTCTATTAAAAATGGTCGTGTAAGAATTTTTAATTATGAAATTCCACAAGAAACTATCAATAAAGCTTTTATTATTGCCATTGGTTCAGCTGTTTATATTATTGTATGCGTAATTTTACTTTCTTTATTAAATCCAGATATTCGTTTCATTACTTTATTATTTGAAACTTCTTCAGCATTTGCTACGGTTGGAGTTTCAGTAGGAGATGGCGGATCGCTTTCTTTAAGTGCTTTATTAAATGAACCAAGTAAAATTATTTTAATTGTTTTAATGATAAGTGGAAGAATAGGTGTCTTTGCATTTTTACTTTCTGTATTTAACAAAGATAAAACAATGTATATTAAATATCCAGAAGGAAGAATAAATTTATGAAAAATATTACTTATGGGATTATTGGACTAGGAAAATTTGGATCGGTTGTAGCTGAAGAATTAATTTCTCAAGGGCATACTGTTATAGTTGCTGATAAAGACGAAGAAGCTTTAAAAAATATTCAAAATTCTACTAATTATGCTTATATTCTAGATTCTGCCAATACCACAGCTTTAAAAGAAGCTGGTTTTCACGAAGCTGAAACTGTCATTGTGAGTATTGGGGAAAATGTTGAAAAAAGTATTTTAACCTTAATGGCTCTTAAAGATATAGGGGTAAATACAATTATTGCAAAAGCAACTTCTACTATGCATGGACAAATTCTTTCAAAATTGGGAGCATCAAAAGTCATATATCCTGAAAAAGAAAGTGCAAAAAGACTTGTAAAAGAATTTCTTTTGCGATCAACAGATTTTGAAATTTTTGACCTATCCGCTAATACAATTCGTGCTATTAAGATGATTGTAGATGATAAAATAGCAGGAAATTCTCTTAAACATATAGCACAAAATATGAAAATAATTGCTTATAAAAAATCAAATGGGGATTGGGAAATATTACCAGATCTTGAAACAATTATTGCTTATAGTGGTGATGTTATAATTTTACTTGGAACAAATAAAGAATTAGAGAATTTTGAACATTAGAAAAAAAGCTTAATAAAATATGGTAAAATATCTCTTATTAATTAAAATTTAAGGAGATAAAATGTCAATAGCAATAGTCTATGGAAGTTCAATGGGAAACACAGAAGGCGCTGCAAATACAATCGCTTCAAAACTTGGAATAAGTGATGTTTTTAATATCAGCGATATTGATGCTGATAAAATTAATTCTTACGACAAAATTCTTTTTGGAACTTCAACTTGGGGAAGCGGTGATTTACAAGATGATTGGGATAGTTTTGATTTTTCAGCTTTAAAACTCTCAGGTAAAACTGTAGCTGTTTTTGGTATGGGAGATAGCGAAAGCTATTCTGATACATTTTGTGGAGCTATGGGAAAACTAGCTGAAAATTTAAAAAATGCTGGTGCAAATTTAGTAGGAGAAGTTTCAACCGATGGTTATACTTTTGAATCAAGCGATGCAGTAGTTAATGGTAAATTTGTTGGACTCGCACTAGATAATGACAATCAAGAGGATCAAACAGAATCAAGAATTGATGCTTGGATTGAACAAATTAAACCTTATTTTTCTTAATTTAAATTTAAAGTTTGCATTTTGCAAACTTTAAATTTATCCAGATTAAAACCAAAACAATTTCAAATTTATACAAATATATAATTCTACAATACTTCTTTATCTGAAAATGTATATTTTAAAGATATAAATTATTTATTTTATTTAACATTTTTCTTTCAATTATAAAATTTATAATAGAAAAATAAATTCTAGTTTAAATTTATAGAACTTATCAATTATTAATTAAAATTCTAATTATTTTTCAATACCGCATAAAATATAATTTTAAAATCAAACATTAAAAAATTATAAAAAACTATTTTGTTTTTCTAAATTCATAAAAAAATCAAATAAATCATTTGCTTCTTTGATGTTTAATCTTATGCAAACATTATTTAAAAATTTCATCTTTAATTCTTCAAAATTTAAAGGATTATCAAAATTACCTTTATTGATAAAAATATCTTTTTGAATTATATTTCCATTTTGCAAGATAGCTTCTAAGTGACCTGGAAAATATTTTGGAAAACCTTGAGATTTTCTTTTTTTATAAGTAATTTTTTTAGCAAAATCAAGCACTTCTTTACGCTTTAAATTTTCATAAGATTTAAGAGTAATCTTGCCATCAAAAAATCCCAAAGCCATTAAAAAAGGCATAGAAAATTTAGCCTCATAAGCACTATTTGGAGTATATTTTGCCTCTAAAGGATCACAAATAAAAGAAACAGCAACCTCATCTACAAAACAACAAATACTTTTAATTTCATCAGCCTTTAAGCCATCATTTTTTAAAGCAATAGCACAATCAATTAGTCCATGAGCAAAATGACAACTTGGATAAGGTTTTATTGAAACTTGCATAGTTTGCCAAATTTCACCCAAAGCCTTATTAAGCTCTGTTTTATCACATTCTTGTTCTATACCAAAACATTTAAAGATATTATCCCTACCCTCAAAAATACTCAAAGGTCCGCTCATATTATTCTTAGCAAAATGGGCGATCATAATCCCATTTTTAATAGCATTAGCTATATGCAAAACCTTAGAATTAGAACCATTGGATAAAAATTCATTAATCCCACTTGCAAAACTTCCAGCAAGTCCCAAAGCATTAATGATTTGTTCTTTGTTTAGATCTAGCAAGATTGCGCTTGCACTTGTGCTTGCAAAAATTCCAGCAATAGCAGTAGTATGAAAACCACGCTTATGAAAAGTTCCTTTACCTGCAATACCTACTCTAGCTGCAATTTCCCAGCCAACAATAAAAGCTTTGATAATTTTTTGAGCCTCTTTGTTAATATAAAAACCATAACTCAAACAAAGCGGTGCTAAAATCGCACTTGCATGTAAAATAGCTTCTGTATGTGTATCATCAAAATCTAGTGCATGAGAAGCAATACCATTAAGCATAGCAGCATATATAGGATCTAATTTTTGCTCATTTATCCATACAGGAGTATTTTTTTCTGTACTTAAATTTTTAAAGGTTTTAAAAGCATTCAAAACACATTCTTCATTACTTGCTGCTATAGCAGTTCCAAAGCTATCAAGCATAAGCTCTTTAGCTCTTTGAACAACAACATCAGGAATATTTTCATATCGAATGTTTAAAATAAAATCTGCTAAAATTTCGCTATAAAACATAATTTTCCCTATTTTAAAATAGCACTATTTTTGATTTTTGCTAAAAATTCATCTACAAGTTTTGGTGCATATCCTACATAAGTTGTCGCATCAAGCAAAGCATCAATTTCTTTTTCTTTTAATACTTTAGATACTCTTTTATCAGCAAGCAAAACTTCCTTAAAAGTTTTTTGTTTTTCAATGCCTAGCATTGCATTTTCATAAACGATTTCATGAGCATGTTGTTTTCCATAATGATCGCTTAATGCAAACATAATGCGCTCTGCTAAAACAAAACCATTAAGAGTGTTTAAATTTTTGAGCATCTTATCTTTTTTTACTTCCAAATCACTAAGAGCAAATTTCATATTTGCTAAAACCACAGAAAGCATTAAAAACATTTCAGGTAAAAGCTTCCACTCCATTTTCCAAACTTGACCATCTCTTTCATGTTCGTGTCTTTCTATATCGCTTAAAATTGCTAAATTTGCTTTAAAAGCATTGCTTACAGTAACAGCATTTTCGCTTATAGCAGGATTTCTCTTATGTGGCATAGTGCTTGATCCTACTTGACCCTTGCCAAAAGGCTCTGCAACTTCATCAATTTCATTATGAGAAAGAATTAAAATTTCATGGGCAATTTTATTAAAGGTTGCATTGATATTGCCTAAGACAAATCCAAGCTCTATAAAGCGATCACGTGCACTTTGCCAAGAGATATTAGGAGTTTCAAGTCCTAAATTTTCTAAAGTAAGCCTTTCTACTTCATTACACTTATCGCTTAAACTTGCCTTAGTTCCTACAGCACCTACTATACTACCAACATAAAGTCTTTTTTCAAGTTCAAGTATTCTTTCAAAATGACGTTCAAGCTCACTTAACCAAATAGCGACTTTATGTCCAAAGGTAATAGGTAAAGCTTGAAGAGTTAAAGTTCTTCCCATCATAGCAGTATTTTTATGTGTTTTAGCTAGTTTTACTAAAGCTTTTGCAATAATTTTTAATTCACTTTTTATAAGCTGCATTGCTTCTTTAAATTGTAAAATAAGTCCTGTATCGATAATATCTTGAGTGGTTACTCCAAAATGCACATATTCGCCTAAATTATTATCACAAGCTTTTTCCAAACCTCTAACCGTAGGAACTAAAGGATGTTTAGTCTTTTTAAATTCAGCAAATATAAAATCCATATCCATAAATTTATAATGAGCCTTTTTTACAATCTCATCAGCTGCCTTTTTAGGAATAATTTTAAGTTTTGCTTGTGCCTTTGCTAATGCTGCTTCAACATCTAGCCATTTTTGTATGCGATTTTGCTCACAAAAAATCGCACGCATATTTTCAGTGCTCCAAGAGTTTGCTAATAATTTTTGATCAAATACACTAATTCCTGTCATTTTATCTCCTTATTTTTTAATACTATCAAAAGCTTGTGTTAAATCAGCAATCAAATCTTTAGTATCTTCAAGGCCTATATGAAATCTTACAAATGGACCCCTTTTGCTTAGATCTGCTATGGTTCTAGGTGGAGTAGTTACAGTTGCTAAACTTTCATAGCCACCCCAACTTGCACCTATTGAAAAATATTCTAATTTATCTGCAAATTTAATAGCATCATCTTTACTAAAATCTTCTATAAATTCAATGGTAATCATGCCATTAGCCCCTTTATGATCACGCATAAAAATTTCATGATTTGGATGAGATTTAAGTTTTGGATAAAAAATAGTTTTAACTTCTTTTCTTGTTTGTAAAAATTCTACAATTTCATCTGCATTTTTTTCATGGGCTCTCATTCTTACATCTAGTGTTCTCATACCACGAAGTACTAAATAAGCATCATCAGGACTTGTTGTAAAACCTAAAACTTCTGGAAGTTTATCAAAATTTTTCCACTCTTTTTCATTAACAACCACTATACCCATAGTTACATCAGAGTGCCCACTAAGATATTTTGTAGCAGCAATAACTGAAATATCTACACCAAACTCTAAAGGATTTAAAAAATACCCACTTGAATAAGTATTATCAATAGCTACTGGGATATTATGAGCGTGAGCAACTTTACAAAGTTTTGGCAAATCTATAATCTCATAAAGTATAGATCCTGGACTCTCACATAAAATAAGCTTAGTATTAGGTTTGATTTTTTCTTCTACATCACTTGCATCAGCTTTTAAAAAATCAATCTTGACTCCTATTTTTTCCAAAAATAACTCACAAATCGTTCTAACAGGTCCATAAATAGCATCAGTGATTAAAAAATGCGCATCTTTACTTGCATAGTTTAAAAGCACCATAGCCAGTGCCGCAAGTCCTGTTGGAAAAAGTTGAGCTCTATATCCACCTTCTAAAGTGCAAATAAGCTTCTCAAGTTCAAAATTGGTCACTGTTCCTCTAGCGCCATAACTTAAAACACGATCTGTCTTTCTTAATTCTTTGTATTTTTGCCAAGTTGCATGATCTTTAAAAAGTATAGTTGATGCACGCATAAGAGTAGGATTAACCGATCTTACTTCAGTATTTTGATCGCCTCTACCACAATGAATAAGCTTAGTTTTTGAATTCATTTTTTCTCCTTTAAAGATAGATATAAGTCATAATAATATTTACAATAACCGCTACAAGCATAGGAATAGCTGTTCTTTTAACCACAGCAAACGGACTTACTTTTGCAATAGCTGAAATAGCTAAGATCGCTGGCGCAATAGGACTAACACACCTTCCAAAACCTGTCATAATTTGAATAGGTGCTATCATGGTAATAGTTTCGATGTTAAAATGTTTTGCTATATTTGGGATAAGTGGGGCAAAACTAAAAAATGCTGCATTTCCTGAGCCCATTAAAAAAGCACAAATTGCAAGTAAAATTGAAATAGCACTAATAATAGCAAGCACCCCAAAACCTGCATTTTTACAAATTTCTATTAAAGTATCTACAAAACCTACAGATAAAAGGCCACTTGCAAATACTTGACCACAAACGATGAGTGAAACCGTAATTACAAATAAATGACCCATTCCTTTAAAGAAAATCATAATAGAATTAAGAGTTTCTACTATACTTTTATAACGTATTATTTCAAAAATAATAGCTACAAAAGTTGAAATTATCATTGCTACTGGAACATTCATTTTAATTGCTGTAGCAGTTTCTGTTTTTAACTCTTGTGCATTAATAATTCCCATTAAAACCAAAATACTATCAAATACTGAACTAAATCCTAAAATTAAAATCAAAGGAATGATTGGTAAAATAGCATAAATTCTAGGAGGTTTTTTAAGTTCTTTTTCTTTACTTTCATTTTCATTAAGTTCTTTTTCAATTTCTTGTTTATTAAAAATAAAATTATCTTTCTTATCAAAAAATTTATTGCAAAGATATATCGCAATACCTACAGCTATAATGATAGGCAAAGTTGTAGGGAGTTGATAATGAACAAAATAGATCGCAGGATCAATCTCAGCTATCTTTGATGCCATAATAACATTTCCACTTCCAGGACCATGATCAATGTATTGACAAATGGCAATAACACTTAATGCAGAAAGCTTTGAAACACCAGAACGCACAAGTATAGGATACATAGTAACCATAAGTAAAAGTGCTAAACCTGCATGAGAAGGGATAAAAAGCACTAAAAATTGCACGGTAAAATAAGCAACTATGAGTAAAACATAAGGAGATTTTACCGCTTTTAAAGGTTTTTCAAAAACTTTAAAAAGCGCATAAGAAGCTCCAACATGATCCATATAAGCAGAAAAACCTGCTATACTCATTAGCGTAAGACCAAGTCCTGCTAATGTCTTTGACATAGTTTGATTAAAAACTTCAAATATATCAAAAAAACCTAAATTTAAAGAACCTTTAGCAACAATATGCGGAGAGAGCCCAAAAATAGCAGCCAAAGAAAGCAAAAGCAATCCGCTTAAAAGCAATGCCATATGAGCGTTAATTTTTTTATAAAGCATAAACACAAGCAAAGCTATACTAAAAAATGAAAAAATAAGTCCCAACATAATTACCCTTTAGCCGCTATAACCTCAATCTCAACTAAAGCATTTTTTGGTAAATCTTTTACTGCAAAAGCACTTCTTGCAGGATAAGGAGCTTTGAAAAAGCTTGAATAAATTTCATTAAAATTTACAAAATCATTAATATTGGCTAAAAAACAAGTTGTTTTAATTACATTATCAAAACAAAGATTATTTTCTTTTAAAATAGCTTCTATATTTAATAAAGATTGTTTAGTTTGTTCTTTGATATCTTTAGCTTCTATCTCACCACTTTCTGGATTGATAGGAAGTTGTCCTGAAATAAATAAAAATCCATTAGCTTCTCTATAAGCTGAGTAAGGTCCTATAGCTTTTGGATAGTTTGACATAAAATCTCCTTTATGGTAAGTTAATTTTCATTTAATAAAAAATACACGGATTATAATTTTGTTTTATATATAAAATATTATCTTAAAATATATTCTTAAAAAATAAAAATATAAAATATAGACAATCTAACTATAAGAAATTAAATAAAAATCATAAAAACTAAGCAAGAGATTTAAAAGTAAAACATATGAAAATAAATACCCTTATTTAAATAAAGGGTATTTTTGCACATCAAACTGATTTAATTCTCCTCTTATTTCTTTGTGTCCAACGTGCTTATGACAACTAACACAACTTAAAGTTTGATTTGAATCAAAATATTTTTTATGCATTAAATTTTGTTTTGTCGATGCTAAAAGATTATCTTTTATATTAGAGTGACAATTTAAACATCCAGAATCATAAACAAATTTTTTTCTATTTTCTAATTTCTCTAACCAATTTATATTTTCATCATGATTAATAGCTGTTATAAACACTTCTTTAACGCCATTGTGAATTTTAGTTGTAAGATAATTGATTAAATTATCATGAGGTAAATGACAATCTACACAAGCTGCTTTAATACCGCTTGATCCTATACCAGAATGAACATCTTTTAAGTAAGAATTTTCCATAGGCTCCATAACATGACAAGCTCTACAAAATGGCAAATCCCCAGTAATTTTAATCATCTTTTGTACAAAAAATATAGTTATAAGTCCTATTAAAAAACCGCAAAATACAAGAAAAATTATTTTCTTCATTTTATATCCCTCATCCAAGTTGAAGTATTGTGACAATCTTTACACATATTGTAAGATGGTTTGTGTTCACTATGACAAGAATAACAATTTAAGATTTAAGCCATCATGTATAGAATTATGAGGATTTTTACCCTTTAAAAAATCTAATTTTTCTGCTAAACTTTGCTTACTTTTATGGCACTCAAGACAAATAGGAGTCTTAACTGGTTTAAAATCCTTTTTATCAATCCGCCCATGGCAATCTCTACAATCTATCAAAACTTCTTTATGATGAGGCTTTATGGTTCTATTTTATTCATCTGAATAGGAATTTTCAAAAACAAAACAATAATAAAATAATTATTTTTCTCATATTAATTTTTCACTTATAATATTTTTTGCACAAAGTAACCCAGAAGTCATACAATCAGGTATAGAACAACTTGTAAGTCTGCTAGAGCCCATGTACCCCTCCTGTAGCTTCTCCTATAGCGTAAAGATTTTTAATAGGCTGATTATTTTCAATAGATAAAATTTCATATTTGTATCTATAAAAATTCCACCAGGTGTATAGCTTAAACTTGGCATAGCTTTCATAGCATAAAATGGAGCTTTATTAATTCCTGAATTTTTTGATTTACTAAGATCTTTTTCAAACTTATCTTTTTGATTACTTAAACCTTGTTCATATTCATTAATCGTTTTTTTAAGCTCATTTAAATCAAGATCAAAAAAACTACTTAATTCTTCTAAATTTTCAAAACGAAACATCTTTCCAGAACTAATAAAACTTTGCATTCTTCTTGGATCATGCGAATTTGAAAATCCATTAGAATCAAAAATAACAATTGGATAAATATCAGTTTTAAATTATCCATATGTGCTAAAATTTTATTTGAAAGAACTTGATGATCTCTATCTTCATTCATAAATCTTTGTGCATTTTTATCTACAATAATTCCATAAATTAAATCTTCTGTAGGAATGCCAAAAGAAAAGCGACTTAAAGAAACTTGCACAGGGTTTACTCCAGCAGTTTGTCCAAGATTTGATGGAGTATGGGCGCATTTTAATCTTGGATTTTCTATGCTTCTATATTCAACATCTCTACTAAATCCACTCGTAGCAAAAACTACCGCCATTCTTGCGCAATATCTTTTTTTAATTCCTATTTTATTTTCTCTATCATCATTTTTTAAATTTCAATCAAAACGATAATTTTCTCTTACTTCTATCCCTATAACCTCACCTTTATCATTTTTAATAATTTCATCACATTTGGTTTCTTTTTTGAATTTTCCACCCTCTTTTAAAAAGGTATTATGGATAGTTTGTATAGTCTTTCCACCTCCACCTATAGCTTGAATAGTTCTTGGGACACTATGACCTCCTAAAAATTTTAATTTATTGCTGTATTTAATCCCGCAAGATTTAGCAAATTCATAAGCTTCATTAGAATATTTAATCAATCTTAAGTTTTGCTCTTTATGGTTATACCCCCCCCCCGCCAGCTTTATTTAGATCCTTTAAAAAAAGTTCTACACTATCTTGTATATTTTCTTTTTTTTGAAGATCAGAACCCATTACAGCAAAATCTTGTTGAGATAAAACAGAATTTCCGCCAATTCTATCCATTTTCTCTATCATGAGAACATTAATTTTATTTTTTTGCAAGATAGGTTGCAAAATATGCGCACTAATTCCACTTCCAACAACAATAACATCGTAATATTCATCAAATTTTTCATTATTTTTTTATCTTGAGAAGCATTTATCGACAAAGGAAAACCAAGGACTGATATAACAGCAAAAGAAATAAATTTTCTTCTAGATATTTTTTTCATTGTTATCCCTTTTTTAAAAAAAAGGGATAATTATAATTTAACATCAATAAAAAACAAACAAAAACACAATAAAATGTTATTTAGAATATATTCTCAGTAAAAAAATAGCCTTTATATATTTAAAAAAATATTTTAAACCTATTTTTTAAATATCTTTAAAATATTTAAACTTATCTTTTTTAAAAAGCTTTTTTTAGAATTTTGAAGCAAAAACTCGGCAATTTCTTTTCTTGCAAACATTAATGCAAAAGTATAAGGAGTCATTCCCAAACCATTATTTTCATCAATATTAGCCCCATATTTAACCAAAAGTTTACACATAGGCAAATATCCCTTAAAACATACCCCAGCTAAAGGTGTTTGTCCGCGATCATTTTTCTCATCAACTTTTGCACCTTTTTCTAAAAGCATTTTTGCACACTCATAAGAATTATTATAAGCAGCAAGCATAAGCAAAGTATCTCCTTTGTGTGTTTTTAAATTTATATTTAAACCCGCATCTAACATTATTTTTAAATTTTCATAGTCATTATTTCTTGCAAAATCAAACGCCATTTTGCAAAGTTCGGCAAATCTTTTTTCTTCTTCTAAGCTAAGTTGCATAATTTATCCTTTCAATAACCTTTAGTTTGCCTCCAAAAAGAGGCAAGTAAAGATTACTTATTTAAAGCTTTTTTAACACCATCTGCATAAGCAGGTGAAATTTTTTCAAAATGATTTAAAGCTTTATTGATAATCGCTTCTTCAACCCCATCCATAGAAGATGCAATATTATTAAAAAGTTGTTTTTTTTGTTCTTCATTCATCAAATCAAATAAAGCACGAGGTTGACTATAAAAATCATCATCCATTGGTTTATATCTTTGAGCATTACCTTCTAAAATCAAATCAGGCTCAAGATAGCTTTTATCTTCTTTTGGGCTATCATTATAACTATTTGGCTCATAATAAGCTTTACCGTTTTTATAAGTATCAAAATTCATAGCACCCGCAACATTATAAGTATTTACTTCACTTCTAGCACGATTTACTGGTAAAAGGTGATAATTTGTCCCTATTCTATATCTTTGCGCATCTGGATAAGAGAAAATTCTTGCTTGAAGCATTTTATCTGGACTAAAACCAATCCCTGAAACTATATTACTAGGACTAAAAGCAGCTTGTTCTACTTCATTAAAATAATTATCAACATTTTTATTTAAGATCATTTCACCTACATCCATTAAAGGAACAATTTTATGAGGCCAAATTTTAGTTAAATCAAAAGGATTAAAACCAAGTTTTTCTATATCTTTTTCAGCTAAAATTTGAAGCTGAACTTTCCATTTTGGAAATTCTTTTCTCTCAATAGCCTCATAAAGATCTCTTTGATGACTCTCTCTATCTTTTGCTATCAAATTAGCCGCTTCTTCATTGGTTAAATTTTTAATACCTTGCATAGTTTTAAAATGAAACTTCACCCAAAATCTTTCATTTTTATCGTTGATAAAACTATAAGTATGACTTCCAAAACCATGCATATGGCGATAACTCGCAGGAATTCCTCTATCGCTCATTAAAATAGTTACCTGATGCAAGCTTTCAGGGCAAAGCGTCCAAAAATCCCATGCGGCATTATTACTTCTTAAATGAGTGCGTGGATCCCTTTTTTGAGTATGGATAAAATCAGGGAATTTATAAGCATCACGGATAAAAAAGGTCGGAGTATTATTACCTACTAAATCCCAGTTTCCTTCTTTAGTGTAAAATTTAATCGCAAAACCGCGAACATCTCTTTCAGCATCAGCCGCTCCTGCTTCTCCTGCAACAGTTGAAAAGCGTAAAAAAAGTGGAGTAACTTCTCCTTTTTGAAATACTTTTGCTTTAGTATATGCACTTAAATCAGCTGTTATTTTCATTTCTCCATAAGCTGCGCTTCCTTTAGCATGAACTGTTCTTTCAGGAATTCTTTCTCTATTTTGATGGGCAAGCTTTTCAAGCAAAATATAATCTTGCATAAGCAATGGCCCTTTAACACCTGCACTTAAAGAGTTTTGATTATCAGCAACAATATTTCCAAAATCATTTGTTAATTTTCTCATAATTTCTCCTTTATAAAAAAATAATTCATTAAAATTATTATATTCTTTAAAAGTAAAAATAATATTAATTGATAAAAATTATTAATAAAAAATAAAAATTATTTATATAATCATTTTTTTAAAAATATTTTTTATTTTATACGCTTTTATCCCTGCAATGTTTTATTTTTTAAGTCTTAACATTAACCAATAAATTCAACAAAACATATAATTTACAATAAATTTTTTTGAATTTAAACTTTATTATATTAAAATTAAATATTTCACATTAAACCATAAAGGAGATTTTATGTCAAACTATCCAAAAGCTATAGGACCTTACTCAGCTTATAGAGAAGCTAATGGATTTTTATTTATTTCAGGACAACTTCCTATCAATCCAGAAAGTGGTGAGATAGAAGCTAAAGATATCAAAGAACAAACTAAACAATCTTTATTAAATATAGAAGCTATTTTAAAAGAAAATAATCTTTGTTTTGATAATGTAATTAAAACAACTTGTTTTTTAGCCAATATTAATGATTTTGTAAATTTTAATGAAATTTATTCAAGCTTTTTCAAAGCTCCTTATCCTGCAAGAAGTGCTTTTGCAGTAAAAGATTTACCAAAAAATGCTTTAGTTGAGATTGAGGTTATAGCGGCTAAAAATTAATTCTAGGAATTTTCCTAGAATTTTTGCATAAATCTTTCAAACCAATGATAAATCTAACTTTTAAATTTATTTAACACACTTAATACTCTATATAAAAGAAAATTTAAAATAAAAATGTAAAATTCCAAACTATAAAATAAAAATTATAAAATCATCTTTAAGGTATAAAATGAATCCAATTTTACAAAGAAATATAAAAGCTCTTGCATCAGGAGTTAATGAACCCTTAGCCTTAAAATTACAAAATCATAAAAAATCACAACGTTTCATTTTAAATGATAAATTCAACATTTACGATAATAAATTTGAAACTTTTATTTATGATGATGATTTTATGCACGAAGAACTAAATCATTCTTTTGATAATTTTTTAGCCAAAACTAAACATTATCCTTATATTTGTTTTTTTGGTATAGCTAATGCTCTTTTGATTAAAAATCTAGCTCCATATTATAAAAGAATTTTCATTTTTGAAAGCGAAATTGAGCTTTTATATCTAGCTCTTAGTATTTTGGATTTAAGTGAAGAATTAAGCAGTGGCAAAATTCATCTTTTAGACACCACAGAAGAAAAAGTAAATATCCAGTTTTTAATCCTTTTTGATATGAAAGGTGTTTTTGAGTATTTAAATTTATTTGAACTTTTTCCTATTAACTCTTATTATGAAAGATTTCACAATCAAACCTATCAGCAAATTTTAAATTTTGCTTTAGCAAATACTACTTTACTTATTAGAAATTTACATTATACATTAGATGTTCCTTTTTTAGTTTATGACAATATACTTTGCAATATCCCTACCATGCTAGAAAACATTCCTTTTCAAAGACTTCTAAATCAAAGAAAAAATACCTTTGATACAGCCATAGTAGTTTCAGCAGGACCTTCACTTGCTAAGCAACTTCCTTTACTTAAAAAATATCAAAATAAAGCTTTTATTTTTTGTGCAGATGGAGCTTTGAGCATTTTATTAAAAGAGGATATTAAGCCTGATTATGTGACCAATTTAGATTTTTCTGATTTAACAAAAAATTTTTACGAAGATCAAGATAATAAAATTTTAAATGTATTAGCCATTGGAACAAATTATAATGTCGCAAGCAAAATTACAAACAAATGTATTATTTTAAGAGAAGATCCTTTCTTTAAAAATTTAGGCCTTAGTGATTTTGGTTACATAGATACAGGAACTCATGTAAGTCATTTCTCTTATACTCTAGCTCTTGCTTTAGGATTTAAAAATATTATTATGATAGGACAAGATTTAGCCTATGATGAGAAAGGAAATTCGCATTCTGAAAATTTTGCTTATGGAAGTGAATTTGAAAAAGAAAGTGATATAGAAAAAAATTACTGCATAGCTTATGGGGGCAAGGGTGAAGTTTTAACTCACGTGCTTTGGAATGATTATCGTATCAAATTAGAATACCTTTTTGCCTGTAATCAAGAAGTAAATTTTTACAATGCCACAGAAGGTGGAGCAAGGATAAATTTTACTAAAGAAATATCTTTTAAAAATGCTTGTGAAAATTTACTTCATAAAGAAAAACCTAAATTTGAAAATTTAAAACCTTTAACTAAAAATAGAAGCTCTAAACTCATTGCTAAATTTTTTGAAAAATTAAAACAAGATAAACAAACTTGCGAAAATTTATTAAATGATGCTAAAACTTTAAAAGAAGCATTGGATAATATCTTAAGCAAAGATATTATTTTACCTTTAGAATTTTTACAAAATGTTCATAAAAATATAAGTAGTTTTAATGAAATTTTAAATAATAGTGCATTTTTGGAAGACTCAATAGGCAAAGCTTTAATCTTTAATAGAGGTTTTAATATGTCTAAAGTTTTAAAAATGCATTTAAATGATGAAAGAGAATACTTATATCATCTCATTCTAGCTTATAAAAATTTCTTAGAATACTTTATACAAAATTTAAAAACCAAATATGAAATTATGAAAAAATATAACTGATTAGCCTTTTTTATCCTTTTAAAAACTGATATTTTAAAAATTTTCAAAAAAATATAAAAAAAATTTTTAACTTTACGATATAGCTTTTGACAATCGCATGAGGTGATTGAATTTATTTAAAAGGATTTAAAATGGGATTTCGTATTAACACAAACGTTGCAGCACTTAATGCTAAAGCAAACTCTGACTTAAACGCTAAAAGCTTAGATCAGTCATTAGCAAGACTTAGCTCAGGTCTTAGAATTAACTCAGCCGCTGATGATGCTTCAGGTATGGCGATCGCTGATTCTTTAAGATCTCAAGCAAATACTTTAGGTCAAGCTATTTCAAATGGTAATGATGCTTTAGGTATCTTACAAACCGCTGATAAAGCTATGGATGAGCAACTTAAAATTTTAGATACTATCAAAGTTAAAGCTACTCAAGCTGCTCAAGATGGTCAAAGTGAAAAAACAAGAACTATGCTTCAAGCAGATATCAATCGCTTGATGGAAGAACTTGACAATATCGCAAATACAACTTCATTTAATGGAAAACAACTCTTAAGTGGAAACTTTATCAATCAAGAATTCCAAATCGGTTCAAGCTCTAATCAAAGTATTAAAGCTACTATTGGTGCAACTCAATCAAGTAAAATCGGTGTAACAAGATTTGAAACAGGTGGTAGGATTACTGCTAGTGGAACTGTTGGAATGGTGATTAAAAACTACAATGGTATAGATGATTTTAAATTCAAAGATGTTGTTATCTCAACTTCAGTAGGAACAGGAATTGGAGCCTTAGCTGAAGAGATAAATAAATACGCTGATAAAACAGGTGTTAGAGCAAGTTTTAAAGTAGAAACTAATGGTATGTCAGCAGTAAAAGCAGGAACTACTTCATCTGATTTTGCTATCAATGGAGTAGTTATAGGAACTGTTGCTTATAAAGATGGCGATGAAAACGGAGCTTTAGTTTCAGCTATAAATTCCAAAAAAGACACAACAGGTGTTGAAGCTTCACTTGATAGTGAAGGAAAACTTCTTTTAACTTCAAGAGATGGGCGTGGTATTAAAATAGATGGTAGCATAGGAGCTGGTGCTTTCATAAGCCCTAATATGAAAGAAAATTACGGACGTTTATCTTTAGTAAAAAATGATGGAAAAGATATTCTTATTTCAGGAAGCGGTCTTTCATCTGCTGGATTTGGAGCCTCTCAATTTGTTTCTCAAACTTCAGTATCTTTAAGAGAATCAAAAGGGCAAATTGATGCTTATGTAGCTGATGCTATGGGCTTTGGTACTGTTAATAAATCAACAATTTTAGCTGGATACTCTTCTGTATCTGCTTATATGTCAAGCGAGGGAAGTGGTTTTTCTGAAGGTTCTGGTTATTCTGTAGGAACTGGCTATTCTGCAGGTTTTGCAAATGCTGTAGTTATTTCGGCAGCTTCTCAACTTTCAGCTGTGTATAATGTTTCTGCTGGAAGTGGTTTCTCAAGCGGATCTTCTATGTCTCAGTTTGCTACCTTTAAAGCAAGTGCATTTAATGTTACAAATGAAACTGCAGGGGTTACAACACTTAAAGGTGCTATGGCTGTTATGGATATAGCTGAAACTGCTATTGCAAATCTTGATCAAATCCGTGCAGATCTTGGTTCAGTTCAAAATCAATTAACTTCAACCATCAATAACATCACAGTTACTCAGGTAAATGTTAAATCAGCTGAATCACAAATTAGAGATGTGGACTTTGCAAGTGAAAGTGCAAACTACTCTAAAGCAAATATCCTAGCACAAAGTGGATCTTATGCGATGGCACAAGCCAATGCTAGCCAACAAAACGTATTAAGATTGTTGCAATAATACGAACTCTAAGTTTGGGAAAAATTTCCCAAACTTTATACTTACTTACAATTTTACTTCTTAAAACTTTTAAATCTTTCAAAATAAAAATTAAATTTATTGGAACACTTATTGCTTTATCCTTTTGAACAATATTTTTGAAAGGATTTAAAAAAATGGGTTTTAGGATAAACACAAATATAGGAGCATTAAATGCTCATGCAAATTCAGTCGTCAATGCCAGAGAGCTTGATAAATCTTTAAGTCGTTTAAGTTCTGGTCTTAGAATCAACTCAGCCGCTGATGATGCTTCAGGTATGGCTATCGCTGATTCTTTAAGATCTCAAGCAGCAACTTTAGGTCAGGCTATCAATAATGGTAATGACGCCATTGGTATCTTACAAACCGCTGATAAAGCTATGGATGAGCAACTTAAAATTTTAGATACTATCAAAGTTAAAGCTACTCAAGCCGCTCAAGATGGTCAAAGCCAAAAAACAAGAACTATGCTTCAAGCAGATATCAACCGCTTGATGGAAGAACTTGACAATATCGCAAACACAACTTCATTTAACGGAAAACAACTCTTAAGTGGAAACTTTATCAATCAAGAATTCCAAATCGGTGCTAATTCAAATCAAACCATTAAAGCAAGCATAGGGCCAACCCAATCAAGCAAAATCGGTGTGACAAGATTTGAAACAGGTGGCAGAATTACTTCTAGTGGCGAGGTTCAATTTACACTTAAAAATTACAATGGCTTAGAAGATTTTCAATTTCAAAAAATAAAAATTTCAACTTCAGTAGGAACAGGACTTGGAGCCTTAGCTGAAGAGATAAACAAATACGCTGATAAAACAGGTGTTAGAGCAAGTTTTAAAGTAGAAACTAATGGTATGGCAACCGTAAAAGCTAGTTCTACCTCTGAAGATTTTGCCATAAATGGAGTAAGAATCGGACAAATTCAATACAAAGATGGTGATGAAAACGGAGCTTTAGTTTCAGCTATAAACTCAGTAAAAGATACAACTGGAGTGGAAGCTTCACTTGATAGTGAAGGAAAACTTCTTTTAAGCTCAAGAGATGGACGTGGTATTAAAATAGATGGTAGTATAGGAGCTGGTGCTTTCATAAGCCCTAATATGAAAGAAAATTACGGACGTTTATCTTTAGTAAAAAATGATGGAAAAGATATTAATATAGTTGGAACTGGACTTTCTCATGCAGGATTTGGAGCTTCTCAATTTATCTCTCAAGCTTCAGTATCTTTAAGAGAGTCAAAAGGGCAAATTGATCCTCAAATAGCTGATGCTATGGGCTTTGGTAGTGTTAATAAAGGAACAATTTTAGCTGGATATTCTTCTATATCTGCCTTTATGTCAAGCGAGGGAAGTGGTTTTTCAAGTGGTTCAGGTTTTTCTATAGGAAGTGGTAAAAACTATTCTGCCTCTTTACAAAATGCTGGTTTGGTTCCTATTTCAGGAGCTTCTCAACTTTCAGCTGTGTATAATGTTTCTGCTGGAAGTGGTTTTTCAAGTGGTTCAGGTTTATCACAATTTGCTCCTATGAAAGTAAGTGCAGGAGCTTTTGATGTCCCACCTGAAAGTGCAGGAGTTACAACACTTAAAGGCGCTATGGCTGTTATGGATATAGCTGAAACTGCTATTACCAATCTTGATCAAATTCGTGCTGATATTGGTTCGGTTCAAAATCAACTTCAAGTAACTATCAATAACATTACAGTTACTCAAGTAAATGTCAAATCAGCTGAATCAACCATAAGAGATGTGGATTTTGCTGCAGAAAGTGCTAACTTTTCTAAATACAATATTCTTGCACAAAGTGGTTCTTATGCTATGTCGCAAGCTAATGCTGTGCAACAAAATGTATTAAAACTTTTACAATAATTTTAAAGCTTGAGAACTTCTCAAGCTTGAATTATTTATCTTAAAAACTTATATTGCTTATTTAAAAATTCTATTTTAAATTAAATTCTTTTTCTCTAAGACATCTTGTAAAGGAATAATTGCTTGTTTTAATCTTTGATTTTGAACACCTAGTATATCAATGATATCTTCAAGCCAACTTTCATGAGAATACACCCAAGCTAAAAGCTTATTTTGTTTATCGCTTTCGTTGTTTATATTTTGCACATATAGTTTTGAGGATAATAAATTATGATGATACAATAAAGATGAAAGCACATTACTAAGATGGCTATATTTTTTTCTATTTAATTTTTCTTTGATCAAATCAAGCTCATCTACAAGCTCATCTAAGCTATATCTACTCTTAGAAGAGTAAATAAATTTTTTAATACGTCTATCAATTTTTTTACAATGTTTTAAAAAATTTTCTCCCATTGTAATACTTTTTTTTACCCTTTTATAATTTTCTAGCATTAAATGATTTCTTTGTTCTTTGCTAGGATTTTTAAGCTTTACTAAAGGTTTTTTAAGCTCTTTGATTAAAAACTCTTTACAAGCCTCTTTAAAAGGTTTTTCTATACTTCCTTCTATCCTTGCACCACCTTCTGTGCAATTATAAATCTTAGCATAGGAATTCGCAGCACAAAAATTTTCAAAAATTTGTTTAAACAAAATCCATACTTGAGAACTTTGAACTATACCCTGACCTCCATAAGCCATGGTTGTATAACGATTAAAATCTCTTTCATAATCTCCTATATGATAATCATCATGAATAAAACCTTTTGAATGATGACTTCCATCTTTAGCATAGGCTAAATCTTGACCTATTAAAATAATATTTTTAAATCCTAATTTCAAAGCTAATTCACAAGCCATATGAGATACGCTCATACCCCCGCCTATATATCCAAAAGAAGATAAATCAAGATAGTTTGTATAAGTAGAAGCCCTAGCTACAAGCATATATTTTCTATGATTTTTTTCTAAATAATCTATAGTTTTTTTACTTACCAAAGAAGCTAAGATAAAAAGTATATCTTTATCAAAATCTCCAAAGTCATTATTAAAACACTCACTTACTATCTCATCACGCTCTAACATACAAACATAATCAGGTTTAATGCCATGTTTAGCTAGTATAGCATAAGCACTATCAGCGCAGAAAATTACAGCTTTATTTTGATACTCTTTAAGTAAAGGAAGTTGCTTAGTGAGTGAAGGTCCTGTCCCTACTATAATAGCGCTTGCTTTATTTTTATTAGATCTTTTTTGTTTTAATTCATCATAACTTGGATGAGTAAAAACTTTTGGCAAATTATAAACGGCTTGTTCAATACCTATCATAGTATCTTTTGGATCATTTCCTTGTCTTAGAGTGATATTAGTAATAGCTTTCATAAGAAGATCATTGATTCTTTCAATATCTTCTTTATAGTATTTTTCATAAAATTCACAAGTAATTTTTAAATCATAAAGTTTAAAAGAAATACTAATTTGTGGCAAAGAGCAAAGAACGTCGGCTTTAACATAATCCATCTCTTTACTATGCATTATAATAAATCTTCCTTGCCTTAACTCTAAATCAAAATCTATCCAATGAAAAACAAGATAAATGATTTCAAGCTCTGCTTCAAAAACAACTATTCTTTTATGTAAATCATTTTGCAAAAGTGCCTTAAAAAATATACCATTCCCTAAACCATAAAAGAAAAAAAATGGATATCTTGCAAATTCTTTAAAAGCCTTTATTTTATCTTCAAGCTCTTCTTTTGGATTTTTAAAAATAGTTTTTAAATCGCTTTTTCTTGTTATATTAATATCAAGTGGATCTTTTTTTAAAAAATAATTAAATTTTTTAAGCTCTTTAATATTTTGCAATTTCTTTTTAAGCTCTATATAATTAGATCCCACTAAAGCATCTAAGTTTTTCTTAAAAAGATCTACTTTTGCTTTATCCATTTCTCAAGTCCCCTTTTATATAACTCTTCTTCTAAAGGCTTAATGTTTTTTATTAAAGCAAGTTCAAGTGCATTAATATGTGCATATATCATTTTAAGCCATTCTAAATGTTCTTTGATCCAAATTAATGATTTATTAAAAGAATCTTCTTTTGTTTTTGCTTTTAAGACATAAATTCTAGCTAAATTTAATTCAAATTGGATTAAAGTAGCTTGTAATATGTCATAGAAGAAATTTAAATTTTTTAAATTTTCTATTTTTGTTTTTATTTTATCAATTCTTTGTATAAGAACATTTAGCATTTGATTGATTTCTTCTTCGTTTATATCGTTTAAATTAGAATTTGAATTTAGACTTTGATTATTTTTTTTACTTGAGATTAAATTAGCTAAACTTAAATAAAGCTCATTAAGCTCTTCGTATTCTTTTAAACAATCATTTTTAAAAGTATTAGAGTGTTTTATGGCTTTTATAATTTTTGCATAGGCTTTAAGTAATAATTCATCTTGTTTGTTTTTATTTAAAGAATTTAGTTTTTTAAAGGGTTTATTTAAATCTTTAATCAGTAATTCTTCACATACTTCTTTAAAGGGTTTTTCTAAGCTTCCTTCTATTCTTGCTCCACCCTCTGTGCAGTTGTAGGTGGTAGAAAAAATATTTTCATTAATAATTTGTTCCAAAAAAGATTTAAAATACACCCAAATTCCATGTGTTGTAACTTTTCCATTACCACCATAAGCCATTATTTCTATATGCTCTTCTTCGCTCTCAAAATTTGATCCGTGTTTATAATCACTAGGATGAGAATTTCCTTTTTCATCATAGGCTAAGTCTTGTCCTATTAAGATGATATTTTTGTGTTTTAAAAGCATAGCTAAAGAGTAATTCATATAAGCTACACTTGGACCACCACCAAGATAACCAAATAAATGAAGTTTAAAATCAAGACACATTCTAGATGGTTTTGAAACAAGCATAAAAGAACGATTTTCAAGATAAGAAAGTGCTTTTGGATGAACCAATGAAGCAAGAATAAAAAGCACTCCCCCATCAATCCCCTCATATGCCTCTTTAAAGAATTCTGCCGTGAAATCAGTTCTTTCCAACATACAAACATAATCAGGCTTAATACCATGTTTAGCTAATATAGCATAAGCACTATCTGCACAAAATATTGTGGCTTTGTTTTGATATTCTTTTAGAATAGGAAGTTGTTTAGTAAGTGAAGGTCCTGTTGAAACTATTATGGCTGTATCACTTAAATTTGATCTTTTAGTGAGTAATTCTTTAAAAGTAGGATTTGTGATCATTTTAGGTAGATTATAGGTAAATTGTTCTATACCTTGTAAAGCATCTAAGGGATCATTTCCATAAGAGAATATTGCTTTTTTAAAATGACTCATCATGTTTTGATTGATATTTAATATATCTTCTTTATATTTTTCATAATAATCAGAGCTTAATTCTAAAAAATATACTCTTGAAAAAGAAAAGAAAGGATTAGATGAACAAAGTTCATTATAATCATTTAAATTTAAGGTATTAGCATTAAGTATTATTAAAGAATTATTCTTAAGTTCATGGCAAAAGTCTATTAGGTGAAACATAATATAAATGATTTCTAATTCTTTTTCAAAGACTACTATATGTTTATGGTTTTTGTTTTGAAGTAAGGCTTTAAATAAAATACCATTTCCAAAACCATAAAAATAAAGAACAGGATATAAGAAGTATTTATCATTATAAGTATTTAATAAGGAGTTTAGTTCAGTAAGGGGGTTAGTGTAAAGATAGCAATCCCCCCCCCCAGTTGTTTCTTTTAAATTAATATCTAAATTATCCTTACCTTGTATAAGTTCAAATTTAAGATTTGATTTTATTTTTTTTAGTTCTTCTTTTAAGAAAGTATTATTTAGAGCATTTAGGTTTTTTAGGAATAAAGAGGGATTCATTTAATCCCCCATTCTTTTATAGCTTTATTAATAGTTTCATTTTGAGCTTTTAAATAATCTAAAATTTGCAAAAACCAAAGATTTTGAGAAGAAAGAAAATCTATCAATTTTTCATCTTGTTTTAAAGAATTTAAAACTTCATACTTCATCACTTCGCATTCATTATGAAAATACATAGCCTGAGAAAGCTCATTAAATAATTTTAATGTTTTTAATTCTTTAAAAAATTTAAGCAAGTTATCTTTAATTTTTCTTAGAGTTTGTAAATTCTTTTGCTCTTTGCTAAATTCATAATCTAATTTTTTAAGCTCATTTTTGCATTTTTTAATGTAATTTTCACTCTCGCTTACATTTTTTTCAATATTTTTCTTGGTTTTTTTTAATTTTTCTCTCATCTCATTTAAACTTAAGGTTTTTGGAAATTCAAAAGGCTTTTGAAGATCACTTTTTAAAAGCTCTTCGCATACTTCTTTGAAAGGTTTTTCTATAGTTCCTTCTATCCTTGCTCCGCCTTCTGTGCAATTATAAGTAGTGATGCCTAATTTAGTTTTAGTAAAAAAAATATCTTTTTCAAAATGCTGTCTAAAAAGTTGCCAAGAAAGCTGAGTTCTAACTTCTCCTTTACCCCCATAAGCTAAGGTATAAAGATTATCTCTTACTTCATCACCTTGCTCTCCAAAAATATGTTCTACAGCGTGGCTCTTCCCATCATCAGCATAGGCTAAATCCTGACCAATTAAAATCACATTTTTAAATCTCAGTGCGCCGATTAACTCATAAATCATATTAGCAACACTCATTCCCACACCAAGATAACCATACTCATCTAGTTTTAAAGAACCTGCTGAATTTAAAGGGCGATGCACTAGCATATATCTTCTATGATTTTTTTCTAAATATTCTATACTTTTCTTATAAACCACAGAAGCTAAGATAAAAAGTATATCTTTATCAAAATCTCCAAAATCATTATTAAAAAATTCAGAAGTTAAAACAACCCTTTCTAAAGATAAAACATAATCAGGTTTTATATTATGTTTTGCTAAAATTGGATAAGAACTATCAGCACAAAAAATAGCAACTTTATTTTGATACTTTTTAAGCAAAGGAAGTTGCTTAGTAAGCGAAGGTCCTGTTGAAACCACTATGGCATTTTCAAGTTTTGCCCTTCTTGCTTTTAAAAATTCTTGAAAAATCCCATGACTTAACATGTTTGGGATATTATTTAAAGTATGTTCTATCCCTGTCATAGAGTCTATAGGATCATTGCCATGATTTAATACTATAAATCTTATAATTTCCATTAAATCTTTGTTTAGGCTTTCGATTTTATCATAATAATACTTTGCATAAAAAGAACTATGGATATGAAGATTATAAATTTTAATACTCTTTTTTATAAATTCAAAAGAAAATAAAGCATTTAAAGAAGCTAGATTAAGATCTTTAGTATAAAAAAGTATCAGTTTTTCATTTTTAATTTCTTTGGAAAAATCAAACAGATGAAAAGCTAAAGCCAGAATTTCAAGCTCATCTTCAAATACAACTATAGCTTTATGATTTTTATTTTCACATAAAAATTTATAAAGCTTTCCATTTCCAAAACCATAAAAAAATAAAACAGGATATTTAGAAAAATCATTTTTAAAGAATTCTAAACTTTTATTTAGTTCCTCATTCACATTTTCGTAAATTTTATTATTATCATTTCTTATAAAATTAGCATCTTCGTCCATATTAAATTGAGAAAAATTTTCTAAGGATCTAAGTTTATAAGCTAAAACTTGATCAACCTCAAAAAGTGCTGCTGTATTTTTTAAAAATAGCTCTTTTGCCTCATCCATTTCTCAAGTCCCCTTTTATATAACTCTTCTTCTAAAGGCTTAATGTTTTTTATTAAAGCAAGTTCAAGTGCATTAATATGTGCATATATCATTTTAAGCCATTCTAAATGTTCTTTGATCCAAATTAATGATTTATTAAAAGAATCTTCTTTTGTTTTTGCTTTTAAGACATAAATTCTAGCTAAATTTAATTCAAATTGGATTAAAAAAGCCCCAACAGCTTGAGCTAGTTCTTTTAAATCTTCAGTTTTTACCTTATACTTATCAATTCTTTGTATTATAATATCTAATAAACTTTGATTTTCTGTATGATTTAAACTTAAATAAAGCTCATTAAGCTCTTCGTATTCTTTTAAACAATCATTTTTAAAAGTATTAGAGTGTTTTATGGCTTTTATAATTTTTGCATAGGCTTTAAGTAATAATTCATCTTGTTTGTTTTTATTTAAAGAATTTAGTTTTTTAAAGGGTTTATTTAAATCTTTAATCAGTAATTCTTCACATACTTCTTTAAAGGGTTTTTCTAAGCTTCCTTCTATTCTTGCTCCACCCTCTGTGCAGTTGTAGGTGGTTATTCCTTGTTCTTTGGTAAATTGTATATCGCTTTCAAATTCTTGGCGAAAAAGAGTCCAAGCTTGGTGTGTGTTAATTAGTTTTTTACCTCCATAAGATAAGACCTTATCAAAATTCTTAAATCTTTTACTTTCAAAATTTGATCCGTGTTTATAATCACTAGGATGAGAATTTCCTTTTTCATCATAGGCTAAGTCTTGTCCTATTAAGATGATATTTTTGTGTTTTAAAAAAAATGCTAAAGCAAAATTAACATTAGCCACGCTATGACCCATATTAAAATATCCAAATTTATCCATAGCAACATAATTAATAAAATTTGCCCAAGTAGAAATTACCATATAAGAACGCTTATTTTGATCAAGATAAGAAAGTGCTTTTGGGTGAACTACAGATTTTAATATAAAAGTTATTCCCTCATCAAATTCTTTAAAATCATTATTGAAAAATTCTGCTGTAATCTCTTTTCTTTCCAACATACAAACATAATCAGGCTTAATACCATGTTTAGCTAATATAGCATAAGCACTATCTGCACAAAATATTGTGGCTTTGTTTTGATATTCTTTTAGAATAGGAAGTTGTTTAGTAAGTGAAGGTCCTGTTGAAACTATTATGGCTGTATCACTTAAATTTGATCTTTTAGTGAGTAATTCTTTAAAAGTAGAATTTGTGATCATTTTAGGTAGATTATAGGTAAATTGTTCTATACCTTGTAAAGCATCTAAGGGATCATTTCCATAAGAGAATATTGCTTTTTTAAAATGACTCATCATGTTTTGATTGATATTTAATATATCTTCTTTATATTTTTCATAATAATCAGAGCTTAATTCTAAAAAATATACTCTTGAAAAAGAAAAGAAAGGATTAGATGAACAAAGTTCATTATAATCATTTAAATTTAAGGTATTAGCATTAAGTATTATTAAAGAATTATTCTTAAGTTCATGGCAAAAGTCTATTAGGTGAAACATAATATAAATGATTTCTAATTCTTTTTCAAAGACTACTATATGTTTATGGTTTTTGTTTTGAAGTAAGGCTTTAAATAAAATACCATTTCCAAAACCATAAAAATAAAGAACAGGATATAAGAAGTATTTATCATTATAAGTATTTAATAAGGAGTTTAGTTCAGTAAGGGGGTTTTGGTAGAGCAAGGCATTTGTGCTTCTATCTTTTAAATTGATATTAAGCTTATCCTCTGCTTCAATAAGTTGATATTTTGTATTAATTTTTATTTTACTTAAAGCATTCTTTAAGGCAATATCTCTTAAAGAATTTAAATTTCTCTCAAAAAGTTCTTTTAAAAACATTAAAGTCCCCACCCATCACTAACTACTAAGGTTTGCCCTGTAATAAATTTACTTGCATCACTAAGCAAAAATACCAAAGTTCCGCATAAATCGCTTGCTTCTAGCATTCCTTTGCTTGCACAACATTTTCTATAAGCATCTAAGAAAACCTGCGGTTGATTATCTAAAATTCCTCCAGCTGCTAAAGTATTTACACGGATATTAGTGTTAAAAAGTTCTTTAGCAAGCCATACACCCAAATGATTAATTCCTGCTTTAATCACGCTATATTCAAGTGAGCTTTGCATACTGGTATTTTTATAATTTTCAAATTTAGGAGCATATACACCCATAATAGAGCTAAGATTGATAATATTTCCATAACCTTGCTTTTTAAAATATTTTACAAATTCCTGAGAAGCTAAAATAAACCCGCCAAGATGCAAATTTAAATTTTCACAAAGTTCTTCATAACTTAATTCATAATAAGGCGTTTTTCCCCAATTTTTTCCACAAGGATAAGAAGAATTAACAAAAGCATCAATTTTTTTATATTTTTGCTCAGTTTTTAAAATGGCATCATTAAGGCTTTCTTTAGAAGTGATATCAAGCTTAAGACTTAAAAGTTCTTGATCAAATTCTTTGTGCAATTCTTCTTTTAGATCTTTTAAAGCTTTTTCATTAATATCTGCTAAAACTGCAATGCCTTTATTTTTTAAAATAGCCTTGCAAAGTTCTTTTCCTATACGCCCACAAGCCCCTACAACAAAAATAATTTTTCCCTCAAGCATTAAAACTCCTCTGGTTTTAAATTTCTTTCTTTGATTAAAAACTCAACTATCTTAAAATCAAGCTCGCTATCTACATCAAAAGCTGTGCTTTCATCCATAACATAAAGAGAGGTTTCTTTTCCAAATAAATCATCACTCTTAAGTAGTCTTTCGCGTTTAAACATATAAATACTTGCATTCATATCAAAACATTTTGGTGCGCTTTGGCGTGTTGTAAAAAAACCCTGTTTTGATCTTTTTACTTCGCCATTATCAAGTTCTATTAAATTAAAATAAGGATTACGCCTTGCTAAAGTTGCAGTAATTAAAACTTCTTTATTTTCTTTTATAAATAATTCATAAGCTTTTTTTATATCTTGACTTGTTCTAAGAGGAGCTGAAGCATCTAAATCTACCAAAATATCAAATTTTACACCAAAATATTTTTCACTTCTTAAAAGTGCATCACGCATTACAGGAAGTTTTGGAGCACTATCGCTTGCAAGATGCGCTTCTCTTTTAAAAAAAACCTCGGCTTTATATTTTAATGCAACATTTGCTATCTCATCGCTATCCGTGCTTACAACTATATGTTTAAAAAGCTTTGAATTTCTTGCTTGTATAATACTATAAGCTATCATTTCAAGATCATTGATTTTTTTGATATTTTTATTTAAAACTCCTTTAGAGCCACCCCTTGCACAAATTGTGCATAAAATTTCAGCCATTTTTAACCTCATCGCAAATTTTTAATACATTTAAAGCCTCATCTAAAGAACATAGATTTTTATCATTATTTAGTATAGCCTTATGCATTAATTCTAAAGTTGAAATTGTGTCACTTTTATAAATTTGTGTTTTAATGCTTTTATCCTTATTATAAATTTTTAAAATATTTTGGATCAAATCGGCTTCATAGCTTTTTTTTGGAGTATGAATAATAATCTTTCTTTGAGTAAGCTTAGAAAAATAATCAAGCTTGATATGAATTCTTAAGCCTTTGGAATTTTTTAAAGATAAAAAAGCAAAATCATCACTATTAATCTCAAGTTCTGAAAATTTTAAATTTTCACTATATAAAAGTTTTAATTCTCCAAAAAGAAAAAAAGCTAAATCAATCTCATGCGAGAGATCAAGCAAAACTCCTCCCCCTAACTCTTTTTTTGAGCTATAATTTTCCCTATAATCCACATCACGCCAGTTAGGCAAATAAGAATGACAACTTAATTCTACAAAATAAGGTTCTTCATCTTGTAAAATTTCTTCTAAAGCTTTTATTAAAGGATTAAATCTCAAAAGATAGGCAATAAATATTTTATTTTTATTGCTTTGAAAAGGGATAAATTTTTCAAATAAAGGTTTTTCAACTAATATAATCTTATCTTTTACGAGTGTATCAATTTTTTTTAAAGTCTCTAAATGCAAAGTCGTGATATTGGCAATCACAAAAAGATCAAAATCTTTTAGAGAGATTTTATTCCAAGAATTATAAAGCTTTACTTCATTGATATCTTTTTTACAAGCACTAAAAGAGAGTAAAGAAACATCAAAGCCTAAATTTTTAAGAGCTAAAAAATGTTTTTTTCCAATACTTCCAAAGCCTATAATTAAAGCTTTCATCTAAAATCCTCATTTGCTCTTGCAAATTCTTCAATTCTACCTATATCAATCCAATAATCACGCAATAAAAAAGTATTAATTCTTTCATTTTTTTGCATTAAAATTTTAATTAAATCGGGCATATCTAAATATTCATTTTTTTTAAAAAAGTTCAAAACTTCAGGTTTTAACGCATAAATACCAGCACTAACCAAAAATTTCATAGTTGGTTTTTCTTGTATATTTTTTATAAAGCCATTTTGTTCTTTTATAACTCCATAAGGTATATTTTGTTCAAATTCTCTTACACACACACTCATTAAAGCTCTACTTTTTTCATGAGCTTTTAAAAATTCTAAAAAATTAAGCTCAGTTAAAATATCTGCATTCATCACAATAAAACTTTCTTTTAAAGGCTTATCAACCAAACTCAAAGCTCCTGCTGTTCCTAGCTTTTTCTTTTCTTTAACATAAGAAATTTTAACCCCAAAATCCATTCCATCTTTAAAATAATCTTCTATAATTTGTCTTTTATAATTTACGCAAAAAATAAAATTCTCAAAGTTTTGCAAAGAAAGCCTTGAAACAATACTTTCTAAAATAGGTTTTTTTCCTACTTTTAACATAGGTTTTGGTGTATGTTTAGTAAGCTCTTTAAGCCTTGATCCAAGTCCGCCTGCCATTAAAATTACATAATTTGGAAGTTTTATTTTAGCTAAAAGCGAAGAAATAGACCTTATAGAGAGCACCTCGCCTTTTTCGTTAACTACAGGAAAATCATAAATATCTGTTTTTGAAGAAAGCTCTAAAAGTTCAGCTTTATTTGTATTTTCTTTTATTACGATAGGATTTTTAGTATAAATATCTTCTATACAATCATAAATCATTTTTCCATTGATTAAAGCTTTTCTAATATCAGAATCGCTAATTACCCCTAAAAATTTATCTTTTTGATCGACTACAATACCAAGTCTTACTCTTTCTTTTCCAACTATATTTAAGGCTTCTTTTATGCTAGAATTTGGACTTAATTTTAATTTTTTGATATCCATAACAAATCCGTAAATTTTTTATTTAAAATTGTATCTAATTTTACATTTTTAAGTTTTGTTTTAATAAATTTATTAGGATTTTTTATCCTGCTCTCAAAAGGATTTTTAAAATTTTTTAAATTATCTTGAAATTTTTTATCTTCTAGTTTTTGAAAGGCTTGTTGTAAATCTTTTATACTTGTATCAATGATATTTTCGCTTCTTATTCTTCCTTTTTGACGATCACCTATATTGATACAAGCTACTCTTAAAAAAGGACTTTCTATAATACCGCTAGATGAATTTCCTATTACGGCTTTTGAAATTTTCATTAAACTCAAATATCTCTTAGATCCAAGATTATCAAAAAGTTTTGCTTTTTTAGGATATTTTTTACAAAAATCTGCTAAAAAATTATTGATCAAAAGTCCATTTTCATCAGCATTTGCTTTAGTAAAAATTAAACTTGCTTTTTTAAGCTTTGTTAAATTGCAAAGCAATGTTTGAATATTATTTTTAGTTTGTTTTAAATTTAAAGTTTCAGGATGATAAGTAATTAAATAAATATTTTCATCAAATTTAAAATCAAGCTCTTTTTCAAGCTCTTCTTTGCCTAAAAAATCCATATTTTTTACAATAAACCCTCCAAGAGAACCTATATTAAAAACAGAATTTTTATTTTCGCCCAATTGTAAAACCCTATCTTGATATTCTTTTGTGCTTACAAAATGAAGATGAGCCATTTTAGTAATACTATGTCTTATACTATCATCAATAGCGCCTAAAGTAAGTTCTCCGCCACAAAGATGAGCAATAGGAATTTGCATTAAAAGGCAAACGCTAGCAACCGCTAACATTTCATAACGATCACCCAAAATCACCACTATATCAGGTTTTAAACTTTTAAATGCCTTAGAAAAACCTTCAAATACCAAAGCCATACTTTTACAAAGGCTTAGATTATCATCATTTGAAAGTAAAATAGGGATTTTTTCATCGATCTTAAATTCTTTTTCTATCTCTTTATAGGTTAAACCAAATTCTTGGCTTAAATGTGTGCCTGTTACAAGAATTTGAACAATTAAATCTTTATCTTTTTTAATTTCTTTACATAAATGACTCAATAAATACCACTCAGCTCTTGTAGCACTTACAAGGCAAATTTTTCTTTTATTCACGGATCAAATCATCTTTTTTATAAGATCTTTTAGCAATTTTATTTAAAAATTTATCATATTGCATTGCACAAATTCCATTTCCTGGACGCTTTGTAGTTAAATTTTCTTCGCTAAATTTTTCACCCTTTAAAATATCTTTTTTTGCTACAAGGCTTTTTCTTGCTATATTTATGTTTTTCTTTTCACTCTTGCTTATTCTTTTAATGCCATCACCTAAAGCTAAATCAAGCTCTTTTATACTTTGACACATGAGTTTAAGTTCGCTTGGTTCTAAACTTGCTTTATGATCAGGACCACTCATTGATTTATCTAAGGTAAAATGCTTTTCAATAATACAAGCACCTAAAGCTACAGCACCTAAAGCTACACTTATACCTTTGGTATGATCAGAATAACCCACATTTAAATTAAAAGCATTTTTTAAAGTTTGCATGGCTTTTAAATTGACTTCATTAAAGGGAGCGGGATATTCGGTTGTGCAATGCATTAAAGTGATATTGTTCCTTTTTTGACCATTTTTACAAAGTGCATCTAAACAAGCCTCAATTTCACCTAAATTTGACATTCCTGTTGAAAGTATGATTTTTTTATTTAATCTTGCAATAGCCTTAAGATAAGGAAGGTTTGTGATTTCACCGCTTGGAATTTTAAAAATTTCAAGCCCAAGACAATGCAAAAGTTCTATACTGTCCAAATCAAAAGGGGTTGAAAGAAAAGAAATATTATGAGCTTTAGCGTGAGCTATAAGAATTTGATGCGCTTTTAAATCAAGCTCTAATTTTTTTATCATTTCAAACTGACTCTCGTTTTGATTTGTTGTTTGAAGTTGATATTTGGCTTTTTTTGCATTAATGCTTACGCAATCTTTGGCTTTAAAAGTTTGAAATTTGACAAAATCAGCTCCGCATTCTGCTGCAACTTCTATCATTTTTTTAGCTAGATTCAAATCTCCATTATGATTTACCCCTGCTTCTGCAATGATAAGAGTTTTTTTCATTTTGTGCCTTTATTGCTAAAAGATAAATTTTAGTTTTTACTATTGTAAATACAAATACATTTTTTTAAAAAACTAAACCCATCATAAGGCTTAATTTATCTTGTTTATTTATATATTATTTTGTAAATAATATTTTATTGTAGCAAAAAATATTCCACTCTTTTTTTAAATTTATAAAGATTTAATATATAAAAACTTTCAGCTTAAAATTTAAACCAAATTTATTTATATATTTAAATCTATTTATTTTTTAGTTTATTGAGAAATTTCGTTTTTAAGTTTAAATTCTCCAAATTCATTTTTATAAAATAAATCCATATTATAATGCTTCTCAACAATGCGGTAAAAACGATCTTTATTGATACCAACAAAAGAACAAAAATCTTCTATACATTTATCATCTAGCCTGTGATCTCTTTCTTTAACAATTTTAATAGCTTTTTCTCTATCTAAAAGTCCATATCTTATAAGCCTAGCCGCATAATCACTAGCCATAGCATGCCCAAATTTTGGATATTTCATCCAAGCATGAATAATATAACCTATGCTATCAATTTGATCAAAATTCTCAACACAATGAGTTCTATCCCACTCATTTTGTAAATCTGTAAAGCCTCTACTTTTTGCAAAAATATAATTTGAATAAGAATTCCATTTAATAAAATAACTAAGATAAATAGGATCTAATTTAGCAAGATCATTTTCATTAGGTTTGAAAAAAAGTTGAAGATTTTCCTCTTTGATTTCATCATCTATAAATTCGCTTAAATCCAAATCTTCTGCCACTCCATTTAAAAAAATATCTTTAGCACTAGGAGTTTCTAGGTCATACCCCCCCCCATACTCATAACTTACATTTTCACCATAAACTAATAAAGGCGTGTTAAATTTCAAAGCCATGGCAAAAGGATAAGTATAAATAAGCCTATCAATAAACCACGTTGGTTTTCCATATTTTTCAAAAGTTTTTAAAGTAATTTTTCTTTGAGTTTTTAAATCAGGTTTTAAGCTGATAATATGACAACCAAAAGTCTCGCTTAAATTTCTTAAATTTTTTCTTCCAGCCTTTGTAGTCGTAAAATTATCTTCAACGCTAAATAAAATAGGATTCATTCCTAACTTTTCTTTCATGATATGCACTTGAAAGTGAGAGTCTTTTCCTCCACTTACAGCAATAGCACAATCATACTCAAATTTTCCATTCATCCTACGGTATTTATCACATAATTCTTCTAACTCTTTAAATCTTTTTTTATAATCGATCTTTTCTTTATTTTTATGATTGATACAAGCAGAACAGATATTTTTGCCTTCTGCATCTTTAAAAAATTTAATACCTGGTCTTGTATTTGGCATTACACAATGATCACAATAAATCATAATATTCCTTGATTTTATTTAAAAAATATAATCATAGAATAAATGAGTTAATAGGGGAGAGAATCGTTAATAAAACGATATTTTAAAAATTTTTCACTCTTAGAATTTTGACAAAAATACTCATATTGTGGCACATTAAAAATAATTCCACCTATATAAAAATAAGAATCCACTATAGAAAATTTTTGCTTATAATTAAAAAGCGTATCATCATCTTTAACACCACCTCCTAGTATGCAAAATTTCGAACCTTTTTTATTTGCATATTCAAAGAAAAAATCCAAAAGCGCGGCATTGGCATTAGCCTTTAAAGAATTAGCACTTAAATGATAATAAGAAAAATCCTTACAAAGAAAAAAAGAAGCGAAAGCTAAAACCTCTTCATTTAAACTTGCTTTTAAAACTATATATTCTTTAAAATTATATAATTTATTAAAATATTTTTTATCAAAAAAATAAAAATTTTCTGCGTCATTTCTTTGCATTGTTTTTTCATAAAGTATTTTAAAATCTTTATTTTCATCTATTTTAATAAAATCTATTTTTAAATTTTCTCTTGCTTTTTTCACATAAGCTTTAATACGAGGATTGTAATTTTTACGTATAAGAGTGATATCTTGTTCAGTGGGAACTATAATGATTTTTTTATTTTTATTTATAAAATTTAAATTATTTTTATAAGCATTTATATACTCATCAAAAGGATGAAAACGTATAAAAAAAGCTATAATCTTTTCTTTTAAAGCTTTTTGCTTTAAATTTTCAAAGGCTTCATTTAAAAAATCCTCATCTTTAGTATTAGTATAAATTCCATTATATCCATAAGGACTTTGTAAATCAAAAAAGCCTGAATTTAAAATTTCTTGCTTAACTCCTAAAGTTTTAAAGACAAATCCGTCTTTTTTATACTCAAATTCAAAAACTTCTCCATACAATTTTGCATAATCAAAACTAAAATAAATATCATCTTTAAAACTAAGAGTGTTAAAATTGGAAGCAAGATAAGCTTCAAGACTTACCTTGCTCATTTTCCATTCCTCTTTAGAAGATCTAAATCCCCCCCCCCCGTTAGGGCATTTTTCACCTTCGATAATAAAAATTTTATCAATAACTCTTGTCTCTTTATCTTCTAAAACATCTTCTAAAGTAAGCATACTTAAATTTGTTCTTTTAAAATTTTTATGCTTATAAAGGCTTTTTATTTCATTTAAAGTGCTAAAACGAAGCTTTCCATTGCCCTTATAAATGCCATATTCAGGAGTTTGCTCTAAACCTTTTTCTTTTTCATAGCCAAAAAGTCCAATGGCCAAGGTCATAGAAAGAAATTTGCCATAAGGCTTTAGCTTTGATATAGCTTTATCAAAAATGCCTTTAGTCTTTTCAAAGTCATTACAACACAAAGAAGCTATATCAATAATTGCATCAAAACTTTCATTTTCAAATTCATCAAGTTTTTGAGCATAATCACCTATTTTGATTTCTTTGATTTGTTTGCTTAAATTTTCATCTTCTAAACGTTTTTTAAAACGCTCAACTCCTGTTTTGCTCCATTCTATACCACTAACACTAAAACCTTCTCTTGCACAAAACCAAAGATTAGCACCTGTTCCAAGTCCTAATTCTAAAATATTAATTTTACTTCTATCTTGAACGTTATAAAAATTTCTTGCAATAAAACGGATTAGATTTTCACTAGGATATTTTCCCCATTCTTTATTGGAGAAAATGTTTTCCCAAAAATTTGAATTATCCATATCTTTCACCCTCTATAACAAAAAGTTCATTTTTTATTTTCCCTTCCTCTTTTAAAGAATAAATTTGAGTATTAATCACTTTATAATTTTTTCCATTATAAAGTTTTTCTATATCCAAATCATCACAATATCTGATATTTCCAGTAAAAGCATCACTCCCAGAAGATGGAAAACAAGTATGATAAGCTAAATTTACATCCTCATAAAAACCTTCGTTATTAAAACTAGGGGTAATGGAAAAGAATTTACCTCCAATTTTTAGCTTCGAAATGGCTTTTTCAATGATATTTTTAGTTTTTTCAAAATCATTATAAGCTAAAGAATAACTATCAATCCAAGCATCAAAACTTTCATTTTCAAATTCATCAAGTTTTTGAGCATAATCACCTATTTTGATTTCTTTGATTTGTTTGCTTAAATTTTCATCTTCTAAACGTTTTTTAAAACGCTCAACTCCTGTTTTGCTCCATTCTATACCACTAACACTAAAACCTTCTCTTGCACAAAACCAAAGATTAGCACCTGTTCCAAGTCCTAATTCTAAAATATTAATTTTACTTCTATCTTGAACGTTATAAAAATTTCTTGCAATAAAACGGATTAGATTTTCACTAGGATATTTTCCCCATTCTTTATTGGAGAAAATGTTTTCCCAAATATCCATTCCCAAACTTTTATCTTGAATGATTTCAGAATTTAAAACATATTTTTTCATTTCAACCTTTCAAAAATTTTTATTGTATCTTAGATAAATTAATAAGTTCAATGACCAAATTTAAAACTCTTGCTATCCTCTAAAAATTTTTTATAATCCTCAGGTACACCAATATCTATAAAATAATCATCAAAAATACATGCTCTTGCTTTTAAGTTTTTATAATTTTCTTGTAAAAAACTTTCAAAAGAAAATTTATCCTCTAAAGAAAAATCCTTAAAAATATCCTTAGATACTAGATAAATTCCTGCATTAATAAGTCCTTGTTTGAAAAATTGTTTTTCCCTAAAAGAACTTACAAAATTATCTTTATCAAGTTCTACGGCCCCATATCTATCAAAATCCTGCATTGATTTTAAGGCAAAACAAATTTTGCTCTCTTCTAAATTTAAACAAGATAAATCTATATTAAAAAAGGTATCACCATTTAATACTAAAGAATTTTCATTTGCCAAATTTAAGGCTTGTTTGATGGCTCCACCTGTACCTAAAGGTTCCTCTTCTATACTATATTCTATTTTTAGATCTAAAAAATTATATTTAAAATGATTTTTTATTACTTCATATTTGTAAGAAACAGCTAGAATAACTTCTTTGATATTTTGGGTTTTAAGATATTCAAATATAAATTCTAAAAAAGGTTTAGTATTGATTAGGGCCATTGGTTTTGGCACATCTTTAACTATACTCTTAAGTCTTGTGCCGAAACCTCCACAAAGAATAATAGCTTTCAATGAAAACCTTTTCCAAAAAGCTCCTCTTCTACTATGGCACAAAGTATATGTCCTATTAAAATATGAGACTCTTGTATGCGTGGGGTGCAACTTGAAGGCACTTTAATACAATAATCACAAAGTTCATTCATCTTTCCCCCACTTTGCCCTGTTAAACCAATGCTAATAATTCCTTTTTCTTTACAAATTTCTAAGGCTTTTAAGATATTTGCACTATTTCCACTGGTTGAAATTCCTATAAAAATATCCCCTTTTATTCCTTGTGCTTCAAGCTGTCTTGAGAAAACTTTCTCATAACCATAGTCATTTCCAATAGCTGTAAGTATGCTAGTATCTGTAGTTAATGCTATGCTTGCAAGCCCAGATCTATCAAAATAAAATCTACTTACAAGCTCTCCTGCAATATGTTGTGCATCAGCTGCACTTCCGCCATTACCTGCTAATAAAGTTTTATTACCATTTTTATAAGCTTTTATAATTTCTAAAGCTACTTTTTTAATAAGGTCTAATATATTTTCATCTTTTAAAATTTGTTCTTTTGTATCTATGCTTTCTTTAAAATGATTTTTTATATAAGCTAACATCCATTCTCCTTTAAATTTACAAGCCTTAATTCTTTAGCACTTAAAATCACTACTTTAAGCTTTGGGGCTAAACCTTGCTTTTTAAAATTTAAAATTTCATTTTCAAAAACTACTTTTTCATGTAAAGCCATAGTCATTATTATACACTCTATATCTTTTAAGCTTTCTTTAGAAGCATTAATTATTTTTATAGAGCTATTTTGTAAAAATCTTCCTATTTTTTCAGGATTTAAATCAAAACAATACTTCAATTTTACTAAATTTTTTTCATCTATAAAACCGAGCATCGTATTTGAATGTATCCCTGCACCCATAAGAGCTACATTGTTAGAATTTTGAAAATATATTTATATTCTTATTTTTTTGATATCTTAACCAATAACCAGCCATCATCGAAGAAATTAAAACAGTTAAAATAAGTGTTGTAAAAAAACTTACATTAATAATCTGATAATAATAGGCAACACTCGCTAAAACTATTCCTGGGCCACCTCTAGCATTCATAGTAATTGCAAAATTAATTCTTGAAATATTAGAAATTTTAACAAAATTTAATCCTATATAACAACCTAAAAATTTCAATAAACACGCAAGAATTAAGAAGAATATAAACATGTTAAAAGAAAATTCATGCATAATATTTAATTGAATACCGATTAAAGCAAAATAAATAGGAATAAAAAATGAAAAAGCCATATCTGAAATACCGTTAACTTTTTCTTTTAATATTTGATGATTATTTAAAATATTCTTTATTAAAAAACCAATAAGAAATGAAGTATACATAGGGTTGATATGAATCATATTTAAAAAAGCTATAGATAAAAA
This sequence comes from Campylobacter novaezeelandiae, assembly GCF_018968685.1. Lineage (NCBI taxonomy): Bacteria > Pseudomonadati > Campylobacterota > Epsilonproteobacteria > Campylobacterales > Campylobacteraceae > Campylobacter > Campylobacter novaezeelandiae. The sequence goes on along the minus strand of NZ_CP076657.1, from coordinate 338,682 downwards.
TAACACAACAAAGCTTAAAGTAAAAAAATCAATTGTACTCATGCGAAAAGAAATTTTTTCAAAGAAATGAGAAATTACCTTCACAGCTATAAATAAAAATAAAGTAAGAAAAGCGGTTTTAAGATTGCTCATTAAAGTTAAATCTTGATTTGTTGCGGCATTAATAGTAATATTTAGTAAAATCCATAAAAACAAATCTTGTATTGTTGAAGTGGTTAAAACTATGCTTGCAAATCTTGTTTTAATCACTCCTATATCAAAAAATATTTTTGATATTACAGGTATAGAAGTTACAGCAATGGCTATTAAAAAAACCAAATCAAAAGATAAATCATTCCCCTTTATTCCAATAAAACTTTCTTTAAAATAATCAATAAAAAAATATCCCACACCAGCAGATAAAAAAGTACCACCTAAAAATAAAGTAGAAATAATCTTAATATTTTGTTTTTCAAAACTAATTTGCGTATTAAACCCTGCAATAAACATTAAAAATATCAAGCCTAATTGATAAAAAATATTTAATATCTTGCCTTGTTCATTAAATCCATTAAAGATACCTGCAAGCAAATCAGGAGCAAAAATATATAAACCGCTTGCTCCTAAAACAAAACCGCCAAAAATTTCACCAATTACTTTTGGGGCTTTAAATAAAGTAAATAATTTTCCAAAAACAAAAGAAGAAAATAATAAAACTCCTAAAGATAAAAATATAATACTAATATTCTCAGGACTTAAAGATTCAAATTTCATATTGCTTTCTTAAAGAATGATTTTTTCATTATTGATTTCATCTTGTATTAAATTTAAAATCTTAACACATTCTTCTACATAGTGTCCTACAGCTGTTTCTTCAGAAAGTTGCACACCAAAAACTCCACTTTTTGCGATATTATATAAATCATCAATTTCTGCAATAGTAGGAATGGGTTTTTCTTCCATATTTTTTAAAATTTGTGTAGCTAAAAATACTTTAATTGCATTATGATGTGCCATTTCTACAATATAATTTTGAAAACGTGGAATTTTTTCTATACCAATTTCTGTGGATAAATCTCCTCTATCAATTAAAATATATTCTACTTCTTGCAAAATACTGTATAAATTATTCACTGCTTCTAAAGTTTCAATTTTAGAAATAATCTTAGTATTTGAATGAAGCACTTGTTTTAATTCTTGTATATCACTTGCTTTTCTTACAAAAGAAGCTCCTACATAAGCTATATCAAACTCATTGCAAAGCTTTATAAGTTCTTTATCTTTTTCAAACAAAAAAGGAATATTATTGTGTAAGTTTCTTACATGCATACCTTTATTATTTAAAAGCAAACCAGTACTTTTAGATGTAAATATAATTTCTTTATTATTAACTTCTTTTACGATAAATAAAAATACACTGTCATTTGCATAAACCTCCATACCTGGTTTAATAAGCTTATAAAATTCTTTATAGTTAAATTGATCAATTTTTAAAGAAAAATCCTTATCTTTTTCTACTTGAATAGCTTCGCTAATCCCTGAAGTTCTAATTTTATTTCCTGGCAAATCAATCAAAATATCAATATCAGCTTTTTGTTTTCTTAAATTAATAATAGTATTTTTAATACTCTCTATATCTCCATGAGCTCCATTGATTCTATAAATAAATTTATCTTGATGAATTTGATTAAGATTTATCTTTCCACCTAAACTAGGACCTGTTGTTAAAATAAGCTTCTTCATTATCAATCCTTTAATCAATAAAAATATTTTCTCTACCTAAAGCAAGTATACTAGCAGAAATTTCTGAACGCATCATAAGTTCGCTAGGAATTTTACCCTCGCTTAAATCCTTTCTAATTTGCGTACCACTAATTGCAATTCTATGTTCTTTATAATGTGCACAATTTTTTTCACTCACAATTTTTTGACATTTAGAACAATAATAAGGTTCTTTTAAAAGTAAAAAATCTATACCTAAATCATAACGCATTGATAGATCTTTAGCCAACTTTTGCGCCTCGTAAATTCCGTAATAATCTCCCACTCCCGCATGATCTCTACCAATGATAAAATGGGTACAACCCATATTTCTTCTAAGTAAAGCATGAAAAATAGCTTCTTTAGGACCCGCATAACGCATAGCAGTTTGTAAACCTTGAATATAAACTCTATCTTTAGGATAAAACTTATCAAACATAGTTTTATAAGCACTCATCACTGCTGCTTCGGTAAAATCTCCTTGCTTTTTCCAGCCTGTTAGAGGATTAATAAACAAAGCATCGCAAATTTCAAGCGCAATTCTTTGCAAATGTTCATGAGCTCTGTGGATAGGATTTCTTGTTTGAAAACCCACTATGGTCTTAATATCAGCATTAAAAACATCTTTTAAGATATTTTTATATAAAGAATCTTTATAAAATTCTTCTTTAAGTTCTATCTTTCCACCAACACGCAAAGAAGAGCGTTTTTTTCTTTAATAATACCAGGATGTTTTTCATCTTTAGTTTGAAAAATTTCATAAAGATCCTGATCTTGAACGCAAAATTTATCTTCGATTTGAATATTTCCTATAAATTTGTCTTGATAATATAAATCTTGCTTTTGTCCTACATAAATATCTTTAAAATCATCCACTTCCAAAGTAATAGGCAAGGTCCATATTTCACCATTTAAAAGTTGCATTTCATAAATTACTTTTTTATATTCTTCATAATTCATAAAACCTTCCAAAGGATAGAACACACTGCTAGCAAAATATTTTAAATCTAGGAAATTTTCATGAGTAACTTGTAACATTTATTCGTGCTTTGAATTATCTAAATTTTGAGAAAGTGCTGTTAAAATAAGGCAAACCTTATCATCAAGCGCTGTCATTTGGGTATTGTCAATCACTAAATTAGCTTTTGGTTCATCATACGGAATGTCTACACCCACGACATTTGAAATTTCACCCTTTAAAGCTTGGGTATATAAATTCTTTTTATCGCGTCTTTTCAACTCTTCAAATTCACATTTTATATAAATTTCAAAATAATTTTTTAAATATTTGCGGTTATACTCATAAATTTCATTCCACATAGAAATCGCACTTACGATAACTATCATTCCTTGATTACTTAAAAAACGAGCAAAATCGGATCGTTTAAAGGATACATCCATACGACCTTTTTTATCATAGGAAAAACATCCCAAAAGCTCTCTTAACTCATCTCCATCAAGATAGATAACATTGTCATATTTCTCTTTTAATTTTCTATACAATGCTTGTGCTATATAACTTTTACCACTTCCTGCTAAACCTGTAAGCCAAATAGTTAAATTATGTTTCATTACACATCTGCTCAAATTTTTGATAATATTTCCATTGTTTTAAATGCTTTGGATAATTTATTTTTATAAAATTTAATTCTTCATCTAAAATATCTTTTAATTTTAATCGCAAATCTTTTCTCATTTGTAAATATTGCAAAATTTCTTCTTCTGTAATAAGATTGTTTTTAATCTTTATCTCATTCTCTTCAAACGCATCCATATAACCGTTTAAATATTTTTTGCTATCTATAAAACATTTTTGATTATTCTTTAAAATATTATATTCTTTTTGTTTTATTAATAAAATAATATTATCAAACATTAACTTTCTTTCTTTAAAAATTTCAGAAGTAATGTCAATATAGTCTTCATCTGTCATCTTAGGCTCTAAAGAATTAAAATACATAAGATTTTTTGTAGTAATTACTATATTAATACAAATTTCACCTATAACAATAGAATATACAACTGGAAGCACAACCAAATCACCTTGATGGCGATTAATTCTTTTAGAAAAAAAAGAATAATCGCATTTTACATTAAAAAATTTATCAGCTATAAAATCAAATGTTTTTCGAGCATTTAAACCAGAGATTTCATTAAGTTCAAAACACAATACATCTTTTTTTAAAATTTTAATTCTTTGATATGATTTAAAGTAAAGTTCATAATTATCTAAAACTTTTATCAAGCTATTCAATTCAGGTTTGCTTGAATTGGAATACCAGTAAAGTATTTCTGGAAAAAGCTCTTTAAAATTTGAATTTAAAGTTATCTGTTTCATCATTGGTTTTATTTTGCTATTTTGGTCACCTATATGATTTATTGCATGCCTGATAATTGATATTGGATCTCTACATATATATAATAAAGGAACATTGCTAGTAAATAAATAATAAATTTTATCATTATTTTCAAACACTCTTGGAGCTATTGCTACATGTGTTTTTTTGCTTAATATATACGTATAATTATCAATATAAACTTTTTTTTCATCTTCCCAACCATTTGCATTAATAGTTGAAATCCGAGAATAATTAAAAAATGTATAAATAGCCATTGTTCCACTACATGCAGCCCATAGCCATATTAATTTATAATTTTCAGGCAATGGTAAATTCATTTTCCAAGCTAATTCGCCTGAAATATTATGATAATTTATTTTTTCTGCTTGATCATTAAGTTTTTTAGGGTCAAGTAAAGAAGGATAAGGATGATTTACATCTTGAAATCTTTGCTTAAAATCACTTGATAATAACCATTCTTGTATCATTTCCAAATGATTTAGCGTATAATTAAAATTTTGAAAAATAACTTTTAATGCTGGTATATAATTTTTATGTAAGTCTAAAATAATTTTCAAATTATCCAAATTACACATGAATAAATTTTTATTTTCAGCAAGTATAATATAAATATTTTCTTCAAACTTTTTAGAAAGATCTAAAATTTCTTTTATTATTTTATAATCTTTTTTAGTTTGTTCTATATTTTTAAAAAGAAAAAAATACCCATCTTTAAACTTATTCATATCAGCCTTGATTAAAACTTCTCCCAGCATATAAGATAAATGAAATTTATATCTTAGGGATTCACTATAATCAGGACATGTTTCCAAACTTGGATATTTAAGTTGAGGAAAGATTTGTATGGTTTGTTGATAAATTTGTTGTTCTTTTTTATGTTGTTTTTTTATTTCATAAAGTTTTTTAAATAAATGGCAATACCCCCCCCCATTTTTATTATATTCAATCATAGCTTGACCTAATTTATAGGCCAAATGATTTTTTACTCTTTCTATAGCTGAATTTGGATTTTGCATGAGACTCCTTAACAAGCTATTATTCTATATAATAATAGCTTAATCAATTATTTTAATCCAATTCACTGCACATTTTTTCAAATTCTTGATAGTATTTCCAAGAAGCTACTATATCTGGACGATGTTTTTTAATATGCGATAATTCCTCATCTAATATTTTTCTCAAAAGTAAAGCTTCAGATTTAATTGTTCTAAAATATTCAATACATTTAATTTCATTTGTTCTTTTTTCATATTCTAAATTTAATTTTTTATTTAATTTATCAATAAATTTTCTAACATAAACTATAATTTCTCTTTTATTTTGTAACAAATCTTTGCTTACTACTTTAAAATTTGATTTAAATAATTTATTTTCTATATTTATCTCACAAACAACTTGCTTGTTTGTATATGTTAATTCATGAATAATTTCCAAATTTATATTATATTTTTTTAAAATTAAACTCATAGGAAATAAACGGTTCATAACGCCTTCCATTTGCACATACAAAATAGGCGATTCTCTAAAGCTTATATTAAACTCCTTTGATATTTTAAACATGGTTGTTAATATATTTTCAGAAGCCAAATCTTTCGTATGAATATAATAAGGTTCTATATTTATATATTTCTTTATTTTATTTATTATTTTATTTGTTATAAATATACCCCTAAACTCTGGTTTATAATGATCTTTTAAAACATAATAATTATCTGGTTGACCTGCATAATATTTTAAGAAAGAAATTTTATTTAAATCAGTATCTTCTGTTAAAGCAAATTTTTCAACATAGCCATAATTTAAAATAGATCTTAAAATCTCTATTGGATCTCTAGTAAGAATCAATACCTTTGTATTTTTTTGAATTAAGCTTATATATTTTTCAAAAAATTCTCTATGGTAATCTTTTAATAATAACACAACATTTTGCTTATCTTGAAAATTTAATAAATCATTATATGCATACATATATTTTTGTATTACATTTTCTGACCATATAAAATGACCGCTAATTAAAGTATTGCAGGTTTCTTGTAAAAATACCCTTAAAGCATAAGTTCCTGTATGATGATGACTAATAATAATAAATTTATACTTTGACGGTAATGGCAAATTTATCTCCCAAGCAAGCTCAGCAGGTATATTTTTATAATTAATTTTTTCATTTTCATCATTTAGTTTCTTAGGATCAAGTAAAGAAGGGTAAGGATGATTTCCTTTTTTATATCTTTCATTAAAATCATTTGATAATAACCATTCTTCTATAAGATCAAAATTTTGTATAAAATAATCAAAATTATGAAAAATATTATCTAGGATAGGTTGATAGTTTTTGTGAATTTTTAGTATATTTTTTATTCTTGGAAATTCTTTTAGAAAAAATTGCTGATTATCTTTAATAGCCTTTAAAGCTTTACCGTTTAATTCTTTAATTTCTGTTAGAATTTCTTTAAAAATTTGAAATTCTTTTTTAGCTTTTTTAATATCATTTTTTAGTTTAAATCCACTTCCTTTATACCAGGTTTTACCAGCCTTAATTAAAACTTCACCCAACATATAAGATAAATGAAATTTATATCTTAAAGCTTGTTCATAATCACTACATGTTTCTAGGTTTGGATATTTAAGTTGGGGAAAAACTTGTATAGTTTGTTGATAAATTTTTTGTTCTTTTTTATGTTGTTTTTTTATTTCATAAAGTTTTTTAAATAAATGGCAATACCCCCCCCCATTTTTATTATATTCAATCATAGCTTGACCTAATTTATAGGCCAAATGATTTTTTACTCTTTCTATAGCTGAATTTGGATTTTGCATGAGAATTCCTTTTTTAAATCCAAAAAATTATAAAATGATTTTTTATATAAGCTAACATCCATTCTCCTTTAAATTTACAAGCCTTAATTCTTTAGCACTTAAAATCACTGCTTTAAGCTTTGGGGCTAAACCTTGCTTTTTAAAATTTAAAATTTCATTTTCAAAAACTTTTTCTTCAACAACAGGCATAGCCATTATTATACACTCTATATCTTTTAAGTTTTCTTTGGTGATTTCCATAATTTCTATATCGCTATTTTGTAAAAATCTTCCTATTTTTTCAGGATTCGCATCAAAAGCACAAATTATATTTTTTAAATTATCTTCTGTAAGGTAATTTAAAATACTATTGGCATGTATCCCCCCCCCCATGATAGCTATATTTTTAGAACAATTTAATAATGCATTTGTTTTATCGATATTATCTTGAAAAATACCATTATCATAATAATAAATTTCTAAATTTTGTCTTATTATTTTTTTTGTTTTTTTAAAAAATAAACCTACCCACTGTTCACTACTTGGATAATGTATATCAATACATTCACAACCCAATTCATTTAAAATATTAATTAAAACATTTGGTTGAAAATAGTTTACATGATCATGAAAAAATTCATAAAATCTTTTATGTTTAAAAATTTCTAAAGCATTTGGCACTTCTATATATATTTTTCCATCCTCAGGTAAAAAATCAACAACATTTTGTAATAATATTTTTGGAGTATCAATATGTTCTAACAGATGTCTAAAAATAATAAAATTAACTTTTTCATTTATTCTATTTTTAATATTTTCATCAAAAAAATCTTGAATTAACTTAGCATTTTTCAAACCTTTAATTCTGCTACTAGAAGAAGGTGAAGGGTCAACACCATAAATAAATTTAACCTCTTTAGCAAGAGCATAAAATAAATCTCCTAAACCAGGAGCGATTTCTAAAAAAATATCATCTTTTTCAGAATAGCTCATAATTTTATTTTTAATATTTAATAAAGTATTATTTAAAGAAGTTGAAAAAATCTTTTGTTGCATATATTTTTCATTTAAATAAACTTGTTGAATTTTTCTATGGTTAAATGAAGCATTATATATCAAACCACAACCAGAGCATTGTTTAATATCTAAAACACAATCACCGCGACCATAATTTAAATTTTCCTTACTCATTGTTGCTGATAATTCAAAAATTTGACTTCCTGCAAAAACATTATCTCTAAAAAATATATTTTTAAAGTCCGTTTCTTTATTACATAAAGGACAATCCCCCCCCCCGTTGTTACTGTTGTTAAATCTTATATTCTCCATGTTTTAACTCCTTCTTTTGTAAATGAAAAATCTTGAACATAACCTTGTTCTTTATTTAAAACTTCAATAAGTTTATATTTTTTAATAGGATCTACCAAGAAAAACATAAACCCACCTGCACCTGCTCCACTTGTTTTGCCACTATAAGCGCCATTTTGAGTGGCTAAATTATAAATTCTCTCAAGCTCATCATTGCTAACAATTTCTGAAATGATTTTTTTACTTTTCCAAGATTTACCTAATATAGATCCTAAAGTTTCAAAATCTGCTTTAAATAAAGCCTCTTTCATATCAATAGCATCTTGCTTTATACTGTGCATTGCTTTAAGAGACTTTTCATTGCCTAATTTTCCTTTTTTATGTTCCTCTATATCCTTTGCTTCTCTTGTAATATTTGTAAAATAAAGCACCATTCTAGCTTCAAGCTCACTAACTATCCAATTTCTAATACGTAAAGGATTAACTATGACTTTTTTTTGATCATAAAATTCCATAAAATTAAAGCCACCAAAAGTAGCCGCATATTGATCTTGAGCTCCTCCTACTATGCCCATATCTTCACGTTCTATTTCATATGCAAGTTTTGCTACTTCATAATCCCCTAAAGGCAAATTAAGCCATTCTGCAAAAGCTTTTATAACTCCAACAACTAAAGTTGAGCTTCCGCCTAAACCGCTTCCACTTGGCACATCAGAATAAGTATGAAGAGAAAAACTTAAAGGTTTTTTAATAAAATCTTTCACTAGGCGATTATAAATAGCCTTAAAAATATCTAAATTTCCATCATTGTCTAATTTCTCTTTGCTTTCATATTCTGCATAAGCATTAGTGTCAGGAGAATCAAAAATAATTTTTTTATCATCTCTTTCTATAAGAGTGCAATGTATATAAAGAGAAATCGTGGCATTTAAAACATAACCTGTATATTTATCACAATATAAATTTATATCAGTTCCACCCCCTGCAAGACCTAATCTTAGAGGGGTTTGAGATCGAATAATTTTTTTCATAATTTTCCTTTATTGCTAACGATTTAAAGGGATTCTTCCTCTTTTAATCTCATCTCTCCAATGATTTAATAAATCTTCAAACATCTGTCTAGCAGGAATTAAAGGTTTCCAGTTAATGAAACTTTTGATTTTTGTATTATCAAACATTTGATAATCTGCATCAATAGGACGCAGTCTTTCTTCATCTTGCTCCACTTTTATATCTTTTCTTGTAGAAAATCCTAAAAGAATTTCTATAACCTCAGGAAGTTTAAAGGCTTCTTCACCTGCTATATTAAAAGCTTCACCGCAAGGAATATTTCCTTTTTCGCTTTCAAGAGAGAGTAGATAATAAGCTCTTATAGCATCACGGCAATCTTGAAAAGTTCTTACACTAGATAAATTTCCCACCTTAATGACTGGTTCTTGATAGCCCGCTTCAATAAGAGCAATTTGCTTTGCCACAGTACTTTCAAAAAAAACATCACTTCTTCTTGGGCCACTATGCGTTCCCATTCTAGTAACAAAGGTGCGAATTCCATAAGCTTCGCCATAAAATCTTCCCAAATAATCAGTCCCGATTTTACTTATACTATAAGGACTTGCTCCATGAAAGGCTGTTTCTTCGTTAAGTTTTATGCCTACTTTTGCTTTGCCATAAACTTCACTTGAAGAACAAATATGAACTACTGGATCATATCCATCTTTTTGTCTTAATAATCTTATATTTTCTAAAATATTAGCTGTACCTATTATATTAGTTTGCAAGGTTTCAATAGGAATTTCAAAAGAAGTTTTAGGATAAGATTGAGCTGCTAGATGAAAGATAAAATCAGGACGCTTACTTTCAAAAAGTTTTTGAATACTAGAATAGTCATTTAAATCTGCATAAAAAATGGAAATTTTATCTTTTTTATTAATTCTATCACTCAAATGATAGATATTGTCCATAGGTTCTTGCCAACGCATCATACCTATAACATTATAATCTGTATTTGCCAGTAAAAAATCTGCCATTTGAGAACCAACTTGCCCTGTAAAACCTGTGATTAAAACTGTTTTTCTCATGATTTTTCCTATTGTCTTATATTTTGCTCTTTTAAATACCACTCATACATCATTGTTATTCCTTCTTTTAGATTAATTTTATGCTTCCAGCCCAAAGCATTAATTTTAGAACAATCTGTTAGTTTATTCATTACTCCATTTGGACGATCTTTATTAAAAACTATATCTCCATTAAATCCCACAATATCTTTAATTAAAAAAGCTAGTTCTTTAATGCTTATATTCTCATTCACTCCCACATTTAAATGAGTGTTTGTAATCTCTTTGTCTTTTATTTTTAAATCTTTAAAATCAACATTTTGCATTACAAACATTACTGCTTTAGCCAAATCCTTGCTATGTAAAAATTCACGTGTTGGAGTTCCATCGCCCCAAATTTCAACGCTTTTTTCATTAACACCATATTTTGCAAGATAAGCTTTAGCTTCTGAAAGTGAATTTAAATTTAAATCTCTTAAAAGAGCTTTTTCATTGTTATTTTCAAGCAGTTTTGCTAAATGAAATTTTCTAAGTAAAGCAGGCATTACATGAGCTTTTTCAAGATCAAATTTGTCATTATTTCCGTAAAGATTTATAGGGGTGATGGCAATAAAATTTGTATTATATTGGATATTATAAGACTCGCATAGCATAAGACCCGCAATTTTGGCTATAGCATAAGGCTTATTAGTATATTCCAAATCTCCACTAAGCATTTGTTTTTCATTAGTTGGCGTATTTGCATTTTTAGGATAAATAGTAGTAGAAGCGATAAAAAGAAGTTTTTTTACCTTGTATTTAAAACTTGCGTGGATTACATTGGCCTCAATCATTAAATTTTCATAAATAAAATCTGCACGATAAGTATTATTAGCAGCTATACCTCCTGCTTTTGCGGCTGCTAATATAACAAATTCTGGTTTTTCTTTTTCAAAAAACTCATTCACCGATTTTTGGTCACTTAAATCAAGCTCAGAATGCGTTTTGTAGATTAAATTTGTAAAATTTTCTGATTTTAGCTCATCTAAAATAGCGCTTCCAACAAGACCGTTATGCCCTGCTATATAAATTTTAGAGTCTTTTTGCATTAATTATCCTTTTTCATTGCTAAAATATCACGCTCTGAAAGGATAGGGGAATTCGTTGGCCAATCTATACCGATTCTCTCGTCATTCCATGCGTAGGTAAATTGATCATCAGCATCCATATATTCCCCTAAATAAGCACATTTATAGTAATAAACTGCACTTTCGCTGCTAACATAATGAGCATTTCCAAAACCTGCTGGCACTAAAATGATTTGCTGATTATCTTGATTTATAATAAATTTTTCATACTTTAAATAAGTTGGAGAATCTTTTCTACAATCAACCACTACTTGATGAACTTCTCCGCTAACACAAGTAGCCAACTTATAAGTTTTTACATCACCATGGATACCACGAATAACATTATATTTAGAATGTATAAATTTATCGTGTATAAATTTTAATCCATTTGGCAAAAGTTTATCTATGGTCTCACTTGTAAAAGCTGTCCAAATTTCACCGCGTAAATCTTTAAATTTATTTGGAGTAATAATATACACCCCTTTTAAAACTTTTGATTCTTGTATATCAAATTCTATTGCCATTATTGTCCTTTAAATTTGCAAATTTTATATTCAAAATGTGCCCTTATTAAATAATAAGGTAAAAATAAAAATTTATATTTAAATTTACTTTTTAAACATATATAAAAAACTCTTCCTAATTTATATGTAAGATGTTTTCTAAAACTAATTAAATTAATATAATCATTATATTTATGCATAGGCAAGACTTTTAAACTTGCATCTTTTTTTCTTTGTTTTTTATAATCATTTAAAAAATTTTTATAGTCTTTTAATATTAAATAAAGGTTAAAAGGTAAAAATATTATTTTTTTTATTTCTTTCGTATCCAATAAACATTTTCCTAACTTATAATCCAATCTATTAAAAAATCTAGCAGCCAAACTATAACGCATTAAAAAAAGTAAATTATATTTTTTTTTATCTAATATATAGCTACTACAAATATTCATACGCTTTAGATCAATCTCTGCCTGTTGCACCGTTTGCTGATCTGACAATAAACTTATTAAGTTAATTTGATCAAAATTATAAAAATTACCTAATAGTTCTATATTTTTCAGCATATCTGAAGCTAAAACATATTTCATTAAATTAATATATTGAAATTTTTTAACATTACATTTTGAATAAGCCGAAAATAGCAAAAAATTGTCATATCGTTTCAAATCATAAGATTTCTGTAAAAGTAAATTTGTGATTGTATTAAATTCAATATTTAAAACCGAATTTAAAAGTTTATTTGCTTTATCAAATTTTTTATAATTTAAATATACATCAATCTCGCATAAAATAAATATATAATTATCCCTATTCCATTCATATCCTTTTTGCAAATATTGCAGTTGTTTATCCATACTAAGCAATTTTTCTTTAGATCTAAGAAAAAGTAAAAAATATGAATATGACATCTGATATTTATTTAAAATTAATTTTTTCAAATTATTAGAAATATAATTTAACTGCTGATATGAATTTAACAGTTTATAAATATTAATCATCTTTGATTGACCTATAAAACATGCCATTCTAGAAAATCCACTATCGCCAGAAGAATATATTTCAATAGCGTTAGACATGGTAACTATCTCAAACAATGTTCTATATACAGAATTATCTTCCTCGTCTTTAAATAAATTATATGCCAAAATGCATTCATAACTCGATGATTTTATTTTATTAACATAATCTACTATTTGCCGTCCACTTTCAATATCATCGGTAAATATTATAATGTTAAAATTATCTAATTTTTTTAAAATTAATTCTAGTGCCAAATGGAAACTTAAGGCCTTATTTGCAGCAAACCATAACCATCTACCATATCCTTTTTCTTCAAAAATTAAATCTCCAGATCTAATATGTACAGCAAGATATCTACCAATTTTATTTGATAATATACAAGCTTGATTTATGATTTCCTGAAATTTATTAGAAAATTCTATCTCTTTCCAGCATTGATTTAACGTATTTTGATAATCTTTCCATTTTACATCGTAAAAAATATTAGCTAAATTAGCCTGACAAGATCTCCACCCCCAATGATATTCATAAGGTTTTAAACTTAATTCTTTTATGCTTCTATTAATGAATAAATGGAAATTATCTAAAGGACTTACATTGAAATTATCATAATGGTATTTTTTTATAAAAGAATGAGAAAAAATAACTTCTATGGGAATTCGGTCATTGCAAGTTAAAAATTTATCCTTATTATTATAAACTTTTACTAAACTATCTTCCTTACTTTTCCAAACAAATCTAAATTTTAATGAAGTTTTTTTGCTTATATACATTGCATTCAAAATACAACACATTCTCTCTCCAAAACCATCGTCACGTGCCGCCAGTATAAACTTTCTTTTTTTCATTTTTTATTTTTCCTAAAATCATTTATTATACGTTTAAAATTAAATATAAATTTAAAAGGGTGTTTTAATAAATATGCACCCAATAAGTATGAAAGATGTCCTTTTACTTTACAAGCTTCTTCGTAATCCGCATATTGCTCAAGCGATAAAAAATTTAAAAGTTTAGATTGATGTTTATGAGCAATTATAATTGAAATTAAAATTACAGGAAGTCTAACAAAATCGATAAAATTACGAGAGTTAACTAACGCATAACCCAATTTATAAGAAAGCTGAGATTTAATTTTGTTCACAGCTCCAATAGGACTATAGTTAAAGTTATAATCATATTTAGCAAATTTTAACTTCATGTATCTGGTATGATCCTCATTTACAGCTTGATAGACATTTTCTAAAAAATATTTATCATTAAATAATGTATTATTTGTAAAATAGTTAATATAGTCTATCAAAGTAGCGTTATCAAAAATAAGATCAAATCTATTACCAAATACGCTTAATAAATCATTTGAAAATTCAATTTCACCTTCAATAATCTTATCCGTTATCTGAACTCTTTGCTTTTCCAATTTATTATCTAAAAATTTAAATTTTCCATCCAACATAATATCTTCGATAGGCAACTCATTTGAGGTAATTAATAATTCAGAAATTGCATAATTATCTAAAAAAGTATCAAGCGAATTAAAAGCCTTATAATCAAATTTATTTACATAAGCATCAGATAGAACATTCCAATAATATCCTTTTATTTTGGTAGATTTTGGAAAAACTGCATGAAAAATTTTCATTGAACTAAAAGAATTAGCGCTGAGATCAAAAAAACCAATTTTACCAGCTTTAATATTAAAATTAGCGATATATTTACAATATTCTAAATATTTAATCTTGCTTATTTTTTTCAACTCATCCCAATTGCTTTTAATTAAATCAAGTTTTTCTAAATGCGTTAATTTATTAATATTTATATTTTCAAAATTTATAATATACTTTTTAAAACTTCTTATGATGCTCCCAGCTTTATCCCAAGAAAAACTACTGTCTAAATCTAAATTGATCAAAAGATTAATAATTCTTGGCGCACGTATATAGTGTGTTTTTATTTTTTTATTAGGTTGCTTACTTTGTATCAAATCAAAAATTTTTTTAATTACAAATCCATCTCGTGCAACAAAAATAAAATTACATAATTTCTCACGTATAGCTTCACTATAAGTAAATTTTGCCAAAGCATAACATATGGGACCACCATAGCAATATCCAATGTTTTTCCAATATTCATATTGATTTTTCGAATAAAGCCATTTTTTCAGCATAAAACCTAAAATTACACTGGAGGTAATATTACCTTTTCTTGCTAAAAAAGATGATGATATCTGATCATATTTTGAAAAATAATTAAAAGGAGAATATACATGAAAAGCGTTCCAATTATAATTTTTAGGTTTTAAATAATCAGAAGTGTAATTATCTCCTATATGCAAAATTGTATTATCTCCTATATTCAATTGTTTATTTATATATAAAAATAATTCCCCAGATTCTTTGCTTTTTCCAAGTTCTCCAGATATGTAAATTTCATCAAAACCACAAATACCATTTTTATGTAATAAATTAACAAAAAAAGTTTTATCATAATACATATCTGTTGTAAAGATAATTTTTTTGTTCAATGATTTTGCATATTCAAAAATATCTTTCATTAAAGGATTGATATAAATATTGTTATACTCCAATTCTTCTTCATATTTTTTCAAATAATAAAATTTCTTATCAATATATTGATAAATATCATCATATTTTGGATAACAACCCTTTTTTTTCTTAGCTAATCTCTCGGCATCTATTCGATTTTTTTTAAATCCATCTGCTTGAAAATACTCTTCTAAATATGCAAAAACATCTTCTGGTTTGTAAAAAATACGTAAAAGTAAAGTATCAAACAAATCAAAGGAAACTATAGAATTTTTTTCTATTTCTTTTTTTAATGTCCTTTTTAGAAGTTCTAATTCCAATTTTGGATCAATAGTATTTTTTACAAATCCTATTTTTGCATATTTAATTTTCTTTAACTCAGCTTCTTGTTTTAATATATAAAAAGTTGTTATATGTTCTGCTATAAAAGCTAAAGCTCTAGTCTGATTAGGGTTAGAAAAAGTTGATAATTTATCTTTATATTTATCCAGAAGCGCAAAAATGATTTTAAACAAAAATTCACAGTATGAAAAAAATAATTCTTTTTTCATTATAAACATATTGCAAAAATAATAAAAATTTTTTGTAAAAAATAATTCGGATATTTCTCTATAAGCATCACTATTTTGCATTATTTTTTCTAAATCATATAGAATATCAACACTTTCACAATATATAGAAAAATCATTTTCTATAGTCGTTGTTTTAAACTTGTTTTTTTCTAACAAGTAAGGTTCTGGCACAATCAAATCAAACAGCTCTATATTATTAAAATTATTTAAATCAATAATTTCTAAATAACTTTGATTAATATTATCAAAATAATGAAAGTAATTCTCCAATCCATCTATAGGGGGTAAAATAATATTTTCCTTAAAAATAAAATGTCTTCTATAGTGCTCATACCCTATATAATCAGGATTTCCCAATTTGTCATAATTTTTCCAAGCCCAATAAATTCCAGTTAATTCATTTAAATAGCGATTTAAATATGATATATTATCTCCTGTATCATCTCCTATCATATTTTCACACATCCATTCAAAATCCCCTTTAGACATTTCTCCGTCTTTAGAAGCTTCTGTAGCTAAAGCTCTTCCTAAATGGATGGGAGTTAAAATATCATTTTTAATTAAAGTTGCTGGCTTATGGTAACCGACAAGTATTTTAATACTTGGATTTTTATTTTTCTTTTCCATTATATATGCAATCCTTTTTTTGTAAATTTCAACACTCTCTCCACTGTTTTATCCATATCATAATATTTATAATCCCCAAGCCTACCTAAAAAATAAACATTTGTAAGTTTGGTAGCTTCTTCTAAATATTTTTCATATAATCTTTGATTTTCATTATTTGGTATAGGATAATATCTTTCATTCTTGCCCTCTTTATACTCACAAGGAAATTCATAAGAAAGTATAGTTTTGTTAGATTTTTCATCAAGATAATATTTATACTCAACACTTCTTGTAAAATCATAATTTTCAGGATAGTTTACCTGAGGACCGGATTGTATATACTCTTTATCAAAAGCTTCAAATACTATATTTAAACTTCTATAAGGCAATTTTCCAAATTTATAATCAAAAAATTCATCAATTGCTCCTGTATAAAACAATCTTTCATATTCTATATCTTTTTTTATATCTTTAAAATCAGTGTTTAACTGCACTTTTATCAAAGAATGATTTATAATATTTTCAATCATTTTCGTATAACCATCTTTTGGTATAGCTTGATAAGTATCTACAAAATACCTATCATCACGACTTATATATACAGGAACTCTTGCACTCACTGAAAAATCAAGTTCTTCAGGTTTTATACCCCATTGTTTTACTGTGTAGCCTAAAAAAACTTTTTTATAAATATACTCAGCTAAAAATTTCAAATCTTTATCATTTGTGCTTTTTAATTCTAAAATAGGAATTTTGGAATTAAAAGTAAATTTATTTACTAATTTTTGCTCAAGATCTTTAGCCAAACTTTCAGGAAAAACTTTATGTAAAGTATCAAGATTAAATGGGATATTTACCTCTTTGCCGTCTATAAAAGCTTTTACTTTATACATAAAATAATGCCATTTTGTAAAACGACTTAGATAATCCCATACTTCTTTTATGCTAGTGTGAAAAACATGGGGCCCATATTTATGAACAGTTATATTAGTCTCTTGATCTTTATAATCATAAATATTTCCACCAATATGTTCTCTTTTATCTATAATTAAAACTTCTTGTCCTTTACTGGCTAAACGCTCAGCCAAAATAGATCCACTAAGCCCACAACCTACAATTAAATTTTTAATTTTTTTCATCTTAATACTTTCTATTATTTTCCCAGTCCCAAGCACTTTTAATAATATCTTTAATATCAGTATATTTTGCTTCCCAAGATAAAATTTCTTTTGCTCTTTTATTATCTGCGTATAATCTTGCAGGATCTCCAGCTCTTCTTGGTGCGTAATTTATAGGGCATTTTTTATTGCTTACAATCTCAGCTGCATTGATAATTTCTTTTACACTTGTACCTATACCCGTTCCAAGATTGATGCAACCATTAAATTTATGCAAGTTCTCCAATGCCAAACGATGAGCAAGAGCCAAATCTTCTACATGAACATAATCTCTTATACAAGTCCCATCTTCAGTATCATAATCATTTCCAAAAATATTTATAACAGGAATTTCTCCTTTTATAGCCTTTAAAACCAAAGGAATTAAATGGGTTTCAGGCTCATGACTTTCACCGATAAAACCATCCTTGCTTGCACCTGCAGCGTTAAAATATCTTAAGGAAATATGTTTTAAACCATAAGCTTTCTCATAATCAGCAAAAATTTGCTCTATTATAAGCTTGGTTCTACCATAAGTATTGATAGGATTTTGAGGGTGTTTTTCATCAATTGGAGTATATTGCGGATCTCCATAAGTTGCACAAGTGCTTGAAAATACTATATTTTTAACATTATTTTCAAGCATTATATTTAAAAGATTTATAGTTCCTACTACATTATTTTGATAATATTTTGCAGGATTTAAAACACTTTCGCCCACATAGGCAAAAGCTGCAAAATGTAGCACCGCATCTATTTCTTCTTGTTTAAAAACATTAGTTAAAGAAAAATTATCTAGCAAATCTGCATGGATAAATTTTGCTCTTTTATCTACAGCTTGCTTGTGTCCATAGATAAGATTATCCATAACAAAACACTTATAATTATGATCTAGTAAATGCTTTAAAGTGTGCGAACCTATATAGCCTGCACCACCTACAACTAAAATATTTTTCATCTGCCTACACCTTGATACTCAAAACCTAGTTTGATGGCTTCATTTTTATCAATTAAATTTCTTAAGTCAATAATTTTTTTATGCCTTAATAAATCACAAGCTTTTTTCAAATCAAGACTTGTAAATTCTTTCCATTCTGTTAATATAGCTATCACATCAGCATCTTTTATGGCTTCATACATAGTATTAGCATAATCAATTTTATCTCTTAAAATTTGCTTAGCTAAGCCTATAGCCTTTGGATCATAAGCACAAATTTGAACTTTTTGTTCTAAAAGTTTAAAAACAATATCTACAGCAGGGCTTTCTCTACAATCATCTGTTCCATCTTTAAAAGCAAGACCAAGTATAGCTATTTTTGGACTTTTAATATCTTTAACACTATTTAAAATTCTTTCGCTCATTTGATTTTTACGCTCTTCATTGCCTTTAATAGCTGCATTTATTAAAGTCAAATCGATATTATTTTGCTTACCCATAAAAGCCATAGCTAAAGTATCTTTTGGAAAACAAGAACCTCCATATCCTGGACCCGGATTTAAAAAACGACTTCCTATTCTAGTATCAAGCCCTATACCTTTAGCCACTTCTAAAACATCAGCTCCTACTTTTTCACAAAAATTTGCCATTTCGTTAATATAATGAATTTTTATAGCCAAAAATGCATTTGAAGCATATTTAATAGTTTCTGATGAGCGACGGTTTACAAAAAATAATTTACTTTTTCCTTTAAAATGTTCATAAAGTTTTTCTATAACTACTTTTGCTCTTTGTGAATTTGTTCCTATTACAATTCTATCTGGATTGAAAAAATCATAGACCGCAAAACCCTCTCTTAAAAATTCAGGTAAAGAAATAACATCAAATTCTGCACTTGGATTTTTTTTACTGATTAAACTTTCTATATCATCGCCTGTACCAACTGGAACAGTAGATTTTGTAGCAATTACCGTGTATCCTGTTAGATAATCTGCTAGTTCAGTTGCAGCTGCATGAATATATTTCATATCCGCTTCTTTTGTGACTGGATGTGGAGGAGTCCCTACTGCTATGATCACTAAATCCGCATCTTTAATACCTTCTTGCATAGAAGTTGCAAATTTCAAACGACCTTCTTTTACATTTTTATGAAAAAGTTCTTCAAGATTATCCTCATAAATTGTTAAAATTCCATTATTTAAAGCATCAATTTTCGATTTTTCTCTATCTATACAAATAACCTCATTGCCGAGTTCCGCTAATCCAACCCCTGTTGGAAGTCCAACATAACCTGTTCCTATGATTCCTATCTTCATAATCTTAATTTATCCTTTAAATTCTGTAATTTTTTCTTTAAAATATCTTATTGTCTTTTCCAAACCTTCATCTAAATTTATTTTTGGTTCCCAATTAAATTTAGCTTTAGCTAAAGAAATATCAGGTCTTCTTTGAGTTGGATCATCTAATGGTAAATCTTTATAAATAATCTTTGATTTAGAGCCTGTTTTTTCTATAATTTTTTGTGCTAACTCTTTTATAGTAAATTCACTGGGATTTCCTGTATTTATAGGACCTTGAAAGTCTTTTGGAGAATTCATTACTTTAATTATAATATCAATTAAATCATCCACATAACAAAAAGAACGCGTTTGCGAACCATCTCCATAAATTGTGATATCTTTTCCACTTAAAGCTTGACATATAAAATTACTTACAACTCTACCATCATTTGGATCCATATTTTCTCCATAGGTATTAAAAATTCTTATTACTTTAATATCTACACCTTCATGTCTATGATAGTCAAAAAATAAGCTTTCTGCACATCTTTTTCCTTCATCATAACAAGCACGAATCCCTATAGGATTTACATTGCCTCTATATTCTTCACTTTGTGGATGAACAAGCGGATCTCCATAAATTTCTGAAGTTGATGCTTGCAAAATCGTTGCATTATGTTCTTTTGCAAGTTCAAGCATATTTATAGCACCATATACACTTGTTTTTGTTGTTTTTATAGCATGCTTTCCTTGATAAGCGGATGGAGAAGCTGGACAAGCAAAATTATAAATTTGATCAAGCTTTTGCATAATTTTTAATGGCTTACAAATATCGTGTTCCATAAAGATGAAATTTTTATTTCTTAAAAGCTCTTTGATATTTTCGATTTTTCCTGTATAATTATTATCTATACAAATAATTTTATTACCTTCATTAAGCAATCTTTTGCATAAATTTGAACCTAAAAATCCTGTTCCACCGGTAATTAAAATAATCTTCATTATAAACACTTTCTTAATTTAATATCAATTTGATATTATAGCTAAAGTTAGATTATATCCAAAATATTTTTTAAAACCTTTCCCAAACGATAAGAATAATGTTTTTTGATTTTTTTAATTTCTAAGTTTTCATCAGAAGAAAAAACAATAAAAGGGAAATTTTTTATTGTTTTCTGAAATAATTCTTCTTCTTTTTTAATATTTAATATCATTTTTTTAACATTCAAGATAATCTTCATAAAGCCTATTAAATTCTTATAGTTTGTTAAAACAAACTGTCCCAAACGATAAGGCAATTGATATTTAAGACATTCTGCTCCACTTAAATGAAATTTTTCAAAATAATCTTTTAATTCTTGTAATTTATTTTTAAGTAACAAAGGATCTTTATTTATAAAAAAAATAATCAAAGTTTTATCAAGCAAAGTAGGTAAAAAGGTTTGCTCAACAAGTATTGATATTTCAGTATTCGCATTATATTTTAAAGCTTTTATCAATTCTAAACAAGTTAAAATCCAGTTCATAGACATTTGATATCTTTTTAGCTCATAGGTGTTTTTATTAAATTCTAAATATAAAGCATACAAATAAGAGTTATTATTTATATTATACTGTTTTTGATTGCTTATACTGCTGCTCCTAACTCGATATATATATTTTTTCTTTGGATAGATATATATACTTTCAACCATAGAAAAAAGTGCTATACCAAAATGGTGATCTTCATGAATAATTTCATTTATAAATTTGATTTTAGTTTTTTGCAAAAAACTAAAATCAATCATTCCTTGCCAAGCATACCAAAATAAATAATTACCTATTTCTTGAGTTTTTCTAAGCCATTGCAAAGGAGTAATAATTTCTTCTTTAGCATAACCATAAATTTCCATTTGAGTTGTTTTATGTTTATTTAAAAATTTAAAATCAAACCAAAGAACATTAACTCCAATCATTCTTTTTACGCACTCTTCTATACAATCAAGTTCCCAATAATCATCAGAATCTAAAAAGATGATATAATCTATAGTAGAATAAACTAAATTGGCCAGATTTTCAACATTCTCAAAAGCTTTATAACTTTTATATACTGTATGAATCTCATAATGGTTATTACCTTTTATATTAAATTCTATTAAAGATTTTTTTTCTAAAATTTGGGTTGTATTCTCAAAGACATATTTTCCGCTAAAATACTCTATTCCAACATTTTTAGCAGAACTATGGCCACCATTTTTTTTATCAAAAAGTATAAATCTTTCATCCTTTAAAGTATATTCTTTGGCTATATTAAATGAATTTTTATCTGTGCTACCATCATTTACAAGCACAACTTGTAAATTTTTATAAGTTTGGTTGATAACACTATCTAAACACTCTCTTAAATATTTTTCTACATTATAAATTGGAATTACTACGCCTACTGTTTTATTCATTTCTTACCTAAAATATTTTCTTTTTATTCTAAAAATCTTTTTTTTTATACCATAAAAAACACTATTATATTTTTTATAGTACTTATTAGGATCTTGAATAATACATCGAAGTTCTGATATTTCGCTAGATTTAAATACTGTTTTATCTAATTTATCATAAATAAGTGAAAAATCTTGTGAAAATTTATATAAAAAATCTAACCTATGTCTATTATTAATACGCCTTAAATTCCATAAATACATTTTAAATTTGAAATAATAAAAAATATCTTGCAATCTACTTTTAAGTTTTAGATTTCTATCAAGAAATTTATCTAAAAACTCAAATTCATCACAAACGCAATATATTTTATCTCTATTTTTAGTCGAAGCATGTTCATTATCTTGCCTATAAAAATAAAATCCTTCTTTATAAAAGTAAATACTTGAAGCCAAACTTAAAATTTGAAACCATAATCCTATATCTTGATAAGAAGCTCCCTCTGTTTCATTTGCCTGTATATTATATTTTTTAATGAAATCCATTTTATAAAGACTAGATTGATTCATATTCCAAGAATTTATAATAATATTTGGATTTAAATGTGAATTAGTTTTTTTATTATACAAAGTTTTATCATAACATATGGGAAGATTTTGAAAAATTCTTTCTTTCTTTTTATCTATAAAACCAATAAAATCAGATTTAATTACTTGACAATCTTGCCTGCAAGCCAATGTATAAAGTTTTTCACACATATCTAATTTTACATAATCATCACTTTCGATTATTGTAAAATATTCTCCTACAGCCTCTTTTAATCCCAAATTAATTTGATATCCTAAACTCTTTTTTTTTGAAAAAATAATTTTAATTCTATTATCTTGCTGCTTATATAATTTCAAAATATCTATAGTTCCATCAATTGAATATGCATCTATGCATAAAATTTCAATCTCTTTTAAACTTTGAGAAATCACGCTATCTAAACATTCTTTTATATATTCAACTGAATTATAAGAAGGAATAATAACAGAAATTTTAGGATTAACTAGATGTTTAATCATTATATATTTCTTTTCATTCTTAAATCTTCTAAAAAACCTTTAGGATTAAAAAATAATTTTCTTATCAAGCGATAAAATTTAGTATGAGAAATCATAGTATTTATATATTTCAAACCTAAAATTTTTATTAAAAATAAAAAAGGTTTTATACTTTTAAGCTCATACAAATAAGGTTTATAAACAAAAGATTTTAAAGAATAAAAACTTTTGCTATAATTTCGTGCCATTAATATTTTTTCTTGATTGATGATAATTTGATAAAAAATTCCCTCATGTTCAAAACTATATAACTCATTAATTAAGTAATAAAGCATTTTATACAAATCACACTTATCATCATTTTTGTCATTTAGAAAATCTAAGATGATTTTTCTTTCATTATTACTTAATGTCAAAAAATATTTTTTAACTTGATAAAATTCTTGCTCACTTAAATTTAAATCTTGTTTATAATCTAACTCTAAATTTTTTGAAAAAAACCAAGAATGGGGTAAAATTCCTTTTTGAAAATAAAAAATATCACAATAATCTATGTTAATAAATTTTTGTTTTAAACTTCCATCTAAAAATATCTTAGTAATTTTTTCTTGTTGTAAAAAATTCAACAAAAGTTCGTGCTTTAATTCTTTGTCTATAAAAAAATCATTTATATTTTTATAGACAATTTCTCCTATATAAACACTAATATCTTTAAAATCATAGTTTTGTTCTTTAAAAAGCATTAAAACTTTTTCATCTTTAGCTTTAAAAACTTGTAAAGGTTTTAAAGTATGTGTTTTTATATTTTTTAAATGATTATAAAAAAGTTTATGATTTTTATCTTTATTTTGCATATAAGCATTTTGATTGGGCTCTACATGCCAAAAATGATACATATAAATTCCATAAAAACAAGTTTCATAACCAAGCAATGAAAACCAAGATCTAAAACCTTCAAAACTACAAAAATTCCAATTTCTAGAATCATAATTTAAATTAGAAGGTATCTTTTCAAATTCAATACAAGACTTTAAAATTCTAGCAAAAAGATCAAAATCTTCATAACTATGACCTATAAATCTTTCATCATTTCCACCAAGCTTTAAAAAAGTATGTTTATTTATTACTATGCTTGAAGTAGAACTTGGAGCAAAAAATTTAACATAAGTATTTTTTCCGCTTATTAAATCATTTTGTATTAAACCATCCCATAAATTTTTATCTTGTTTTTTTAAGAAGTTGCTTGCTTCTTGCGTAAGATAAACAACAGGTAAAACAAGCAAAGCATTTAAATTTAAGGAAATATTTTTTATTTTAATTAAATTAAGAATTTTTAAAAAGCTTTCTTTAGAAAGGTAGCAATCTACATCTAAAAACATTATAACAGAAGAGCTAGCAAAAGAAGCACCCAAATTTCTGCATTTTCCTTGTGAAAAAAAATTAATTTGAGTATCATCTTTTAAATAAATGTAATTATTTTGAATTATTTTTTCTCTTAAATCATTTTTTAAAGAAGAATAACCTTCTACAAAAATAAATTCTATCTCTTTTAAATCTTTAAAATCCTCTATTTTTTCAAAAATTCTATCTTGAATATAAAGACGCTCTTTGCTTAATCCAAAAGGAATAATAACAGACAAAAGGGTCACTAAACATTTCCTATAGCATAAAGCTGAATAATTCCTACAACTTTTTCTTTTTTTCCAACTATAATTTCTTTAATTTTATATTTTAACA
Organism: Campylobacter novaezeelandiae; assembly: GCF_018968685.1. Lineage (NCBI taxonomy): Bacteria > Pseudomonadati > Campylobacterota > Epsilonproteobacteria > Campylobacterales > Campylobacteraceae > Campylobacter > Campylobacter novaezeelandiae. The sequence continues at coordinate 313,490 of NZ_CP076657.1, read as the reverse complement.
TGATCTCTTCTGCTTCGCTTGCCATAGCATCTGCATCTACTAATTTAGGATTAGTGCTCATAATTTCCTTAGCCCTAAAATCAAACCTTGGTTTATCGCTAGCTTTTAAAGCACGACGCAAATCTCCATCAGTGATAATACCAACAAGCTTTTCATCTTCTAATACTATACAAAGCCCTAATTTTCCAGATGTCATTATATTAACAAGATCATTAAATTCAGTTTCAGGATGAACTATTGGAAGATTCTCTGAAACCATAAGATCTTTAACTTTTGTTAAAAGCTTACGTCCTAAACTTCCGCCTGGATGAAAAAGTGCAAAATCATCTGGTTTAAAATTTCTAGCTTTCATTAAAGCCGCTGCTAAAGCATCTCCCATAACCAAAGTTGCAGTTGTTGAAGACATAGGAGCAAGATTTAAAGGACAAGCTTCTTTGGTGATAGAAATATTTAAACAAATATCTCCTTGTTTTGCCAAGGTTGATTTTAAATTTCCGCTCATTACTATAAGAGGAATTTTTCTTCTTTTTATCACAGGAACAATTTTTAAAAGCTCTTCAGTTTCCCCAGAATTTGAAATAGCAATTAAAACATCATCACAAGTAAGCATACCTAAATCACCATGCAAAGCTTCTCCAGGATGGATAAAAAAACTAGGTGTTCCAGTACTTGCTAAAGTTGCAGCTATTTTTGCTCCTATATGACCTGATTTACCCATTCCACTAACAACACAACGACCCTTAGTATTTAATATAAGATCAATTGCCTTAGTAAAATTATCATCTAAATTTTTAGATAAATGTCCAATGGCTTCTGCTTCTGTTTTAAAAACCTCTTTAGCAATTTCAATACTATTTAACATTTTTATTCCTATATTTTTAACACAACATTAGTTGCAATAGCAATTTGATAAAGAATTTGAGTAAGCATACTAAAGATTTGCAAATTTTCACTTTCTATTTTTGGTAATACCAAAATAGAATCTCCTGCTTCTATTTTCATGCCATTGTGATATTTTTCAGCTTTGCCATTGATTCTTATAACCAGAACTTTAGAAGTGTCTGCCCTATCTCCATAACCTCCTGCTTGATCAATATAAAATTTTAAATCCTCTTTTTTAGTATAAACAAATGCACCTGGCAAAGATACTTCTCCTTGGACTATAATAAGATTGTTTTTACTTGGGACATTTACAATGTCTCCATCTTCTAAAGTAATAGCATCATAAGCTTTCACATCATCTATAACAATTTGTCCTCTAGGTTCTACCTGTTTTGCTCTTTGTATAAATTCTAAAATAGTTCTTGATTGTTGAGCACGTATAGCTGCACCTTGTGGAGTAACAGAAGTACTAGTTAAAGCTAAGGTTTCAAGTTCTTTAAGTTGTGCCTTGATAAGCTCTTTTTGCGTTCTAGCAACACTTTTTCTAAAAATTTGCAAAGAATTTATATCTGATTGACTATTTGCTTTTATAAGCCTTGAAACATCTTTTAATGTAGCTCCTCTTCGTATCACCAAAGTACTTAAACCATCATGTTCCCCTTTTATAGATATACTAATATTTTGTGAAACATATTCTGGCTGAAATTCAACCTCATCACCCGTTCTTAAAATAACTTTTTCAAATTGCATTTTATTATAAGAATGAACATCAAGTTTATGATCATCTGCATATGTTTTTACAATAGCATTTGTTACTATAGGTTTAGCTCCAGCAATTTTAGCTAAATCACTTAAAGTTTTAATATCATCTCCAAGCTCAAAACGAAAAGGTTTTTGAACATCTCCGCTTACAAAAGCATATTTTTGAACATTTCCAACTAAAATTACATCTCCACTTCTAAAAGGAAAAAGTTCCATTTTTCCTTTTAGAAGAAAATCATATAAATCTATATTTTTAATTACTTCATTATTTCTTAAAATTTGTACATTTCTAAAACTTCCATATTCTAAATTGATACCTTGTGCTTTATCTAAATACTGAATAATTGAATCAGAGCTTAATCCTTGATAAAGACCTGGAGCATTAACGCTTCCTGTAACAAAAACAGAAACATTCTGATAAGCATTCATATCCGCATAAACAAAAACATTATTTTTATAAATACGACTTACCTTAGATTTAATCACAGAAACTAAAGCACTATTTTTTACTCCCAATAAATTAATAGCCCCTACTTTTGGAATAAAAATATTACCTTGAGAATCCACTACTAAAATTTGAGAAAATTCAACAGCTCCCCAAATTTTTAAGCTTATTTGATCTCCGACTGCAATTTTATAATCAGGATTATAAACCCTTTGAGTAAAATTTTTAAAATTTCCATTAAAAAGTTCTGCTCCAAAAACAAGAGGAATAACTGTTTGTCCCATTAAAATAGTACTTGAATTATTTTCTATATCCCTAGGATATGCCGAAGATACATTCTGTTCAAAAACTGGAGTATTATTCTCACTTGCAACAATTTGAGATATGTCTACTGCTGCAAAAGAAAAAATAAATGAAATAAGTAATATAAATATTTTTTTCATTTTAGTATTTGTGCTCCTCTATAATCATTTTAACAAATTTAAGAATCCCATATGCTAAAGATAAAACTATAAATGCTGTAACAATATCATAAATCCTTTCTGGATACTTTGCACTTTGGGGTTTACTTGGATTTTGTATCACAACTAATTGTTTTATCTTTCTTAGAGCTTCTATTCTAGCACTCTCATAAGCTTTCAAAGCTGTTTTATAAGCTTCTTCTGCAAAGCCTACTTCTATAGTTAGATCTTGAAATTTAGCTGCTAAATCATTTAACTTTTTACTTGAGGTATTAGATGAAATTTTAGCTTGCTCTTTATTAAGTTGCTTCTTAATTGCTACAATTTCAGCCTTTAAGGTAATAATTTCTGGGGCACTATCATTCATATAGCTTTGTAAAGTTAAAAGTCTAGCTTCTTTTTGTGCTAAATTAGCTTCTATTTGTGCAATTAAATTCGCCTTACTTTCAGCCTGTTTTAAAGGATCAAAAACTCCATATTTATTTTGAAAAGAAATTAAATTATTCTGTGCCTTTTGAAGTCTTTCTTTAAATTTAACCACCTCATTTTCTGCAAATATCATTTGATCTCTTGCTGCTTTATGAGAAACTTCATTTACAAATTTTTCGCTCTCTTCCATAATTGTTTTTGCAATCAAATATGAGGATTCTGGAGTAAAACCTTCTACTTCGATATTTAAAAGACCTGTTTTATCATCTGTATGGATCTTTATACGATTTTGATAATATCTTAAAAAAGCTTCATTGGAACTTGATTCCCATAATTTATAAAATAAATCTATATTTTGATCTGCATAGAGTTCTTTTATTTTAATTTTTTGTTCCAATAAATTAAGCATATCAGAAGAATAAATATAACCTTTTAAATATTTAATATCCTCATTTGACACAGAAGTACTAGAAAGCAAAGATAAAATTCCACTTGTTTGAATACTACCACTACTTGTTGATCTTACATCAAAACTCATAGTTGTTACATAACGATTAGCTGCTATTAAAATATAATAAATCACAACAAAAATCATTAAAAACCAAACGATTTTAAAAGAATCAAATATACTTAAATCTTTAATTTTTTCTAACAAACTTTTCTTTTCTTCCATTAAGCTTTTCCTTGATAAACAGCTATACCTTCTTCGATATCATCATAAACTGTAATTTTTCCATTTTCCATAAAAATAATTTTATCACACCATTGTTTAATTTCGGCAATATTATGAGAAACCATAATAACTTTAGATTGGCTTAATTTCTCTCTATAAAGTTTTATACTTTTTTCTCTAAATTTCGGATCTCCAACCGCTCCAGCTTCATCAATTAAATAATAATCAAAGTCAAACGCCATACTAAGCCCAAAAGCAATTCTAGCTTGCATACCTGAAGAATAAGTTTTCATAGGTTCATTAAAGAATTTTCCAAGTTCTGCAAATTCTTCTACAAATTTAATTTTTTCTTTAAGTTTCTCTCCTCTATAACCGTAAACCCTTGCTACGAATTTAACATTATCTCTAGCAGTTAAAGAACCCTGAAAAGCACCATTTAATCCTAAAGGCCAAGATAACTTTTTATTAGTTATAATTTTTCCACTATCTGGAAGCTCAGCACCACTTAAAAGTCTCATAAGTGTTGATTTTCCAGCTCCATTATAACCCATTAAACCAATACTACAATTTTCAGGAAATTCAAAAGTAAAATCTCTAAAAATATAATGCCTTTGACCATTAAATAAAGGATAAGATTTAGTTAAATTTATAAGCTTTATCATTGTCTTTTCGCTGCTGTTAGAGCTTGTCTATTGTAATAATAAAAAAATAATCCTATAAAAAGTACAATAGCTATACAAAAAATAGGATACTCATAATTACAATCTTCATATAAAGGATAATTATCAAAAAAATTATACCTTAAAAGCTCCATAATATGAAGCAAAGGATTATAATAAAACACATCAAGTAAAGGTTTAGGCATAAGCCAAGTAGGAAAAACAATACCCGAGGTCCAATAAAAAACAATACTAAAATAAGTAAGTAAAGTTCTTAAAGGTTCAAAAAAATGATAAATAATCGCAAAACAAATTCCTAGTGCAAAACCTGAGCACATCAATAAAAAAATACAAAAAGCAACATCTAATAAATGTCTTGGCAAAACATTTAAATGAAAAAACCAACCCGCAAAAAATAAAACAACGATAAAAATCACAAAATAAATACAAAATTCAAGCAAAGTCCTAGCAATAAATACATGAATTGGTTTTACAGGTTTATAAGCAAATAAAGCTAAATTTGCCCCTACGCCATTCATAAGTTGATTGGCTATACTTCTAAACATAAAAAAGGGCATAATACCAGAAATTAAAAACATAAAAATAGAAATTCCTTCTGGCATTACTTGATGATGATACTCTCTAATAATAGTTACAATTGTTGTAATAACCAAAATAACAGACATGGGCTCCCCTACAACCCAAATATATCCCAAATGTCTGTTTGCACCAAATCTTGTTTTTAACTCTCTAAAAAAAAGAGCATAAATAACATTTAACATCTATTTTCTCTATTTTATAAATTTTAAAAAATTATAATATATTTTTTGTTAATCAATTTCTTTGAAATTCAATTTTTTTATTTAACATTAAGGTATTATCAGTGAATTTAGTCCATAAAATATATAAAGCATAAATTCTTATACCTTTTTGAAATTTTGCAAAAGGAAATTTTTGATAATAAAGCTTTTCTTGTTCTTTGGTAGCATTTATGAATTTAGCCTTTATTTGAACTCCTTTTAATAAAGCAATTTTTTTACCTTGATAAACATTCACTGCCACACAAGGGTTAATAATAGAAAGTTTTATATGTTTGGTGCTTTGATCAGAAGCGATGATAAAAGAAAAATCAAAAGTATCAAAAACATAAAAAGCATTAGCAATATAAACTTCTTCGCTATCTTGCATTGCAAAACTTAAAATTTCATTATTTTGTAAAAAATCTATAATTCTTTGATCCATAGAAAATTATACTAAAATAAATTTAAAAAAATCCGATCTAAAACTAAAGTCCACTATAAAAGGAGTTCAAAATGGAACTTAGTGCAAGTAAAAGTCAAAATTTTTCTATGGATTATACGACAAAAAGCGGTAAGCATCTTACTTTTTCTATGTATGATAACCAAAGTATAAACTATAATAACGAAGAAGGTAAAAATTTAAATTTAAAACGTCAATATGGTTTTAGTTTTAGCTTTGAAGGTTCAAAACTTACTCAAAATGATTTAAATGAAATCAAAGATGCTATGAAAGAAGTTGAACCAATGATACAAGATTTCTTAAGTAAAAGTAAAGTAGGAGAGTTAAACCCAAAAGAACTTATTACTAGTGCAATGCAAATAGCAAATGTCTTGCCAACTCCAAATGATGAGAATCATCAAAATGCTATTATGAACAATTTTACCAACAAATTGCAAAATTTACTTAATAAAAATCAAACTCCAAGCACAGAAACAAATGCTTCAATGCTTGAAGATAGTAAAAAGCTTTTAAATGAAGTTTTAGAACAAATGAAAAAACAACTTGAAAAACAACAAGAAATAGCCAAAGAAAATAAAAATAACACAGAAAATAATCTTAATCTTTATGCTTAATACTCTTGCTTAAGGCAAGAGTTTGTGAGTTGATTATTGTTTTTAATTTAAAAATATATTATAAATTTCTCTTTAATTTTTTTCTTTCTTCTTTGTATTCTTTAGCAATTTTTTAAGCTCTTTTATAAAAATAAAATATCCATCCTTATGCCAAGTTTTTTGCGCTTTGATTAAAGCATAACCTATTTTATAATAAGGATGAACTTTTACAAATTTTAAAGCCTTTTCATGATCTTTATAAGAAGATAAAGATCTAATATGCTTAAATTTATCTTTTTTAAACTGTAAATATATTATCAATAAATCCAAAGGATTTTTAAGCAAGGTTTTTAAGGCAAAAGAGTTTTTTACCATAGCCTCGCCTAATTTATAGCTTAAATGATTTTTCATTAAAAACTCAGCACCTAAATTTTTTCCAAAATCAAAAGGTGTGTTAAATTTTCCTTTAATATCCTTAAAATAAAATTCAAAAAGTTCTTTGCAACCCAAATTTAAAGCGATCGCACTTGCGATATAATCAATATTTTCAAAACCTTTTTTAGCATACTTTAAAAAATAATCAAACATAAAATCATAATAATATCTTGTATTATCACAAAATAAAGTCTCTAAAAATGCACTTTCTCTTTGTATAAGCAAATTTGCAATATACTCATTTACTTCTTTAATTCGCTTTTCTTTAAATAGAATTTCTATCCATAAAAGATGAAAGGCATCGTTATTTGGATTATAAAAATGGGCTTTTTTAAGCCAAAATTTTATCTCCTCTAAAGACTTTTTTAAAATTTTAGCAAGTCTAAAACCATGAAAACAAACAAAAGATTTATGAAAAGAATGAACATTGATTTGATCTAAATATTTTTGAATAATTTCATATTGATCTTCATTGCTAAAATACTCATAAATTCCAATATCTTCTTTATATTTTCCAGTTAAAACAGCCAAATTTGCATAACCTGAAGTTTTAGTATAATAAATTTTATCACTCCAAGACATTAAAGCATTTTCATATAAAGCTTTATAAGCATAATCTTTTTCGTCACAAAAATCTATAGAAAAAAATAATTTCTTTTTTTGTGTTTGATTAAGATTTAATAAAGTTGGAAGTTCATTTTTAAAACATTCAAGCAAAGATAAATCATCGCTAAAAACTATAATGGCATTATTATTTTTTAATTCTTTATTGATAATCTCTATAGCAAGAGTAAAATTAAGAGCTCTTGCAAAAATATTGGGCCTTATAATTTGTCTTTGAAATTCATTTAAAAAAATAGCATCTCCTGCTCTTATATGTAAAACACAAATCTTATCACTCGTTGTTATATTTTCTTTTAAATTTATAATTTTTTCTTCAGCTTTTTTTAAAATTTCTTTTATTTTAGGAGCAAAATCAAGCTCTTGCCAGATTTTAATCAAATTTAATTTATATTCTTTAGTATCTAAATCATTAAAAATTGTATCAAGACGCTTTTGTGTAGCGTGAATTGGGAAATTTAAAACTTTTGTATCTTTTAAAGAATTTATGCTTTTTCTCTTAAATTTGCCAAATTCATCCATACGATTTTCAAAAATACCATTATAAGAATACTTTTGTATAAATTCTTTAGAAAAAATTTCGTCTACACAAGGAACAACAACAGGAGCTAATTTATTTTTAGCTACTTCAGTTTCACTAGCATTTAAAGGGTGCCATATAAAACCAAAATCAAAATTCAAACGCTTAGCAATATAAAGTGCATTCAAAATAGCTCTTAATCTTTCTCCTAACCCATCATCTCTTGAGGCTAAAATTAACTCTTTTTGCATTATTTACTTTCAAAAATTTAAAATATATTTTTTAGTATAATTATATAAAAATTTAAGAAAGAAAATTATGCAGACAATAGAAATACTAAAAAATATGTTAGAACTTCAACAAAAACTAAATGATGAAACAAATGGTATTGGATGGGAAAATGGTTATACTAAAGAAGGCAAGCTTATAAGTTGGAGGCGTTGTATTTATATGGAATGTGCAGAGCTTATAGACTCCTTTGCTTGGAAGCATTGGAAAAATATCGCCTCATCAACTGACTGGAATAATGTCCATATTGAACTAGTAGATATTTGGCATTTTATTCTTAGTCTTTTACTTGAAAAGTATAAAAACGACAAAAATTATAACAATATTGCTATGGAAATTAGCTCTATAAGTATTTTTCAAGACTTTTCTAAAGAAAAAATGAAGCCTAATGAGAGCGATACTTATAATATTTTAAATGACATTGAATTACTAATTCATGAGTGTAGTGGTTTTAATCTACGCTTATATACTCTTTTATCAAATTATTTTGCTTTAGCTATTAAGTGTGGTTTAAATTTAGAAAGTCTTTATAAAACTTATATAGGTAAAAACATTTTAAATATCTTTAGACAAGAACATGGTTATAAAGAAGGAAGTTATAAAAAAAATTGGAATGGTAAAGAAGATAACGAAATTTTAAATGAAATTTTAGAGAATAAATTTGATTATAAAGAAATCTATCAAAGTCTTGAAGAATACTATAAAAAAGTCAAATAATGCTCATTTTTAAACTTGCCTTAAAAGATTTTTTAAGTATTAAATTTTTAAAATATGCTTTTATTCCACTTCTTTTTAGTTTTTTATTTGTAAGTATTTTAGTTATTTTTGGATTTTCATTCTTATTTAATTATTTTAATACCTTATTTAGTATAGATGAAAATTCTTTTTGGGCATGGCTTTATGCTTTTCATTTTATGCAGGTTATTATAGCGATTATAAGTATTTTATTTTCTAGTCTTGTTATTATTTTTGCTTCTGTTTTTTTAGCACTTTTTATCACATCTTTTTTAACACCTTTTATTGTTAAAGAAATCAACTCAAAATATTATCATTATGAAATAAAAAATGAAATTTCTTTTATAAAAATCATTTTTGAATTTTTAAAAATATTTCTAAAATTTATAGCATTTTTTATGCTATGTACTCTTTTTTTATTTTTACCTTTTATAAATCTTTTTATTTATTATCTTGTATTTTATTATCTATTTCATAAACTTTTAATATTAGATGTTACAAGCTCTGTTTTAGACAGGGAAAATTTTAATTTTTTTCAAAATAAATTCTCTCCTTTAGAGTTTAAATTCAGCACACTTTGTTTTTATTTGCTTTCAACTTTACCGCTTTTGGGTATATTTTTACAAGTTTTTTTTATAATTTTTCTTACTCATCTAAGTTATCAAAGAATTTTAAAATTGCAAAATAAAATCTGAAGGGCTTATATGATGATTATATAAATAAGCCCTTAAAAGCCTTGGGATTTTAAAAATTCTACATTCTTCTTTAAATTTTTTAGGTAATTTTTCACAAATTTCGTGCTTAAATACAATAGCACTTTTATCTTTATAAACCACACCTATTTTTCCACCTAAAATACAATTACCCTTTAAAGCCTCTTTTCTTTGGGCTGCACTTAAAACAATTCCTTGAATTTTTACAGCCTTTGCAATATAGCCTTCATCTCTTGGGCAAATTAAAAGATCTTTAAATTCTTTTATTTTTTCTATATCAAAAAGTTTTTCTTTATCTTTTTGAATATACTTAAAACTTTTTTTTAAACCTTCTTCAAATTCCTTTACAAAATCATTTGAAAAATGCTTTCTAATATAATTCCTAAAATATTTTTCATTTTCATTGCTTTCATCATTAAAGTATTTGATATTTTCTTTATTTAAAAAGCTTAAAATTTTATTTTTAGAAGTAAAGAGCAAAGGGCGCAAGAGATTATAATTTTTACATTTTTCAAATTCACTCATTCCTAAAAGCTCTATCACCCCTGCTCCACGCGAAAGCTGCATTAAAAACCATTCTAGTTGATCGTTTAAATGATGAGCTAAAATGAGATTATTATAATGATATTTAAAACAAATCTTTTCAAAAAAATCATAACGAAAAGTTCTTGCATTTTGCTCGAAATTATTTTTAAAAAAGGGAGCTGAAATAGTAAAAATTTGTTTATTAAATTTAAAAGCAAGTTTTTTAGCTTCATCTTCTTCTAAATCGCTATTTTTTCTTGTTTTATAATTGATCATAGCAAGATCAAATTCAATTTTTTCTTGCATCAAAAAATAAAAAAGTGCGGTAGAATCACTTCCATAAGAAAAAGCTAATAAATTTTTACCTTTTCTTAAAAATTCTAAAATTTCCTCTTTAATCTGCATATTTTTTCAAAGCTTTTGCAATAAGTTTTTTATCAACGCTTTGTAAAATTTCACACTCATAAATTTGCCCCATTTCTAAATTTCCACATTCGCTTTCATTGATAAGGATTTCTCCATCAATTTCCCTATCCCATCTTAAATCTTTTCCAGCAATAAAAAATTCACCCTCGCTACTTTCTCCTGTGCAAACCACTAAGCGTCTCTTACCTACTTCTTTTTTAAAACTCTCATTTATCACTTTATCTACAATTTTTTCTATTTTTTTAAGTCTTGAATTTATAGTTTTAAAAGGAATTTGCTCCATATTAAAAGCAGCGGTATCCTCTTCTTTAGAATAAGCAAAAACACTTATTCTATCAAAACCAAAATCTTTTACAAATTCACAAAGCTCATTAAAATCTTCATCGCTTTCACCAGGATGTCCTACAATAAAACCTGTTCTTAAAAAGCTATCTTTAGCATTTCTCATTAAAGTTAATATTTCTTTAAGTTTTTCAGAATTCATTCCTCTTCTCATAACTTTAAGCATATTATCACTGATATGTTGTAAAGGCATATCAAAATAATTCACAAAAATCTTAGAGTCAATAATGCGTTGTATTAAAATTTTGCTCACACTTGTAGGATAAAGATATAAAATTCTAGCTGCTTTTATGCCTTCTATCTTTTCTATCTCTTCGATCAAATGAATAAGTCCATCTTTTTGCCCTTTATCATATAAATACGAGCTTGTATCCTGAGCAATAAAAGAAAAATCCTTGTAACCTTTTTTTACTAAATCTTCAACTTCTTTTACTATGCTTGAAATTTCACGTGATTTTAGTTTGCCCTTAAAAGTTGGGATAGCACAAAAAGAACAATTTTGATTACATCCTTCGGCGATTTTTATGAAAGCATGAGAATTTGATCCTGTGATAATGCGTTTAGAATTTTCACTTTGCAAATAAGTTGAACTTGAAAATAAATTTGTTTTTTTTAGTATCATCTCATCAATTCTTTCATAATCACCCACGCCTGTGAAAAGATCAACTTCTGGAAGTTCTTTCATAAGCTCTTGGCGGTAGCGTTGCATCAAACAACCTGTAACCACTAAAAGGGAATTTTTCTTTCTTTGTTCATGTAAATTTAAAATCGCTTCTATACTTTCTTTTTTAGCACTTTCAATAAACCCACAAGTATTAACAATAATCACATCTGCTTTATTTGGTTCATCACAAATTTCATACTCGCTTAAACGACCTAGCATAATTTCACTATCAACTAAATTTTTATTACAACCCAAAGATAAAAGATAAAGTTTTGGCATTTTCCCTACTTTTATTTTTTTTTTTTTTGATATAATCCGACGCCAAAATTATATCAAAGATTAGTGAGAAATTTAATGTTAAATAAAAATATAGTTTTACTTGGTGGCAGTGCTTTTGTAATGGTTAATGGTATTCAAGTAGGTTTAAGAAAAAAAGGATTTAAAGTAAGTAATCTTGCTCTTGGAGAAACTTCAGCTTTACAAAACCTTTATGAATTAAAAAGGAATTATGAAATTTTAAAAAACTCTGATTTAATCATAACTTCTTCCAATGTCAATGATATAGGAATATATAATAATATAAACAGTTTAAAATATTCTTTTGAAATTATTGATTGGTTTTATAAAGAGCTTTTTCATTTAAATAAAAAAATTATAGTTTTTATAACTCCCACTCCTCAAACTTGGTTGAATGAAATATGTATAAAAAGTATTAATAATTTTCATAAAAAACTAGCTAATAAATATGGTTTCAATGTTATAGATTTGCAAGAATTTTATATCAAAACCAATTTACTTTATACTTTTCAAGCCCTAAGAGATGGTGCTCATGATTTTGATTTTGTTATGAGAACTTTAGGAGAAAATATAGCAAATAATTTTCATAAGTTTTTAGAACCTAAAAAAAATAATTTTCCTTATAATAATCCTACTTTTAAAATTATTAAAGCTAAATATTTTAGTAAAAAACTTTCTAAAGAGTGCTTCATCAAAGAAAATTCAAGCTTTAAAGAAGAATGTTTATTTATAGATCACGATGATGAATTAGAAATTGATCAAAAATATAATGATTATAAAATCATAGGGATTCATTTTTGGGATTCTAAAGGCAAATTTAAATTTATAAATAAAAAAGAGATAGAATGGGGAATTAACTTTTCTCGTCTTGGTTTTACCAATTTTACCCACTTTGATGATTTAAGCATAAAACCTAATATGAAATTTAAACCACTTTTAAATTCTAGTATGAATTTTATTAGTTTTTTTCTTGTTAAAAATGATTATATTCCTTATTCTCAAACCACAAATTTTGAAATTCTAGCTTATGAAAAAATAACAATAAAAAAAGAATATGATTTTAATCATTTAATCCCACCTATAAAATTTTATAAAGAAATTATTGATGAGTATTGCGCCATAATGGATTCAAGAAAATTAGCTCCTTTGCAAAAACAAATTTCTGATCTAAGTCAGCAAAATTTAAAAATTAACCAAAAAACGAACTTAGAATTAGCAAACCTAGAGCAAGATTTAATCTTTAAAAAATTACAAAATAAAAAACTAGCCAAACAAATGGGTATAAAAATAAATGCAATAATGCCTAAACTTACCATGATAAATCCAAATTCAGCAAAAGCAAGAATTCATAATCACTTATCTTATAAATTAGGACAAGCTTTAATAGAAAATTCAAAAAGTATATTTGGCTTCATAAGAATGCCTTATGTATTATCTTATATAAAAGATAAACATAAATTTGAACAAAAAATCTATGAAGAAAAAATAAAACAAGATCCAAACTTAGCCTTGCCTAGTTTAGAAACTTATCCTGATTACAATGAAGCCTTAAAAGAAAAAGAATGTTTTACTTATAAATTAGGAGAGGCTTTAATACAGGCTAATAAAAATTGGTATGGGGGGGGGGTATATCAAATTTATATTCAAAGATGTGCCTAGGTTGAAGAGAGAATTTAAAAAGAATAAATAAGTTTATATTTTTTTAAAAATATAACTTAAAAAATCAATATTTTCTTATTTTTTTAAATCTTTCACTAAATTCTAGTCTTTCAACAATCTCTATTTTAATAGGAATTTTATAATTTGCTAACTTATCTTTACAAAATAATCTAATTTGCTTTTTAAGTTCCAAAGGGCTTAATATTTTTTCTTGCTTTAAAACTATTTTAGCGCATACTGCTTGCCCAGTGATAGGATTTTTTTGAGAATATACTAAACAGTCCTGAATAAAAGGAATTTGTAAAATCACACCTTCAACTTCTTGGGGTAAAACTTTCTCTCCACCAATATTAATCATTTCTTTGTTTCTACCTATGATTTTAATATATTCTTCACCATTTTCATGAGTAACTTCAACTAAATCTCCAGTTCTGAAATATCCTTCATTATCGAAAACAGAATTATCAGCATTTAAATAACCTAAGCTTTGAGTATTACTCTTTATAAAAAGTTCATTATCAATAATTTTATAATCAACATTTTCGAGCTTAATAAAATCTTTATAACTTTTTGTTTGAGTTATGCCTATTTCACTTGTTCCAAATGTTTGAAGAAATTTAACCTTGGGAAATGCTATTTTTAATTTTTCCAATAAAGTTTCAGGCATTTTCTCAGTTCCATAAGTAACTAGTCTTAAAGAACTTAAATCATATTGCTCGGCCATATTAGAAATTAAGAATAAGTTAAGTAAAGATGGAGAAGCCGGTAATAGCGATATTTTATACTTTTCTATACTTTTTGCCAATAAATTAACATTTTTTCTATCTTTTACTGCTATACCACAAGCATTCATGCTTAAACAATTTAATAAAGTATTTAATCCACCAATATGATCAAACATTAAAAAAAGAAGTATATTGATATATTTGTATTTTTTGTCAATATAAAAATTAAGCATTCTTTGTAAATCATGGACAATCACTTTCGGTTTTCCAGTGCTACCACTCGAAAACAAAATTAAACCTGCCTTATTTTGACTTATTAATTTTTCAATAATTCTATGTTGACCTAAATCATTTTGTTGATTATTAAAACTTATCTGTCCATACTTAAATAGGATATCGCAATTGATTTCTTTTAATTTATTATCAATTTCTTTTTCATCAATTAAAGGAATAGCAATTTTGTTTAATTCTATACAAGCTAAGAGCAGAGCTACGCTATCGCAATCATAATCTCCTATAATTACTATTAATTTACTATTAGCATTACTTTTTAAAATTTCAATTTTATCAAGAGTATTTTCGCGCAATTGTTTATAAGTATAATATTTATTTTCATAAATTAAAGCATGATGATCTTGGTATTCTAAATTAAATATCTTTTTTAAAAAATTATTATTAAATTCAGCCATTAACACCACCCAAGTAAAGAATTTGCCCTGTCAGAAAATTACTCTTTTCATCTATAAAAAAATCAATAACATTAATCACATCTTTAACTTCACCAAATCTTTTTATAGCTTGTTTATTTAACAAATCATCAATTTTATTTTTAGGGACATTTTTTATAAGATCTGTTGGAACCGGAGTAGGGCCTATGGCATTACAAGTGATACCAAAAGGACTTAATTCTTTGGCACAAATTTGAGTAAGACTACAAATAGCTGCTTTTGAAGCAGCATATATAGCTTCACCTTCTAATCTTAAAGGAGTAGCTACTGTGGAAAAATTAATAATTCTATATGGCATAGAAATATTTTCCTTTTTATAAGTTTGACTCATAATTTTAGCTACTTCTCTTATAAATAAAAAACTACCAAAAAAATTAGTATTAAAAATATTTTCTACACTTTTATGGGGAGTTGTTAATAAATGATTCATTGAGGCTATGCCTGCATTATTAATTAATATATCTATTTTTTTAAATTCTTTTTTGATATTTCTAATCATATTAACAACTGATATTTCATCACTAACATCTAATTCAAAATGTCTATAGTTTAGATGATTTATGCTAGTCTTACCTCTTGAACACCCACAAACAATATAATTTTTTTCTAAGTAATGTTCACTAAGCTCTTTACCTATACCTTTTCTAGTTCCAGTTATAACAATAATTTTTTGCATCTTATTCTTCAATTTTTTGTACAATATATTCTGCTAAAGAATTCACGTCTTTAAATGGAGAATTTTTAGAACTCATCATTTTTTCATCTGCCAAGATAATCTCTTTATTAAACTCTTCACTTAACATTTCTTCTAAATCTGAAACTAAGCTAACTAAAGCTAAAGAATCCAAACATCCACCTAGCCCATTATAAAGTTTTGTTTCAGAATTGACAGATTTTAATTCTTCAATTTCATAATCATTTCCATAATTAAGTAATGCATTTATTATTAAAGTTTGAATTTTCTGTTTCATTAAAGTAATACCTTTTAATAAAATAATCAATTTCTATATAATTATAGAATATCTTAATTAAAATATCAATAGAATAAACTTTTATCAAAATTAAACTAATTAAGGTTTTTATATGAAAAATGTAATTTTAATTGGAGCTAGCAATTCTTTAATTTTCAATGGCCTAAGAGCTGGCTTAAATCAAAAAAATATTAATTTAAAAAATTTATCTTTGGGGGGCGCCAGTATATTACATATTTGTTATGCAATACACAAGAAGTCTAATTATGAGAATATTAAAAAAGCAGATTTGATTATCATTGAATCTAATATTATTGATGTAGTGCAAAATGTCCAATTTTCTAATTTATATTATGAAAAGCAAATTCTTAAAAATATATTTCTAACTTATCAAGAGTTATCAAAATTGAATAAAAAAATATTGGTTCTTTTACTCCCTCTTCTAGAAAATGAAAATTTGTTGACTATGGTCGAAAAAATTAACAATGGTCATAGATATTGCTGTAATAAATTTAATTTTAATTTGATAGATGTTCAACAACTATATTTATCTAAAAATATTATGAAATTTTATATGGATAATATGCCAGAAACTAGACACCAAATGTTTTCTATTATGCATCAACTTGGAAAAAATATTGCTGAATTTAATTTTGATAATTTTGCATTACCTTTAAAAAATCAATTTAAATATGATTATGATATTAAAATTTTATATCCTTATGAATTTTATAACTATGATAGCAAAAACAGAAAACTAAAAATATCCGATTTGCTTCACAAAGAAATATGCTATAGAATACAAAAAGGCGATAAATTAATATTTCCTCTAAATCTTGTCGGATATAGCATAATTGCTGTACACTCTTGGACTCATGGAGATTTAAGACTAAAAGGTAAACCATGGGAGGATTATTTAAATACTACATCAAGTCTTATATTAAAAGGTAAAAATTTTAAATATATTTTTGGAACTTCTTATCACTACAATGCTTTTATGAATTTTTATGAAAATAACAAAATAGATAATTATACACATTTATATCTTCACGAAGAAGGTAAAGTTAATTATTATGATATAATTTCGGTTATGCTAATCAAGAATTATGATAGCATTACAATTGATAATAATCTAAATGATATTGTCATAAAAAAAACTTTAGATTTTACCCACCTATATCCTAATGTTGTATTTATAAAAGATATATTAGAGGAATATATATGCAGAATGGATCCAATCAAGCAAACATTCTTGCAAAATCAAATTAATACCTTAAAGATTCAACTATCTAAGCTTAATTCAGCAAAAGCAAGAATTCATAATCACTTATCTTATAAATTAGGACAAGCTTTAATAGAAAATTCAAAAAGTATATTTGGCTTCATAAGAATGCCTTATGTATTATCTTATATAAAAGATAAACATAAATTTGAACAAAAAATCTATGAAGAAAAAATAAAACAAGATCCAAACTTAGCCTTGCCTAGTTTAGAAACTTATCCTGATTACAATGAAGCCTTAAAAGAAAAAGAATGTTTTACTTATAAATTAGGAGAGGCTTTAATACAGGCTAATAAAAATTGGTATGGGGGGGGGTATATCAAATTTATATTCAAAGATGTGCCTAGGTTGAAGAGAGAATTTAAAAAGAATAAATTATAATTTTAGATAATTTTATTTATTTAAAAAAATCGATTGCCAAGTATTATTTAATAACTAAATATTTAAAACTTAAAATAAAAATTTTTAATTTTTTGATAAAATTATAAAAATTTTATAAATATCAAGAAAGAATTTTATGGATAATTATGAATTTAATGAACTTATTAAAACTCTTAAAAATAAAGTTAATAATATCGCCTCTATTATAAAACCAGATGATATAAAAAAACGTCTTGAAGAAATAGAAAAATTAGAAAACTCTCCAAGCTTTTGGAGCGATATTAAACAAGCAGGTGTTATAGGCAAAGAAAAAACAAAAATTTCTAATCTGTTAAAAAACTATGAAAATGCTTTCAATGCAGTTAATGATGCTAGCGAACTTTTTGATTTAGCTAATGACGAAAATGATGAACAAATTTTAAAATCTTTATTTGATGATGCCCCAAAGCTAGAAGATACTATCACAAGTCTTGAAATTTCTATGCTTTTAAGTGGAGAAAATGACAATAAAAACGCCATAGTCTCTATTCATCCAGGAGCTGGTGGAACAGAAAGTAATGATTGGGCAAGTATGCTTTATAGAATGTATTTAAGATTTTGCGAAAGAGAAGGTTTTAGGGTTGAAACTTTAGATTTTCAAGAAGGTGATGAGGCAGGACTTAAAGATGTTAGTTTTCTAGTTAAGGGTGAAAATGCTTATGGTTATTTAAAAGCTGAAAATGGAATTCATCGTCTGGTTAGAACCTCTCCTTTTGATAGTGCTGGACGTCGTCATACGAGTTTTTCAAGCGTTATGGTAAGTCCAGAACTTGATGATGATATTGAGATTGAAATTGAAGAAAAAGACATAAGAATTGATTATTATAGAGCAAGTGGAGCTGGGGGTCAGCATGTTAATAAAACAGAATCAGCTGTTAGAATAACTCATATGCCAAGTGGAATTGTAGTGCAATGTCAAAACGATAGAAGCCAACATAAAAATAAAGCTACTGCTTTTAAAATGCTAAAATCAAGGCTTTATGAATTAGAACTTATGAAACAACAAGATGCTAATAATTCAAACGAAAAAAGTGAAATAGGATGGGGACATCAAATTAGATCTTATGTACTTTTTCCTTATCAACAAGTTAAAGACAACCGATCCAATAAAGCTTTTTCCCAAGTTGATAATATATTAGATGGAGATATTAAAAAAATAATTGAAGGTGTTTTAATTGCTTTAAAAAATAAATCATAAATTATCTACTATATAAAAATATGCTGGGATATTTATCTTAGCATATGGATCTATCTCTGCACTTTGATACATATCCTCATCATTGATTTTTGTAATCACTCCAACTGGAATTCCTGCAAAAAATATCCCATCAAGACCACTTGTGACGATTTCATCTCCTATTTTAATTTTGGCCCATTTAGGAATAAAATTAACATATATTTTTCCATTACGACCCTGAATCAATCCAGGAGCTTTATCTTTTCCAATATAAACAGAAAAAACGCATTGATCATCTCCTTGCAATAAAGCCATAACGCGTCCATCTTTATTTATAGAAATACCTGCAGTAAATCCCTTGTAGATAAGACCTCTATTTTTATTTTCATAATTTTTTACCAAATCAAGCCATACTCTTTTATAGTCATTAATCTGCACATAAGATATAGCCCTTACCAAAGAAATTCTTGGAAAATATTGAGTTGAATTTCTATCTTCTAAAAGACGGTTTAGTTCATTGGCAAAAGTAGTAGCCAATATACTCGAATTTTCAAGCTCTTGATTTCTTTTTTTTAAGTAAGAAATCTGTTCTGCTTGATTAAAATGTTTTGAAATATTATTATAAACGTATTCTTTAAAATTGTAAAAATTTCCAATTATTACATCATTAATCCAAAGAATATTTTTTTTTATAACTCCCCCATAATAAAAAGAGATAAAAACTAAAAATGCTAAAATTAAAATATAACGTATTCTACTCTTCATTAGTTAGCTGTTGTAATAATGAAATTTCTTCCAAAGCTTTACCTGTTCCCTTTGCTACAGCTAAAAGAGGTTCATCAGCTATATAAACTGGAAGGCGAACAATCTCGCTTAGATACTTGTCAAGTCCTCGAATAAGTGCTCCACCTCCTGTTAAAACAACTCCATTTTCTACAATATCTGAAGCTAAATCAGGTGGCATCATTTCAAGCACCATTTTTAAAGCATCTGCTATTTCTTTAAGCTGTTCTTTTATGGCTTCTCTTACATCTTCGCTTGTAAGTTCTATACGACTTAACAATCCGCTTACTTGATCGCGCCCTTTAACAACCATTGATAATTCTTTCATGAGTTGAATAGCTGATCCTATAGTAATTTTAATCTCTTCTCCGGTCCTTTCACCTATAATTAAATTATATTTTTCTTTTACATAATTAACTATACTCATATCTAGTTTATCTCCAGCAGTGCGAATAGATTTTGAAATAACCAGACCACCTAAAGAAATAACCCCTATTTCAGTAGTTCCTCCGCCTATATCTACAACTAAGTTTCCTTTTGGTTCTTGTATAGGTAAATTTGCTCCAATAGCTGCTGCCATTGGTTCTTCTATCAAAAATACCTCTCTAGCACCAGCACTTAAAGCACTCTCTCTAACAGCTTTTCTTTCAACTTGAGTTAGACCATAAGGAACAGAAATAATAATTCTAGGACGCAAAAAAGATTTTCTACGATGTGTTTTTTCTATAAAATAACGAATCATTTTTTCAGTCATATCAAAATCAGCTATTACTCCATCTTTCATAGGACGAATGGCTTCTATGTTACCTGGGGTTTTCCCTACCATATCTTTAGCTTCTTTTCCTACAGCTAAAATTTTAGCCTTACTTCCATATCTTTCACGCTCAACTGCTACTACAGAAGGCTCATTGATTACTATACCTTTATCCTTAACCAATACTAAAGTATTAGCCGTGCCAAGATCTATTCCCATATCGCTAGAAAAAAATCCTATAAGTTGATCAAGTATCATTCTTTTCCTTTATTATCTGTTTTTTTAATTAGTAAAGCTTTTTCATTATCACAAACTACGCCTTTTGTGATGATAATATCATAATTTTTATATTCAGGAAGTTCAAACATTAAATCAGTCATCATTTCCTCTATAATACTTCTAAGTCCCCTTGCTCCCGTTTTTCTTTCTAAGGCTAAATGCGCTATTGCTCTTATAGCATCATCTTCAAATTTTAATCTTACTCCATCAATGGCAAAAAGTTTTTGATATTGTTTAATAATAGCATTTTTAGGCTCAGTTAAAATCCTTATCATATCTTCCTCATCTAATTCATTTAAGGAAGTAATTATATGCAAACGTCCTATAAGTTCAGGTATAAGTCCAAAATGCACAAGATCATCAGGCTCAATTTTTTCCATTAAATTTTTATTTTTCTCTTTTTTATCATCAAAAAAGCCAACAACATTATCGCCTAATTTTCTTTTTAATATTGTTTCGATACCATCAAAAGCACCACCGCAAACAAATAAGATATTAGAAGTATCTATTTGGATAAAATCTTGATTTGGATGTTTCCTACCACCCTTTGGAGGAATATTAACCAAAGAACCCTCAATAATTTTAAGCAAAGCTTGCTGCACCCCTTCTCCACTTACATCACGCGTAATTGATCTGTTTTCACTCATTCTTGCAATTTTATCAATTTCGTCAATAAAAACTATTCCTTTTTGAGCACGCTCTACATCACCATCAGCAGCTTGTAATAATCTTGTTAAAATATTTTCAACATCCTCCCCTACATATCCTGCTTCAGTTAAAGAAGTAGCATCACAAATAGCTATAGGAACATCTAAGAATTTTGCTAAAGTTTGCGCAAGAAGAGTTTTACCACTTCCTGTAGGACCTATCAATAAAATATTTGATTTAAATAACTCTGTATCATCCTCACTTAAATGTGTTTTAAAAAGTCTTTTGTAATGATTATAAACTCCAACACTAAAAACTTTTTTGGCTCTTTCTTGTCCTATAACATAACGATCAAGATAAGCTTTTAATTCTTTTGGAGTTAAATCTTTAAAATAATTATCCTCTTTTTGATTTACCTCTTTTAAATTCTTCTCTTCGCCAAAGATTAAACTATAGGCTCCCTCAACACAATACTCGCAAATAAAAGCATCATCATGCTCATTTGAGAGTATTCTTCTTTGTGAACTCTCTATTTCATCGCAAAAGCTACATTTCTTAGCCATTATTTTTCCTTTTATAAATAGGTATTCCTCGCTTTGTTTCTAAAATAAATTGACACATTTTATTTACATTTTCACTTAAATTTTTTTCTAATAATTCTTGTGCATTTTCTTTAATATTGCCTTTATTAAATAAGAATTTATAAGCCCTATTTAACCTTTCGACCTCATCTTTATCAAAACGTCTTCTAATTCCTACCAAATTAAGACTTCTAATGCTCGCACGATTTCCTTCAGCTAAACAAAAAGGAACTATATCTTGAGAAAGTGCAGACGCGCCGGCTATCATGCAACCTTCTCCTACCTTAACAAATTGATGAATAGGAGTTAAACCACCAACAATAACATAATCCCCTAATTCAACGTGTCCTGCTAAAGTTGCATTATTAGCCAAAATAATATTATTTCCTAAAACACAATCGTGTGCAACATGACAATATGCCATAATAAAAGCGTTATCTCCTATAGTTGTAAACCCATTTGCTTTTTGCGTTCCTGAATTTATTGTTACAAATTCTCTAATAACTGAATTTTTACCTATATTAACACCGCTTATAATTTCATCTTTTTTGTAAGAAATATCTTGAGGAATATCTCCTACAATAGCATAAGAAAAAATGGTAGAGTTATCTCCTATACTAGTATGAGCTAAAACTCTTGCTCCTTGTTTTATAGTAACATTATTGCCTAACTTTACATTTTTTCCTATATAAGCATAAGGTTCTATAATAACATTTTCACCTAAAATAGCCCCTTGTTCAATAACTGCGCTTGGATGAATATTTTTCATTTATCAATTATCATTGCTTTAAGTTCTGCTTCTGCAACCAATATACCATCTACAAAAGCTTTTCCTTGAAAAATCCATAAATTTCCACGATTTTTCACAACGCTCATTTCATAATCAAGCCTATCTCCAGGTCGCACTGGATTTCTAAATTTAGCTCCGTCTATACCAGTAAAATACACCACTTTACTTTTAGGATCAACTTTATCTTCCATACTTTCAAAAGCTAAAACCCCTCCAGTTTGTGCCATACCTTCTAAAATTAGCACTCCTGGATAAATAGGATGATCTGGAAAATGTCCTAAAAAAACTGGATCGCTAATGCTAATATTTTTATAACCTTTAACTACTTGCGACTTTTGAAGATCAGTAATTTTATCTACTAATAAAAAAGGGTAACGATGAGGTAAAATTTCTTGAATTTGTGATACATTTATCATTAAAAGCCTTCAATACATTTATTACAAAAAAACTGAATTTTACAAAAAAAATACTAATAAAAGCATAAAAATTTAAATGATATTAAATTAAAATAATTTTTTCTCTTGTATCAAAATAAATTTCACTTTGAGCTAAAATTTCATAACGTCCTTTGGTAATTTTATCTAAAATAACAATAGGAGAAAGATTATAAGCACCTAATAATCTTTGACGCAAAGAAATTTCTTGTTTAATTTTTAATGGCTTATTTAACAATTCATTAAAATCTTTAAATTTATTTTTCAACAGAGTATTAAAATAATTAAAATCCCAAAAATTTATCTCATCCTTAAAGCTCATATAAACTTGTTCATAGTCTTTTTCCAAGCTAAATTTAGTATAAGAATTTTTAAAATGAGAATAAAATAAAATATAACTTTTAACGAATTTTTTATCAATTTTTATCAAGGCTTTTAAAAGTCTATAGTTTAAAAATTTTTCCCTTGAAAGTTTAAAAGCAATCTCTTTTTGCTCCAATTTAGAAACTTTTTTATACAATGAAATTCTCTCTTCTATACTAGAAGGAAGAATTTGCTTAGTAATAGGACACATTAACTCATCAATAAAATTTTTATTTTCTTTTTGCTTTTTAAGTCCATAAATACAACCGCAATAATTTTGATGATAAAGCATATCTTTTTTAGCTAAAGCAAATTGTCTTTGTGTTCCACCATTTTTTCTAAAATCAGGAGCTATAAATTTAATACCATAAAACGTGCATTGTTTATTTAAAGCCTCTTCAAGTTGTTTTAGATCTTTTTTAGGGCTTGTAAGAAGAGTTGTTGTTAATTTTGTTTCGCCAAGCTTTTTAGCAAATTCTACGCTTTTTAAAATTCTCAAATCAAAACAAATAGAGCATCTTGCCCCTTTTTCTGGCTCATCTTCATAGCCACGAACTGCATTAAGCCAAGTAATATAATCATAATTACCTTTGTAAAGTTTTATTTTAAGCTTATTGCAACTCCTTTTTACATCTAAATATCTTAATTCATATTCACTATATGGATGGATATTTGGATCATAAAAAAAGGCTATCAACTTTTCATCAGGATAGCATTTTTTTAATTCTTGTAAAAAAAAATGAGAATCAACGCTACAACAAATATGAACAAGCATTATTAAAGCTCTTCAAGAACTTTTTGTGCATGATTTTTGGCTTTAACATTTTTATAAATTTTAATAATTTTACCTTTTTCATCTATAACAAAAGTTGATCGTATAATTCCCTCATATTCTTTGCCATAATTTTTTTTAATTCCCCATGCTCCATATATTCTTGAAATTTCCTTTTCACTATCACTTAATAAAATATGCTTTAAGTTGTATTTTTGTATAAAATTCGTATGAGACTTAACACTATCTGGACTTATACCGATAATCACTGCATTTTTTTCACTAAATTTTTCATAATCCTCACTAAAATCACAAGCTTCTATCGTGCAACCTGGAGTATTATCCTTTGGATAAAAATATAAAATTACCTTTTTTCCAATAAAGTCTTTTAAAGAAATTTTAATACCATCTTGATTTAATAACTCAAAAGCAGGTGCATAATTTCCTATTTTTAATTCACTCATTTTTTTCCTTTTTAATTTGTTCTACGCTTTTTCCGCCAAAAGCAATATCATAATTTTCAATATCTTCTAAAACAACAACAACTCTTTCTTTGTTCTTGTTATATTTAGTGCTTAAAAGCTCTGTTATATCAGAAATTAAATTAGATTTTTGCTCTTTACTTAGTGCAGGTTTTGCAAGTTTTATAGTAACTAAAGGCATATAAACTCCTTAAAAATTTGAAATACTCAAAATTATAATTATTTTACAATTTTTAATTTCATTAGTATATTTTTGATAAAATTATAAAATCATTAAAAAAATAAAAATTAATGATTGATAAGTTATTTTTAAGAACATTACGAAAGGAAAAAAATGCCGGCTGATTTAAATGATTATTTCAATAAAAAAAATCAGAACAATAAACAAAACTTAAATTTTAAAACTCCAGATTTTAATTTTAAAGGTTTTGGAAAATTTTCACCTATAATTTATATCATTCTTGCAATTATATTACTAATTATCATTGCAAAACCTTTTGCTATAGTAAATTCCGGTGAAATGGGGATTAAATCAACAACTGGTAAATATAATCCTAATCCTTTAGAACCAGGACTTCACTTTTTCTTACCTTTTATACAAAAAATTACCATTATCGATACTAGAGTAAGGCAAATCAACTATGCCTCCATAGAAGGAACTAATGAAAATTTAAATTTGGGATCTGGCGTCATTAACAAAAACAGTATTTCTGTTTTAGACTCAAGAGGACTTCCAGTTTCTATAGATGTAACTGTTCAATATCGCTTAAATCCTTTACAAGTTCCTCAAACTATTGCTACTTGGAGCTTAAACTGGGAAAATAAAATTATCGATCCTGTAGTACGTGATGTGGTAAGAAGCGTAGTAGGTAAATACACAGCAGAAGAACTTCCAACTAATCGTAATGCTATAGCTACTCAAATCGAAGAAGGTATTAGAAAGACTATAGAAGCACAACCTAACGAACCCGTAGAACTTCGTGCAGTTCAACTAAGAGAAATCATACTTCCTTCTAAAGTGAAAGAACAAATCGAACGCGTTCAAATTGCTAAACAAGAAGCTGAAAGAACAAAATACGAGGTAGAAAGAGCTAATCAGGAAGCTTTGAAAAAAGCAGCTTTAGCCGAGGGTGAAGCCAATGCAACTATTATCAGTGCTAAAGGTAAAGCAATGGCTGTTAAAATTGAAGCAGATGCACAAGCATATTCAAACAAAGAAATTGCCAATAGCTTAAATAATCCTTTATTAACACTTAAACAAATAGAAACTCAAAAAGAATTTAATGAGGCTTTAAAAATCAATAAAGATGCTAAAATTTTCTTGACTCCTGGAGGCGCGGTTCCAAATATTTGGGTTGATACAAAAGATGGTAAAAAGCAAAGTTCTATTAATAATTAAATATTGAAAGCAAAATGCAAAACTTAAGAGAAAATTTATTATTTTATATCAACCATTTTTATTTGGTTGATTATATGCTGATTGTATTTATATTTTTTCTTTTTATTTGCATATTGCTTTTATGCTTTTTTTTAAGACATAGGCCTATTACTGCCTTAGTCATTATTGCTTTTGATATTATTGTTTGTTTTTTCCTTTACATATATAGTTATAAATTTGTAGATTTAGAGGTAAGAAACCGCAAAACACATATCATTCAAGAATTAAAAATTCAAAGTTCTAATTCTTTAGTTGTTGATTTTGATATTAGCAATGCTGCTAAAACTAATTTTAAAATTTGCAAAATTACTGCTAAGATTTATAAAATTTCTGATAAAAGCAATCTAGTATTTTATTATAAAAACCAACTTATACCTTATAGAAAAAAGAGTATAGAAATCAAAAATCTCAAAAAAAATACAACTCAGACTCAAAGAATAACTTTTGAAAATTTTAATGATGAAAATCATACTATAAAATTAGATTCAAAGTGTTTTTAATGCATTTTACTATTTTTCATTTATTGGCTTTTATCATTTTATTTTTATGTTTTATACTTATTTGTATTATTATTTTTTTAAAGGTTAAACAAAAAGAAAGTGCTTTATTATTTTACACTATTAATACAATTTTTAGCTCTCTTTTAATTTACTCAACTTTTCTTACAATTAATCAATTTACTGTCAAAGCAAGTATTGAAAAATTAAACTATACAAGAGATTTAAGAAATGAAAATTTAATCATCAAAGGAAAGGTTAAAAATTTAACCAAATTTGACATCAAAAAATGCTATCTTTATCTTAATATGGTCGATAGAAAAAAAGCAAATAAAGACATTTTTTATGAA
Organism: Campylobacter novaezeelandiae; assembly: GCF_018968685.1. Classification (NCBI taxonomy): domain Bacteria; kingdom Pseudomonadati; phylum Campylobacterota; class Epsilonproteobacteria; order Campylobacterales; family Campylobacteraceae; genus Campylobacter; species Campylobacter novaezeelandiae. Next base: position 286,627 of record NZ_CP076657.1, on the reverse strand, counting down.
GAAAATCTGAAAAAAGCAAAAATGAAAAGCGATTCCGTATCACATATTATAGAAATTATTGATAAATTGCCAAGCAATACTTATAAAGAGTTTTCAGCGACTGTTCCTTTTCCTCCAAGTTTCTCTAATCCAGAAATTTACAATACTCTAAAATGTATCTAAGTTTTAAGCAAGAAATTAAAACTTAGATTTTTCATTTATTTTCTACTTTCATAAGCTTTAATAATTTCGTCTTTTAAATTATATAAATCTTCTAATTTTTCTATGCCAACATTTATTCCATCTGGAAAAGTTATTGATTTTTTAGATGTATTAAAATACAATCTACATATCCATTTTGTAACCTTACCTTGATATAAAATTCCAAAATAACTTAAAGTATCTTTATAGCTTATATCATCAAGACTCACATTAGCTTGTGCAAGTATCGACTTTACTATATAAAAACCCTGCAATTCTTCTTCAGTAGTAACTATATCTTTATTTTCATCAATTTGTTCTTCATTTTTATCATCATTAATACTTTGTAAATTATTTTTAATACTTGTAATTTTCTCATAAGCTAAATCATTAATGATTTCTTTAAAAGATTTTTTTATATAATTTCTAAATTCATCTAAAACAGCACTAGTCATTCTTTTTTCTGTCATTTGTTTAGCAAAAAAGCTTGTAAACTCATCACTTGGATTTTCTATTTCATTTTTAAATATTTCTTGTATACCTCTGTAATGCTTTTTTTCCATAGCAATACTTAAAATTTCATCCAAATTTAAATCTGTGCAAATAAAACGTTTTAAATCTTTAATATCTCTAGGCTTTAATTTTTCAAGATTTATTACCAAAAAAGGAGTTTTATCATTAAAATTAACCTAATCCATATCAGTGAAAAATCTATACTCAATTCCATTAGTAAGAATAGCGAATTTTATACTTGGACTAGCATTAAAATATCTTATAAGCTGATTATTGTGATTATTTAAATTTTCAGTATGATTTTTAGCTTCGATAAGAATAAAAGGTTTTGAGTCTTTAAAAATTGCATAATCAACCTTTTCACCTTTTTTTATACCTATATCTGCAGTGTATTCTGGTACTACAACACTGGGGTTAAAAACATCATAACCTAAAACTTAAAATTTAAGTTTTATAAAAATTAAAGCTTATAATATAAGCTTTAATCAAATAAATCAAACAGGCAATACGCGTATATTTGGACTTAATTCTTCTTGTAAAATATTTTCTATAGCATAAAGTGTCGATCCACTGCCACTAGAACATCCACTACAAGCACCAAGATAACGTATATATACATCGATCGTTGCATTTTCTGATTTTTGTATATCAATTACTTCTAAATCTCCACCATCGCCATGTAGCATTGGACGAATTTCACTATCTAAAACAGTCTCTACTGCTTTTAATTGTTTTACAACAGTCATATCATTAAAAGAAATATCATTTTTTAAATTTCCTTGAAGTTTTTCTTTTTCCATTTCAGCCCTAGTTTGTGCCAAAATATCAACTAAATAATACTCTCTACTCTCATGTCCACCTGGTTTTACGCAAGATTTGCAAAATGCTCCTGCTTTTGTAAACTGAGTAATTTCTTCAACAGAATGCAAATCATTAAGTTTAATCACTTCTTTAATTGTTCCAAGGCTCACCCTAGCACATTCACAAACTATAATTTGATCTTCAAAATCTTCTGGATTTACTCCTTTATACTGAGCTGCTGCTTGTTTAATGACATCATAAGCCATTACAGAACAATGCATTTTTTGCGGTGGAACAGCTGGGGTTTCTGGATTATCACGCATTGCAAATTCAACATCTAAATTAGTAATTTTAACAGCTTCATCAACTTTTTTTCCTATACAAAGTTCAACCATAGTATCACTACTTGCAATAGCCGTCCCACAACCAAAACTTTTAAATTTAGCATCTATAATAGTATCTGTTTTCTCATCAACAAGCCAATAAAGTCTTACAGCATCGCCACAACTTTCTGCTCCAAAATCTGCAACGATTAATTTTGCATTACGAGCTTTGGCATCTTCTTCATTAAATTCACCCATATGTTTTGGATTATTCATTCTATCTTGAACTTTTTGAGAATACTCCTCCCAAATTGATCCACCAATTAAACTATTTTTTCCCATAATATTTTCCTTCTATTTATAATTATTTGGATTGTAAGCGTATGTAGAAGAGATAGCTCTTAATCTTTGTGTTGCATTTTCAATTTGTCTTGCAACATAATCAATCTCTTCTTCTGTATTAAAACGTGATAAAGAAAGTCTTAAGGCTGTATGAGCTAAATCATTTTCTGCTCCAATAGCTTCCATTATAGGATTACTTTCAAGCGCCTCACTGGCACAAGCTGATCCTGTGCTAGCTGCAATACCGTTTTTATTAAGATCCCAAAGCATTGCTTCTCCTTCAACCCCTTTTATACTTGCTAAAATTGTATTAGGCACTCTATATTCTCTTCTTCCAATAACTGAAGTATCCTTAATAGATAAAATTCTATCTTCTAATTTATCCCTTAAGCGTCTAATATGAGAATTTTCAAAATCCAACATTGTATTTGCAATACGCAAAGCTTCTGCCATGGCAACGATAAAAGCTACATTTAATGTTCCGCTTCTACGTCCTCCCATATGCTCTCCTCCGTGTAACAAAGGAGTTAATTTTAAACCTTTTTTAATAAAAAGTCCGCCAACTCCTTTAGGACCATGAAACTTATGAGCCGAAAAAGAAGCAAAATCAACATTTACATCTCTTAAATTTACTTTAATCTTTCCCACAGCTTGCGTAGCATCTGTATGGAATAAAGCTCCATATTGATGAGAAAGCTCGGCCATTTCTTTAATAGGAAAAATCATACCTGTTTCATTATTTGCCCACATAACACTTACTAATGCGGTTTTATCACTAATAACACTTTTTAAGTCCTCAAGAGTAGAAACACCCTCATCATTTACAGGAAGTTCTATTACTTTTACTCCTAAAGATTTTAAAAACATAGCAGCACCTATAACAGCTGGATGTTCAACGCTTGAAATAATTACTTCATTACGATCTTTATGCAAAATATAATCAAAATAAACACTTTTTAAAACCCAATTAATACTTTCTGTTGCACAAGAAGTGATAACTATATCATCTAAATCACTGGCACCAAGCCCAGCATAAAGCTTATCCATAGCTTCTCTTAAGGCTGGATGAGTCTGTGAGCCCCATTGATGAAGACTATTTGGGTTGCCATACATATCCTTAAAAAACGGCAACATTAATTCATAAGCATTAGGATCAAGCATAGTAGTTGCATTATTATCTAAATATACTTTCATTTTTTTCCTCATAAATAATTAGGATATTTTTTATCCTGTTAATCTTTTAAACTGATAATAACACAATTTTATAAAATTTAGTTTAAATTATAGAGATATTTAAGACATTACATTAATATAAGAATATAAAATTTTATTTAAATTTGCTTGTCTTTCTCTATGCTTTAAAAAATAATTAAAACTTTGAGTTTTTTCTTGATTGATCTGAGATAAATTTTTATTATTATTTTGATTTTGATACTCTTGTTTTAAGGTATCAAATTCTTTAACTAAAGAATCTGTATAAATTTTAAAAATAGAACTAGAATTTGCAAATTCCCTTAAATCCATATCTTTTTGATAGTTGATATATTGTTGAAAAAATACAGAAAGCTTTTCTTTAGAGATTGTATTTTTATCAACACCATTTACATAAAGATAAAGATCAAAACTCATTTTTTTCTCATTATTTTCTTTAATATAATCTTCAATTGATTCTTTTCCTTCTAAAATTTTATATAAATTTTTATGAGAGTTAAGATCAAGACTTATAGGTTTCATAAAAAAATTTATTTCTTCTTCATTTTTACTTTTTATATCTTGATAAATAAAATTAACCAAAAGACCGGATTTTGAAACTTCTGAATTCTTGCTTAAATACGGTTTAATAATGTCATTCGATGAAGTATTATTTATCGCTTTATCAAAATGAAAATTAATAATTTTATTATCAAGCATTAAGGTATTTAAATTTTTATTTTTATCTAAGGTTAAATTTAATACTTCTTGATTTTCATATATACGATTAACTTGCCCTAGCAAATTCCCATTATCAGTTGAAAATCCTTGCATAAGTTTAGAAATTTTATCACGACTTAAGCTATTATTGTCATTTTCTCCAAAATTTTGATTTACAGCCTTTAAGGAGCTATAATAGCTATTGAGTATATAAGGTAAGTCTATTTGATTATAATTTAAATTTTCATCTTGTCTAACCATCTCTTTAGCTATGCTTCTTGCACTTTTAATATGAATTTGATATGTTTCTGGAATACGAGAAATTCTATTTAAATCTTCGCTAAAAAAACCCTGCTCATTTATTCTAAAGCCAAATTCACTTGGATAAGTTGTCTGAGTAAACTTATAATCAAGAAATGAATTTAACTCATTATTTACATCAATAATCTCTTGTTTATTATTTAAATTTAACAATGTACTTTTTTCATAATGAGTTAAAGCCAAATTTTGATATGGATTAGCTAAACCTACTAACATAAAAATCTCTTTTCAAAAATATTGCTAAAATTTATAAGCAAAAGTTGTGCCAAATTTAATAGCTTTAAATTCAGCATAAAAAAAGCAAATTTTCACTAGTATTTCATACATTATTCTTAAAATTTAAAGGAAAAATATGCCAAAAATGAAAAGCGTTAAAAGCGCTGTTAAACGCTTTAAAGTAGGTAAAAATAAGATCAAAAGAGGCTCTGCTTTTAGAAGTCATATTTTGACAAAAAAACCTGCAAAAAGAATGCGTGATCTTAGAACAGCAAAATATGTTCATAGTACAAATATAAAAGCTGTTGAAAAAATGTTAGGAATTTAAGTTTTTGACAAAAGTCATTTAAACTCCCCTAAGATAAGGGAAAGATCCATTTTGGACGCCAATTTGTAAAAAGGAATAAATATGGCAAGAGTAAAAACAGGTGTAGTAAGACGCCGCAGACATAAAAAAATTTTAAAACTAGCGAGAGGCTTTTATAGCGGTCGTCGTAAGCATTTTAGAAAAGCAAAAGAACAACTAGAAAGAAGTCTAGTTTATGCTTATCGTGATAGACGTCGCAAAAAAAGAGATTTCCGTCGTTTATGGATTATACGTATTAACGCTGCTTGTAGGTTGAACAATATCAGCTACTCTAGATTTATTAACGGCTTAAAAAAGGCAAATATAGAGCTTGATAGAAAAATTCTAGCTAATTTGGCTATGAATGATGCTGATGCTTTTTCAAAAATAGTTCAAAACGTCAAAGAACATTTAAAATAATCTTTTAGAGTCAATTTTATATTTGACTCTAACTTTACTGCAAGATATCTTCATTAAAAAATAAATTTATTTATAGCTAAATAGTAAATTAAAATTTAGATATAATAAAAACTTACAACTATAAACCATAGAAAAGGAATAAAAATGCAATCAAGCAATGAAGATATAAATGAGATTTTACTTAAAAGCGTAGAAATTCTTCCTCCTTTACCAGATACAATTGTAAAGCTTAATAATTATATAGAAAAATCAGGATCTAACATAGAAACAAACAAAGTAGCCGAAATAATCTCTAGTGATCCTTTAATAACAGCTAAGCTTTTAAAACTTGCTAATTCTCCTTATTATGGTTTTTCAAGAGAAATCACAACTATTAATCAAGTTATTACTTTATTAGGCATTGGAAATATTAAAAATCTTATTGCTGCTGATTCTATTAAAGATAATTTTAAAGTTGACCTTTCTCCTTATGGTTTAGATACTTCAGTATTTTTAAATTCTTGTAGAGAAGAAATACTTTTTATTGCAAATTGGCTTAATGAAGAAGACAGACAACTCTCTTATCTTCTTGCTCCATGTGCTCTATTATTGAGACTTGGAATGATTATATTTGCTAATTTTTTAATACAAAATAATAAAGATAAAGAATTTTTAGAATATCTTAAAAAAACAGGATTAAGCGACATAAAAGAAGCTGAAAATAAATATTTAGGGGTTGATCATATATCATTTTTGGGCTTCTTACTTCATCGCTGGAATTTCGATGAAAGCTTAGTTGAAACTATCTGTTATATTCACACTCCGCATTCTGCTTCTGAAAAAGTTAAAAAATCATCCTATGCTTTATCAGTTATCGACCATCTTTTTACCCCATATAATGGTAGTTCCCCTTTTAATGTTAAAACTGCTATATCACTTCTTGAGGAGGCTAATTCTCAAGGAATTTCTTTTAATATGCATAATTTTCTAGCAAAATTACCCCCTAAAGCAAAAGAAAATTTAAATAAAAATTGAAGCATTGATGAAAACTATCATCTTGCCTCCAAATGAATTCTTAGATGATTATATTTTAAATGCCGAATTTCATAAAATTGCAAATATTTCAAAAAATGCTTATAAATTTTGGAAAAATATTAATATAGCCAAATATCAAGGGACAAGAACAATTTTTTTACATAAAAATTGTATTTTAAAAAAATATAGACATATTGTAAAACAATGTAGCGACTTAAGCGGTTTTGTTCTTGCAAGCTCTTTTTGTTCTTTTACAACTTTAGCCCCTTCACATCTAGTTAAAAAAAATAATTCTTCTATTTATAAACTTTTAGAAATTAAAGAAATTTATGGAATCAAATTTGTTAATTTAAAAGCATTTTATGATTTTTTAGGGCTAGACTACCATCAATTTATCTATATAGAAAAATGTCATTTTTTTAGCCCAGCCCCTTTTGAAAAGCGTATTAAGATTACTGAGAGCATGTGTGTTGGATATTATTAGTCCATTTCATAAAAATCATCTTTATCCTCATCGCTGTATTCATAATCATCCTCATCATAATTATAATTTTTTTGATGCTCTTCATAATCTTGACTTTCTTCAAATTCATCATAATCTAAATATTCTTCTTCATCATAAGCCATTTTTTCTCTCCTTATAAATTATATAGGCTATTTTAGCTTAAATTTTTAATCACTTTGTTATAATTTAATATTTTTATTAAGGCATATTTATGAAAATTACACATTTAGATAAAAATAATCAACCCCAAATGGTTGATATAAGTGCAAAAGATATTACTCAAAGAATTGCTATAGCAAGTGGAATTATTTCCATGAGTAAAGAAGCTTTTAATGCCATAAAACAAAATGCAGTCAAAAAAGGACCTGTTTTGCAAACCGCAGTTATAGCAGCAATTATGGGAGCTAAAAAAACAAGCGAGCTTATACCTATGTGCCATCCATTAATGCTTAGCAAAATTCAAACAGATATAGTAGAAAATGAAAAAGAATATTCTTTCAAGTTATCAGTAAGCATAAAGTGCGAAGGAAAAACAGGTGTTGAAATGGAAGCACTTACAGCCGTAAGCATTGGTTTGCTTACTATTTATGATATGGTTAAAGCTATTGATAAAACCATGTGTATTAATAATATTATCTTAGAACATAAACAAGGAGGTAAAAGTGGAGAATATAATAGATCTTAACCAAGAACCCATTATAAATTATCCTACCTATTGGGATTATAAAGTTATTTTTCGTACAGAAATAAAAGCAGAAGAAATTTTTATAGATATTCTAAAACAAAGAGATTTTAAATTTAAACATACAAACTCAAGCAAAAATGGAAAATATCAAAGTTATTTGCTTTCTGTTTATGTAGATAGCAAAATAGACCGTTTAAATATTTTTGAAAAATTAAAAAATAAAGCCCAATTTGTTTTATAGAAAGAATATTAAATATGAAAAATACTATAATTATTTTTGAAAATTCACTTTTAAACTCCCCTAAAGAAAATATTGAAAATTTAATTGAAAAATTAGTTTTTAATCTAGCAAAAGAGCAAATAGATAGAAATAAAAATAATTCTCAAGAAATTCTTAACCAACTTCTAGTTGAATTTTTAAATTCTCTTAAAAAAATTAACTTATTAAACGATGAAAATGTAACTTTGCTTATAAGAACTCTTATTAAAGCAAGTATTTATGAGGAAGAAAAAATTCTTTATAATTACATTGATAAGTTAGCCATTTTCAAAAGAAAGGTCGAAAATCAAAAAAATATGCTAAAAAATCAAATTAGTAATAATTTTTTAGAATTCGAAAAAACCTTACTTCAATCACCTTATAAAGATGATTTGCTTGGCAATATAAATGATGCAATTTTATTTGATATTGAAATGTTAGGAATTTTAAAAGAAACTGCAGAAAGTGCATTTTTAACCACACTTGAAAAAGGTGAAGATATAGAACTAACAAGTAGCGAGATTGCTAAAAATCTTGTATATAATGCTATTTGTGAAACGAATTTTGAAAAAGAAAGAATGCTTAAAATATCAAGCATAATACTAAACACTACTTTTGAAATAGCTAATGAATCTATAGCTTATGCTAAAGATTTATGTCTAGGAAGCATTAAAGGAACCCAAGAAGGCATTGCTTTAGGTATAGAGAAATTTAAAAATTCTCTTGCTTATACAAATTTTAAAGAAGATATTTATATAAAAAGCAAAGAATTGATACGAATAGAAGATGATTTTATTGATCTTTTAAAAGTTGAAAGTAAAAAACAAAATAACCCTTCTAAAAAAATTGTTGAAAGTTTACTAGAAAATGAATTAGATAATATATTTGCAAAGCTTAAACGCTTTGCTTCAGAAAGCAGAGAACAGCTTATTTTTAATCTTCATGAACTTAGAAATAATCCAAAAATTAATGATTTTAATAAGCTTGCTCAAAAGAAAATTTATGAATTTAAACAAGAAATTTTTGAACTTGAAAAAATAAGCAATGAGAAATACAATGATTTAAATTCTAAAAAAGCAAAAAAACTAGGTATAAGACTTTGGGAAAAAGCAAAAAAATTAATAAAAAAATAACCAGGATGAAATATGAAAAAAATTATTAGCATTTTAGCGATACTTATAATAGCTTACTTTGCGCATATTTTTTATATAAGCAAGTTAAATCAAAAAATTTTTAATCTTATTACCCAAAATACAGAATTTTATAAAATTGAAAATGTTAATTTTAATCAAGGCTTCTTTAAATCTCATGCAACATATGATATTGTATTTACAAATTTAAATAAAAATTTAAAAAGCAAAGTTGAATTAAATATGTATAATAATTTTTTCACTTCTAAAAATATAGAAGGTAATTTTAGTAATCCTTTTTTTGATTCAGATGAAATTCTTGGTAAATTTAATACAAAAATAACATTTAATGATGCAAATTTTAATATTTATTTTAATGATATAAATTTAAATCATAAAAAAGAAAATTTTATTTTTAAAGGTCTTAAAGCAAATATCTTATTTGATAAACAAATCAAAATCAAAAACGCTAGTCTTAATATAGACCAAATTATTGTAGATTCATTTTATGAACATATTAAAATAGACAATATAAGTTTCAATAATCATATAAATACCGCTCTTCATATCAATGAATTCTTAAATACTTTTTATGAAAGCGAACAAGAAATTAAAATCTCTAATCTTGATATAGATAAAATTAATTTTACAAATATTATTTCTAGAATGGATACTAATTTAAATGATAATAATACCTTAAATTTTAATATGTCTTTAAATATTGACAATATTTCCAATGAAATTACACCAGACTCTAAAGAAGAGATTAAAAATCTTAAATTAAATCTGTCTTTAAATCAAATATCAAAAAAGATTTTAGAAAATTTAAATAAAGAACTTAATCAAGGAGAAAAACCAAATCTTGAAGTTTATTTAAAAGAATTTTTAAAATTTAATCCTAGTTTAAATATGCAAGAATTTAGTTTTTTTAAAGATAAAAAAGAAATCAAAATGAATGCAAATATACAAACTTATAATACAGATTATCAAATTAAAGCAACAATTACTAGTGATGAAAAAATTTCAAAACTATTTCCTAGCACTATTTTTATAGGCGGATTTGATGAATATTTTGTACAAAAAAATGGGAAGTATGTTATGGATTTTAGTTTAAATAATACAGAAAATGATTTTCATATGAAAATTAATGGAAATGATTTAAATTTAGGAATTTCTTTAGATTGAATAATTTAAGTTTAAAATTTCGTCCTAAAAATTTAGACGAAGTTTTAGGACAATATGAGCTTGTAGAAATCTTTAAAAGATTTATTACTATGCAAAAACTTCCTCATAGCATTTTTTTTGGTCCAGCAGGTTGTGGAAAAACAAGTTTTGCAAGAATAGTAGCCAAAGAATTTGGACTTGATTTTTATGAATTTGATGGCGGCAATTTTAAACTTGAAGAACTTAGAAAAATATTGGAAAATTATAAAAATAGCCTTTATAAACCATTTATTTTTATAGACGAAATTCATCGTCTTAATAAAATTCAACAAGAAATACTTTTAATTCCTATGGAAAATTATCGTTGTATTATAATAGGAGCAAGTACAGAGAATCCTTATTTTGTATTAAGTGAAGGTATTAGAAGTCGTTCTATGCTTTTTGAATTTCAAAGTTTAAAAGCCAAAGATCTTGATATATTATTTTCAAAAATACAAAAAGAATTAGAATTTAGTATAGATGAGGACGCAAAAAAACTATTGCTCCAAAGTTCAGATACAAGATCGATGTTAAATTGGCTTGAATTTGCACTTGTTTTAAATGAAAAGCATATTAGTTTAACAAACCTTAAAAAACTTAAAAATAACATTTCCAATGAAGGAGCAAATTCAAAAGATACACATTTTATTTTAATTAGCGCCTTAATTAAAAGCTTAAGGGGAAGTGATGTAGATGCTAGTCTTTATTATCTAGCTAGATTGATACAAAGTGGAGAAAATGCAGATTTTATAGCAAGACGTCTTGTAATTTTTGCAAGTGAGGACATAGGTAATGCTGATCCTAATGCCTTAAATTTAGCAGTTTCAACTTTACAAGCAGTTAAAAATATAGGCTATCCAGAAGCTAGAATCATTTTATCGCAATGTGTAGTATATTTAGCAAGCGCCATAAAATCAAATTCAAGTTATAAAGCTATCAATCAAGCTTTAACCTATGCAAAAAATAACAAAGCTTTAGAAATTCCAAATTTTTTAAATAACAATCATGAGGATAAAAAGAACTATCTTTATCCTCATGATTTTGGAGGCTGGGTTAAACAAAAATACCTTAGTAAAGATATAAAATTTTATGAAAGTAAGGGTTTTGGCGATGAGGCAAGACTTTTGCAAAATTTAAAAAATATAAAAAATAAAAATTAAAACTTTTTAGTATTAATAAACCACTTCATTAGTGATTTTAAAAAAATTAATTTTTATCTTCATTGCAAATTTCACTTATTTTTTAGTAATAGTAATAAAAATTTTCATTAATCTATCAAACAATGATTTTAAAAATCTTCTACAAACCTTAAAAACCCAGCCAATATTTTATCTAATGTTTTAAAATAATACTTCTTATTCTAAAATAACTCCTTCATTAATCACCACTTCCCCTATAATAAAAGCATCTGAATTTTCTAATACTTTGCTTACATTTTTAGGATCTATAATCATTATTAAACCTACTCCCATATTAAAACTTCTATACATTTCATCTTCCTCAACTGCTTCTGCTATGGTATAAAAAATTTCAGGGGTTTTTAAATAATGTTTTCTAATCACTGCACCCATACCTCTTGGCAGAACTCGTGGTAAATTTTCTATAATTCCACCACCTGTTATATGAGCTAAAGCATTGATAAAAGGTTTTAATTTTAAAAAATCTTTTACATAAATACGCGTAGGTTCTAATAATATATCAATTAATTTTTTACCATCTATTTTATCATCAAAATTCATTCTTAATTCTTCAAATAATACTTTTCTAGCCAAAGAATACCCATTAGAATGAAGCCCAGAACTTGGCAAAGCCAATAAAATATCCCCATTTTTAACAAATTTCATTCTATCTAACTCATCCTCTTCAGCTATGCCTACAGCAAAACCAGCTAAATCAAAATCATTTTTTGCATACATTCCAGGCATTTCAGCTGTCTCTCCGCCTATTAAAGCACAATTTGCTTCTTTACATCCTTTAACAATACTTGCTATAACAGCCTTTGCAACTTCAATTTCAAGTTTAGCACTAGCATAATAATCCAAAAAAAATAAAGGGGTGGCAAAATTGCAAATTAGATCATTTACACACATAGCAACTAAATCTTGACCTATAAAATCATATCTTTTACTCTCTATAGCAAGACGTAGTTTTGTTCCAACTCCATCTGTAGCTCCTAGTATAATAGGCTTATTAAAACCATTTGGCATTCTAAAAGCCCCGGCAAAAGATCCAATATCCCCTACAACATTATCATTAAAAGTCTCTTTCACCAAAGGCTTAATTGCCTTTACAAAAGCATTTCCTTTATCTACGCTTACACCTGCATCTTCATATGAAATTTTCATTTATTTTCCTTTAAGAATGAAAAAGATATTTTAACGAAATAAATTTTAATAAGGCATAAGATGAAAAATGCTTTTTTTGTAACTGCTTCTATAGCCTGTGGAAAAAGTTCCTTTATCAAAATTGCTAATTCTATGGGATTTAAAAGCATTAGCGCAGACAAAATTGCTCATCAAATTTTAGACAGTTTTTCTAAAGAACTTATAGAAATTTTTAGTCCATTTAATACAGATAAATTAAATTTGATTAACGATCATAAAATAGATAGAAAAAATCTTGGCAAAATAATCTTTTCAAATCCACAAGCAAAAAAAATCTTAGAAGATTTTACTCATCCTAAAATAAGAATTAAAATTTTAGAACAAATGCAAATTCTAGAACAAGAAAATAAACCCTTTTTTATAGAAATTCCGCTTTTTTTTGAAAGCGGGGCTTATAAAAATTTAGGTAAAGTAATTTTAATTTATACCTCCAAAGAATTAAGTTTAAAAAGACTCATGCAAAGAGATAATTTAAACAAAGAAGAAGCTTTAAAAAGAATTAATGCTTTAATGGACATAGAAAAAAAAGTCTCTTTGGCCGATTTTGTAATCACCAATGAAAGCTCTTATGAGATTTTTCAAAAAAAAAGTATAAAATTTATTGAAAAACTTTCTAAGGAAACAAATGAAATTTTATAAATATTACGCCAGTGGAAATGATTTTATTATATTTAATGCCAATCAAAAAGGAGATAAAAGCATGCTTGCTAAAACTCTTTGCAACCGTTATGAAGGCATAGGTGCAGATGGAATGATAGCCATATTAAAGCATGATAAACTTGACTTTGAATGGGAATTTTATAACAATGATGGCAGTAAAGCTGATATGTGTGGTAATGGAGCTAGAGCAGCGGCACATTTTGCACATCATTTTAATCATCAAAAAGAAAATATTAACTTTTTAACAGGCGCTGGCATTATAAAAGCACAAATTAAAAATGATCTTGTTAGTATTAATTTAGGAAAAATAAAATACATAAAAGAACCCTTTATTTTTGAAAATAAACTTTGGCAAGAGTGTGATAGTGGTGTGCCACATTTAGTGCATTTTTGTGATGATATTAATCAATTTGATATTCAAAAAGCTAAATTTTTAAGAGATAAATATAATGCTAATGTAAATTATGCTCAAATCATTGATAAATCAACTATAAAAGTGCGAACCTTTGAACGAGGAGTTGAAAACGAAACCTTAGCTTGTGGAACAGGAATGGGAGCTTGTTTTTATTTAGCTTTTCTAAAATCTTTAGTATATAATGAAGTAAAAATAATACCAAAAAGCAATGAAGAATTAATTTTTAGTTTTAAAGATGATGAAATATTTTTTCAAGGTAAAGTGAGATGTTGCTTTGAAGCTAATTATTATTTGCTTTAGTTTTATTTTTCTTTATGGATTTGATAGTTTTGAAAAAAACTATTATAAATTAAGTCCTGAAGAACAAAGAGAAATATTTTTCAATAAAATGAATGAAATGTTTGATAATTCATTTGAGAATATATTAAAAGAAAGAGAATTTGCTCAGAATTTTATCAATGAAGGGGCTAAAACAGGTTTTAGAAACCTTGATATAAATGGTTTAAAAAAACTTATTGAACTTAAAAATAAATATCGTATAAATAATTTATTTAATTTAGATGAATACGAAAAGAAAATTAATCTCATTCCAAAATCCATGGGAATAGCACAAGCCTTAGTTGAAAGTGCAACTGCAACTAGCCGTTTTGCAAGAGAAGCAAATAATTTATTTGGAGAATGGACCTGGGGAGAAAAAGGTTTGGTTCCCAATGAAAGACAAGAAGGAAAAAAACATAAAATAAGAATTTTTGATTCTTTGCAAGAAAGTGTTGATTCTTATATTCTTAATTTAAATCGCCATTTTGCCTATGAAGATTTTAGATCGTTAAGACAAAGTTGTTTCATTCAAGGCAAAAACATTACAGGAATCAAAGCTATTGAAAATTTACACTCTTACTCAGAAAATAAAAATGCTTATATAGGGATTATTAAAAAAATCATAGAAAAATATGAGCTTGAAAAATATGACACTTTAAAAACTCAAAGCCCATTTATCAAAAGGTAAAATCTCAAATTTAACTCCTTGCTCAAAAAAATTTTCCTCATTAGAAAGAGTAATAAAAAATATATGAAATATGTCAAGTTCTAGTGCCTTTGGCAATATTTTCTTGGCCTTAAGTTTTAATAAATCTATATCCAAAGTAGGACTTGCTATAAAGGCTATTTTAGATTTTTTTAAATAAAAAGTAAAAAATTTATTAAAATAAATATCTTCTTTAAATTTAAATAATTCATTTAAAATAAGATTTTCAAAAAGTTTTTTAAAATCTTTTTCTATACAAAAAGAATTTTTAAAAGCAAAATCTTGAAAATAAATTTTTTTTAAAGCTTTACTATCATGTTCCACCTTATAAATAACATACTCATTTTCTAGCTTTTTAATACTTTTATATACACTATCTTTTGAAGTTTTAATTTTATTTTTTAAATTTTGAAAAAGTTTAGTAATGCTAATTTGATTTCCAAGATTACAAGCAAGATATTTTAAAATTTCAAGCTCTAATGCCGTAAAATTATCCCTTAACATTTGATTGTTTAAATTAGATCTTCCATAATTTAAAAAAAGTCCCAAAGAATGATTAGAAGTTATATTTTTACTCATACTAAGAAATTCTTCAAAATCAAAATAATCAAGCTCCAATTCCTGAAAGCCTTCTATTTTTAAATCTTTTTTATTTGTACTTAAAATAATAGGTATATTTATATTTTTTAAAGATATATGATTTTCTAAATTATATAAGCAAAGAATTTTAATTTTTGTATTTTTTTGCAAAAAAGAAGGTAAATTATTTAAACTTTTCTCCTCAAATCTTAAATCTTTTAAATCTAAAAATAAAATTTCATCACTTTTAAACTGAGAAAGATAATTAAAAATTAAAGTTTTTTTACCGCAATATTTTGGTCCCTTAAGAAGTGTGTATGCAGAAGTAATTTTTACTTTTCTTTCATAGGCTAACTCAAATTTATGAGGATTTTCATAAAAAAAATTTAAAATCCTCATAAAAATTAAAGATTTTGTTCTTGCAAAGATAAAGACTGATAATGAGCAATTAATGGCTCTATTATTTCATCAAAAAGTCCATCTTGCATAATTGCATCTAAACGATAAAGCGTTAAGTTGATACGATGATCACTAATTCTATTTTGCGGGAAATTATAAGTTCTAATACGCTCACTTCTATCTCCACTTCCCACTTGAGACTTTCTTGCTTCACTTTCCTTGGCTAAACGTTCATTTTCTTGCATTTCATAAAGTCTTGCTTTTAAAACTTTCATTGCACTTTCTTTATTTTTATGCTGACTCTTACCATCTTGGTTTACTACAACTATTCCACTTGGAATATGAGTTATACGCACAGCACTATCAGTAGTATTAACACTTTGCCCACCATGACCACTTGAACGCATTACATCAATTTTTAAATCATTAGGATTAATTTCAATTTCTATATCATCAACTTCGGGCATAACAGCAACGGTTATTGCTGAAGTATGGACTCTACCTTGTGATTCAGTTTGAGGAACTCTTTGAACGCGATGGGTTCCGCCTTCATATTTTAATCTAGAATAAGCACCATTGCCTTTAACAAGCATTATAATTTCTTTAAATCCTCCAACGCTGCCTTCGCTTGAACTTACAATTTCAAGTTTATAATCACGAGTTTCAGCATATCTTGCATAAGCTTTAACAAGATCTCCTACAAATAAAGAAGCCTCATCTCCGCCTGTTCCAGCACGAATTTCTAGAAAAATATTTCTCTCATCATTGGGATCTTTTGGTAAAAGCAGAATTTTTATCTCTTCTTCGAATTTTGGCCTTAAGTCTTCTAGATTTTTAAGCTCCTCTTTAGCAAGTTCACCTAAATCTATATCACTTAATAATTTTTTATTCTCTTCAATATTTTGCAAAATTTTAAAATATTCTTTTATTTTAGCAACAATAGGTTCTAAATTCTTTTGCTCTTTAGAGAGCAGTGTCATTTTGCTAATATCTTTTAAAACATCAGTATCACTCAGAAGAGAATTAAGCTCTTCATAGCGTTTTAAAAAAGGTTCTAATTTCTCAGCTAACATTAAAATCTATGCAATTTTATTCACCAAAAGTGCCAAACGACTTACGCGACGTGAAGCGGTTTGTTTTTTTAAAAAACCACGACTAACCATAGCATGTATGCTTTTATTGGCTACTTTTAAAGCTTCATTTGCAGCATTTTTGTCATTATTTTCAACAGCTACTCTAACAGCTTTGGTAATGTTTTTAAGTCTTGTGCGGTAAAATCTATTTCTTTCTGTCTTTTTAATTGTTTGTCTTGCTCTTTTTTCAGCTGATTTATGGTTTGCCATAAGCTTTTCTTCCTTTTTTGAAATTAAAACTTAAATTATATAAGAATAAATTTAAAAATATATTAATTTAAGTTAAAATTAATTTAAAATAAGTTTTTTAAACCAATATCCCATTGTAATAAATTAAAATGATTTAAAATTCCATAAATAACAGCACTTAATAATCCTGCAAACAATCCTGCTAACATATCATCTAGCATTACTCCTAAGCCTCCTTTAAATTTTTTATCAACTACTCCTATAATAGAAGGCTTTAAGATATCAAACACCCTAAATAACACAAAAGAAAGCAAAAAAGCAAAAACCGTATTTCCAAAAATTGCCAAAGCTAAAAATACTCCAGCAACCTCATCAATAACTATATGTTTATCATCATGAATTCCGCTTTGTTTTTCATAATCATCAATTATGCGAATTGAAGCAATAAAAATAAGTATAGAAAGCAAAAACAAAGTTTGCATTCCTAAATATTTTAAAATAAAAAACGCAGGAATTAAAGCAGCTAAAGTTCCAGAAGTTCCAGAAGCTTTTTTGACACAACCAGAGTAAAAAAAAGTTAAATATAGCTTTTGCATGTTTACACCATGTAAGACATTTGATGGACTTCTAAAAGTTTTTGATAAAACTCTTCATCTTTTTTGTATTCTAAAATTCCATTAGTAGGAAAGAGATCATTATAAATTTTTTGCATATTTTTAAAACGATTTGGAAAGAGTTTACTTAAAATCATGCTTGAAATTTCCTTTCTCATAAAAATAGCTGGTGGAATGATTCCTGCTCTTAATAATTCTTTTAAAGAGTTACTATTAAAATGCATATGATGATGATGACCATGAGGACATGATTTTGTACTTACTATAATAGCACACTTATCACAAAAAACAAACTCAGGCAAAACAATCACTTCAATACCGTAATCTTTAGCAAATTCATCTAAAATAGTTTTAGGTTGATTGCAATCATAAAACATTCCAAGCCCTGTATGATTTTGTCCTACAATCAATTTCGTACAACCTAAATTCTTAGCAATAGTTCCTTCAAGTCCAGGATTTAAATGGGCATGAAATATATAAGTATCTTGCAAAGGAAATACAAAAATGCGTTCAGGTGGCAAATAATCTTTTATAAACTGGTTTAAATATTTTTCTTTAAGAGAAAAATCAAGTCCATTTTCTTCATAAGACTCTATCAAAAAAACCACTACTAAATCAGCCTTATCAATACTCCACCTAAAAATTCTTTCATGGGCTCTATGCAAAGGATCAAAACTTGAAACAATCGCTGTGATTTTTTTTGCATTAAGGTTATTTTTAATGCTTAAAAATTTCTCCTTAATGCTTTTAATAGGAGAATTGTAAATTTCAAATTCTCCGCTAATACATACATTGGTCTTATCATCTAAAAAACATTCATTAAAATTAAAAATGCTTGTAAAATGACTTTTATATTTAAATTGGGAATGAAAAACTATATGTCCAACTATTTGATTATTTAAAATAAGATCAATTTTATCTCCAAATTCAATGTTTTTTAAAATTTCCTTAACTTTATCATATTTGCAAACAAAGGTTAATGGATAAAGAAAAGTATGACCCTTAAATTTTTTTGTGCGAGAAATTTCCTCACTTTCTTCTTCATTCATTAAATATTTATAAGGACCAAGCATCCCTTCTTTAATGAGTGCAAGAATTTTAAATTCGTTAGCATTAATAACTATATTTTTATTTTCTTTTACTGATTTCATATTTTTTCCTTTTTTCCCATAAAGACTTTCTCGAAATCCCTAATTTTTTAGATAAATCCGTATCTGGAAAAATATTTTGATAAGTAAGTATTATATATTTTACATATTCATCAATAGTTAAAATTTCATTATTATTAATATTTTTTTCATCATTTTTTAAATCAATATAATCAAAATTCATAGGTTTTTCTAGTGTAGTACTTGTATGCAAAATCACCATTTTATCTTTAATAAAATTTAAAACCCTTTCTTTGTCTGTATTTTTTAAAACTTGAAAATTACTTATATACACAATATTATTATAAGAAATAAGCTTAAAAATTTTTTCTAATGAGCTTAGTTCTGAAAGATCAATATATGAAAAGATTAGATCATACTTTTTCATATAATTAAAAACAAAAAAATCAGCATTATTTTGATTATTTGCTTGTAGTATGAGAGGAAATTTAATTTTTTTATAATTATATTCAACGGCTTTTAGATTTTTAAAATGAGATTTAAAATAACTCTCATAGGTATTGTTTAAAACAAGAAGCTTCCTAAAATCTTGATGATGTTTAATCTTTCTTAATAATTCCTCCATCATAAAAGGTTTTTGAATATAATCACTAGCTCCCATTTTTAACGGATCAGAAACAGTATCTGTACTTATATATGAAATAAGAAGAACTATAATACTTGATTTAAATTTTTCAACCGCATTAATAAAATTACTAGTATTTGTAGAAAGAAGAACAACATCATAAGTTTTTTCATCTTTTAACTCATCAAAAGAATTAATAATTTCACACCAATACCCAATTTCACTTAATTTCATACTTATACTCTGTGCTAAGTAAATTTCATTTTCTACAATTAAAACTCTCATTATATTGTCCAATCAAAATATTTCAAATTTACACAAGATAAAACAGCAATACCCTCTTCTCTACCTATAAAACCCAACTTTTCTGTCGTAGTAGCTTTTACATTAACCCTAAATTCATCTATTTCCAAAACTTTAGCTATATTTTTTGCAATATCTTGTTTAAAATCTAACAATTTTGGAACCTGTGTTATAACAGTTATATCAGTGTTTATAATTTCAAATCCTACTTCTTTAACCTTTTTATAGGCTTGCTTTAAAAGCTCCATAGAATTAGCATCTTTAAATTTCATATTTGTATCAGGAAAAAGCTCACCTATATCTCCAAGCGCTGCAGCACCAAGTAAAGCATCGGTTAAAGAATGCGCTAAAACATCACCATCGCTATGAGCTTTTAAGCCCTTGTTAGGATGAATTTTAACTCCTCCTAAAAGTAAAGGGCGATTTTCTCCAAATTCATGCACATCAAAACCATTACCACAAAAAATTTCGCTACTTGGTTTTGGTAAATTTAATTTTTTTAAATCTTCTTTAAAAGTGATTTTTCTTGCACTCTCTTCTCCTTCAACATACCAAATTTTTCCACCTACTGAAGCAATAGCACTACTATCATCGCTAAATTCTTTATCCATTTCTAAAGCTTTTTTAAGCAAAGAGGTGCGTGAAATTTGAGGAGTTTGAACAAGCTTAATTTTTTCTCTTGGCAAAATTTCTTCATCAAATAAAGTAGTATCAACAACTTTTAAAATAGGAGTTATACAATCTGCATGATTAATATTATTAATCAATCTTTCAAATAATTCCTTAGAAATAAATGCTCTAGCAGCATCACTAACCATAACAAATTCACTATCAATTTTCTTAAGAGCATTTTTTAAAGATTGAGATCTTGATTTAGCACCTTCAACAATTTCATAATGAGAAGTAAATTTTTTCATATAAGCAGTATTACCAGAAGTAACAACAACTTTTTTGAAATGATATAAAGAACTTAAATTTTTAGTCACATACAACCAAAGAGGGTCATTTTTTAAACGAATAAATTGTTTTTTTACATCTAAATTAAACCTACTAGAATCTCCGGCTGCAAGTATTATTAAACTTATATCAAGCATACCTTTCCCTTTTTAAGCGAGAATTATAATTTAATATATGTTACCATATTAAACACTTATAAAAAGCTAAATTTTATTTTTTTGTTAGTAGAATAATATTTTAATATAAGGAGAATTAATGTTAAAAAAAATTGAAGAAAAACTTAAAAACATCAAATATCCTGGTTTTGAAAGAGATATTGTTAGTTTTGGTTTTGTAAAAAATATACGTTTTGAAGATGAAATAGTTTTCATCGATATTGAAATAGTATCTGCAAATCCTCAAATTGCAAAAGAACTTAAAGATAATATTGAAACACATCTTAAAGAACTAAATTTAAAAGAGCTAAAAATTAATATCATACAACCTAAAATTCCTGAAGAAAAAAGTAATTCTAGAAGTGGAAAAAACATAGCTCCTCAAATTAAAAACTTCATTATGATTTCTAGCGGTAAAGGAGGAGTAGGCAAAAGTACTACTGCTGTTAATTTAGCTATCTCTATGGCAAAAATGGGTAAAAAAGTAGGACTTTTAGACGCAGATATTTATGGACCTAACATTCCAAGAATGCTTGGAGAAACTGGAACTCAACCAGAAGTTATTGGGCAAAAATTAAAACCTATCTTAACACATGGAATTTATATGATGAGCATGGGTGTTTTAATTGAAGAAGGACAAGGGCTTATGTGGCGTGGAGCTATGATTATGAAAGCTGTAGAACAACTTCTATCTGATGTTATTTGGCCAGAACTTGATGTGCTTCTTCTTGATATGCCTCCTGGAACAGGGGATGCTCAAATTACCTCAGCACAAAGCATTCCAATAACTGCTGGAGTTTGTGTAAGCACTCCTCAAATTGTCTCGCTTGATGATAGCAAAAGGGCATTAGATATGTTTAATAAACTTTACATTCCTATAGCAGGGATTATTGAAAATATGAGTGGATTTTTATGCCCTGATAATGGAAAAGAATATGATATTTTTGGTAAAGGCACAGCAGAAAATATAGCAAAAATTTATAATAGCGAGGTCTTAGCTCAAATTCCTATAGAAATGATAGTTAGAGAAGGAGGAGATGAGGGAAAACCTATAAGTTTCTATCACCCTGAAAGTCTAAGTGCAAAACGCTATATGATAGCAGCTGAAAAAATCTGGCAGTTTATAGAAAAAATCAATCAAGAAGGTGGAGTTAACAATTCTAAAATCCAACCTACAACAAATGGTAAAAATGCCTGTTCTTAAAATATAAGGAGAAAAATAATGATAAATTCTAAAGAAGATTTTTTACTTTTTGTAAAACAAATAGAACAAAAACAAGGATATAAAAGTCCAAAAGCTTTTGGTATCGCAAGACTTGATCGTGGACAAATTAATAAAAATAAAATTTTACAAGCAAATTTTGCTTTTGTAAATTTTGAACAAAATTATGCTTCGGCTGCCATCATGTTTGAAGCTTTTAATAAAAGAGGAGTAGAGATTGACTTTAATGCAAGTGAATTTGTCAATGTCTTAAAATTAGAGGATATTGAATTTGCTCTTTCTTGTTTTAAACCATTTTTAGAAGAAGAAGGTCATCAAAATATTGATTTACTCAAAATTATTAAAGAATCTTTTAAAGATGATGAATATGCTTTTGTGTGTATTTTTGAAGATAAAGAACCTTTAAGCGTTGAAAGTGTCTATTTAAAGCTTTATCTTATTTCAACCAAGAAAGTTCCTTTAAGATCTTTAAATTTAAATGGAGCTTTTGGTCTTTTAAGTAATGTTGCTTGGAGTGATGATAAGCCTATAGAATTAGAATATTTAAGAGTCAATCAAATGAAACTTAAGATGAAAAATCAATATCCAAAAATTGATTTTGTTGATAAATTTCCAAGGTTTTTATCTCATATTATCCCAGAAGAAAATACAAGAATTCTTGAAAGTTCTAAAGTTAGAATGGGAGCACATCTAGCAGCAGGAACAACTATAATGCCAGGTGCAAGCTATGTTAATTTTAATTCAGGCACAACAGGTGCTTGTATGGTTGAAGGGCGTATTAGTTCCTCGGTAATAGTTGGAGAAGGTACTGATATAGGAGGTGGTGCTTCTATCTTAGGTGTATTAAGTGGAACAAGTGGAAATGCTATTAGCATAGGCAAATCTTGTCTTCTAGGAGCAAATTCAGTTACAGGCATACCTTTAGGAGATAATTGTATAGTCGATGCTGGAATTGCTGTTTTAGAAGGAACTAAATTCTTGCTTAAGGATAAAGACAAACTTCAAAAAGTAAATAAAGATTTTGAATTTTCAAAAGATATGTATAAAGGATTAGAACTTCAAGGTTTAAATGGACTTCATTTTAGACAAGATTCTATTAGCGGGGCTATGATCGTAGGATTTAATAAAAAAGCAATAAAACTTA
Organism: Campylobacter novaezeelandiae; assembly: GCF_018968685.1. Lineage (NCBI taxonomy): Bacteria > Pseudomonadati > Campylobacterota > Epsilonproteobacteria > Campylobacterales > Campylobacteraceae > Campylobacter > Campylobacter novaezeelandiae. The sequence continues at coordinate 263,546 of NZ_CP076657.1, read as the reverse complement.
ATGAAGATTTACATTAAGCAGAGAAATTTCTCTGCTTAAAATTATTTATTTAACAACAGCTTTGAGAACTTGTTTGACAAGAACTTTGTAAAGTTGATCTTAACATCCAAAGATCTTTTTCATATTTAGCAATTTTTTCTTGTGCAAAAGCAGCTGTAGTTGTATCATTGACTTTTTCAGATTCTTCATTTAATTTTTTAAATTCTCCTAAAAGATATTCATAATCTTGTTTAATAAGATCAACCACTTCAATAGGAGTAAAGCAATCTTTATCTACTTTTGGACTTTTAGCTTTTTCTACTAAAGTCTTTCTGCAAACTATAGCTTTTTCTCCAAGTTGCAATACTCTCTCAGCACAATCATCAAAAAGTTCAGCCATTTCTTCATAAGCTTTTTCTGTATATTCGTGGATTGCAAAAAACTGAAGTCCTTTAACATTCCAATGATAATTATGAAATTTAATCCATAAATGATGTGCATCTGCTTGAATTTGTAATAATTGATTTACTACTGACATTTTATCTCCTTTTTTAATTTTTAAAATTATAACATAAAATTATTAAATAATAATTATTATTAAATAAAATTTTTTATTATAATTTTACTTTACTCTATTATACTCTTTTTCTGTAAAAAATTAACGAGAATTTAATATATTTTTTAAAATAAGCTTTCCAACTTCAACACCAGGTTGATCATAAGTGTTTATTCCTAGCATAATCCCGCAAGCAGAAGTAAAAAGTTCATAATAATACATTAAATACCCTATATGCCAAGGATCAAGATATTCAATTTCAATCAAATCAACACTAAGATTTTCAGAAATTAATGCATGCATTGTTGCATCACACTGAGCATTTAAAAGTTCTTGTAATTTTATATTATTACTTGATGAATCTAAAAATTTAAAATTAATATCTGGTATGATAGGAGAATTTTTAAGATTTTTTATTTTTAGAAAAGTTATAGTTTTATTTTTAGGACCATCCATAATAAGTTGCAAAAAACTATGCTGATCTCTTGCTCCAATTAAAGCAATAGGAGTTAAACCTATTCTTTTGTATCCTTGTTTTTTGCCCAAACTCTCAGCAATAAGCTGTATATACCATTCATTAAAACCTCTAAAAATATCATTATAACTAAATAAAACATTAATATTGGCATTTTTATGCGTACAATAATGATAAGCTTTTTGCAAAATTTCATCTTTTTTATGGATAAAAAAATCTTCAAAACAAGCTCTAGCTCCATTTAAAAGCTCTTTTGCATCATAACCACAAAAACAAAACGGCACTATACCTACAGCCGAAAGTATACTAAAACGTCCTCCAACATTATTTGGAATAAAAAAAGTTTTTATATTTAAATCTTTAGCTTGCTTATGCAGATTTGAATCTTTATCTGTAATAAAAATAAAATAATCTTGTAACTCATTCAATTTTAAATTAAAATATCCAATAATAATTTTAAAAATTGAAATAACCTCAATAGTATTACCCGTTTTACTTGTAATTAAAAAAAGACTTTCTTTAATATCAATACATTTTAAAATTTCCATCAAAGTAGAAGATGAAGTATTATCTATAATATAAAGATTCTTTAAACTCGTATTTTGATTAAAAAGCAAATCTTTTAGAGCTTTCACCCCGCAACTTGATCCGCCCATTCCAACTAAAATAATATTTTTAATATATTCTTTATCTTTGATAAATTCTTTACTTTCATCAATAAGCTTTAAACTTGTGTCAATTAAATGATAATATCCTACATCTCCACTTTCAAATTCATCATTAATACGATTAGCATAAGATCTAATATTCTCAAATTTTGTCGTCTTAAAAAATAAAGTATTTTTTAGCATAGACTTTTCTTATAGAAAAAATTAGTTGCTTCTACAAAACCATCAACACTCCCACAATCAAAACGTTTTCCTTGAAATTTATAAGCTAAAACCATACCACTTAAAGCTTGGGTTAATAAAGCATCAGTAAGTTGAATTTCTCCATTTTTTCCAGCTTTAGTATTTTCTAAAATACCAAAAATATCTGGAGTTAAAATATATCTTCCTATTATTGCTAAATTACTTGGAGCTTCATTAATATCTGGTTTTTCTATCATAGAATTTACCATAACTAAATTATCTTCTACATTATTTCCAGTAACTATTCCATAATTTGAAACTTGATCTTTTGGCACTTCCATAACTGCAACAATAGTGCAACGATATTTTTCATAAATTTTAACCATTTGAGACATTACATTAAAGCCTTCTTCATTAACACACAAATCATCAGCTAATATCACCCCAAAAGCCTCATCTCCAACTAATGGTTTGCTTTTTAAAATCGCATCACCCAAGCCTTTCATTTGATTTTGTCTTGTAAATGTAAAAGTACAACGATCTATTAAAGATCTTATATCATTTAATAAATACTCTTTTTTTGTTCCTGAAATTTGATGTTCGAGTTCATATGAAATATCAAAATAATCCTCTAAAGCTCTCTTTCCTCTTCCTGTTACAAATCCCATATTATCCATACCAGCCTCTAAAGCTTCATCAACACCATAATGAATAAGAGGCTTATTAAGAATTGGTAACATTTCTTTTGGAAGAGTTTTTGTTGCGGGCAAAAATCTTGTTCCATAACCGGCTGCTGGAAAAATACAAGTTTGAAGCATAAATTTTCCTTATCTTATTTTATTAGAAAAATTATAACAGAATTTATTAAAAATTAATTTAGAAAGCAAAGTGTGATTTTATAAAAAAGTGGTGACCCATACGAGACTCGAACTCGTGTTACCGCCGTGAAAGGGCGATGTCCTAACCGCTAGACGAATGGGCCTTTCAGTTTAATATGAGTTTTAAAGAATGAATTATACATTTATTATTCTTAATATTATATTAAATTATAAATTAATATTTTTAAATTATAATTTCATTATTTTTGCAAATCATACAAAGGTTAAATATGGATATTTTTAGTTTAATTTTTCTATCTATTGCTTTGGCAATGGATGCTTTTGCTGTCTCTTTATGCAAAGGTTTTAGCGTTAAAAAATTAAATATAAAACATTATCTTTTGGTAGGAGTTTATTTTGGTGGCTTTCAAGCTTTAATGCCTTTATTAGGATATATTATAGGGATAGAATTTGAACCTTTTGTTAGAGAAATTGATCATTGGATAGCTTTTATACTGCTTGCTTTTATTGGCATAAAAATGATTAAAGAATCATTTGAAAATAAAAGTTGTGAAAATATAGCAAACGAATTTAATTTTAAAACCATGCTCTCCTTAGCCATTGCAACAAGTATTGATGCATTTGCCATAGGAGTAAGTTTTGCTTTTTTACAAGTTAATTTATTATTAGCACTTTTTTTAATTGGTTTTATTACCTTTATACTTTGTATTTTTGCACTTAAAATTGGTAATCAATTTGGCGTTTATCTAAGCTCTAAAGCAGAGTTATTAGGAGGTGGAGTTTTAATCTTGCTTGGGGTAAAAATTTTGATTCAGCATCTATTTTTTGATTAAATATCAATCTCAATACCAACAGGAGCATGATCTGAGCCAAACACATCATCTCTTATAAAAGCATTTTTTAATTTATTTTTTAAACCAGCGGAAATAAAAAAATAATCAATTCTCCAACCCACATTTCTTTCTCTTGCTTTCATTCTATAACTCCACCACGAATATCTTTCTTTGACATCTCCATTGATTTCTCTAAATGTATCAATAAAACCCATATTAAGCAAATCATCAATCCAAGCTCTTTCTATAGGTAAAAATCCTGAAGTATTTGAATTTGCTTTTGGATGAGTAAGATCTATTTCCTTGTGTGCAGTATTTACATCGCCACAAATAATAATTTCTTTTTTTTCATTTAAAAGTTTTTCAAGATATATTAAAAAATCTTTATAAAATTTCATTTTAAAATTTAAACGTTCTTCATCTTTTTGCCCATTAGGAAAATAAATATTAAAAAGAACTATATTTTTAAAACGATGTTCTAAAACCCTTCCCTCATCATCATCAAAAAATTCACATTTTTTTACTTCACATTCAAAATTACAAAGACTCATAACTCCAGAATATCCTGGCCTTTTTGCAGAATTAGAATAAATATATTTAAAAGGATATTCATAAATTTTTTTAGGAAACTTATCTTCATGAGCTTTGATTTCTTGAAAACCTATAAAATCAATTTTTTCTTCATTGATCCAATCTAATGCATTTTTATCACAAATAGCTCTTAAACCATTTACATTCCAAGATAATAACTTCATATCTATCCTTAAAATAAAAAGTGCAATCATAACACATTTTTTCAATTTGTGCCATGCGTTAATTTAATATTTTTATAATAAATTTTTGAATTTGAAAGGAAAATATGCTAAAAATCTCATGGTTTAAATTTGTATTATTAAATTCTTTATTAATAACTTGCTTAAATTTCAATCTTTTTATTTTTGTATATGAAAAGATTCAAAATACTTGGCTTACTTTGGCTTTCATTGTTATGTATTTTTTATTGATACATACTATTTTTTCTTTATTGTTTATTAAATTTCTTACAAAAATTTTCTCTATATTTTTTATTTTAAGTTCTTTAATAAGTATATATTTTATTCATTATTATGGAGTTTTAATAGACTCTGATATGATTTTAAACGCTATGCAAACAGATATAAAAGAAGTCAAAGAACTCATAAATTGGCGTTTAATCCTTTTAACTCTAGGTTCTTTAATATTAATCATTTTTATTATTAAATTAAAAATAGTTAATTCTAAAATACTTCCTACTAAAATAATGAGTATATTTTTAGCTTTAATTTTATTTTTATGTATATTTTTACCTTTAACTAAAACTTATATTCCATTTTTTAGAAATTATAATGAAATTAGAATGTATAACACCCCTTTTTATCAAATTTACTCTTTATGGCGCTACTATAGTAAAAATATAAAAGCCAAAGAAAAATTTAAAATCATAGAAAATGATGCTTATATAGAAGATAATACCAGCAAAAAACTTCTTATTTTGGTAGTGGGCGAAACCGCAAGAGCAGCAAATTACTCTTTGGGAGGTTATACTATAAATGATACAAACGCTTACACTAAAAAAGAAAAGGTAGTCTTTTTTAATGATGTAAGCTCCTGCGGAACAGCTACAGCTATAAGTTTACCTTGTATGTTTTCCATTTCAAAGAGAGAAGATTTCTCAATCAACGAATTTCAAGAAAATGCTTTAGATATTTTACAAAAACTTGGAATCAATACTATTTGGATTGATAATAATTCAGGAGGTTGCAAGGGAGTTTGCGATCGCATTAAACAAACAGAATTATATTCTTATCAATATGATGGGAATTTACTCGACTCACTCAAAGAAAAACTAGAAAATCTCAAAAATCAAAATATTATAGTATTACATTTACAAGGATCGCATGGACCGACTTATTACAAACGTTATCCTAAAGAATTTAAAAAATTTTTACCAACTTGCGATACCAATACGCTTGATAAATGTTCACAAGAAGCACTTATTAATACTTACGATAATACCCTACTTTATACAGACTTTATTTTAAGTGAAATTATTACACTTTTAAAAGAAAAAAGCGACTATCAAAGTTCATTAATTTATATTTCTGATCATGGAGAAAGCTTGGGAGAAAATGGTTTATATCTTCATGGAATGCCTTATGCTTTTGCTCCAAAATATCAAACACACATTCCTTTAATTTTTTGGAGTAATGATAGTAATTTAATAAAATTAGCAGAAAAATACAAAAATTTAAAACTTTCTCAAGATAATCTTTTTAGCTCTCTTTTGGGATATTTTAATGTAAAAAGCAATGTTTATCAAAGTAATTATGATTTGTTTAATAATTCCTTAAAGGCTAATCCTTGAAACCAAAATATCATTTTTTTAAAAATACTAAATATGCTATAGAAGGAATTTGGAGTCTTATTAAAAATGAAACTTCTTTTTGTATAGAGCTTGGTATTATTATTCCTGCTATTATTATAAGCTTTTTTCTCCCAATTTCTTTGTTGGAACATTTAATTTTAATTTTTGTTCTAATGCTTATTTTAATTATAGAAGCATTAAATTCAGCAATTGAATCTTGCGTTGATTTAACAACAGACAAATGGCACGAAAAAGCAAAAATGGCAAAAGACTATGGTTCAAGCGCTGTATTTTTTAGTATCGTTTTGGCTCTTTTTACTTGGGGAATTATTTTGGGACATTTATATTTATGAAATTTGAAAATTTGATAAAAGAACTTTTTGGAAAAAAGCGTTATGAACTTTTAAAATTTTTATGTGAAAATGCTGATGATAATGGATTTATTATGATAAAAATAAGTGATATTGAAAAAAAACTTCATCAAAGCAAACCTACAATTATTGCAACTTTTAAATTTTTAGAAGAAAAAAAAGTTTTTAAAAAACTCAAAAATGGTTTTTATCAACTTTATATTAAAGAATAAATATGTATTCATTTATATAATTATAAAAATTTATAACAAGGAGTAAAAATGAAGCTTAAAAATCCTTTGGATATGCATTTACATTTAAGAGATGAATCAATGTTAAAACTTGTTGCACCTTTAAGCACAAAAGATTTTCGTGCAGCTGTCATTATGCCTAATTTAGTTCCCCCACTTTGTGATATTAAATCATTAAAAGCTTATAAAGAGCGTATTTTAAAGGCAAGCAATGATAACCACTTTACTCCTTTAATGACACTTTTTTTTAAAAATTATGATGAAAAATTTTTAGAAAATGCAAAAGATGAAATTTTTGCTATCAAACTTTATCCAGCAGGAATCACCACAAATTCAGAAAATGGAATTTCAAATTTTGAAATTGAAACTTTAAAACCTACTTTAGAAGCTATGAGTGCTTTAAATATTCCTTTATTAGTACACGGAGAAACAAATGATTTTGTAATGGATAGAGAAAGCAATTTTTCAAAAATTTATGAAAAATTGGCAAAAAATTTTAAAAATCTTAAAATTATAATGGAACATATAAGCACTAAGACACTTTGTAAATTGCTAAAAGATTATGAAAATTTATATGCAACCATCACCTTGCATCATTTAATACTTACTTTAGATGATGTCATTGGTGGAAAAATGAAACCTCATCTTTTTTGCAAACCTATTGCTAAAACTTATGAAGATAAAACTGCACTTTGTGAATTAGCCTTTAATGCTTATGAAAAAGTAATGTTTGGAAGCGATAGTGCTCCTCATCCAAAAGATGAAAAAGAATGCTGTGGTTGTGCAGCAGGAATTTTTAGTGCTCCTATAGCCTTAAGCGTTTTAGCTGAATTATTTCAAAAACACTCAAATCAAGAAAATTTACAAAAATTTATATCAGACAACGCTTGTAAAATCCATAATTTAAGTTTTAAAGAGGATAAGATTATTACTTTAGATAATGAAAATTGGCAGGTTCCAAACGAGTATAAAAATGAAAATGAAAAAATTATTCCTTTTATGGCTGGAGAAAATTTAAGATTTCAAGTAAAATCCTAAATTATATAATTTAGGATTTATTCTAATGCTCTTAAAATTTTTTTAAGATTATCTTTTTTAATGCCTTTCCATACTAAAAAATAATCCACAATACACCAAATCCATAATATAAACAAAATAAAACTGCCTATAAAATCCAAATCGTAATCACACCTATAATCCAAGTTAAAAGTTTTAAAAGACCTAATTTATATCACCTTTATAAAAATGATCGGCTCCAAAAATACCCAAAAAGAAACCTAAAATTAAACCAACAATATGGCTTTTGAAATTTAAAGTTGCAATGTTATTAATTTTATCTTCACTAGAATTTTTGAGTTTTTCTTGAACAAGAGTTAAACTTTGTGATGGAATTTTATCAGAAATCATCATTAAAGCAATATTGGCATCCATTAAGCATTCCTTAAAAAATAAAAAGCGTTATAATATCTAAAAATTCAAAAAATTAGAAGTTTTATTTTTGATTCAATTTGCTCTTTTACTTCTTCTTTTATAAAATTTTCTAATATCCTTTTATCTGTTTTTACTCCATTCATATCTAAATGCCACAAAGCATTTTCAATAGCTTCCTCACGACTTCTTTGAACTACTCGCATCTCATTAAAAATTATCTTATGAAATTTAATATTTTTCTCAATTAAAAAATTTTCTAAATCTTTTTTATAAAATCCTTTAAATTCTGTATTAAAATGTCTAAAAATAGGATCTAAAAAATCACTCTTTCTATAATCAGCCCATCCAAGATAAATTCTAAGTGGAGCCAAAGTCATAAAATTTTTATAATCTATTTCATTTTGCAAAGCAGGAGACATGCTTAAAAAAGCTATATCACATCTAAAATTAGGATTTTCTTTATAAAAAAGATCAAAACTTAAATTCTGATATTTAATATTATTTATGCCCAAATTCAAAGCATCTTGACTTAAAATTTCTAACATGATTTTTGAACTATCTAATGCTAAAATTTCTTTAGCTACTTTTGCAAAATGCAAAGTCCAAACTCCTGTTCCACAACCTATATCAATCATCAATTTATCTTTAAAATCTATATTCAATTTTTTAAATTCTTCAAAACTATCTTGCTGAATCTTATTTAAAGTCTCACTATATCTTGCGTAAGTTTTAGCTTTTTTATCCCATAAATTCATTTTAGTCCTATCAAAAATTAAATTTTAAGTTTTTTTATAAAACAAACAAGATGATTGGTAATATCAAAACCCATAGCTTGATGAAATTTAATACTATCAAGATTCTTAGACTCACAATCACTTGCAAATTCTAAAGCTCCTTGTTCTAAAGCCCATAACTGGCAAGCTTTTAATAAAGAACTTGCATAAGATTTTCTCCTAAATTCTTCTTTAACAAAAATTGCCTCCAAATAACCAACAGGAGATGTTTTAGATCCTTCTACATAATCAAATCTTAAAGAAGCTAATGCAAAAGCAATCTCTTTATTTTCTACATACAATAAGAAAAAAATATGATTTTTAGAACAAAGCAATTTCTTAAGTTCTTGTTCTAAAGTATTTTTATCACCACCAAAAAGTAAAAAAGCCAATGGTAATAAAATTGGTAAATCACTTAAATTTGCTTTTTTAATGTGCATGATCAAAAATTTTTAATGCCTTTTCATAATCCTCTAAAGTATCTATACCTATACTTTTAGTAGCAATTTTAAGCATTTTAATTTTTTTACCATTTTCTAATGCTCTTAATTGTTCTAATTTTTCACTTTTTTCTAAATTTGAACTTTTAAATGCACAAAATTCTTTTAATGATTTAACCCTATAACCATAAATTCCTAAGTGTCCTTTAAAATCATTATAATCTTCTCTTTCAAAAGGAATTTTAGCTCTTGAAAAATACAAGGCAAAATCAAATTTATCAATTACAACTTTAACCAAATTTGGATCACTAGCTTCAATTTTAGATATATTTTTATAACAACTTGCCATAAAAACATCTTCATTTAAATTCATAGAACAAAATTCTTTAAATTTAATTATATTTTCTTCCTCTATAAAAGGCTCATCAGCTTGCACATTGATAATAATTTCATTTTCATTTAAATTTAAAATATCACTTGCTTCTTTAATCCTATCTGTGCCACTTTCATGATCTTTTGAAGTTAAAACTGCCTTAAAACCAAAATCTTTAGCAATTTTTAAAACCTCTTCATCATCTAAAGCTATAATCACCTCATCAATTTTTGACATTTTTTGAGCTGTTGCTATAAACATTGGAACATTATTAATTTTATAAAGAATTTTTTTAGGAAATCTTGTTGATTTTAATCTGGCAGGTATAATTATCATTGTTTTATCCAATCTATAATTTCATTTTCAAGCTCATCACACTTATAAGCTTTTAAATTCTCATTTTTTATATCAAATAAAGCAAGTAAATCTGGTTTTATTTGATAATCAAATTTTAAAGCAATTTCAAGCATAGCTTCTTTTTCATTATTTAACTCTTGATCAAATAAAGCTTTGTATATACTTGGGGTAAATTTTGTCCATTCTGCTGTTGAAGTTATAAGAGTACTTTTATCTTCATCTAAAAGTTTAAAACAAGTTGCCGTATGTGGATCAATTAAAAAATCTTTAGAATATTTTTTAATAAAATTCATACATTCTAAATCTGAACAAGAAGAAGCATCAAAATCTTGCTTTAAACTATCAAGTTCATCTTTATTTAAATAAAAATATTTTTTTTCTTTTAAGTCATTCATCAATTCTTTGGTTCTTAAATCTTTAAATTTATCAAAAAGCAAACGCTCTATATTTGAAGAAATTAATATATCCATAGCTGGAGAAATAGTTTTTTTAAGACTTCTTTCTCTTATATCATAAATACCTTGATTGAAAAAATCACTTAAAACATCATTAGAATTAGTAGCAATTTTAATACGATCTATTTTAGCTCCCATTTTTTTGGCATAATATGCTGCTAAAGCATTGCCAAAATTACCACTTGGAACTATAACATCTAATACTTTATCAAGTTTCACACAAGCATAGTAATGATAAATCATTTGAAACAAAATTCTTCCAAAATTAATAGAATTTGCTACACAAAGTTTAAAATCTAAATTACTCAATATCCTTTTAAAATCATCTTTTAATAATAACTTTTTTAAAGTATTTTGAGCATCATCAAAATTTCCTTCTATTGCAAAAACTCTTAAGTGATTTTTATTTAAAGCTTGCATCTGTAAAGCTTGAATTTCGCTTGTGCCATCTTTAGGATAAATACAAACAACCTTAATATTTTGAAATTTTTCAAAACTTTTTAAAGTAGCTGGTCCGGTATCGCCACTTGTTGCACAAATAATTAAAATTTTATCATTTTTATTTAATTCATTTAAAAGCACGCCAAAAGGTTGCAAGGCCATATCTTTAAAAGCACGAGTTGGACCATGATAAAGCTCATTGATAAACAAATTTTCATTTACTTTTCTTAAAAATAAAGCTGTTTTATCATCAAATTCTTTATAAGTTTGCAAGGCCTTTTTAAATAAATCAATATAACCAAAATGAAAGTGTTCTATAAATTTTAAAGCAAATTCTTCGTAACTTAAATCTTTTAAATCATAAGCATTAAAAGGTAAAATCTCATCAAAAGTATAAAGTCCTCCATCTTTTGCACTAGGATTAATTAAGGCTTCTTTAAAATCTATTTTATTTTTTCTATCTCTTGTGCTAACAAGTTGCATTAAAACTCCTTAAATAGTTTTGTAAAACTTTTTTAAAACTATCTTCTAATTCTATATTTAATTCTATAATTTGACACTTAAAACCAAAATCTTTTACTTTCACATAGTCTTTAAAAGTAAGCATTAAAGTATCGCAATGATGTTTATCAAGTAATTTTTTAAGTTCTTCTTTTTTAAATTCATAATGATCATTAAAAAAATAACAAGCTCTAGCCTTTATAAAATGCTCATAAAGCCTGAAAGGCTTAGCAATAGCTGTTACTAAAATAGCTTTAGGATTTTCCTTTACAAAAGAATAGCGATAAAAATCTTTACCCTCTTTTGCAATAAAATTTGCCTTCTTTTTATAAAATTTAGGAAGTCTATAAGCTCCACTTGGCAAAGTAAAATTAAAATAAGGCTCTATCTTGCTTTCTAATAAAATATCAAACTTTTTGATATAAAATTTTGAAAAAGCATCATCAAGTAAAATAATTTTAGCCCCTAAATCAAAAGCTTTTTGTATACCTTTTACTCTATTTTCACTTACTATCACTCCACTTATATTTTCTTCATAAGCATATTCCATAGCTTCATCGCCACTTTGTATTACATCGCATAAAATTTGGTTATTGGCTTTTACAACAAAAAGTCCTTTGCTTTTTCTTTTATATCCTCTAAGTACGATAAAAACTCCTTCAAATTCTTTGGCAATAGCTTTGCATATTGGAGTTTTTCCATTGCCACCAAAACTTAAATTTCCCACACTAATGATGGGTTTTTTAAAATCTATGTTTTTTCTAAAATATAGATTTAAAATAGCCATCAAAGAATATAAAAAACTTACAGGAAGCAAGATAAAAGCCAAACACTTTTGCCAAAAAGATGGTTTAAAAAAATATCTATCAAGCCAAGTCATTAAATATTTCCGGTAAAGATCTTTTAAAGGCATTTTTTGCCATTCTTTCTTTAAGCATGGAAATTAGCTCAGGATTTAATTGTAGCATTTTCTTTTCATCATTAAATTCTAAAGCTTTTAAGCCTTGATCAATTTCCTCATAAGAAAAACCTAAATCCTCTTGATCATTTTGCCCTACCCAAAGATCAGCACTTGGAGCTTTTTGTATAAAGGCTTGATCTAAATTTAAAAATGTAGCCAAATTATAAATTTCACTTTTATAAAGACTTCCTATAGGGTTAAAAGCACAAGCTAAATCTCCATAAATTGTTCCATAGCCTAACATCAACTCGCTTTTATTTGAAGTTCCAACAACCAAATATCCTTTTAATGCAGAATAATCATAAAGCAAGCTCATACGAATTCTAGCACATAAATTACCCATTCTGATTTTGTTTGTATCCTGACTTTGCTCTAAAAATGAAGCTAAAATTTTATCAATTTTAATAATTTTATATTCTATATTTAATTTTTTACAAAGTTTAAGAGCATCTTGTAAATTTTGTTCGTTTGAGTATTTACTTGGCATTAAAAGAGCAAAAATATCAGTTTTTAAAGCATTCTTGCAAAGTGTTGCTACTAATGCTGAATCAATTCCTCCGCTTAAACCAAGCACTACTCCTTTTGCATTCGCACTTTTAACCTTTGTTTTTATAAATTCATAAATTCTTTGAGTTAATTTTTCATAATCCATAAGTTTTATACCTTTAAAATAATGTATAATTATAATAAATTTTAAAGCAAGAAGGATTAAAATGCAAATAATTAAACAAGCTTGTGGTCCTTATGAAACAAATTGTTATATTTTAAATACAAACAAGGGTGAATTTATCATAGATCCTGGTATGGGGGCTTTAGAATTTATAGAAAAAAATGTTGAAAATCCTATAGCCATTTTAAATACTCATGGACATTACGATCATGTATGGGATAATGCCAAAGTTAAAAATAAATTCAATATTCCTATTTACATTCATAAATTAGACGCATTTTTTCTTGAAGATCCTTTCAATCAAGGTTTTGAAAAAAGTAAAGCCGATATTTTAGTTGAAAATGAAAATGACATTGACATTAATGGTATAACTTTTAAATTTCATTTTTTACCTGGTCATACTCCAGGTTGCTCAATGATAGAAGTAAAAGGTGAAAATTTAATGTTTAGTGGAGATTTTTTATTTTATAGGAGTATAGGAAGATGGGATTTTCCTTATTCTAATGCTCAAAATATGAAAGAAAGTTTAGAAAAAGTTCTACTTTATAAAGAAGATTTTCGTCTTTTGCCTGGACATGGAGAAGAGAGTACTTTGCAAGAAGAGATTCTTCATTTACCAAGTTGGTTAAGGTATTTTCATTGAATTTGGATTCTCTTTTATTATACATTTTTATTTTTTTAAATTGTTTTGCATTGCTAGGACTTAAATTAAAAAATAAAACAAAGAAGAAAGTCTATAAAATTTGTCCTTGTAAAAAAATGGCAGAAAATGGAACCTTAAGCACTCTTTGTATGTATAGTGCTATGGGTGGATTTTTATATAGTGCTACTTCTATTAGTTTTATTGGTTTTAAAAATTTAGAGCTTAATCTTATCTTTTTATTTTCACTTTCGTGTGCTTATTTAGGATGGAGACTAAAAGAAAATTGATGGATTTAGAAAATATACTAAAACTTACACAAAATATTCGTTTAGTTGGTGCAAGCAAATATGTTGATGCTGCAAGCATTAAAAATTTTCACAAGCTAGGTATTAAAGAATTTGGGGAAAATCATATTCAAGCTTTAAAAACAAAAAAAGAAGAACTCGATAAAGAAAATTTAAATATAAAATGGCATTTTATAGGAAATCTTCAAAGCAATAAAATCAATCTTTTAATCCGTCAAAAACCTCATTTATGGCAATCTTGCAATGGAATTAAAATAGCTAAATTAGTTGATAAAAAATTAGATTATACTTTAGATACTCTACTTGAAATCAATATAGCAAAAGAAGACTCTAAACAAGGAATACAACCTGATAAAGCCTTAGAAGAATATCTTCAAATTCAAGAAGAATGTCCTCGCTTAAATTTATGCGGAATTATGTGCATGGCCTCTCATAGTGATGACAAAAAACAAATTGCTAAAGATTTTGAACAAGCTTATAAAATTTATGAAAATTTAAAAAAATACAAAGCTACAATTTGCTCTATGGGTATGAGTAATGATTTTGAAATAGCTATTAAATGTGGATCAAATATGGTAAGGCTTGGGAGTATTTTATTTAAATAGAGTCCCAAAAGACTCTATTTAACCTAATAAACTAGCTAGTTTAGCTTGTAACATCATATTAGATTGTGCTGCTATAAATGCAGAAGCGTTTTCTTTTAAATAAGACTGATTTAAATCATTCACATTTTTTGCTAAATCATTGTTTAATAAATTACTTTCTGAAGATTTAGCATTAATGCTGTTTTGAACACTAGAGTTAATATTTGAAGTTAAAGAATTTATACCTGATCCAATTTCTGATCTTAAAGTTCCAAGTTGGTCTTTAAAATTTGAAATACTTTCAGGATCATCAATGCTTAAATTTTTTGTATTTAAAGCATTTAAATTAAAATTTTCACTTCCACTTCCAACTACAAAATCCATACTTTGAAATACATTCTTGCCATTATAGCTTGCATTGTTAAAAGAATCTTCAATTGATTCTTGAATGCGTGATGCTTCAGTCCTTAAGATTGATTTTTGACTATCATTTAAAGCTGCATTATTCATTCTAACAGAAAGCTCACTTAATTTATCCGCACTTTGAGAAATGCTACTTAAACTTGCATCGGCTATTTGTAAAACACCTATAGCATCATAAGTATTAGCAATACCTTGATCTATAGTATTAGCATTTGATCTTAAAGAATCGGCAATAGCTAAATTAGAACTATCAACTCCACTAATAGCTCTAACAGCAGCAATGTTTCCTAAGGCTTTTTCAGAAGCTTTTTGAGCACTATCTAAATAATGATTTTGCTGCATTACATTTGTATTACTGACTTTCATAGTTCCTCCTTTAGTTAAATTTATACTATTTTAGTATTTTTTATCTATCTTAAAGCTTAAAAAAAACAAAATAACTTGCATTATAATGATAATTTTTAATACAACCTCACTTGCTGAATGCATACTTTTAAATTCTTCATTTTGTATTACTTGTTCGCCTAAAATTTTTTGCTGTTCTGTTATATAATTACTAAAATAAAAAACAAATAACAAACCTAAAATTAAAATTAATAAAGAAAGTATTAATTTTGAAAATCTAACTTGAAATTTTATTTTGTATTTAAAAAAACTATAACATTCATAAAAAAAGTTAAAAAATGATACAAAAAGTAAGATATAACCAAATTGTATAAAAATCTGAGTCATCATTAATCCACTTTGAAAATGACTCAAAACTCCTTCTCCTATAATATTCTTAGGATAAAAAATAATTGGCGCAACTACGACTCCAAGAATCAATTCAATACCCACGATCGCACTGAGTAAAAAAAGATTAATAGCTTTCATTGTTCTCTCCTTAAAATTGCTAAAAAAGCTCTATTAAAACCTCTTTCATCTTTAAAAAACTGACTTTGATAAAAATTTTTACTTAAAAGTTTCTGTAAAATTTCTTTTTGATCATAGCCAAATTCACAAGCTAAATATTTGACATTATTAATAAAACTAAATTCTATAATATCTTTTAAAACTTCATATCCTTTTTCCCCGCCAAATAAAGCCTCTTTAGGTTCACTAAGAACCCATTTATCAAGCTTATAATTATTTTTAATATAAGGAGGATTTGAAAAAATAAGATCAAATTTTTTATCTTTTAAATCTCTAAAATCAGATAAAATAAAATTGATTAAATGGTCTACTTTATGAAATTTTGCATTTTTCTTGGCAATCTCTAAAGCCTTAACACTAATATCACAAGCAGTGATTTTAAGGTTTAATTCTTTGGCTAAAACAATGCCCAAAATTCCACTTCCAAAACCTATTTCCAAGATATTTTCAAAATGATTCTTTTTACATAGCTCAATGAGTCTTGTAAGTAAAATTTCACTATCGTATCTTGGAATTAATACTCCATTTTCAACATAAAATTCTAAATTATAAAAATAAGCCTTTTTAAAAATATATTCAAAAGGCTCTCCTTTTTTAAAACGTGAAATTAAATCAAAATAAGGCTTTTCATCAAATTCTAAATCCTCATTTAAAAAAAGCCAAATTTTATCCTTTTTTAAATATTCACATAAAATAAAAATAGCTTCACTTTCATAGTCTTTTAAAGACTCTTTAGCTAAATTTAATGCTTGTTTTATCCTCAATCTAAAGCCTTAAGTCTATCGCTAATACTTGGATGACTTAAATGAAAAAAAGTATAAATACGACTTGATTTTACAAAGGCTTTATTTTCTTTTGCAAGAGTAATTAAAGCACTTTTCATATCATTTTTTGAAGTCATTTTAGCACCATATTGATCAGCATTAAATTCATTATTTCTACTTAATAAATTAACCAAAGGAGCAACAATAAAGCTAAAAACATTGCCAAAAATCAATAAAAGCAAAAATACTCCAGCATCAACATCTGTTAAATGACTTTCTTCGTAAACAAAATTTGGTAAATTAGCAAAAAGAAAAAATAAAATAAACATTACCAAAGCATTAATAAATAAAAATTTGATTATATCTTTATGAACAAAATGTCCCAATTCATGACCTAAAACAGCCAATAACTCTTTTTGACTTAAAGCTTTTAAAAGCGTATCAAATAAAACAACTCTTTTACTTTTAAAAAGACCTCCAAAATAAGCATTTAAACGCTTATCCCTTTTACTTGCATCAATTACATAAATTCCATTAGCATTAAAACCACATTTGTGCATTAAACTTGTAATCTGATTTAATAAATTTTCATCGTTAAGTTTTTGCATCTTATTAAACAAAGGGGCGATTAAAATAGGATAAATAACATTTATAATCAAAATAACCACAAAAGAAAATATAAAAGCTATTATCCACCAAAAAGCTCCAAAATAATTATAAAAAAACAACAAAGCATATAAAATTAAAAAACCAAAAATTACTAATAAAATTAAAGATTTTATACCATCTTTAATAAAAAGCATTAAAGTCATATTAGAAAAACCCTGTTTTTTATTTTTAACAAAATTTTCATATAAATTAAGCGGCAAATTTAAAAGACTGGTTATGATTAAAAAAAGAAGTAAAAACAAGGTATTTTCTAAGATAGAATTAGAATGAATAAGAATTTTTTTAAGATAGAAAAAACCAAATGCAATCCAAAGCATATTAATAATTAATGTATAAAAATTAGAAAATATTTTAAATTTTTCATTTTCAATTGCTATATTTGCTGCATTTTTATAAGCTTCATCCTCTAAAATGAAAGCTTTTTTTAATTTTTGCTTTTCTAAAAATTGAATTTGTATGTAAGAAATCAAAGAAAAAATTGCAGTATAAAAACATAAAATTGCAATTAAAGTCATTTATATACTCCTTAAATAATTTTATCTCAGTTTTACTATTAAAAAGTTAATATTATATAAAAAAGTTAATTAGGAAAAATATGCTTTTGAGAAAAAAATTATTCCAACAAAGCAAGATAAAGATATCATCTTGGATCATAGATTATATTGTTTTAAACAAAAAATGATTAACATAGCACATAATAAAAACTCCGTTATTCTACTTTCAAAAGCACTTAGTAAATTGATTAAAAACCATAAATTTTAACTTTTTTCCAATACCCTAAAATAATCTTCTTCAAGAATTTTAAGTTCATTTTGTGCTTGTATTAATTCTTTAGAAAGCTTCTCAATACCTATTTCTTTATAAAATTCAGGATTTGATAAAGAATTTTGAAGTCTATTGATTTCTTTTTCTAAAATTTCAATTTTATCAGGATAAGTTTTTAAAATTTCATTTTCTTTATAGCTTAATTTTTTACTTGTTTTTTCTTTATTGGAATTTGAATTTTCTTTCTTTAACTCATTTTCATATTGTTCAATTTCGCTAATTTCTCTTTCATTATCTAAATACTCTGTATAAGTTATATGTTCTATATTAATCTTGCCATTTTTTTCAAAAGCATAAATTTTATTAGCAATTTTATCAACAAAATATCTATCATGTGAAACAAATAAAATCGCACCTTTATAATCCAAAAGATACTCTTCTAAAATATTAATTGTCGAGATATCAAGGTCATTTGTTGGTTCATCTAGAATCAAAACATCGTATTCTTTAGTAAAAAGCAAAGCTAAGGCAACTCGGTTTTTTTCTCCACCGCTTAATACGCTTACGGGTTTATCTAGAAATTCTTTCGGAAATAAAAACTGTTTTAAATAACCATAAATATGAATATTTTTGTCTTTAACCAAAACTCTATCTCCTCCATTGGGACAAAAAATTTCAATAAGAGTTTTATCTGAATTTAAAAGTGTTCTTGCTTGGTCAAAATATCCAATTTTTATATCTCCTCTTTTAATCTTTCCACTATCACTTGAAACTTGATTTAAAAGAATTTTCAAAAATGTTGATTTGCCACAGCCATTTTTCCCGACTATTGCTATACGTTCATTTTGCAAAATTCTTGTACTAAAGTCCTTAAAAAGAACCTTTTTTCCTATGCTTTTACTGATATTATCAAGTTCAAAAAGCATTTTTTTTCGGTTTAAATTTTGATTTAAATTTATTTGAGTTGCTCTTTTAATTTCAAGCTTAAGGCGATTTATAATGCCAGGATTCTTTTTTGCTTCTTCTCTCATTTTTAGAATTCTTTCTTTACGTCCTTGATTGCGCTTAAGTCTTGCTTTAACACCCCTTTTTAACCACTCTTCTTCATTTTTAAGTTGTTTTAATAAATTTTCATAACTCTTAGAAAGGCTTTGAAGAATTTGGGATTTTTTTTCTAAATAATTTGTATATCCTCCTTCAAAAACATTAATACAACCATTTTCTATCTCAACGCATTTATGGGCTACTTCTTCTATAAAATATCTATCATGGGAAATAAAAATAATACACATTTTAGATTTTTTAAGCATATCCTCTAAAAAGCTTGTCATATAAACATCTAAATGGTTAGTTGGTTCATCCAAAAGAAGAATATCAGGATTTTTAAGCAAAAGAATACAAAGTCCAACTCTTCGGATCTCACCTCCGCTTAAAGATGAAACCATTTGATCTTTAAATTCTAAAAGTTTGAATTCATTTAATATTCTATAAATTTTTTGATCGATATTCCAAGCATCTTTACTATCAATTAAATTCATAAGCTCATCAATTCTTTTTAATAAAACTTTATTATAGGGATCTTTGGATAATTGATATTGTAAATTTTCATACTCTTTTAGAGTATCATAAATTTCTTTAAGCTCTTTATGAATCAACTCATTAACACTTAAATTAATTTCAAAATTAACCTGTTGAGAAAGCATTGCTATGGTTTTTCCATTTTGTCTTATAATTCTTCCGTTATCTAAAGGTAATTTTCCAAAAATAATTTTTAAAAAAGTGGATTTTCCTTGCCCATTTTTTCCAATTATAGCAATTTTTTCACCCTCGTGAATACTAAAATTAGCTTCATTAAGAATAATTTTTTCATCAAATCTTTTTGATGCATCAATCAAATCTATGAGTGCCAAAAAAATCCTTAAAATAAATTTTTATAACCATATTTCTTTTGCTTTAGCATTGATTTTATAATCTTTTAATTTCTCAATAATACTTTCAATTAAAGTTTTATTGTCTGTATTTAGAAAAATCTCTGGATTATCTTTTGACTTTAATAAAAAATAATCAATATTAAAAAAATTCAAAGTTTGCTTTAAACAAAATATAGAATAAATATCATATTTGTTAATCACTAGCTGATAGTATTTACTTTTTTCTTTAAAATCACTTGTATCAGCTTCAAAATGCATACTAAACTGCTCTGCTGCTGGAGTGTAATCTTTCAAAGTCCACTTAGCAATTTCTTCTTGCCAAGTGGGATTATTGTTAGTAGGGACTGATTGAGTCATATTGTCTTGCATAAATTGCGGAATAAATTGGACATTTGCCTTAAAACTCCACAATAAAAAGAAAACAATAGCAAGTAAAACAATTAAAAAAAAACTTAAAAATCCTATAAGGAAATACTGTTTCATTATGATAAATGATCTTTTATAATATCACCCAAAGTAATTTTATCATTATTATTAATTTCGTTTAAAGTCTCTCTTTCTTTTATTTTTAATAAATTCTTTACACTTAAACGAATTCTATTCTTTTTTTCATCAATAAAAGCAATACTTGCTTCAATCTCATCACCAATTTTTAACCTCTCAAAATCTGAAATACTAATATCTTCTTTATGAATTAAAGCATCAACTTCTTCGCTAAGTTCCACAAAAATACCAAATTCTTTAACATCTCTAACAATTCCTTTAACTATATCTCCAATTTGATGTTTTTTAGCATAATTTTGAACAGGACTTTGAATTAATTCTTTTGTACTTAAAGATATTTTTTGATTTTCTGTATCTATCTTAATTATTTTAACTTTTATTTTATCTCCACTTTTAAACAAATCTTTACATTTGATATTTCTATTCCAAGAAGCATCTTCATTATGTAAAAGCCCCTCTATAGACTCAAATTTAACAAAAGCTCCAAATGAGGTTATTGAAGTAACTTCACCCTCTATAATATCACCACTCTTGTGCATTTTGATAAAATTATCAAAAGGTTTTGCTAATAAATTTCTTAAGGATACCCTTAAACGTCTTTCTTCAGGATTTATTTCAATCACTTCAACATCAATTTCTTGCCCTTTACTAAGATAATCTTTTGGGGTTTTAATATTTTTATCCCAAGAAATCTCGCTAATATGTAAAAAACCTTCTATATCATTACCTAAATCAACAAAAGCTCCATATGATTCTATATTTGATACTACAACTTTAATGGTATCTCCAACTTCCAAGGTGTCTTTTATTTCCATCCAAGGATCAGGTAGAGCCGCTTTAATAGATAAAGAAAGATGTTTTTTATCTTTATCATATTTAATCACTTTAACTGGAACCTTATCGCCTTCTTTATAAAAAAGATTTGGATTTACAGGACCTTTATATGAAATTTCACTATAATGAACAAGTCCATCAATTCCTCCAACATCGACAAACATACCATAAGTTGTTATTTTTTTAATAACTCCTTCTATGAGATCTTGTGTTTGCGTGATATTATAAATAGTCTCTTTTCTCTTTCTTCTTTCTTCATCTAAAATCTTTTTCCTTGAAATAACAATACTTTGATTTTCTTTATCAATCTTGATAATTTTTACTTTAAAAGTTTTGTTTAAAACATTACCATTTTCTTTGAAACCATATTGGGATTTAGGTAGAAAAAATTCAACATTATCTTTATTTATAGCTATAAGACCACCTTTATTTTTTCCTATAATTTTAACCTCAAAAATGTCCTCTTGGTATTCTTTATAGTTCTCAATAAACCAAATTACTTTTTCTTTTCTTAAAGCTTTACTATGAGATATTAAAGATTTTCCATTGCGTGACCCAATGATAGCAACTTTTATTTTATCGCCGATTTTGAATAATAAATTAGAATTCTCATCTTGAATTTCGCTAAGATCTAAAATTCCTTCTGATTTTTCTCCTATATCTATAAAGACTTCATTATCTTTAATACCAACTATAATACCTTCTGTTATGGTCTCTTTATTTGATTTATCAAATGCTTCTAAAAGTTGTCCAAAATCTTCGTCATCAAAAATTTCGTCATCTTTTTGAACTTTTTTATCCGCCTCAGTCATTGGGTTCCTTTTTAATTTAAATTTATGAATTGTATCTTATTTTTTATAAATTAATACTAATTTTTTTCTTTTTTGACAAAATAATTACATTTTTATTCTATATTAAAAGACCTAATCTCATTCACAACTTCTTGAATAATCCAATCAGGAGTGCTTGCTCCAGCACTAATGCCACACAATTTTTTATTTTGAAACCAACTTCGATCTAATTCGTTTTTAGTTTCTATTAAATAACTATCACTACAATAATTTTTTGCAATCAAAAAAAGTTGTTTAGTATTAGATGAATTTTTTCCTCCTACTATAATTACAATATCACTTTTTTGAGAAAGTTTAGCTATAGCTTCTTGATTTTTAAAAGTAGCATCACATATGGTATTAAAAACTCTTACTTCTCTTACTTTTAGTATTAAAAAATTTACAATTTCCATAAAATCTTTTACTTTTTTAGTTGTTTGAGATACTACAGCTATTTTATTAGAAAAATTTATATTTTCCAACTCTTTTTTATCAAGCACTACATAAGCTTTAGTGCTTACATAACTTTTTACTCCTTTTACCTCTGGATGGTTTTCATCTCCAAAAATTACCACTTCATAGCCATCTTTGCTCATTTTTTCACAAATTTGCTGAGGCTTTGTTACAAAAGGACAAGTAGCATCAAAAATTTCAATTTCTTTTTGCTTTAAATTTTCTAAATCTTGTTTGGTAATACCATGAGTTCTTATAATAGCTCTTTTTTCATCACTAAGCTCTTTAACATCATTAAGTGTTTTAACATTAAATTTTTTTTTAAGACGCATGATTTCTTCATTGTTATGAATTAAAGGTCCAATTGTTGCAGCATTTTTAATTTGCTCAGCTTTTTTAATTGCTCTTTTTACCCCAAAACAAAAACCATAATTTTCAGCTAATTCAATCTTCAACTTGTGCTCCTAAACTCTTTAAAATATCTTTGAAATTTGGAAAAGAAGTTTTAATACATTCACTTTGTTTAATTTCAATTCCACACACCAAACCCAAAATAGCAAAAGCCATTGCTATACGATGATCATTAAAACTTTCAATTTTAGCTTTTTTAGGAAAACCTGACATAACTTCAAAACCATCATCTAATTCTTTTGCTACAATCCCGCATTTTTTTAAATTTATTACTATACTTTTAATGCGATCACTTTCCTTTACTCTTAATTCTTTAGCATTTCTTACAATACTCTTTCCTTTAGCAAAGATAAAAGCTATAGCAAGAGCTGGTAATTCATCAATAAGCCAAGAAATATTTTCTCTAATTTCTATACATTTTAATCGACTACTTTCAACATAAATCTCACCAATATCTTCAAAATCTCTTTTATAAGTTTTATAAGTAATTTTAGCTCCCATGTTTCTTAAAACTTCATATGCTTCAATGCGGGTTTTATTAAGCAAAACATTCTTTAAACAAATAGAAGAATTAGGCAATATAACTGCTGCTAATGCAAAATAAAATGCAGAAGATGGGTCATTAGGTATGGTAATATTTAAAGCTTTTAAAGGTTTTTTTAAAGGATTAATTTCAATTTCTAAACAATCATTACTTATACTAATTGGAGCATTCATGGCTTTTAGCATATTTTCACTATGATTCCTACTTAATTCTTTTTCCCTATAAAAAGAAGTTGATTTTGTATGAAACCCTGCTAAAATCATTGCTGTTTTAAGCTGAGCTGAAGAAATTTCACTCTTAAAATCAAAAGGTTTTAAGTTTGTTCCTTGTATACAAAGCGGAGCAAAACTTGCATTTTCACGCCCATAAATTTTTGCTCCTATTTCTTTAAGAGGACTACAAATTCTATCCATAGGACGTTTATTTAAAGAATTATCCCCATTTAAAATAAAAAAACCAGATACCCCGCTTAACAATCCTATTAATAAACGCATTGTTGTCCCAGAGTTACCACAATTTAGAATATTATCAGGAGTAAGTAAAACACGAGGCGGAATAATCTTAACTTGATTATTTACAATCTCAACTTTAGCTCCCAAAGCTTTAAGTATAACCAAAGTTCCCAAAGAATCTTCTGCCAAAAGATAATTTTTAGCTATGCTTGATTCTTTACAAAGCAAAGAAAATATGGCAAAACGCTGAGAAATGCTTTTATCAGCCGCAATATCATCTATCTTTTTATTAAAAAACCCTAAAGGGTAAACTTTCATCTTAAATTTAAACCCAAATCTTTTAAACCTTCTAAGATTTTATCCATACATGAAGCCACTTCACTATCTTCTAAAGTTTTTTCTTGATCTCTAAAAGTAAAAGATATAGTAAGACTATATTTATCTTGCAAAGTTTCATCTGTATAAAGATCAACTATTCTAAAGTTTTCTAAAATATCAAAATGAAAATTTTCTATATAAGTTTTAATTTTATCATAAGAAAAATTCTTTGGAATTAAAATGCTTAAATCTCTATGAATACTTGGAAATTTAGAATAAATTTTAGCTTTTTTATCTTTTAAATTAATAGTATCTAAATCAAACTCACACACATAAGTTTTAAGCAAAGATCTTGCATTTTCAAGTTTTAAGTGCAATCTTCCTATAAATCCAATTTTAATACCATTAACATATAAATCAGCTTGTTCATAAGGGCTTAAAAAAGTATAATTAGAAGCAATAAGCTTAAATTCTCCTATTATATTTTTAATATCAAGTAAAAAATCATAAAAATTTACTAAATTAGGTTTTGCTTTATTAGAAATTTTGCTTTCCTCTTTATATCCTGAATGTATAAAAGCCATATGATTTAATTCTTGATTATTTTGATCAAATACTACCCCACTTTCAAAAAGTTTAACTAATTTTTTTGAATTTTTGATATTTAAACTTGCTGCATTTATAAGATGATTTAAAAGCGTGGTTCTTAAAGTATTTAACTCTTGATTTATGGGATTTACTAGTGTTAATTGTATAGGTTTAAAATTAAAATCTTTTAATTCTTCCTCATTATCTAAAATAAAATGTAAACTTTCAAAATAACCATTGTTAACAGCTTTTAATCTGAAATCTAAAAGTTTTTTATAATCTTTATAAACCAAATTTAATCTATTTTTTTCAACAAAATTTAAATTCTTAGATTTTATATTATCTATTCCTATAATTCTAACAACTTCTTCGCAGATATCAGCTAGATTTTTAATATCTGGCCTATGAATAGGAGGTTTAACATTTACTAAACCTTCTGCAAAAAAAATAATTTCAAAACCTAACTTTTTAAGAATCTTTAAAATCTCATCTTTATCAACAACTTGCCCTATAATGTTATTTATAGTTTCAATATTTAAAGAAATACTAGGAATCTCTTTTTCTTCAGAAATTTGCTGAGAACTGCTATAAATAATAATATTTGGAATGGTTTTAAAAATCTTAAGTAAAAAATCCATTCCCAGATTAAGTTTTGGCTCACTTCCTCTAAAACTTCTATAAAAAATATCATTATCTTGTTCTTTGTAAACATTTTTTGCATTAGCTATTGTAAAAGGATCTGTGTAATTTGCTTCTATAATAATAATTTTTGTTTCTACATCACATTTTAACTTTTTTTCCTGATATATACCGCTAATTCCTAATATTTGATTATTACAAGAAACTTTTGTAGCGCCATTTGCTTCCTTGCTTAAATTAAAGGTTAAATCCTCATTCTCCTTGCTTAATTCATTAAAGTTATATGCATTAAAAAGCACTCCGGTAGAATAAGTTGTATAAAAAAGGAAATTTTCAATTGTATTTGTTTTTAAAGCCCCAATTTGTGCCAATCTTAAACCATATAAAAGCCCAAGTTTTATATTTTCCTTAATCTCAATTGCTCTATAATTAAATAAACTATTAAGATTTTTTTCAGCCTGAAGTCTTAAAATTCTACCAATACCTAAAACATTTTCTTCCTCTTTAAAAACAGGAAGTTTTTTTAAATTCAAATCCCAAGCAGTTGCTAGATCTCTTGCTATACCATAAACACTTAAACAATCTCCTCTATTAGGAGTTAATTCAACTTCAATCAAATCATCATTAAAGACACTATATTCATTCAAAGCTCGACCTAACTCTAATTTACCTATACTCTCGTCTAAGATTAAAATTCCGTCATTAATTTTAGCAAAACCTAATTCAACAGAAGAACAAAGCATACCGTAAGAGTCTACCCCTCTAAGCTTTGTTTTATTAATCGTCATACCATTTGGCATTATAGCCCCAATTAAAGCTACAGCTACAAATTGTCCTTGTGCTACATTAGAAGCTCCACACACGATTTGCAAAATCTCATTGCCAACATCAACTTGACAAATACTTAATTTATCGGAATTTTCATGTTTAACTTTTTCTTTAACAAAACCTACAACAATTTTATCAGAAACTCTTAGCCTATAAGCATTAGCAACTTCAATCCCTATAGAATTTAAAGTATTAACCAATTCACTTAAATTCTTATTTTCTATATCAAGCCAATCACTTAACCAACTTCTTGTAATTATCATCTAAATTGCTCCAATAGTCTTAAATCTCCTTCAAATAAAGACCTTAAATCAGGAATTTGATGAAGCAGCATAGCAAATCTTTCAACACCAAGCCCAAAAGCATAACCACTTACATTCTTATAATTTACAAAATTATACACATTAGGATCTACAATACCACAACCTAAAACTTCAAGCCATCCTGTATTTTTACAAACTCTACATCCTTGACCTTTACAAAAAACACAAGAAATATCAACTTCTGCAGAGGGCTCTGTAAAAGGAAAAAAACTTGGACGAAATCTAATATTAATATCCTTAAACATATAATGCAAAAAGTCTTCTAAAACACCTTTTAAATGAGCAAAACTTATTTTTTGCCCTTCCTCTACCACAAGAGCTTCAACTTGATGAAACATAGGAGTATGCGTTATATCAAAATCTCTTCTAAAAACAACACCAGGTGCTATCATACGAATAGGTGGTTTTTGCTTTAACATGGTTCTAATTTGCACAGGAGAAGTTTGAGTTCTTAAAAGTCTTTTATCATCAAAATAAAAAGTATCTTGCATATCTCTTGCTGGATGAGATTTTGGCAAATTTAAAGCTTCAAAATTATAAAAATCTTCTTCAATCAAAGGACCTTTTTCGATGCTAAAATTTAAATTTGAAAAATATTCTATAATCTTATCCATAGTGCTAAGAACTGGATGTAATGCCCCTGATGTAGCACTTTCATCAAAATAAGTAAAATTTAAAACATCTTGTTTCATTTTTTCATTTAATTCTAAATCTTCTAATTCTTTTAATTTTAAAGAGAAAAAATGATTAAATTCATCTTTTTGTTTATTTAATATACTTGCTAATTCCTTTTTTTCTTCACCTTCGATATTCTTAAGCTCTGAAAATTTTTGTGTTAATATGCCTTTTTTTCCAAGAACTGAAATTCTAAGATTTTCAAGATCATTTAAATTATCACATTTTTTAATTTGTTCAATAATTTCTTGCAATTTGTTACCTTACTTTCATAATTATTTATAAAAATTTAAATTTATTTTATAAAAATAAATTTAAATTCACAATAAAAATTCTAAGATATAATTGTAGAAAAATAAAAAGGATAAAAATGCACGAAAAAACTATTTTTGAAAAAATTGTTGATGGAGAACTTCCTTGCAATAAAGTCTTAGAAAATGAAGATTTTTTAGCTTTCTATGATATTAACCCTAAAGCTCCTATACATATTTTAATTATTCCTAAAAAACATTTTAAAGACTTTCAGGAATTTGACCCTGATTTAATGGCAAAAATGACTTCTTTTATACAAGAATTAGCAATACTGTTAGAACTTGATAAAAAAGGCTATAAGCTTTTAACAAACTGTGGAAAAAATAGTGGTCAAGAAGTTTTTCATCTTCATTTTCATATGTTGGGTGGTTTTTAAATTTTTGCAAAAGTAAAATTACTTTTGCAAAAATTATAACTTAGGACCGAATTTACTATATTCTATTCCCTCTTTTACATCTTCATAACGTTTAAAATTTTCTATAAACATCATAGCCAACTTATTTCTTGTATCAATATATTCTTCTTTGCTACTCCAAGTGTTAATAGGATTTAAAAGCATAGTTTCAACACCATTTAAAGACTTAGGTATCAATAAATTAAAAATATCAAAATTTTCAAATTCGCATTGATTAATACTTCCATCTAAAATGGCATTAATACAAGCTCTAGTAGCTTTTATACTCATTCTTTTACCAACTCCATACTTTCCACCACTCCAACCAGTGTTTATTAAATATACATTAACCTTATGTGTATCTATCTTTTCTCCTAGTAATCTTGCATAAACAGTTGGATGAAGAGGCATAAAAGGTTCACCAAAACAAGCTGAAAAAGTTGCTTGTGGCTCAGTAATTCCACGCTCTGTTCCTGCCACTTTTGCTGTATAGCCACTTAAAAAATAATACATAGCTTGTTCTTTATTTAACTTACTAACAGGAGGCAAAACTCCAAAAGCATCAGCTGTTAAGAAAATAATATTTTTAGGATGAGAAGCCTTTAAATCTTTTTTATGGTTTTTAATATGTTCAATTGGATAAGAAACTCTAGTATTTTCAGTTTTTGAAGAATCTGCATAATCAACACTCTTATCATCTCTTAAGACAACATTCTCCAAAAGGGCATTTTTCTTAATAGCTGCATAAATTTCAGGCTCATTATTTGGATCTAGATTAATCGTTTTAGCATAACATCCGCCTTCAAAATTAAAAATTCCCTCATCATCCCAACCGTGTTCATCATCACCTATTAATTGTCTATTAGGATCCGTTGAAAGCGTGGTTTTTCCTGTACCACTTAATCCAAAAAATAAAGCCACATCTCCATCTTTTCCTACATTAGCACTACAATGCATAGAAAGTTTATTTTCAAGCGGAAGCCAATAATTCATCATAGAAAAAATTCCTTTTTTCATTTCTCCGCCATAGTAAGTTCCTCCAATAATCGCTATGTTTTCTTCTATATTAAAAACAACAAAAACTTCTGAATTTAAACCATCTTTTTTAAAATCTTCATTAATACACTTACAAGCATTATAAACAACAAAATCGGGATTAAAATTTTCTAATTCTTCTTTAGTAGGTCTTATAAACATATTTTTTACAAAGTGTGCTTGCCAAGCAAATTCAGTAACAAAACGAACACTTTTTCTAGAATTTAAAGAAGCTCCACAATAAGCATCTTGAATATAAACATTTTTTCCGCTTAATTGTTTTTTAACTTTTTTTAAAAGTTTTTCAAATAATTCTTTACTAATAGGTTGATTAATTTTTCCCCAAGAAATATATTTTTGAGAAGGATCTTGTTTAACAAAATATTTATCTTTAGGACTGCGTCCTGTAAATATTCCTGTATCAACACAAAAAGTGTCATTAAAACAACTTTCTCCTTCTTGATTGTTTTTTTCATGTTCATTTAACTCTTCATAACTTAAATTATAAAATACTTTTATATTTTCTAAACCCAATGCATCAAAATTTTTCATGACTTTTCCTTAAAAATTTTATCTAAAACTTACAATAATTTGACCTTCGCTCACACTATCACCTAATGATACAAAAATCTTCTCAATAATTCCATCTTTTGGAGAATTAATATCCATTTCCATTTTCATAGCTTCTAAAATCATTATCTTTTGCCCTACTTTAACTTCTTCTCCTTCTTTAACACAAATTTTAAAAACATTTCCAGAAATTTCAGAAGATATTACTTTTTCACTATCAAAATTATTTTGTGTATTTGAATTAGTTTCTTTTTTTTCTTTAACAATTAAATCCTTATTATCTTTTGGATTAATTTCAACATCATATTTATTTCCATTAACTAAAACTTCAAATTTATTTTGTTTTAATGACAAACTTTTAGGCAACTCATCTTGTATCTTACGAACATTAACTTTAGCCTCTCCCTTTAAAAAAGCTATTCCTTTTTCTTTACAAGCTGCTACAATAAAAATATTTTCTTCACTTTGCTCAATATTGTGTTCTTTTAGAATTTTTTTAATATAAGCTATGCTTTTTGTCTCATCTTCATCAGCTAGATCAGTGGCCAATTTTGTAGTTGGTTCTAAATTTAGCTGCTCTGAAGCAAGTTTTACAATCTCATCATCTGGTTTAACCGGAGTTTTTCCAAAATATCCAAGAACCATTTTACCATAACCAGGAGCAATTTTTTTCCAAGGACCAAAAATTACATTATTAAAAGCTTGTTGAAAATAAAATTGCGAAACAGGTGTAACAGAAGTTCCAAATCCTCCTTTTTCTACAACCTCTTGCATTGCTTTAATTACCTCAGGAAGTTTATTTAAAACATTATTATCTCTCATCATTTGAGTGTTAGCCGTTAATGCGCCTCCTGGCATAGGAGAAAATAAAATAAGAGGATTTGTCATAGAAGCTTCAGGGGGTAAAAAATATTCTCTTAAACAATCTTTTAAAATTTCTTCATATTGTAAAACTTTTTCCTCATTTAAACCACCCAAATCATAATCCTTGCCTTTTACAGCATGAAGCATGGTTAAAATATCAGGCTGGGAAGTTCCTCCGCTTACTGGCGCTGCTGCTAAATCTATGCCATCTACACCAGCTTCTAAAGCTGCCAAATAACAAGCAACACTAACTCCTGCACTCTCGTGAGTGTGAAATCTTATATGTGTTCCTTGTGGCAATATTTTTTTAGCCATTTTAATCGTTTCATAAATTTTATTTGGATTTGAAGTTCCACTAGCATCTTTAAAGCAAATACTTGAAAAAGGAATTTGTTCTTTTAAAATTTCTTTTAAAATTCTTTCGTAAAAAGGAACATCATGAGTTCCTTTACAACCTGGTGGTAAATCCATTAAAGTTATAGCTACTTCATGTTTTAATCCGTATTTATTTATACATTCTGCACTGAATTTAAGATTATTAACATCATTTAAAGCATCAAAATTTCTTATCGTTGTGGTTCCATGTTTGGCAAATAATTTAGCATGCAAATCAATTATTTCTCTACTTGCTGTTTCTAAAGCGACAGTATTAACCCCTCTTGATAAAGTTTGCAAATTTGCTTCTTTTCCAACAATTTCTCTAAATTTATCCATCATTAAAAAAGCATCTTCATTTAAATAAAAATATAAACTTTGAAATCTTGCTCCACCGCCAAATTCAAAATGAGTAATTCCCGCTTCTTTTGCAGCTTCTAACGCCGGAAAAAAATCATTCATTAAAACTCTTGCCCCATAAATTGACTGAAAACCATCTCTAAAAGTTGTATCCATTATATCTATAAATTTTTTAGCCATACGTTTTTTCCTAAAAGTCTAAATTCTCAAGCATTATACAAAAATTTGATAACACATGATAAAAATTATTGCCAAAGGCGAAATAAAACAAATAAAAAATAACCAAAATAAAAAAACTTTTTTATTTAGAAATTTACAAAAAACTTTATAAATCCTTTTTTTATCCATAAAAAAACCAACAAAAATAGAACTTGCTATTGCTCCTAAAGGTAATAAAAAATTTGAAGTAAAATTATCCAAAACCTCAAAAAAATTAACTTTTAAAAAAGAAAAATTTTTATTAAGAGATAAGATACAAAGTATTCCTAAAATATAAACAATAAATCCTACAAAGACTAATGCTTTTACGCGTGTTATTTTGTAATTATTTATTATATAAAAAACAAGAGGCTCTATCATAGAAACCGCTGAAGTAATCCCAGCAAAAAATAAAGCTAAAAAAAATCCAAAAGCCAAAAAATAACCAAAAATTCCAAGCTGCTTAAATAGGCTTATTAAGGAAATAAAAACCAAACTAGCACCTTGAGAGTGAGGATTGGCTCCAAATTCAAAAATAAAAGTAAAGACTATAAGCCCCATCATCAATGAAATTAAAAGATTTATTAATATAATTAAAATTGAACTTTTAATAAAATTTGTTTTCTCATTTAAAGCTGCTGAATAAGTTACAATACAACCAATACCAAGACAAAGAGTAAAAAAAGCAAGCCCTAAAGCCTTTAAAACGGATTGAAAACTAAAATTAGAAAAATTAGGATAAAAAAGATAATTCAAAGCTTTAATAAACCCATTATCAAATTTCATACAAAAAATTAACATCAAAATTAACATCAAAAAAAGACTAGGCATAATAATAATATTAAGCTTTTCAATCCCTTTTATTAAACCTTTAGAAACAATAAATAAAGTTAAGAAAAAAGACAAAGAATAAAATAATACAGAAATACTTAAATTTTCACTAATTAAATATGTAAAATCAAATTTTGCTTCTTCTAAATTCATAGGCAAATAAAATATACTTGTCACAGTATATTTTAAAACCCATCCCATAATCATAAGATAAAAAGAAAGAACAAAAATTCCCCCAAGCATAAACAACCCAGCATAACGCCATTTTTCAGGATATTTAATAGCAAGACTTGAATAAGCATTTGCCAAATCACTCTTGCTTAACCTCCCCATAGCAATCTCTGCTAAAAAAACACTAAAGCCTATTGTTAAAGTGAAAAGTAAATATAAAAGTACAAAAATAAAACCCCCATTTTCTGCACTCAAAGTTGGAAATTTCCATGCATTTCCAAGACCTATTGCACCACCAGCTACTACTAAAACAAAACCTATTTTGCTAAAATAATTTCTCATAATTTATCTAATAAATGTACTAATCATGATAATAATCACAGCTAGAGGAGAAATAAAACGCAAAAATACATACCAAAGCTCAAAATAAATCCCTCTCATATAAGGTTTAAAAAGAATTTTTAAACCCTCTTTCTTCATGATAAAGCCAACAAAAATAGCCACTAAAATTCCACCAAGAGGCATAATAATCTTACTTGATAAAGAATCCAATATATCAAAAAAACTCATTCCGAAAAAGCTAAAATATCCATGAGTAAAACTAAGATAAGATAAGATACAAAAAATACCTAAAATATATACAATAAATCCAATTATTATAAGAGCTTTTTTACGACTCATCTCATAAGTATTGATAAGATAAAAAGCAAAAGGTTCTATCATAGAAATTGCAGAAGTTATTCCAGCAAAAATTAAAGATATAAAAAAAGCAACAGCAAAAATAGAGCCTATAATGCCTAATTTAGAAAACAAAGTTGATAAAGAAATAAAAATCAAACCAGGACCACTTGCGGCTGGATCTGCATTGAATTCAAAAATAAAAGTAAAGACTATAAGCCCCATTAAAATACCTACTAAAATATTAATAAAAATAATATTTAAAGTGCTAGTAATAAAATTTGTTTTATCGGGTAAACTAGCAGAATAAGTGATTATAGTTCCAACTCCTAAAGAAAGACTAAAAAAAGCCATTCCTAAAGCTTCCAAAACAGCAGAAACGGAAATTTTTGAAAAATCAGGAACAAATAAAAATTCAGCTGCCATATAAAAACCATCTTTACTCATTGTATAAACTAGCATCATAATAAGCAAAATAAATAAAGTTGGCATCATCCAAATATTTAACTTCTCAATTCCATTTTTAACACCTTTAGAGACTATATAAAAAATAACAAAAAATACCAGAGTAAAACAGATTAATTGACTCAAAAAATCTTTATGCAATAATTCATTAAATTGATCTTTTGCAGAATTAATATCAAAAGGTAACTCAAAAGTAATACTTAAAAAAACATATTTTAAAATCCAGCCAATAATCACACTGTAAAAAGAAGCAATTAAAATATTGGCTATCATAGTAAAACCAGCAAAAGACCATGCTTTTTTATGTTTAGGGGCTAATGTTCTATAAGCATTTACTGGATCTTTTTCACTTAGTTTACCAAGAGCCAATTCAGCAAGAAAAATAACAAAACCAACCCCAAGAGTTAAAATAAGGTACAAAAGAACAAAAGCCGAACCCCCATTTTGTCCAACCAAAGTTGGGAATTTCCATGCATTTCCAAGACCAACAGCTGATCCTGCTACAGCTAATATAAAACCTATTTTTGAAAATTTAGAACTCAAAATACAACCTTCATTTAATATTTATTTTTATTTAAGTATTAAAGCAAAAAAAAGTTTAATTTTTATTGAGATAGTCAATTTTCAATAAAAATAAAGTTAAATGATTATATAATTTCAGTTTAAAATATGCTTTATCATTTAAAAGTAGGGATACGCAAGCCGAAATTATGATTTAAGTATTTTTTTAATAATTTAAATAAGGATAATTACTTATGAAAAAAACTATTTTTTTATTGTGTGCTTTAACAGCAGTGGCTTTTGCTGAAACAAACACTACTGCTCAACTTAATATACAGGCAACGATGGATGTATGGATTAAAGCTTTCTCAGTTTTAGCAGCTGGTTTAGGAGTTGGGGTTGCTGCTTTAGGTGGTGCCATAGGTATGGGAAATACAGCAGCAGCAACAATAGCTGGAACAGCTAGAAATCCTGGACTTGGATCTAAATTAATGACTACAATGTTTATTGCACTCGCAATGATTGAAGCACAAGTTATTTATGCTTTAGTAATTGCTTTGCTACTTCTTTACGGAAATCCTTTCCTATAAAATTAAGCTTCTAAATTTTAGAAGCTTTTATTCTTTAAAGCGGTTATGGTGGAATTGGTAGACACGCTATCTTGAGGGGGTAGTATGCCTTGCATGTGCGAGTTCAAGTCTCGCTAACCGCACCATTTAAAATTATAAATATTTTTTATAAATCAATAGCTCACAAACCTTATTTGTTTTAATATAAAAATTATCTTCTAAAGCTTCATTTAATGTAGCACTAGCTAAAAGTGGTAGCGATAATTCTTTAAGAGGATATTTAAGATTTTTTGAACTAATTTTTATATGTGGATCAAAGCAAAATATAGAAATTTGCTGTCCTTTAACGCTAGAAATCTTACAAGGAGTTTTAACAACTTCAAATTCACCATAATCACTTTTTATAATAATATTTTTACAAGATTTAGCATATAAAAGCAATAAAGAAATATTTCCTAAAGTATGATCTTCTCTTTTACCAGTGGCACCTAAAATTATAAATTCATCAAAACCCAAATTTAAACCATAATAAAAAGCTTTAGATAAGTCATTGCTCATTTGATCTGGAACATAAACGATTTTTTTAAAATATTTTTCTTTTAACTTTTTATTAATACTATCTAAATCACCTATAATTACATCTACTCTAATATTTAAACGAGCAATATGCTTTATTGCGCCATCGCAGACTATAACAAAAGGGGCATTTTTTAGTTCATTAATTAAAAATTTCTTTTTGGGAAAAGCACCATTAGCAATTATATAAGCTTTCATTATAACTCTTTTTCCATGTAAAATAATAATACAAACCAATAATTAAAAAAATAATCATATTTAGAAGTTGGGCAATATTTTCTTTAGAATGTTCAAAAATTAAAAACCAAATAAAAACATTTGTAATATTAGCCAAAGTAACTAATAAATAATTTTGAATATATCGTTTTACTTGCAAATAAAATGCAACAATTTGAGCAATAACTGCAAAACTATTAAAATATGCAAACATGGTGTTAATTTTTTCTAAAAAAATCCCATATAAAATTGTTAAAAATAAAACTACCACTAAACAAATGATCATATTTTTAAAATTTAAACTTCTAATATTTACAATATTATTTTTATTTTGATGATTTTTCCAATGTATAATACCCAATACATTCATAGGTAAATAAATAAGATTTAACATAACATCACCATATAAATTAGTTTTATAAGCTATATAAATATAACAAATAGAATACATAATGCCAAAAATAAAACATATCAGTTTTTTAGCGCCAGCAAAAAATGCATAAATAATCCCGCATATAGCAGTAAAAATATTTAAAGTGTCTGCATTAATGATTAAACTTAGCGTAATAACAAAAATTAAAGTCACCAATAACAAGAAGTAAAATTTAAAAGATAGACTATATAGTTGAGCTTTTAACAAAATTATCCTTTCCTTGCGTAAGCATTATCTTACAAGTTCTAAGGGTATGATCTCAGCCCTAAAGCACCCCTTGGATTAACAAAATAACTTTAACAATTTAAAATATTGTAAAAAATTATATTTTAATAAAACATTAAAATATTTCAATTATAAAGTTAAACTTGAATAAAAGACAATATTCTCCTTTCACCCCTTCACCCTTTTAATCATTTTAAAATCATCTAATATTTTAATAATATCATTAACACTAGCTCCACTTATTAACATAAAATCAAAATATCTCTCTTTATTATCAAATAAAATGCTATAAGTGCCATTATCCATATAATTTGCTTCTTTTAATAATTTATACCAAGCCCATTCTCCTTTATAATTTTTATTATAATTTATATTTGTATTATTAAAAGAATAAGCATTTAAGCTTAAAATAGTAGAAGTATTAAATTGATCTGCAATAATTTGTAGATTTGTTTTTAAAGTATGATCATATCTTATTTTATAAGAATTATAAGAAAGCTCTATAAAAGAAAAACTAGAACTTAAATCCAAGCTTTTTAAAATAAAATTAACCTTTATATTATCATTTAAATCAAGCATTAAATTTGAAAGCATATAAGATTTTGAAAGAAAGGTTAAAAATTCTTTAGAAAAAACAAATCTTTTAGCAAAAGTTTCTTTTATAAAATATTCATTTTTCTTTCTGATTAAAATATTATTTAAGTATTTTTCATAAAACTGATTTAAAATCCCGCTTTTTCCAAAAAACTCCTTAAAAGCATCTATACTTAAATCATCGTTAGAATTATTATTAAAAGGATAAAATGGAGCTATATTATTTATAAAAGGAGTATAAACCTCATTAAACCACGTATTATCAAGCAATAAAAATCCATAATCTTGCATAAATTCATAAGAATAAGAAATAAGCAAAGAATAATATCTTTGTAAGCTAGGAGGTAGTTTTTTAATATGGGTTAAAAATACATCAAAAATATCATTTGCTTCTTTGTTTTGATTAAAAATATAATTTATTTTTTCTTGAGTATTTAAATCATTATTAGTAAAATTAGAAATTCTACTAATTAAAACGTTTAAATCCTCATTTATAATATCCATAATATTGCTTACATTATTGGCATTGTTTGTATTTAAAATATTATCAATTAAACTTTTATTATCTAAAAGAGTATGATAGGCACTAAAATAATTACTCACGCTCATAAAAATAGTTTTAATTTCACTAGCATTCACACCCAAATTATAAGCTTGGCCCAACAATAAAGCATCATTTAAATTAGTATTAATATTTATAATTTCAATTAAAGCTTTTATAGGATTTTCTTTACTGGCTAAGATATTTAAATTATCAAGCAAAGCTTCTTTTGAGATATATCTTTGAGGGGCAAGATTTAAAAGTAAATTTTTGTATTGCTCTTTATATTGTTCTAAATATAACTTAATAATATTTAAAATAATAAAATTCTTACTTTCTTTTTTTGAACTTAAACCATCAAATACCCAAGCATCTATGCTTATAGCTTGATCAATTGTTTGATTGATATTTTTTAAAAAAGCCATCAATGCTTTTTTGTTATAAGATAAATCTACATTAATGTTTTTATTTGCAAAAATATTTTCTAAAGAAAAACCTAGCTCATCTTTAAGATTATAAATTTGATCTTTTTGTTTTGTGTCTAAAAAATTAAGTAAAAAATAAATTCTTTGAAATTTATTTATTTTACCAAGCTTTAAAAAAGCCTCATTGATGCTTTGTTTATTTTCTAAAAACTCATTTAAATCAATTTTTTTAAGAGTATCAATCCTATTTAAAAAATTCTCTTTTGAAAGTTCATATTTATTTAAAAAGATCCAATTTTTATCAATCCATTTTTTTAATAATTCTTTATTAAGAGCGTTTTCTTTAAACAAAGATCTATACATATATAAAGTTTCAACCAAAACCTTAGGATTGTTTTGAGTTTGTAAAATATTTTCCATTTCTTTAATAAGAGTATTTTCAAGTATATTTTCATTAAGTTTATAATAAAAATCCAAAATAGGAGTAAAGGCTTTATAAGAAATATTTAAATTAAAATATTCCAAAAAAGAAGTTTTATTATTAAATTCAGAATAAGAACTTAAGATACTTTTTAAATTAGCCAACAATTTAGCCTTTTGCAAAATGTCTAAATGCTTATAATCAGAATCTTTAAGCAAATTTTCGATTTGATTTAAGACATTATTGGCCTTTTGTTGTTCTTTATTATTAATTTCAATAAAATAAGAAGATAAAAAATAAGAACAAATAAATAAAGCTAAAACTAAAAATAAAAAACTAAATTTCTTAAATAAATTTTTTAAAGTTAATTGGCTTAAAAAATAATCTTTAAAAATAATATCTTCAAATAAAGATTTAATAAAATAGCTTTTCTTATTTATAAAGCGTGTAGAATGTGCTAAAGGTTTTTTTATATCATATTTTTCACATACAGTATCTAATAAAAAATTTCTTGGTATATTTTCTTGATAAGCACTAATAAAATACACTCCTCTTAAATAAGAATGATTTTTAAAAGTATTTTTGCTTTGAATTTGTAAGATAAATTCCTTTATTAAAGCAAGCAAATTGTCAAATTGTTTTAAGAAAAGATAGATTTTAGTTTTCTCTTCTAAAGAATATATAAATTGATTTTTACTCATAAAAGCAAAAAGTAAAGCATTGCTTAATTCTTTAAAATCTTTATCTAGTTTTTCTTGATTTATTTCCTCTAAAAAACTAATGCCTAAAGCTTTATTTGAAATTGTCTCATTAAAAATTTCAAAATATTCTTTCATGCCCAATAAAAGATCGATCTTTGAAAAAACTATATAAATAGGAAGTTTTAAATTTAAAATATCTTCAATTTCATCTACTCTTTTGCCAAGATAACGTAAAAGATTTTTTGAATACTCCTTAGAATTACTCAAAAAAGCTTGAGTATCTATTACCAAAACAACACCATTTAATTTATTGTAAAAAAATTTTCTATTTAAAAAAAATAAAAAGTTTTGCCAAATATTTTGCTTAATTAAAAACTCTTTATTTTTAATAAGATCATCTTCTGGTAATTCATCACTTCTTAAAGGCTTAAAAAGCTCTTCTTGGGAAAAATATTTTCCTTCAGTATCAAGCAAAGCTCCTTTTTTTGAAATATAAAGAGCAAAATTGTTTGTAGATTGATGTAATTTCTTATAAGAATTTAAACTATCACTTAAAGGATATTCCATATTAGAATAATTTATCAAAGAGCTTTTTCCAGCACCCTCTTTTCCTATTATCATAACCAATGGGAGTTTTTTGATCTTTAAATTTTTAAAGGTATTTTTTGCATCTTTTAAAATAATAAAAAAATTCCTTTTAGCTCTATATAAAAAAATATTAGCTTCTTTTCTTAATCTTTTAAATTTTAATCTTTTTGCATCTTTTAAAGAAAATATCAATCTCATTAAAGGTTTTAATAAAAAAAATAAAAAAATAATTACCCAAGTTATAGCAATAATAGCAATTCTTAAATAAGCATCACTAAAAATATAAAAATCATTAAATGCTATTAAAGAACCCCAAAAATAAAACAAGAAACTAAGTGCAAATAAAAAGATTAAAAAAATTGTAAGTGCAAACCATTTGGATTTAAAAAAAAATATCAGTTTTTCAAGCATAAACTATCCTAAAAGGTAATTTTGTAACATTTTATAAAATTTTTACACAATTTATAATAAAGTATAAAAAATATTGCTAGAATATTAAGTATTAGATTTAAAGGAGTTGCTATGGCACAACCAGCATATATAAAAATAGAAGGCTCCACTCAAGGACTTATCTCAAGTGGTGCTTCTACTGAAGCAAGTATAGGAAATCGCTACCAAGCAGGACATGAAGATGAGATTATGGCTCAAGAAATCTCTCACATAGTAACAGTGCCTGTTGATCAACAAAGCGGACAACCCTCAGGACAAAGAGTGCATAAACCCTTTAGTTTTACTTGCTCTTTAAACAAAGCCGTTCCATTGCTTTATAATGCTCTAACTAGCGGAGAAAGACTTCCTAATGTTGAAGTACATTGGTTTAGAACTTCAACAAGTGGTGGACAAGAGCATTTTTTTACAACCAAATTAGAGGATGCAATTATTACAGATATTACTCTTATAATGCCAAATGCTCAAGATCCAAATAATCACAACAAAACTGAACTTTTTAAAGTCTCGCTTAATTACAGAAAAATTACTTGGGAGCATGTAGCTGCTGGAACAAGTGGTGCAGATGATTGGAGAGAAAAAGCTTAATTAATATTTTAATTAAGCTTTATGCTCTGATTAAATTCAGCAATTGTCTTATTTATTTCTTCTTTTACTTTTAAATTATTATTATGAAGATCTATTAAAGAATACAAATAAAAAAATAAAACAAAAACAATAGGCAAAATAATAAGAGTTTTTTTAAAATATAATCTTTTAAATTTTTGCCAAAGATTTTCTTTAATTTTATTTTCATAAGCTTTATTAAAAACTAATTGTTCATCTACATTAAAAAGAGGAGTCAAACTCGAACTTATATTATTTAAAAAATTAACCACTTTTTCTTTAACGTTTTCATCATTTGAATACTTTCCTTGATAACCCAAAGCTAAAAGCGCATAAATAAATTCAAGATAATCTTTATTTTTTAAAGGATCGCTTAACCAATTTAAGGCTATATCATAAAAATTATTTCCGCCCAAAGCTTCATCAAATAAGCTAATTGTTAAAGTATTATTTGCCCAAGAACTATTAATAAAAATACTATTTTTCATAAGCATCTCATCAATAAAAACACAAAGACAATATCTTAGTTTAATTATATCTTTTTCCTCATATTCTTTATAAGCTCCAAGCTTTAAACTCCAAGCTAAAATATCATTAATTAAATCATCTTTAAGATTTTGCATAAAGCTTAAATCAATAGAATTTAATTTAGACAATCTAAAAATAAGCAATAAAAGCTCTAAAGAATTATCAATTACTTTATTATTTCCAAGCCCTTTAAACTGCGAACTTAAAATCAGATTTAATTCTTTTTCTTGCATTTTTTACCTTAAAAAAGAGCCCACATCTTAATATCAGCTTCTTTTATATTATTAGTTAAGTAAATGCTAATCACATTTTCACCCTTAAAGTCTTTAAATAATTTATCCTCTTTGTCTAATTTATAATAAATATAACCATTTAAATAAGGAATATTAGAAGGAATATTTGGAATTTGTTCTATATTTAAACCTTTTAACTGGGTTGCAACAATTTCTTTAATTTTGCTTTGAGTATAAATTTTACTTTGAGTTTTAAAATTGCGAAGCAAATACTCATAACCAACGCTAGAATGTACTGCTAAATAAAGTTCAGCTTGTTCTAAAATTGAATCATTATCAAATAATAAATCATAAAAACCATTGCCATTATTTACAAGTTTAGCTATGCTATATTTAGGAGAGGTAATTTTTGAAAATAAAACTCTTATATGATTAATAAGCAAAATAAAAGTAGAGCTTAAATCATCATGATTATAAGCTATAAACTCTAATTCTTCCTCATTACTTAAAGCATATAATTCTCCTTGAAATTCTATAAGTTTTTCATATAAAAATTCTGGATGAATTTTTTCTTTATTGTTGATATAAGAAAAGATTAAATACCATTTTTTTAAAAGATTTAAAGTTAAATAAGTGCTAAAATCCAAAGTATTTTTAGTTTTATCTATACCTTTAAATACATTTTTAAAAGTGATTTTGTGCTGATTAATTGTATAAAGAATTTGATTTAAAAAAGATTTTACAATATTTATTTTATTTAAATTAAGACAAGTTGGAATAAAATTTTCATCAAGCTCTATTTTTTTATGTGCTGAAATATTTTTAATTTTACAAATAGGAATTTCGAGTTCATTAGCATTTGCATTTCCCAAAACGCCTAGTTTCAATCTTAAACTTGCAAGTGCTATATTCATCTTATCTTGTGCAAAAGTAGAATTTTTTATATCCTCATCTTCTTCAAAATCTTTAAATTCGTTATTACCATCATAGACTTTAGAGGCTATAATACTTCTTATAGTTTTGTATTTAAGTTCTAAATCATTATTAAGAGCAACATCAGCTAAGGCTTCATTTGTTAAAGAAGTTTTTAAAACTATAATTGGACTATTTAAAGTGTTAAAATCAAGCTCTAATGGCTCTGGTAAAATATCTTGCATTGGAGCATCAAAAATACTTCCATCACGTGCAATGCCAGATACTTTTTTTAAAGCAATTCTTCCAAATTCTAGCATTTCTTTATCAAATTCTAAATCAATAATGCCATATAAAGCATTAAAAAGATGGATTGTTTTTGTATTTATATTACGTTCTATATATCTTTCTTGCTGCTCAAAATGAATTTTATCTATACTTAAACCATTAAACCAAACAACTTTTAATTTATCTGCCATCTTTTTTCCTAAAGCTTTTTAATACCTTCTTTATTGATTTCAA
Organism: Campylobacter novaezeelandiae; assembly: GCF_018968685.1. Taxonomy (NCBI): domain Bacteria; kingdom Pseudomonadati; phylum Campylobacterota; class Epsilonproteobacteria; order Campylobacterales; family Campylobacteraceae; genus Campylobacter; species Campylobacter novaezeelandiae. The sequence goes on along the minus strand of NZ_CP076657.1, from coordinate 220,941 downwards.
AAATAAGAAGTTTGTTTTTTCCAAAACCTTTAGCATCTTTAGTACTTGTATAAATTTTAGAAATTGTGCCATTAGTATATAAAACAAGCACTCCTATAAAAGGCGTTTCATCATCCTTAACCTCAAGAGCTAAGGTTTGTTCTTTAGGGGCTAATTGAAGCCTTAAAGCATCGATTTTATCTTTAGAAAGTATTTGATCTTGACTTATTAAATCAGCATTATTACTTTCTTTAAATTTGCTTATATCTTTTAATTGATAAATAATAATTGTAAGAGGAACATCATCAAGACGTTTATTTAAATTAGAATTTTCTTCATTAATTATTTTTATACCCACAGTACTTGAACAAGCATTAAACAACAAAAAGCATAAAGTTAAAAAGATTTTTTTATGCATTTTTCTTTATCCTTTAAGATTTAAAGCAAGTAAATTAACATAATATTTTTTAAATTTTAATTATAATTATAAAAGTTAATAGAATTTGGAGTATGAATGACTTTTGCAAAAAGTATAAATAATGATTTTAAACAAGAAGAGTATTATGAACTCTTAGAATATCAAATGTCTAAATATCAAACTCTAAATCATGAAAGTATTGAATGGGATAAAGTGTATGAATACTCGCTTAATCTTTTAAAGACTAAAACAATTGATATTAAAATTTGCAATTATTTCTCTTTGGCTTGTTTATATCTTAATAATGCAACAGTTTATGAGAATTTATTAAAACTATTTAAGCATTTAAACTCTTTATTAAATTCTAACACACTAACACAAGATGAAAAAATATTAAATTCTTACAAAAAAAGATTAGAAGGTATTATAAAAAATTTTATAAATCAATTTAATAATGCAAAATTAAATATTAATCCTGATATGGCCTTAGAATTTAATGAAATTTTTAAAGAATTAGAAAAAAGCCTAAATATTTCTTTTATAGAATTAAATATACAAAAAGCTAAAATACAAGATAATCAACACAATAAAGAAAAAATAAATTTAAATAATGAAGAAACAAAAAAAGAAAGCATTGATCTTTTAAATGATAGATCTTATAAAACTTATTTTAATGATTTAGCCTTTAAACTTTTAACCAATGATATAGATAATTTAACGGCCTATGCATTATTTATTGAAGCTTGTTGGGGTAAAATTGAACACTTACCTCCTCATGAAAATTTTATCACTTTTATTGAAAGTCCTAATAAAAATTTAGAAGAACTCTTACTTAAAGAGTCCTCAAATCTTTTAGAACACATAAAACTTTTTATGTCTCATCTTGCTTTAAATCCTTTTTGGTTTGAAGGATTTAAGATGTTTTGTGAATTTTTAAAAAAACACAAAAAATACAATATAGCAAAATTTTTATGTTCTTTAATCTATAATTTTATTGATCGTTTTAAAGAGCTTTTAAAACTTAAATTTAGCAATAACACTCCTTTTTGCGAACAAAGCTTATTAAACTACTTTTCTAATAAAAATGAAAATACAAAAACCAATCCATCTAAAATTCAAAAAGATTTAAATCAAAGTTTAATAGATATTGATAAAAACCGTGATAATTCTTTATTTAGCACTCTTAATTCTTTAATACAAATGGCTGAACTTTTCGAAGAGCAAAAAATGGAATATAACGCAAAGATTATTTATACACAAATTAAAGATTTAATGGAAAAAAAACTCTTAAAAGATTATTTAACTAAAGAATATGAAAAAGCGAAACTAAAAGCTTTTAATTAGCTAATATTTATTTTTAATTGTTTATAATATTTTAAATTTAAATTAAAGGATAATTAATGTCTGAGGGATCAAACGCTCCAAAAGAGCGCATTAATATTACTTACAAAGCTAAAACAAACGGGCAAAATGCTGATGTTGAATTACCTTTAAAATTAATGATAATGTCTGATTTAACCGCAAGTGAAAATAAAAAGAATTTAGAAGAAAGAGAAATTCTTTCTATTAATAAAAATAATTTTGATCAAGTGATGCAAAAACTAAATATTAATACCTCATTTAGCGTAAAAAATACTCTAAGTGAAAATAATGAAGGTGAGTTAAATATTAATCTTCATATTTCTAATATGAAAGACTTCTCTCCTGATAACATTATAAAGCAAGTTCCAGAACTTAATAAACTCTTACAATTAAGAGAAGCTTTAATGGCTTTAAAAGGGCCTATGGGGAATATACCTGATTTTAGAAAAGCTCTCTTGGAGGCTTTAATGGATAAAGGCTCAAAAGAACAATTACTTTTAGAAATTAAAGAAGAAAAGGAATAAAATGCAAGATAAAACACTCACGCCTTCTATAATTGATACCATTATGGAAAAAACAAAATATAATAAAAATGATGAGAGTTATGCCATAGCAAAAAAAGGTGTTGCTGAGTTTATATCTAGCATTGTTCAAAATGATAATGTTGAGGATAAGATTAATAAATTTGTTCTAGATGAAATGATTGCAAGAATTGATACTTTACTTTCTGCTCAAATGGATGAAATTTTACACCATAAAGAATTTCAAAAATTAGAATCTACTTGGAGAGGAATTTCATTTTTAGTTCAAAGAACTGACTTTAATGAAAATATTAAAATTGATTTATTTGATATAAGCAAAGAAGAGGCCTTAGAAGATTTTGAGAACAATCCTGATATAACTCAAAGCATTGTTTATAAAAATATTTATTCTGCTGAGTATGGACAATTTGGAGGAGAACCTGTTGGAGCTATTATAGGAGATTATGAATTAAGCACAAGTAGCCCTGATATGAATTTTTTAAATAAAATGTCTTCTATTGCTGCAATGAGTCATTCTCCTTTTATCACTTCTTTATCTGCATCTTTTTTTGGACTTGAAAATTACGCAGAATTAGCCAATGTCAAAGATTTAAAAAGTTTACTTGAAGGACCTCAATATACAAGATGGCATACCTTTAGAGAAAATGAAGATTCTAAATATGCAGGTTTGCTTGTAACAAGATTTTTAACAAGAAGTCCTTATGATGATAAAGAAAATCCTATTAAAAGTTTTAATTATAAAGAAAATATCCACGCTTCGCATGAGCATTTATTATGGGGTAATTCAGCCTATGCCTTTGCTACAAGATTAAGTGAAAGTTTTGCAAAGTATAGATGGTGTGGAAGCATTATAGGACCAAAAAGCGGAGGAAGTGTAAAAGACTTGCCTACTTATTTTTATGAAAGCTTTGGAACACTTGAGGCTAAAATTCCAACAGAAGTGCTAATTACAGATAGAAGAGAATTTGAACTTGCAGAAAATGGTTTTATAGCTTTAACCTTAAGAAGAGATACAAATAACGCGGCTTTTTTCTCAGCAAATTCAGCCTTAAAACCTAAAATATTTGCTAATACTCAAGAGGGCAAAGAAGCTGAGATGAATTATCGTTTAGGAACTCAACTTCCTTATATTTTCTTAATTTCAAGGCTTGCTCATTATCTTAAAGTTCTACAAAGAGAAGAAATTGGTAGCTGGAAAGAAAGAAGTGATATTGAAAATGGACTTAATGAATGGATAAGACAATACGTATCAGATCAAGAAAATCCTCCTGCTGAAGTAAGAAGTAAAAGACCTTTTAGAGCAGCTAGTATTAAAGTTGAAAATGTAGCAGGAGAAGTAGGCTGGTATAAAATAAATCTTAGCGTAAGACCTCATTTTAAATATATGGGCGGTAATTTTGAACTTTCTTTAGTAGGAAAGCTTGATAAAGAATAATTAATGTCTTTTTTAGATAAAATTATTCACAATCTTGATGAACAAAATTCTAAAGCTTTTATAGAGGATAAATATAAAGATATTAAAAACAATATAAAAGCTTTACTCAATACCAAGCTTGATGATTGCTTAAGTATAAATGACTTAGGTATTCATACAGATTTAAATTTAAGCGCTAATGAGCTTTCTTCAAATATGGCTAAAGAAATAAATTATTTAATTTCTAAATATGAAAAAAGGATAAAAATTATATCCATTAATTATGATTATTCCTTAAGTCCTTGGCAGCTTAGTTTTCTTTTAAAATGTATTGATGATGAAATGAAAGAAATTAATTATGAAATTATTTTTAAAAATAATCGCTATTATGAGGTTTTTTGATGGATAAAGAAAACATTTTTTACTATCAAAAAGAGCTTGATTATCTTCACAAAAGCAAGGAAACTATTTTAGAATTTTATCCTAAATTAGCTCCTTTTTTAGATAAAAACTCCAAAGATCCAGATGTAGAAAGAATCATTGAAAATCTTGCTATTTTAACCTCAAAAATTCACAAAGAATTAGATGAAAATATTCCTTATATAGCACAGTCTTTAATCAATATACTTTCTCCAAATTATACAAATTCTTTACCATCTTTATGTTTACAAGAATTTGCTTTTGAAAAAAATGCTAAAGAAAATAAAATTTTAATTCCTAAATCAAGCATACTCAAAACTAAACCCGTAGATAAAATTGAATGCGAATTTAAAACTACTTATGATGTTTATCTTTATCCTTTAGAAATTGAAGAAGTTTTCTTAAACAATGAAAAAAAATATCATAGCATGGATATAAAATTAAAAATCAATAAAGAAAATACGAAACTAAGTGATCTAAATTTAGAAAGAATCAATCTTTATCTTGGAGATGAAGTTTATGTCTCAACTACTTTACTTTTATATATTCATCTTTATCTTCAAGAATTAAGTATTATCTTAGAAAATAATGAAGAAATTAAATTAAATCCTTATTATATTAAAACCATGGGATTTAATAGTAATGAAAGTGTCATAAAATATAATGATTTAGGTTTTGAAGCGTTTTCTTTATTGAGAGAATATTTTTTTATTCCTCAGAAATTTAATTTTATTGGTATTGAAAATTTAAATATTTTAAATAATATATCAGATTTAAGTTTTACTCTACGCTTTAAATTCTTAAAAGCCTTACCTAAAGAATGCATACCAAAAGCTCATATGTTTTCCTTAGCAGTAAGTCCTATTATTAATATTTTTGAAAAAAGTGCTGAACCTATTATCAATAATCATACTAAAGATGCTTATAAAATATTTATAGATAGAACTCATGAAGATGCTTATGAATTAATAGAAGTAATACAAGTAAAAGCTCATAGTAATATAGGCGAGGTAAAAATGCTTAAAAATTATAATAGCTTTGAAAGATTTTCCTTGCAAAATAAAGATAATTTTTATTATATAAGTTCTAAATCTGATTCTAAGAATAATTCTTTTAAAGAAATCTCTTTCTTTACTGATAATGAAAATTTTATTGAAACTATAAGTATCAATGCTTTATGTTCTAATAAAAACTTGCCTTTAAAATTAAAAATAGCAGATATTAATCATTTAAAAGATTTTAAAAATATTAAAACAAAAAATATCACTCTTGCAAGCGCTTTAAGAGAAGTTAAGGTAGATGGAAGCTTACTTTATAAATTAGTAGCACTACTTTCTTTTAATTATCAAAGTTTATTAAGCAAAGATTCTTTTTTGGCTATCTTAAATACTTATAGTTTTATGGATGATAAGGAGAATAAAAGTATATGTGAACTTTTAGAAAAAGCTATTATAAATATAAAAGCAAAAACTATCTATTCTTCTTATCATTTAAACAAAAGAGGGACTTTATGTATTATAGATATAGATGATTCTTGTTTTTATTCTTTAGGAGATGTTTATAGATTAGGTTTAGTTTTATCTAGATTCTTTGGTTCTTTTACAAGCATTAATTCCTTTTTTAAATTAAAGATTAAATGTTTAAAAAATGAAGATATTTTTACTTATCCTATTGTAAGCGGTAATAAGGAGTTAATGTGAGAGATGAATTTTTAGAGTATGATTTTTATACTATTTTTTTTAAATTATATATCCTAAATTAAATTTCATTGTTTATAAATTAACCCTAGAGAGCCTTAGCTCTCTAGTATATTAAAATCTTTTTTTCTTTACATCATCAAGTATATTACTTGCTATATCACTTACTGTATTAGAAATAAGTGCTGATTCATTTGCAATCTCAACATTGTCTTTAGTAGTTTGATCTATGTGAGCTACACTTTCATTGATTTGAGTAATACCTGTAGTTTGTTCTTTTATAGATTCAGCCATATCATTGATAGATTGAACAAGTAAGTTAGTATTAGCTTCTATCTCACTTAGAGATTTTTGAGTTCTCTCAGCTAGTTTTCTAACTTCATCAGCAACAACAGCAAAGCCTCGTCCATGTTCTCCTGCACGAGCTGCTTCTATTGCAGCATTAAGTGCTAGTAGGTTGATTTGATCTGCAATATCACCTATTATACTTGTTACATTTTTAATCTCTTCACTTTGAGTGATAACATCACTTGTTTTTTGAGAAACATTTTGCATAGAAGAAGTAATTTCTTCTAATGCTGCTGCTGTTTCTTCTAATGAAGCTGCTTGAGAATTAGAAGAATTTGTTAAAGATTGAACTGCAGTTTGAAGTTTTCCACTCTCATCTGCTAAAGAATTTGCAAAGTCAGAGCTTTGTTTTAACATTTTAATAATTTCTTGTCCTAAGGCATTTGTAGTTACTTCAACTGCACCTTTAGCATCTTTTACTTCTGTTGTAAAGTCTAAGGCTCTATAACTATTAAATACTCTTTGGATTTCATTCATATTAGAACCTATTTTTTCTTGTAAAACATCTAAGAGTTTATTAAGAACGTTTTTAAGTTCAATTAATTGTGGGTTTCTAGGATTTGCAGTAATTCTTGCAGTTAAATCTCCTTTTTCTACTACTTGAACTGTTCCTACGCTTTCTTTTACTGCTTGATTATCTTGTTCTAAACCTTGTTTAGTTTGGAGTATGTTTTCATTGATGGCATTTGATATTTGACCAAATTCATCATTTGTTTTTATATTAATGGTTGATACATTATTTGTTTTATGATTAATAAAATCAAAGAATGAGTTAAGACCATTTTGGATAGTGGTGAGTGGGGAGAGACTTCTAGTAATTAAAATTCTAACAAACACTAAAACTATCACTAAAGCTATAAAGCCTACTATAAGCTGACTATATAAAATACTATTGATAACATCATCATAAGATCTTTTATCCACTATACTGCAAACTCTAAATGTTGGATTAACTGAACTTGGATTACACATAACTGCTTGAGTTTGACCTTGATCATTATCAACATAAAATAAAGTTTCTCTTTGTCTAGGATCTATTAATATTGGATTATTTCTAATAGCTATTGCAATATTTTCACTTAAAGTATTTTTAGTTAAAATTTTTTCAGCATCCTCGTGAAATAAGATACTTCCTTCTGCATCATAAACAGCAGCATAAGAATTTGTAGTGCGACCTAAAGCAAGAACATCTTTAGAGAAACTTTTTAAATCATAATCTCCTCCCACAACACCAATAAATTTTCCATTTTGAAAAATAGGTGCTGCATAAGTTATAGTAGCTTGACCATTAATTGACCTATAAGGTTTTGTAACACTAATTTTTCCATTATCTTTTGCCAATTTAAACCATATAGAATTTCTTGTATCAAATCCCTTAGAAGAATCTAACATCGAACCATCTGATAAATAAGTTTTTCCAGAATTTTCAAAGCCTATAAAAACCAGATTAAATCCATTTGCCTCTTTAAAAGCATGAAGTAAAGTTATAATCTCATGCACATTTGTATCAGAATTATTAGAAATTTCATTTGCCAAAACTCCTAAAGCTTTTCTTTTAGAGCTGGCATAATTATCAAAAGTTATTTGAACATCATCCATAACTTTTAGCTGATTATCTTGTAATAATTCAAAAGCATTTGATTTTGATTGATAATAAGTTATTGTAGTAGTTACTGCTAACACTAATATTATCAAAACACCTACATATAAAGTTAATTTTGAAGATACTTTAAAAGAATTCTTCGAATCTTTCATTTGCATTTAAATAACTCCTAAAATAAATTTTTGTTATTAAAATTATAACAAAAATTTATCAAAAAACTTATAAAATTTTAGGGGCATTAAAAGCTGTAATCTCAGGGAGACTTTTGTTAAATTTTTCAATCCCTACAAGTCCTGTATGAGAAATATTGCCATTAGCAAGTTTTGAAGTAGGCAAATCCAATGTTAAAACATTAGCACTTCCATATTTACACAAACCATTCTCATCAGGATCATACCAACCTCCTTCACAAATTCTTACAACCCCTTGCATAATATCTTTACTTACTAAAACCCCTGCTAAAATCTCTCCACGTTTATTAAATACTCTTACAACATCACCATCTTTAATGCCAAGTTTTTTAGCATCTTTAAAATTCATAAGCAAAGGTTCTCTTTCTTGAATGGTATATTTTTTTCTTAAATCTGTATGACAAAGTTGAGAATGAAGTCTTTTACTTGGATGAGAGGTTATAAGATGAAATGGCATTTTTTTGGTAGCATTCCCAAGCCACTCAATAGGCTCAAACCAAGTAGGATGTGCTTTACAATCATCATAATTATAATTTTCAATTGTTTTTGAATAAATTTCAATAAGTCCTGAAGGAGTGCCTAAAGCATTTAAAATAGGATCTTCGATAAATTCTGAAAAACGAACATACTCTAAACTTTCATTCGTTGGTTCAAAAACGATAGGCTCATTTTTTGCCCAAAATTCTTCAAAACTAGGCATAGATGTATTAAAAGCTTCTCCATAATTTTTTACTTGCTTTAATGCAATATTATAATAATCTTTAATTAAATCTTTTGCTTTTTTACCATTTTGAGTATAAGCATTAAATACATCTTTACCATAAATTCTACAAAGATCAGAAAAAATTTCATAATCATCTTTGCTTTCCTCTACTGGCAAAACAGCTTGTTTCATAGGAACTATATGCATATTAGAATAATCACCACTCATAGTAATATCATCTCTTTCATAAGATGAAGTAACTGGCATAACAATATCTGCCATCTTTGCTGTTGGAGTCCAATAAATTTCATTTACAACAATGGTTCGTGGTTTTTTCCAAGCTTTTACATTAGTATTAGTGTCTTGATGATGAACTAAAGGATTTCCGCCTACCCAGTAAATAAAATCGATATCAGGATAAGTAATCTTAGCCCCATTATGATCTATAGTTTTTCCAGGATTAAGCAAGGCATCAGCTATCCTTGCTACAGGAAAAGATAAACTAGCCGTATTTTGTAACCACTCAGCAGAATTTAATCTTCTTTTGATTTTGCAAGACCTTTAAATTTACCATTTTTCCAAATACCTATTTCTCCAGCATTAATTCCTCCTATAACACCTCCTTTGCAAGTAGGCACACCTCCATTGCTATAATGATAACTAAGCCCAAAGCCTCCACCTTTTGTTCCAATTTGTCCAAGTATGGAACATAAAGTCACTAGCATCCAATGCGGTTGTTCTCCATGATGAGCTCTTTGCATACCCCAACCACTCATTATCATAGTAGAATTATCATAAAATGTTTCAGCTAATTCTTTGATAGTTTTTTCGCTCACTCCACAAATTTTACTTGCCCATTTAACATCTTTTTTTATGCCATCATTCTTACCTTCTAAATAATCTTTAAACTGATTAAAGCCCGTTGTATAATTTTCTAAAAACATATAATTGACTTTATTTTTAGAAATTAAATGACTTGCCATACCCATCATCAAAGCAACATCAGTATTTGGACGCGGAGAAATCCATTTAGCATTTAAAAATTTAGCTGTATCTGTTCTTATAGGATCTATACAAATTACTTTTATTTTACTTTCTCTTAATTTTTCAAAATAAGCTAAGCCTCTTTGATCATTTGAAGTCCAAGCTATACGCAATGTAGTTAATGGGTCAGCTCCCCAAATAACAACATATTTAGAATATTTTAAAATATTTTCCCAAGAAGTTTGTTGCTCATAGACTTCAATAGAGCCTACTACATAAGGCATAATAATCTGAGAGGCACCTGTTGAATAATCCCCACTAGCTCCAACAAAACCTCCTGTAACATTTAAAAATCTATGAAGTAAAGTCCTAGAATTTTGCATATTTCCACTTGATTTCCAACCATAACTTCCGCCAAAAATAGAACTTATTCCTTTTTGTTCTCTTGTTTTTTTAAGTTCTTTTGCAATTAAATTTAAAGCTTCCTTGTAACTTACACGTACAAATTCATCTTTTCCTCTTAATTCTCTTTTTGGATCATCAGGATTTTCAAGATAAGACTTACGAACATAAGGATACTTAATGCGAGATTTATAAATCAAATCAGAAGTATAATGTTGCAAAGGATTATCCATTTTAGTTATTTTTTCCCAAGGTTCACTTTTTATAACTTTTCCATCTTTTATGGTAAGTTTTAAAATTCCCCAGTGGGCTGCAGTAACTATCTCTCCATTTTTTACAATACCAAGACTTACTTTTGAAGCTTCAATATTCTTTGTTATACCAAAAGTTGGTATAAAAGATAGAGCGCTCAAGCTTACACTTGCTTTTAAAAAATTTCTTCTATCTAACATTTTATTTCCTTTAATTTGCTTTAAAATCTTTTGAATTTTTTTGTAAATATTCTATAACAAGCCAATGATCTTTCTTTTCAATTGCCGTTCTATCAACCATAGATCTAAAAACTGCTGGCCAAGCATTTGCATTAAATTCTTTTTCTTTATGCAAAGCATGGCAAATCCCACAATTATTAACAAAAAGTTCTTTTGCACGACTCAGCATTTCTTTATCATTTTTAAAAAATTTCTTTTTCTCTGCCCAAATTTCTAAACTTACTCTATCCCATTTATCATCTTTTGTCATATCTTTTTTACTGAAATTTAATTTAGTATTTTTAGAAAAAGCAGCGACAATAATTCTTTGAGTATTATTATAATAAATAACAAAAGGAGCTTTTGGATTGACAAAACCTTGAATTTTTACATAAACTTTATCACCTTGCTCTTTTAAAATTTCAAAAGAATTTGTAGGGAGCAATCTGCCGACCACTTTGGTGTCATCTTGAGAAAGATAAAGTGATACAACCTCATCACTATAAACTATATTTTTAGACCACATGCAAGTGATGAAAAAAAATATTGATAAAATAATCCTCATTATGTTTCCTTAAATAAATATTAAATTATCTTTATTATATTCAATATAATATTAATTATATATTAATAAATTATTTATATTTTAAAATAAAAATAAAATAATATTCTAACTAAGGTTTATTTTATAAAATAATCTCCATCAAAACTGACTAAAGAATAAGATCTTTCATTTCCTATGCTACTTACTAGTTCATCTATACTTAAAAAAGTAAGAGAATCAGCATCAATAAATTCTTTTACTTGTTTTATGTTTTTATTAGCACTGATTAACTCTTCAAAAGTAGGTGTATCTATACCGTAAATATCTGGAAACTTAATTTCAGGACAAGCAATAGCTAAATGAATTTTGCTTGCTCCAGCTGCCCTAAGTAAAGAAATGATTTTTTTAGAAGTTGTTCCACGCACTAAACTATCATCAATTACTACAATCTCTTTATCTTTTAAAACCTTGGACATGGGGTTAAGTTTTAATTTAACTTTAAAATTTCTAAGCTCCTCGGTTGGTTCTATAAAAGTTCTGCCTACATAATGATTTCTAACAATTGCCATTTCAAGTGGGATTTTAAGATATTGAGAAAAACCTATAGCAGCACTTACTCCACTATCTGGGACAGGCACTACAAAATCGATCTTTTGATCAAATTTTTTTGCTAAAGTTTCACCTAATTTTTTACGCACCTCATAAACACTTTTTCCTTCTATAATGCTATCAGGTCTAGCAAAATAAATATATTCAAAAGCACAAATTCTAGGCTTTTCATTAAAAAGTTGTATACTTTCAAAATTATCATTTCCTTGTGTAAAAATAAGCATCTCTCCTGCTTTTACATCTCGGATAAATTCTGCTTCAATCAAATCAAAAGCACAAGTTTCACTAGCTATAATATAACCGCCATCTTTTAAACGCCCTAAAGACAAAGGTCTAACTCCATAAGCATCTCTTATCACATAAAGCTTATCTTTACTAGCCAACATAAAACAATAAGCCCCTATACATTTTTTTAAACTCTCTATCAAACGATCTTTTAAATCTTGTTCTTTACTACGGGCAATTAAATGGATTAAATTTTCAGTATCCAAATTTGTTTGAAAAATTGCACCACATTGCATTAAAAATTCTCTTACTTCATTTTTATTTACTAAATTTCCATTATGTACTAAAGAAATATCCCCAAAAGAACAATTAGCATAAATAGGTTGTGTATCATCAATACTTGAATTTCCAGCCGTAGAATAGCGATTATGACCTATAGCAATTTCACCATTTAAACTTTTTAAATTTAAAGGATTAAAAATTTGATTTACTTCTCCTTTAGCCTTAATAGTTTTTATACCTTTACCATCGCTTGCACTTATTCCACTTGCTTCTTGTCCGCGATGCTGCATAGCAAATAAAGCATAATAAGCATAAGTACTTGCATTTTTAGAATTAATTACCCCTACAATTGCACACATTTAAATTCCTAAAAAATCATTCATTGAATATAATTTTGGCTCCTTTTGAATAAGCCATTTGGCAATTTTAATTGCACCTTTAGCAAAAGTAGCTCTTGAGGTAGCATTATGAGTTAATTCTAAATATTCTCCTTCTTCATAAAAACCTATAGTATGACGTCCTACTATATCTCCACCTCTTAAACTCATTACAGCAATCTCATCTTTGCTTCTTTCTCCACTAATCCCATCTCTACCACTTATTCTGATATTTTGAAGTTGTAAATTTCTAGTTTTAGCTACATTTTCAGCCAAAGTTAAAGCTGTGCCACTTGGAGAATCTTTTTTGTGCCTATGATGCATTTCAACGATTTCTATATCGAAATTTTTAAGCATAATACTCGCCTTGCTTGCAAGATAGTTTAATACAGCAACTCCTAAAGACATATTTGTTGCATAAAATATTGGCATCGATTTGCTTAGATTATACATTAATTTCATCACTTTCTCATCTAATCCTGTTGTGCCAATTACTAAAGGTTTATGATTATTTTTTGAAAACTCTAAAAGTTCATTTGTTCCATAAGGAGAAGAAAAATCAATAATCACATCACTTTTTTTAAAAAGTTCTTCTAAATTTCCATTTTTATCATAAAGCACAGACACCTTTGCTTCATCATCAAATTCCAAACACTCTTGTATTTGTCTACCCATTCTTCCACAGGCTCCATAAATTCCAATTTCTACCATTTTTATCCTTCTTAATTAATTCTAAAATTATATAAAATTAAATTAATAAATTATTTATTTTAAAATATTTAAAATATATTTTAAATATTTTAACTTTCTGTTAAAATATAATACAAATCATTTTAAAGGAGAAACAATGTGGAAGCTATTTTTGCCTATTGTTATAGCTATAGCATTTTACTTTATTCCTACTCCAGAAGGACTAAGTAATAACTCTTGGCTTTATTTAAGTATTTTTATTGGACTGATTATAGGTTTAATGCTAGAACCTATTCCACCAGCATTAATAGGAGTCATTGCTATAACTTTAGTTGTCATTTTTAAGATAGGTCCAGTAGGAAGTGATAAAAGTATTATAAGTGATAGTATGGCTATAAAATGGGGATTAAGCGGTTTTTCTGACTCTGTTGTTTGGTTAATCTTTTCTGCTTTTACCATAGGCCTTGGCTTTTCAAAAACAGGACTTGGTGAAAGAATAGCTCTTTATCTTGTTTCAAAACTTGGTAAATCAACTTTGGGTTTAGGATATGCTATTTGCATAGTTGATTTTATTTTGGCTCCTTTTATTCCAAGTAATGCAGCAAGAAGCGGGGGAACAGTTTATCCTATAGTAACAAATATAGCTCCTATGTTTGAAAGTTATCCTGATAAAAATCCTAGAAAAATAGGATCATATTTAGTTTGGATGGGTTTAGCAAGCTCATGTGTAACAAGTTCTATTTTTTTAACTGGACAAGCACCAAATCCTCTTGCCTTATCTTTAATTTCGAAAAACGGTATTGAAGTAGTAGATTGGCTTGGATGGTTTTTATCTTTTTTACCTGTTGGAATTATTATATTTATTTTAACACCTTTACTTGGATATTTTATATATCCACCTGAAATCAAAGGCTCAAAAGAAATTGCACAATGGTCAAATGAAAAATATAAGGCTTTGGGTAAAATGGATAAAAAACAAATCTATATGATTATAGTTGCTTTAATCGGTTTAATTTTATGGGTTGGAGCTAGTTTTTTTAAGATCAATGCTACAACAACAGCTTTAATAATGATTATTTTAATGATATCTCTTAAAATAATTACTTGGCAAGATTTTTTATCAAATAAAAGTGCTTGGAATACATTAATATGGTTTGCTACTCTTATTACTCTAGCTAGCGGTCTTAAAAATATGGGAATATTGGATTTTTTAACAAACAATTTAGGTAAACATTTACTCGGATTTTCTCCTTTATTTGCAAGTATATTACTGCTTTTACTTTTTTCATGGCTTAGATATTTTTTCGCATCTGGAACAGCTTATGTCACTGCAATTATTGCTATTTTTGCAAGTTTAGCAGGACAAATTCAAGGAGCAAATGCTCAAGAAGTAATGTTAATCCTTGCTTTAAGTATGGGATTTATGGGAATTATCACTCCTTATGGAACAGGATGTTCGCCTTTATGGTTTGGAAGCGGATACGTAAAGGGAGCTAAATTTTTCTTACTTGGTGGAATGTTTGCTTTTGTATATCTTGCAATTTATATTATTATTGGGATACCTTGGATTAAATTTATAAGTTCTTATCTTAATTTTCATTAAATTTTTCTACCTCTTGCGAGGTAGAAATTTTAGTGTAGACTTTCTACATATGCTATTGCGCTAAGTGCTGCAATCGCCCCATCACTCGCAGCACAAATAACTTGTTTTGGAGCATCTTTTCTTAAATCTCCTGCAGCAAAGAGTCCCTTAATATTTGTCTGCATTTTAAGATCAACACTAACCTGACCTCCTTCTTCCATATCGCATAAAAATTTTCCATCATCTTGTTTTAAAATTTCATTGCGCACATCAAGTCCAACAAAAGTAAAAATTCCAGGAATTTTTAAATCTCTAATACTTCCATCTCTTAATTTAACTTTTACACCACTAACACCCATTTTATCACCATAAACCTCATCAATACTCGCACTAGTGATAAGTTCTATTTTCTCATTTTTTTTCACTTTTTCTATAGTAGAAGGAGCAGCTCTAAATTCATCTCTTCTGTGAACAAGATAAACTTTAGAGCAAATATTAGCAAGATACAAAGCTTCTTCTAAAGCTGTATCGCCCCCTCCTAAAACTGCAACTTCTTTATTTTTATAAAAAAATCCATCACAAGTTGCACAAGTGCTTACACCTTTACCAAAAAATTCATCTTCTCCTTTAAATCCTGCACGACGTGGAGTTGAACCTGTGCAAACAATAACTGCTTTAGCTTGCTCTACTTTTCCATTTTCTAACTTTACATCAAAACTACCATTATTATTTTTTACAATTTGAACCACTCCTACCATCTCATGCTTTAAACCAAAACGCATACACTGTTCACTCCATGGAGCCATAAAAGAAATACCATCCATTACAGTGGCAACTCCAGGATAATTTTCTATTTCAGAGCTTGAAGTTATTTGACCGCCTGGCATACCTTTTTCAAACATAACAACATTTTTTAAGCCTCCTCTAGTCGCATAAAGTCCTGCACTAAGTCCAGCAGGTCCTCCTCCTATAATTGCTAAATCTAACATTTAAATTCCTTTTTCTAAAAAAATTATTTTTATTATAATATAGAATTTTTTCTTAATAAGCAGTTAATAAAAATTATTATTTAATATAAAATATAATTAGAATAAAGTCGCCAAAGCGACTTTAAGAAGATTAAAGTAAAGAATTAATTTTATCAGCAATAGCTTGCTTAGATTGTGCTCCAACTAGCTGATCTATTACTTCACCATTTTTAAAAAATATTAAAGTAGGAATTGATCTTACTCCATATTCAGCTGCTAAATCCCCTTGCTCATCTGTATTAACTTTACAAATTTTCGCTTTACCTTCAAAATCATTTGCAAGTTCATCAATTACTGGTGATAGCATTCTACAAGGTCCACACCAAGGAGCCCAAAAGTCAACTAGGGCAACACCTTCTTTTATTTCAGAAAAATTCTCTGAAGTAAGTTCTATATATTTTCCCATAATTTCTCCTTTTTTTAATTTATTGTATTTTAACTAAATAAAAAACTAACTTAAAAAGTTATATTTTCAATAAATTCTATTACATTATTTTTAACACAAATTAGATCTATTTGGAAATCATTATTTTTTCGTGTTTTAATAAAATAAAATTCTATCGTTTTAATAATTTTTTGATACTTTTTATGATCAATACGCTCATAGATATTATAATCATTTTGGGTAAATTTTACTTCAATAAAATGTAAAATATTATCTTTTAAAGCAATAATATCTATTTCACCGAATTTGGAATGAAAATTTCTTTCTAAAATACTAAATTGTTGTTTTTTTAGAAAATTACAAGCCTCGTCTTCACCTTTAATACCAAGAATATATGAAGATAACCCCATTAATCCTCTATGCGCATCATAAAAGGTTCATCTTTAACAAATTCTTGCTTTTTTAAAATTCTTAATAAATTTTGTATACTCTTTTCATAAGTAAAATGTGTTGTAAAAAATATAGTAGTATAATTTTCATTATTCTTTTTAGGTTTTTGTAAAAAACTTTCAATAGAAATTAAATTTTGAGACATAAGCAAAGTGATCTTAGACAAAACTCCCAATTTATCTTCTACTTTAATTCTTAAATAATATTTTGTATAAATCTCTTCTGGTTTTAATAAATTAAATTCTAATTTTTCCTTAAAACCTAACATAGGAGTTTTAAAATTTCCCTTTGCTATATCTATCAGATCAGCAACAACAGCACTAGCCGTTGCCAAACCTCCAGCACCAGCACCATAATAAAGACTTTCTCCCAATGCATCACCCACTATAGAAATAGCATTCATAACGCCATCAACTTTAGAAAGCATTTTATTTTTACTTATCATAGTAGGGTGCACTCTTAATTCAATATTTGAATCTTTTAATTTAGCTATACCCAAAAGTTTTATAGTAAAATCAAATTCATTAGCAAAATACATATCTTCAGAACTTATATCTTTGATACCTTGCATTAAAATATCTTCAGGTTTTATATCAAGATTGTAAGCAAGACTTGCTAAGATTAAAAGTTTATGTGCAGCATCTTGTCCTTCTATATCAAAACTAGGATCAGCCTCGGCATAACCTAATTCTTGTGCTTTTTGTAAGGCATTGTGAAAATCCATTCCAACTTGTTGCATACAAGTTAGAATATAATTACAAGTTCCATTTAAAATACCCTTAATATTAATAATATTATTTGCACTCAAACCTTCTTTTAAAACTTTAATAATAGGAATACCTCCAGCAACACTTGCTTCATAGCCAAAAGCTAAGTCCTTAGCTAATGTTTCAAGCTCATAACGATGATAAGCGAGCAAAGCTTTATTAGCGGTTACAACATTTTTCTTTCTTTTTAATAATTCACTAATAATTTGAAAAGGGAGCTCAATCCCGCCCATTAATTCTACAAATACATCAATATCTTTAAAATTTAAAATCTCATTTATATCTGAAGTAATAGGAATAAGAGCATCTTTTTTAGCATGTCTTGCTAAAGCTATCACAGGAGTAATACTTTGACCACATCTTGCTTTTATAATTTTTTCATTTTCAATTAAAACCTTTGCAACATTACTTCCTACCGTTCCATAACCTAAAATAGCAACTCTCATATATTTTCTTTAAAATATTTTTTAATATTTCTTGCAGCTTGACGAATGCGATTTTCATTTTCTATTAAAGCAATACGCACATATTCATCTCCTGCCTCTCCAAAACCAACCCCTGGACTTACTGCAACATTGGCATATTGTAAAAGTTGTTTTGAAAATTCTAAACTTTTTAAATGAGCTTTGCTAGACGGTAGTTTCGCCCATATAAACATACTTGCATTTGGTTTTATTAAATTCCAACCTATATTACCAAAAGCTTCTACTAAAACTTGCATTCTTCTTTCATAATTTAATCTAATATTTTCAACACAACTTTGATCACTATCAAGAGCTATAGTGGCTGCAACTTGTATAGGTGTATACATACCATAATCAAACCAAGATTTAATTTTTTTAAGAGCATTAACAAGGCGTTGATTTCCTACTACAAAACCCACTCTCCAGCCAGCCATATTGTAAGATTTTGAAAGAGTATAAGTTTCCACAGCAACATCTTTTGCGCCATCAATTTCTAAAATTGAAGGAGTTTGATAGGATCCATAAGTTAAATCAGCATAAGCAATATCGCTAATAATATAAAATCTTTCTTTTTTTGCAAACTGAACAAGTTTTTCATAAAAGCTTTTTTGCACTGTAGTAGTAGTTGGATTATGAGGAAAATTAACAACTAAATATTTAGCTCTTGGCACACTTTCAATTAAAGTTTGTTCTAAATTTTTAAAAAACTGAGTTTCATTAAGTTCAAAATTTTCATTATAGCAAATAGGCATTTTAACGACATTTCCTCCGGCTATAATAAAAGCTTGGGTATGAATAGGATAAGCAGGAGTTGGAACAATAGCCGTATCGCCAGGATTAATAATAGCACGAGCAAGATTTACAAAACCTTCTTTAGAACCCATAGTAGCTACAACTTCAGTTTCTGGATCTAAAATAACATTATATTTTCTTTTATACCAATTACAAATAGCAAGTCTTAATTTATAAATTCCTATAGAAGCAGAATATCCAGATGTTTTATCTTTATTAGCACTTTCACAAAGCTTATCTATAATATGTTGTGGGGTCTTGCCGTCTGGATTTCCCATTGAAAAATCTATAATATCTGCTCCTTTGTGTCTAGCAAGCATTTTTAACGCATTTACTTCAGCAAAAACATAATTTGGCAATCTTTCTATAGTATGAAAACGGATTTCATCAAACATTTTTTTCCTTATTTTTTAAGATATATTTTTAAACCTCTTTTGATATTATCAAGACTATACACGTCACTAATTATGGCATACATTGAACCATCTGGAATAAATTCTGAAAAATGATTATTTTTTACTTGACTTTTAATACTTTTAATTAAATTTAAATTTTTATCTAAAAATAGAATTTTAGGAAACCATTCATCAGTATCATTAGCATCAATTTTAAGTAAAGTTGCACCTTTTAACAAAATAATATAATCTTGCAAAGGTTTCTCTAAAAAAGTAGTTGTATTTAAATTAACATTTGCGTTTGTTTTTAATCTCGCTTCATCAAAATTTAAATCATACTCATAATCATTTAAACCCACTTTTTTTATATTATTGATATAGACAGAATTTTCTTTTAAAAGTCTATAAAATACACCTGGATCTAAGATGTATTGAGATTCTACTTGTATAGTATAATCAATGTTTCCATCTCTTAGCACTAAATCTGTTGGAATAAAATACACATAACCTGCATTGTTTAAAGCATTATTGATAATCTCAAAAAATAAAATAAAATCCGTTTGTGCTTTGAAATTTAATCTCAAAGTTTCTGGAGCTGGAAGTATAAGATTAAGTAAAGAATTTGCTTTTAACATATTAGATATTTTTTCTATGTCTAAATTACCTTTTGAATCTTGATAGTTTTGATTAGTAAATAAAAGTTCAAGTTGAGTTCTTTTATTTGAAGAATTTACAATATTTTTAGCCAATTCTAAACTAGTAATACCATAAGATAAACTTACAAAAACTATCAAAAATAAGATTTTTACCATTCTTTTCCCTTATTAAGCTTTATAAAATCACTTAAAGTTATATTTGAGATTTTTCCATCTTTAATTAAAAAACGTTTAGAAACTCCAGACGGAAATTTGTTTTCCTTTCCACTCTCATCTATAAAACTTAAAGCAGAAGCCCCCATTAAAATGAGCTGATCTTCTTTTAAAGAAATATTAAAATCTTTATCTTTTACAAAACTACTCTTTTTATAAGTTTTTAAATCAATTAAGCCGACCCATATTTTACCATTCGTCTTAAAAGTAATTTCATCTAATGTTTTTTTTTCTTCTGTAATACTAGCCTCTTCATTTGCAAAAGTCACATTGTTCTCTTGGCTTATATTTTGATCTTGATTTATTGTAATATTTTCATCCAAAACGATATCTTGATTAGTTAAATTATTTTCTTCTACTTCATTTTTTTCTTCAGTTAGCTCTTCTGTATTATCAATAATTTTTACTTTATTTGTTACTTCTTTTAAATTTGTTTTAGCCTCTCCAATAATATTTACAATTGCTGTGCTTGATTTATTTTCTTCAGTTTTTAAAAAAAAATTAACCCCATTTAAATAATAAAAACCAAAAATTAAAATTACAATAATTATTGCAGCAATATAAATCCAAAAACTAGAAGATTTACTAGTATAAATATCAATTTTTGGAGTAATAATCTTTCCTTTTGATAGGTTATAAGAGTTATTAAGATTATTTTCATTTAAATAATTTTCATATAATTCATTAAAATCAGTAAAATCAAGTTCATATTCACGACTTAGAATTTTAACAAAACCACGGACATTAAAATGATTTAAAGTGGCAAAATCTTGATTAATTAAAGCTTTTAGAAAATCAATTTCAATTTGTGTTCTAGCAGCAACTTCTCTCAAATCTAAATCTTGTAATTTTTTCCAACTATTCATTTATCATCCTATCACAAAGTATTGCAAAAGCAGCACTAACATTTAAGCTATCAAACTGATTTTTCATAGCTATGCCTATAGATTCATCACATTTTTTAATTATTTTTGCACTTAAGCCAAAACCTTCGCTTCCTAAAACTAAAGCTTTCTTTTTGACATTACTTAATTTTAAACTATGAATTTCTTTTCCTTCCTTATCAGCAGCATAAATTGTAAAATTCATTTGCTTAAGCTCATTGATTAATCCTAAAATATCGTTTTTTACCACAATAGGTAAACCAAGAGCTGCCCCACTGCTAGTTCTTATTACATTTTGCATTGCAAGCTGATTACCAGAAAAAATTAAACCTTGCACACCTAAAGCATAAGCAGTTCTAATAATAGCTCCTATATTTCCCATATCAGTTATACCACAAAGTATAATTAAAAAATCATTTTTTTTCATTTCATTAAAGTCAGCAAACACAAAATCTTTTATATCCATTAAAAAACCTTGGTGATTACCACCTCTGGCATAAGATTGAGCTGTTTTAAAATCTAGTTTTTTGATTTTAAAACCAGATTTTGCAATTTTATTAAAAGTTTTAAAATCACATTCTTTAGCTAAATAGATTTCATTAATCATATCTGGATAATGCTCTAAAATATAAAAAAATACCTGCTTACCATAAACTAACATTTTAATATTTTATCCCATCTTGACTTAAAAGCAGTTTTTTATAAAGTTCCTTTGAATTTTTACCATAAATTTTTGATAAAAGCTTGCTTTTGGTTTTTAAAGGTAAATCAAGTTCTAAAATATCTTTTTCACATAAAAAATTCATTTGTTCTTCTTGATCTTTTTCTTTTAAAACTACAACCCATTCGCCTTTTAAATTAGTATTTTTTAAAATTTCAAATAAATCTTTAGCATTAGCTCTTAATTTAGTTTCAAATTTTTTACTAATTTCTTTCATAATAAAAATTTCTCTTGTTTCTTCTAAATTAACTATCGTTTCAATTAAAGATAAAATACGCTTTGGAGATTCATAAACGATACTTGGATAAGGATTATTTAAAAGTTTTTCTATATCTTTTTGGCGCTCTTTGCCTTTATTTGATAAAAAACCCATAAAAATAAATTCTTTTTTACAAAAACCACTACTTACTAAAGCAACTAAAGCAGCATTAGCACCAGGCAAAACTTCATAAGATAAATTGTGATTTAAGGCATATTTTATTAAAGAAGATCCAGGATCACTAATACCTGGCATACCAGCATCACTCATATAAGCTATATTTTTATCAAAAAAATCTAAAGTAATATTTTTAAAAAATTGAGTTTCATTGTGAGTATGAAGTGAAATAAATTTCTTAGGTTTAATTTGAACATTAAATTTAGAGTTTAAAAAAGAAATTAAAGACTTGCAAATTCTAGTATCTTCGCAGATTATTATTTCGCAAATCTTTAAAATTTCTAAAGAACGAAATGAAATATCGCTTAAATTTCCTATGGGAGTAGGAATAAAATAAAGCATTGCTATTGCATTGCGTATTTTTTCTTAAATTTCTCTACACGACCAGCTGCATCAACAATTTTTTCACTTCCTGTAAAAAACGGATGACAATTTGAGCAAATATCTACTCTTAGTTCACTTTTATTTGATCTTGTCATAAAAGTATTACCACATGCACAACTTACTTTACACTCTACATATTCTGGATGAATTTCTTTTCTCATTACAATTCCTTGAAATTTTTAAAGTTTAAATTATATAAGAATATAAATAAAATAAAGATAAATTAAAGTAAAATTTTAGAACTTATAGCAAGAGCTGCGGTATGAGCTTTTAGAATATTTTGAGTGCTTAAAGAAATTTTATTTTTAAAGTTTCTAACTTCTTCCTCGCTAAAACCACCTTCAGGTCCTATAAAATAAATATTATCTTTTGTAAATTTCTTTTTTTCTCCAGAAAAATCAACTAAAATAACATTCTCGTATTTTTTTAAAAATTCTTGAATATTATTAAAAATCTCAATTTTCATCATATAAGATCTTCCACATTGTTCACAAGATTGTATAATAATTCTTTCACAACGCTTAAGATCAATTTTAAAATTTTTTTGAGAATATTTTGTATAAACTAAAATAAGTTTATCTACGCCAAGTTCATTTAAAAAAGGCAAAGTTTTTTCTAGAATTTTAGGATCAATGATTGCTAAGGCTAAAGCAAAATCTGTTTTTATTGTTATTTTTTCTTCTTTTTTAATTAATTTTAAAGTGCAAAATTTTTTAGCTATTTCTACAATTTCATAAAAATATAAAAAGTCATCTTTTAAATTTCTTAAACAAATAACATCTTTTTCTTTGATACGGCGCACTTTAAGATGTAAAAAATCTTCATCTTTTAAATATAAAAACTCTAAACCGCTTTCTTTACAAAATAAAAATTGCATTTAAAAAAATTTTTTAAATAAAAAAGGTAAAAATAATAAAAGAATTTCTATAGGCAAGATTAAAAAACTAATCCATCTAAAAAAAATATATCTTCTATTTTCACGAGCTTTTTTAAATTGTTTAAAATGAAATATAGCCAAAACAAAAATCAAAATATTAGATAAAATCATTAACCAATAATTTAAAGTCATTTCAAAATGATTAAATGCTAAAAGTAACATTCCTGTAAAAAAAATTAGAATTAAAAAAAAATAATAAATAGGTAAAAACAAACGGATTCTTCTTGTAAAAATAAATTCAGTTTTAAAATTTCCTTGAGTTAAAACTAAATAAAAAAATATCAAAAAACCACTTGCATAAAGACTATATAGATGTAAGGCCAAAACAAACTCATAACTTTGATCCATTATTATTTTCCTTTATTTAAAATATATTTAGCCAAATTTTCAATTTGATCTTGATTTAAATTAATGCAATGATCTTTATCATTTTGTTTTTCACAAAAACTAAATTTTTGGATAAAATTCTCTTTGCTTAAATTTTTAATCTTAACATTATTTTTTAATTTTAATTCTCCATTTTTTCCATGACAATTTGCACATTTTTGTTTATACAAGGAACCAATGATACTTAAATTCATATTTAAAGTTTGAGTATCATCTAAAGAATCATCACCAACTGGCAATGGCAGATTATCATCATTGACTTGGGTTTTTTCATCATTTTGCTCTATTTGAACTATCTCTTGCTCTGGCAATTTAGATTTAAAAGAATTATCTTCATTATTAGAACATCCAATTAAAAATAAAAAAATGATTACCAAATATGGCATTAAACTTCCTTTGGATTAACAAAAATGTAAGAATTTTTTAATTTTTCATAAAAATCCTTATCTTTCCACTCTTCTTGAATTGCTTTTGAAAATTCTATATCTTCTAGTTTTATAGGAGGCAAAAACTCACTATAAGCGTCCTCTTTAAATCCTTGTGCATAACCAGTTTTTGTTTCATGAACTATAATGCTTTTTAAATAAACCCCTTGTTCACCATTAATCATTTTAGTTTGTTTCAATAAAGTATCAATAAGAACAAAAAAAATACGACAAAAATTCTCAGCACTAACATTTAACGGCAAGATAATCCAACGACTAGAAAATTTTTTCATTTGTTTTAAATACTCTTGATCATCATCCTTAAAAAGAGTAATAGCATGATCAAAACTATCAATAATCTGTTTTACCTCTTGTTTTAAGAGTCCAAAATCATATACCATCCCAGCATTATCTAAATACTTGCTTTCAAGCAATATCTCAACCTTATAAGAATGGCCATGAATGCTACTTTTACAACGTTTAGAACTACAAAAACGAACAATATGAGCATTCTCAAATTCAAATTCTTTTCTAATAATCATATTCCCTCTTTATCATTCCAAAGTCTTATATGCATTCTATCAGAATAATTATAACCATTTTTTATGCAAAAATGAACTACCTCTAAAGCATTAGTTTTTAAACTCTCTTCGTTATGGCCCATTGGCATACAATAAACTTCATTGTTTACTTTAGCCAAAATCTCATCAATTTCTTCTTGAGCTTTGTGGTTTTTTATCATTTCTTGATCTAAAACAAATTTATAAAAACTACCTTTAGCATTTTGCACAATAGCTCTTATAGCATCAAAATTTAATCTTTTTTCTTTGGGTATTTTACTATTACTAAGCTTCACACTTAAAGCAAAAACACACTTTTTATATAAAGGATATTTTTCAAAGTCTATCATTATACTTGCATTTGTTTCAAAATGGATTTCAAAATTATCTTTTAATAAAAGTTCAATCCATTTTAAAAAATCTTCATTTTTATGATGCAATAAAGGTTCACCACCAGTAATAACTATAATAGGATTAAAATCTGCTTTTAAAATATGTACTCTCTCATAAAGTTCTAAAGGTGTAAATTTGATATAACAATCAGCAAAATCTTTTGTAAAAACCGCTCTAATGGTATCACAACCTAAAAATTGTTTATCATTTTTCTTTTTAGACACTCCAAAACCATAGCAATTAAAATTACATCCTGCAAATCGCACAAAAATAGCTAATCTTCCGCTAAATTTTCCTTCACCTTGTATGCTTATAAAACTCTCAACAATATCCAAAAATTACCCTCCGGTTTGATAAAAAGCTCTAGAGGATGTTTCATTATCTACAATACTCCATTTATTTTTTTCAGGTTTATTTCTTAAAACTTCTTTAAGAATTTCAACCGCAGCTTTAAGATCTTTTCTTTTTACCGCCTCTTTAATGCTTAAAGATTCATCATAATACAAACAAGGTATCAAAAGCCCATCAGCACTAAGTCTTATACGATTACAAGTATCGCAAAATTCATGAGAATGTGGATCAATAATACCAAATGTATAATCATTAATCTCATATAAAGTTACTGGTGAATTTTGTGCTTTTCTTGAAGAAATAATTTTATATTTTTGTTTTAAAATTTCAAGAATTTCATTAGATTTTAGACCTTGAAGTTTTCCATAAGCATGATAATTTTCCATAAATTCTATAAAACGAATTTGTATATTTAAGCTTTTTGCATATTCTAATAAAGAAATTAATTCATTATCATTTAAATTTTTAAGAGCTACTGTGTTGATCTTTACTTTAAAGCCCAAATTAATCGCTTCTTCAATCCCTGCTAAAACATTACTTAAAACCTCTTTTTGAGAGATCATTTTCGCCTTTTTAGGATCAAGAGTGTCAAGAGAAACATTAATACGCTTTAAACCAGCTTTTTTAAGATCTTTTGCATAATCTTTAAGAAAATATCCATTTGTAGTAATAGCTAAATCAATATCTTTTTTATAATTATGGATCATCGAAATAAATACATCTAAATCTTTTCTTAATAAAGGCTCCCCGCCGGTAATTCTAATCTTAGAAATTCCCTCATCAATAGCCACCTTAACAAATAAAAACATCTCTTCAAAAGTTAATAAATTTTCTTTTGGAACCCAATCAAAAGGAATTTTTGGCATACAATAAAGACAACGAAAATTACACCTTTGAGTAACTGAAATTCTCATATAGTTAATTTTTCTTCCATATTTATCAATTAACATTTTGCAAATCCTATTTAATCATTTTTTTAAATTTTAAGACAAGCTCAACATTACCTATACCAACTCTTAGATCTTTTGCAATTTGTTCTATACTTTTACCCTGCTGAAACAACTCTATAATTTTTTGTTCCTCTGTATCATAATTAGGCGTAAGTTTACTTATACTTTGTGTTTTTTGCTCCAAGGTTAAAATTCTATTTTGTTGCTCATTTTGAAATTCTTCTATAATACTTTCAACATTTTGCAAACTTTGTAAAATAGGATAAATTTTGTTAGAAACTTCTTGTTCGAGCATTATTTTTACTTCATCTTTTAAAAGATCTATATTGAATTTCTCCTCCTCATCATCCTTTAAGTCTAAATTTTTTTTAAGATAATGTAGTTCCTTAGTAAGATCTTCCATAGCATTTTGCAATTTTATAATTTTACTCATATTTTCTTTATCTTTAATATTCATATAAGCTAAAAAAGCAACCAATAAAACAATCATAAAAACTAAATAAAGCACTTCTTCGCTCATTTTATTTTCCTTTAAAAGTCTTAATGATATCTCTTTGAATTTCTACTACAAAAGCATTATAAACATCTTGATCTTCTGATTTAATTTTAATAATTTTAGCCAACTTTTTATTTAGAGCTTTAAAATAAAAAGCTATTTTTTGATCATTAATTTCAAATCTAGCATAATATTCCTGATTTTCAATTAAATTTTCATTTTTAAAATTTATATATTCAAAATTTAATAAATTAATAGTATCTAATTGAGATAAAGCAAGTAATTTATTTTTCTTAAATAAATGATTTTCAATCCTTGAAATATCTTCTTTTAAACTCAAAAGCAAATCAAAAATTATCTTTTCAGAATCTTCAAAATCAACCCTATAAGCTAATTTTTTCCATTTTGCCAACTGACGATTTGTATTAATGCTCAAGTATTCTTGTAAAAATAAATTATCATTTAAATCACAAGCTTCAAATTCTATTTTTAAATCTGCTTTAAAAAGATTTAATTCCATAATAAATCAACCCATATAAAAATAAAAAAAATAATACTTAAATATCCATTTAAAGTAAAGAAAGCTTTATTAATATGAGAAAAATTCTTACGAACAATCTTATGTTCAAAAAATAAGATCAAAGCACTAATAATTACACCCATTAAAGCTAAATTTCCTAAAGGAGAAACAAAAACAAATATAAACCAAAAACATACAGCTAAAATATGAAAGAAAGCCGAAAATAAAAGAGTGGTCTTACTTCCAAATCTAGAAGGTATAGAATAAAGCCCCGCTTTTTTATCATACTCCATATCTTGAAGACTATATAAAAGATCAAAACCCGCGGTCCAAAAAGTAACCCCTAAGCACAAAAATATACTAAAAATATGAATTTCTCCTAACACTACAATACTACCTGCAATAGGAGCTAAACCCAAACAAAAACCTAATACTAAATGCACAAAAGAGCTAAAGCGTTTAAAAGCAGAATAAAATGCCAAAATAAAAAGCACAGGAAAAGAAAGAATAAAAGCTAAATTATTAATTAAATAAGAACAAAAAATAAAAATTAAAGCATTTAAAATAATAAAAATCCACATACTTTTTTTACCAATACGACCATTGATATTAGGTCTATCTTTACAACGAGGATTATTTAAATCGATATCTTCGTCCATTAAACGATTTGAAGCCATGGCAAAATTTCTAGCACTAATAGCACAAATAATCCCTAAAATTAAAGCTTTAAATCCAAACCAAGCACTATCATTTGCTATTTTAGAAGCAACAAGCATAGAACTTAACAAAAAAGGTAGAGCAAAAATAGAATGCTTAAATACAATCAAATCTAAAATATCTTTAAATTTATTCCATATTAAAATCATTACAACTCTTTTATAAATTTTTGTTATGATTTTACTAAAATTTTATAAATTTTTAGAAAGTTTAGTAATGTTTTTTGAATTTGCATTAATAGGCCCTACAGCTAGTGGAAAAACAGCTATTGCAAATGCTTTAGCCTACGAATTTAAAGC
Organism: Campylobacter novaezeelandiae; assembly: GCF_018968685.1. Taxonomy (NCBI): domain Bacteria; kingdom Pseudomonadati; phylum Campylobacterota; class Epsilonproteobacteria; order Campylobacterales; family Campylobacteraceae; genus Campylobacter; species Campylobacter novaezeelandiae. The sequence continues at coordinate 192,489 of NZ_CP076657.1, read as the reverse complement.
TGTTGTTTTAAGTCTTGATAGTCTTTGTATTTACAAGCAAATTAATATAGCAAATGCTAAAAGCGAGGACAAAGTTTTAAAAGAACTTGATTATTTTGGGGTAAATCTTTTAAATGTTGATGAGCATTTTAATGTTTCTTTATTTATACAAGAATACAACAAAGCTAAAAAATGGGCACAAGATAAACAAAAAATTCTCATTATAACAGGAGGAACAAGTTTTTATCTTAAAATTTTAATGCAAGGTTTAAGCGAAAAAATAGAAGAAAAAGAAGTTTTAATAGACAATAATGAAATCTATAAACTCTTGCAAAAAATAGATCCTGATTTTAAAATTGAAAAAAATGATACCTACCGTTTAAGAAAGTGGTTTAACATTTATGAAAGCACCAAAGAAATACCAAGTCTTTTTTTAAAAAGAACCAAAAAAAAACCTTTAATAGAAACAATAGAAATTTATAATTTATTTTGGGACAAAGAAGAACTAAGGAAAAATATACAAAAACGTACTAAATTCATGCTAGATTCTGGTTTAATAGATGAAGCCAAAAATCTTTTTGATCAATATGATGCAAATTTAAAGCCCTTAAATTCCATAGGTTTAAAAGAATGCAAAGCTTATTTAAATAATCAAATATCTTATCAAGAATTAGAAAATTTAATCAATATCCATACAGCACAACTTGCAAAAAGACAAAGAACTTTTAATAAACAATTTAAAAAAATAGATCTTAATTATGATGAAGCTTTTTTATATCTTCAAAAAAAGCTTCAATCATTGAAGTAGTTGATTTTTTTGATTACATAAATTTTGCCAACTAGAACTTACATTGATATCTAAACACTGTCTTAAACTTTCTTTTTGTGCATTAACATCTTTTAAATTTTCATAAATTCCACTTTGTATATACAAAGCTCTAGCTCTATTAGATGCTGATAGTTTTAGCTTTAAAAGATCAACCAAAACTTCTAAAGCTTTTTCGTTTTGATTGGTATTTTGCAAAGCATTTAAATAAATAAATTCTAGATTTGGACTAAAAAGATTAATTCCTTTTAAATTTTGATAATCAATTGCCTTTGGCGCATAAGTTAAAATAGTTGTTTGCATATTATGATCATTTGCAAAAGTAAGTAAGGCATCATAAATTTCCACCATATTAAAATTCATAGGAAAACTTTCTAAAATTTGTAAAATATTTATTGCTTTATTATAATCATTCAAACGTAAATAAGATAAAAACTCTAAATAATAAGCTTTAAAATTCTCCTCATCGCTTTTTAATATTCTTGAATTTGCAATTTCATTGGTAATTTTAATCACTTCATTATATTGTTTATTGTCAAATAAAATTTGTGCTTTTTGCAATCCATAAAAAATACTATCTTCATTATAGTTTTTATCAATATATTTTAGAGCTTCGTCAAATCTAGACGTTCTTTGAAAACAAGCAAGCATCTGTTTTTTATTGCCAATTTTTTGTCCTATATCATAAGTTTTAAATTCTTCAAAAATTTCACTTGCTTTAATGCAGTTATCCTCTTTTAGTTCATTACTTAATAAAAAGATAGCAGAATCTTCTAAAATTTTAAGAATTGAAGGAATTTTAACTTGTTCAATCTTATCTTTATAAGCAATAATTGCTGGATAATTTTTTTCTTTATAATAAAGCTTAATATTTTCTTCTAAAGCTTTATTGCTGATACCTTGATCACTTTTTTCATATTGTTTTATCAATTCTTCATAACGCTTATGAAGCAAAGTTGCATTATTATCATCTAATTTTAAGAAAACCTCATCATTAGCTTTTTTAATTTCATCAATATAAAGACCATCTACATATTCGTTTATATATAAATTAATATATTTTTTTGCTTTTAAAGATTCTTTAGTATGAACCAAAGAAAGAGCTAAATTTTTTAATACACTTTCATAACGAGGATCAATTTTATCCATTTGCTCAAAAGTATTTTCATAAATTAAAGAACTTATATTATATTTTTTATTTTTATAAAAAAGCTCAGCAAGCGTTAAAGCTCTTGAAATATCCTTTCCAAAATACTTTGGATCAGCTTTTAAAACAATATTAATAAAATCAATTGCTTGATTTAACTTATTATTTAATATTAGATCTTTAGATAAAGATAAAGCAGATCTTGCGGCAAGATCCAAATTTTTATTATTATAAAAAGTGTTTTCATAAATTGAAATAGCCTTTTCTTTATCTCCTAGATCATAAATATAATCAGCATAATCAAGTCTTGCAAGATCTGTAAAATAATTATCTGCTTGTTCATTATTTAAAATTGACATTATATAATCAACATCAGCCTTTTGAGAAAGTGCTATATATGTTCTTAACATAATATGTAAAACTTCTGGAAAATTCTTATCGCTCGTAAAAGTCCTCATCCAGTTTTTAGCATCATCAATCATGCTTTCTAAAACTTGTTGATCTCTATTATCTGGACTTTGAGTGTAAATTTTATTTTCTGCTCTTAATTTATAAAGAGCAAATTCACCCATAAAAATACTGCCTTTATAACGATTAATAGCGTTTCTTGCATCTATAATAACTTGCTTATAATTTTGTTTTTGATATTCCTTTTCTATGCGTAAAAAAGTATTAATATCTGCACTTTGAGGAATAAACACTGGATCTGAATTTAAATCAAGTGCTCCTATATAAGGAAAGCTTTCATGAGGAAAGTCTATAGGAAATTCTAAACCATCATACTCTTTAGCATTAGCAATATAAGGCGTAAAAACAAAAGTGAGACTTTTTGATCTTAAAGAATCATCAATCCAAATTTTAGTATCTGTAAAAATATTTTGTGAAAAATTATATACTTTAGTATCAACTTTAGGAAAAATTAATACTTTTATTTTTTGTTCCTCCTTGATAAATTTAAGGTCAAATAAAGCAAAATTTTGATCTTTTAGCTCATTATTAACCGTACCTAAAATTTCACACTTATAATAAATTTTAGTATCTTTAGTAATACTTTTACATGTAAATTCTTGATCATTATTAATATGCAAAATCGCAAAAGGCTGGTTATTTTCACGGCCTGTATTTAAAACTAGATCAAATGCAAAAAGTTTTATAATACTTAATAAAATTAATATTAAAATTCTCATCAACTAATTATAAAAACTCCTATAACATAAAAAATAATGCAAAAATATTTACACCGATACACAAAATTAAAACTAAATTTTGCCTAAAATTTAGTTTAGTCATATAAATTTTATCTTTCTTTATAAAAAACGCATTAATAATAATCTTTAAATATGCATAAAACATAATCATAGAACTTAAAGCAATAAATAATGCTAAATATCCATATCCATTTTCTATAACAGATTTTAAAATCATAACTTTACCCCAAAATACTCCAAAAGGAGGAATTCCAGCCAAAGAAAGAACACAAACTCCTAAACAAATAGCTATTAAAGGTCTTTTAGATAAGATTCCTTGTAAATTTTCATAAGAACTTTTCTTTAAAAGACTTAAAATTAAAAAAACAGCATAATTAGCAAAAGCAAATAATACCCAATATCCAAAAATAGGAATTAAACTTAAACTAAAATCTTCTTGATTATATCGTAATAAAGGAATCAAAGCACACAACACAAAAGAAGAATGAACTACAGAACTATAAGCTAACATTTTTTTAATATCTTTTTGACTTAATGAACTAATAGCTGCTAATATCATAGAAAAAACTGCTATTATCATTATGATATATTCAAATCCTAAATTACTCATAAAATTAAAAATTCTTAATATAACGACAAGTATAGCAACTTTTGGAACAATCGAAATAAAAGCAACTAAATTTGTATGAGCTGCATAATAAACATCTTTTAACCAAAAATGAAAAGGGATTAAAGAAAGCTTAATGGCGCATAAAATAAATATAATAACCCCTATACTTAAAAATAAAGGATCCTTTTGGAATTCATTTTTTAAAGCAAGACCAGAATTTAAGTCCAAACTACCAGTTTTCATATAAAATAATGCACAAGCAAGAGTGAAAAATCCCGCTCCAACTGCCGCAACACTAAAATATTTAATACTAGAAGAAATAGCATTTTGCGTTCCTCTCATAGCAATTAGTGTATAAAGTGCCAAAGAAGAACCTTCAAGAGCTATAAAGATTAAAATCAAATTAGAACTTGAGACCAATAACAGTAATGAAGAAACCATAAATAAAAACAAAGGATAAAATTCACTTTTATTTTTTTCTCTATCCATTAAAAGATATAAAAAGGAAAAGAATAAAATAATACAAGATGCATAAAAAGATATAATATCACTTCTTAAAGTATCCAAAAATGCTTTAGCTTCTATACCTTGTGCACTCATATTTGATAAGATTAAGAAAAAAGAAAAAATTAAAGACAAAATACTAATACTTGTATAAAAACTTCTATGAAGTTTATAAAAGGCTGAACAAAACAAAAGAATAATTGCAATAATGATTAAAAAAATAAAAGGATATGCTAAAGCTATATTAAGCGTTTTAAAATCAATAAATTCATTTAGCATAATTTTCTCCTTTTAAATTAGATAAAAATTCTATAGTACTTTGCTCAATAGCTTTAATACTCATTGTATTTATTAGCTCTTTACTATTTTCTTGTAAAGGTTCTAAAAAAATCTTAGGTGCAATTCCAAGATAAAAAATTAAAATTGTAGCAATACCTAAAACAAAGACCTCTCTAAAATAAAGCTTAAAGCCTATAATATCATTATCCTTTTGCATAAAAAACATTTTTCTAAATAAATTAAGCATATAAATAGCACCGAGTATAATCACCAAACCAGCTAAAAAGGCATATAAAAGATTAATCTTAGCAATTCCTAGCAATACCAAAAATTCACCAATAAAAGATAAAGTTAAAGGCAAAGAAATACTAGATAATAAAACAATAGCAAAAAAGATAGCAAATAAAGGTGCTTTATTTGCTAAAGAATGATAAAAAGAAATTTCATACGTATTATATCTTTGGAATAAACTTTGTGCCATTAAAAATAAAACCCCTGTCACAAGTCCATGTGCAAACATATAAAATACAGATCCACTTATACCTAAAGTATTAAAAGAAAAGATACCAAGAATAATAACACCGATATGAGATAAGGAACTATAAGCAATTAGTTCTTTTAAATCATCACTTCTATAAGCAATTAAAGCACAATAAATAATACTTACTATACATAAAGCCGCAATTAAAGGCATATAATAAACACTAGCATCAGGAAAAAGCACTAAACAAAATTTTAAGAAACCAAAAGGAGCCATTTTAAAGCTCACAAGCATCACAGAAACAATTGTTGGAGATTTTGCATAAACTTTTGGTGCCCAAGTATGAAAAGGAAATAAAGGTGATTTTATAGCAAAAGCTATAAAAAAAGCTGCAAAAAGAATAAGTTGTTCGTTTAAATTTGCTCCTGAAACATTATTTTTCCAAATTTCTAAATCAAAAGTCCAAATATTTAAAAGTTGATAATTTAAATAAGCCAAATAAATCATAGCAACAAGCATCAAAATAGAACCTACAAAAGCATAAATAAAAAATTTAATTCCATATTTAAATTCTTTAGAGTAAATTCCTATGATATAAATCAAAGGTAAAAGAGAAAATTCCCAAAAAACATAAAAGAGTAAAGCATCTAAAGCACTAAAAAGCCCTAACATTGCAAATTCTAATAAAAATATATTCAATACAATATCTTTTTGCTCTAGCTTTAAAAATACGAAAGAAAGAAAAACCATTAAAGAGCAAAGAAGCATTAAAATTAAAGCTATACTATCTACTCCAATATGATAATTAAAAAGTTTTAAAATCTCAAAAGAAACTTTATATTCAAAATCAGTTCCTGACAAAAAATCAAAAAAAACTTTTATATTAAGCACTAAAATTATAAAGCTTGCTAAAACACTAAAAATTTTAATTCCACCACGCTTTAAAAGTAAAATGACAAAAGCAGCAACTAAAGGAGAAAAAATTAAATAATTTAACATATTAAACCATCCATACTAAAAAAAGTAAAATGACAAAAGCAGCAACTAAAAATTTAAGCATCAAAGAAAGTGAGTTAGGCATGATAATTTTTTTAGATATTAAATTAAAATATAAAACGATTTTTTCTATACAAGCATCAAAAATATAAATATCACAATGTTTCATCACTGCACACAAGCTTATATATTTTTTTACTAAAAAATTATGATAAAACCTAGGAATATAGTATTCATTGCTTAAAAGCTTATATATGCTTTTTTGTTCTATACTCTGTTTAAACCAAGACTTTTTATAAGCAATAATGGCTAAAAGCACTCCAAAAATAGCTGCAATACTTGCAAGAATCATTACAAGAGAATTTTGCGCATTAATATAAACAAGTTTAATACTTATAAAATCAAAAAATTTATGCTCAAAAAATCCTAAAATAATAGCTAAAATCGCCAAAGGACTCATTGAAAAAAGTGCTAATTTACTTGCTTCATGAGGATGAATATCATGTCTTTTTGGAGTAAAAAATACAAGCATTAAAAGTCTAAAGCTATAAAATGCTGTCATAAAAGCTGCAATTAAAAGTACCAAAAAGATTCCATGATGAAAAGTTATAAAAGAATAACCTAAAATCAAATCTTTAGAAAAAAATCCAGCAAAAGGATAAATTCCTGCTAAAGCTAAAGATCCAATCAGCATAAAAAATGCTGTTATTTTCATAGGATTAAAAAGTCCTCCCATTTTCTTAATATCTAAATTATTATTCATAGCATGCATTACATTTGCAGCACCTAAAAATAACAAAGACTTAAAAAAGGCATGGGTTACTAAATGAAATAAAGCTATACTATAAGCTCCTAATCCTGCCGCAACAAACATATAACCTAACTGAGAAAGAGTCGAATAAGCAATAATACGCTTTAAATCATTTGCCACCAAAGCCATAGAAGCAGCAAATAAAGCCACAAAAGCTCCTATAAAAGCTATCATATAACTTACTTCCGGAACCAAGTCATAAATTATATTGGCACGAATTACCAAATAAACTCCGGCAGTCACCATAGTTGCTGCATGAATCAAAGCTGAAACTGGAGTAGGTCCAGCCATAGCATCTGCTAACCAAGTATGAAATGGAAATTGTGCAGATTTTCCCATAGCACCTATAAATAAGCAAATTGCTATAAGAACTAAGGCAGAATGATCAATACTTGAAATCAAAGAAAAAACTTCATCATATTTTAAAGTATTTGTCTGCAAATAAAGCCAAAAAATTCCAATTAACATTCCAAGATCACTAATTCTATTCATAATAAAAGCTTCATTAGCTGCAAAAGAATATTTATTATTTTTATACCAAAAACCGATTAAAAGCCAAGAGCATAAACCAACTCCTTCCCATCCTATAAATAATCCTAAGAAATTATCACTCATAACCAAAAACATCATAGAAAAAACAAAAAGACCTAAATAAGAAAAATATTTATTAAATCCTTCATCATCTTGCATATAAAAAATACTATAAAAATGAACTAAAGTAGCAACTATACTCACTACACTCATCATAGTTAAAGAAATAGCATCAATATCAAATCCAAAAGAAAGTCCGATAATAGGAATCCATTCAAAAAGTGTTATATTAAAACTTTGATTTTCAAAAAGAAGTATTAAAGAGCTTAATGCACTTAAAGTCACCAAAAATGAACATAAAAAACCTATAATAATCTTTTTTTTACTTAAAGAAAAACAAGAAGCTAAAATAAATGATATAAAAGGTGCAAAAAGAGAAATTAAAGCTAAATTTTGCATATCACACCTCTATTTCTTTTAAACTTTTTAATTCTAAGCTTCCCTTCTTTCTATACCAAAGAACACAAAAAGCCACCCCTACTGCTACTTCGCATGCTGCTACTCCCATAATAAAAAGAGCAAAAACTTGACCATTTAAATCATTATGCATTTTTGAAGCTGCAATTAAAATTAAATTTGCAGCGTTAAGTAAAATTTCAGTAGAAATAAAAAGCATAATTAAATTTTGTCTTTTTAATATACCAATGAGTCCAATTACAAACATTAAAATTGCAACAATAAAATATTTTTCTATCATTATTTTTCCTTACCAAACTCTTTATGCGTAAGAACAATAGCACATACTAAAGCTATTAAAAGCAAAACGGCTATAAATTCAAAAGCTAAAAGATATTTTGAAAAAATGGCAAAAGCTAGTTGCTTACTATAATCAAAAATTAAAGGATCTTTAAGAGTTAAATCAGTGCTAATATTTTGATATTTAAATCCACTAATCATTAATAAAAGTAACAAAGCACTTAAAATAACTAAAGAAAAAAATATTTTTTTATATTTTATTTTTTCTTTTAATTCTTTAGAAGAATCAAAAAACATTATAGCAAAACTATAAAGTCCCAAAACTGCTCCACTATAAACGATAATTTGTATCACTCCAATAAATTCTGCATCTAATAAAAAGTAAAACCCTGATAAAAAAATCATTCCAGCAGCTAAAGCTGAAAGAGAATATAAAGTATTTTTACTCAAAACAGCTACCAAAAAAAATCCTAAAACTATTACTGAAAAAAAATAAAAAGCAAGCTGTTCTATCATTTGTTTTCTCCCTGTGAAACTAAATTTGGCAACATGCATTCTTTATCAGTACATAAATTATTTTCTCTCTCTTGTAAAACTTCATAATAATTTGGAGTTTTTTTCACAAAATTATCTGCATCTTTTCTTAAGCTTCCAGAACCTTCAAATTCTTTTTGTGTTTTAAGATTATCAATAGGAGTTAAAAAATCACTTTTATAACCAAAATAAGCTCTTTGTTCTGATGCATTTTCATACTCGCTTGTATGCACGATAGCAAGCTCTGGACAAACCTCAGCACAAAATCCACAATAAATACAACGCCCTAAATTAATACTATAATTATTTACTTTTTTACGACCCTCTTCATCTAAAGAAGTTTCCATTCTTATACAATTACTAATACAAATTTTTTCACAAAGACCACATCCTATGCATCTTTCATTTTCGCTTTCAATAAAACGCATAAGTCTATGTACAGCTCTATATCTAGAATCAAGCTTAATTTTTTCAAAAGGATATTTTATTGTTGCACTATTATTTTTCTTTACCAATTCTCTTAAAAGGACAAAAAGCCCTACAAAAAGTTCTAATTTGATAGATCTTTTTATAGTTTGAGAGATTTTCTGCCAAGTTGTTTGAGGATTTTTTCTTTCCTCATCCACTAAATAATATTGTTTTTCCATTATAAATCCTTAAAAAACAATTACAAAAGCTGTTATTAAAAGATTAAAAACTGCCAAAGGAATCAAAATCAAATAACACATTCTCATCACCTGATCAGGACGCAATTGAGGAAATGCTGCCCTAGCCCAAAAATACCAAAAGAAAATAAAAACAGATTTTAAAATTATCATAATCCAACCAGGAATAATCCAAAAATCATTAAAACCACCCAAAAATAAAAGCGATACAAGAATAGCTCCTGCTATCATAGAAGCATATTCTCCTATAAAAAACATACCCCAACGAAGTCCTGAATACTCTGTTCCATAACCAGCAACAATCTCAGCATCATTTTCAGTTAAACAAAGTGGAGTTCTATTAGTTTCTATAAATAAAGCAATAATAAAAAGAATAAAAGCCAAAGGTTGTTTAAAAATAAGCCAAGAAAGAATTCCATCACCTTGATAATTATTAATATCTATAAGAGAAAAAGACCCAACAATCATAACAATAGCAATTAAAGCTAAAGCTCCTACGCTTTCATAAGAAATAATAGCTACCAAAGCTCTTGCTGCACCCAAAATAGACCATTTATTATTGCTAGCAAGTCCTCCCAAAAATACCGCATAAAAACAAAGTCCAGAAGTTCCTATAACAAAAAGCAATGCTACATTAATATCAGCAATAATTGGCTGAACTACTTTACCAAATAAAACAAACTCAGGCAAAATAGGAATAGCTGATAAAGACACAAAAGCACTAATAGCGGCAATTAAAGGGGCAATTGCAAAAATAACTTTTTGTGAATTTGAAGGAATGATATCCTCTTTTGTAAAAAGTTTAATCATATCAGCAACCAATTGTATCAACCCAAAAGGACCCACCATATCAGGGCCTATACGCCTTTGAAAATAGGCCAAAACTTTTCTCTCAGCATAAGTTGCAAAACCCGCTAAAGTAGCAAATACAGCAAGCACCACAATACATTTGATTAAAGTTTCTAATGCAAAATAAGCAAATTCACTCATTATTTGCTCCTAATTTTTGAATTTTTGCCACAATAAATCTTTCTTTAAAAAAACTTAAAGTATCAATCTTGCTATCAAAATAAGGCAAGAATATACTATTTTTTAAGTCTTTATCTACTTTAATACTAAGAATTAATTTTTTACCATCTATAAAAAACTCAATCAGATCTTTATCTTTTAAATTAAGCTTTTCACATAAGTCTTCACTTATACCCAAAAAAATACTTTCGTTTAAAGCACTAGCAAGATTAGAATACCTTCCAAATTGATAACTTGGATTAGCACTATAAACTAAAAACTCATTTTCTTTCAAAGTAAGAGAGGAATTAAAATCAGGCAAAATCCATTCTAAATCTGCATTTTTATCAAAAACTTTTGTATTTAAAATATAACCTCTTTTATTCTCTCCACCATTGGTATAATAATTTTCTAAATGATCAAATTCTATTGGTAAAAATCCTTTATTAATTGGTAATCTTTTAGTATAACCAATGGTAAAATTTTCATCAAAACCTAAAGCATTTGCTAAATCATTTAAAAAATAACCATCAAATTCTAAAGCTACATTAGTTGGAACTACTCTCTTATCATAATTTACAAAAGTTCCTTCTTGCTGATTTAAACTAGAACTTTTAAGATCGTTATATTCTTCATAAGAAAAGCTAAAATCACCTTTTTCATTATATCCTAAAGTTTTTCCTTCTTGAGCTTCTGATAAATCACAAATCAGTGAAACGCCCAAAGTGTTTGTATGAGTTGGATTTAAAAAAATTTTAAAAGGAGTTGTATTTTGAATAAGAGCAAGAAGTTTAGCAAGTTTTTTAGAATTTTTATGAAAATAAAAATCACTTCCTACAACCAAAGTAAAATTATTTTTCTTTAATAATAAATCCTCTAATTTATTCTCATCAATGCCTAAATTTTTAGCAAAAATAGATCTTTTTACTTCTATGGTTTTTTTTATCTTTTTAGGCAAAAGTTTTTTTACCTCTTTTTGAATTTCATTACCTTCTTCATCTTTTTCTATAATTTTTTCTACAACTTCCTCATTGATAGTTTCTTCTATTTCTTTACTTTCTTGAATAAAAAATTCTTCTAAAGCTTTTTTTATATTTTCATCCTGTGAAAATTTTTGTAATAAAAAATACAAAATTTGCTCCTCATCTCCTGCCTTGTGAGTATGAGTAATAAAATTTTTAGAATATTTTTTTACCCCTTCATCTTCTAAAGGATGAAAATAAAGTCCTGAGCCCTTATTCATAACCAAAGCATTGTTAATCTTATAACTTAATGTTGGGGCATCATATCTTAACAAAGTTCCAACAACAACTAAAAAATCACCTTTAACAATATCTTCAGTCGTTGCATTATACATACTTCCTGAACTTTGTACAAAATCATTTAAAAACTCTTTAAAGGCTTTAGCTTCATCATTAATCAAACAAAGATCAAACTTCTTTTTTAAATTCTGCAAAATTAAAGCTTCTTCATTTGTTATAAAGCTATTAAATTTAATATTTTTAATTTCTTTTTTTTCTATTAAAGAAATTAAATAATCAAAAGCTTTTTTATCTTTTTTACCTTCACTTTGAGTATCAAATCCATATCTTGCAGCTTTATTTAAAGTAGCAAAGGAAAAATCATTACTTACTCTATAAATTTTTGCTTTTTGTTCATTAATACTTGTTTGCTTAACATCATAATACATAAGCTCACAATCACTTGAATGTGGATTTGAAGCAGGAATTCTTTTTAATTCCCAAATATTTGAAGTATATTGAAATGAAGAACCAATAAGCGCCCCTGTAGGACAAACACTAGTGCATTCTCCGCAAAATGAACAATCAAGTTTATCCCCATTAGCAGGACCTATCAAACTTTTTTGAAATTTACTCCAAATAGCATAAGCATCCTTTCCCATACTCTCTTTAAAAGAGCTATCTGGCATATCTCCGCCTCTAGGGACAGTTTTTAAAGCACTTTCTCCTATTTTATCTTTACATACCGTAATACAACGTTCGCACACTATACAAAGTGCTGGATCATAATTAATAAATCCCCATTTTTTATGAGGCTTATGAGTATCTTTAATCCAATATTTTTGTTCATTTACTCTAGCTTTATGAGTAAAATTTTGAAGTTCGCATTCACCTGATTTATCACATACTCCACATTGTAAAGGGTGATTAATGCAATATGCTTGCATAATTTCATTTCTTTCATCCCACAAATTTTTTAAATCACTCTCAACAACCATTTGATCTTTAGCTTTGGTATTACAAGAATATACTTTTTTACCATCTGCTTCAACCATACACATACGACAAGCCAAAGTTGGACTACAACCACTAAGATAACAAATCGCTGGAATAAAAATATTATTTCTTCTTGCAATATTTAATATATATTCACCCTCTTCAAAGAAACACTCTTTGCCATTGATTGTTATTGTCATTTTGCTTCCTTTATGCAAATTTTAACAAAATCTAAACCTTTGCTTTCATCATTTAAAAACCCTATCGTTCCGCTTAAATTCTCATCTAAATAAAGCTTAGTATTTAAATTTAAATTTTGACCTTGAATATTTACTTTATCCAAATGTTTCAATTTAGCAAGTTGTAAAAATTGTTTAGAACAATATAAAAAATTATCCTTTAATTTACATCTAAAAACTACGAGTCCATCATAATTATCAAGTTCTTTTAAAACTCCTAGTTTAGATTTAGAAAAATCATATTCTTTTTCGCAAGAATCTAAAATTCTCAAATTAAATTCTTTGCTTAAAATATACATAAAATACTTAATATTTTCAAAATCTTTATAAAATTTTAAATTCTTATCAAAAATTAAAACTTTAGCACTTTTTAAAAAATCTAAAATTTCTAAAGCCTCTTCTTCTGATATACAAGACTCTGCACTCAAAAATCCTTCATCTAAATCTTTAAATTTTTGTCCATCAAGCATTTTACAAAGCAATGCTAAAACATAAGAAATACTTGCTATCTCACATTTATAAAACTTGGCATTTAAAGCTTTATCTTGCAAACAAGAAATATTAATATTGGAACTTTTTTGCAATTTTTCACATAAAATCGCATTATTGAGACTAAGCATATTTACAAAACAAAATGCATTATCGCCGCTTCTATAATGCATTTTTATCCTTTTTTATTACTATAGTCCAATCTTTTTGATTAAATTTTAAAGAATTTAAAAGAATACACTTTTTTTCTTTGATAAAAGAAAAGCTTTTCTCAACTGCGGAAAAATCTCCGATTTCAAAGAGTATAACCAAAACTTCATTAAATTCAGCATTTTCAATTACTTCACCCATCTTTAAAAATAAATCTTTGCTTTTTCTTAAATCAACTCTTCTCATCTATCAATCTCGCCTAAAACTATATTTACACTTCCCATAATCGCTACAACATCAGCCAAATAAGATCCCACAAGCATTTCTTCAAAAAAAGAGCAATGCCAATAACTAGGAGTTCTAGCTTTAAGTCTATAAGGCCTGCTACTTCCATCTGAGTGTATAAAAAATCCAAGTTCGCCTTTTGGGCTTTCAGTTGGAACATAAACCTCACCTTTTGGAGGTTTAAGTCCTTGAGAAATTAAAACAAAATGCTGTTGTAAAGAATAATTTTGCGTTAAAATTTGCTCTTTTGAAGCACTAACATATTCTGGATTATTAGCTAAAATTTCTGGAGGAGTATCTTTATAAAGCTTGATACATTGTTTTAAGATTTTTAAACTTTCTCTAAATTCTTGCATATAAACTTTATATCTAGCATAAGAATCACCTTGCGTAGCATAAGGAACTCTAAAATCAATCTCATTATAAAGCAAATAAGGTTCTTCTTTGCGTATATCATAACAAACTCCACTTGCTCTTAGCATAACTCCACTACAACCCCAATTTAAAGCTTGCTCTTTACTTACAATACCAACATTTTCTGTTCTTAAACGCCAAATTCTATTATCATCAAGCAAAGCTTCATAGTCTTTAATATCATTTGGAAATTTATTACAAAAACTCAAAAGTTCATCTAAAAAACCTTCAGGCAAATCAAGCATTACCCCGCCTATTCTCATAGAAGAATGCGTAAGCCTTGCTCCACAATATTTTTCTATCAAATCAAGAACATATTCTCTATCTCTAAAACAATATAAAAATATACTCATAGCACCAATATCAAGTGCATGTGTAGCAAGCCAAAGCAAATGAGAGGCTAAGCGATTTAACTCTAAAATTATCATACGAATCACAGCAGCTCTACGAGGAATTTCTAAACCACATAATTTTTCAACTGCAGCACAATAAGCGTAATTATTAGCACTAGCAGCGACATAATCCATTCTATCAGTAGTAGGAATAAATTCTTGATAAATCATATTTTCAGCCATTTTTTCCATACCACGATGCATATAGCCTATACAAGGACGCGCCTTAACAACTTGCTCTCCATCAAGTTCTAAAATAAGACGTAAATTCCCATGAGCTGAAGGGTGTTGTGGTCCTAAATTTATAATCATTTTAGAATCTTCACGTTCAAAAGCTATGTTTTCATAATAAGGTTTTAACTTAGTAGGAATTTGCATCTTAACGCCTTTTATCTAAAAATTTAATTTTATCTCGCTTGATCTTTTTAACAAAAGCTACACCCTCTTCTTCTTGATATTCTAAAGCCAAAGAACTCTCAACTGGTGTTTTTCCTTTTTCAACTTGATGATATAATCTTGAAAAATTCAAAGTATCCTTATCATCAATAAAAGCTGGATCCCTATTTTCAGGTCCTACCACTTCTCTATAATCTTTTCCAAAAATTCTATCAATCTCATACCATTTTGCAAATTCATCTCCTTCTAAAGGATAAGTTTTTAACAAAGGATGTCCATACCAATCATCTGGCATTAAAATACGCTTTAAATTAGGATGATTAATGATAAAAATTCCAAACATATCATAAATTTCTCTCTCGCTCCAATTAGCACCTTTAAAAACACTTGTAACACTTTGAAGTCTCTCTTTTGAAACTACAAAAGTTTTAATTCTTACACGTAAGCTTTTTTTAATATTAAGGAGTTGATAAAAGACACTAAAACCATTGCGTTGTGCGACAAAATCAATTGCACTCGCTTCAATAAAACAATCATAACCTAATTCTTTAAGTAAAGCTAAAGTTTTTACATTGTCTTCTTTTAAAATATCAAGAACAAGTGTATCAAATTCTATAAAAGCATCTTGAAGATCAATCTTTTCTTGCAAGATTAAAAAATCATCTTTAAAAATACTTTCCTTAGGATCAGTTTTAATACTTTGTGGAGCATGATAAAACCTATCTTCATAATAATTTTTTAATTGAACATTTTTTTTATCTTGATATTTTCTCATTATATTAGCCTTTTTGGAGCGATTTTACGACTTGCTTTTTCTTTTCTTATTTTTTTTTGCAAAATCATTAAGGCAAATTGAAAACTTTCAGGTCTTGGGGCACATCCTGGAACATAAATATCAACAGGAATAATTCTATCAACCCCTTGAACAGTTGAATAGGTATTAAACATTCCACCTGTATTTGCACAACTACCCATAGAAATAACCCATTTAGGATCTGGCATTTGATCATAAAGCCTTCTTGTAAATTCAGCGTGTTTTTTAGATAAAGTTCCTGCTATAATCATTACTTCAGAATGTCTAGGACTTGCTCTAAAAATTGTTCCAAAACGATCAAAATCATATCTTGAACCTCCCGCTGCCATCATTTCAATTGCACAACAAGCTAAACCATAAGATAAAGCCCATAAGGAATTGCTCCTACCCCATTGAACAATCTTATCAACTGTAGTTAAAACTACAGGAAGTCCATTTGCATAATTTACTTGATGCTCTGCCATTCAAACGCCCCTTTTTTATAAGCATATAAAAAACCTATTGCTAAAAGTAAAATGAAAATAAAAATTTCAAAAAGTCCAAACCAACCAAGATACTTAAAAACTAATGCCCAAGGAAATAAAAACACTACTTCAATATCTAAAAGTATAAAAACTAAAGCAACTATAAAAAACTGAGAATTCATTTTATTGGCTTGTCTTACAGGAATAGGACCACACTCATACATTCCAAGTCCAAGTTTTTTACGATTTTTAGCAGCAAACGAATTTCCTATTTTAGAAGCAATAAAAACTAAGCCAAAAAAAATAACACTAGCTAATATTAGCATTAAAAATATACCAAAATATGGATGAGAAATCTCCATATGAGACATATATTCTCCTTAACAAGTATTAAATATATTATAACACTTTTAATTCTTTAAAATTTATTAAAATAATATATGAATATTACTCAATTTTTTCTATATAGAAACTTATAAAATCATATTATAAATGTATTTTTTTACATAAAAAATCATTAAAAAATTCTTGTTGATGTGCGATAAAAATATATGAAATTTCTTGATTTTGCTGATATTTTTTTAAAAAATTTAAAATTTTTTGCGTATTTAAAATATCAAGAGAAGAGGTCACTTCGTCTAAAATTAAAATTTTAGGTTTTAAAATCAATGCTCTTATAAGACCTATTTTCTGAGCTTCTCCACCACTTAAATTAAAAGATTTTAAATGAAATATTTCTTCTTTTAATCCAAAAATTTCAAAAAAAGATAAAATCTCATTCTTATTTTTTTTTAAAGAAAAATTCTCATATACATCAAACAATAGTCTTTTTATACTCTTATAAGGATTTAAAGCAAGTTTTTGATCTTGAAAAACGTATTGGATTTTAGTTCTTAATTTTCTTTTTTGTTTATCATTTTGTAAATGTAAATTAAATCCTTTATATAATACTTCTCCATATTTTGGAACTTCAAGCATACATAAAATTCTTGCTAAAGTGCTTTTTCCACTCCCGCTTTCTCCTGTGATAATTAAATTTTCACCGCTTTTAAGATTAAAATTTAATCCTTTAAATATAAATATTTCTTCTTTTTTTAAATACCAATGCTTTTTTAATAAATAACTTTGAGTTAAGTTTTTAACCTCTAGCATAAAAACTCCAAAAAGCTTTTGTATATTCGTTTTCTTCTTTAAAAAAATCATTCTTACTTATTTTTTGAGAGATTAAACCTTGATGCAGTATTAAAAGTTCATCAGATAAATCATAAACCATCTTTAAATTATGGGTAATAAAAATAAGATTTATTTTATCTTTAAGTTCATATAAAAGTCTGATAATTTTTTCTTCATTTTCTTTATCAAGAGATGAATTAATCTCATCACAAATTAAATATTTTGGCTCACTAACCAAAGCTAATGCAAAGCTAATACGTCTTGCCATACCAACACTTAATTGATAAGGGTAAGAATGCCAAATTAAATCTAAATTTTTTAATCCTAATAAATCAAGATAATAAAAAGCTTTTTGTTTTCTTAATGCTTTATTTAAATTGGTATGAGTTTTTAAAACAATATGAAATAATTCTCCAATGTCCAAATAAGGATAAAGACTTAAATGTGCATCTTGTAAAACAAGAGCTGCAAAGGATCTTAATTTTCTTAGTTCTTTTTCTTTTAAATTTAAAACATCAAAATTATCAATTCTAAATTTTTTAGCATCGAGCTTATAATCTTGATTTAAAAGTTTTAATAAGGACTTAACTAAAAGACTTTTTCCGCTTCCACTTTTTCCCATAATAGCTAAAGATTTTTTATCCTCTAAAGTAAAAGTAATATTTTGCAACAAAGGCTTATTTTTAAAACTTAAATTTAAATTCTCAATCTCTATCATAATCTTATACCAAAAATATTTTGCCAAAAACGAGCCAATAAAAGCAAAGGTAAAATAAGCCCTAAAATAAACAAAAGCGGAAAAACAATCATCCACCAAGCCCCAAGAAATATGGCTTTACTTGCATCGTTTAAAATATTACCCAAGCTTGGAATTTCAAAAGCAAGTCCAAGCCCAAAAAAGCTTAAAGTAGATTCAGTATTAATAGCATGAATCACATTTAAAACAAATAATACCATTAAAAGCGAAAAACAAGGAGGAAGTAACTCTTTAAAAAATGCCCTTATTTTAGAACAACCTAAAACAAGAGCACACTCATAAAATTCAAGTTTTTCAAGACGCTTTAACTCATCTTCTAAAACTTTAGCTATAAATGGAAAGTGGGCTAAAGCTATGATAAAAATCATACTCCAAAATCCACCTTGTAAAAAACTTTGAAAAAACATAAGCAAAAGTAAAATTGGTAAAGATAAAAAAATATTTAACAAACGTATAAAAAAACTATAAAAAACTAAACGCATTAAAAAAACATAAAAACAAGCAAAACAAATAGTAAAAAAAGAAGCAAAAATACCTATTAAAAAAGAAGTTTTTAAAGCAAATAAAAGCCTAATAAACAAGTCCCTACCTAAAGAATCTGTCCCAAAAATATATTCTTTCGAAGGACTTTGATAAATAGAATCAAGATGTATTAAATTTGGATCGTATCCACTTAATAAAAAATTAAAATATAAACATAAAGATATAAAAATAAATAAAAAAATACCAATTTTACGCATAATTTAATCTTGGATTTATAATTTTAACAAGCAAAGTGCTAATTAAAATAAAAAAATTAACCATTAAAATACTAAGCATAATTAAAAACATTGCCACAGGATAGTCTTTAAAAATAATACTTTGTATCATTAAAAAACCTATTCCATTATAAGAAAATATACTTTCAACCACATAAGCACCCATTATAAAACTCAAAGCGCTAGCACCAAAATAAGAAATAATTACCCCCAAAGAATACTTCAATATAAAATGTCCATATACTCTTATCTTGCTTAAACCTCTTGCAAAAGCGTTAAGAATAAATACTTGATTAAGACTTTCAATAAAGCTTGTTCTTGCTATACGCAAAAATATAGCTAAATGCGATAAAACTAAAGTGCTAAGGGGTAAAATTAAATGCTCAAATCTATTAAGCAAATTATCCTCAAAACCTATATCACTCACACCTGAAATTGGTAAAATTTTTAAAAAAAATCCAAAAATTAAAATATGTATTAAAGCTAAAGCAAATGGTGGTAAGGCAAAAAAACTAAGAGTAAGGAAATTAATCATCTTATCTATAAAACTATCTTGATAAATCACGCAAAATAAAGCCAAAACAATACTTAAAAAAAATAAAATAAATAAAGATATTATAGTTAAAATAAAAGTATTTTTTAAAGGTTCTACAATTAAAGAAAATACCTTTTCTCCACTAATTAAAGAAGTCCCAAAATCTCCTTTAAAAACTTTTAATAACCATATTTTATATTGCTCTACCAAAGGCTTGTCTAAATTTAAATTTGCTTCAATACGATTTTTTGTCTCTAGGCTCACTACATCATTTCCACTAGCAAATACAACACTTGCCTTACTATAATAAAGCATAGCAAAACACAAAAATGAACTAAGAAACATTAAAAAACAAGTAGCAAAAACCTTATAAATACTAATTTTTACTCCACTCATAAACATTCCAAGTAAATCCTACTCCATGATGACCTAAAATTCTAGGCTTTATACCTAAAATATTTGCCTTATAAACTAAAGCAAAATCTAAATAAGTCAAAAATATAAAAGGAGGATCTTCATATAAAGCTTGAATAAAATTAGAATAATATTTTTTTCTTTCATTTATATCAAGAGAATTTCTTGCCAAAAATAAAGCCTTATCAACCTTAGCATTATGATAATGTCCAAAATTCCATCCAGAACCATTAACATCACTATCTTGAGAACTTTCAAATACTCTAAAAGTGTGCAAATCAGGATCAAAAGGACTGCCCCAACCCACTAAAAAACTATCTACTTTAGTATAGTCAAAACTTCCAGCTATTTTAGCAACTACTCTTGTTTTCACTCCAAGTTTTTTAAAGTCATTTTGTAAAATACCGGCTAAAACGACCCTTAAAGGATCATTACTCATTGCATAAATATCAAATTCAAGGACTTTTCCATCTTTTTCATAATAACCTTGTTTATTTTTTTTAAAACCTTCTTTCTCCAAAAGTTCTTGTGCTTTTTTTAAATCAAATTTATAACTTGGAAATTCCTTAGGATTAGCCCAAGATTTTTCTAAAGGATGAGAAGCTATGAAACCGTAATTATGCAAGATATTTTTTACTATACCTTCTTTATCAACTGCGTAATTTAAAGCTAAACGTATATTTTTATTTTTAAGAAATTCATTGTTTAAATTAAACATTAAAGCCCTATAATCAGCCGAGCTTTGCTTTAAAATTTTAAAATTTTTATCATTTAAAAAAGTTTTAAGTAAAGAAGAGTCGATCAAAGCAACATCGATTTGTCCATTTTTAAGCTCAACTGCGCTAATATTTGGATCTGCTATATGTTTTAAAATAATTTTTTTACTTTTTACTTTTGTAAGATAATAATGCTCATTAGCATTAAATATCATATAAGAACCTTTTTTCCACTTTTCAAATTTATAAGGCCCTGTTCCAATAGGATTTTGGTTAAAAGAACTAGTATTTAAATTTTCATCTTTTAACAAATGATAAGGAAGAATACCTATACTCAAAGCATCTAAAAAAGCTGGGTATGGTTTTTTTAAACTAATTTTAATTTTATAAGGATTTAAAATTTCTATTTTATTTATGTCTTCAAAATTAACATATATAGAAGAATTGTTTTTTTTATTCATAAAAGATTTAAGGCTAAACTCGACATCTTTTGCACTAAATTTAACTCCATCATGCCAAAGCACATCTTCTCTTAAATCAAATTCGTAATTTAAGCCATCACTACTTATTTTCCAAGATTTGGCTAAATCGGGTTTTAAATTCATATTTTCATCAAAACGTGTAAGTCCTGAAAAAACCAAAGATATAGCTACATCATGATCTTCGCTATAGGCAGGATTTATTCTTGAAATTTCATTCTCTACCGCAATAATTATAGTATCTTTAGGAATTTTTGCATTTAAATTAATAATAAAAAATAAAGCTATGATTATTATTTTTAGCATTGTTGTCCTTGATTTAATAGAATATTTTGCATTATAACAAAATTTAAATATTTTTCAAATGATATTAATCATATTGAGATTTAAACAAATTTGTTATATTTTTTCTAAAAAATAAAAACACTCATAAATACCATAAAATCATTATGAATAATCTTCAAATATCTATAAAACAATGTTTTATTAAATTTGACTTAAAATATTTTCTGCAATAAAACAAATTCGCATCATATTTTAAAACAAGGAGCTAAAATGTTTAAAAAACTACTTAGTGTTGTAGCTTTAGGTGCTTTAGTTTCAAGTTCTGCTTTTGCAGAGGATATCCTTGCTAAAGTAAGTAATGGAGTAATTAGTGATAATAGTGTAGGTGTTAAAGTTCTTAGCCTTGATGAGATGAAAGAGGTTAAGGGTGGATATCAGTTTAAAAGAGCAAGTGGATATGATAATGTTGTAGGTGTTAGAAGTTATGCTTACTATGTTTATACCGATAGTTTTAATCCAGTTAATTCTGAACTTCAGGTAGATTCTTATAAAACAATTCTTGCTAAATACCGTTATGTAAATAATCAAAAAGATTATTATTTACAATCTTATGACCCTAAAACAAATTCTTTTGGAACAATTTTTCCTAATTATTCTACAAGTTGGGGTAAAAATGCAATGAATATTTTAAATGACTTCAAAAATAAATACTAATTCTTTCTAAATTTATTCCATTTTATTCTAAAATGGAATAAATTTTGCTTATATTAATTTATATTTAGATTGAAGGCAGAATCTAAATGAAGGAGTTAATATGAGTATCTTTAGCATCAATGATAATTCAGGTTATACTTCTATACTTTCACAAAGTAAAGCTAATAAAGAAAGTAAAGAAAATTCTAAAATAAATTTTGCAAATACTTTTTTAAAACAAAATGTCACTAAATTAAATGAAATTCAAAGTGCAAATTCACAAACTTTAATAAGAAGTGAAGTATTAAATTCTACCAATATATCAAATAGTAATAACACTAATGTTAGAGTAAATACTAAAACAAGTTCTCCTAATTATGATATAGCTAGTGAATTTAAAAACTCTATTTATACTCTAAAATATAAACAAGCTGATCCTTTAGTTAATACAAGTAATATTACATCTTTAGCCTATGGTTATAGTGTAGATAAAGATGGTTATATGGGAGAAGACTTTAACAAAGCTGCAGGATTACCAAAAGATTTTAAAATACATAAATCTACTTTGGATGAGATTAAAAAAGCTGCTGAAAATAGACCTGATATTTTATCTACAAAAGAATATCTAGGTGTAAGTGAATACTATACAAACATAGATATGGCTGAAACTATAAAACAATACTATAATCTTTTTTCTAATGCTTTAAGTCAAAGTTTTCCAAATGATAAAACAAGTTTTACTGAAGCAGATATAAATTCTATGCCTAAGGGGTATAGTGTAAGTGGATTTTACAATGGTTATGGTATTTTTAAACACCCCGATTCTGTAAGAAATGATGATATAAGTATTAAATTTTTAGCAGATTATTCTGATGCTTTCATTTCAAATGTTTATAAAACCCAAGAACAATTTAATGAAGCAAGTGATATTATTTTTGATTCTGGAGGTTTGATAAAAGGAATTAAGCCCGAAACTTTCGGACTATCCTTAGAAGAGATTAAAAATGTTTCTAAGGGAGAAGATTGTGAATTTAAACCAGATATGTCAGTTTATCCACAAAATGAAGATGGAAGTTACTCTAAAGAAGCTTTGTTTATGAGTTTTTTAAAATCTCAAGGTGGGCGTATTTTATATAGTCATAACACTACTTTTGATCCAAAGGTAGCTAGCTATAATAGAGCTATGGCTAAGGAAAGTTTTAGTGGTCCTGGAATCGATATTGATAATATCATGACAGGTAAAAGCGATTTTAAAAGCTTTTTTAGATACTGGGCAGAGCGTGGCATAGCAGAAGGTGAATTATATATGTATGAAAATAACATTCCTAAAGAATCTGCTTTAGGCAATTGGGCTTTAGACGCTGAAATTAAACAAGCTCTTGCTAATGGTTGGAAAGCAAAACCTAGCACTATTAATTCTTATGCTGATTCTATAATGGATAGACTCAATAATCTTTTGGGGCAAACTAGGGTATAAGGAATTAATATGAGTATCTTTAGCATCAATGATAACTCAGGTTATACTTCTGTACTTTCAAAAGCTAAATTATAAATTTAACTTATATCAATTTTTTTATTTCAAATAAGAGTTAAAATATCTTTTTTATTTTAATTATAAAATGAGGAGAAAAAATGACTAAAGAACAAATTGAAATTATTAAAAATTGCATTCCAATTTTACAAAAAAATGGAGAAGATTTAACTAAAGAATTTTATAAAATTATGTTTAATGATTATCCTGAAGTAAAACCTATGTTTAACATGGAAAAACAAACTTCTGGAGAACAACCAAAAGCCTTGGCTATGGCTATTTTAAAAGCTGCACAAAATATAGAAAACTTAGAAAATATAAAAGCTTATGTTGAGCATGTTGGAAAAACTCATGTGAAATTAAATGTAAAAAAAGAACATTATCCTATAGTAGGAGCTTGTCTTTTAAAAGCAATTAAAAATCTTTTAAATGCTGATGAAAACACATTAAAAGCTTGGGAAGTAGCTTATGGTAAAATAGCAGACTTTTATATACAAATAGAAGAAGAACTTTATAAAAAACAAGCTTGATGATATATCAAGCTTAAGTAAAATTTTCTACTATATCTTTTGCTATTTCTTTTATATTTTGCCCTTTTAGCTCAGAAATTTCGCCCTCTTTAGCTAAAAAAATTCTATCAGCTACATCAAAATATTTATCATCGTGAGTAATTGCAAAGATTGTTTTACCCTGTTCTTTTAAAAGAGGTAAAAGTTTATGATAAAAAAATTTTCTAAAAACAGGATCTTGATCGGCTGCCCATTCATCTAAAATTAAAACATCTCTTTCTTCAAGCAAAGCTATAAGCATTGCTAAACGTTTTCTTTGTCCGGTAGAAAGTTTTGTAAAACTTAAGTGATTATTTTTTACTTCAGTTTTATCTTTAAGCTCTAAAAAATGAAGCCAAAAATTTATTTTTTCACTATCTGCAAATTTATCTTTACTCAAAGTTTGAGTAAAAAGATGAAAATCACTAAAAATCACGCTAAGAAGCGATCTGTATTCATAAATATTAGTAGAATTTATTTTTTCATCATCTAAATAAATTGCTCCACTAAGAGGTTTGACAAGTCCGCTTAAAAGCATACTAAAGGTTGATTTTCCACTTCCATTTTTACCGATCAAAAAAACCATTTCACCCTTATAAAGAGTTAAATTTACGGGTTTAAGTATGAATTGATTATTATAAGAAAAACTAACATTTTTAAAACAAATTTGATTCCACTTCTCTTTTTTTACACTTAGGTTAAAAGTATTTTTATAATCATCTAATTTTAATTTTGAAATTTTATCAAGAGCAATTTTTGCTAAGATTAAAGTAGGAAAAGAGCCTATCATAGAAATTAAAGGAGTTCTTAAAAAAAGTATAGATAAAGCTATCGTAACCGCATCTTCAAGATTGCTCCATTTAAAATTAATAGCCAAATAAAATTCTACTCCAACCAAAGCAAGCAAAGAAATATTGGTCCAATTATTAGAAAAATTATTTAAAATATTTCCTATAATGCTATTTTTTCGTTTTTCTTTTGCATTTTTCTCAAACTCATTTTCATAATAATACTTGGCTCTAAAAGTATTGATACTTAATTCCTTATGCCCATCTAAAATATTTTGATAATTATTTTGCAATAAATCGTCATTTTCTCTTGCTTTTCTAAAATATTTATACACATTCATCATCAAAAAATGATTACTGATAAAAACAAAAATAATCCATACAAAAGAAAGTAAAAAAATTTGAGGAGAAAGATAAAAAAGATAAAAACAAGTACAAAGTATTAAAATACTAGCTTGTAAAAACTCAGGTAAGCGCAAGATACCAAAAGAAATACTTCTAACATCAGAACTTAAAGATGCTAAAAGCCTTGCTTTACCTACTTCCACAATAGAAATTAAAGAGCTATCTAAAATTTGCTTAACCAAACGTCTTTGCATTTTAAAAATAAAATTTTGCCCAAAAATACTAAGAGACAATTCAACAAAAAAAGAACTAGCAAAAAAAACAAACAAAATAGCTAAAAAATAAAAAATGGGAACATTTTCTTTACTTTTTAAAAGATATTCATTAATAAATACTAAAGTTAGAACACCTAAAATACTTGTAAAAAAACTAAAAATCAAAAAAGATAAAAATTTTAATTTATTTTGCTTCAATAATTCCATAATAAAAGACATTAAAACTCCAGTAGTTTTATTAATATTATATAAAATAAAAATTTAATTTTTAAGCATTATTTGTATAGAATAATATTTCTTCAAACAAAAATAAAAGGAAAAAAATTGGCAAAAGATGACGTTATTGAAATTGATGGAAATGTAATTGAAGCTTTACCTAATGCAAATTTTAAGGTTGAACTTGATAACAAACACATAATTCTTTGTCATATCGCTGGAAAAATGCGTATGCACTATATAAGAATCATGCCTGGCGATAGAGTTAAAGTCGAACTCACTCCTTATAGTCTAGATAAAGGACGTATCACTTTTAGATATAAATAATCTAAGCTATTTAAAAGTTATTTTCAGCTAAAATTATAGCTTTGCGAAGCTTTCAGCTATGAAAAGAAGTGTTTTCAAAGTCCCACTTATTTTGAAAACAGTTGGTTCTCAACCTAATACGCTTTCGCAAAGTTAAGTGGAATTTATTTAAGGAGATGATATGAAGGTTAGACCCTCAGTCAAAAAAATATGTGACAAATGTAAAGTAGTTCGTCGTAAAGGCGTTGTCCGCATTATTTGCGAAAATCCAAAACATAAACAAAGACAAGGATAAATATGGCTCGTATTGCAGGTGTAGATTTACCAAAAAAAAAGAGAATTGAGTATGGATTAACTTATATCTATGGCATAGGGCTTTTTAGCTCAAGAAAAATTTTAGATAAAACAGGTATCTCATATGATAAAAGAGTATATGAGTTGAGCGAAGATGAAGCAGCAGCTATCCGCAAAGAGATTCAAGAAAACTATGTAGTTGAAGGGGATCTTAGAAAACAAGTTGCTATGGATATTAAAGCACTAATGGATTTAGGAAGTTTTAGAGGTCTTAGACACAGAAAAGGCTTACCAGTTCGTGGACAGAAAACAAAAACAAATGCTAGAACACGCAAAGGTAAAAGAAAAACTGTTGGTGCAAAATCATAAGGATTAAAAATGGCGAAAAGAAAAGTTGTTAAGAAAAAAGTTGTTAAGAAAAATATAGCTAAAGGTATTGTATATATTAGTGCGACCTTTAATAATACTATGGTTACAGTAACGGATGAAATGGGAAATGCTATTGCTTGGAGCAGTGCTGGAGGACTTGGCTTTAAAGGTTCTAAAAAATCAACTCCATACGCTGCACAACAAGCCGTAGAAGACGCATTAAATAAAGCAAAAGAACACGGGATTAAAGAAGTGGGTATTAAGGTGCAAGGGCCAGGAAGCGGTAGAGAAACTGCTGTTAAAAGTGTTGGTGCAATGGAGGGAATTAAAGTAACTTTCTTTAAAGATATAACTCCATTAGCGCATAATGGTTGTAGACCACCTAAACGTCGTCGTGTCTAAAAATAAAAGAATTTAGGAGAAATTAGTATGGCAAGATATAGAGGACCAGTAGAAAAACTAGAAAGACGTTTTGGTGTCAGTTTGGCATTAAAAGGGGAAAGAAGATTAGCAGGAAAAAGTGCTCTTGATAAACGTCCTTATGGACCAGGACAACATGGGGCAAAAAAAGGTAAAATAAGCGAATACGGGCTCCAATTAAGAGAAAAACAAAAAGCTAAATTTATGTATGGAGTAAGCGAAAAACAATTTAGAAGATTGTTCAATGAAGCTGCTAGACGTGATGGCAATACAGGGGTTTTACTTATTCAACTTCTAGAACAAAGACTTGATAATGTTGTTTATAGAATGGGATTTGCAACTACACGTCGTTTTGCAAGGCAACTTGTAACACATGGACATATTTTAGTTAATGGTAGAAGAGTAGATATTCCAAGTTACCGCGTTGAAGCAGGAGCTAAAATTGAAATTATTGAAAAAAGTAAAAATAATCCTCAAATTTCAAGATCGTTAGAACTTACTTCTCAAACAGGTATAGTGGCTTGGGTTGATGTTGAAAAAGATAAGAGATTTGGAATTTTTACAAGAAATCCAGAGAGAGAAGAAGTTGTCATTCCTGTAGAGGAAAGATATATTGTTGAGCTTTACTCAAAATAATAAAGGCTGAATATGAGAAATATCACTACATCTGCTTATACGCCAACAGAATTTGCCATAGAAAATATTAGTGATAATATGGCTAAAATAAGTGCTTGGCCTTTTGAAATTGGCTATGGTATTACTCTGGCTCATCCTTTACGTCGTTTGCTTTATACAAGCACTATAGGCTATGCTCCAACAGCAATTCAAATTGATGGAGTATCCCATGAATTTGATAGTATGCGTGGAATGCTTGAAGATGTTGCACTTTTTATTATTAATCTTAAAAAACTTCGTTTTAAAATTAAAGGTGAGTCCAATAAAGAAATAGTAGAATTTAGCTTCAATGGCCCTAAAGAAATCTATGGAAAAGATCTAAGCAATGACAAAATAGAAGTTGTTAATACTGATGCTTATTTAGCAACTATCAATGAAGATGCAGAGCTTAAATTTACTCTTATCATAGAAAAAGGTATAGGCTATGTTCCAAGCGAAGAAATCAAAGAACTTTTAAATGATCCTAAATTTATCGCTCTGGATGCTTTCTTTACACCGGTAAGAGAGGCTACTTATGATATAGAAAAAGTTTTATTTGAAGATAATCCAGACTATGAGAAAATTGTTCTTACAATAAAAACAGATGGACAAATCACCCCTAATGAAGCTTTTCAAAATGCTTTAGAGGCTATGTATAAACAATTATCAGTATTTGATAAAATCACTAATGTAAGAAATGTGATTAAAAGTCAAAATTCAAATAATGAAATAGAAAATACAAAATTATTGCAAAATATTACAGAGCTTAATTTAAGTGCTAGAAGCTATAATTGCCTTGAAAAAGCTGGGATAGTGTATATAGGGGAGCTTGCTTTAATGAGTGTTAATGAATTAGCAGGTTTAAAAAATCTTGGTAAGAAATCTTTAGATGAAATTAAAAATATTATGGAAAATATAGGTTTTCCTGTAGGAACTTCAAATTTAAATGAAAATAAAGAAGCTCTTAGAAAAAAAATTAATGAACTAAAAGCACAAAATGAAGGATAAAAAATGAGACATAAACACGGATATAGAAAACTTGGTAGAACATCATCTCATCGTGCTGCTTTACTTAAGAATTTAACTATAGCTCTTGTAAATAATAATAAAATAGAAACAACTCTACCAAAAGCAAAAGAACTTAGGGTTTACATAGAAAAATTAATTACACGTGCAAGAGTTGGAGATTTTAATGCTCATAGAATTGTTTTTGCAAGCTTACAAGATAAACTTGCTACAAATAAATTAGTAACAGAAATTGCACCTAAATTTAAAGATCGTAATGGTGGATATACTAGAATAATCAAAACTAGAATTCGTCGTGGCGATGCAGCTGAGATGGCTTTTATAGAATTCGTTGCTTAAGCTTTAAAGCTTAAGCTCTTCTCTAAATATCAATTCTTTTATTTTTATACTAACATTTAATTTTACTTTTGTAATTTGATTGTGTTTCATAAACAAATTTAACATTATAATCGCTGATGAAAATATAAAGTAGAAAAAAGACCTTATATTTCAAAGGTCTTAAGCAATATTTTGAAAAGATTCAATTACTATATCGTTATATTTTTAAAATACTTTATAGTTTTTTATCTTTTTCTAGTTGATTTATATTTAACAAAATAAATTTATAAGATAAATATATCACTAAAGGCCAAATTAACAAAAATAACGCATGAAACATAGCTTTTCTCCTAATAAATATGATCACTATTTGAAATTTCTTCTTTTGTAATCTTAACTTTATCCATTGCTCTCCAAGAATATATGATATAAATCAAAACAAAAGGTATAAGTAAAGAAACATAAGACATTACACTTAAAGTATAATAACTTGAACTTGCATTTTCCAATGTTAATGAACTTTGCAAATGACTTATGGATGGATAAAAAGAACTATCTCCAAGTCCTATGCTCAAAAATAAATTAAAAACAACAAGAATAACACCAATGCCTAAAGTAAAAATGGCTTTAGTGCATTTTTTAAGAGCTTGAAAAATTCCCGCAAGAACCAATAAAACTCCTAAAATAAAAAATATTAAAAACAAAGGATAATTTAAAAAATTCAAAAGATAAATATTAGATTTCATAGAAACAATTTTTTGCTCATCTATAAAAAATCCATCTTTTAAAAAAATCCATACAATAAAAGCTATGAAAAATGGTAAAAACAAGAACGTATTAATATAAATTTTACGCACACAACGCATTTTTATCTCATCATCTTTAATATTATTCATGAAATAAGCTGCACCAAGTATTCTACTTAAAAAAACCAAAGCAAAGCCAAGCAGATAATTTAAAGGATTAAATAAAAGCTCTAAACCACGCAAAGGATGATCCCAAAGAACAAAATTATACTCACTAAGCTTAAAATGAGATCCACTAAAAAAACTACTTACCGCAATACCGATTAAAAATACTCCTAAAAATCCATTAATTTTTAGAAAAAACTCATAAGTTTTAGAACCATAAAGATTGTTATCTTTTTTACGATACTCATAAGAAATAGCTTGAAGAATAAAACAAAACAATATACTAAGCCAAGCCCAATAAGCACCTCCAAAGCTAGTGCTATAAAAAAGTGGAAAAGCAGCAAAAGCAGCTCCTCCAAACATCACTAAAGTTGTAAATCCTAATTCCCATTTTCTTCCCAAAGAATTTACAAGCATTGTTTTTTCAACTTCACTTTTTGAAAGTTCATCAATTAAAGTTTGACCACCTTGTACAAAAAACATAAATACTAAAAAACCGCCAAGCAAACTAATAATGACCCACCAATAAATTTGCAAATGAGAAAGCTCTAAGCCAAAAAACATTATTTAGCCTCCTTTATATGATTTTGATGTGCATCAAATCCTTTTTTAATCTGAGTGAGCATTATTTTAATTTCTGCAATTAGAAGTGCTGTAAAAAGTAAAGCAAAAAGCCAAAATGAAATTTGCACATTTAATTTTCCAAGATGTGTTGCACCAATACTTACAGGCATAAGATCTTGTATAGCCCAAGGTTGTCTTCCAACTTCAGCTACTATCCATCCTGCTTCTGCTGCAATATATCCAAGAGGTATAGAAAAAACACAAATCCAAAGTATCTTTTTAAATTTCTCAATATCATTAGCCATAGTCAAGTAAAGAAC
Organism: Campylobacter novaezeelandiae; assembly: GCF_018968685.1. NCBI lineage: Bacteria > Pseudomonadati > Campylobacterota > Epsilonproteobacteria > Campylobacterales > Campylobacteraceae > Campylobacter > Campylobacter novaezeelandiae. Next base: position 161,579 of record NZ_CP076657.1, on the reverse strand, counting down.
AACGATAAAAAGCAAGAAAAAGAAAGTTCCAAGCCCAACCATAATATGAAAACTATAAAAAGTTAAAGCAATAGGAGGGATAGTATCTTCAGGTTTTTCTAAATATCCATAACCAAAATCTTTAAAATTTTGCTCAAATAAAATCTGGCTTGATTGTTTTAAATCAGTTATATTATTTTCTTTTGCAAATTTATAATCTTTTAAAGCTTTAATTGCAATTTTACCTCTATCAATACGATTTTGCATAGGCTCTATATTTTTAGCTTCATTGCCATAGATTAAATCCTCAATACCAGGAACAAAACTATTAGGATCGCGATTTCCTAAAATAGATAAAGCATAAGGAATGCTAATATTAAATAAAAATACACTTTCGTTATTATCAATTTGTTTTTTAGGATTTAAGATTCCAAAAGCTACAATACCAGCTCTATGTTCTCCTTGATAAACACCTTCCATAGCAGCAAGTTTCATTGGTTGAGTTTGGGTTACACGATAAGCACTTTCATCTCCACTAAAAAATAAAAAAATAGAGCATATTAAACCAAAACTAGCTCCCACAACAAGACTTTTTTTAGCCTCTAATCTGTGCCTTTTTTTAAGCAAAAACCACGCTGAAATTCCTATAACAAAAAGTGCAGAAATTACATAACCACTTCCTATAGTATGCAAAAATTTTGAAACAGCAACTGGAGAAAATGCTACTTCGAAAAAATTTTCCATCTCATTTCGTGCACTATCAAGATTAAATTTCATACCTACTGGATATTGCATCCAAGCATTAGCAACTAAAATCCAAAAAGCGCTTAAATTACTTCCAATAGCTACACACCACGTAGAAAAAAGATGAAATTTCTTTGAAACTTTATCCCATCCAAAAAACATAACAGCAAAAAAAGTAGCCTCTAGAAAAAATGCCATTAAACCTTCTATTGCCAAAGGAGCACCAAAAATATCACCTACAAACCAAGAATAATTAGCCCAATTGGTCCCAAATTCAAATTCCATAATGATACCAGTTGCCACACCGATTGCAAAATTTATAGCAAACAAAGAAAGCCAAAATTTTGTGATTTTTTTCCAAACTTCATTCCCTGTTTTTACATAAATACTCTCCATTATCGCAATAATAAAAGAAAGTCCTAAAGTTAAGGGCACAAATAAAAAATGATAAAGTGCTGTTAAAGCAAATTGAGCCCTAGACCAATCAACACTAGTTAATTCACTCATTAATATTTTCCTTTAATAAATTTTTAAATACAAAATTACTCTTGTCTTCAGAACTTTTAAAGATAGAATTAAAATTAATGTCAAAAAGAAAAATTTTAAAAACAACAAAAATAATAAAAAGTTTAATGAAGATAATTTTCCATAAAGTTTTTCCAAGAGTTAAACTTTTAAATCCATCTTTATAAAAATAAAATATCTTAATTAAAATAGAATAAAAACGTTTAAAAATAAGAAACACCTTATACCTAAAATGAATGACTTTAAAAGGGACTATTTTAGTATGTTTTGTTTTAAATTAATATTAAATAAATATTTTAAAAAAGCATCGCTCTATTTCGAAAAAATAAATATATTGCAGAAATTATTAAATGATTATTTTTATTATATTTAAAATTATAAAGGATAATTTTAATTTATAATTATCCTTTATTTATATTATATTTTGGAGTTAAGTCAAATCCAAAAACTATTCTTTTCTTGTTTTTGCATCAACAATAAACAAAGGTTTATTTAGCAATTTAAAATCACCAATAAATTTAAGTGTTTTATCACTGCTTATCCATTTAATAAATTTTTTCGCTTCTTTATAATTGACATTTTTACAATGTTTTGGATTTACAGCTATAATAGAATAAAAATTCTTTAAATTATTGTCCCCTTCATTAACTATGACTAAGCTTGGATTATTCTTCTCATTTGCCTCATATTTAATATAAGTACCACGATCTGTTAAAATAATACCCTTTTTCTCTGCAGCTATCATAATAGAAGCTAACATCCCTTGGCCACTTTGTTGATACCAAGCTTGTTTTTCAGGAATTTCACCTGTTAAATTTTTCCAAAGACTTTTTTCTTTATTATCTGTACCTGATTTATCCCCTCTTGAAATAAAAGTTAATTGCTTATCTTTAATAAGCTCTAAACTTTCTTTTAAGTTTTTATTTTTAAATAAAGGCGCTAAAGATTTATCAGCAATTAAAATAAAATCATTATACATTAAAGGGGTTCTATCTATACCAAAACCTTTAGCAACAAATTCTTTTTCCACTTTTGGAGAATGTACAAAAACAACATCTGCATTACAATCTTGTGCAAGTTTTAAAGCAGCACCAGTTCCAACAGCAACCCATTTAAGAGTATTTCCACTTTCTTTTTCATAAAGAGGTTTTAAAGCATCGAGTAAACCTGTATTATCTGTACTTGTTGTAGTTGCCATTTTAAGTTCTACAGCATGAATATTAAATATTAATACGCATAAAAAAAGTAACTTTTTCATTGAAATTTCCTTCTTAATTAAATAAATATTTTTATCTTAGCATAATTATGCTAAAATTACTTAATATTAAAAAGGTTTTATAAGGCTTTTGTGTGGATTATATTTTAGAAGGTTTAAAACAGAGTATATTTTTGCTTTTTAGTGGAGATGAAAGTATTTATTCTGCTATTTATACAACTCTCTTAAGTTCTACTATTTCAATCATTTTAGCTTTTTTAGTTGGCTTTCCTTTAGGATTTGCTTTAGGATTTTTTGATTTTAAATTAAAACGTTTCATTAAGCTTTTAATTAATACTAGTCTTTCTTTTCCAACTGTTGCTATAGGGTTAATTATCTATGCTTTTATTTCTTATAAAGGGCCTTTAGGAAATTTAAATTTACTTTTTACAACAAAAGCTTTAATTTTAGGACAATTTGTATTAGCATTACCTATAATCATAGCGCTTTTTTCAAATTTAATTGAAAATATGAATCCAAAACATTTTTTGCTTATTAAGTCTTTTCATTTAAGCTCCATAAGGCTTATTTTAACTATTATATATGAACTAAGATTTGCTTTAATTAGTATCGTTGCCTTAGCTTATGGACGCATTGTAGCTGAAGTTGGAGTTGCTATGATGGTTGGAGGGAATATAAAATACGATACAAGAACAATCACAACAGCAATTTCCCTTGAAACAAGCAAAGGAGAATTTGCAAGAGGTATTGCTTTGGCTTTAGTTCTTATTACTCTTTCGTTCTTTTTAAATTTTATCATTCATAAACTCAAAAGAGATTAAATGATAAGCATAAAAGATCTTCAGTTTTTTTATAAAGAAAAAATGATTTTAAATATTAATAATCTTAATCTTGATACCGAAAAAATAAGTATTTTAACTGGAATAAATGGGAGCGGGAAAAGCACACTTTTAAGAATACTTGCCTTTTTAGAAGGAGACTTTTCTAGAAATATTACTTATTTTGGAAAAAACAAACTTTCACTTGAAGAAAAAAGACGTATTTATTTATTACTTCCTGATCCTATACTTCTAAATCGCAATGTAAAAGACAATTTTTACTTTGCACTAAAAACTTATGGCATAAAAGAAAATTGGGACGAAAGTATTCAAAAAGCTTTAAAATTACTAGATCTTGATAAAAATTTATTAAAAAAAAATACTTATGAGCTCTCTTCTGGACAAATAAGAAAAATATCTTTAGCTATAGCTTTAAGTATAAAAGCTAGATACTATCTTTTAGATGAACCTAGCGCATTTTTGGATAAAAATACTTTGTTTCTTTTTAAAAAAGCTCTATTAGAAATTCAAAAAGAAAGAAAAAACGGCTTTCTTATAGTGAGTCACGATAAAAATTTTTCAGATGACCTAGCGCAAACTAAATTTTATTTGCATGATGGAAAAATTTTAGAATTTGAAAATATCAATATCTTTGATTTAGATAAAAATATTATAGAATTTTCAAATTTGCTTTATTTTAAAACAAAAGCACAAAAAATAGCCATAAATCCTTATAAAATAAAATTAGGCAATCATTTAGAATTTCATATCAAAAAAGCAAAGATTATTGCTTTAAGAATAAAAAAAGAATTTGTATTTATTAGAGTAACTTCTGGAAATAAGATTCTAGAATTTGCATTAAAAAATGAAGAATTCCAAAAACTTCCATTAAAACTCTATCAAAATATAGAGCTAAGCTTTAATGAAGAAGCTATTTATTTCATATAAAAAAGACCTTTTTACTCTTTTTAATTAATTTATGTTACAATTTATTATGAAAATAAAAACAAAGGAGAAACTATGTTCGAATTAAGAAAATTGCCTTATGATATTAACGCTTTTGGAGATTTTTTAAGTAGCGAAACTTTTAACTATCATCATGGAAAACATCATAATACTTATGTTACAAATTTAAATAATCTTATAAAAGATACTGAATTTGCAGGCAAAGATCTTGTAAGTATTATTCAAACTTCAAGCGGAGGAATCTTTAATAACGCAGCACAAGTTTATAATCACGACTTCTATTTTGATTGCATAAAACCAAAAATTGGTTGTGGATGTGGAGGAAATTGTGAAAGCCTAGATGCAAAATTAAAAGAAGCCTTAGAAAAAGAATTTGGATCTTTAGATAATTTTAAAGCTGAATTTATTAAAGGTGCTACAGGGGTTTTTGGATCTGGTTGGTTTTGGTTAGTTTACAATACCAAAAATCAAAAACTAGAATTTACAGCTACTTCAAATGCTGCTACACCAATAACTGAAGATAAAATTCCTTTACTTGTTGTAGATGTTTGGGAACATGCTTATTACATAGATCATCGTAATGCGCGTCCTGCTTACTTAGAAAAATTTTATGCTCATATTAACTGGGAATTTGTTTCAAAAGCTTATGAGTGGGCTTTAAAAGAAGGTATGGCATCAGTTAGTTTTTATGCTAATGAACTTCATCCTGTAAAGTAATTTTTATCTTTTTTTACGTTATAATGAATTTTGACTTAAGTTGTCGAAATTCATTATAAAGGAATAAAATGGATAATTCTTTATTAGCATATACCCAAAAATACGAAGAAGAAGGTTATGGATTACAATATCCTGATGGTCATGTCATAAGATTTTACGAAAGAATCTTAAAATACAAACTCCATAAAACAAGTGGAAATTTATTAGATTTTGGTTGCGGAAATGGCGTGCATTCTAAGTATTTTAAAAATATAACTGGGGGGGGGGGTATTGAGCCTTATGGCATTGATATAGTTCCTAGTTTAAAAAATATTTGGGAAAAAGATCTTTTATTAAATTCTAAAAATTTTCATATTATAACTCCTAATTCTAGCTTTAAAAATTTATTTAATGTAAAAATGGATTTTATATTCGCAAATCAAAGTTTGTATTATCTTACAAAACAAGCTTTCAAAGAGACTATACAAGAATTTTATGAATTGTGTAATAATGGAGCTATTATATTTGCAACCATGATGAGTGATAAAGGCTATAGCATGTATGAAAGAGGAGAACTTATGGATAATGGACTACGTGAAGTAAAAAAATGTCCAAGCGGAAGATTGAGTGGTTCTTCATACATACGTTTTACCAAAAATATAGAAGAATTAAAAGAAGATTTTAAACCTTTTAAACCTTTATTTTGGGGAGATTATGAATTAATCAATTTGCATAATTTTGAAGGTAGCGTAGAGCATTTTATTTACATAGGACAAAAGTAAGTGTTAAACACTTACTTTCCTAAACTTGGAGTCATTTCAATAATCTTCCAAGGAAGACCTTGTAAATTAAGTTCTTCCATAAAAGGTTTAGCATCAAATTCCTCCATATTAAATACACCTTTTCCTTGCCAAATCTTTTGAGCAACAAGTTTTGCTCCTATCATAGCAGGTACTCCAGTAGTATAACTTACAGCTTGTGCTCCAGTTTCTTTGTAACATTCTTCGTGATTGCAAACATTATAAATATAAACTTGTTTATCTTTGCCATCTTTGATTCCACGTATCACACAACCTATATTTGTATATCCTTTAGTACGCGGTCCCAAACTTGCAGGATCAGGAAGCAGAGTTTTTAAAAATTCTATAGGAATAATTTCTTTACCTTGATGCATTACAGGCTTAATACCTAGCATTCCAACATTTTCAAGACATTTCATATGAGTTAAGTAGCTTTGCCCAAAGGTCATAAAAAAGCGAATTCTTTTTAAACCTTTTATATTCTTAACCAAACTTTCAAGCTCTTCATGATAAAGCAAATAGCTATCTTTAACCCCAACTTCAGGATAGTCCCACTCCATCTTAATCTCCATAGGATCCGTTTCTATCCATTTTCCATTTTCCCAATAACGCCCTTTTGCAGAAACCTCGCGCAAATTGATTTCAGGATTAAAATTAGTTGCAAAAGCATAGCCATGATCACCTGCATTACAATCTAAAATATCTATATAAGAAATTTCATCAAATAAATTTTGCTGCGCATAAGCACAAAAAACATTAGTTACACCTGGATCAAATCCACTTCCTAAAAGACCCAAAATTCCTGCTTGTTTAAATTTATCATTTCTTGCCCATTGTTCTTTGTATTCAAATTTAGCCACATCAGGATGTTCATAATTTGCTGTATCAATATAATGAATTCCAGCTTTTATACAAGCATCCATCAAACTTAAATCCTGATAAGGTAAAGCTACATTGAGCAAAATTTGTGCTCCTGTTTTTTTGATAAGTTCTACAACTGCATCACTATCATCAGCATCAATTTGTGCAGTCTCAATCTCTACCCCTAAACGCTCTTTAATAAAAGCAGCAATTTCATCACATTTGCTTTTTGTTCTACTAGCTAAAGTAATCTTGCTAAAAGTATCCAAATTCATTGCACATTTTACAGTAGCTACACGACTTACCCCACCTGCACCAATAATTAAAAGGTTTGCCATTATATTTATCCTTAAAAATTTAAATTTACAAGTCAAAATTCATATAAAATCTTAATAGTTTATATATGATTTAAAATAAAAAAATATAATTTAGTATTATACTAAAAATTAATTTTACAAAGTTTTAAGATGTTTAAATCATTTTTCCTTTCTAAAAAATGGATGCTTTGGGCATATTCTGGTTTATTTTTATTATTATTATTTTTATATTTACAAATAACCTTAAATGTTGCCATTAATGAATGGTATCAAAATTTTTACAATGCTTTACAAAAGCCAAAAATTCAAAGCTCTAATGAAATATCATTTTTTTCAGATCAAGAAATTCAAAAAGCAACCAAGCTAGCAGAGCAAAATTTAGAAAAAGCCAATTTAATCAATAAGGCATCAATTTATTATTATCAGTTTCTTTTAGAAAAGTTTTTTGGGATAAAAAATATAGAAATAAAGACAAGTTATGACATTAAAGATTTTTATTCTTTGATTATTATATTCTTATGTATTGCCCTACCCTATGTGATCATAGCAACGATTAATATTTATTTTGCAAGTATTTATGCTTTTAAATGGCGTGAAGCTATGACTTTTGACTATCTAAAATTTTGGAAGCAAAAAGATGATAATATAGAAGGAAGCTCTCAAAGAATTCAAGAAGATATTTATAATTTTTCTAAAATAGTAGAACAACTTGGCTTGGCTTTTATAAAAGCTTTAATGACCCTCATTGCTTTTATACCTATTTTATGGACTTTAAGTGATCAAATTTCTCATAGTTTATCTCAAAACCTATCAAAAGATTCTTTATTTTATTTTTTAGTTAATTTAGATGGATTTTTAGTTTATATAGCGCTTTTAATTTCTTTAGGTGGACTTATAATTTCTTGGTTTATAGGCATCAAACTTCCTGGACTTGAATATAACAACCAAAAAGCAGAAGCTGCTTTTAGAAAAGAATTAGTCTTTGCAGAAGATAATAGAAAACAATACGCCAAAAACGAAACAATGATCGAACTTTTTATAGGATTAAAATTTAACTATCATAGACTTTTTTTGCATTATGGATACTTTAATATTTGGCTTATTTTGTTTAAACAAATATTGGTTATTGTTCCTTTTTTAATTATAGCTCCTAGTCTTTTTACTGGTGCTATTGGTTTGGGTGTTGTGATGCAAATAAATAATGCTTTTGATCAAGTAAGGACTTCTTTTAGTGTTTTTATAGAAAATTGGACAACAATTACTCAGCTTAGAAGTATTTATAAACGTTTAAATGAATTTGAAAAAAATATTTCTTATAGCTAAGCAAAATATTTTAAGCTAAAATTTTACTTTTAATAATGTATAATTCCTAAATATTTATTTTAAATTATAAGGAGTTTCATTGGACCCCAGTCAAATTTTAGACTTAAATAAAACCTTATCTCAAACATCTTTTGACGCAAGTTATTCTATATTTATGATTTCAATCACAATTGTTTTAGTATTTTTAAATGGTTTTTTTGTTTTATCCGAATTTAGTATTGTCAAAGTAAGAAAATCAAAACTTGAAGAATATGTAAAAGATAAAAAAGCAAACGCTAAACAAGCTTTGGATATCACATCAAAACTTGATACTTATTTAAGTGCTTGTCAACTTGGTATTACTCTAAGTTCATTAGCTCTTGGTTGGATAGGTGAACCAGCCATAGCCAAAATTTTGGAAACACCTCTTTTAAAACTTGGATTTAATTCAGTATTAATTCATACTATATCTTTTATTATAGCTTTTAGCATTATCACTCTTTTGCATGTAGTTTTAGGAGAATTAGTGCCTAAAAGTATAGCTATAGCAACAGCAGATAAAGCAGTGCTTTGGATAGCAAAACCTTTACATTTATTTTGGACATTATTTTTACCTTTTATTAAGATATTTGATTTCCTTGCGGCTTTAACTTTAAAAGCTTTTGGTATTAAACCAGCTAAAGAATATGATCTAACCCATTCTGAAGAAGAGATTAAAATTATAGCAAGTGAAAGTCAAAAAGGTGGTGTTTTAGATGAATTTGAAACAGAAATAATACGTAACGCGGTTGATTTTTCAGATACAGTAGCCAAAGAGATTATGACTCCACGTAAAGATATGATTTGTTTAAATAAACAAAAAAGTTATACTGAAAATATTCAAACTATTTGCGAACATAAACACACAAGATTTCCTTATATAGACGGATCAAAAGATACAATTTTAGGAATAATACACATTAGAGATATTATACAAAACGAACTTATAAATAAAAACGAAAATCTAAAAAATAATAAAAATTTAGATAATTTTGTAAAACCAATTGTAGTTGTGCCTGAAAATATCAGTATTTCAAAAGTTCTTGTTATGATGAACAAAGAAAGATCTCATACCGCTTTAGTAATTGATGAATACGGTGGAACAGCTGGGATTTTAACCATTGAAGATATCATGGAAGAGATTATAGGAGAAATTAAAAGCGAAAACGAAGAAATAGATAATTATAAACAACTCGCTGAAAATGTTTTCGAATTTCAGGGTAGATGTGATATAGAAAAGGTAGAAGAACTTTTAGAAATAAAATACGATGAAGATTTAGAACAAGTAACTATTGGAGGATATGTTTTTAATCTTTTAGGGCATTTACCTTCAGTTGGAGAAAAAATTGAAGATGAACTTTGTTACTATGAAGTTCAAAAAATGAATGGCAACTCTATAGAGCAAATAAAACTTACTAAAAAATATAAAGATGATTAATAAATCATCTTTTGTTATCTTAAACTCTTTATCAAATATTAAATTAAACGTATTTACCATAAAACAAAGCTTATAAAAAATTATAAAATAAGAAGTATTTCTATAAAAACGATTTTTTTAATGTTACTATTTTTTTCTAATGAAGCTTAAGAGTCAATATAAATTTCGCCAACATTTTTTAAATTAAAGATTAAATGTTTAAAAAATGAAGATATTTTTACTTATCCTATTGTAAGCGGTAATAAGGAGTTAATGTGAGAGATGAATTTTTAGAGTATGATTTTTATACTATTTTTTTTAAATTATATATCCTAAATTAAATTTCATTGTTTATAAATTAACCCTAGAGAGCCTTAGCTCTCTAGTATATTAAAATCTTTTTTTCTTTACATCATCAAGTATATTACTTGCTATATCACTTACTGTATTAGAAATAAGTGCTGATTCATTTGCAATCTCAACATTGTCTTTAGTAGTTTGATCTATGTGAGCTACACTTTCATTGATTTGAGTAATACCTGTAGTTTGTTCTTTTATAGATTCAGCCATATCATTGATAGATTGAACAAGTAAGTTAGTATTAGCTTCTATCTCACTTAGAGATTTTTGAGTTCTCTCAGCTAGTTTTCTAACTTCATCAGCAACAACAGCAAAGCCTCGTCCATGTTCTCCTGCACGAGCTGCTTCTATTGCAGCATTAAGTGCTAGTAGGTTGATTTGATCTGCAATATCACCTATTATACTTGTTACATTTTTAATCTCTTCACTTTGAGTGATAACATCACTTGTTTTTTGAGAAACATTTTGCATAGAAGAAGTAATTTCTTCTAATGCTGCTGCTGTTTCTTCTAATGAAGCTGCTTGAGAATTAGAAGAATTTGTTAAAGATTGAACTGCAGTTTGAAGTTTTCCACTCTCATCTGCTAAAGAATTTGCAAAGTCAGAGCTTTGTTTTAACATTTTAATAATTTCTTGTCCTAAGGCATTTGTAGTTACTTCAACTGCACCTTTAGCATCTTTTACTTCTGTTGTAAAGTCTAAGGCTCTATAACTATTAAATACTCTTTGGATTTCATTCATATTAGAACCTATTTTTTCTTGTAAAACATCTAAGAGTTTATTAAGAACGTTTTTAAGTTCAATTAATTGTGGGTTTCTAGGATTTGCAGTAATTCTTGCAGTTAAATCTCCTTTTTCTACTACTTGAACTGTTCCTACGCTTTCTTTTACTGCTTGATTATCTTGTTCTAAACCTTGTTTAGTTTGGAGTATGTTTTCATTGATGGCATTTGATATTTGACCAAATTCATCATTTGTTTTTATATTAATGGTTGATACATTATTTGTTTTATGATTAATAAAATCAAAGAATGAGTTAAGACCATTTTGGATAGTGGTGAGTGGGGATAAGAAATAATTATTAACAAGATATAAAAATATTAAAGCAAAAGCTATCATTATAATAACTACTATTGTTTGAATAAAGGCCATTTTTGTAACTGGCTCATTAACTACTTGTGCACTTTCTGTACTGCATATAGTGTACTCAGAAACTTTAGCACAGATACCTAATCTTTCCTCTTCTTTTAAATTATAAGAAAAGAATTTATAATCTCCATTTTCCTTATAAGCATTGATTACTGGAGTATGATCTACAGAGGAATCTAAAAGTTTTTTTTGTGTAGCAATAAAAATTTGATTATTTTTGTCAAATAAAAGAGAGTTACCTGGTTTAGTTTCAAATTCTTTTTGTAAAGCTTCCACCAAGACATCAATTGCTAAAACTCCTATAAATTTACCATCTTTATAAAGAGCTTTTGAATAAGTAAAGCAAGGAAGATTTGATGTTACATCAATATAAGAAGGAGTTATATAAATTCCATTTGTTTTTAAAGCTTCTTGATAATAATCTCTAGTTCTTGCATCATAATTATCAGCTTTTCCATAAGTGCCAAAATTTTTTCCTTTAGCATCAGAATCTGTATCACTTACAACAAGCTCTCCATCTGGTTGTGCGATATAAGCTGCTAAAAATCCTCCAGCTTCTCTTAAGAACTTTAAATCATCTCCTATATTTTCCATTAAAGATTGTTGGTTATTTAGCTGGTCATAGGAAAGTTTTAAGATTCTATTCTCAAAATTCTTAAGAGTTTTTGAATTATTTTTCTGAAAATTGATAATAGACTCTTGAGCTACTTTTAATACATTACTTTGGGACTTTAACTCTGCTTTACCTAAAGCTTCCTTAGAGAAATAAAAAGTAACTATACCTAAAACAATCAAACATACAATAGCTACAATATTAGCTATTAAAGAGATTTTAAATTTAACACTGCTTATTTTCATCTAAAAATCCTTCAAAATAAAAATAATAAATGTGGTTATTATATAATAAAAAACAATCTATTAATTCCATATTTAAAAAATTTTAGTAAGAAAAAAATATAAGAAGTTAAAAAAATCTGATGAAAGATTGATATTTTATTTATTTTCTAGAGAGCCTTAGCTCTCTAGTATATTAAAATCTTTTTTTCTTTACATCATCAAGTATATTACTTGCTATATCACTTACTGTATTAGAAATAAGTGCTGATTCATTTGCAATCTCAACATTGTCTTTAGTAGTTTGATCTATGTGAGCTACACTTTCATTGATTTGAGTAATACCTGTAGTTTGTTCTTTTATAGATTCAGCCATATCATTGATAGATTGAACAAGTAAGTTAGTATTAGCTTCTATCTCACTTAGAGATTTTTGAGTTCTCTCAGCTAGTTTTCTAACTTCATCAGCAACAACAGCAAAGCCTCGTCCATGTTCTCCTGCACGAGCTGCTTCTATTGCAGCATTAAGTGCTAGTAGGTTGATTTGATCTGCAATATCACCTATTATACTTGTTACATTTTTAATCTCTTCACTTTGAGTGATAACATCACTTGTTTTTTGAGAAACATTTTGCATAGAAGAAGTAATTTCTTCTAATGCTGCTGCTGTTTCTTCTAATGAAGCTGCTTGAGAATTAGAAGAATTTGTTAAAGATTGAACTGCAGTTTGAAGTTTTCCACTCTCATCTGCTAAAGAATTTGCAAAGTCAGAGCTTTGTTTTAACATTTTAATAATTTCTTGTCCTAAGGCATTTGTAGTTACTTCAACTGCACCTTTAGCATCTTTTACTTCTGTTGTAAAGTCTAAGGCTCTATAACTATTAAATACTCTTTGGATTTCATTCATATTAGAACCTATTTTTTCTTGTAAAACATCTAAGAGTTTATTAAGAACGTTTTTAAGTTCAATTAATTGTGGGTTTCTAGGATTTGCAGTAATTCTTGCAGTTAAATCTCCTTTTTCTACTACTTGAACTGTTCCTACGCTTTCTTTTACTGCTTGATTATCTTGTTCTAAACCTTGTTTAGTTTGGAGTATGTTTTCATTGATGGCATTTGATATTTGACCAAATTCATCATTTGTTTTTATATTAATGGTTGATACATTATTTGTTTTATGATTAATAAAATCAAAGAATGAGTTAAGACCATTTTGGATAGTGGTGAGTGGGGAGAGAAGCTTAGAAAGGATAATATAAAGCAATATAATACTTATTGCTATCATCACAATAACAACTACTATTTGTATATAAGCCATTTTATTTGCAGAGCTTTTTATCACATCTAATGACTCTCCTATACAAGCTGTATAATCTCCAATTCTAGTACAAATTCCAAATCTTTGAGAACTATCTTTAGTGCGTTGATACTCAAAAGGTTCCAAATCAGCTTTTGTTTTTGCAATATTTGCAATTTGATCTACATTATAACCTTCTTTTAATTGCTCTTTATCTGTTGAGACAAAAACTTTATTATTTTTATCAAAAACAAAAGTTCTTCCTGGGTTAGTTTCAAATTCTTTTTGTAAATCTTCTACTAAAACATCAATAGCTAAAACTCCTATAAATTTACCATCTTTATAAAGAGCTTTTGAATAAGTAAAACAAGGAAGATTTGATGTTACATCAATATAAGAAGGAGTTATATAAATTCCATTTGTTTTTAAAGCTTCTTGATAATAATCTCTAGTTCTTGCATCATAATTATCAGCTTTTCCATAAGTGCCAAAATTTTTTCCTTTAGCATCAGAATCTGTATCACTTACAACAAGCTCTCCATCTGGTTGAGCAATATAAGCTGCTAAAAATCCTCCAGCTTCTCTTAATAGTTTTAAATCATCTCCTATATTTTCCATTAAAGATTGTTGATTGTTTAGTTGGTCATAGGAAAATGATAAAATTCTTTTTGCGAAATTTTCAAGAGTATCGGAATTATTCTTTGAAAAATTTACCATAGAATTTTTTGCCACTTTAATATAATTTATTTCAGCAGCTACAATCTCATCATATATAGTCTTGTGAACAAAAATATAAGTTATAATCCCAAGCAAACCTAAGCAAAAAATTGCAATTAAATTTGCAACTAAAGAAACTTTAAATTTCAAACTCATGTTAAAACTCCTTAATTGAATCAAGATTTTTTCAAACTTGTTATTCTATACAAATAAAAATTTATTTTTCATTAAAAAATTAAACTATATTTTGTTATACTTAATCAAAATTAAAAATTCTAAAATTTACTTTTGAAAGCGATTTAATGAAAAAAATTATCTTATTGTGTTTTTCTTTCTTAATACTACAAGCCAAACCCTTAATAAGTGTAAGCATAGCACCTCAAGCATTTTTTGTCAAAAAAATAGCTGCAGATACTTTAAATATTAATGTAATTTTACCTCCAAATAGCAATGAACATAATTTTGAATTTAAACCAAGTGTTATGCAAAAACTTGAAAAAAGTGATATTTATTTTACTATAGGATTAGAATTTGAAAAAGTTTTTTTAGATAAATTTAAACAAAATTTTCCAAAACTTCAAATTATAAATATACAAAAAAATATAACTTTAATTCAAACTCATGACGCACACGAACACTCTCATGAGCATGAGCACCACGAACATGAGCATTTTGATCCTCATACTTGGTTAGATCCTATTTTAGTACAAACTATGGCTTTAAATATCTATAATGCTTTAATCCAAAAATATCCACAAAATAAAAATTTATATAAACAAAATTTAGATCAATTTTTAACAGAATTAGATAGTTTAAATTTACAAATTGCATCAAAATTAGAAAAATTAAAAAATAAAGAATTTATAGTTTATCATCCTTCTTGGACATATTTTGCAAAACGCTATAATCTTATACAAATCCCTGTAGAAATTTTAGGAAAAGAACCAAAAAGCAAAGATTTGCAAAAGCTTATCGCACTAATAAAAAATAAAAATATAAAAATTATTTTTGTTCAAAATGGTTTTCCTGAAAATGCAGCCAAAACACTGGCAAAAGAATGTAATGCAAAAATTTATAAAATAGATCATTTATCTTATGAATGGGAAAATGAACTTTTAAAAACGGCAGAGGCTCTCTCTCAAAATTTATAATCGAGTCTTTAATGCTTTTTTTTAAAATTTCTAATCTCAATTATGCTTATGAAAACGAAACAATTTTAAAAGATATTAATCTTAGTTATGATAATAAAGACTTTCTTTCTATCATTGGTCCTAATGGAGCAGGAAAATCAACTCTTATAAAACTTATCCTAGGGCTTTTAAAATCTAAAAATGAAATTAAATTTCAAGCTATCCAAAGAAAAGAAATAGGCTATGTTCCTCAATATACTTTAGCAAATCCTAATTTTTATCCAAGGGTAATTGAGATCGTTCTTATGGGTCTTATAAATAAAAAAATTTTTGGTTTTTATAGCAAAGAAGATAAAGAAAAAGCTATGCAGGCTTTAAAAAACGTAGGAATGGAGAATTTTTGGAATAAAACAATCAATGCTTTAAGCGGAGGACAAAGACAACGAGTTTTCATTGCAAGAGCTTTAGCGGGTGAATGCAAAATGCTAATTTTAGACGAACCCACAGCAAGTGTTGATAACAAATCTGCTATACAAATTTTTGAACTTCTAAGTTCTTTGCATCAAAAAGGTATGGGAATTTTACTCATTTGTCACGATATTAACCTTGTGCTTGCTTATAGTGATAAAATAGCTCATTTAAATAAAGAGCTATTTTTGCATACTAATACCAAAGAAAAAGAAAAAAGTTTATTTTTAAAACATTTATACGAAAATCATTCTCATTTTTGTGATGTAGAAATGAGTTTAAATTCTTGTTTTTGTGATGAAAAAAATTGCGATAGCAAAAAATTATGCGAACAAGAATTTGCAAGAAGAAATTTAAAAAAGACAGAATTTAAAAAAGAAAATTTTTGCTTGAAATTTTCAAAGGAAAATAATGCTTGAAATTTTAAATTTCACCTTTTTTCAAAATGCTTTATTGGGAGCAATTTTAGTCAGTATAGCTTGTGGAGTTATAGGCACTTTAATAATGATAAATCGTCTTTTTTCTATGGCTGGGGGTATAACGCATGGAGCTTTTGGAGGCATAGGCATAGCTTTTTATTTTTCCTTGCCTATTTTATTAAGCACTGGAATATTTACTTTATTTTTAGCTTTTTTAGTGGCTTTTTTAGCTAAACGCTATGAACACAGAAGTGATAGTATTATCGCTGTAGTTTGGGCTTTTGGGATGGCTGTTGGGATTATATTGATCGATTTAAGCCCTAGTTATAACACAGATTTAATGGCTTATCTTTTTGGAAGTATTTTATCTATAGGAATACAAGATTTATGGCTTATGGCTACAGTTGATATAGTAGTAATAATTTTGATAATTTTATTTTATAGACAATTTGAAGCTTTAAGTTTTGATGTTGAATTTGCAAAAGTTCGTGGCATTAACACTAGTTTTTTCCATTATCTTTTAATTGCTCTTATGGCTTTTTGTATAGTTATTTCTATACGTCTTGTGGGACTTATTTTAGTTATGGCCTTACTTAGTATCCCAAGCTTTATCGCTGAAAATTTTAGTAAAAAACTTGGCTTTATTATGATTTTGGCAAGTTTTTTAAGTATGATTTTTTGTATTTTAGGGCTTATACTTAGCTATTATTTTGATCTTTCAAGTGGGGCTTGTATCATAGCTGTAGCTTGTTTTGGATTTTTAGTGCATTTGATAGGAAAATTTTTAAAAAGGTAGGGGTGCAAAAAGCACTTGAACTTTTATATCTCGTTTAGAATAGTGCTTTTCAAATTCAAACCAAAAATGTTTACCTGCATTAAATACTAAAGGACTTTCAAATTTTTCTTTTAATTTCATTGTTCTATCACACAAAGGATATATGAGTTTAATATCATGAATTTTAAATTTACAAGCATAAGCAAACATTTGATACAAATCACTTTGTACTATGCCCTGCTTTTTATCTTCATCACTATCTGGAATTTTCCACTTGGTATCTAAAATCATCTCATTTTCAATATATAAATCAGGCTTTAGCATAAAACATTTTTCATCATTTTTTGAAATCAAGTATTTTCCACTGCTTTGAGTTTTGATATTTTTACTTGGATTTGCTTTTTTCAACATATACGCCACATAATCTTCAAAAAGCTTTTCCATAGAAAAAAGCAAAGCAAAAGCTTCATTTTTACCATGATAAGGCATAAAACTTTCATTTTTTAAGAAAATTTTACACCATAAAAGCAAGTTTTCATAATAATCAAAATGTCTTGAAATTTTATAGCTAAAATCTTTTTCATAATTTTTAGAAAATTCTATCTCATCAAGCATTTGCATGGCTTTTATGAGTCTAAATTTATTCATACTTGTTTTGGATTTTAAGAAATTTAGAGTAGATTTTATTAAACGATTTGGTGCTATATCTAAAACAAACTCATCACAACTTGTAAAAAATTTTTCTTTATGAACTAGATTTTGTTTAATATGCTCACCAAAAAGTAGTTTTCCTTTTAAAAAAGCTCTATTACTCTCATAATCTACATAAGATCTCATTAGGCCTTTTTTATACACGCTATCAAATTCATCTAAAAACATCGTGATAAAAATTTCAAATAATGGCATTTTAGAACTTTGCAAAGATGAAATTTGTAATTTTTTAAAAGGAGAATTTTTTAAGGTTTTTAGCAAATTGATTAAAAGAATTTTAGGGTTAAAATTTACTTTTGTTAAACTATACCATTTTTTTACTTTGATATTTTTCAAATCTTTTGCTTTGCTAATTTTTAAAATTTTATAATCTTGAAAATAACTAAACCTCGTAAATAATTCATTATTCTTATTTATTACATAGGCATTTTTTAACTTTTCTTTTGCTATGTTTAAACTATCTGTGCTATCTTTATAACTTTCTAAATTTGTGCATTTTGGTAAAATTTCTAAAACTCCGCTTTTAGTTTGGATAATGCCTACATAATTTTTAGCTTTTAGGGTATTTTTATTTTTAAAACCTAGAAGATTTTCATTATTTTTTGTAAAATCTTCTAGTTCTTGATAAAATTTTCTAGCTTTTTGCTCTATATTTTCTTTACCTTCTTGTTTTTCATCTTTACCTTTTAAAAATGCTTTTATTAAATCATCAACATTAAAGGCTTGATACTCGATGATAGAAAAGGTATTACTCTCCATTTTTATTCTTATCTTGTTTTTCTCCACCATAAATAGCTTGGTATGTTTTTATTTCATCCCAAACTGATTTATCATCAAATGGAGTGATCTTATAAATTTTTCTTTCACTATCTACATTATCTAAGGTTTTTATTTTTTGGAGGTATTCAGTATTTTCTTCTTTAATTTTAATCATACCATTATAATTTAAAACAGCATCAATTAAAGTATAATCATTATAAAAATACTCTTGCAAAAGCGGAATAATCTTATTTTGAAAAACTTTTTTTAAATCATCTAAATTTTCAACACCTATAAAAAATGCATGACCTATGGTTTTTTCTCTATCTAATAAGTACTCTATGCGAGTGTTTATAGCTTTTAATAATTCTTGTAAATTAATACCTTCACAATCCATAGATAATTTGCTCACATCAGGCATCATCTCTACAAATTCAAATCTTCTTCGCAAAGCTGTATCAAGAGAAGTTATGCTTCTATCGGCTGTATTCATAGTGCCTATAATATAAACATTTTTAGGCACTCCGAATTTTTCACCACTATAAGGCAAAGTTAATTCTAATGCTTCCTTATTGCCCAATCTCTTACTAGGCTCTATCAAGGTTATAAGCTCACCAAAAATCTTACTGACATTACCTCGATTGATTTCATCGATGATGATTATATAAGGTTTTAAAGAATTATCATTGTTTTTATTATTTTCAATCTTTATGACTGATTGTTTTTCATATACTTTAAATTTTTTCACTAAATTAAAGTAATAAGTATGGGTTCTATCGGCATAATCTCTATTAAATACTTTTTTAAACATTTCAGCAGCATTGCTAAATTCATCTTTGCATTTTAATAACTCCATAAATATAGATATACTTAAATTAAAATTTCCATCAAATCTCTCTACTCCTTCGCTATAAATCATAACCGTTTTATCATTAATATCAACAACAAAGAAATTTCCACCCTTTGTTTTACTAATAGGCTCATTTGTTTCCAAAAGCCAATTTAAAAAATTTTCAACCTTTTCTTTTAATTCTATTTTTTTATTCAACTCATCTGCATTTAAGATACTATTCTCATAATTATCCAAAGCTTTTTCGCAAAGTTCTTTAAAAATTCCATCTTTTATTTCATATTTTATTTCTTTAGAATTTTCTTTGCTATCTATGCGAGGCTTTATGCCTTCTACAAATTCTTCATATCCATAACTTTGATGAAAAGTTGTAAAGACTATTTGTCCATTTTTTACATACTCATCAAATAATTTTTTTCTATTTATTCTATCATCTTCACTTGGAATTTGTATTTTTTCTTCTTTTGATATAATCTCTAAAGCTTTATCTATAGTATGATAAGTTTTTCCTGTCCCTGGAGGTCCATAAAGAATTTGATTTAAGGGTATAATTTTCATATTTGATTCCTCAGATTGCACTCTTTCAGTTATAAAAATATCTTGTTCATAATAATCAATCAAAAAAGCTCTATAATAATTCAATGCACTAGAATACATATTGTTTCCATTGCTGTTTTTTAACTTAAATTCTTCATTTTTATTTAATTTATTTATATTTTGATCAAAACTAAATAAATCACAACTATATAGATTTTCTTTTAAAAATTCTTTTGATATATTTTCTATAACTTGAATATATTTATTTATAGTATCCTTGCTTAAATTCTTTTTACTCAAATATTCACTAAATAAATTTTTCATTTTATCTATATAACTTTGGCTATTCATACCATATTTATTCCACAAAGGAATAGCTATAGTTGTTATCATTTCTACTAATGATAATTTCTTATATTCTAATAATTTCTTATGAATTTGATATATTTTTAATTTTTCATTAAATTCATTTAAAGATATTAAGTCCAAAATATCTTTTGAAAAAATATTAACTATTTTTATATTCTTTACATCTTGATAATGAAAAGCTATTTTCCATTTAATTGCATCCCCAAAATCTATTTTTCCTATAGCTTTTAAATTATTATCTTGACTTGCTTGTATTATTTGTATGATTTTTTCTTTGATATTATTAAATGCTTTATTTTCATTATTGCCATATTTAGCAATCCAAGCATAATTTTGACTATATAATCTACCGTTAGAAGATTCTTTCTGACTTTCATCATTTCTTCTATATATACCAAATTTAAAAGCTGAGCCACCCCAAATACTTCCTAGATTGTCCAATTTGCTTTCTATCCAAAAAGTAAAATCATCTCTATTTGGATTATCTTTTTTAATGTTAGTATATTCTTCAAGAGTCATATTTTTAACTTTTTCTAAAGTCCATACTTCTTGAAAATTTAAAAAGCCATCAAGCATTTCTTGTAATTTTTTTTCATCTAAATTCCACATTACAAAAATCCTTAAATTATACTATTTTTAAATCATATTTAGATTTCTTACCACTCCACAAAAGTTCTAGCTTTCTTAATATCATTAAAATTTAAGGTAATTTTTTCTTGATTTTCTAAATTTTCTAAAGTGATATTTTCATCCTCTACGCTAATGATTTTTGCCTTGAGTTTTTCTTTTTCGTTAGTAGTAATTTTTACAAGTTCATTAATGCTTTTTTTAAAATGATCTAATTTAGTAAGCTTTCTTTCAAGTCCAGGCGAGGATACTTCTAAAAAATACTCTCCATTTACAGGTGGCTCGACATCAAAAAGAGGAGATAAAATTTCACTTAATCTTGCGCAATCATCTAAATTTACCCCACCTTTTTTCATCACATAAACACGATAAATTTTCTTAGTATTTTCACTAACTAGCTCATCATCGTAAAAATCAAGTCCCGCTTCTTTGCATAAAGCCTCAAGATTCATTTTTTTCCTTTTTTATTTTTTCAAATAAAGCATCCATATGATTTTGATATTCTAATCTATCATCAAATTTAAAATGGAAATTTGGACATCTATACCAACCCTGCTCACTCATGCAATAATTTTGCAAAGCCTTACTAGCCTTCTTTAAAGAATTTAAAATCTTTTCTTGTTCATGGACATTAAAAAACATCTTATCAAGATATACAAAAGCATCGTATCTGCCCTTTTTGCACTCTACATCTACCACGCAGAGATTTTTCAAATTCTCATCATCTAAATTTGCTAAAGCCTCTGGGATTAGTTCTTTTAAAATGCTTTCTGTGCGAAGCTTTTTAATTTCAGCTACATTCATAAACTAACTTGTTCCTCAACTTCTTTATAACTTTCTATATAATCTCCTACACGCATATCATCACATCCTTGTATTCCAACACCACACTCATAGCCTTTAGCAACTTCTTTAGCATCATCTTTAAAGCGTTTTAAAGAGCTTACATTGCCTTCAAATACAACAACCCCATCACGAATAAGGCGAATTTTAGCTCCACGATTGATCACTCCTTCAGTTACCATACAACCTGCAATTTGCCCAATTTTTGGTACATTGATCACTTGTCTGATTTCTGCTTGTCCAAGTTGCTCTTCTGAAATAATAGGACTCATCATGCCACCAAGCAAGGCTTTTACATCATCTAAAAGATTATAAATTACATTATAAGTTTTAATCTCCACGCCTTTATCTTTAGCACGCTCTTTAACCTCACCTGTTGGTCGTATATTAAAACCTAGCACTATGGAATTTTCACTTGCACTTGCAAGCTCTATATCACTTTGTGTGATACCTCCTACCCCACTATGAATAATATTAACTTTAATTTCATCATTTCTTAATTTTTCCAAAGATGATTTTAAAGCTTCAAGTGTTCCTTGTACATCTGCTTTTAAAATAACTGGTAAGGCTTTTATATTGCCCTCTTTAATTTTAGCACCAAGTTCATCAATGCTGACTTTGGTTGATTTACTTAACTCTTTTTGGCGATTGTATTCATGACGTTTATTAGCGTATTCTCTTGCTTCTTTATCTGTTTTTACAGCAATTAAAATTTCTCCAGCATCTGTAACTTCACTAAGTCCTATAATCACACCACATTCGCCTGGTTTAATTTCTTTTAGAGTTTTACCTTGATCATCAGTTATGGCACGCACTTTTCCATAAGATTCACCTGCTACAATAGTATCTCCAACTTTTAAAGTTCCATTTTGAACGATAATTGTAGCCACTGCACCACGACCTTTTTGGATAGAACTTTCTATAATACTTGCTTTTGCATAGGCTTTTGGGTTTGATTTAAGTTCTAAAATCTCTGCTTGTAAAAGCACTATTTCAAGTAAATCTTCAATGCCCATTCCTGTTTTAGCAGAAACTCCTACAAACTCATAACTCCCACCCCAATCAATTGGCAAGATATCAAGTTCTGCAAGTTGTGTTTTTACCATATCAGGGTTTGCACCTTCTTTATCCATTTTATTAATTGCTATAATAATAGGCACATTAGCGGCTTTTGCGTGATTTATCGCTTCTTTAGTTTGAGGTTTTACCCCATCATCAGCAGCCACAACAATAATAACAATATCAGTTATACTAGCTCCTCTTGCACGCATTGCTGTGAAAGCTTCGTGACCTGGAGTATCAATGAAAGTAATTTTACGTCCATTTTTCTCAACCATATAAGCACCCACATGCTGAGTGATTCCGCCTGCTTCACCACTTGCAATTCGTGATTTTCTAATATAATCCAACAAAGAAGTTTTACCATGATCAACATGCCCCATGATAGTAATTACAGGAGCTCTAGTAACCAAATCTTTTTCATCAATCTCGCTTTCATAATCTTTTACATAATCAAATTCATCTGCCTCATTGATAATATTAATCTCTATGCCAAATTCTGAACCTAAAATCTCAATCGCATCTTCATCTAAAAAATCATTTTTTGTTGTCATCATTCCAAGCATAAACAGCTTTGAAATGATCTCTCCTGTGCTTTTTCCTATTTTATCAGCAAATTCATATACTCTAATTTCTTTTGGAATTTCTATACTAGTAATAACTGCATTTTCTTTTTTTTCAACTTTTTTAGGAGGTTTTTTACGACTTCTTCTTTGAATACCTCCTTCCATACCAAAACCAGCAGAATTTCCCACTGCTTGACGTAAAAAGTTGGGTTGTTTTTTTATAGTATTTTGAGGTTTTTCCTCTTCTTTAACACTAAAATCAGGTAAAACCACCTCATCCTCATCATCTAAAGAAATATCTGCAAATTCATGGTCACTTAAAAAATCCATTTTTTGAGTATTTTCTTTTTTTGTTGCAACAAAAGGTTTTTTATCTTTTTTCTTAACTGGTTTTACATTTTCTTCATTGTTAGAAAAAATCATTGATAGACTAATACGTTCTTGAGTTGTATTAGATTTTACTTCTTCTTTTTTTTCTTCATTATTAGCTTCATTATTTTTCTTTTTAACAATCACAAGTCCTCTTCGTTTTGCCAAAGTCGCACTAGCTAAACTTTCTTTTTCTTCTTTGTTTTCTTCTTTAACTTGAATTTGTTCTTCTTGCTTGATTTGTACTTTAGCCTTAACCTCTTGCTTAATTTCTTCTTGCTTAAAATCTTTTTTTATTTTTTTAACTTCTTTTTTTTCTTTTTTAGCAGGACTCTGAGTTTTTTTAAAAGCTTCTGGAATAATCTTAGTTTGTATATATTCATAAATTGCAGCTGCAACCTCTGGATCTACAGCATTTGACGCTGATTTGATATCAAGTCCTAGTTCATTTGCTTTTTCTATAATCTCCTTACTTGAATATCCTGCTTCATTTGCAATTTCATAAATTCTAACTTTTGCCATCTAAAAATATCTCCTTTAAATCCTGCTGAGTAATTTTCATAGTTAAATTTTTACACATTTTAGAAAATGCTTTTTGCAAAATTTTATCTTCTTTTAAAATACATATAGAACACAAATAAAAACTGCGTCCGCATTTAAAATGAGGTTCAATCTTTCCTGAAATAATTTTAAATCTAAACAATGATCTTTGTTCAAAACGTTCTTTGCAAACAATGCACATTCTAATAGGTGTATGATTTCTCAAAATTATATCTTTTTTTTATATTTTTTAGCAAATTTCAAGCCCATTATTATCAAATTCCAAAAGTTTTATTTTAAAATGAGGAAAAGCCTCTTTCATTTTTTCAAATAAAAACTGCGCATCCTCTTTATAAACCAAAGAAAAAAAACTAGATCCAGAACCTGAAAGAGTGCTCATTAAGGCTTTATTTTTTAAAGCACATTTTTGCACTTCAAAAAGCTCTGGTAAATTTTTCATTCTATTTAATTGGTGGAGTTTATCTTCACTTGCAAATTTTAACAAATCATATTTTTTCTCTAAAAAACAAGCCGTTAAAAAAGATGCATGACTTAAATTAAAAACACTATCACTCAAGCTCAAAAATTTAGGTAAAATTTGACGATTTTTTTCTGTACTCATTGTGATATTTGGAATAACTACAATGGCCCTTAAATTGATATCGATTTCTTTTTTAATGCTTAATACTTCTTTATCTTTTACCAAGGAACAAACAAAACCACCAAAAACAGCTGGTGCTATATTATCAGGATGGTTTTCATATTTTAAAGCTTCATTAAGAATATTTTGTTTGTCTAACTTCATATCACACATTAAATATGCTGCACTTATAGCACTAACAATTATAGCCGATGAACTTCCTAAGCCCCTAGATAATGGTATGTTATTATGAAATATAAATTGAAAATTATCTCTTTTCCCATTTAGTTTTTCATAAATTCCATGAAAAATAGAAAGAAAAAGATTATTTTTTTTAAGATAAACATTATCACTTCCTTCTCCATTAATGCTTACACTAGTTAAAGAGGCTTTTTTAATTTCTACTTCATTAAAAAGTTTTAAACTAAGACCCAAACAATCAAACCCTGGTCCTAAATTCGCACTTGTAGCAGGGACTAAAATTTTCACAGCTTATCCTAAATTACATCTAAAAAATAAAAAGGCAAATTATCATTATTTATGTTAATTTTCTCTAAATTTAAAGGTAAAAAAAAGTCACCAGCAGTATTTTTTTCTAAAATAATCTCATCTTTCTTGTAGACAAAACAAAAATCCTTATTAGCTTTAATAGGCTTAAAATCATTAAGCTCAAAAGCACTTATGCTATATAAAGGGATATTTTTTACTATACTTAAGGTTTTTAAACTCATATAAGAAATTTTAATTCCCATATAAGATCCAGGTCCATTGGCATAAATTAATCTTGAAAAATTAAATTCTTTCAATAAAGAATTTAAAATTTTTGGTAAAAATTCGCTGGCTTTTTCTTCACTTGTATATTTTTTAATTAAAATATTTTCTTGATAAACACCAAGCATCAAAGGACTTGATAAAGCATTGAGTAAAAGAGTTAAATTTTTTATGCAAAAACCTTTTCATAATCTTTTTCATAATCTTTTTCAAGTGTAATGATTTCATAAGCTTGCTCATCTTTTAAAAGCTCTTTTGTAAGTAAATGATTTAAATGATGACTTCCAGCATAAGAAATATAATCTCCAAATACCCTATATCCAAGCAAAGTTAAATCTCCAATAGCATCTAAAATTTTATGACGCACAAATTCATCTTTAAATCTTAAACCTTCAGGATTTAAAATACGATTATCATCAACAACGATAGTATTTTCTAAACTGCCTCCAAGTGCCAAATTCATAGCTCTTAGTTTTTCAACATCTTTTAAAAATCCAAAAGTTCTAGCTCTTGCGATATTTTCTATATAATTTTTCTTACTAAATTCAAAACAATAATTTTGCTCTCCGATTACAGCATTATCAAATTTAATTGTGTAATTGATCTTTGGTTCTTTTGTTGGGATAAGTTTTACAAATTTATTACCATCTCTTACTTCAATGGTTTTTTTAATCACCATCACTTTTTTAGGAGCATCAAGTTCTTTAATGCCCGCTTCATCCAGCATAATGCAAAAACTAATACTACTTCCGTCCATTACAGGAGCTTCATTAGCATTTAAAACTATACGGATATTATCAATTCCATAAGCATTGATTGCACTCATTAAATGTTCAATTGTAGATACATAGCCTCTATGATCTCCAATAACTGTTGCCATTTGAGTGTTAATTACATTTGCTGGTTCAGCTTTATAAGAAATATTAAGATCTTTTCTAAAGAAAACGATACCGCTGTTAGCTTCCAAAGGTTCTAAAATAATTTCTATAGGTTCTCCTTTATGAAGTCCTATCCCTACACCTTTTACAGGTTTTGCTATAGTTAATTGTTTCATACTCATTTCTCACTTAAAATCATTTTTTTTCCATCTTCTAAAACTTTATAAATATTATTTTTGAGCCAAATTTTATCTTGCCATTGCTCTGGTCTTGTTTCTACACCTTGAACTAAAACTTCAAAATGCAAATGATCCCCCAATGCCAAACCACTTGATCCTGTATTTGCTATAATATCTTGTTGTTTTACATTTTCATTCACATCAACATTTTTAGAAGAACAATGCCCATAAAGACTATAAACTCCAAAACCGTGATAAATAATTATATTTAAACCATAAATTCCATTATCTTCGGCAAAAACAACTTTACCAGAATTACTACTAATAATTGGAGCAAAAGCTGTGCTTGCTAAATCTAATCCCATATGATATCCACTACTTACAAATTCACCATTGTAAAAATAAAACCTATGATCAGCAAAATCAGCAACTTTCATAGCATTTTTAAGAGGTAAAAAGAGATTTAAATTAAAATCTTCTATACTCTCTTCTGGAACTTCTGAAGTAATTTTATGGATTAAATTTTCATTAGCTAATCTTAAAGTTTCATTTACAAATTTAAATTTCTGAGTCTTATTTAATTTAGAAGCATCCTCTTCACTCATATGGGCTGAGGCTAAAAATTTTATTTTAGTATCTAAAAATTTATCACTTAAATTAATGTTAGAAACACGATATTTTCTGTTAACAAAATAATATCTTATTCTTTCTTTTGTGGTATTTCCAGCTTTATCAGTAGCTATAATATAAGCTCTAAAATAATCATCTTTTGCATCCCAAGCAATCAAAGAAGCATAATAGCCATCTTTGATATAAGGCGTGGCTTTAAAAATTTTCCCTTTATCTGTTTGGATATAAACTTGATCTAAATTTTTATCTTCTACTTTAAAAACAACACTAGCAACACCACCTTGTTCTATTTGATAAGAATTGCTTAGTACTTTTAATTTAGGGTTTGCATCATCAATATCTATAAAAACAGATTTTTGAATATAATTTCCTGAGAAAAAATTCCAAAAGCTTGCATCATGTGCCTCAATTTCCATAATATAAGATTTAATCTTTTCTTTATAAGCAAGCTTGGGAAGATTAATCTCTAAAGTTATATCGTTTTTTTGGTTTACTTTTTGATCCATTAAAATAATACCTGGATCATTAGAATCTTTTTTTAAAGTAATTTTTATATTTTTTAATCCACTCTCATCATCTTTAACACGTATTAAAATAGGATTTTTCAAATTACTATAAACAATATCATTAACAAAAATTTCTGGTTTATTTTTTTCAAAAATACTTAAATTATTTAAAAAATATCCAAATAAAGCAATGAAAACTAAAATCAAAATAAATAAAAAATTTTTTCTTTTCCCTCTTTTTTGCGCCATTACATGTCCAACTAGTTACGTTTTAATAATCTTTAAAAATAATTTTATTAAATTTAAGTTAATATTTTTAATCAAAAATATAAAAAATTCAAAATGTAATTCTAAGACTTTTAAAAACTATTAAATTTTTTTTGCTATTATTCAAAGCAAAACTCTTTAATAAAAAGAAATTTCAATAAATCTAGGCAAAAATAAATGAAAAAACTTATCAGTATTTGTGTTTTTTGTACTTTCTCTAATGCAGTTATTATTAAGGAAATTAAATTTAGTGGACTTTATCATCTTTCTAATGAAACCGCTTTAAATATTAGCGGTTTAAAAGTAGGAAATACCTTAAAAGAAGAAGACATTAATCAAGCAATTTTAAATTTATACAAACAAAATTATTTTAATAATATTGCTGTTGAAGAAAAAAATGGAATCATAAACTTTATTCTCACAGAAAAACCTACAATTGCTAAAATAACCATAAGCGGAGTAGCTTCAAACGATAGAAAGCAAATTGAAAGCGTTTTGGGTATTAAAAAAGGAAGTTTATTTGATGAAGCAAGCATCAAGGAAGCAAGCCAAAGAATCAAATCATATTATGAGACAAGAAGTTTTTTTGATACAACAGTAGAATTTAAGAAAAAATATCTAGAAAATACAGATGGTTTAGAAATAGAATTTATAGTCAATAGAGGCGAAAATATTATTATAAATAATGTTTATTTAAGTGGTGCTAAGAAATTTTCTTATTCAGATGTAGAACCTGTTATTGTCAATAAAGAAGAAGAATTTATGGGCTGGATGTGGGGAAGAAATGATGGAAAATTAAAAATTTTTGAATTAAGCAATGATAGTTCACGTATAAGTGATGAATACATGAAAAAAGGATATTTAGATGTCAAAGTTTCAGAACCTTTTTTAAGAACTTATACAGATACTTATAAGGCTAATCTTACTTATTTTATTCAAGAGGGAAAACCTTATAAAATTAAAGAAATTATTATAGAAAACCCTTTATTTGACGAAGAAAGCAATAAAAAAACAGTCAAAGATTTAAAATCTCAAGTTAATAAAACTATCAATATTGAAAATATTAGAAAAGATATTAAAACCCTAGAAACACAAAGTGCAAATCTTGGTTATGCTTTTGTTGAAGTAATTCCTGATATACAAAAAAATGACCAAACGCAAGAAGCTTCTGTTGTTTTTAAAGTAATACCTCATGAAAAAGTTTATATTAGAAATGTGATTATTTCAGGCAACTCAAGAACTGTAGATAGAGTTATCAGAAGAGAGCTTTATCTTACAGAAGGAAATTTATACAATCGAACTGATTTAGATGATTCAAGAAATGCTTTAAGAAGAACTTCATATTTTGAAGATGTTAACATAAAAGAAGAAAAAGTTGATAATACCCATGTTGATTTAATTGTAGAAGTTAAAGAAACTTCTACAGGAACGATTTCAGGCGGTATAGGATATGGATCAAGCAATGGAATACTTCTTAATGCTTCCTTATCCGATACTAACATCTTTGGTTCTGGTATTAAAAGCTCTGTTAATGTTGATAAAGATGATGAAACTCTTTCTGGAAGGATTTCTCTTGTAAATCCAAGGGTTTTGGATTCAAAATATAGTCTTGGCGGATCAATTTATTCTAGTGATTATGAGTGGGATAATTATTCTGAAAGAAATTATGGTTTTGATATAACAGTAGGAAGACAATTTGCAAGATATTTCAGTGCAAGTTTAACCTACAATCTTGAAAAAAGTAATATTTATAAGCTAAGCCCTACTCTTCAAAGAACTGGTTATCGTCTTGGAGAAACTACAAAAAGCTCTATTACCCCAACTATAGGATTTAATAATACAGATGATTATTATTTACCTCGATCAGGTTTCATTGCCTCGACTGGATTAGAGTTTGCAGGACTTGGAGGAGAGCAAAAATTTATTTCATCAAGCACTAGATTTAATTTTTATCAAGGCTTGCAAGATTTTATTGGATATGATCTTATCTATCGTTATAAGGCAAGTTTTTATAAGGTATGGGATACTGGTTATCTGCCAATCAATCAAAGAATTTATTTAGGCGGGATTCAATCTGTACGTGGTTTTGAAAATAGAACATTAAGCCCTAAAAATCGCTGGGGAGATGAAATAGGTGGGACTATAGCTTTTGCAAATTCCGTAGAGCTTAGTTTTCCTCTTATAGATAGAATCAAGCTACGCGGAAGTGTATTTTTTGATTATGGTATGATAGGAAAAGTAAATCTTGATGAAATCAAAAGAATGAGCACGGGAGTTGGTGTAGAATGGATAACTCCAATTGGCCCTTTACAGCTTATCTTTGCCAAACCTCTTAACAAAAAGAAAGGTGATGATACAAGCACTTTTGAATTTACACTTGGAACAAGATTTTAAGGATCAAAATGTTCCATATTATTATGAGTGCCGATGAAAACTATATCAAATATAGTGCTGTTTTAATAACAAGTATCATCAAAAATACAAATTTATCAAAAAAATTTAAAGATTTTTGTGATCAAGAAGATTTTAGACCTTTAAAAGATAATAATACTCTTGATTCATATTCTTATTTAAAATTTGATTCTCTAAATAAAGAACAACAAGAAGAAGGTTATATTTTTCATATTTTAAGCAATTTTATAAGTCCCAAAACAGAAGAAAAACTTAGATTACTCGAAAAAGAATTAAACAATATTTATCCTTGTAAAATTTTAATTCATATTTTTAAAGATGAGCTTTTTAAAGATTTTCCAAAATCAGGAGCAGCATATAGTAATTATTTGTCTTATTATAGATTAAAAATTAATTCTGTTTTAGATGATAATATTAAAAACTGTCTTTATCTTGATTCTGATATGCTTTGTTTTTTCGATGTAAGAGAACTTTTTGCCATAGATTTAAAAGATAAAATTGTAGCTAGCGTAAATGATCCAGGCTCTAAGAAAAGAAAGATTAAATTTAAAGAAAAAGATAAAAAAATTACTTTTTATTTTGATAAAAATTATTTTAATGCAGGATTTTTACTTATTAATTTTGAAAAATATAAAAAAGAAAAAGTAGAAGAAAAAGCCCATGAACTTGCAAAAAAATGCTTTTATATTAAAGCAGCCGATCAAGATTTGTTAAATTTTGTTTTAAAAAATCAAATTCTAAGATTAGACTTTGCTTATAATTTCAACATTATTACTTATGTTTATGCCATTTGCAAAGATGAAAATAGCAATAGACTTAATTTCACTAGAGAAGAATTTAATCAAAGTTTTAAAAATCCAAAAATTTTACATTATGGTGAAAAACCTTGGAAATATCTTAAATCTCATATAAATGCCGATGGAAAAAATATCAATGATTATTGGTGGGATATGGCAAGTATAACACCTATCTTTAATAAAGAATTATTAGAAGAAAAAAAGCATATTAAAGAATACTTATATGTAGCCGCTTTAGGTTTTATGGCTTTAAAATTTTGTAATAATTATAAATTTTTTAAAATTGCTTCACTCGTTAAAAGTAAAAATGATGAGAAATATTTAGAGTGCATTAAAGAAATAAAAGATGAAGAATTTGGACTTTGTTGCGTTTTAGGAGAAAGTATTTTTTATGCTAGAAGATCCAATAAAGGAAGTTTTAGCGTGATATTAAAGCTTTTAAAAATTATTTTTCATTATAAAAAATATGGTTATAGATCAAGAATTATTTAATTTTCATAAAAATTATAAAAAAATTAAATTCTTAGATCTTTAGAATTTAAAACAAATCAAATCAACTATAAAGGTTAAATATGCCTAAAGTCTCTATTATACTTCCAACTTTTAATGTAGAAAAATATATAAAAAAAGCTTTAGATAGTTGTATAAATCAAAGTCTTAAAGATATAGAGATTATTGTAGTAGATGATTTAGGAAGTGATAATAGTATTAAAATAGCTAAAGAAGAAGCTTTAAAAGATAAAAGAATTAAAATTATTCATAATGAGAAGAATTTAGGTCTACTAGCTGCTAGATATCAAGGGGCTCTAAACGCAAATTCACCCTATATCACTTTTTTAGATCCTGATGATACCTTAGCTTTAAATGCTTGTGAGCTAGCTTTAAAAGAGATTAAAGAAGCTAATTTACTTAGATTTGGTTTTGCTAAGATTGATGAGATGGGGGGGGGTATAGAAGAAAATCTACCTAATTATAAGGATTATGAAGAATTAAAAAATATTATCAAACAATCCTCATATAAGTATTTATGGAATATCTGGAGTATTTTATTCAAAAAAGATTTTTATCTTGATACTATAAGACATCTATCTTCTTATAAAATAAATATGGCAGAAGATCTTTTAGCCTTTGCATTTCTTATTAACCCTAGTATAAAAACTGCTAATTTTATAGGATATTTTTATAATTTTAACGAGAGTTCTCTTTCAAATCCACACAAAAAAACAAAAGAACATTTACAAAGAAATTTGCAAGATTTTAAAACAGTTTCAAAAATAATAAAAAATTCAAATTTAGAAAAATTTATCATTAAAGAATTCGATTTTTATCTTGAAAAAGAAATTTTTAAATTATCTTATGATTTAAACGAACTTTCTTATTTAAGATATAAATTTCTTAAGAAAAAAATAAAACTCTATAATTTTTTAAGAAAACTAAAGTGCAAATTAAGATAAATTTTCTTGCCATTTTTTAAAAACTACTTCTTTAGAAAACTTAAGCTCTACAAGCTCTTTCGCTTTTTGTCCCATACTTTTACGCAAATTTAAATCATTCATTAAAAGTTGCAATTTTAAAGCAAATTCCCCTAAATCTCCATCTTTAATCAAAAAGCCACTTTTTCCATCTTCTATAATGTCGCTAGGACCAGAATTTATATCAAAAGCTATACAAGGTAAAGCAAAAGAAGAAGCTTCAAGCAAACTCATAGGCAAACCTTCAAAATAACTCGTCATCGCATAAATACTTGCACTTAAATATTCCTTTTCAATTTCTTTGACAAAAGGCTTTATCATTACATTTTCAATTTTTTCTTGTTTGATTTTATCTAAGAGCTTTTCTCTAGCTTCACCCTCTCCTACTATATGAAGCCTATACCCCCACCCGCTATTTTCTTTTTGAATAACTTTCCATATATCTAAAAGTCTAAAAAAACCTTTTGTATCCTCATTTGTCATTCTGCCTATAGAAAGTATAATCTTTTGTTCTAAATTTGCCTTTTCTTTTGGTAAAGATGATAAAAAGTTGGGTATAAGCCTTACATCTTTATAATACTTTTGCCAAGTGCTAAGCTCTTTAGAAGAAAGAATTATCAAAGTATCAAAGAATTTATCCCTTTTAAGAATTTTTAGTTTAGAATGCTGAATTTTTAAATAACGTGTATTTTTATTTTTAAAAAAAGGAAATTGAGTGCAGTTATTATAAATAATATAGTCTTTGTCTTTGTATCTATTTTTGATAATAAAACTTTCATAATACTTATAAACAAATTTATAAAATCCCTTTTTAATCTCATCATGACCTTTTTGATGAAAAAAGCTGATTTTTATATCAGGATTGATGAAAAAATAAGGCTTTTCATTCTTTTTATAAAAACTTAAAATTTCAATATCTAAGCCTTTATCATAAAAAAGATTTGCCAAATTACTCACAACCCTTTCAGCTCCTCCTTTTAAGGTAATATCTCCAATGATAAGCAAAATTTTCATTTATCTCCAATCTATTTTTTTATTTTTTATGGTATCTAAATAAATCTGATGATTAATTTCAAGCATATTTTTAGTATTTTCTTTATGATAAATATGATAAGCCAAGGCACTAAATTTCACTCTTTTAAATTTACCATTATTAAACAAAAATCTTGCTACAAATTCACTATCTTCTCTGCCCCAACCAACAAAATTTTCATTAAAACCACCAATAGCTTGCCAATCACTTTTATAAAAACTCATATTACAAGTTTTGCTTCCCTTTATAAGTATATGTTTTTTAAAGAATTTTTTATCAATCTTTGAAAATTTATAAATGAAATGGGCTAAAAGATTATTTTTTTTATTTTTAAAGCCTTTTTTATCAAAAGCTAGATTAAAGTCCTTTTTTTCTAAGATTTTTTTACTTTCATTTTCATTTAAAATAGTTCTAGAACCTTGCAAAAGCAAACCTTTTTGAGCAAATTTTAAATGATCTTTGATAAAATCTTTTTCTAAAATCATATCTCCGTCGATTAAAATGGTATATTCAGAATTTGAAAGTCCAATAGCATCATTACGACTCTTAGCAGCTCTAAAACCTTTATCCTCTTGCCAAGAATGCTTTAAAGGGCAAGGAAATTTTTTTTGGTATTCCTTAATTAAATTTTTTGTATCCTCTTTGGACCCATCATCTGCGATAATCACTTCATCAG
This sequence comes from Campylobacter novaezeelandiae, assembly GCF_018968685.1. Classification (NCBI taxonomy): domain Bacteria; kingdom Pseudomonadati; phylum Campylobacterota; class Epsilonproteobacteria; order Campylobacterales; family Campylobacteraceae; genus Campylobacter; species Campylobacter novaezeelandiae. The sequence continues at coordinate 127,259 of NZ_CP076657.1, read as the reverse complement.
GTATTAAACTAAGATTTTTAACACTATCAAGCACAAGGGCTAAACGTTTTGGCTCATTATAGGTAGTGATAATTAAAGCACAAGTTTTAGGCTTTTCTTTTGAAAACTCATAAAGCTTCATATACTTAAAAAAAGCTCCCAAAGCATTACAAACACTAATAATAAAGCCCTTATATCCATATAAAAAACCTTTTTTAAAAAAATAATTCCTACAAAAAGTCCAAATTCCTTTTAAGCTTGCCAAAAATACACTACTTTGCTTATGCATATTTTGCTCTGCCCAAAGTGAAGAATACCTTTGCATTTTATCAAGTAGATGTGAAATATTATTAAAAGCATAATGTTTAAATCCATTTTTAAGGTAAATTTTTAAGGCTTTTGGAGGCAAAATAAGGCTTTCATGGACTAAATTATCATTAAATTTAGTAAAGTTTTTATTAAATACACGCAAAACATAATCAGGCCACCATCCACAAGCTTTAATCCATTCTCCTTTATAAAGATTTTTACGCGATAAAGCTAAAATGTTTTGCTCTTTTAATTCAAGCTTTCTTAATTCTTCAATACATTCTTTTTCTAAAACCTCATCTGCATCAATGCTTAATACCCAATCATTTGTAGTATAAGAAAGTGCTAAATTTTTTAAAGGTCCAAAACCTATAAATTCACTTTGTTTGATGTGTAAAGCGGAGAATTTTTCTTTAAATTCATAAGCAATTTTTAAAGTATTATCAGAACTTTGATTATCCACTAAAATAATCTCATCAAAACAAAGCAAAGAATTCAAACATTCTTTTAGAGTAGACTCAGCATTTTTAACTATTATAATCACGCTTATTTTAGAAAAATCCATTTTGTTCCTTTTAAATAAAAGATTAATTTTAATATTTTTTAATCATAAATAAAATTAAATTATTTATTTTTTATTTAAAAAATTTATTTTTTTTTTTTTTTGATAAAATAGACATTTCAAATTTATAAAAAGTCTTTAAAACTTAAATTTTGACAAATCAAATAACTATAAAGGTTAAATATGCCTAAAGTCTCTATTATACTTCCAACTTTTAATGTAGAAAAATATATAAAAAAAGCTTTAGATAGTTGTATAAATCAAAGTCTTAAAGATATAGAGATTATTGTGGTAGATGATTTAGGAAGTGATAATAGTATTAAAATAGCTAAAGAAGAAGCTTTAAAAGATAAAAGAATTAAAATTGTTCATAATGAGAAGAATTTAGGAACCTTTGCAAGTAGAAATATAGGGGTATTAAATTCAAACTCACCTTATATAATGTTTTTAGATCCTGATGATACCTTAGCTTTAAATGCTTGTGAGTTAGCTTTAAAAGAGATTAAAGAAGCCAATTTGCTTAGATTTGGTTTTGCTAAGATTGATGAGATGGGGGGGGGTATAGAAGAAAATCTGCCTAATTATAAGGATTATGAAGAATTAAAAAATAAAATGATGCATTATAAAGGAATTGATTTTAATGTTTGTTTTTGTCTCATACAAAAAGACTTTTATTTAAAAAATCTTCAAAAACTTAATCCTTTTTTAAGACTGACTATAGCAGAAGATCTTTTAGTCTTTGCATTTCTTATCAACCCTAGCATACAAACTGCTAATTTTATAGGATATTTTTATAATTTTAATGAAAATTCTATTTCAAAAAGAAAAACAAAAGAGCAATTACAAAAAAATTTAAAAGATTATAAATCAATTTTAATTCTTCTTCAAAATTCAAATTTAGATCAATTTATTATAAAATATTTTTTCTTTCACCTTGAAAAAGAAATTCTTAAATGCTCTTATGACTTAAAAGAGCTTTCTTATTTAAAATATAAATTTTTAAAAAAGAAAGTAAAATTTTATCACTATTACCTAAAAATTAAAAATAAAATTATCTAAATTTATGGCTTTAATGATTATAATTCGTGGTATTAATAGAACAAACTTAGAATCATTTAGACATTTTTAGTTAATAATTGCTGTTAATATTTTCAATTTTATTCACCAAAATAAAAAATATAAAAAAGATCCATTTTTAATTAAAACTTGTTCTTATTATACAGATTTTTATATGCTTGAATTTATCCTATTTCTTACTTGCATACAAAAAAACTACTTCAAAAAATGAAACTTGGACTAAGATTTAAAATAACATTTCGCTTATTTAAAAAAGACTTTAAAACAAAACTACTCTGGCTTAAATCTTGTATTGATTTTAAAAAAATCAATACAATATAATATGAGCTTGCTGGGGTCCGTGCACTCCAAAAACAGTTATAAGCTCTATATCAGCCGTTCTTGATGGCCCTGCAATAAATAAAATATTACTTGGCAAAATTTTATTTTCTTTTTTTACCAAATTTAAAGCTTCACTAAGACTTTTCACTATATTTTCTTTTTGAAGTAAAACTATGCAAAGTTTTGGAGCCAAAGAAAGCATTCTAGGTTGCTCTTTGCTTGAAAGCACTAAAGCCACGCCATGAGAGCTTACCCCTGCCCTTGCGTGAATCACAGAAAAATCACTTTGAAAAACTTCAGATCTTAATTCTTCTATGTTTTTATCAAAACAAATTTTTTCATTTGCTTTAATTTTTGATAAATCCAAATTTAAGCCTTGTCCATAAATCATTTTTTGATAATCATACTTTGCCACAATTTCATTGATCTTTTCTTCAAGTTGATCTTTGGTACATTCTTCTACTATGTATTTATTATCACTCATTTTTTGCTTTAATTCACTAAGAGCATCGTCTTTGGTATTTATATGATCTATTGGATCAATACTTGGAATATAGGTAAAATCTTTTTCGCTATAAGCATTTTTGATTTTATTTAAAATACTCTCTTTGCTTTTTGAAGAAAGCTCTAAAATTCTACTACTCATAAATCACTCCTTCAAGCTTTTCTATCTCTTTATATAAATCTTTTTTAATTTGTGGCAACTCTTTAAAAGCACTCCAATTTTTAATAACAGGCAAAGAGTCTTTAAAACTATGCAATAAAGAATTAAAATAATGAGCTTTTGATAAAGAAAATTTCCATAAATTCCCATTTGTAGCCAAATCTTTAAATCTTGCAAAAGCAAAAGCTTCTGCTTTATTATGTTTAACTAAATTTGCTCCTATTGGTGGGTTATCTCCTTGTCCTACCTTATCTCTTCTTAATTTTCTAATCAAATCTGCTAATGGAATTCTAACAGGACAAACCTCCGAACAACGCCCACAAAGTGAACAAAAAGTTAAAATATCTCCTGTATAATCAATGCCAAAAATATTAGGACTAATCACTTCTCCTATAGGACCTGGATAAGTTGTTTGATAAGTATGTCCTCCTATTTGATCATAAACAGGACAAAAATTCATACAAGCTCCGCATCTTATACATCTTAGCGCTTCATAATAATCCTCATTTGAAAGCATATTGGTGCGATTATTATTAAAAAGCACAATATGCACTTCTTTAGGGCCATCTAAGTCACCATTTTTTCTAGGACCTGTAATGATATTGTTATAAGTAGGAATAAACTGCCCTGTTGCTGAAGGAGTAAGCAAAGATACCATAGTCGCTGCATCTTCAAAACTTTCCATTACTTTTTCTATACCACAAAGTGCGATATGAATATCAGGAGCTGTGGTGCACATTCTACCATTTCCTTCATTTTCTATAAGCCAAAAAGCTCCTTCTTTGGACATAGCAAAATTGACCCCACTTAAACCTAACTTCAATCCTTCAAATTCATTTCTTAAATGCTTTCTTGCTATAGCATTAAGTTTTTCAGGCTCACTCTCTAAAGCAGAACCTAACTTTTCTTCAAAAATTTTTCCAATCTCATAACGATTTCTATGAATAGCTGGGACAACTATATGGACAGGATTTTCATCATTTAACTGTAAAATAAGTTCGCCTAAATCCGTCTCAATTGCTTTAAAACCTTTATTTTCTAAATAATGATTTAAACCTATTTCCTCGCTTGCCATAGACTTTCCCTTGAGAATCTTTGTGATATTTTTTTGCACCATAAGTTCATAAATCAATTCACAAGCTTCTTCTTTGGTATCTGCCCAATGCACTATCATACCATTTGCACTAGCATTTTTCTCAAATTCCAAAAGCCTATCTTTTAAACTCATCAAAGCATTATTTTTAGCTTGTTTAGCTTTAGATCTTAAACCTTGCCAATCCTTAAATTTATCATCGATAACTTTAAGGCGATTTCTTTGCAAAGTATGCATAGCATTCATAAGATTTTCTTGCATTTGTTTATCATTGAGTTTAATTTTAACTATTTCTTTATGAGACATTTTATTCATAGACTCTCTCCTTGCAAGCGTTTATTTAAAAAATCATACAAATGTATAGCCTTTACATCAAGCCCCATCTTTTGCATCGTTCCACTGATATTTAAAAGACAGCCCCCATCCGCACTAACTAAATATTTAGCACCTGAATTTTGTATATCTTTGATCTTGCTTTTAGCCATAGCGTTTGAAATTTCTGGCTCTTTTACGCAAAACGTTCCTCCAAAACCACAGCACTCCTCTTCAAATTCTAAAGGAATAAGTTCTACATTTTTAAGTCTCTTAATCAAATTTTTATTAGCATCAATACTTTTTTGAACTCTTAAGGCGTGACAATTAGAATGCCAAGTAATTTTTATAGGCTCTCCTTTATCTTCATACTCCACATTTAAAACCTCATCTAAATACTGCGAAAGCTCTATAACTCTTTGAGAAAAATTTTTCACCTTTTCAAAATGCACATCATCTTTAAAAAGTTCCAAATAATCATGACTCATCATCCCTGCACAAGATCCGCTTGGAACTACTATAGGATAAGGTTCATCAAATAAATTTACATTATAAAGAGCTATTTCTTTACTTTCTTTAAAATATCCCGAATTAAAGGAAGGTTGAGAACAGCAAGTTTGCTTTTTCTTAAATATCACCTCAACACCTTCCCTACGCAAAAGCTTTAAAGCATTTAAAATTGTATCTTGCATAGCAGCTGTCCCTAAACAAGTTGCATAAAAATATACTTTTTTCATATTAACCTTTCTATTTTAAAACTATAGGAGGAATAATATCTTGCAAAAAGAAAGCTATAATACAAGTCCAAATTCCTACCAAAACAACAAAAGCTATAGAATACTTAAGAGTAAATTTAAAAAGCTCTGATTCTCTCCCCACAAGTCCTACAGCAGCACAAGCAACGGCTATACTTTGAGGACTGATCATTTTTCCAACTACTCCTCCTACTGAGTTGGCCGCCAAAAATAAGGCCTCACTCACTCCAAGTTTTTGTGCACTAATTTGCTGTAAAGCTCCAAAAAGCAAATTTGCACTAGTATCTGATCCTGTTAAGAAGACTCCTATCCAACCAATAATAGGAGAAAAGAAAGAAAAAGCTCCTCCTGTATGTGCAAAAGCAAGCCCTAAAGTTGAGCTCATACCACTATTTTTAGAAATAAAAGCAAAGGCCACAACAAGACCTATAGTAAGACAAGGTATAGCCATTTCTTTTAAAGTTGCACTAAAACATTCAACAGCATCATTTGCTTTAATTTTTAGTATAGCTATAGTTAAAAAAGCTGCAAAAAGTATAGCTGTTCCAGCCTGAGCGACACTTTTTCCATTAATTAAATCTATCCCAAGTCCTAGACTTACAGGTTTTAACATTGTGCTATCCACTATTGATGGGCTTAAAATACCTCCGCTTATATTATTAAAAGTTAAACTAATGCTTGTAAAAGCTAAAATTCCATCTTTTGCAAAAAGTTCTTTAAAAAATGGCTGAGTCCAAAAAATTATACACACAATAAGAAGAATAAAAGGAGTCCAAGCCTTAAGTATTAAACTAGTATTTAAATTTAATTCATTTTTAAATTCTGTTTTTCCATCTACACGATAAATATTTTTAACCTTATAAAATTTTAGAAAAACTATAGTAAAAGCAAGAGAAACAACGGCTGAAATAATACTTGGAAGTTCAGCACCCAAATAATTAGAACTTAAAAATTGAGTTAAAGTAAAACTAATTGATGCTACAAAAACTGGTGCGAAAGTTTCCCTAATGCCTTTAAATCCGTCCATTAAAAAGACAACAAAAAATGGCACTATAAAAGAAAGTGGCACAAGCATACGCCCTATCATAGCAGAAACAGCCCCACCTTGAATTCCTAAAAGATCACACATAGCGGTTACTGGTATCCCTACTGCTCCAAAAGCAACCGGAGCGGTATTTGCTATCAAACAAAGTCCAGCTGCTTGCAAAGGTTTAAAACCAAGACCTACCAAAAGTGCAGCCGTAATGGCAATAGGACCACCAAAGCCTATTGCTCCTTCTAAAAAAGAACCGAAACAAAAACCTATTAAAATAACTTGAATTCTATGATCAGGGGTGATACTCATCATACTTTGTTTAATGACTTCAAAAGAACCTGATTTAATGGAAAGCTTATAAAGAAAGATTGCTGCGATAATAATCCAAGCAATAGGCCACATTCCATTTATAAAACCCTGTATAAAACTAGCTCCAACTAAATTCCAAGGCATTTTATAAACTAATAAAGCTACCAAAGAAGCCAATACAACCGTTAAAAAACCCGCTTGATAGCCTTTTAATTTAAAAAAAACCAAACACACCAAAAAACAAAATATAGGCAAAAATGCAAATAAAGCACTAAGCCAAATATTTCCCAAAGGATCATAAATTTGCTCCCACATATTTTTCCTTTTTTTTGATTTATCTTCTTAGATTTTAGCAAAACGATAAATCAAAGTAGGAGTTTTAATAAAGATTTAAATTTAGTTGAGTATTTTTGTAACAAGAAAATTTTTTAATTTTATAGCAAAATAAACTGCATTTGCCAAAAAAACGCACATGCACATTAAAAGTGCCAAAACTATAGGAGTATTTGCATTTATAATTCCAACAAAAAATGAAATAAATCCAGCTAAGGCAAACTGCGTTGTTCCAAGTATAGCAGAGGCTGTTCCAGAGCATTGTTTAAATCTTGCCATAGCCAAAGTTGTGGTATTTGGTGCTATAAAACCAAGACTAGCTATACTTATAAAAATTAATACTTCAAAAAGATAAAAATTAGGGTTTAAAAAAGCACTTAAAAATAAAATTAAAGTTGCAATAAACATTAAAAATAATGCATAAGATAAAATTTTTTCAGAATTATATTTTAAGACTAGTTTCGCATTTATGTTTGCACAAAGAACAAAACCAAAAGCATTTATACCAAAAAGTATTGCAAATTTTTGTTCGCTCAAATCAAAAATTTTTGTAAAAACAAAACTAGATCCTGTAATATATGCAAACATAGCACTAAGAGCTAATGCAGCTGATAATATATAGGTTAAAAAAATCTTATCTTTTAAAACAATACCATAAACATTTAAAGTTTGTTTAAAAGAAAATTTTTGACTTTGAGTTAAATTCGCACTTTCTTTAAGTCCAAAAAGTATCATTAAAAATAAAATAATACCAAGAACAAATAAAGTCACAAAAATACTATGCCAAGAAAAATAATTAAGAAGCATTCCTCCAAAAGTAGGAGAAAGCATAGGTGCTAAAGAAGAAAAAACCATCATCAAAGCAAAAATTCCTGTTGCTTCTTTAATTTCAAATAAATCATTAACAATAGCCCTTGCTATAACAATACCCGCGCATCCACCAAGAGCTTGAAAAAATCTTAATAAAATAAAAAGAAAAATATTATCAACCATAACACAAGCAAAACTAGAAATCATAAAAAGCAAAATTCCAAAAAGTGCTGGTTTTTTACGTCCAAAAATATCACTTAAAGGTCCATAAATAAGTTGCCCCAAAGAAAAAGCTATAAAAAAACTTGCCAAAGAAAGCTGGGTTAGGAAAGTGCTTGTTTTAAAACTTTCTTCTACATGAGTTAAGGCTGGTAAATACATATCTGTAGAAAGAGGGGCTATACTAGACATTAAAGCTAAAATGACAATAAGTTTAAATTTTTTAAACCCTTTAATTGGAACAAGTTTTTGCATAACTTCCTTAAAAATAAAATTCAATGCAAAAATTCTATTAATAAGAATCTTAAAATAAACTTTGCATTTGTGTTAAAATATCAAAATATCATTGAAGGAAAACAATATGCAAATTTATGAAAAACAAATTCAATGTCCAAAATGTAAAGAATTTATAAATATCAACCAAGCTCTCTATACTCAAGTTTTAAATGAAGCTAATTTAGAAATTCAAAAACAAAAACAAGAATTTAATAAAGAAGTAGAAGAAAAAAGACTAGAGTATAAAAAACATTTAGCCAAACTTGAAGAAGAAAAAATAAAACAAGAAGAAATTATTAAACAAAAAATTCAAGAAGGACTAAAAAATCAAATAGAAGAGATAAAACAAACAGCACAAAAAGAGCAAGATGCGTTTAAAGAACAATTTATTCAAACTTTTATTAAAGAACACGAAAAAGAAAAACAATTAATGCAAAATGAATTGGAGAAAAAAAGCAAAGAATTAAGTGAATTGCTTTTTTTAAAAGCTGAAAATGAACAACTAAAAAGAGAACAAAAAGAAAATGAAGAAAAAATTAAATTCTTAGCCAAACAAGAAGCTTTTAAAGAATTTAAAGAACAAGAAAAGAAAAATTTAGAATTTGAAAAAGAACGCTTACGCCTTGAATTTGAGCATAAAAGAAATGAAGAAGAATTAAAGCATCAAGAATTAAAACTGCAACTTGAAAGCATTAAAAAAGAACTTGATGCTGCAAAAAGAAAAGCTGAGCAAGGATCACAACAACTCCAAGGTGAAGCACAAGAACTTCTCATAGAAGAATTTTTAAAAAACGAATTTTTAACTGATGAAATTAAAGAAGTTCCAAAAGGTATTAATGGGGCAGATTGTATACACATTGTCAAAGATCTTTTTGGAAATATTTGTGGAAGTATTTTATATGAAAGCAAAAGAACTAAAGAATTTAATAAAGAATGGCTTGATAAACTTAAACAAGATAGTATTAAAACAAAAGTAGATCTTGCCATTTTGCTTACAAAAACTATGCCAAAAGACCAACAAAAAATTCATTTTAAGGAAGGAATTTTAATTTGCACTTTCAATGAATTTAAGAGTGCAATTTGTGTTATTAGAGAAAGCATTATAAATTTTCATAAACTCAAAAATTCTTTAGAAAACAAAGAAGAAAAAAATCATCTTTTATATGAATATTTAAATTCTAAAGAATTTAGCACACAAATGACTTTAATTTTAAAAACCTACCAAAATATGAAAGAAGATTTAGAAAGCGAAATGAGAGCCATGCAAAATATATGGAAAAAAAGAGCAAGAGCTATAGAAAGTCTTAGCTTTAACTCCCATTCTATCGTAAGTTCTTTAAATGCTATATTTGGAACCCTAAGAGGAAAAAATCTTATAGGAGAAGATGGATTAAAAAGTCTTGAAAATCTAGCTAATAAAGAAGATATAGACTAAGGTTTAATTTACCTTTTTTTAAATACAATCGTGTTAAAGTATTTAAAAAATTTATAAAAAAGAGTAAAACTATGATGCCTTTTAGCGATGAAGAACTTATAAATCCTGTTAAAACTTGTTTAGAGAAAAATATGTATATTTTAGAAAGAGATGGCGGTGGATTAGAATTTTTAGGGATAAAAAAAGGTGTAGTTTATGTGCATTTAATTGGGGCTTGCAAGGGTTGTTCTGCAAGTGGGACAACTTTAAAATACGGACTTGAAAGACAATTAAAAATTGATATACATCCTGATATAACTCTTATAAATTTAGATGGTGGGGCACAAGAATTTGCAAAACTATAAACAGCTTGGTATTGATCATTTTTATAAAAAAGATTTTAATACCGCAAAAACCTATTTTTCTTTAGCTTATGAAAAAAGAAAAAACAAACGTTTACTAAATTTTATAAGTCTTTGTGACTTAGCTTTAAGCCATCCTCAAGAAGCTTTTTTACTTTTTGAATTTTATATAGATAACTATCGCTTAAAATTTATCGATAAAGATTTTGATCAAATTTTAAACTCTGTTGAATTTAAAAACACAGCATCAAAAAGCGAGTTTGAAGATGGTTATGCCCTTAATTATAAAGATTTTTTAATAAGTGAAGAAAAAATCGGTTTTAAAAAGTCTTTTGAAAATATTATTCATTCTGGAAAATTGGTCATCAATGATAGGGAAGATTTTTTAGAATTTCTAGAAAAACTCCTTGATAACGGATATAAAGATTTTACTTTAAACTATATAGAAGATGTTTTTTTACATTTTTGGGCAAATAAAAAATTTATTAAAATTCAAAAAAAACTGCTAAAGATGAAAAATGATTCTAAAATTTAAAAATACCTTTATAACTGATAATTCTTTAGAATGTCAAAAAGATTGCTTTTTCTTGTGCAATGATCAAAATAAGCAATTTGTCGATCAAGCTAAAGAAAAGGGCGCAAAAATCATTGATGTAGCCGAATGTAAAAAACTTTTAAACATTGATGAAAATATTCAAATTATTGGTATAACAGGAACAAATGGCAAAACAACTACTGCAGCTGCCATTTATTCTATTTTGTTAGATTTAGGATATAAATGTGCTCTTTGTGGAACAAGGGGTGCTTTTATCAATGATAAACAAATTAATGAAAAATCTCTAACCACAGAACCTATATTAAAAACTTTAGAATATTTAAGCAAAGCAAGTGAAGAAAAATGTGATTTTTTTGTAATGGAAGTAAGCTCGCATGCTTTAGTTCAAAATCGAATTGAGGGTTTAAAATTTAAAGCAAAAATCTTTACCAATATCACAATAGATCACCTAGACTTTCATCAAAATTTTGATAATTATCGTTTAGCCAAAGAAAGTTTTTTTACAGATGAAAGTATAAAATTTATCAATAAAGATGCAAAAGCCATACGTTTTAACATAAAAAACTCTTTTACTTATGGCATAGAAAATCCTTCTTATTATCATATTAAAGCTTATTCTTTAAATGAGGGAATATCCGCTATTGTAATGGCTAAAAATCAAAGCTTTCATATCAACTCTTCTTTACTTGGCCTTTTTAATCTTTATAATCTTTTAGCCGCAAGTGCCCTTGTCAACGAACTTTTAAAACCTGATCTAAAAAAATTAGAAGCTGCTATTTCAAATTTTGGGGGAGTTTGCGGAAGAGTTGAAGAAATAGCAAAAAATGTAATTATTGATTTTGCCCATACTCCTGATGGAATAGAAAAAATCCTTGATACCTTTAAAGATAAAAAACTAATTGTTGTTTTTGGCGCAGGAGGAAATAGAGATAAAAGCAAACGTCCCTTAATGGGAAAAATTGTTGAGCACTATGCTAAAACAGCTATTATCACAAGCGATAATCCAAGAGATGAAGAACCTGATGCAATCATAGAAGAAATTTTAAAAGGATTTGATAATAAATCAAAAGTTTTAACAATTACAGATCGTAAAGAAGCTATTTATAAGGCTTTAAAATTAAAAGAACAAGATGATTTAGTTTTGATTTTAGGTAAAGGAGATGAGAATTATCAAGAAATTAAAGGTAGAAAATATCCTTTTAATGATAAAATTATAATTCAAGAATTTTATAAAAATCAAGGAAAATAAATGTTTGATAATTTAGATCTTTCAAAAATGGGAGAACTTTTAAATAAGGTTCAAGAACAAGCAAAGGCTATAGAATCAGAACTTGATAAAAAAGAATTTTGTGCAAAAAGTGGTGCAGGACTTGTCAAAGTAAGCGCAAATGGAAAAGGTGAAATTATTGATATTGCCATAGATGACTCTTTGCTTGAAGATAAAGAATCTTTGCAAATTTTACTTATTTCGGCTACAAATGATGTTTTAGCTATGGTTGCAAAAAATCGTAATTCATTGGCTACTGATGTTTTAGGAGGGTTAAAATTATGATTAAATTCCTATTAAGTTTTTGTATTTTAATTTCTTTATCTTTTGCAGTAGAAAGACCTAAATTTGAAGATTTTGCAGCTTGCTATGAAAGAAATAAAGCAAGTAAATTAAACTATGAGGGCATGGATGCTTTTGTTTTAGGAGAAAATCTACTTGCTGTTATAAAAAAACCCAATACAAAGCTTAACAAATATGTAAAATACGATCCTTTTTTAAATTTATATCTTGTAAGGACTGATTTTAGTCTTATTCCTACAAAAATGGTAGATGAACAAAACTTAACTCGTAGCGATTGGGTAGGAGTTTTAGATCCAAATAAAGCTTATATAGGTCACATCAAGTATTTAGCACAAAATATCAATGAAAAAGATCAACTTGATTTTAATTCAAAAATTGGAATTTTAAGCACACCTTGCTGTAATATGTTAGGTATTGCGCTCAATAATGGTTCTTTTATTGGGAATCGCTATTTAAAACATTTTATAAAATATAATGATGTTTATTGGGGTGATATTGGAGTTGACTTTACTATTAGAGAAAATAAAATATATGTTCATAATGTAAGAAAAAATGCTCAATTTTTAGTTAATGATCAAATTCTTAGTGTTGATGGAGAAAATATAAAAGACTTAAGAAAACTTAATGAGAAAATTCTTTTTGCTGATAGAGGAAGTACACTTTACTTTAATGTTTTAAGAGACAATCAAGAACTCAATATATCAAGCCTTGTTTTTGAAAAGGATATAAGTCATTTTAATCTCCCAAATAATAAACCAAAACCAGCTCCAACAAGCTTTAAAAGTAATTTAGGTTTAAGCGTCAATAAAGCTCTTATTGTAACAAAAGTTGAGCCAAATTCCAAAGCAGCCACAGCTGGATTTATGGTCGGTGATAAAATTTTACGCGTTAACAATCAAATTATTAAAGATTTTAAAAATTTACAAGATATTCTCATCAAAGGCAATGATTTTAATATTTTAATTCAAAGAAAAAGTGATAAATTGCCTCTAAGTCGTTTTTATGATAATTTAGCAACTGACATTAATTCTAGAGCAGATGGAGAATTTCAATTTTTCATAAGGCTTAGAAAGTGAAAGAACTTTTTACAAAACATTTAAATAATCACCTTCCAAATATAAAAAGTTTTCATCCTTTTTTTAATGAAGCTTTAACTTCAATGCTTAAAGCTGGAGGAAAACACTTTCGTGCTCAACTTCTTTTAGGGGTAGTAGAAGCTAAAAATCCAAAACTTTTACCTGATGCATTAGATGCTGCTTTAGCCTTAGAATTTATTCATACTTATTCTTTAATTCATGATGATTTACCTGCTATGGATAATGCTGATTTTCGTCGCAATCTTAAAACTTTGCACAAAACTTACGATGAGGCTACAGCTATTTTAGTAGGTGATGCTTTAAATACTGAAGCTTTTTTATTGCTCTCGCGCTTAAAGCTAAAGGATAGCATTAAAATTAATTTAATCCAAACTCTTGCTTTCAATGCAGGAATTAATGGCATGATTATAGGACAAGCCATTGATTGTTTTTTTGAAAATAAAAAACTAAATTTAGAAGAGCTTAAATTTTTGCACATACATAAAACTGCTAAATTAATAGCTGCTAGTTTAAAAATGGGCTGTGAAATTTGTGAATTAAATTCACAAGAAACTGAACAAATTTACAATATAGGCCTAAAACTTGGACTTATTTTCCAAATTAATGATGATATTATCGATGTCATAATGAGCGAAAAAGAAAGTGGTAAGCCTTCAAAATCTGATATCAATAAAAATTCTTTCGTTAATTTACTAGGACTTGAGCAAGCTATTTTGCATAAAGAAAAATTAATCGAAGAATGTAAAAATAATCTTCAAATTTTAGATAAAAACCTAACAAAAACATTATTTAATCTAATTACACAATATTTACAATAAAAGGTAAAATTATGGATATACAAATTCTTCAAAAACAAGCAGATACTTTAAGATTTTTAAGTGCAGATATGATAGAAAAAGCTAATTCAGGACATCCAGGGGTTGCATTAGGTTTGGCCGATGTCTTAACAACCCTTAGTCTTCATTTAAAACACAACCCTAAAAATCCCAATTGGCTTAACCGCGATAGACTTGTCTTTTCAGGAGGGCATGCAAGTGCTTTAATTTATAGTTTTCTTCATCTTTGTGGCTATGATTTAAGTTTAGAAGATCTTAAAAATTTCAGACAACTTCATTCTAAAACTCCAGGGCATCCAGAAATTTCAACATCGGGTATAGAGATTGCCACAGGACCATTAGGACAAGGTGTAGCTAATGCTGTAGGTTTTGCAATGGCAGCAAAGAAAGCGGCTTGTTTATTAGGAGAAGAGCTTATCAATCATAAAATTTATTGCTTTTTAGGAGATGGGGATCTACAAGAAGGAATTTCTTATGAGGCTTGCTCTTTAGCAGGACTTCATCAACTAGATAATCTTATTTTAATTTATGATAGTAATAATATATCCATAGAAGGTGATACTGCATTAGCTTTTAACGAAAATGTAAAAATGCGTTTTGAGGCACAAAATTTTGAAATTCAAGAGATAGACGGACATGATTTTAATGCTATTAATGAAGCTTTAATTTTAGCTAAAAATTGCAAAAAACCTAGTCTTATTATAGCCAATACAAAGATTGCAAAAAAAGCTTTAGAACTTGAAGGATCACATAAAAGCCATGGATCTCCTTTGGGAAAAGATATTATTAAAAGAGCCAAAATAAATTCAGGTTTTAATCCTGAACTTAACTTCGAAATTCCACAAGATGTAAAAATTCGCTTTGAAGGGGCTATAGAGCTTGGGGATTTAGAAGAAGCTAAATGGAAAGTAAAGCTAGAAAACAGTGATAAAAAAGAACTCTTAGAAGAGCTTTTAAATCCTGATTTTTCAAAAATTATTTTCCCTGATTTTAAAGATAAAGACTTAGCTACAAGAGATAGCAATGGAGAAATTTTAAATATCTTGGCCAAAAATTTGAAAGGTTTTCTAGGTGGAAGTGCAGATTTAGGACCTTCAAATAAAACAGAACTTCACGATATGGGAGATTTTATAGAAGGTAAAAACATTCACTTTGGCATAAGAGAACACGCAATGGCAGCTATTAACAATGCTTTTGCAAGATATGGATTATTTTTGCCTTTCTCTGCCACATTTTTTATTTTTAGCGAATACTTAAAACCTGCTGCAAGAATAGCAGCTTTAATGAAAATAAAACATTTTTTTATCTTTACTCATGATAGCATAGGGGTTGGGGAAGATGGTCCAACCCATCAACCTATAGAACAACTTAGCACTTTTAGAGCTATGCCAAATTTTTTGACTTTTCGTCCAGCAGATGGAGTTGAAAATGTAAAAGCTTGGAAAATTGCTTTAAATGCAGATATTCCGAGTGCTTTTGTATTATCACGTCAAAAATTAAAAGCATTAAAAGAACCTGTTTTTGGAGATGTTGAAAATGGGGCCTATTTGATTAAAGAAAGTCAAAATGCTAAATTTACTCTTTTAGCAAGTGGTAGCGAAGTTAATCTTTGCCTAGAAGTTGCGAACGAACTTGAAAAAAATAAAATCTCGTGTAATGTCGTTTCTATGCCTTGCTATGAACTTTTTAAAGAACAAAATAAAGATTATCAAAAAAGATTATTAAAAGGTAAAGTTATAGGTGTAGAAGCGGCTAATTCTAATGAACTTTATGAATTTTGCGATGAACTTTATATTATGAAAAGCTTTGGGGAAAGCGGTAAAGAAAAAGAAGTATTTGAGCATTTTGGATTTAGCGCTTCAAAACTTTGCAATTTTTTACTTAAATTATAAAATGTCTTGCTATTTTAAACTTCAAGAAGAAGAAAATTTAAACAAACTTTTAATTTTTGGAATTTGGGATAAAACAAATCTTCCAAAAATTAAATTTCATAAACAACTAAATCAAAAAAATGTTGTCATTGATTTTACCCATTTAGAATTTATAGATACTGCTGGAGTAAGGTTTTTTCTAGCTCTAGAACATGACTTAACCCAAAGAAATATCAAAGTCCAAAAACTAAACCTAAATTCTAATTTTTCTCATTTTTTTACTTTATGCGAAAAAAATTACACAAGAATTTATCCCAAAAAACAAAGTAAATTATCTTATAAAGATTATTTTATTAGCATTGGTGTATCAAGTATAAATTTATTAAAAACATTTAGACAATTTTTTTATTTTTTAGGTGCATTTTTTAGCTCTTTATTTTTTTGCATAATTAATCCTAAAAAATTTAGATTTATTGCTTTTTTATATCATATAGAAGATTCTATACTAAAAGCTCTTCCCATTGTAATTTTAACTGCTTTTTTAGTGGGAGTTGTATTAGCCTATCAAGCTGCTTATCAACTTGCTCAATTTGGGGCCAATATTTTTATCGTCGATTTAATAGGAATTTCAGCCACAAGAGAATTAGCACCCCTTATTGCAGCAATTATTATAGCAGGGCGTAGTGCAAGCTCTTATACAGCACAAATTGGGGTGATGAAAATCACAGATGAAATCGCTGCTATGAATACTATGGGATTTAATTCTTTTGATTTTATTGTTATCCCAAGAGTTATGGCTTTAGTTTGCGCTATGCCTTTAATAGTTATTATAAGCGATATTGTAAGTATTTTAGGGGGAATTATTATTGCAAAATTAAGTCTTGATATAAATGCTGGAGAATTCTTAAGACGCTTTAGAGAGGCTATTGATTTTAAAAATATACTTATAGGGATTATTAAAGCTCCTATATTTGGATTTTTAATAGGAATTATTTCTAATTTTAGAGGATTTAATGTAGCAAAAACAACCCAAAGTATTGGAATTTATACAACAAAAAGTGTTGTTGATACTATTTTTTGGATCATAGCATTTAATGCTATATTTTCTGTATTTTTAACTAAAATTGGATTTTAATGATAATAAAAGCACATAATATCACAACCTATTTTGGATCAAAACTTATTCATGATAAAGTAAATTTCGAAATCAAAGAGAATGAAATTTTTGGAATTTTAGGCGGAAGTGGGAGTGGAAAATCAGTTCTTTTAAAACAAATGCTTCTTTTAGAACATTTTGATAGTGGCGAATATGAAATTTTAGGATTTAAATTAAGAGGTATTAGTGAACAAGATGCTCTAACTTTACGTAAAAAATGGGGAGTGGTTTTTCAATTTGCTGCACTTTTTAGTTTTTTTTCTGTTTTTGAAAATATAGCCACCCCTTTAAGAGAATATACCAAATTAGATTTTAATGCTATCGAAGAAATTGTCCATATGAAAATTAAGATGGTAGGTCTTGATGAAAATGTCTTAAAACTCTATCCTAGTGAGTTAAGTGGAGGTATGCAAAAAAGAGTCGCTATTGCTAGAGCTTTAGCACTTGATTCTAAGCTTTTATTTTTAGATGAGCCAACTTCTGGACTTGATCCTTATAGCAGTCGTGCTTTTGATGAACTCATCTTAAATTTGAAAAAAAGTTTTAATTTAAATATCATCTTAGTAACTCATGATAAAGATAGTATGAAAACCTTACTTGATCGCTTTATTATTTTAGAAAATAAAAAAGTTGCTTTTATAGGAACGTGTGAAGAGTTAAAAATTCAAAATCAAGAACTTTATAAAAGATTTATGGAGTAATTATGGAAAATAAGGCAAGTTATTTTTGGATAGGACTTTTTGTTTTTAGCATTTTCTCTTTTAGCTTTATTTTTATTATATGGTTTCAAGGATATTCAAAAAATGAAGAATTTAGCTATTACGAAATTCATACTCAAGAATCCGTTGCAGGATTAAGTGTAAAAGCACCCGTAAGGCTTTTAGGGGTTGAGATAGGAAATGTTGAAAAAATTAGTATCAATGAAAAAGATAATTTAAGTGTAAATATACTCATTAAAGTAAAAAAAAATACTCCGATTAAAGAAGATACCTTTGCTACTTTACAACTTCAAGGTATAACAGGACTTAAATTTATCCAGCTTCAGGGCGGAAGTAAAAATTCTAAAAGATTAATAAGCACAAAAACATATATTCCTATTATAAAATTCAAAGAAAGTTTTTTTACAGCAATTGATAAGCAAAGCGAACATATTTTTTCCCTTGTAAAAACAGCTGATAATAAATCAAAGATTTTACTAAGTGATAAAAATTTAAAAAATGTAGAACTTATTTTGCAAAATTTAGCCACTTTAAGCTCAAATATCAATCAAAATTTTAATCTTTTAAATGAAAATTTAATATCTACTAGCAAAAAATTAGGAATTATGGCTGATGAAGTTAGCATTCTATCTAAAAACGCTAGATTAAGTCTTGAAAATATCAACAATAGCTCTATTTTATTTAACAATTTTATAAAAAAAGCTGACAATAAACTTGAAAACTATGATGATCTTCGCTTCTCATTGCTCTCTAATCTAGAACTTTTTAAAATTTTACTTTTAGAAAGCAATCAACTCTTAAAAGATTTAAGAAGAAGTCCCTCAGATTTAATATTTAAAGACAATAAGCCAAAATTAGGACCAGGGGAGTAAAATGAAAATTATATTATTATTTTTTATATTCATATTCTTAAGTGCTTGTTCAATTAAGTCTACAGATATATCTCAAGAGTTTATATTAAAAAGCAATGAAAGAGATTTTAATCAAAGTTTTAAAACTACAAATCAAACTCTAAAAATTTTAGATTTTGACGTTCCTTTATATTTAAATTCAAAAAATATAACTTATATTAAAGATGATATAAGCGGTATTTATGCCTATCATTTTTGGGCAGATACTCCAAACAATTTATTGCGTTTTATACTACTTGATAAATTGGAAAAAAGTCATCTTTTTAAAGCCTTGATTGGAAAACATAGCAAAATAAGTGCTGATATTGCACTAGAAGGACGCATAGATTCTTTTGAACAAATTCTAAACAAAAATGATAATTACGTAAAAATTAATATAAGTCTTAATTTAATCAATATAAAAAATAATACTTTAATATCTCATAAATATTTTACCATTAAAGAAAAAGTTGCAAATAATAATCCAAAAGAAATTTCTAAATCTTTCGAAGAAGCTTGCAATAAATTAAGCAATGAAATTATTATATGGATAAATAATTCCCTTTAATAAAAGGAATAATATTTGCTTTCGTTTTGAGAAATATTTAACGAAGGATCAAAATGAATGGATTAAATACACTTAAAAAACATTTGGGTGAAGTTAAAGAAATGAGTCGCTTTGAAGCAAAGCAAATTTGTTCTCAAATTAATGATGCCAATGATTTTATTGGGGCTTTGCAAGTTTTAGATCTAACTTTAAAAAAAGTTTCTCAAAATATCGATCAAAGACTAAATTCTAATGAACTCGATGATATCCAAAAAAGAACTTTAGATGCTAACACTTCAACTCTTATACAAAATTGCTCTTTTATGGGAACGGCTTTATTTGGAAATATTTTTAATGTTTATGCAGGAGAGCAATTTTTTGAATTTGAAATTACAAATCCCTTATTAATGCTTGAAAATAATGGATATGAAGGAATTTTATCTTATATAGAAGATAAAAGAGATGAGATTAAGACTATTTTAAGTCAATTGGCAAATATTATAGCTACTGGCTCTATAAATAATAACAAACCTTACGATACACAGACTGCAAATTTTAAAAATTTATTTAGATAAATTCTTAATAGAAATTCTATTAAGAATTTTAATCTTGAAAATTTAGATCCCAATCAATCGGAGTTTTATTAAGACTTTTTAGAATTTCATTGACCTTAGAAAAATGTTTACATCCTAAAAATCTATTTCCAGCTAAAGGACTAGGATGCGCAGCTTCTAAGACAAAATGTTTTTGCGTATTAATTAATCTTTTTTTATTTTTAGCAAAATTTCCCCAAAGTAAAAATATAAGATTTTCTTTTTTATTATTTAAATTTAAAATTACAGCATCGCTAAATTCTTGCCATCCCCAATGACTATGACTTGCCGCTTTTCCCGCCTCTACACTAAGAACAGAATTTAACAATAAAACTCCTTGTTTAGCCCAAAAACTCAAATCTCCGCTTTTTGGAATGCTTATACCTAAATCATTATTTAACTCTTTATAAATATTTATTAAACTTGGAGGTATTTTAACTCCATTTGGCACAGAGAAACTAAGCCCCATAGCTTGATTAGGCTGATGATAGGGATCTTGTCCGATTAAAATAACTTTTAGAGTATGCAAAGGGGTAAGATTAAAAGCATTAAAAGTTAAATTAGATGGTGGATATATAATCTTATTTTCTTTTTTAGCTTCTAAATATTTTCTTTTAAGCTCCAAAAAATATGGTTTAAAAAATTCATCTTTTAAGAATTCTTTCCAATCATTATTCATTTTGATTTGATGAAAATTAATATTTAAATCTTTCATTATTTTCCTTAAAATACTTTAATTAATTGTAACAAAATAAAAATGATTTTTATATTTTAAAATATATTTAATTTTTTATTTTTAACACAATAAAAAATTAATAATTAATTTTTTATTAATTAATTATTAACTATTATTCTATTATAATATTTATTATAAATTTATTTTTTATAATAAATTATTTTCAAACAAGAAAGGTTGATGATGAGTATAAGAAAAGAACATGATTTTATTGGAGAATTAGAAATTCCTAATGATGTTTATTATGGAATTCAAACTTATAGAGCTTTGGAAAATTTTCATATGAGCGGAAGAAAACTCAAAGAGTATCCTTATTTTGTTAAAGCTTTTGCACAAGTTAAAAAAGCAGCTGCTTTAGCTAATAAAGATTTAGGAATGGTTGAAGCCAATAGGGCTGATTTTATAGCAAAAGCTTGTGATAGAATTATCAATGGAGAATTTCTAGATCAATTCGTCGTTGATATGATACAAGGCGGGGCTGGAACAAGCACCAATATGAATGTAAACGAAGTTATAACGAATGTTGCACTTGAAATGATGGGGCATAAAAAAGGAGAATACCAATATCTTCATCCAAACGATAATACAAATTTTGGTCAATCTACCAATGATACTTATCCAAGCTCGATTAAAGTAGCAGTTCATGCCAAAATGGGTGATTTGTTAAAAGCTATGGAAATTTTAAAAAATGAATTAGAGATTAAAGCTAAAGAATATAAAGATATTTTAAAAATAGGTAGAACAGAACTTGAAGATGCGGTTCCAACCACTTTAGGAAATACCTTTAATGCTTTTGCAAGTTATATAAAAAGTGATATAGAAAAAATAACAAAAGCAAGAGAATCAATGACTTATCTCAATCTAGGTGCAACTGCCATAGGAACAGGAATTTGCTGTCATCCAGATTATAAAAATCTAGTTGAAAAGTATTTAAGCGAGATTACAGGAACTACTTTTAAACCTGCTGAAGATTTTATAGCAGCCACTCAAGATACAGGTGATTTTGTACATGTTAGCGGAGCTTTAAAAACTGCTGCAGTTAGACTCTCTAAAATTGCAAATGACTTAAGACTTATGAATTCTGGCCCAAGATGTGGTTTAAGTGAAATTAATTTACCTCAATTGCAACCAGGAAGCTCCATAATGCCAGGCAAAGTAAATCCAGTTATTCCTGAAGTTGTTGGAGAAGCTTGTTATGAAGTAATAGGAAACGATGTTACAATTTCACTTTGCTCAGAAAGAGGAGAATTTGAACTTAATGCATTTGAACCAGGCATTGCTTATGCTTTATTCAATTCTTTAATCCTATTAGAAAATGCAATGTTAACTTTAGCAAATAAAGCTATAAAACATTTAACTGCTAATCCGCAAAATTGTAAAGAAACTATGTTAAATTCTGTAAGTTTAGTAACTGCTCTAAATCCTTATATAGGCTATGAAAACTCAGCTTCAGTTGCCAAAGAAGCTTTACAGACTGGAAAAAAAGTAGCTGATATTGTTTTAGAAAGAAAACTTTTAACTAAAGAAAAACTAGATGAGTATTTAACCCCTGAAAACATGTTAAATCCGAGCATAGAAAAATAAAGGATTTCTTATGGGTTTAGATATAATCTTGCAAATAGTTGTCCTTCTTGGTGCAATATTTATAGGTATTCGCTTAGGTGGAATTGCTATAGGTTATGCTGGTGGATTAGGAGTTGTAATTTTAGGTCTTTTTTTAGGACTTAAACCAGGAAGTATTCCTTGGGATGTTATTTTAATTATTGCTGCTGCTATTGCAGCAATTTCTGCTATGCAACAAGCTGGTGGTCTTGATTACATGGTAAAAATGACAGAAAAACTCTTAAGGGCTAATCCTAAATTTATAAACTACCTCTCTCCAGCTTGTGGATGGTTGCTAACCATTCTTGCTGGAACTGGAAATGCTGTATTTTCTTTAATGCCTGTAGTTATAGATGTAGCCAAGTCTCAAAATATAAAACCAAGTGTTCCTTTATCATTAATGGTTGTTTCATCTCAA
Organism: Campylobacter novaezeelandiae; assembly: GCF_018968685.1. Lineage (NCBI taxonomy): Bacteria > Pseudomonadati > Campylobacterota > Epsilonproteobacteria > Campylobacterales > Campylobacteraceae > Campylobacter > Campylobacter novaezeelandiae. The sequence goes on along the minus strand of NZ_CP076657.1, from coordinate 104,837 downwards.
ATCGGAATTACTGCAAGTCCTGTAAGCGCTGCTGTTGTTTATATGAGTGGAATTTTAGAGCCATTAGGGTGGAACTACCCTACTTTATTGGGAATTTGGATTGCTACAACTTTTATTGCTTGTATGGTTACAGCTTTTATAATAAGTCTTATAACTCCTCTAGATTTAAGCAAATGCTCAATTTATCAAGAAAGATTAAAAGCAGGACTTGTTAAAGATCCAAATGAAATTTTACACGCTGAAGATAAACCTGGTGCTAAACTTTCCGTAGGAATCTTTTTAATTACTGTTTTAGCTGTAGTTCTTTATGCCACAGCAATATCAAGTAATATAAAATGGATCGATCCAGTAATCATACCAAGAGATGCGGCTATTATGAGTTTTTTACTTACTGCAGCAACTCTAATCACTTGGCTTTGTAAAGTTGAACCATCTAAGATCATTGAAACAAGTGTTTTTAAATCAGGTATGACAGCTTGTGTTTGCGTATTTGGTGTAGCATGGCTTGGAAATACTTTTGTAAGTGCTCATGAGGCAGGTATTAAAGAAGTAGCGGGCGACTGGGTTAAACAAGCTCCTGCTATGTTAGCTGTTGCATTTTTCTTTGCTAGTATGCTTTTATATTCTCAAGCAGCTACAGCAAAAGCAATAGTACCTGTTATAATAACTGCTTTAGGAATAAGTGCAACAAATCCTCATGACTCTTATATGCTTGTAGCTTGTTTTGCGGCCGTTTCTGCTCTTTTTGTTCTTCCAACCTATCCAACACTTTTAGGTGCAGTACAAATGGATGATACAGGGTCAACAAAAATTGGAAAATTTATTTTTAACCACTCTTTCTTTATTCCAGGTGTTTTGGCTATTGTGATTTCTGTATCATTGGGATTTTTAATAGTTTCTTTACTATAGCTTATATTAAATAACCCTTTTTAAGGGTTATTTATTTAAATTTTGATATATTTTAAAATCCAATTTCAAGGATTTTTATGTATCAAAAATTGATAATTTTATCTTTTCTTTTTCTAACTGCTTGTTCAACCTATCAAGAAAAAAATATTACATATCAAAAAGTTTTATTTTCTAACAACTGTAATGATACTTTTTTAAAAGAACAGATGCAAGAACTCAATCAAAACAAAGACGTTATTTTTGTTGGATTAAATTCGGGCTATATTGCAAGAGATTGCATGAAATTTAAACTAAGCAATGAATTTTTTGATAAAGTTGAGCATTCCTATAAATATGACGTAGATTTACAGAGCTTTAGCACAAAAAGCACTCAATTTATCGGAAAAACTTTAATCAATGATACAATTTCAGACTATGAAGGCTCTTGGTATGAACGCACTATGGTTAATGTATACAAAGGGTTAAATTTTATGAGTCTTAAAGACTTTGAAAATGCCAGAGTTGAATTTAATCGTGCTTTAATGCGTCAAGAAAAAGCCAAAGAATATTTTGAAAATGAAATAAAACAACAAATAGAACAAGCAAAAAAAAATGAAAATTATAAACAAAACATAAAGGAAAATCTTCAAGTTATAGAAAAACAATATAATCATTTATTTGACGATTTTAATGCGCAAAAAAACTATACAAATCCTTATGTTACTTATATTTCTTCTGTTTTTTTCTTTATGGATAAGGATTACAAAAAAGCCTATGATTTATTAAAAGAAGTTTATATTATTTTCAATAAAAACGAAGAAATAGATAAAGAATTTAAAATTTTTGAAAAATACTCAAACTCTTTAACCCCATCAAAATTAAAAAAGTACATTTTTATTGTTTATGAAAATGGCTTAAGCCCATCTTTGGATTCATTTGACTTAACCTTGCCTTTTATTTTTGAAAATAAAGTAGTAAATACAAGCATTTCTTTTCCTACATTAAAAAAAAGAAATGCCTCATTTGAATATCTAAAAGCAAAAAATCTTAATGATGATTTCAAAAAAACACAAAATTTATTTAATTTTGATCAAGTGGTTGCTAGCGAATTTCAGGCTACTTTAACCCCAAAAATTATTAAAGCTTTATTATCAGGTGCTATTAAAACTGGTATAAATTTAACAATTGCAAAAAATGATAGCAGTGGAGTTTTAAATCTTGCAAGTAATATTTTCACCATTTTGACAACAAAAAGCGATTTAAGATTTTGGAATTTCTTGCCTAAAAATGCCCAAATTATAATGCTTGAAAATGATGGTTTTATAGAAATTTATAATGATAACAATATGGAAATTTTTCATCAAGATTTAGATAAAAATAAAAATATTTTAATACTAATAAGGTCTTTTTCCAAAGAATTTCCAGCAAGAATTTACAAAATGGAACATTAAAAATGATATAATACTTTAAGGAGGCAATCATGAAATTAATTTATATTTTTACCATATTTATAGCATTATTTTTTACAGCATGTAAAGCACCAATTTATACAGATGGAAAAGCGAGTCAAAAAAAACAAGGAGATGCATTAACCCTAGGACTTGATAGAGAAGATTTTGAAAAAACCGCAGATATAATGGTTCAAAGTATGCTTAATGATCCAGCATTTGCCAATATCAAACAAGGACAAAGAAAGGTTATATCAATAGGAAAAATAATCAATGACACGCCACAAAGAATAGATACAGATAAATTAATAAGCAAAATTACTATAGCACTCAGAAAATCTGGTAAATTTATACTAACAACAGCAGTAGCAGCAGGAGGAGCTAAAGATGAGATGAGTGAAGCAGTAAGAGAGCTTAGAGATAATGATGAATTTAATCAAAATACTATTTCAAAAAAAGGTACTTTAATAGCTCCTGACTATTCTTTAAGTGGAAAAATTCGCCAAGATAATGTAAAATTAACAAATGGAAAAATCCAAGCAGAATATTTTTTTCATCTAACAATCACAGATTTAAATTCAGGACTTGCCTACTGGGAAGATGAAAGAACTATTGATAAAACTGGATCAAATAAATCAGTAACTTGGTAAATGAAAAAACTTCTTTTTATTTTTATTCTTTTTTCTTCACTTTTTAGTGGAGAAAACAATATTTCCAATACCTTACCACATGAAAGAAGCATCATACAAAAAGTAGCTATAGGCATAGGGAATGGAAAAAACGAAAATGAAGCTCTCAATAATGCCTTAATTGATGCTATTTCTAAACTTAGAGGCATAACAACGGCGAATCTAAAACAAGAATTTAAAAATATAGATATTAATATTTCATCTTTAGTTCAAATTTCACAAAGCTCAAATACAACTTTACAAAATATTAGCAATGGATATATAAACGATTATAAAATTAATAAAATTGAAAAAACAAAAAACGGATGGAGTATCGAAATTTTAGCTTACAAGTATACTTTTGAAAAAAGCAAAAAAGCAAAAATCATTGTTTTAAATCCAAACAAAGAACTAGGAGAAAATTTAGAACGAGCCTTAAATGAAACTTTAAGTAAAAATAAAAATTTTCAAGTTTTAGAAAGAAAAATGGATTTTAAAGATGAGGACAAACTTCTAAAAAATGAACAAAGCTTAGATGAGGAAAAGTATAAATTTGGCAATGTTTTAATTACAGATTATATTCTAGAATTTAAATTTGCTAATACTTCAAAAATATCTCAAAATAAAATTTCATACTATAAAAATGAAAAAAAATCATTGGATATTTCTTATAAATTAATTTTTTATCCGACAAGAGAAATAGTTCTTTTTAAAACCATAAACACAAATTTAACTTTTAATGATAATAAAAAAGAACAAAAAGCTTGGAAAAAAATTGCCGATAAAATAAATGAGGATTTAAATAATTTATTTTCCAAAAACGTTATCTTAAATCTTCAAGAAGAGAACTATTTAAGTGGAAAAGATGCTAATTATCAAATTGATAAAGACGGAGGGTTGAATTTAGGATTTTAACAAAAATTAAAGTTTTTTTTATATAATTAAAGTTTTTTAAAGCCATTAAAGCTTTTAAATCCAAGAATTTGGTGCTTTATGGTAACTTACCTTAAAGGAAAAGTAATATGTATGCTATTATCAAACATAGTGGAAAACAATATAAAGTTGGCATTGGTGATGAATTAAAACTTGATCATTTTGAAGCAGAAATCAAATCGAGCATAGAAATTAATGAAGTTTTAGCCATCAACGATAAAGATTTGAAGGTAGGTGCACCTTTTGTAGCAGGTGCAAAAGTTGTCTTAGAAGTTATATGTCACGGAAAAGATAAAAAAGTTATTATTTATAAAAAAAGACGCAGAAAAGACTCTAAACTAAAGCGCGGTTTTAGAAGACAATTTACTCGCGTTAAAGTCATAGATATTAAAGCTTAAGGAGTAAAAATGGCACACAAGAAAGGTCAAGGTTCAACTCAAAACAATCGTGATTCTATAGGACGTCGTTTAGGTGTTAAAAAATTTGGTGGAGAATTTGTTAGAGCTGGAAATATCATCATTCGTCAAAGAGGGACCGCAACTCATGCTGGAAACAATGTAGGCATGGGAAAAGATCATACGCTCTTTGCACTCATTGATGGTTTTGTAAAATTTGAAAGAAAAGATAAAGACAGAAAAAAAGTTTCTGTTTATCCTGCATAATTCTAGGCTTTTTGCCTAGAAATCTCTATAATCTCATTCATCTTGTAATCTTAAAAAATTATACTAAAATTTCAAATAATACAAATAATACTTAGTTATTGTAAAAATCTATTTCTTTTAAGTTTAAATTTATGGGGGGGGGTATAATGCTTATTTTAAAAATATTCTAAAATAAGGAGACTTAATGAATAAAAAAATTAATCCCAAAGATAATGCTTCAAATATGCAAAATTCAAACTCAGGAAACAAAGGCACAAACAAACAATACGATCAAAACCAAGGAAATCGTGGCAAGCAATTAAATCCCAATCAAAAAAAGTAAATTAAAAATTTAAAAATAAATTTAAATTTTTAAAACCGATAAACCTTATGTTTTAAAATTCGAAAGAATAATTTCTTTCGAATTTTATTTTTATTTTTCTTTTGATATACTTCTTTTAAAAATTTCTTAAGGTTATAAATGTTTATTGATAGTGTTAAAATTACCTTAACTTCAGGTAATGGAGGCAAAGGAGCCGTAAGTTTTCGCCGAGAAAAACACGTTCCATTAGGAGGACCAGATGGAGGTGATGGTGGAAGTGGCGGAAATATTTATTTCATATGTGATAATAACACGCATACTTTGGTTAATTTTAAAGGTAAAAAAGAATTACGTGCTCAAAACGGATCTCCTGGAATGGGACGCAATAAAAATGGTAAAAAAGGTGAAGACTTAAATCTTATTGTGCCTGAAGGAACTCAAATCATTGATGCAAATACAAATGAAGTCTTACTTGACTTAACTAAAGAAGGGCAAAAAGAACTCTTTTTAAAGGGCGGAAAAGGTGGACTTGGAAATACACATTTTAAGCACGCAACCAACCAAAGACCTGATTATGCACAACCTGGAATAAAAGGAGAAAGTCGCTTAGTAAGACTTGAATTAAAACTTATTGCCGATGTGGGACTTGTAGGTTTTCCAAATGTAGGAAAATCAACCCTTATAAGTGTAGTATCTAATGCCAAACCTGAAATTGCAAATTATGAATTTACAACACTTACTCCAAAATTAGGATTAGTGGATGTAGATGAATATAACTCTTTTGTCATGGCTGATATTCCAGGTATTATAGAAGGAGCAAGTCATGGAAAAGGCTTGGGGCTTGAATTTTTAAAACATATTGAAAGAACAAGTTTTTTACTCTTTGTGCTTGATCCCATGAGAGAAATGAGTTTAAAAGAACAATTTATTATTTTAAGAAATGAACTTAAACAATTTTCGTCTAAACTCTATAAAAGAAAATTTGGCATTATGATTTCAAAAAGCGATAGTGTAAATTTAGGTAAAGAATTTGCTAAACAAATAGCTTTAAATTCACAAGAACTGCAAAATTATTTAGAAGAAATAAATAATATCCAAAGCTTTTTAATTCAAGTATCAAGCCTTGAAAAAACAGGACTTAAAGAACTTAAGTTTATCCTTTTGGAAGAAATTAAAAATTTAAGAAGCAATGAAAATGAAAAATAAAAATTTTATTTATAAGTTTAGTTTGCTCATTAATAATCCATAAATCAAATAAAATAACAATATATTTAAATTTTAAAAGGTTGCATATGCAAAGAATAGTTATAAAAGTAGGATCACATGTAATTAGCGAAGAAAAAAAATTAAGCTTAGAACGTATTAAAAATTTAGTAGAATTTTTAGCCAAGCTTATGGAAAAATATGAAGTGATCTTAGTTACCTCAGCAGCCATTTCAGCAGGACACACTAAACTTGATATAGACAGAAAAAATCTCGTCAACAAACAAGTTTTAGCAGCCATAGGACAGCCTTATTTAATTAGCGTTTATAATGAATTTTTAGCTCATTATAATAAAATTGGGGGGCAAATTTTACTTACAGGAAAAGATTTTGATTCAATAAAGGCTACAAAACATGCTAAAAATGCTATTGATGCAATGATAAATTTAGGAATTTTGCCCATTATTAATGAAAATGATGCCACAGCCATAGAGGAAATAGTTTTTGGAGATAATGATAGTCTAAGTGCCTATGCAACTCATTTTTTTGATGCAAATTTACTTGTGATTTTAAGCGACATAGATGGCTTTTATGATAAAAATCCTAGTGAATTTAAAGATGCTAAAAGATTAAATAAAGTTGATAAAATTCTTGACTCTTGGCTTGATATGCCAGTAAAAACAGGAAGTGAGCACGGAACTGGGGGCATTATCACCAAGCTAAAAGCTGCTAAATTTTTACTTGAAAATAATAAAAAAATGTTTTTAGCAAGTGGTTTTAATCTAAATGTAGCCAAAACATTTTTACTTGAAAACAAACAAATAGGCGGAACTTTATTTGAAAATTTTTAACACATAGCTTTACATTGAAATAAAGCTAATTTGCAATGATTAAAATATTTTTAAATATCTTTAAAAAATTCCTCTATTTTTACATTTAAAACCTTTGAAATTTTATAAAGATGTTCAAGATTAAAATGTATATTTTATATCCTGCTTCAGCTCCACCTACTAAAGAACAAGATTTATAACCTATTTCAAGACTTAAATCAAGTTGTGATAGACCTTTTTCTTTTCTTATTCTAGAAACATTTTTTGCAATTTTTTTATAAAAATCATCTATTTCATTTTTATTAAACTGATAAGTCAAATTCTAAACCTAAATCTATTATGATAGATTAGGTATATTTATTTTATAATTCTTTATCACTCTATTATAATAGATTAAAAGGCTTATATGATGCTTAGAAAAATTAAATATGACAATGGTATAAGAGAAATTTATTTAGGAAATTTTAGAATTTTAAAATATAAAAGATATGAAACTTTTTTAGAATTTAAATTCAAACAAATGCAAGAATTTTTACTTGATCATACTCACATAAATAAAACAAATAAAAAAGGTATTTATTTTTTACTGCTTTGCTCAATAGATCCTGCATTGCCCAAAAATACCGTAAGTTTTTTTATGATTTTTATTTAAGAAGTCAAAAAAAGAAAAACTTATATTTATAGATAGTGGTGCTCGCGTAGGAGTATTTAGTGATGCACTTTAGCTTGTGAGAATTTGCTATGCTTTTGAATCAAGTATTCATTTATACGCTTTTTTAAAAAATTTATACAAAGATAATCAAAATTTAATTTTATTCAATAAAGCTCTTTCTAATAAAAACGACAAAACTTTTTCAAACAGATGATAATATAGTAAGTGATGGTGGAAATATTCTTAAAACAGATTTTAATGGAGAAAATTTCTATGAGGTAGAACTAATCAATTTTTGTGAATTTTTAAGCGAAATTTTAAAAAAAGAAGAAGAAATCACATTGATAAAATTAGATATAGAAGGAGCTGAATTTGATATTTTAAATGATTTAATTGATCAAAAACTTTATAAAAAATAAAATACATTATAATAGAAACACATGAGCGTTTTTTAATGATGGGATACAAAAAATTAATTTATTAAAAGAAAAGATAAGAAAAAATAATATCACAAATATATTTTTGGATTAGATTTGATAATAAAAGTTTAATTTCTTCTTTATTATAATTACTTTTTAAATTATACAAAAGTAAAAAAATGAAAAATATTATCTTTATGGGCACACCCCATTATGCAACTTGTATTTTAAAAGAATTAATAGGTCAAAAATTTAATATTTTAGCTCTTTTTACTCAGCCTGATAAAGCAGTAGGAAGAAAACAAATTCTCACCCCAAGTCATACAAAAGCTTTTTTACTTGAAAACAATATTAATATCCCTATTTTCACTCCTACAACTTTAAAAGATGAATCAGTTTTTAATGAGATTTTCAAATTAAACCCTGATTTCATTGTGGTTGCTGCTTATGGAAAAATCTTGCCTAAAAATATCCTAGACATTGCACCTTGTATTAATTTACATGCTTCGCTTTTACCAAAATATCGTGGGGCTTCTCCTATACAAAGTGCTATTTTAAATGGAGATAAAAAAAGCGGAGTTTGCACTATGCTAATGGATGTTGGACTTGATACTGGGAGTATCCTTGAGAGCATAGAATGTGATATAAAAGATAAAAATGCTATAGAAGTTTTTGAACTTTTAGCTCATTTAGCAGCAAAACTCTGCGTTAACACTTTAAAAAATTATAACTCTATTGTTCCTGTAGCACAAGATGAAAATTTGGCAACATATTGTAAAAAAATTAAAAAAGAAGATGGTTTAATTACCTTAGATAATGCAAAAAGAATTTATCAAAAACATTTAGCTTTCATTCCTTGGCCTGGAATTTTTTTAAACAATGGTTTAAAATTTTTAGAACTTGAACTTGTAGATGAATTAAAACAACATAGCAAAGAAGCACAAATTTTAGAATTAGAAAAAGAAAGTTTTCTACTCGCTTGCAAGCAAGGAATTTTACGTATCAAAAAAATTCAAGAAAATGGAAAAAAAATTTTAGACGGACGCACCTATCTTAATGGAAAAAGGCTTAAATGTGGAGATTATTTGTATTGATAAAATAGCTTCAACTCATCTTTTTTTATGTGATGAAATTCGAAAAAATAAAATAAAAAAGAATCTTGCTATTTATGCACTTGAACAAACAAATGGTATTGGAAGCAGAGAAAACTCTTGGCAAAGCTCTAAAGGGAATTTACATCTTTCTTTTTGCATTGATAAACAAGATCTTCCCAAAGACTTGCCTTTAGCTTCTATAAGTATTTATTTTGCTTATTTGTTAAAAGAAATTTTAGCTCAAAAAGGATCAAAAACTTGGCTTAAATGGCCTAATGATTTATATATAGAAAATAAAAAAATTGGAGGAATAATAAGTACAAAAATAAAAAATTTTATTATAGGCGGAATAGGCCTTAATCTAAAATATTGTCCAGAAAATAGCTCTTTATTGGATATTGATATAAAATTAGATGAGTTAATTTCAAAATTTATAGAAACTTTAATGCAAAAAAAATTATGGAAGAATATTTTTAGCAAGTATATGATAGAATTTGAAAAATCAAAGCAATTTAATGTCCATTATGAAGGAAAAATCTTTTCTTTAAAAGATGCTCTTTTATATGAAGACGGATCGATATTATTAAATAATAAAAAGGTATATAGTTTAAGATGAGCGAAGTTATAACAATTGCAAACCAAAAAGGCGGGGTAGGCAAAACGACAACTGCTGTTAATCTAGCTGCTTCGTTAGCTGTTGCTGAAAAAAAAGTTTTATTAATAGACGTAGATCCCCAAGCAAATGCAACTACTGGACTTGGATTTAATAGAAATAATTATGAATATAATATTTATCACGTTTTCATAGGAAAAAAAAAGCTTTCTGATATTATTTTAAAAACTGAACTCAATCAACTTCATCTTGCTCCTTCTAATATAGGATTAGTTGGTATAGAACAAGAACTTGCTAAAGGCGAAAACAATGAAAAAAAAGTTGTTCTTAAAAACCAGCTTAAAGAAGTAGAAAATGAGTATGATTTTATTATTATAGATTCCCCTCCAGCATTAGGAAGTATTACTATTAATGCATTTGTTGCAAGTGATAGTGTGATTATACCTATACAATGCGAATTTTATGCCTTAGAAGGTGTTGCAATGGTTTTAAATACCATTAAAGTAATTAAAAAAACTATTAATCCAAAATTGAAAGTAAGAGGTTTTTTACCAACAATGTATAGTTCTCAAAATAACCTTTCTAAAGATGTAGTTGAAGATTTAAAGCAAAATTTTAAAAAACAACTTTTTACAATCAATGGGAATGAAAATGATTTTATAGTTATACCAAGAAATGTAAAACTCGCTGAAAGTCCTAGTTTTGGTAAGCCTATTATTCTTTATGATATCAAATCGCCTGGTTCTTTAGCATATCAAAACTTAGCTTATTCGATTTTAGGATAAAACTAATGGGCTTAAATAAAAATAAAGGTTTGGCTACACTTATTGGCGATATGGATGAAGTTTATAGCAAAGAATTGGGTCTTGATAAAAATAAAACAATTCAGATTCCAGTTGAAAAAATTAAAATTAATCCCTTTCAACCAAGAAAATATTTTAATAAAGAAGCTTTAGACGAATTAGCAAATTCAATCAAGCAATATGGACTTATTCAGCCTATTATAGTTTTAAAACAAAAAGATCATTATACTCTTGTTGCAGGAGAAAGAAGGCTTAGGGCATATAAAATGTTAGGATATGAAAATATACTAGCTCTAGTTTCAGATGCCAAAGAGGAAAAATTAAGAGAATTAGCACTTATAGAAAATATCCAAAGAGAAAATTTAAATCCTATTGAACTTGCAAATTCATACAAAGATCTAATAGAAGTTTATGAAATTACTCAAGAAAATTTAGCATCGCTTGTTAACAAAAGTCGTGCTCAAATTACTAATACTTTAAGACTTCTCAATTTAGATTCAAGCACACAAAAGCTTATTGTTGAAGGAAAAATTTCACAAGGACATGCAAAAATTCTTGTAGGATTAAATAAAAAAGATGAAAAAATGATAACAAATAGTATTATTGGACAACAATTAAGTGTCCATGATACTGAAAAAATCGTTAAAAAAATTAAAAATCAAGAGGCCATTAATTTAGAAAATGATCTTGAATTTGAAACTGAATTTAAAGAACTTATAAAATTATTGAATAATAAAAACTTTAAATGCAAGAAAAGCAAAAAAAACCTTATTATACATTTAAAAAATATTGATATAATAAAAAAATTAAAACAAATAATTGAAAAAATTAATTGAAAAATTATTTTTTATGAGATATAATATCCAGATTTTAGAAATTTAAAACTATCAAGGAGTTTTATGTTTGATGATGTTCATCCTTCTGTAATACTAGCAACTATTTTTATATTTCTAGCCATGATAGTTATTTTAAATTCTATGCTTTATAAACCTCTTTTAAAATTTATAGATGAAAGAAATGATTCCATAAAAAATGATGAAAATAAAGTGAAAGAAAATTCTCAAGAGATTTTGGATGTCAATCAAGAAGTGGAAGAAATCCGTAAAAATACAAGAGAAGAAATTTACAAAATCAAGCAAGAAGCTATCAATAAAGCCAAAGAAGAAGCCAACGAGCTTATAAAGCTTAAAAAAGAAGAAATTGAAAATAAAATGCAAGAATTTTACAAAGATTTAGAAAATGAAAAACAACAATTAAAAGAAAGTCTACTTGAATACTTGCCAGAATTAAAACAAAGTCTTCAAAATAGCATCAAAAAAATCTAAGGATAGTAATGCAAAAATTAAAGTTTTTACTTTTTTTACTTCCTGTTTATGTATTGGGAAGTCCTAGTGGTAATGGAGATTATGATATAATACCAAGAGTTGTTAATTTCTTAATATTTATAGCTATATTATATTATTTTATAGCTACTCCACTTAAGAATTTCTATAAAAATCGTATTTTTCAAATTTCTTCAAAACTAGATGAAATTCAAAGAAAGTTATTGGAAAGTAAAACTAAAAAATTTGAAATGGCTAAAAAACTTGAAGAAGCAAAAATCGAAGCATCTAATGCATTAAATCATGCAAAAAAAGAAGTAGAAATTTTGGTTCAAAAAGTTAAAGATGAAGCTCAACATGAAATTAATTTACTTAATAAATATTTTGAAGAACAAAAAAATTACGAAATTAAAAAAATAGAGAAAGAAGTTATATCTCAAATACTATCAGAACTATTTAAAGAGTCAAATACAATTTTAAAACAAGATGATATGATTGATATTATTATGAAAAAGGTATCTTAATGGCTGATAAACTTGTTGCTAGAAAATATGCAAAAGCTATTTTATCAAGAAAAGATTTTGAAACATTTTATAAAAATTTATGCATAATTCGCCAAGCTTTTTATGCTCCTCATTTTATAAATATATTACAAAATACACAAATACACAAAGAAAAAAAAGTTGAATTGATACTTTCTTTTATCGAACAAAAAAATCCTTACTTTGAAAATTTTATTAAACTTTTAGCGCATAATTCTAGACTTTCATTTATTCCTGAAATCATTGAAGAACTTCAACAACAAATATGCTTTCAAAATAATACCTATAAAGGGGTCGTTTATTCTAAAAAAATTCTTGATACAGAAATTCTAAAAAAAATTGAAGAACAGTTAAAATCTAAACTGCAAGTTCAAATTAAACTAGAAAATAAAATTATAGATAGTAACGAAGTTAAAATTGATATAGAAGATTTAAATTATGAAATATCTTTTTCTATGAAAACTTTTCAGAATAAAATTAGTGAATTAATATTGAAAACTATTTAAGGAGAATAAATGAAATTTAAAGCCGATGAAATCAGCTCAATAATTAAAGAAAAAATTGAAAACTTTGATTTAAATCTCGAAATTGAAGAAACTGGAAAAATTATTTCTATTGCAGACGGGGTTGCCAAAGTTTATGGGCTTAAAAATATCATGGCCGGTGAAATGGTTGAGTTTGAAAATGGCGAAAAAGGAATGGCTTTAAACCTTGAAGAAAGTAGTGTTGGTATCGTTATTCTTGGTAAAGGTGAAACTCTAAAAGAAGGAAGTAGTGTTAAAAGGTTAAAAAAACTCTTAAAAGTTCCAGTAGGAGAAGCTTTAATAGGTCGTGTAGTTAATGCCCTAGGAGAACCAATTGATGGAAAAGGTTCTATTTCTAGTAGCGAATCACGTTTTGTAGAGGAAAAAGCAAAAGGGATTATGGCTAGAAAAAGTGTTCATGAACCTTTACAAACAGGTATAAAAGCTATTGATGCTCTTGTTCCAATTGGTCGTGGTCAAAGAGAACTTATTATAGGAGATAGACAAACTGGAAAAACAACAGTTGCAATAGATACCATTATCAATCAAAAAGGGCAAAATGTTATTTGTATCTATGTGGCTATAGGTCAAAAACAAAGCAATGTAGCTCAAGTTGTTAAAAAATTAGAAGAACACGGAGCTATGGAATACACTATTGTTGTAAATGCTGGAGCTTCTGATCCAGCGGCATTGCAATATCTTGCACCTTATTCAGGGGTAACAATGGGAGAGTATTTTAGAGATAATTCTAAACATGCTCTAATTGTTTATGATGATCTTAGTAAGCACGCTGTAGCTTATCGTGAAATGTCTTTAATTTTACGCAGACCTCCAGGACGCGAAGCATATCCTGGTGATGTTTTCTATCTTCATTCAAGACTACTTGAAAGAGCAAGTAAATTAAATGACGAACTAGGTGCAGGATCTTTAACAGCTTTACCAATAATAGAAACCCAAGCAGGAGATGTTTCAGCTTATATTCCTACTAATGTTATTTCTATTACTGATGGACAAATTTTTCTTGAAACAGATCTTTTTAACTCAGGAATTCGTCCAGCTATTAATGTTGGATTATCAGTTTCTAGAGTTGGGGGCGCTGCGCAAATTAAAGCAACTAAACAAGTTTCAGGAACCTTAAGACTTGATCTTGCTCAATATAGAGAATTACAAGCTTTTGCACAATTTGCAAGTGATCTTGATGAATCAAGTAGAAAACAGCTCGAACGTGGTCAAAGAATGGTTGAAATTTTAAAACAACCTCCTTATTCTCCTTTAGCTATTGAAAAACAAATTATTACTATTTTTGCCGGAGCTAAAGGATTTTTAGATGATATTGCTGTTTCTGAGATTAGAAATTTTGAAGAAGGAATTTATGTATTTATTGAATCAAAATATCCAGAAATTTTTGAAGAAATTCGTTCAAAAAAAGCTTTGGATAAAGAATTAGAAGAAAAAATAAGCAAAGCTATTAATGAATTTAAATCAAACAACTTATAGGGTTTTTAATGTCTAATTTAAAAGAAATAAAAAGAAAAATTAAAAGTGTTCATAATACTCAAAAAACCACAAATGCAATGAAACTTGTTTCTACTGCAAAGTTAAAAAAAGCCGAAGAAGTTGCAAGTAGAGCAAAAATTTATGCTCAAAAAATTGAACAAATGTTAAGTGAGATATCATTTGAAATTAATAAAATTGCATATGATGAAAATGATTCAAGATTCAAATTTTTTTGTCAAAAAAACCCTATAAAAACCTCTGATATTATTTTCATAACAGCAGATAAAGGTCTTTGTGGTGGTTTTAATATTAAAACTATTAAAGCTGTTAATCATATTTTAAATGATTATAAAAATAAAAATATTAATGTTAGACTAAGAGCTATCGGTAAAACTGGAATTGAATACTTCAACTTCCAAGGAAAAAAACTTTCCAAAAAATATCTTGGCTTAAGCTCAAGTCCAGATTATGAAAAAGCGTCACTTGTAATTAAAGATGTTGTAGAAGATTATTTAAATGGCTTAACTGATGAAGTTATATTGATTCATAATGGATATAAAAATATGATTACTCAAGAATTATTCATTAATCATCTTATTCCAGTTGAACCCTCCAAAGATCTTGATATAGGCTCTAACTCTCTTATAGATTTAGAACCTGAAAATACAGATCTTTTAGAAAATTTATTAAAAACTTATTTTGAATATAATATGTATTATGCATTAATTGATTCCTTAGCAGCAGAACATAGTGCTAGAATGCAAGCAATGGATAATGCGACAAATAATGCAAAAACAAAAGTAAAACAACTTAATTTAGCTTACAATAAAGCAAGACAAGAGTCAATTACTACCGAGCTGATTGAAATTATCAGTGGTGTTGAGTCAATGAAATAGAATTGAAGGAGAATTAATATAATGCAAGGATTTATTTCACAAGTTTTAGGACCTGTTGTTGATATTGATTTCAATGAATACTTACCTAAAATTAATGAAGCGATACTAGTTAATTTTGAAAATGAAGGAAAAAAACAAAAACTTATTTTAGAAGTTGCTGCACATTTAGGAGATAATAGAGTGAGAACTATTGCTATGGATATGACAGATGGTCTTGTAAGAGGACTTGAAGTTAAAGCTTTAGGAAGTCCTATTAGTGTTCCTGTCGGAGAAAAAGTTTTAGGAAGAATTTTTAATGTAACCGGTGATTTAATTGATGAAGGAGAAGAAGTTCATTTTGACAAAAAATGGTCTATACATAGAGACCCTCCTGCTTTTGAAGAACAAAGCACAAAAAGTGAAATTTTTGAAACTGGAATTAAAGTTGTTGATTTATTAGCACCATATGCAAAAGGTGGAAAAGTAGGACTCTTTGGAGGAGCTGGGGTAGGAAAAACTGTTATTATAATGGAACTTATTCATAATGTTGCCTTTAAACATAGTGGTTATTCTGTATTTGCAGGAGTTGGAGAAAGAACTCGTGAAGGAAATGACCTATATAATGAAATGAAAGAAAGCAATGTATTAGATAAAGTTGCTTTATGTTATGGACAAATGAATGAACCGCCAGGAGCGAGAAATCGTATAGCCTTAACAGGTCTTACTATGGCGGAATATTTTAGAGATGAAATGGGTCTTGATGTTTTAATGTTTATTGATAATATTTTTAGATTCTCGCAATCAGGATCTGAAATGTCAGCACTTTTAGGAAGAATTCCTTCTGCTGTAGGTTATCAACCGACTTTAGCAAGTGAAATGGGAAAATTCCAAGAAAGAATTACCTCAACAAAAAAAGGATCTATTACTTCAGTTCAAGCTGTTTATGTTCCAGCTGATGACTTAACAGATCCTGCTCCTGCAACTGTTTTTGCTCATTTAGATGCTACAACTGTTTTAAATAGATCTATAGCTGAAAAAGGAATCTATCCTGCTGTTGATCCACTTGACTCTACTTCTAGAATGTTAGATCCTCAAATCATAGGCAAAGAACATTATGAAGTTGCACGCGGTGTTCAATCTGTTCTTCAAAAATATAAAGATTTGCAAGACATCATTGCTATTTTAGGTATGGATGAACTCAGCGAAGAAGATAAACTTATCGTTGAAAGAGCAAGAAAAATCGAAAAATTCTTATCACAACCATTCTTTGTTGCTGAAGTTTTCACAGGAAGTCCTGGAAAATATGTCACACTTGAAGAAACGATAGCAGGATTTAAAGGGATTTTGGAAGGCAAATATGATCATTTACCAGAAAATGCTTTTTATATGGTCGGAAATATAGAAGAAGCAATTGCAAAAGCAGATAAACTCAAAGGTTAAATTTATGGATGATTTAATCAATTTTGAAATTATAACTCCGTTAGGTTTAATTTATAAAGATCAGATCAAATCTGTTACTCTTCCTGGAAGTGAAGGTGAATTTGGTGTTTTAAAAGGACATGCTTGTTTAATTTCATCATTAAAATCTGGGATAATCGATATTGAAAAAAAAGATTTAAACCATGAATTGATAGCTATAAATGAAGGCTATAGCGAAATAAATGAAACCAAAGTTTGTGTTTTAGCCAAAGATGCTATTTGGATAAGCGGAGATAATCAAAGTGAAATTGAAAAAAATCTTACAAAAGCTAAAGAACTTATAAAATCTGCAAGCTCTGATAATGCTGCCTTGGCTGCAACATTATCAAAACTAGATAACAAAGGCTAACACTTATGAATTTTGAATCTATTTTTCATTTTTTTAATAATTCTAGCATAATCACTTATATTGTTTTAATATGGCTTTCTCTGTATTTTATTCTGTCTTTTTCTATACTTTTTTCAAGAATTACCAATTTAAATATTTGGAAAATTAAAGAACAAAAAAGTTTAGAAATCCTCTTAACAGGTGAAAAAGATCTTAGCAAAACAGATTCTATATTAAGAAAATGCACAGAATATAGCCAAAATCACTTAGAAATTTATAAAAATTTAGCCCAAAAAAAATCTTCAATTGGATTAACTTGGCTTAGTATTATAGCCTCTACTTCTCCTTTTATAGGACTTTTTGGAACTGTGATTTCTATACTTGAAACATTTGGTGGACTTGGTACACAAAATTCTCTCAGTATTATTGCTCCTAAAATTAGTGAAGCTTTAATCGCTACAGGATGTGGAATTTTAGTAGCTATTCCCGCTTATACTTTTCACTTAATCATCAAAAGAAGAGCTTATGAAGTTATAAATATTATTGATAGTGAAATCAAAATTTTAAACTCAAATAGAGAATGAAATGACTTTTGATAACGATAAACCAGAACTTAATATTACTCCTTTAGTTGACATTATGCTTGTTTTACTTGCCATTTTAATGGTAACTGCCCCTTCTATAAGTTATGAAGAAAAAATAAATTTACCACAAGGCTCTCAAAAAACAACAAGTTCTCCAACTATTAAAAGCTTGGTTGTAAGCATTAATGCAAAAAAAGAAATTTTTATCAATCAAAAAAAATTCGATTTTATAAGTTTTGCAGATAATCTAACTCAAATGCGAAATGAATTCAACACTCAAGATCCAGTTTTTATAAGGGCTGATAAAAGTTTAAAATATGATGATGTGATCTTTGTGTTAAGAAATATTAAAAATATTGGTTTTACTAAAGTTGCCCTACAAACTGAATAGATATGAAAAACTACGGTCTTGGTAATCTTAATTCTTTTCTTTTAGCTTTAATAGTTTATTTTTTAGTTATTCTAATTGTTTTTTTTAGAATAACAGCTTTTAAAGATCCAAGTATTAAATACACTGATTTAGAAGATAGTTTTATTGATATAGAATTAACTCAAAGCTCAAATAAAATTGCGAATTCAGATATAAATAAAGAAGTAGATATTGCCAAACTTTTTGAAAAAACTACAAATAAATTTGTTCAAACTGAAAATATTGACCAAAAAGAAACAAATTTTAATGATTTGTTTGGAAATGTTAAAGATATTCAGGATGAAAAAACAACAAAAGTCCAATCATCTGCTAAACCAAATATTCAAAATAACTCAAGTGATAAAAATGCCTCGCAATTAGTAAAAAATTTAGAAAATACTCTTCTTACTCAAAATAGCAATACTGACAGCA
This sequence comes from Campylobacter novaezeelandiae, assembly GCF_018968685.1. NCBI lineage: Bacteria > Pseudomonadati > Campylobacterota > Epsilonproteobacteria > Campylobacterales > Campylobacteraceae > Campylobacter > Campylobacter novaezeelandiae. The sequence goes on along the minus strand of NZ_CP076657.1, from coordinate 86,331 downwards.
TACAAATTCAACGCACAGGAATTTATGATGAATTTTTAGGCAAAATTACACGCATTATAGAAGAACGCTGGAAATTAAATAAATCGCAAGGAAATCTTAGCGTTAGAGTAAAAATTTTTATAGATAGTAATGGAAAATTTGGCTATACTTCTGTGGAAAAAAGTAATGATATAGCATTTGATAAAAAAGTAATGGATTTTTTAGAAAATTTACAAGGCAAATTCATAGCTTATCCTCCGAAAAATCAAAGTATCAATATTACAATGAATTTAAGCGATGAATTAATTGAAATTAAACAATAAATGGAGAAATACAATGAATAAACTTTTTTTTATTTTTTTAGTTTTATTTACCTCACTTTGGGCCGAAGATCCTATTATTGATGTAATTAACAAAGATATTGCTTTACCAAAAATTATCGTAAAAGATAAATCAAATTTAAGTGATGAAAACTTAAAAAGAAATTTCTATAATATCCTTGTTAATGATTTAAAAGTAAGTTCAAATTTTGAAATTGTTAATAACGGCAATGAATCAACAAACTATATTTTTGAATATTCTTTATCAAAAAACACTAATAACCTAGATCTTAATGTTAAAATTAAAATCGGCAATATAGAAAAATCAAATAAAAATTATTCATCTTCTATAGAACAATATCCTTTTTTAGCGCATAAAAGCGTTAAAGATTCTGTTAATGCTTTAGGTCTTGCACCAGTTGATTGGATGGATCATAAAATTTTAATCTCAAGAACAAATAGTTCCAAAAAAAGTCAAATCATTATGGCAGATTATACTTTAACCTATCAAAAAATAATAATAGAAGGGGGATTAAATTTATTTCCAAAATGGGGAAACAAAGAACAAACCTTATTTTATTATACAGCTTATGATTCAGATATGCCAACTCTTTATTCTTATAATCTAAAAAATAATCGTGCAACAAAAATATTATCAAGTGAAGGTATGGTTGTTGCAAGTGATGTAAGTACAGATGGAAGCAAACTTCTTGTTACTATGGCTCCTAAAGATCAACCTGATATATATTTATATGACCTAAACAACAAAAAACTAGAAAAATTGACAAATTATTCAGGTATTGATGTAAATGGCAATTTTATTGGGAATGATGACTCTAAAATTGTTTATGTTTCAGATCGTTTAGGATATCCAAATATTTTCATACAAACATTAGGAAGCAATATCGCAGAACAAGTAGTTTTTCATGGAAAAAACAATTCTTCAGTTTCAACCTATAAAGACTTTTTAGTTTATTCAAGCAGAGAGCCAAATCAATTTGGCGTTTTTAATATTTATCTTATGTCAATCAAGAGTGATTATATTAGACAATTAACCGCTAATGGTAAAAATTTATTTCCAAGATTTTCAAGTGATGGAGGAAGTGTTGTTTTTATCAAATATTTAGGATCTCAAAGTGCATTAGGAGTAATAAGAGTAAATGCAAATAAAGCTTTTTATTTTCCATTAAAACTAGGAAAAATTCAGTCAATTGACTGGTAAATATAATGTTGAAATAATTTAAATTTTTAGATATAATCTAATGAATTTATTAATTTTTGAAAGGTTATAAAATGAAAAAAATTCTTTTAACTTCGATTGCCGCTTTTGCAGTAATCATTAGTGGCTGTAGCACAAAAAGCACCACTGTAGAGAGTGATAGTTCTGTTGATTCTAAACCAGGTAGCGGAAGTAGTGATACTTTTGAAAGTATTGATAGTAAAATCAATAGATTAAATGACACTTTAAATAAAGTTTATTTTGACTTTGATAAATTCAATATTAGATCTGATATGCAGTCAGTAATTCAAGATAATGCAAATATTTTCAATACTGAAGTAAGTGGTGTTAGCATAACAGTTGAAGGAAACTGTGACGAGTGGGGAACAGATGAATATAATCAAGCTTTAGGTTTAAAAAGAGCTAAAGCTGTAAAAGAAGCTTTAGTTTCTCAAGGTGTAAATGCAGATAGAATTTCTATTAAAAGCTACGGAGAAACTAACCCTGCATGTACAGAAAAAACAAAAGCTTGCGATGCACAAAACAGACGTGCAGAATTTAAATTAGCAAAATAAATATAATGAAAAAAATATTATCAGTAGCTCTTTTAATAGGGGCTACTTTTGTTTATGCAGAGAATTCTGCTTTTAGCGCAGGTAATTTTGCAAATGATTCTTCCTATGGCTTAACACAAAATGAAAAAACAATCAAACAAAAGCTTGATACTTTAAACAACAATTATTCCGAAGTTAATGCAAGAATAAATGAAGCAAATGAAAGAATAGAGGGATTGCAAAGCACCATTGAAGGTATCAATTCACAATATACAAAAATAAATTCTCGTCTCAATCAATCAGAACAATACTACGAAAATTTAGAAAATAATTTCACACAAGAAATCAATAATTTAAAATCATATGTAGAAGAAAGTAGAAAAATTCAAGAAAGCAATAATAAGCAATTTAAAAAAGTTTTAGCAGAATTAAGCACTTTAGTTGATTCCATTAATGCAGATTATGTTTCAAAAAAAGAAATGGAAAAAAATTATAACAATATTAATTCGCAAAAAGACATCAATACAAGTGTTATAGAAAATAACCAGAGTTCTAAGTCAGCCTTAGAAGAACAAAAACAAAAAATAATACATGATGAAAGTTGGAAAAAAGAAAATCATAGCAAAATTTTAGATCTTGCTATTTTAGACTTAAATCAAAATAAATTTGAAGAAATGAAGCTTAAATTAAACTATCTACTTCAAAAACATTACAAACCAGCTAGAGTTAATTTTTACTTTGGTGAAATAGAATACAAACAAAAAAATTATAATAATGCAATTGTTTTCTATAAAAAAAGCTCAGCCATAAGCACCAAAGGAGACTATTTTCCTAAGCTACTTTATCATACAGCTATTTCTTTGGATAAAATTGGAGATCCTAAAACAGCAAATAGTTTTTACAAAGCTTTAAAAACTAATTATCCTAATTCACCTGAAGCAAAAGCTTCGCCAAATCGTAAATAAGGAGGAAAAAATGGCCATTGAAAAAAATAATGTTGTTTCTATGTTTTATGAACTAAAAGATGCTAATACAAATGAGGTTTTAGAATCAAATCTTTACGCTCAACCTATTTCTTTTATACTTGGAAAAGGACAAATTTTAGATTCTTTAGAAGAAGAAATTGCGAAATTAGACTGTCCTTCTAATACAGAAATTCTTATTAAAAAAGACAAAGCTTTAGGAGAATACGATGCAAACGCTATCCAAACCTTACCGAAAGAACAATTTGCTGGTATTGATCTTAAAATAGGAATGGAGCTTTTTGGAGAAGGCGAAAATGGGGAAAATGTTCGCGTTAGTGTTAAGGATATAAAAGAAGACAGTGTTACTATTGATTATAATCATCCATATGCTGGACGTGATTTACTTTTTTCTCTTAATCTTGTTGATGTAAGACCAGCAAGCGAAGATGAAATTCTTACAGGAATTATTGCAGGAAGCCATAGTTGCGGTTGTGGAAATAATCATGAACATAAACATCATCATGAACATAAAGGCGGTGGATGCTGCGGTGGTCATGGTGGGTGTGGTTGCCATTAATATGAATTATACATTTATTTTTCCAGGTCAAGGCTCTCAAAGTCTTGGCATGGGTAAAGACTTCTACGAAAATTCTAAAAGCGCCAAAGAGCTTTTAGATCATGCGAGCGATTTTTTAAAAATTAATTTTAAACATCTTTTATTTGAAGAAAACGATGATTTAAACAAGAGTCAGTTCACTCAACCTGCAATACTTTTAACTTCTTTAATGGCTTATAATACCTTAAATGAATTAGAACCGAATTTAAAAGCAAAAATTTCTTTAGGACATTCTTTAGGTGAATTTTCTGCTTTAGCTATAAGCGATGGGCTTGATTTTCTTGAAGCACTCAAACTTGTACACCAAAGAGGGCTTTTCATGCAAGAAGATTGTGCCAAGATTGAAGCAGGTATGATGGTTGTTCTAGGTCTTGATGATGAAAGCATAGAAAAACTATGCGAAAAAGCAAGAGTTGAAAATAAGCAAATTTTTGCTGCAAACTATAATTGCGAAGGACAAATCGTTATAGCTGGATTAAAAGCTGATTTATTAAGTTATGAAAATGAATTTAAAAATGCTGGGGCTAAAAGAGCTATGCTTTTAAATATGAGTGTAGCAAGTCATTGTCCTCTTTTAGAAAATGCTTCTTTAAAACTTTATAAAGAACTCGAAAAAGTTTTAAAACCAAATTTTCAAACAATTATCTCAAATGTAAACGCCAAACCTTACTCAAGTAAAGAAGAAGCCTTAAATTTGCTAAAAGCTCAACTTGTATTTCCTGTGCTTTATAAACAAAGTATAAAAACGATAGAAAATGAAACTTCTTATTTTATAGAATTTGGCTCTAAAATTTTACAAGGACTTAATAAAAAAATCACCACTAAACCGACTTATTCTCTAACCAACCTTAATGAAATAGAAACTTTTTTAAAGGAAATAAAATCATGAAAATAGCGATTTTAGGCGCAATGGAAGAAGAAATAACACCTTTACTTGAAATTTTAAAAGATTACAATAGTATAAAATATGCTAATAATATTTATTACACAGCAAATTACAAAAATCATGAATTAATTTTAGCTTATTCTAAAATAGGCAAAGTAAATTCAACTCTAAGTGCAAGCATAATGATAGAAAAATTTAAAGCCCAAGCTTTACTTTTTACAGGAGTTGCTGGTGCTTTTAATCCCGAGCTTGAAATAGGCGATTTGCTTTATGCAACAAAACTTGTTCAATATGATTTAGATATTACTGCTTTTGGCCATCCTTTAGGTTTTGTTCCAGGAAATGAAATTTTTATTAAAACTAATGAAAAATTAAATAATATTGCCCTAGAAGTAGCTAAAGAATTAAATATAAAATTAAAAGCAGGCATTATCGCAACTGGCGATGAATTTATTTGTGATGAAGCAAAAAAAGCAAAAATTAAAGAAATTTTTAATGCTGATGCTTGCGAAATGGAAGGAGCAAGCGTAGCTTTGGTTTGTGATGCTTTAAATACACCTTGTTTTATTTTAAGAGCAATGAGTGATAAAGCCGGAGAAAAAGCTGAATTTGATTTTGATGAATTTGTTGTTAATTCTGCCAAAATTTCAGCTAATTTTGTGCTTAAAATGTGCGAAAAACTATGATAAATCTTAGCAAAAAACTCATCCGTCAAGTAGCTAAAGCCAATGCTAAATTTAGTCTTATCAATGAAGGCGATAGAGTTCTTTTAGGCTTAAGTGGAGGAAAAGATTCTTTAGCCTTGGCTCATCTTTTAAAGCGCATGCAAGCTCACGCTCCTTTTAAATTTGAACTTAAGGCTGTCACTCTAAGTTATGGAATGGGCGAAGATTACTCTCGTTTAAATCATCATTGCAAAGAGCATGGTATTGATCATAGCATTCTTGATTCTAATATTTATGAAGTTTCTGAAGATGCTATAAGAAAAAATTCTAGTTTTTGTAGTTATTTTTCAAGAATGCGTCGAGGAGCTTTATACACTTATGCTTTAGAAAATAATTTTAACAAACTTGCCATAGCTCATCATTTAGATGATGCAGCTGAAAGCTTTTTTATGAATTTTATCCATAATGGGGCTTTAAGAACTTTGGCACCAATTTATAAAAGTAAACGTGGCATTATAGTAATACGCCCTTTAATCTTTGTAAGAGAAAGACAGCTTAGAGAAAATGCTTTACAAAATGAACTTGAAGTTATTGGCAATGAATTTTGTCCTGGTATGAAATTAAGCGAAAGAAATGTTAAATTCCCTCATGCAAGAGAAGAAGCAAAACAAATCTTAGCTAATTTAGAAAAAGATTATCCTAAGCTTTTTACAAGTCTAAAAACTGCATTTGAAAATTTACATACAGAGAGTTTCTGGCTTCAAAACATATGAAAAAAGCTTTTGTGCTTATAGACTATCAAAATGATTTCGTTACAGGAAGCTTAGGGTTTGAAAAAGCTTTAAAAATAGAAAATAAAATTTTAAATTTATTAGATAATATTGACTTTAATAATACAGATTTACTAATCACTTTTGATACACATGATAGCAATTATTTAAATTCTAATGAGGGAAAATTAATACCTATAAAACATTGCATTCAAAATACACCAGGGTGGCAAATGCCTACAAATTTACAAAAATATATACCAAAAGCCAAAAAAATATTTTATAAAAATACTTTTGGAAGTTTAGAGCTTGCAAATTTTATTAGCAAAAGCGAATATAAAGAACTTTATTTTTGCGGACTTGTATCGCATATTTGTGTTTTTTGTAATATCATTTTAGCTTTTAGTGCAAAACCTGATGCAAAAATATTTTTATATAAAGAAGCCAGTGCTAGTTTCGATACAAATTTAGAAAACTCCTCTTTTAACCTTTTAAAAACATATGGAATTAAAATAATATAGGTTTAAGTCAATGATCATGCTTATAATAATTTTAATCGTGATTATTTTTATCTTAGTTTTTAAAATAAATAATCAAAACAAAATCAATAAAAATTTAAAGCGAATTATTTTAAAACAAATCCAAAAAGAAAAAAATAAAAAAATTAAGAATCAATTTTTCTTAGAAAAAAAGAAACAAGAAGAAAAAATATCAGAATACAAAAAAAGCAAAGAATATAAGCTTGATTTAGTTAAAAAATGCAGTATTTTCAGTAAAGATAAGCTTATGGGTATTGGAGAATTTTTAATTTATAAGGAATTGATTTTTTGCGAAGATATTAAAAATAACTTTATAGTTTTTCCTCAAATCTCTTTAAAAAGCTTTTTAAAAGATGACAAAGAGGATGAAGTTTGGAAAGCATATTCTGATTTAGTAGTTGATTTTTTATTTGTTATCAAAGATTTTAAAAATAAATCCACAAAGCCATTTGCTGTTTTAGAATTTCAAGGTGGTGGACACTATGGAGATAAATCAGATATCATTCAAATGGAAAAAATTAAAAAAAACGATGAAATCAAAAAAGAAGTAATTTTAAAAGCAAAACTTCATTTTTATGTTTTAGAAGGGGCTCAAGTTTATCAAGATAATTCTTATTTTATTGATGATTTAAAACTAAAAAAAGAAATCAAAAAAATTGCAGATTCGCTTTATTTAAAATACAAAGATTTAATTTAGCTTATGCAGGGTTTTATTTTACATACTCAAAAAATTAAAGATGAGGATTTGATCGTTTATATTTTAAGTGCTAAAGCCTTACTTAAAACCTATCGCTTTTATGGGCTTAGACATTCAAGTATTTTAAATGGATATAAAATCGATTTTTCTCTAGATGAAAATCCCAACTTTTTACCACGTCTTAAAGATGTTATGCATCTTAGTTTTACTTGGATTTTACAAAGAGAAAAAATGTTTTTATGGCAAGAATTTATACGTCTTTTTTACCAGCATTTAAGGGGTATAGAAGAGCTTGATTCTTTTTATTTTGAACTTTTAAATGAAAGTGCCATAAAATTTTTAAAACAAAATCCAAAACGTGTAATTATAGATGCTTATATAAAAATATTGGAATTTGAAGGCAGACTTCATAAAAATTTTATCTGTTTTTCTTGCGAGGAACCGATAAAAAATGAAATTACACTTTTAAGAGCTTTTTTGCCCTCTCATCATTATTGTGCTTTAGGCTATTCATTTAATCAAAAAAAACTTGAAGAATTTTATAAATATAAAAATTCTAGTATTTTTAATGACGAAGAGATAGAAAAAATTTATTCTATTATCAAAGAAGGATTTTAAAATGATAATTTGTGATGAAAATGTTGATTTTTTAGAAAAAATTGCCCAAAAAATAAGTTCTAAAGATGTTGAACTTATTTTTTTAAACAATGAACAAATGCGTAATTTAAATTTAGAACAAAGAGGGATCGATAAAAGCACTGATGTGCTTTCTTTTCCACTTGTAGATATAGCTAAAAATTTACCCCTAGGATCCATAGTAATAAATACTGAATTAGCCAAAGAAAAAGCAAAAGAATTCAATCACACTTATGAAGAAGAAATAAGCTTACTTTTTATCCACGCCATGCTTCACTTAATAGGTTTTGATCACGAAATAGACAAGGGAGAGATGAGAGAGAAAGAAAAAGAATTAATCAATTTTTTCAAACTCCCAAAGTCTTTGATAGTGAGGAATGATGGGTAAAAATTTATTGATTTATTGGCTCAAATATTTAAAAGATTTATACTAAAAAATCATCGCTTTTACAAGTATTACAATTTTAAAAAACTAAAAACACTGCTAATGATTGCTTGTTCAATTGTTAATCTATTAAATTATCATCTAAATCTGAGACTGAACATTTTTATTTATTTTATTCTCTGGCTTTTTCTCATTAATTCCTTTATGCTGGCAACTAATTTATATTAAAGAAATTCCACAACTTAAATAAATTTTGGTTACATTTTATTCAAATTATGGATACAAGCAATATAATAAACATTTAATTTAGAGCATTTATATAAAATTCCAATTAAAGATTTAAGATAACTATTTAAATTTAAAATTTTACACAATTCTATTAAGCTAAAATATTTTATAAATTTTATTTTAAACCTTATTAAGATAAATAAAACCAAAAACAATGAAAATTGTTATAAATTTTCAAATTCTAAATATTTTTTAACAAAGTTTTAATAAGAAAATAATTTTAATCATAAAATTTGGAAATCAATTGTTTTAAGAATTACAAATGGTGCGGATGAAAGGACTTGAACCTTCACGCATTGCTGCACCAGATCCTAAGTCTGGCGTGTCTGCCAATTTCACCACATCCGCAAAAGTGGTACGCTCAAGAGGATTCGAACCTCTGACCTACGGCTTAGAAGGCCGTTGCTCTATCCAGCTGAGCTATGAACGCATATAGTAAGAAGTGGTGGTGCGCCCGATAGGAATCGAACCCATAACCTACAGATCCGAAGTCTGTCGCTCTATCCAGTTGAGCTACGAGCGCTTAGTGGGGTGAGTGATGGGAATTGAACCCACGACCCTCAGGACCACAATCTGATGCTCTAACCGACTGAGCTACACTCACCATTTTTTATAAATATTTATAAAAATGGTCGGGGTGAAAGGATTCGAACCTTCGGCCCCTTGGTCCCAAACCAAGTGCGCTAACCAGACTGCGCTACACCCCGAGTTAAAAAGCTAACATTCTAGCATAAAAAATAATACAAGTCAAGAATTTATTATTCCCTAACGCGCAAAAATATAGGAAAACGTGGTAAAGAATTTTTTGTCAATCCATTAAATTTATAAGTGATGATAGAACCTATTTTTGGAGGATTTTCTCTATCGCTATCTTTAAGCCCTGAACCAATTTTAATAATTTTTGTATTAGGCAGCTCACACAATAAAGCTCCAATTTTATTCTCATATTTACCTTTTCCTTTTGTATAACCCACAACTTTACATTCATCATCAAAAAAAGGTTTTAATTTTAAAGAAAAATTTGATCTTTTATTCTCATAAGACATAGAATTTTTTCTTACTATAACTCCTTCGCCACCATTTTTTATAATATTTTCATAAAAATTATTCAAATGTTTTTTATCTTTAATAAAAATTTGAGGAATAATTTTTATATAAGGATTAGGATATTTTTTTAAATACTCTTGCAAAACTTCTAAACGATTTAATAAAGTACATTCTTTAAGCTTAAATTCTTCACAAGCGTTTGGAACATCAAAAACATTGTAAGTTACTTTTTCCCAAAGTGTATTATTGATTTCATTTTTTCTTATAAGGGCTGAAATTTGATCAAAACTTGCTCTTTGTATCCATAATTCCCCATCAAGAGCAAAATTTGGAAAATTTTGAGTAAAAAACAAAGGGACAAAGATAGGATAGTTTTTACGCGTTTTAAACACTCTGCCATCCCAAATTCCTCTTACTCCATCAAGTTTTTCACTCATTACATAAGTTTTTATATCTTCTTTATCAAAAAATTTTTCATCATAGGTATCAAATAATAAAACCACCTTCGAAAAAGAAATACAAAAGATTAATAATACAATATTTCTCATCTATAGCAAATTTATGATATAACCTGTAGAATCTTTTTGAATTTTATAACTGTATTTTCCATCTAAATAAATCACCAAACGATAATATCCTTTATGAGATCCAAAATCTATTCTTTTAAATAAAGAGTCTTTAAGCCTAATATTTTTGGTTGGCTGAATATTATCTGATTTAAAATCTAAAACAATCTTGCTAGGATTTCCTATTGAAAAATCAGATAATATTTCATCGCTTGTGCTAAATTTGATCTTATTTTTATAAGTTGTATAAGCTATGAAATCATATATTTTATCTGTTTGTATAGGAAGTTCTATACTAACAGAAGTATTTAAATCTGATTTAGAATTATTTTTCTCGGGTATAGTCACAGAAACATCTAAAATTTTAGAAGGATCAGGGGCTTTTACTCTTGTTAAGACATAACGATCATGCCAATCTATGCTTTTATTGATATCAAGATTTAAATCACTCTCACTTCCATCAAGATTAATATAATGAAAAGTGACACCTTTAAGAATTCTTGCACTTGAATTAAATTTAACTTCTTCTTTTTGAAAAGATTCTGGGATTATGATATTATCACTTAAATTTTGTTCTATATCAAAAGGATTTTTAGCGTTTGCAAAAGCATATAAAAACAATAAAATATACAATAATTTAATTTTCATTTGGATACAAACCTTTCAACTCAAAGTATTCTTTTTGTGCTTTGGCATTTTGCTCTTTTAATAAAAGAATTTTTTTATTTAAATTCTCTTTTGTTGCTTCTAAAGAAAGCATAGTATCTAAAGAATATTGACCAAAAAGCATATTACCAAAATAAATAGCCCCAATAATCACAAAAATTGCCCATAAAAGCATTTTAAAAATATTAAAATAAAGACTTTTTTTCTTGGTACTTTCGTCATATTCTTTTAATAAATCACTCAGAGTCTTTCTCCCAAATATTCATCATTTTGAAGTTCAATTTCTAATAAACGATTGTATTTAGCAGTTCTTTCTCCTCTTGCTAAAGCTCCTGTCTTAATCTGACCCGTATTTAAAGCTACAGCAAAATCAGCTATAAAAGTATCTTCGCTTTCTCCTGATCTATGAGACATAATGCATTTATAATTGTTTCTATGCGCTAAACGCACTGTTCTCATAGTTTCTGTAATAGTTCCTATTTGATTTGGCTTTATAAGAACAGCATTTGCCATTTTTTTAAGAATACCCTCTCTTAAAATATTTTCATTGGTTACAAATAAATCATCGCCCACAAGCTGAATTTTATCTCCTAATTTCTGAGTAAGTTTTACCCAACCTTCAAAATCATTTTCAGCTAAACCATCTTCTATACTACAAATTGGATATTTTGAACAAAGCTCTATATATTTTTCAATTAAATCATCGCTTGAGAAAGTTTTTCCTTCTAAATGATAGCTTCCATCCTTATAAAACTCGCTACTTGCAACATCAAGAGCTAATTTTATATTTTTTTCATAACCTGTTTTTTTAATACAAGTCATTAAAAGATTTAAAGCTTCTTCATTATTAGCCAAATTAGGAGCAAATCCCCCTTCATCTCCTAATGCTGTAGAATGTCCTAAAGAGGCCAATTCTTTCTTAAGAGATGCATAAATTTCGCAAACAGAACGCAAAGCTTCTTTAAAACTTGTAAAACCAAAAGGCATAATCATAAATTCTTGAAAATCAATATTATTATTCGCATGAGCTCCGCCATTGATAATATTGCACATTGGGACAGGTAAAATGCTTGCATTTACACCGCCTAAATATCTATATAAAGGTATATTTAAAGAATTAGCCGCTGCACGTGCTAAAGCCATAGAAACGCCTAAAGTTGCATTAGCTCCTAAATTTGCATAATTATTTGTGCCATCAAGCTCTTTTAAAGTTTCATCTAATTGAACTTGATCATAAGCATCAAGTCCTATAATATTTTCGGCTATAAGTTCATTAACATTGGAAATAGCCTTTAATACTCCTTTTCCATTAAATCTTTCATCATTATCTCTAAGCTCTAAAGCTTCTTTTGAACCAGTACTTGCACCACTTGGAACTATAGCTGAACCTACACTACCATCATTTAATACTATCTCTGTTTTTATTGTAGGATTTGCCCTACTATCTAAAACCTCAAACGCCCTTACATCTTCTATTATCAACATTTTATTCCTCCTCCTCATCTTGTGAAGAACTTATCATCCCCTCAATACCGATAGAATTTTGTATTTCTTTAGTAATCTCTTCTGCAACTTGTGGATTTTCTTTTAAGAAAGCTTTTGAATTCTCTCTACCCTGCCCTAATTTTTTATCTTTATAAGAAAACCACGCTCCACTTTTATCTACTATATCTAGCTTAACACCATAATCTATAAGTTCACCTTCGCGACTTAAACCTTCTCCAAACATTACATCAAATTCGGCCTGTCTAAAAGGTGGAGCAACTTTGTTTTTAACCACTTTAACCTTAACACGATTTCCAATTACTTCTTCACTTTGTTTTAAACTAGCGACTTTTCTTACATCTAAACGCACAGAGGCATAAAATTTTAAAGCATTTCCACCAGTAGTTGTTTCAGGCGTTCCATAACCCATAGCACCTATTTTCATACGAATTTGGTTAATAAAAATAACCGTAGTATTCATTTTATGTACTATCCCTGTAAGTTTTCTTAAAGCCTGAGACATCAACCTTGCTTGAAGCCCTACATGCTGATCGCCCATGTCTCCTTCTATTTCAGCCTTTGGAGTAAGAGCTGCCACACTATCAACTACAATTAAATCAATAGCTCCACTTCTAGCTATAGTTTCTACAATCTCTAAAGCCTGCTCCCCAAAATCAGGTTGAGAAATATAAAGATCGTCTGTATTTACCCCTAAATTTTTAGCATATTTCACATCTAAAGCATGCTCTGCATCAATAAATGCACAAACACCCCCTGCTTTTTGACACTCTGCAATGATATGTAAAGTAAGCGTTGTCTTACCTGAGCTTTCAGGTCCATAAATTTCAATGATTCTCCCCTTTGGAATTCCTCCTATTCCCAAGGCTAAATCAAGTCCTACCGAACCAGTGCTAATACTATCAATTTGCTCAACTTCTTTATCGCCAAGTCTTAAAATAGTTCCTTTTCCAAAAGCTTTATCAAGACTTTTTAAAGCAGCATCTAAGGATTTTCTTTTATTATCATCCATTATTTTCCCTTAAAAAAATTTAATTTGAATTTTAACAAAATAAAGCTAAATAATGCATTACTTAAAAATTATTTTATTAAAAACTATAAGTTTTTATTTTTATTGAAAGATTACAAAAATTAAAGTTTTTATGAATTTTTAAATGAAATTTTATAAAATATTTTATTTAAGAAAAATCAAGGATTAACTCACCAATGAAAAAAACAATCACAATAGCTCATTCTCCTGATGCTGATGATATTTTTATGTATATGGCGATTAAATTTGGCTGGATTGGCAATGAATTTGATTATAAAAATAAAGCTTTAGATATACAAAGTCTAAACGAATTTGCTCTTCAAAACTACTATGATGTTAGTGCTATTTCTTTTGCTCTTTATCCCTTAATCGCTAAAGAATACGCACTTTTACGCACGGCTATGAGCTTTGGCGAGGGTTATGGACCAAAACTCATTAAGAAAAAAGAAACGAAACTAAAAAGAAATTTTAAAGTAGCACTAAGTGGAGCAAATACTACAAATGCTTTAATTTTTCGCATAAAATATCCAGAAGCTAGAATTATTTATAAAAATTTCTTAGAAATTGAAAAAGCAGTATTAGAAGGTGAGGTCGATGCTGGAGTTTTAATCCATGAAAGCATTTTAGAATTTGATACAAAACTTTGTGTAGAAGTAGAACTTTGGGATATTTGGCTAGAATTCGCAAAAGAAAATCTGCCCTTACCTTTAGGCGGAATGGCCTTACGTCGCTCTTTGCCTATCACAGACGCAATCAAAATAGAAAAAGATCTCATAAATGCTGTTAAAATAGCTCATCTAAATTCTAAAATTTTAATCCCTATGCTAATGGAAAGAAAATTTATACGTGTAGATGAATTAAAACTTAAAACTTATTTATCTTTATATGCTAATCAAAATTCTATTTATTTAAACGAAATTCAAACCAAAGCCCTTGATACACTTTTTAAACTAGGATATGAACATAAGTTTTATGATAAAATAATCCACACAAATGATTATCTTATTCCTAGCGAATATGAAAATGCTAGATATTCTTAAAGGAAAATTATGGATGAAAGCACTCTTGTAGCCCTTGGGGTTGCTACTTTTAAAGTTACACTGTTAATCTCTTTACCTATGCTTCTTGCAGGACTTATAGCAGGACTTATTATAAGTATTTTTCAAGCTACAACACAGATAAATGAAATGACACTTTCTTTTGTTCCAAAAATTATTTTAGTTGTAATTGTAATCATCTTTTTGATGCCTTGGATGACAACAACAATGATAGAATTTACCGAAAATATTTTAAATCAAATTCCAACTTTTATTAAATGATCATAGATTTTAAAAAATATTCTTCTGTGCGTATAGGTGATAAATTTGAAGTTCAAGTTTTAAATAAAATAGAAGAATTTGATGGCTTTTTAATAGGTGGAGCAAATAATTTACTAATTAGCCCAAAACCTAAAAAAATGGGGATTTTAGGAGATGTTTTTGATTTTATAGAAATACTTGATAAAAATAAAGACTTTCTCATCTTACGCATAGGTTGCAAAACAAAAGCGAGTAAAATTTATCGCTTTGCTAAAGAAAATAATCTTTTAGGCTTTGAGTTTTTACAAAAAATCCCAGGCACACTTGGGGGACTTTTAAAAATGAATGCAGGGCTTAAAGAAGAATGCATCAGTCAAAATTTGATCAAAATCGCCACTGCCAAAGGCGAAATTATGCGTGAAAATATAAATTTTGCTTACCGCTTTTGTCCTTTGCAAACGCCTTTTTTTTGGGCTGAATTTAAACTTTTCTTTGGCTTTGATAAAACAAAAGACGAGTTTTTAAAAAATGCCAGAAACAACCAACCAAGCGGTGCAAGCTTTGGATCTATCTTTAAAAATCCAAAAGATAATTTCGCAGGAGCCTTAATCGAAGCTGTAGGACTTAAAGGTTTTAGCAAAAATGATGCTATGTTAAGTGATAAACACGCCAATTTTTTAATCAATAAAAAAAACGCCAGCTTTGATGATGCATTTTTTCTTATAGAACTTGCTAAGAAAAGAGTTTTTGAAAAATTTGGAATTTTATTAGAAGAAGAAGTCATTATACTTTAATTTGCTTATTTTAAAGGATTTTTATGAAATTTATCAATTTAAATCAAAAAGATTTTTTTAATCCTTATTATTTTAAAAAACAAATCACACAAAATGAATTTGATAATTTTAAAAAGTTTTTAAATATCTACTTAGCTGATCTTGAAAATTCTAAAAACCAAAATGAAGATTATCTAGTGGCTAATGCTCTTGCACCTTTTTTAAAAGCTTTAAATTTTAATACCGCTATAAAACATAAACAAAAAGGAAAAAGTGAGATTGATCTAAGTCTTATCAATAAAGAAGAGCTAGAAGTTATTATAGAAGCTAAAAAACAAGGCTCTAAAGAATTTATCACGCCAAATTCTTTAAATTCAAAGGCACTTTGCGAAAGCATACTTTACTATCTTAGAGAAAGAGAACATAATTTTAATCTAAAATTTATCATCATCACTAATTTTTATGAATTTTATATTTTTAAGGCAAGAGTTTTTGAAGAATTATTTTTCAATGATACAAATTTCAAAAAACTTCTTAATGCTTTTAATGATAACAACTCTCTTATCAACAACACAGAAAAATTTTACAAAGAATGCTCTAAGCTTATAGAAAATAAAAAGCAAAATTTAGAAGGCTTTTTTATAGATTTAAAGATCTTTAATGACAAAGAAAAGCAAAATTTTAAAAATTTAAAAACTATTTTTAAAATTTTTAATAAAGATTTTTTACACAATGAATTTAATCCCAACGATGCAAATTCCTTAAATAACGCCTTTTACAAAGAGCTTTTATACATCTTAGGGCTTTATGAGAGCAAACAAAACTCAAAACTCATCATCACAAAAAGCCAAGAGAGCAAAGAAGAGCAAGGCACTTTTTATACTGCTATAAATTCTAAGCTTGAAAAAGAAGATTTTGAAACCATTTTAAAACTTTTAATCTTATGGCTAAATCGCATTTTATTTTTAAAACTTATAGAGTCAAATTTGGTGCGTTTTAATGATGATAAAAATTTGAAATTTTTAAATTTTAAAAAAATCCCTGATTTTGACAAACTTAGCGAACTTTTCTTTGAGATTTTGGCTAAAGAAAAAAGCAAAAGAAAGAAAAGTGTATTTGCTTATCTGCCTTATCTAAATTCTTCTTTATTTGAAAAACAAAGCATAGAAAATACGCTTGAAATTTCAAGCCTAAGCAATGATTTAAAACTTTATTACTATAAAAACACTATATTAAAAGATGACAAATGCAAGGCTAAAAAAGGACAAGTGGGGCTTTTAGAATATTTGTTTGAATTTTTAGATAGCTTTGATTTTGGTAGCGATGATGAACAAAGCGAAATTCTAAGGCAAAAAGAACTCATAAGCTCAAGTGTTTTAGGAAATGTTTTTGAAAAACTAAACGGCTATAAAGAAGGAAGTTTTTATACGCCAAGCTTTATCACTTCTTATATGTGCAAAGAAAGTATCACAAAAATCGTGCTTGATAAATTTAATGCTAAATTTGATCTTGATGCTAAGGATATAAGCGAACTAAAAAAGTCTTTAAAAAAAGAAGATAAAAAGATACAAAAAGAGCTTTTAAACTCCATAAAAATTTGCGATCCTGCCGTAGGAAGTGGGCATTTTCTAGTTTCTGCTTTAAATTGTTTGCTTAGCATTTATGATGAGTTAAATCTTTTTGATGAAGAATTTTACCTAGAAGTGCAAAACGATGAAATTCTCATCACAGATAGAAAAGGCGAGTTTATAGAGTATAAACGTCCAAGCACACCTAAAGATAAAGTCCATCTTATCCAACAAGAACTTTTTCATACTAAAAAAGACATCATAGAAAATAATCTTTTTGGGGTTGATATCAACCCAAACTCTTGCGAGATCACGAAGCTAAGGCTTTGGATAGAGCTTTTAAAACACAGCTTTTACCAAAACTTTGATGATGAAACTTATCACGATCTTAAAACCCTACCAAATATCGATATAAACATAAAATGCGGGAATTCTTTGGTATCTTACTTTGAAATTGATAAAAGCCTAAGTCATTATCCAAACATCAAAGAACGTATGAGTAAATACAAACGCATAGTAAAAGACTATAAAGAGGGATTTTACACGGATAAAAATCTCATTGCCAAAGAAATAAAAAATCTCCAAGAAAGCTTTAAAAATTTTTGCTTGAAAGATAAATTTAACAAAGAGATCAAACAGCTCACAAATGGGGCAAACGAGTATTCTAAAAAATACGGCGATTTTTTGGCCGATGAACATCACGATGAAAAATTTAAAAGCTTTTTTTCTAAAAATATGTTTGAATTCAGTTTTGATGAAAAAGTAGCAAGAAAAGAATTTAAAAAGCTTTTAGAGCTTTATGAGCGTATTTTCGAACTAGAAAAATCACATCCTTTTGAATGGCGTTTTGAATTCCCTGAAATTTTAGACGATGATGGAAATTTCAAAGGCTTTAATCTAATCATTGGCAATCCGCCTTATATAAGACAAGAAGAGCTTAAAGACCTAAAACCTCATCTAGCTAAAAACTATAAAGTTTATAAAGGCACGAGTGATATTTATACTTATTTTTATGAATTAGGATTTAACGCTTTGATAAACGGGGGCGGGGGTATTGAATTTCATAACCTCTAACAAATACACGCGTGCAGGATATGGGGAAGCTTTGCGTGAATTTTTGCTTAAAAATGTAAAGATTTTAGAATATACCGATCTAAATGGTGTAAAAGTTTTTGATAGTGCTACCGTGGATACTTCTATACTTTGTTTTGAAAAATCAAAAAGCAAAGATAATAAATTCAAATACCTTTCTTTAAACAATGAAATTTTAAAAGCTTGTGCTTATGACATTGGTTTATACAAGGACTTTAAAGAGCTTTCGCAAAATTCTTTAAGTAAAGAAAGCTTTACTTTTAATGATGAGAACGCAAATGCTTTAAAAACTAAAATAGAACATATAGGAACCCCGCTTAAAGACTGGTATGGACTTAATATAAACTATGGGATAAAAACGGGCTTAAATGAAGCCTTTATCATCACCACTGAAAAAAGAAACGAAATTTTAGCAAATTGTAAAGATGAAGCTGAAAAAGAACGCACCGCTAAACTCATACGCAAAATGCTACGCGGACGCGATATAAAAAGATATAGCTATGAATGGGCTGGGCTTTGGATAATAGTCTTTGAATTTGGAAGTTATAAAATTTTAGAAAAAGATTATCCAGCCATATATAATCATTTAAAACAATACAAGAAAAAACTTCAAGCTAGAGGACAATGCACCAATAAACCTGTGACAGAGAAAAGCCGTATTTGGGGCAACATCATTGGCTTGAGCTAGATAATAATCCAAACAAAGATTATTTATTACAATTTGAAAAAGAAAAGATAGTATATCCTGAAACAACTCAAGGAGCATATTTTGTCTATGATAATAAAGGAATTTTTTTAGAAAAAACAGCTTTTTTTATAGTCTGTGAAAATTTAAAATATTTACTAGGATTATTATCATCAAATTTAATTACATATTATTATAAGAATTTTTCTCAAGGTTGTAAATTAGGGACAAAAGGTTATCAATATAACAAACACGCTCTAGAAAAATTACCTATACCAAAAATAAATTCCAAAAATGAAAAATTAGCTGATGAGCTTGTAAATTTAGTAGATGAAATTTTAAAAGCCAAAGAACAAGACAAAAACGCAAACACTCAAGAACTAGAAAATAAAATTGATTTTTTAGTCTATAAACTCTACAATCTCACCGATGATGAGATAAAAATCATAGAAGGCAAGTAATGGAAAAAGTCAATATTGAATTATTAAAAATAAGATTGCGTATAGAAAAAGATGAAAAGCGCCGTAAAGAAATAGAAGATATTTTAGAAAAAGATGATGAAGAGTTAGCAGATTTATATATGAAAAAACATTACAAAACAATAAAAGAGAAACAAGAAATAATAGCTAATGCTTTAAAAATAAAAGTAGATGATGTTATTTATGATAAGTCTGAAAAATTTATATCAGGAAATAGAAATAAATTTGAAATTCATCATAAAGCAATAGGGTATTTTGATTTTTATTCTTTAAATGAGTATGAAATAGATTTTTATAGTTGCGATATAAACCTTGTTATTTCAAAAGGGTCTTCAATATATGCTGAAAATATAAATTTCAAAAGTTTGTATTTTATAAATTGTAAAATAAATATTAATGTTATTGATGATTTTTGTTGTGAAAATATACATTTTTTAAATTGTAATATTTGTGCTTTAAATTTCAACAAAGTTATTATAAAAGGAAATATGAAATTTTCAAATTCTATTTTTATAAATAAATCTATTTTTAATAGTTGTATTTTTCAAGATAATATTTATTTTAATAATTCTCACTTTAAAGATTACACCGATTTTCACGAGTGCAAATTTGAAAAAATTGCTTGTTTTTACGGGGCAACGTTTGAAAAAACTCCAAATTTTAGTGCTTGTTATTTTAAAGAACCAAAAGCCATAAATTTAATCAATATTGATATAGATAAACTTGATTTTAAATCAGTGGAGCAATATATAAAAGATAATTATCAAGATGAAAGTTACAAAAACGAAATTAAAAACATAAGCAGTCTAAAAAAAGATAAAATTGACAATAAACATCAATTAAGATATGCCAAAAATTTAAAAGATTCTTTTAGAACTATAAAAGATATTTTGATAACACAAAATAGTATTTTAGAAGCTCAGGAATGGCACAAGCTAGAGCTTTACGCAAAAGAGAAAGAGTTAGAACTTGAGGTAGAAAGTTGTTATAAGGAGAAGAAGAAACCGTTTATTGCTGCTAAATCAGAAGATAAAAATTCTATTAATCTTACTTTTAATGTATTGTTATTATGGATTTACAGGGTTACAAGTCTTCATCACACAAATTTGCCTAGAATTATTAATTTTACTAGTTTAAATATTGTTGTGTTTGGAGGTTTGATTTACTTGATTACTTACTTAAGTTATCTCATTGATAAACAAAGCAATTTTTGGTTTTTTGGAGTGGCGTTTCTTTCTATTTCGGTTTGGGTAATTGTACATCTAACAGTATTTAAAAAACAAAAGATAAAAAATATAAGATTAATCTCATTTACTTTTTTATTATTTTTAATAACTATGATTTTAATAGAATCCGCAACCTTATTAATGCCATTTAATAATGTTATCTTTGCATTATTTTTATATTGTATATTTATAATTATCTCATTTTATTTTTATTCTTATATAAATACAAAACCTTTAATATTTTATTCTTTAAATTATATTGTTTATTTACTTTTAATTATAGCTATTGTTGTAAAACCTCAACTTATCAATCCTTTTGTGGGAATTTTTTCATCAGATAAACTTTATGAAAGTAAATTTGAAAAAAGGTTAAATGACTTAAATACAAGTGCTATTATAAACCTTGCAAAACTATCTCAAAAAGATTTTAATTTCACTAAAGAATATATAAATATTTCTTTTACAGAATTAAATTCAGCTAAGGCTTTGATAGTAGCAAATAAAGAAAAATTAAAAGAAATTTTATCTAAAGTGTATGATGATAAATATGAAAGTGGTTATAAAAAGGTCTTAAATGAACTAGAAAATAACACATCAAATGTAAAAAATATCATAGAAAAAATAGACAATAAAAATAACAATAGCGTTGTATCTGCTCAACTTAACCAATTTTTAAAATTAAATTTTACTCAAGAAGTAGATTTTTTACATGGAATAAAAAGAAATTTTTCTATATCTGAAAAACTATCACCTGAGCAAATGGCTCTTTTTGATCAAAAAGACAGTCAAGATAAATTAAAAAATATTTTATCTCTTTTAAATTTCAAAGTAAGCTTTGAAGAAATTTTAAAAATTATAAAACAAGATGAAAATATGCAAGGTGTTATAAAATCCACTAGTATTTTATATAGCATTATTCTTTTGCTTTGTATATTTTCACTCCAAAAAACCGCACGAAAAAATTCTATAGTGCCAAGCTAAGCTTTTAAGGCTTAGCTAAGCTTTATAATTAGTCTTTTAAGTAGTATTCTATAGTAGAAACCACTCTTATGGTTTTGATATAAGGGGTGTTTTTGTCTCTATTACTGATACTAAATTGCCCTTGAGAAGCCTTTTTTATCTTACCAAGATGGCTATTTGAGTCTTGTGCGAATTTTATCGCTGCATTTCTGGCATTGAGCGTTGCTTCTTCTATCATTTGTGGTTTTATCTCATTTAATTTTGTATAAAGATATTCTATTTCATAATTTTCTATTTTTATCACTATACCTTCTTTGCCAAGCGTTGAAATTTTTTCTAGTATGCTTTTTCCAAGTTTAACATTTTTAGTATAGATGAGTAAATTTCCCGTGCCCACATACCTAAAGCTTACTATATTATCATTTCTATAAGGATCGCTTAATTTATCTATGATATTTGGGGCATTATAGCTTATCTCATCAGCCCTTACACCTTGAGCTTGCAAAAATCTAAGTATATTTTGCTTATCTTTTTCCAAATCTTCGTATAAATTTGTAAGATTATTATTTGATCTTGTAAATTTTATAGGAAAGATAAGTGTATCCGCTTCTACATCTTTTTGACTTAGACCCTTTACGCTTACACTTCTTTCAAGCGTTTTAAAGTCATTTAAAGCCTTATTAAAACCAAAGGCCAAAATCAAACTTGCCAAAACTATGGCCAAAGATATAAAAAAAGTATTTAATTTCATTTTTATCCTTTAAGTCTGTATTTGCAATAATTATAAAATCTATAAATATATATTTTAAAACTTTTATTTCGCTTAAAAATTATAGAGTATTTGGAAGTTAAAATATTTTTAAAAATTTAAAATTCCAAAGATTTTAAATTTTTAAAAAATAGCTAAAGATAAAAATTCAATTCTTAAAACAAAATTTAGAAACTAGAAAACAAAACGTGGCCGGGAGAAAGGGATTCGAACCCCTGGAGGTGTGACCCTCAACGGTTTTCAAGACCGCCGCTTTCGACCACTCAGCCATCTCCCGAAAAAAATGTAAAGAAAACTATCGCTGGAGGCGACATCCGGATTCGAACCGGAGATCAAGGCTTTGCAGGCCCATGCCTTACCGCTTGGCTATGTCGCCTTGAATATGGTGCCCGAGGCCGGACTTGAACCGGCACGGAAGAAAAATTCCGAGGGATTTTAAGTCCCTTGTGTCTACCAATTCCACCACCCGGGCGGGTGATAATGGAGCGGGAAACGAGAATCGAACTCGCGACACCAACCTTGGCAAGGTTGTGCTCTACCCCTGAGCTATTCCCGCAAAGAAAACTTTTATAAACAACAAGTAAGTAAAGATGAAATCTTAACAAATTAAACTTAAAATATTGTTAAGATTTATTTTTATTTATTTGCAAATGTAACTTACGATAGCCTCTAATTTTTGATCCCCTTCTGTTACAAGAGGTAAAGAAAGTTCTACTCCGTCCATTTTAGCATTTGAATTTAAAACCCTTGGCATTGTTGCACCATATTGTCTTTGAGTGATATTTAAAGATCTTAAAGTACAGGTTCTATTTAAATCGCTAGAATATTTTTTTTCATATTCTAATGATTTTGTTAAAAGTTTATCATAAAGCTTTTCTTTACTTTCTTTTAAAAGCTCATCAGAAAATCTAGCCTCTAAAGAAGGTATTGAAACACTTATAAACTCACTTTTTGCAACAATGGCGTTTAAATCATTAATAAAAGCATTAAATGCATTTAATTCTTCTGGTTTTATATTGCAATTTAAATAAGCATTTAGCCTTTGTCCTTTTGGAATTTGAACCCCATCTTTATAAGAAAAATTTGGCTCTAAACTATACGAACCGCCTGTGCAAAATTTATCTTGTTTAGCTCTTTGTAAAATTTGATTAAAAGTATTAGAAATTTGACTTTTTTCTTCTTGGGTTAAAGAAATTTTTGTGCTTAAAAGCTCATTTGCCCAAAAATTGATATGTGCACTAAATACATCAGGTTTTATTTTTGAACTTTCTTCAATGTTTCTTGAAAAACTTAAATACCTATTTGAGTTTAAACTGCTATTTGTATCTTTTTTCTTATTTAAAAACTCAACGTTAAAAATAACCCCTAAAACAAAAAGCAACAAGCATAAAAAACCTACACCTAAACCTTTAAAAAAAGTTAACATCTTATTTCCTTTATTAAAAATTTAAGCTAATTTTAGCAAAGAAATATAAAAATCAATATCTCTTTATCCTTGTTTTAAAAATCCTATAATGCAATTGCATTTTTTGCATCTAAATTTAGCATTACTATCTTGAATTTTTTTATGAATTCCAAAAGGCACATCGTGAATTTTTCCTAGACATTGACAAGTATAAAAATAAATTGCCAACTCGTCATTTTCTTCTTCTTTAACTTCTTCAAAACTTATATCAGTTCCATCCTCAGAACTCAAAGCTCCTATTCTCCATTTTTCTACTTTCATATCCTCATAAAGTATATGCTCTAAAAGCCATTTTTTTACCATAAGATAGAGTTTCTCTTTTAAATCATTTGTAGTTTTTATATTTTGAATAAGTTCTATCATAGATTGAGTAATTTCTTTATGGATCTTACAATGCTCTTCAAAATAAGGGTATTTGATAGTTAGCATATATTTTTCTTCATCATTAAAATGATATCTCATATAATTAAAAAATTCTGTCAGTAAAATTTTAATTTTATCTTTATATACAGGCTTATCAAGTATATATTCAACTTTTGCAGCAAGTTCAAATAATTTTTTATGTTGTTGATCTATTTTGTTATTATGAACGCTATAACTCTTATCCCATTTTGGTAACAATTTTTATCCTTTATAAGTTTTTTCTTTGCTCTT
Source organism: Campylobacter novaezeelandiae (assembly GCF_018968685.1). Taxonomy (NCBI): domain Bacteria; kingdom Pseudomonadati; phylum Campylobacterota; class Epsilonproteobacteria; order Campylobacterales; family Campylobacteraceae; genus Campylobacter; species Campylobacter novaezeelandiae. Next base: position 62,031 of record NZ_CP076657.1, on the reverse strand, counting down.
TAAAAAAACCAAAAGCTGTTGGCATTTTTTACATTTGATGATTGTATTTTCATTTATCATGCTCATATGATCTTCAAAATTTAATCTATGTTCTATTTTGCAAGGACAAGAATAAATAAATTCTAAATTTTCTTGCATTATGGGTTGCTTTTGTGTTGATTTTTCATTATTTAAAGCTTTTGTTTTATTTTCATTAGCCCAAATTGCTATTTTAAGATCATATTTTAAAATATGCTTATAAAGCCAATTTGACATCATGTAATACAATCTTTCTTTAAGATCATTTGTAGTTTTTATATTTTGAATCAACCTAGACATTTCATATATGATATTTTTATGCATTTGTCTATGTTCATGAAGATAGGGATATTGAATTTCTTCCATAAATTTTTCTTCATCATGAAAGTGTTCTTTCATATAATTAAAGAGTTCTGTTAAAATTTCTTTTAATTCATCTCGTTTAACAAATCTATAAACTGCATTTTCAACTTTTGCGGCAAGTTCGAATAATTTTTTATGTTGAGCATCGATTTTTTTATTATTAATGTTATAGCATTCATCCCAAGCTGGAATCAGCCTATGATCTTCCATTTTTCCAAAGCCCCCCCCCCAGTCCATTTACAAAACATTTTATCAATATTCTATAAATATTATTTAAATATTATATCATAAAAATTTATTTTTATATATTTTTTTAATAATATATTTAAATGTATAAATATACTTTTTATTATATTTTTATTAAATTTTATTTAAGATAGTTCAAAATTTCATTGCTATTCTTAAATACTTACAATTGCTATAAATTTTATTTTTTTGCTATACTCCTTTTATGCAAAAACAAATCCTAGCTAAATTACAAAATAATATTCTTATTTGGTATAAAAAAAATGGTAGAAAAGAGTTACCTTGGAGAAATTTACAAAACTCTTTATGTGATAAAAGACTTTACCATATTGAACGCTCTTATGGGGTTTATATCAGTGAAATTATGCTTCAACAAACTCAAGTAAAATCAGTTTTAGAAAAATTTTACTTTCCTTTTTTAGAAAAATTCCCAAATTTAGCTAGCCTTGCAAATGCAGACGAAGAAAAACTTTTAAAAGCGTGGCAAGGACTTGGGTATTATTCTAGAGCCAGAAATTTAAGAAAAGCAGCCATTATTTGCATACAAAAATTTAATGGGTCTTTGCCAAAAAATATCAAGGATTTAAAAAGTTTAAATGGTATAGGAGCTTATACAGCTGGGGCTATTGCTTGTTTTGGATACGATGAAAAAGTAAGTTTTGTTGATGGAAATATAAAACGCATTTTATGCAGATTGTTTGCCTTGCAAAACCCTAGTACAAAGGAACTAGAACTCAAAGCTGAAAAACTCTTAAATTTAAACAATGCCTTTGATCACAATCAGGCTTTACTTGATATAGGAGCTTTAGTTTGTTTGCCTAAAAATCCAAAATGTGGAATTTGTCCACTTTATGAATTTTGTATAGGGAAATTTAATACAGAACTTTATCCAAGAGTTAAAAAAATATCATATGAAAATTTAAATTTAAATCTTGTTCTTTTAGAGTTTCAAAAGAAATTTAGCATTCAAAAAAGTTCTAAAAAACTTTATAAAGGTATGTATAATTTCCCTTTTTTTGAGGACAATGAATTTAAATTTAATAAAAATATGAAATTAATAACAGAGTTTAAGCATAGCTATACTAGATTTAAAATCAATGTTAGAGTTTATCATCAAATTTTAGACAAGAAAGATAAAAGTCACAATTTTAAAAGTCTTGAAGAATTAGACAATATGCCCCTTTCAATTCTTTCTTTAAAAGCTTTAAAAATACTTAAACAATCCATTATAAAATTTGATAGCGAGGTTTGATTTATTATAATTATAAAATTATTTTGAAATTGAATTGGACAATAATGAAATTTAAAAAAATTTATATAGAACTTAGCGATATTTGTGGTTTAAAATGCGATTTTTGCCCTTGGGTGAAAAATACAAGAGGTGTTATGAAATTATCAAATTTTAAAGCTTTGGTAGAAGAAATTTCAAATAAAGCAGAACTTTTTACCTTTCACCTACTAGGAGATCCTTTACTTTTGCCAAATCTTGAAGAATACATTCAAATAGCCTATGAAAAAGATATGAAATTAGAACTTACAACAAGTGGCTTTTACTTTAATGAAAAAAATCAAAATTTACTTTTAAAATACTCTAATATTTATCAAATTAATATTTCAATCACGGCTTTTTTAAGTCAAAATAAATTAAATTTAAAAGATTATTTTGCACCTATTTTAACTTTTTGTCAAAAACATCTTGAACAAGATATTAAAAGTTTTATCAATCTTAGGCTTTGGAATTTAGATGAAAAATTTAATTTTCCTAAAGAAAATTTAGAATTTTATGAATTTTTAAACTCATATTTTAATGTAAAAATTGATCCTAAGCAATCTAAAAATCGTCTTGCAAGACATATAATACTTCATCAAAAAAAATCATTTAACTGGCCTAGTTTAGAGAATAAAATCATAAATACCAAAGGAACTTGTTATGGGCTTATTAAGCAAATTGGAATCTTAAGCAATGGCACAGTTGTGCCTTGCTGTTTAGATGCTAAAGCTTGCATTAACCTTGGAAATATCTTTGAAAAACCTTTTACAAGCATTATTAACTCTCAAAAATCAAAAAAAATTATACAAGGCTTTAAAGAAGGAAAATATTTAGAAGCTTTATGTCAAAGATGTGCTTTTAATGTAAGTTAAATTTAATTTTTTTTAGCTAAATTAAACATTTTATTTTATAAAAGGCAAAGAATGAAAAAAAACCTAATCATAGTCGAATCTCCCGCTAAAGCAAAAACCATAGGAAATTTCTTAGGAAAAGATTATGAAGTTATAGCCTCTAAAGGTCACATTAGAGATTTACCAAAAACAAGCTTTGGTATAAAAATAGAAAATGATGTTTTTATCCCTGAATATAAAATTACAAGTGATCATAGCTCCTTGGTAAAAGAATTAAAAGAAAAAGCTAAAAATGCTAAAGAAATCTTTCTTGCAACGGATGAGGATAGAGAAGGAGAAGCTATAGCTTATCATATAGCAAAAGCCATAGGAAAAGACGAAGAAAAACTTCCTCGTATCGTATTTCACGAAATCACAAAAAGTGCTATTGATCATGCTCTAAAACACCCTAGAAAACTGAATATGAACTCAGTCAATGCTCAACAAACTAGACGTTTGCTTGATCGCATCGTAGGTTACAAACTAAGCCCTCTTTTAGGACAAAAAATTCAAAAAGGTTTAAGTGCTGGACGCGTTCAAAGTGCGGCTTTAAAAATCATAGTAGATAGAGAAAAAGAAATTCGTGCTTTTATACCTTTAGAATATTTTAGCATTGATATGATATTCAAAAAAGATCTAGAAGCGGAATTAATAGAATTTGATAAAACCAAAATAGAAAAACTTACCATAACCAATAAAGACCGTGCTAAATTAGTTCTTGAAGCTTGCAAAAATGATAATTATTTTATAAGCGAAATAGAAAATAAAGAAAGAAAAATATCACCCCCACCTCCTTTTATGACCTCAACTTTACAGCAAAGCGCTAGCAATCGCTTAGGATTTAATCCTAAAAAAACCATGATGATAGCTCAAAAACTCTATGAAGGAGTAAATACTCATCAAGGCACAATGGGTGTAATCACTTATATGAGAACAGATAGCTTAAATTTAGCCAAAGAAGCAATCCAAAATGCAAGAGAATTTATCAAAAATAATTTTGGAGAAAAATATCTCCCTAATAAAGCTAATGTCTATACCACAAAAGCTAAAGGAGCTCAAGAAGCTCATGAAGCAATACGTCCTACAAATCTGGACTTTACCCCAGAAATTGCAACCAAATTTTTAGATAAAGACGAGTTAAAACTTTATGCCTTAATTTACAATCGTTTTTTAGCCTGTCAAATGAATCCTGCTATCTCTGGAACTCAAAATATTTTTGTAAAAAATGATAGAGCTGTTTTTAAAATAAGTGGTAGAAAAATACTTTTTGATGGATACTATAAAGTATATGGAGATATGGATAAAGATAAAATTTTACCCGATCTTAAAATTGGAGAAAATTTAAAAATACAAAATTTAGAAATGAATTCTCATTTTACAGAACCTCCTTCAAGATACTCTGAAGCAGGACTAGTAAAAAAACTTGAAAGTTTAGGCATAGGAAGACCTTCTACTTACGCCCCTACTATCTCTATACTTACAAGCCGTGATTATGTAAAGATTGATAAAAAACAATTAATTCCTAGCGAAATAGCTTTTGTAGTTACTGAGATGCTTGAAAAGAACTTTAGTGATATAGTAGATAGTAAATTTACTTCAAATTTAGAAAATACACTTGATGAAATCGCTGAAAATAAAGCTAATTGGCAAGAAACTTTGAAAGAATTTTATTATCCTTTTATAAAAAAAATAGAAGAAGGAAAAAATAAAATAGCAAGTCAAAAAACTGTTGTAAAACTAGGAGAACTTTGTCCTGAGTGTGGCGGAGAACTTGTTATAAGAAAAGGACGTTTTGGTGAATTTGTGGCGTGCTTAAATTTTCCAAAATGCAAATATTCAAGAAATTTAAACAACGAAAATAAAAATGAAGACCAAAATTCTACAAAAGCTAAAACAAACTCAACAGGCATAATTTGTCCAAGCTGTAAAAAAGGTGAAATTGTAGAACGCTTTTCAAAACGTGGAAAATTTTATGGTTGCAGTGCTTATCCAAAATGTAATTTTATAAGCAAATATAAACCAAGCGATGAAATATGCGAAGAATGTGGTGAAAATTTAGTGATTAAAGAACTTAAAAAAGGCACATTTTTAGAATGCCTTAAATGTAAAATAAAAAAAGAAATCAAAGACTAATTCTACTTATGAAAATGGAATTTATTTTACATTTTCATAATTTTTATTAATTTTATAAATTAAAACATTTACAAAACAATACAAAATTATTAAAGTTTAAAAAGGAGACTAAAATGCAAAAACAATACATCAAAGCTGATGTTATTTTAAGTTTAGGATCTGCTTGTCGCACTGCACATCACTTAAGAAAAAACCATTTAAGATTATTTTCTTCTCCGCTTGATTGGATGGTAAGTGGTGATTTAGATATAATTTATGATTTATTTTGCAATGATTTTAAAGATTTTTTCTTAAATTATGAAGTAGTTAAACATTCTAAAAAAGGCGATAAGGCAGATGAGCCAATTCATGTTAAAGATGTCAAATATGATATTTTATCCATTCATCATTTCTTTGCTAATGAAGATTTAAAAATTCAAAGCAAAAGAGTCAATGAACAAAGCATTTATCGCTGGAATAAAATCAAACAAAAATTACTTTTAGCCAAAAATATTGTTTTTATCCATTGCGGTAACTTTGAACTAGAAAAAATAAAAAAATTTTTAACAAAAACTTCTCTTCTTTTAAAAAGAAACGGGGGGGGGGAATAATATAAATATTATTTTATAAATATTAGTTCAAACGAAAATTTAAACGAAAATGAAATTTATATAGATGAATTTAAATTTAATGAAAATTTACATATCATAAACTACACTATCAATGATTCTTATAATGGTTTTATAGGAAATGCATCTGCTTGGAAAAAAATTTTAAAAAGCTTAAAAATGCCACTAAAAATTAAAATAAAAAATGCTATTAATGATTTTTTTATCCGTTTAAAAAGAAGCTGCAAAAGAAGAATAGCTTTTTTTACAAAAAAATACAAAAATGATATCAATGAATTTCATTAAAACTTACCTACCCTTAATGATAAAAATGCCAAATCTAAAAACCCACTTAAAACATTAAAACAAAATAAATTTATTAAATTAAGGCTTTTTTGTTAGAATGCAAATTTTAATTACTAAATAGGAGAAGCAATGCAAATTATGCTTTGTGCTATATGCAATATAGCAAGCGGAGGATGTAGCGAAGATTGTAAATACTGCACTCAAAGCTCTTTTGTTAAAACAAATATTTTAAAATATAAAAGAAAAGATATCAAGCAAATTATTTTAGAAGCTAAAATGGCTAAAAAAAATCATGCTCTAGGATTTTGTTTGGTAACTGCAGGGCTTGGACTTGATGATGAAAAATTAGAATATGTTTGCGAAGCTGCATATGCGATACAAAAAGAAGTTCCTAATTTATTTCTTATAGCTTGCAATGGTATGGCAAATGTGGAACAACTTAAAGAACTTAAAAAAGCAGGAATTTTCTCTTATAATCACAATCTTGAAACTTCAAAAGAATTCTTTCCAAAAATTTGCACCACTCATACTTGGGAAAGTAGATTTAATACAAATCTTAATGCCAAAGAAGCAGGATTAATGCTTTGTTGTGGCGGAATTTACGGAATGGGAGAAAGTGAAGAGGATAGAATAAGCTTTAGAAAATCACTACAAGAATTAAAGCCTTTTTCAACTCCGATAAATTTTTTTATTTCTAATGAAAATTTAAATTTAAAAGCTCCAAAATTAAGCGCAGATGAAGCTTTAAAAATAGTGCGTGATACAAAAGCTGCATTACCTGATTCTGTTGTTATGGTAGCAGGGGGACGTGAATTTGTTTTAAAAGAAAGACAATATGAAATCTTTAAAGCAGGAGCTTCTTCTATTGTTATAGGAGATTATCTTACCACAAAAGGAGAAATAGCCTCTAAAGATATTGAAAAACTTGAACAAATGGGATTTAGTTTTGCTTCAGAATGTCATTGAGCACCAAGATTTAATTGATCTAAAAATTCTTGCAACAATAGCTTGTTGTTTATTTTTTTCTCCATATATTGCCAAATCTTTACGACTACCTATTTCTGCAACTGAAATTATTTTAGGTTCTATTGTGGCGTATTTTCATTTTATAGAAGATAGTGAAAATTTTAAACTTTTAGCTAATATTGGTTTTTTCTATCTAATGTTTATTGCAGGTATGGAAGTCAATTTAAGAAATTTTTTTAATATGGAAAAGAGACTTATTAAACAAAGTATTTATTATATATTTTTGCTTTATTCTTTAGCTTCTTTGATAGTCTGGATTTTTAAACTTCATTTTATATTTATTTTGATAATTCCTATAATGAGTGTTGGACTTTTATCTATACTTTTTAAAGATTTTGGTAAGCAATGTTATTGGCTTAATACAGCTATGATTGTTGCTACCTTAGCTGAAGTTATTAGTATAGTTTTAATTACTATCGCAGGAGCTTTTTTAAGAGAAGATACAAATATCATTAATGTAGGTCAAAGTATTTTATATCTTAATATATTTTTAGGGCTTTGTCTTTTAAGTTTTAAAATCCTTGGTATTTTATTTTGGTGGTATCCTGGATTAAAAACTATTTTAATGCCTGAAGAGGACAAAAACGAAAAAGATATAAGATTTTGCATTGCTATTTTTATTTTAATTATTATAGCGATGATTTTTACAAAATTAGAAGTTGCACTTGGAGCTTTTATAGCCGGTTCTTTCATAGCAACCTTTTTTAATCATAAAAAAGATTTAGAACACAAACTCTCAAGTTTTGGTTATGGTTTTTTAATTCCTGTATTTTTTATCTATATAGGTTCAACTTTTGATATTAAAATACTTTTAGAATATAAAATCATACTTTATTCTTTTTCTCTCATGCTTTTAATGATGTTTTTAAGGATACTTTGCTCTATGGTTTTTTTAAAGGATATTGGCTTTAAAAACTCAATTTTATTTGCCTTAAGCCACTCCATGCCTTTAACTTTATTAATTGCTGCAGCGACTTTATCTTTTAATGCTAAAATTATTTCTTCAAATTTATATGCTGCTTTAATTTTAACAGCTTTATTTGAGGTTATAATAGTTTTAAGTCTGATAAAAATTGTATCAAACATAAAAAAGGAAAATTAATGAATCTAGATTATTATTTAAATTTGGCTATTGAGGCTGCCTCTTTGGCATCTAAGGCTATAATGCAAACTAGGGATTCTTTAGAAATTTGGAAAAAAGAAGATAAAAGTCTTGTTTCAACAGCAGATATGGTTTCTAATGAAATTATTACACAAAAACTCTCACAAACTAATTTTAAAATTTTCTCAGAAGAAAAAATTTTAAAATACGAAGAAAGAAAAAATCTAGAGTATTTTTGGCTTATTGATCCTCTTGATGGCACAAGTGGTTTTTTAAAAAAATCAGATGAATTTTGCGTTATGATTTCTCTTATAAAAGAACAAAGACCCATTTTAGCTCTAATTCAAAGCCCTAGCACAAACAATGTTTTTTATGCACACTTGCACACCCCTGTTTATAAAAATAATACAATTTTAAAAAAAGATGAAAATTTAATAAATCAAAATAAAAATACCGCTCTTTTAAGTGTAAATCATTTAAGCAAAGAAGATGAAAACTTTGCAAAAAAACACAATCTAAAAGCTCTAAATATAGGCTCAGGACTTAAATTTTGTGCCATTTTAGAAGGAAGAGCTGGGGTATATAAAAGAAATGAGAGCTTAAGTATATGGGATATAGCAGCAGGAGATTTTTTAATCAATCAAATTGGTGGTTTTATGGGAGATTTTAATTCAAAACTATTAAACTACAATCAAGAAAGCTATAAAGCTTTACCTTTTATAGCACTTTCAGATAAAAAATTCTTAAAAGATTTTTTATAAGGATAAAAATGAAAATTTTATTTTTAATGCTTTTTTTTCTAAATGTTTTATTATCCAATGATTTCTCGCAAAAAAAAATTTTAAGCATCAAAGCAAATGAAGATCCTTTTGAAATCATTGATTTAAAACAAAACAACCCAATAAATCTTTATAAACAAGAAGCTCTTTTTAACAGCTCAAATATAAACAAAGAAAAACAAAATAATCCCAAAGATGTAAAAACCGATTTTGCTATACTTGTAGGTTTTAAACCGCATTTTGGTTTAGCCTTAAATCAAATTTATATTAAAGCTGATCAATTTTCTTCTTTATTTATGAAAAATTTTTTCTTAAATTCACAACTTCATTTTATAAATTCTAAAGCCAATGAAATATATCAAAATAAAAAATATCTTGATTTATTTAGCATAGATAATAAATTTCATATTTTAAATATTTCCAATTTTTTAAATTATGAAAAAGATAAAAATAAAATCTATTCTCAAATTACAGATTTTCTAATCGTAATGAATTTAAACGAATTTTATATCAATACAACAAATTTTTTTATAACAAAAACAAAAAGTGCTAACGCTCTTATTAATTTTAAAATCATTGATGTTATTACAGGAAAAATAATAAGTAGCAAAAAAATCAAACTAAAACTTTCTCTAGATTCTTATAACGAAGAACAAAGTTATAAGCTTATATTAGATCAAATGCCAAAAATGCTTGCTGAAATTATCGATAAAGAAGATTTTAAAAAATGAAAAATTTTTATATGCAACTAGCCTTAAATGAGGCATGGAAATATCAATTTTTAACCTATCCAAATCCTGCTGTTGGTTGTGTGATCTTAGATAAAAATGAAAAAATTTTAAGCATAAAAGCCCACGAAAAAGCGGGTTGCAATCATGCTGAATTAAATGCTATAAGCGAAGCCTTTAAAAAATTAAAGCCTGAGATTTCTTTACCAAAAGAAGCCAATGCTTTACATGAATTTATTTGCAAAAATCATCAAGGAATTTTTAAAGATAGCATAGCTTTTGTAACACTTGAACCTTGCTCTCATCAAGGCAAAACACCTCCTTGTGCAAAACTCTTTAGCGAACTTAAATTTAAAAAAGTTTTTATAAGTGTTAAGGATGAAAATAAAATAGCTAGTAATGGGGCTTTATATTTAAAAAAACAAGGCATTGAGGTTGAATTTGGAATTTTAGAAGAAGAAGGTAAAAAACTTTTAAAACCTTTTTTAAAATGGCAAAAAGAACAATTTAAGCTTTTTAAACTTGCTCTTTCGATGAATGGTTCACCCTATGGCAAAATAGTAAGCAATGAATTAAGTCGCACTTATGCTCACCAAATAAGATCAGCTATTGATCTACTTGTTATCGGTGGAGAAACTATAAGAGCGGATAGACCTATACTTGATGCAAGACTTTGCAAAGGCAAAGCTCCCAATATTTGCATAAAAACTCATAAAAATTTAGAAGAATTTGATAAAAACATCCCTTTATTTAAAGTTCCAAATCGCAAGATTTATACTCATATCCCAGAGGAAGCAAAATTTATAATGTATGAGGGCGGAGAAAATTTTTTAAAAAATTTCAAAGATGAAATAGATATGTTTTTAATCTTTCAAAGCTCTAATTTAAATAATAAAGAAAATATCAAAATACCTTTAAATTTAACCCCGCTTTTTAAAGCTAATTTAGGAGAAGATAGCTATGGCATTTATGAGTTTTGATATTTTTTTATATGCAAAAACAGATTTAAGAATGTTTAATATAAAAGAGATAAATTTAGAAAAAAAAGGTGTATTTAACTATGAAATAAAAGCTAAAAAAGATAAGCTGAATCCTTATGATGAAAGCTTTGTTTATAGTGATAAAAGTGAAGATATTTTTGAAGCAAATGATGAAATTATTATCTCAAATCTTGGTAAAAAAATCATACTTTTTAATAACTACTCAAAAAATATTAATAATTTTAAAAAAGCAAAAAAAACTCATTTATTAAATCTAGCCCTTTTAGGCTCTTTAAATATCTTTTTTATAATCCTTGCTTTTTTAAATAACTTTAATACAATCAATTGCTTTTTAGTGCTTTTTGGTCTTTTGTTTTTAACTATGGGACTCATTAATTTAAAACTACTTAATAAGCAAATTCATATTTTAAAAAATTTCAAAAGCGAAGAAATGAAACAATTTTTAGAAAAAAATCATTAAAAGAGATATTTAACTTTGCATTTAGTCGATTTCATTTAAAATGGATAAGTAATTAATTATAGATTTTATAAATCAAGAAGAAGCTATGAAAAAGATAGTTGCTTTACTCGTGGTACTTTAGTTTTTTAAACGCTGATTTTAAAAAAGTAGATACATATGTTTTGATTTTAAAGAAAAGCTTAGAAAGTGTAATTCTTTACTTACAAATTCAAAGACAAATGTGTCGCTTAAATAAAATCAATAAATAAAGGAGGAAATAATGTTTGCATCTGTCAATTCTCAAAATACTTTATTTTCTTATGAAAATTTAAACATTGAGAAAAAAGAACTTGTAAAATTACAAAATGAAAACAAAACTCCTTTAGAAATTCCAAGTGATCAAATAGGTGGTGTTAGAGTTATCTTTGAAGATAAAAATAAAAATTTAATCAGTATAAATTTAAGTGAAGAAAATTTCAAAAGCTTACAAGAAAATTTTAGATCTTATACAAATTATATCCCAAAAGAAGATGGCTCTATAAGATTAAACGCAGAAGCTGAGAATTTCATCTCTTCGTGGTTTAATACTGCTTTAAATTTAGATAGTGCAAAAATAAATTCAAATCTTTATGATGATTATAATCTTATGTCTTTTAAAAAAGATAGACCTACTTTAAATCAAAGCCTAAATCAGCTTGGAAAAAGTAATTTTAATGCCATAGATGAAAATGCAAATATCACCCAAAAGCTTAATTTTTTAATTGATAAAGATGTCAATAAAGATGGCAAAATTGAATTAGGAGAATCAAAACCCGATGAACCCAAAGAAATATTAAATTCTCTTAGAGAAAGTTTAAATGGATCTTCAAAGATTACTGATAGAATAGATCCTCAAAAAATAAATGAAGAACAAAAGAAAAAAATAAAAAAAGTTGATAATAAAAAAGAAGAAGATTTGCTTAAAAAAGCACAAGAAAAAGGTTTAAGTGCATTAAGTGCTAATGAGCAAGAAAAGCTAAAAACACAAAATCCTAAGGAATTTAAAAAATTACAAGAAAAATCTTTGCAAAATTTAAGCTTAAATTTAAACAAAGACTTTAATCAAATAAAACTTGTAGATAAATTAGTCTAAAAGGTATTTAAATTTATACCTTTTAGAGCGTTACTTATAGTTTTACTTATAAAATTAGAACTACTAATACTTAATTTATCTAAGAATCTATCTAATTTATCCTCTTCTTTCCAAATAGGGTTTTTAACCCCTGCTAAATGCTCTAATTCTTTTTTAGCGTTTTCATAATCACTAAGCTCATCAATAAGCTTTAAATCCTTTGCTTCTTTAGCCAAAAACACTCTTGCATTAGCCCAAGTATCTTTTTGATCAAGATTTAAACCACGCTCTTTTGCTACATAACTTGTAAAAAGATCATAACTTTGATTGATTAAATTTTGTAAATATTTTTTTTCCTCAGCAGTCCAAGCCCTTGTAAAAGTTCCAGCACTTTTAAATTCTCCTGCTTGCAAACTTTGCTCTTTAATACCAAGCGTATTTACCAGCTCACTTATATCAACTCCTTGCATAATAACTCCTATAGATCCTATAAAACTTGCTGGATTAGCTAAAATTTTATTTGCACCTACTCCTGCCAAATAACTTCCGCTTGCCATAGTTCCACTTGCATAAACAACTACAGGTTTTTTTTCTTTTAAATTTTTAATTGCTAAAGCAAGTTCCATACTTGGTGCAAAAGATCCACCTGGAGAATCTATAACAAAAAGCACCCCTTTTATATTATCATCATTTTTTGCATTAATAATTCTTTCTAAAACTTTTGAGCTATCAAAAATCTCTCCTTTTAAATCAATACGCTCTAAATTTGCAAAATTTGATTTTGAGGCAGAATTTGGCACAAGAATTAAAAAAACAATAAACAAAAAAACAAAAGTTTTAAAATAAGTATTAATAAATCGAATAATTTTTCCAAAAAAATTAAAAAAACACTTTAAAATTTGCATTCTTTTCCTTTAATAAATAATTTTTCAACAAATTTAGCATTAAGAATAAACTGCAAAGGTAATTGTAAATTTTCACATTCTTTCACTTCAAAAAGACTAAAATCAGCACTTTTTCCTATTTTAATTTCTCCTAAATTTAAATTTAAAGCCTTGGCTGGATAAAGCGTTGCCATTAAAATAAGTTTTTTTGCTAATTCTAAAAGATTAAAATCTTTGTGTATAAGTAAATTAGCACGCATTTCATCTAACATAGATAAAGAGATATTTGAACTTAAGCCATCTGTGCCAAGATGAATATTTAAACCACTTTTTAAAGCTTTTTTTAAATCTAGGCTTTTTCCACTTAAAAGACGATTTGAAAATGCACAATGCGTTATAGAATGTAAATTTGTATCTAAATTTTCCCATTCTTTTAAATAAACACAATGAGTAAAAAGTGTTCTTATATCTTTAAAAAGTTTTAAAAAACTATCTACGCTATAAAATGGAACTGGATTAGAAGTAAAGTTTTTTAAATAATCTTTAAATTTCCCTTTTGCAAATCTTAACCAAAAATTCTCAGCCCTACTTTCTAGCAAATGAGTACTAACAAGTAGATTTCGCTCTTTTGCTAAATCAAGAGCAAATTTAGCAAGTTTTGGGTGAGTAGAGTAAGCAGAATGCACTGATACCGCTGGAATAAATAAATCGCTTTTATGCTTTAATGAATCTTGAAATCTTTTTAAAAATTCTTCTTTTTTAACAGCAATTTGATTTTCGTTGCTTCCTAAAATTTCATTAAAAAATATTATACGCATTCCATCTTTGCTTGCCTTAACACAAGGTTTTAAATCACTTCCAAAACTTGAAATTTCGCCTATGGTTGCCGTTCCTGTTTTGCGCATCCAATTTAGTTTTTCTAAAATTAAATCATTCTTAGCTTCTTTGCTAAGTTCATCTCTTGAATTAATAATACTTTTTAACCAAATTAAAAACTCTCCAAAATGTAAAGTATAAGAATTTGCACTAAATTCTAAGTGCGTGTGAGGATTGATAAAAGAAGGAAGCAAAAGCGTGTGTTTATGAGACTTTATAAGCTCTGCTTTAGGATATTTTTTTTGCAAAGTCTCTAAAGAATCTATAGCAATAATTTCTTCTTTAAAAGCCAAGGCCTTTTTTTCTAAAATATTAAATTTTTCATTACATAAAAATATTTTATCACTATAAATTATTTTCATACTTTCCTTTCAAAGCCATAATTGTAACAAAAATTTATTTTAAAATGTTATAATATTAAATTAAAGAATTAATTTTTAAGGTTTAGACTATGAAAATAATGGTAATTCAAGGACCAAATATCAATATGTTAGGTCTTAGAGAAGTTGGAATTTATGGCTTAATGAAAATGGATGAAATTCATGAGCAAATGAAAATTGCCGCATCTGGAAATAATGTTGAACTTGATTTTTTTCAAAGCAATTTTGAAGGAGAAATTGTAGATAAAATTCAAGAATGCTTAGGTGTATTTGATGGCATTATTATAAATGCTGGGGCATACTCTCACACATCAATTGCAATCAGAGATGCAATAGCTGGAGTAGGTTTACCAACTATAGAAGTTCATATTTCTAATATTTATCGTAGAGAAGAATTTAGACAAAAAAGTCTTTTAAGTCCTGTTTGCTCTGGAAGTATAGTAGGCTTTGGACCTTTTGGATATCATCTTGCTTTAATGGGTGTTTTACAAATTTGTGATCAAATTCAAAAAATTAAAGAGCAACAAAATCAACAAAATGCTAAAAATTAATGGAGCAATACGCTTTGAAACAAGTCGTTTTTTTCCTTATTGCAATAAAGGGGTAATTAAACAGAAATATTATGCTTTTATAGGTCTTGGAAGTAATATAGAGCCAGAAAAAAAACGTTTTGATATTTTTTTTAGAAAACTTCTAGATGATAAAAGAATCAAGATTTTAGCTACTTCCCCCTTTTTAATCAATAAGGCATTTGGATTTACAGAACAAAAAGATTTTACTAATGCTGTAATGATCATTGCAACCAATTTGCATGCAAGAGCACTTTTAAAAATTTTACTTTATTATGAGTTAAAATTTAAACGAAAGAGAACTTTTAAAAATGCTCCAAGAACTTTAGATCTTGATCTTTTGTATTTTTCAAAAAAAGTAAGAAAAGATTCTTGGTGTGAAGTTCCACATATTGGAGTTAAAGATAGAATAAGTGTAATTTTGCCTATAGGCTTATTATAAAGGAAAAAATTAATGGGACAACTTATCCATACCTTTACTGTAGAAGATACCGAAGAGATTATACCGAAAGTTAAACAAGACTATGGAGATAAAGCTTTAATTATAACCAATAAACAAATCAGACCAAAAACCATTAACCGTAAAGGAATTTATGAAGTAATGGTAGCCATAGAAGAATCAGACTATGAAGAACATCTTAAAAAGATGGGAAAAACTCTGCCAAATAA
This sequence comes from Campylobacter novaezeelandiae, assembly GCF_018968685.1. Taxonomy (NCBI): domain Bacteria; kingdom Pseudomonadati; phylum Campylobacterota; class Epsilonproteobacteria; order Campylobacterales; family Campylobacteraceae; genus Campylobacter; species Campylobacter novaezeelandiae. The sequence goes on along the minus strand of NZ_CP076657.1, from coordinate 46,654 downwards.
ACAAACCAAACAAGCTAACTCTTATCAAAAAATAGAACAATCAAAAATTTCAAAAAACTTAGAAGATGAAGATGTTGTTTTAGACTTTTCATCTAATCTTAAAACACCTCCTTTAAAAGAAAAACTTCCAAGAAATAATCTTGAGAATATAAAAGAAAAATTATCAGAAGTTAGTAGCGAAATTTCAAAAGTAACTAACACGCCATTGCCAAACTATGAGCCAACTCCAAACTATAATAAAAAAATAGAATCTTTTGAAAAACAGATTAATAAGCTTAATGATAAAATGAATTTGCTTGTTGATATGATGTGGGATGATAAAGCTGAAGCTAGAAAAAATCTTGTTATACCGCCAGAATTTGCGAGTATTTATAAACAAGCCAAAGAAAGCGGTATGAAAGAAGAGCATTTAGAAGCCATAATGAAAGCAACTATTGAAAATATGCCAACAGCTATGAAAACCAATAAAGAAGCTGTGCAAAAATATTTTTATTCGCTTTTACGCAGTATTTTGCCTTGCCGCGTAGAAAGTGAAATTAAAAAGCAAAAAATTATGATGTTAGTAGGCCCAACAGGAGTTGGAAAAACTACCACTTTAGCAAAACTTGCTTTTCGCTATGCTTACGGAGATAAACGCTATAAAACTGGAATTATTACTTTAGATACCTATAGAATTGGTGCTGTGGAGCAATTATTTCAATATGCAAAAATGATGAAATTGCCTATCATTGATAGTATAGAACCAAAAGATTTAGATGAAGCTATTAAAAGTTTAAATAATTGTGAAGTAATCTTAGTCGATACCATAGGAAATTCTCAATATGACCAAAACAAACTTGCAAAAACCAAAGAATTTTTATCTCATTCTAATGCACAAATTGATGTAAATTTAGTAATTTCAGCTAATACCAAGCATGAGGATTTGGTCGAAATTTATAAAAATTTTTCTTTCTTAAATATTGATACGCTTATTATTACTAAATTTGATGAAACAAAAGTTTTTGGTAATATTTTTTCTTTAATTTATGAAACAAACATTCCTCTTAGTTTTTTCTCTATAGGTCAAGAAGTTCCTGATGATTTAGAGGTTGCAAATAGCGACTTTTTGGTGCGTTGCATTTTAGAAGGTTTTAACAAAGGAAAAGCAAGTGAATAATCAAGCTAATAAATTAAAAAATCTAATGAATGAAAATAAAAATAAAAAATCTAAAAATACACATTTTATTTCCATCACAAGCGGAAAAGGTGGGGTGGGCAAAAGCACTATAAGTGCTAATTTAGCAAATGTTTTAGCCTCCAATAACTATAAAGTAGGACTTTTTGATGCGGATATAGGCTTAGCAAATTTAGATGTAATTTTAAATATACGCATACAAAAAAATCTTTTACATGTCTTAAAAGGTGAATGCTCTTTAGAAGATATTTTAATAGAAGTAAAACCAAATTTATGGCTCATACCAGGAGAAAGCGGAGATGAGATATTAAAATACAATGATAAAAATATCTATGAAAGATTTTTAAATCAAGCAAGTATTTTAGATGAGCTTGATTTTTTGATTATTGATACAGGAGCGGGTATTGGAGGAAATATTTTAAATTTCTTGGAAATGTCAGATGAAGTTATAATCGTTACTGTTCCTGATCCAGCAGCAATTACTGATGCTTACGCGACTATTAAAACTACTTCTAAAACTAAAGAAAATTTATTAATGATTTTCAATATGGTCAAAAATGAAAATGAAGGATTAAAAGTTTTTGAAAATATTAAAAAAGTCGCCGATGCAAATATAAAAAATCCTCTAAAATTAGAATTTTTAGGATTTTTAGCAAGCAGTAAAGATGTAAGCTCAAGCATTAAAAAAAGAACCTTATTTACTGATGATAATACAAGCTCTAGCGATGAACTTAAAGCTCTTGCTTCAAAACTTTTATATAGATTGGAACAAAAAGTGCTTAATAATGTTTCAAATAGAAGTTTTTCGAATTTCTTTAGAAAAATTATAGAAAGATTTTAAAAAAGAGAAAATATGAGAGCTGAAAATTACGTAGCATTTTTTACTGTTTGCGGTTTCTTTATAGGACTTTCATTTAGCGTTATTAGTGTAGATGAAGCTTTTGATATTATTTTGTTTACATGCTTTATTACTTTTGCTTTTTATATTTTTGCACATATTGCTATAATGAATTTTATAGATATCAAAAAAATTAGTGGTCGTATTTTTAATAAAAATGATTATGAAAAAACTAGTAATAATATTATTAATGATTTAATCATTCGTGAGAAAAAAATGGATATAATTTTGGAGAAGCTTAATCAAGAAAGAGAAAGTCTTAAAAAGAATGACCCAAAAGAAAGAAACAAAAATGCTAAAAAAGCCGCCTAAAGCCTATGAACAAATGATCAAAAAAGAACAAGATGATCTTGTTGTAGCTTATATGCCCGCTTTGCGTGCTATGGCTTTTAAACTTAAAGAAAAACTCCCTTCAAGCATAGATGTTAATGATTTAATTAGCACTGGTGTTGAAGAAATGATTAAACTCTCGCGCAGATACGATAAAGAACAAAATGATAATTTTTGGGGTTTTGCAAGAAAAAGAGTTAATGGATCCATGCTTGATTATTTAAGAAGCTTAGATGTAATGAGTCGTAATAACAGAAAAATTATTAAAAGTATTGATAATCTCATAGATGAATATTATCAAGAATACGAAAGCGAACCTGATGATGAGTATTTGGCTAAAAAACTAGACCTTGATATAGAAAAAGTCAGAGAAGTAAGAACAGCTCATGCAATAAGCTATACTCTTCCTTTAGATGAACAAATAGAGCTTTATAATGAAGATAATACTTTAGAAAAAATTGAAAAAGATGAGCTTTTAGAAAAAATTAATGAAATTCTAGAAGATTTAAAAGAACGTGATCAACTCATCATTCAGCTTTATTATTATGAAGAACTTAATCTTAAAGAAATAAGCGAAATTTTACAAATAAGCGAAAGCAGAATTTCTCAAATTCACAAAAAACTTCTTAAAAAAATAAGAGAAAGGCTTTCTTAATGGCTGAAATACTTTCTCAAGAAGAAATTGATGCTTTACTTGAAGTTGTAGATGATAACACAGATACGCCAGTATCCTCCAACAATAAAGACGATAAAGAAGAAAGAAATATAGTCGTTTACGACTTTAAAAGACCTAATAGGGTTTCTAAAGAACAATTAAGAACCATTAAAGGTATCCACGACAAACTCGCAAGAAATCTTGCCTCTCAAATTTCATCTATGATGAGAAGCATAGTAGAAACTAAACTGCATTCAGTTGATCAAATGACTTATGGTGAATTTTTAATGTCTTTACCAAGTCCTACAAGCTTTAATGTTTTTTCCATTAAACCTTTAGATGGTAACTGTGTTTTAGAAATTAACCCAAGTATCGCCTTTCCAATGATCGATAGGCTTTTAGGAGGTCAGGGTGATAGCTATGAGGCCTCGCGCGAACTCACAGATATAGAACTTAATTTATTGGATTCTATTTTGCGTATTATTATGCAAAGACTCAAAGAAAGTTGGGCAAGTGTTACTGAAATTTATCCTAGTATTGAAGCAAAGGAATCAAGTCCGAATGTAGTCCAAATAGTTTCTCAAAACGAAATCGTCATTATGGTTGTAATGGAAATTATCATAGGAAATTCAAGCGGCATGGTAAACATTTGCTATCCGGTTGTACATTTAGAATCTATTCTTTCTCGCTTAGCAAATCGTGATATAATGATGGGAGAAACCTCAGCTAAAAAATCTCGTAATAAAGAACTAAAAACTCTCATTGGTCGTGCCGAAGTTGTTTACGAGGCTATTTTAGGAAAGACTTTAATTAGTGTGCATGAATTTTTAGAGCTTAATCAAGGAGATATTTTACGCCTTGATAGAGAAGCTGATGATAAAGCCATAGTTTGTATTGATAAAAAAGAAGTTTTTTTAGCACAAATTGGCTTACATCGTTTTAGAAAATCGATTAAAATCTTAGAACTTATTAGAACCGACAAAGACGAAATTAAAGAAATTCTTGAAAAATATGAAGAAGAAAGAAAAGCAAAAGCCAACGTTTATGATCAAGAAGAAACTCAAGAGGAGGAGGATGAAATATGATTAATGAATTTTTAAAGCTATTTACAAATGAATGTATAAGCACAATAGAAGGCTTAACAGGTAAAAGTGCTGAATTTAGTGAATATAAAGAATTTGATATTTCAACCCAAGATACGCTAAAGCCTCCTTTGGTTTATGTAGATTTTAATATAAATCCAACAGGTAAAATAGGAATTTTAGCTAGTGCTGTTTTAATGAGTGCTATTGGTGAATGGATGATGGGAGAAGAAGAAATTACCAAAAATGATCAACTTGGTGATGACGAAATGGATGCAGCTAAAGAAGCGATACAAAATATTATTTCTGCTTTTTCTACAAGTTTAGGAGCCCAAAAAGAAATTCCTAAAATAGAATTTAATTTTAACTCTTGCAAATTTAGCTCTGAGCAACCCGAGCTTAAAGATTTTATTAAAATTTATCTTTATGATGTAAAAATAGAAGATTTAAATGAACAAATTTCTTTAGTAATGGATAAAAATTTTTATAATTTACTTACACAAAAAGAAGATGACAATACCAGCAATAATAGCGATGCTAAAGATAATGATAAAAAAATTGCATTAAGCGAAGAGCTTAGAAATATAAATCTTATTATGGATGTAAGGCTTCCTGTTCGTGTGCGTATAGGAAATAAAAAAATGCTTTTAAAAGATGTTTTAACCATGGATATAGGTTCTGTTGTAGAGCTTAATCAATTAGCCAATGATCCCTTAGAAATTTTAATTGGAGAAAAAAGAATTGCTTATGGAGAAGTTGTTATAGTTGATGGGAATTTTGGAGTTCAAGTAACTGAAATTGGAAGCAAAAAAGAAAGATTAGAACAACTTAAATGAAAAATGTAAAACTTGATATAGAAAAATTTGAAAATATCCCTGATTTTCCAAAAGCTGTTACTTTTTTTGGTTCAGCAAGATTAAAAGAGGATAGCATTTATTATAAAAAAGCCAAAGAGTTAGCAAAAAAATGTGTTGAAAATGATTTTTGCGTTATCAGTGGCGGAGGTGGGGGAATTATGAAAGCAGCAAATGAAGGTGCTTTTAAAAATAAAAATAATAAAACTTCCATACAATCTGTAGGTTTTAATATTTTTTTACCCTTTGAACAAAAACTTAATGATTTTATAGAGTATAATATCACTTTTAAGAGCTTAGCCATACGCAAAATGGCTCTTATTCAAAAGAGTCTAGCTTTTGTGATCTTCCCAGGCGGCTTTGGAACTTTAGATGAGTTATGTGAAATTATCACACTAAAACAACTTAAATTTAAAGAAAATGTTCCTATTATTTTATTTGGGAAAGATTTTTGGCATAGCTTTGATGAATTCGTCAGAAATTCTTTGCTTGAATATAATCTTATCACAAAAGGAGATGAGTTAAAGTATAAAATCACTGACGACTTAGATTTTATCATTCAAACTTTAAAGGAACAATTATGAAAATTCTAGTCGCAATGAGCGGAGGAGTTGATAGCTCAGTAACTGCCTATAAACTTAAAAATTTAGGTCATGAAGTTATAGGATGCTATATGAAACTTCACGGAAAACCAAATTATCATGAAGAAAATATAAAAAAAGTTCAAAAAGTAGCAGATTTTTTACAAATCCCTTATCATATTTTAGACTTACAAGAAGATTTTAAAAATAAAGTATATATGCCTTTTGTTAATACCTATAAAGAAGGAAAAACTCCTAATCCTTGTGCTTTATGTAATCGTTTTATCAAACTTGGAAAACTTTTAGAATTTGCTAAAAGTTTAGGCTGTGAAAAACTTGCCACAGGACATTATGCAAGACTTGAAAATGGATATATCAAAGTAGCTTTTGATGAAAGCAAAGATCAGAGTTATTTTTTGGCAAATGCCGATAAAGAAGCTTTAAAATACCTTATTTTTCCACTTGGAGAGATGAAAAAAGAAGATGTTAAAGCTTTTGCTTCTACCATAAAAGAATTAAAATCTTTTGCTACTCAAAAAGAAAGTTCAGAAATTTGTTTCGTTGAAGATACTTATATCAAAGTTTTAGATCAATTTATGGATACAAAAATACCAGGAGAAGTTTTAAATAGCGATGGAAAAGTTATAGGAAAACATGAAGGTTATATGCACTATACCATAGGAAAAAGAAGGGGATTTGAAGTGCGTGGAGCACATGAGCCTCATTTTGTTTTAAAAATAAATCCAAAAGAAAATCAAATTGTAGTGGGAACTAAAGAAGAGCTTAAAGTTAATAAATTTAATTTAAAAAATATTAATCTTTTTATAGATGCTAAAGAACTCGACTGTGAAGTAAAAATCCGCTACCGATCTAAATCAACACCTTGTAAAGTAGTTATTAATGATGATAAAAGCGCTAATATCATTTTAAATGAGCCAGTTTATGGTTTAGCAAGCGGTCAAATGGCTGTATTTTATGATAATGATAAAGTTATAGCTAGTGGTTTCATAGAATAAGTTTATATTTTGTAATTATCTTAAACAAATAGATAATTACAATCATCATTTGAAAATATTTTTAAACTACCTATGACAAAACATATATTTTGGACTGTATTTTATATTTTTTAACAAAGCAATAAAAAAGCTACGAACTAGATTAAATGATTTCCTTCTTGCAAGAAATGAAAAATTTAACAAAATAAAACTAAGCAAAAAAAATAAACTCTAATCACGATCATAAAATGATCAATTTTTAAGTTGATAATTAATTGGTATTAAAATCTTAATATTTTTACTATATTTTGGGAAATTTTTAGACGCTAACTGTATAGTTTTTAAAGCACTTTCGTCTAATAATTTATATCCTGAACTTTGCATAATTTTTAAATACTCTAATTTTCCCTCCTGTTTCCATAAAAACTCAATTAAAACTATACCCATCATACGCATTTTAATTGCTTGTCTTGGATAAACCAAAGAATCTTGTATAGCCTTTTTAATTTCTTGTAAAAAAGGATGATTATCGCCAAAATTTATACTTTCTGTTTCTGTTTTTTGATTTACAGCTTGATTGGAATTTAAATTATTAAATTCTTTAGATTTAACAACTTCATTAGATTTGTGTAATTTTTCGTTTACAATAGGCTTTTTTTTGTATTTTTTTATTTTTTGGGTTTTGATTACTTTTTCTTTTATAGGTAAAATTGGCAAAATTGGAACATTTTGTTTTTCTTGTTTTATGGTATTATCTTGAGATGGACTAGAAATAGCAAACTGTTTCATTGAGAGAGAAAATGCCTCTTGACTCTTAAATTCTATTTTAAACAAAGTAACACTAGAAAATAAAAAAAATAATAAAGGCAAAAAAAATAAAAAAGAAATATAAAAAGCTTGAAATTTATGATTTTTTAATATATTAGTCATTTTTTTTCTCAGTTAAAATTTGAAAATTTTCGTGCTTTTTAGCTTTTAATAAATCAATAACTTTTACAAAGCTTTCAAATTTTGAATCTTTATCGCTTTTTAGCTCCACTATAGTTTTAGGATTTAAATTATCAATAGTATGTTTAAGCTCATCTAAGCTTATCTTTTTATCATCGACATAAAAAATATTTTGTGCATCAATACTAATAGAAATTTTTTCTTCTTTTTCACTCATATTTATACTGCTTTGACTTGATGGGAGATTAATTTTTATACTTCCTTGCGCTATAAAAGTAGAAATACTTAAAATTATAGCAAGTAAAACAAGCATAATATCAATAAAAGGGACTATATTTAACCCTTCATTTTTTGGAAGCTTAATCATCTTTATTCTCATTAGAAATTCTAAAAGAATTGCTAAGAAGCGATACTTTGCGCAATAAAGCATTATAAGCAATTAAAACAGGAATAGCCACTAAAAGTCCTAAAGCTGTTGCTTTAAGCGCTAATGAAAGTCCTATAACTATGGATTTTACATCTATATTACCAGCCAAACCCATTTCATAAAAGGTTATCATTATACCTATAACAGTTCCTAAAAGTCCTATATAAGGGGCATTAGAATAAATAATATAAAGTGTTGTCAAATTTTCACTTATTGCATCATCAAATTTTTCTTGATTTTTATAATCTTTAAAATTAAGTTTTTTAAAAAACAATATTCTTTCTACGACACACCAAAATGCTATAAAAGCCATAAAACCTAAAACTACAAAAATAATTAAATCTATATAATTTTTTAAAAATTCCATAAAAAACTCCAAATGTAGTTTACGATTATATTAAAAGAACTCTGAATTTAAAATTAATATCTATTATCAAATTTATTTAAAAAATTTTTATACTCACTTCACAATTTATTATTACAATTCATTTAAATTAATTTTTAAGGAGTTTAATATGAAAAAAATATTTTTTGCAATTTTAGCTTTTGCAGCATTACTTTACGCTGATATGGTTGTTTCAGTTGATTCTTTACCTCAAAATGCTCAAAAATTTATCCAAACTTATTTTAAAGGAACTCAAATAGCTCTTGTAAAAAAAGATATTGACTCTTTTGATGTTACTTTAAATGATGGTACAGAAATTGATTTTATCATAAATGGAGAATGGAAAGAAATTGATGGCAATTATAAAGCTATACCAACTGGATTTTTACCTACTAATTTAATTTCTAAAGTTCAAGCTTCTCAAGCAAATGCACAAATTATAGAAGTAAGCAAAGAAATTAACGGTTATAAATTTAAATTTAATAATAATATGAAAGTTTATACAGATATAAATGGAAATATTTTAGGACAAAAATTTGATGATTAAAATAAAGCTTGTTTTTTAAACAAGCTTTTCAATCCAAATCATTCTCCTGGAAAGTAGTTTGGATTCTTCCAAGGTCCATATTTAACTTTTATATATTCTTTTGGATCTAAATTCTGCTGTGGTGATGCAAAATATTCTGGTTTTAAAGAAGGGGATTTACTATAAGCAGTATCAAGCCCTGCGCGATTTTCAGTTGTTACAATTGGCATTCTTACAAAACCTGTATTCACATAAGCTGCAATATCAAGCGCATCATCATCACTTAAAATAGGATTATCATAGCTTGCGCTATAAGGCATAGCCGACTTTAAAAATCTTGCTAAAAAAGGTATCATAGACATATGTCCTCCATCAGGATAAATGAGCAACGACGGATAAAGATGACCTCCACCTTGTGCATAGTTTTCATTTTTAATCCCTAATCCATTTTCGCCATGACAAGCCATACAATTTTCTTCAAAAAGTTTTTTTCCACGCACAGGATTGGCTGGGCGATTAGGAAATTTCATTTTAGCAAAAAAATCTCCCTCAAGTCTTACCCCATCTTTAATTCCATAAGCTTTTTTAAGCCATTTAAAATAAGCTAAAATTGCTTTCATTTCTTTAGAATCATCAGGGAATTTATGAGAATCTGTTCCGCCCATACCACGAATCCTATCCTCTAAAGAAATAATCTTCATTGTTTCTATATCAAGCTTTGGATAATTATTTATAACATTTAAAAAAGGAATAACATATTTTTTAGTGCCAGGCAAACCATTATTATCATCCATATGGCAAGCTATACAATTAACCTCATTATTAGTCATTTTAAGCTTCCCTTTAGGTCCTAATGTACTTTCTGTTTTGCTTAAAAGTTGTATGCCATAACGAATTAATTTTCCCTCTTCTCCTTTTGGCACATCATCAATGCTTAAATTTTTAATTGGCCATTGTTGTATAGGTCTTTTAGAAAATTCTTCAAAATACTTAACACCTTGCTTGTCGTTAAGCTCTTCTCCAATATTATAATCTTTAAAATTTTTAGCATTAGCCAAACAAATCAACACAAAAATTAAAAATATTTTTTTCATTACTAAAACTCCTTTTATAACATTAGAACCATTTTAGCAAATTAAAAGTTTAATTAAAAACAAAAAATTAATTTAAAAATTTATTTTTAATTATTTGTAGATTTTTTTCCAAATTTTTTAAATTATGTTCTACAGTTTGTTTAAAATCAATAAAAAACGGACTTGTTAAAGTAGAAATTAAATAGTTCTTTTCTTTTCCAAAACAGAACTCAACACTAAAAAATTTATCCTGCAATTTAGTATAAATTTTTTCTTCATTATCAAAATAAGTTTTCTCATTTATTTTTAAAAATTCAATTAAAATACCACAAAAATAACGCTTCCTTTCATCTATAAATTGCAAATCATAAATAATAAAATCTTTAAATTCGAAAGTATTAAAGCTCTTAAATTCGCTTAATGTTTCGCTTAAACCCAAAGCTTCAAATTCTTTTTGATTAATTCCAGTTTGTTTGAATTTTGCTTTAAAACGATATAAAAATGACCTTAGGATATTAATTTCTAGTTCTTTTTGACTTTTTTTAAGTTTTCTACTTGCAAAACGAAAGAAAAAAATTCCGGCAAAAATAGCCAAAATTAAAGCTATAAGCAAATCTTTAGTAAAAACAAAAGCTAAAAATCCAACAAGAAAAGCCTCTATAATGCTTAAAAATTTTAAAATAGCCAAACGCTTTATAATAAAAACTCTTTGATTTTCCAAATCCTGCATTCGCTATCCTAAATTTAAAACTATGATGATAAACTTTTTTAGAAAAATTTCAAATTTAAAATTTTATAAAAGCAAAATCTAATTTTAAGATTTTGCTTTTTCCATTCTTTTTCTTTGAGTTGGATCAAGATAACGTTTACGCACACGAATATTTTGCGGGGTAACCTCAACAAGCTCATCTTCTTCTATCCACTCTAAAGCCCTTTCTAGACTTAATTTTCTAGGAGGTACAAGCTTGATAGCATCATCGCTTCCACTTGCTCTAACATTGGTAAGATTTTTCCCTTTAATAGGATTTACATCCAAATCATTAGGACGTGAGTGTTCTCCTATAATCATACCTGTATAAACCTTAGTTTGAGGATCAATAAAAAGCACACCTCTATCTTGTAAATTAAAAAGAGAATACCCTAAAGCAACACCATTTTCCATAGAAATTAATGCTCCATTATTTCGCTTTTCAACTGTACCACCAAAAGGACGAAACTCTAAAAAACTATGATTCATTATTCCTTCGCCCTTGGTATCTGTTAAAAATTGACTCCTAAAACCTATAAGTCCACGTGCTGGAATTTCAAATTCTAATCGCGTTTGTCCATCTCCTGTTGGCACCATAGTTTTCATTTCAGCTTTTCTTTTGCCAAGTTTTTCTATCACAGCCCCGCTAAATTCATCTGGCACGTCTATAACTAAATGTTCAAAAGGCTCTGTTTTAACTCCATTTTCAACCTTTACAATAACTTCGGGCCTTCCCATACAAAACTCAAAACCTTCACGACGCATATTTTCAGCCAAAATAGTGATTTGAAGCTCGCCTCTACCGCTTACTTTAAATTTTCCTTCGCCACTATTTTCATATTTCATGGCAATATTTGTTTTCATTTCAGCTTCTAGACGTTCTGCAATTTTATTCGAGGTAACATGTTTGCCTTCGGTTCCTGCTAATGGGCCATCATTGACAGAAAAAACTATACTCAAAGTTGGCTCTTCTATATGCAAAGGATCAAGAGGCATAGGGTTATTAGGATCTACAATACTATCTCCTACATCTAAAGCTTCAAAACCAGCAATAGCCACTATATCACCACTTTGTGCTTCATCAATATCCATTTTTTCTAAACCCATAAAACCTATAAGTTTTGAAATTCTTCCATTTACTTTAGTTCCATCAGCTTTTGCAAGCATTACACTTTGATTTTTTTTCACACTTCCATTAAAAATTCTTGCAATTCCTATTTTGCCCACAAAATTATCATAGCCTAATGTAAAAACTTGAAGCTGTAAAGGATTTTCATTATTTCCACTTGGAGCAGGAACACGCTCTAAGATTGTTTTAAAAAGGGGTTCCATATTATCACTTGTATCATTTAAATCAAGTTTTGCATAACCATTTTTTGCTGCTGCATAAACTATAGCAAAATCAAGTTGCTCATCATTTGCATCTAAAGCTACAAAAAGATCAAAAATTTCATTGATCACACGCTCAGGATCAGCGGCTGGTTTATCAATTTTATTGATCACTACTATAGGCTTAAGACCTAAAGATAAAGCTTTTTTAACTACAAATTTAGTTTGAGGCATAACTCCTTCTTGCGCATCAACCAAAAGTAAAACCCCATCTATCATTTTTAAAACACGCTCTACTTCTCCACCAAAATCAGCATGACCTGGAGTATCAATAATATTTATCTTAGTTCCCTTATAATTAATAGCAGTATTTTTAGAAAGTATAGTAATACCTCTTTCTTTTTCTATATCATTGCTATCCATCACACGTTCTGAAATTTGCTCTCTATCGCTAAAAGTCCCTGATTGTTTAAGCAATTCATCAACCATTGTAGTTTTACCATGATCAACGTGAGCAATAACTGCAATATTTCTAATATTTTCCAAAATTTTCTCCAAAGCTTCAAAATTTAAAAAATAAAAATTATATATAAAAAATACTTAAAAATTAAAAATTAAAAATTGGAACACTTGTTGCTTTGTTCAATCATGTAAAACCAAAATTGAAGGAAATTAAAATGTCAAAACCATTAAATCAAGAAATTTTAGAAGGATTAAATCCTGAGATTACAATTAAAAAAGATAATACTCTTTTAGAAATTTTAAATCTTTTAGAAATTTTAAAATCAAACACAAATGAAAAAATGGCAAGAATTTCAGGCGAGTTAACAGAATTATTATCTCACAATGAAAATTTTATAAAAATTCAAAAAGCTGATAATTTAAATGAGTTATTACAAATTCTTACAGAAATAAGCAACAAAATGATTAAAGTTCATAATAGCGATTTTCTAAAAGAAAAATTTCCTGTACTTAAAAAAAGTAAATTTTTAAATTATTAAGGATAGTTATGTCAAGCCTAACCTCACAAAATGATATATTAAATTTAAATTCTAGCTCCAATAATTCTAAAACGAATTTTAGCAAAACAGACAAAATAAAAGAAAATAAAAATGCTGAGGTTAAGGATACAAAAAATCAAAAAGAAAGCAACAAAGAAGATACTGAAGATTTTTTAAATTCATTGCTTAATTCTATAGAAGAAACCAATGAATTTTTACCAGATAATATGAAAATCAGTAAAAAAGAAGTTCTTGATGAAGCTTTAAATAAGCTCCAGCAAGGTGCTTTTGATGAAAATGATAAGATAAGTATTTTTGAGTCAGCCTCTTTTATGCAGATTCTTTCTATGCTTGATAAACTAAAAGCTAATTCATCAGATATCAAGCTTGGGAATTTAAGCTCTCAATTAATACAAACTGTTAAAACAGAAGCTAATTTTAATGCTTTAAAAAAAGCAAATAATTTAAGCGAACTGTTAAATATAGCAAAAGATTTAGGCTTAAATGTTAAAAATATAAAAGTGGATCGTTTACTTGATCTAAAGGCCACTTTTCCAAATTTAGATAAAGCAGATTTTTTTAAAAATTCTATTGACAATGTTTTTAAAGAAATTATTCATAATAAAATAACTCATCTTATTAAAAATAAAGAAAGCAACACTAGCACCAACACAAAATCACCCTTAGTGCAAAACAAACTCAAAGAAAAAAATACAAATTCTTTGCTTTCTGAAACCCTAAAAAACCTTGATCTTTTAATTAAGGATAAAAAAGAAAGCAAAAAAAGTAATGAGCAAGATTTAAATGAAACCATAAAAACAAAAATTAAAGACATTAAAAATGATATTTTGCAAAATCAAGAAACTAAAAAAGAAAACATAAAAGAAGAGTTAAAAGATATTAAAACCGAAATCAAACAAGAAAAAACTGAACATTCTTTAAAAGATATTAAAACTGAAGCTGATAAAAATTTAGATAATAAAATTAAAGAGATCCAAAAAAAAGAACAAATTCTTAAACAAGAAGAAACAATAAAACAAGAAAAAATAGTAAAAAATGATAACTTCAATAAGAATGAAACTATAAAAAATTCCCAAATCATTAGTTCAAATCAAAAAGAATTAAATATTAATCAAAAAGATCTCAAACAAGAAAATCACAAAGATTTAAAACAAGTCAATCTTGATCAAAAAATCAATCCAGAAAATATAACAGATAAAATTTCAAAAGAGTTAAATAAAAACAATAATTCTACTTTTGATAATAATCAAAATAAAGATTTAAACCAAAATTCGAATAATCAAAATAAAGAAGAAAAATCTATAGAAAAAAATTCTGAAGATTTAAATTCTTTGATTAAAGAATTAAGCAAAATCAATCACAATCAAACTAGAAATGCTACAAATGCAAAAGAAACCTTACAATATTTTTCACAAGATTTAAAAGAAGCTGTAGAACAGTATAAAGCTCCTATTACAAAAATTAGCATCACCCTAAATCCGTCTAATTTGGGAGAAGTTGAAGTAACTTTAGTTCAAAGAGGAAACAATTTACACATTAATTTTAATTCTAATACCAATGCTATGAATCTTTTTATCCAAAATCAGGCGGAGTTTAAAAATTCTCTTGTTAATATGGGATTTACAGGACTTGAAATGAATTTTAGCGATCAAGGAAAAAAAGATCAAAATCAAAATCAAGGAAAAAATCGTAGCGGTTATGGTTTTAAAGACGCTTTAGATGGCCAAAATGAGGAAAAAATTAATCTAGAACTTGTTTTAGCAAAATATTTCTAAATTGGAATGATTTTTGCTTTTAATTAAAAAATACTTAATATAAAAAGGATTTTATGATGTCAACAACAACTTGGAATAGCAATCTTAATTGGACAAATACCGCTAATACTAGCACAACCAACAAAACAACTAAAACCGATGATTCATCTAGCTCTAGTAATAGCTCTGGTATTGTTAGCAATCCAAATGCTACCTTGGATAAAGATGCATTCTTAAAACTTCTTTTAATAGAGCTCCAACATCAAGATCCAACTGATCCTATGGATAGCGATAAAATGCTTACTCAAACTTCCCAACTTGCTGCACTAGAAATGCAACAAAATACTAATAACACTATGCAGCAAATGGTTAAGACTATGCAACTACTTTCAAATTCTATGAGCACTGGTATGAGTATCTCTGCTGTAGGTGCTATAGGAAAAATGGCCACAGTTAATGCAAATACTATTAAATTAACTGGTGCTGATGAAGTTATTGCACTTAAAATGTATTTGCCTGAAGATTCCGATGATAAAGGTATTACTTTAGAAGTTTATGATAAAAATAACAAATTAGTATTTTCAGAAAAAAGCAATGAGGGAAAAGAAGTTTCAAAAGGACTTTTTACTTTAGAATGGCCAGGTAGAAATAATGATGGGGTTTATGCCGGAGATGGAGAGTATACCGTTAAAGTGGTTTATAATAATAAAAATGGAGAGAAAATCACAGCAAATTATGGTTCATATCCTATAGAAGCTATTAAATTTATAGATGGAATTGCTTATGCTAAAATGGGGGGTCAATACGTTAAATTTGATGATATTGCCGAAATTGCAGAATATAAAACTTCAAGCGGAAGTTCTCAAACACCAAGTGAGCCAGACGAAAATCCTGAAGAACCAGATGAGCCAAGTAAGCCAGACGAAAATCCTGAAGAATCTGTAGATTCTGATTTTTCAAAACCAGAAAGTTTTTATAGCACGTGGAGACATTAAGCCATGATGAACTCATTTTATAATGGAATTTCTGGAGTAAAGTCAAATAGTTTTGGTATAGATATTTCAGCTAATAATATAGCCAATGTTAATACCATAGGCTTTAAAAACTCAAACGCTGAATTTAAAGATGTATTTTATAATACTATTACATCTCAATCTACAAACCCAGGACAAGGCGGGTATGGCTCAACTTCAGCTTCTTCAAAATTAGATTTTTCTCAAGGCTCTCCTGTCGCAAGTGAAGGAGAATTTGATGTGGCACTACAAGGAAAAGGTTTTTTTGGGGTTTTAGGATCAGATGGAGGGGCTTATTATACAAGGAATGGATCTTTTAGAAGAGATGCTAATGGATACCTTGTGGATTCTTATGGAAACTATGTTTTAGGAACAATGAATCCTGCCTTTACAGGCATTAACTATAGCGACAGAGTTGCTGGACTTATGGGGGATTATCTTGATACAGGCTCTCCTGTAAATAATGGCTTTACAATTGGATCAAATGATTCTTTTACTTTGGGAACAACAACTTCCCAAGGAGCTATTAAAGTTCCTGTAAATATGTATCTGCCTCCTCAAGTAACTCAAAATGTAAAATGGAGCGGAAGCTTAAATACCAATACAACAACAGAAGTGGTTAAAATAGATCTTGATCCTAATAAATTTAATATTACAAAAACTGAAGATGGAAAATACATAGTTAGCGGAAGTGTTAGCAAAGAAGATGTATATAGTGCTAAAGCAGGTGATAGAATTATTTTAAATTTTACAGATGATAATGGAGTTAAGACAAGTTTTGAAGCAACTTTAGATGAAAATTTAAATTTTAAAAGCAATGAACTTGATTTAAAAGGTTTAGATGAAAATAGCATCAAACTTGATACGGCGCAAATTTCAACAGAACAGCAAAAAGCCAATAAAGATATCCTAGAATCTCCTATATACAATGCAGATGGAAGCAAAAGCACTTTAAGGGTTACACTCGAAAGAGTTCTACCACAAGAAGGCGATAATATACAATATAAAGCTATTGCACAAATTTATGATTCTAATGGAAATGCAGTAGGTAATCCAACTGAAGGAAATATGGTTTTTGATAAAAACGGGGCTTTGCTTCAAAACAATATCACAAGCATTGCAAATCCAAATGGTGGAACTATTAATATAGATCTAGGAACCCCATATGATCCTAATAAACCAGGTTCAGGTTATAGTGGAATTTACATTAAACAAGGGACAGAAAAAGATATACTTACACAGCAAGATGGCGTAGCTGAAGGATTTTTTGAGAAATATAGCATATCAGATGATGGAAGTATAGTTGCACAATTTAGCAATGGTAAAAATGGTATTGTTGGAAAACTTGCTCTTTATAACTTTATAAACGAACAAGGTTTAGCAGCAATAGGAGATAATATTTTTGCAGCTACAGCAAACAGTGGGGATCCTACTTTTATAATGAAAGATGGAAAATTAGTCAATACTGCTAAATTTAAAGGTGGATATCTAGAACAGTCTAACGTGGATTTAAGTGTAGAACTTTCAAACCTTATTGTAATGCAAAAAGCTTTTGATGCAAGTTCAAAAAGTATTACAACAAGTGATCAAATGATTCAAAAAGCTATAAATATGAAAAGATAATTTTATCTTTTCATTGTTTTAAATAGTCAAAAACAGAACTAAATTCTTTTAATTCAATTTCGCTATATTTTTCACATTCTTTTATAGTTGGGTTTTGATTTTGAAAACTTATACTTAAATTACTTGATACTAAATTATATTTATGTTCATCTTTGTTTATATTAAAACAAATAAAATTTCCAATATCTATTTTAGCATTTGTGCAAATATGTATTTTTACTCCATCCATTTTTTCATTAAGTTTATCAATCTTAGAACTAATTTCAAATTTTAAATTTATCAATTCTTTATACTGCTCAATCAAAAAATTATATTTATTTAACTTTTCGCTATAAGCGCTTAAAAGAAGTTTGCATTTTTTAGCATTAATAAAATTAGTTTGTTCACTCAATAAATATTTATAAGTTTTTTCTAAATTCAAAAGAACTATTTTTAAAGAATGTTCTAGTTTTACACTTAAATCTTTAAAATTAAATAATTCTTTATTTGATTTTTCAATATCACTATATTCAAAATAAATTTTATTATTATCTTTCATACAATTTTCAACAATAAGCTTTTTTCTAGGATAAATTTTATTACCCTTTAAACAATCTTTAATAAAAATATTATCAGCTTCTATAATTGCACCAGAACATTTTTCTATATAAACATCCTTAGCCTTAACATGTCCTTGCTCTAAATTTTTAATATAAACACAATCTGCTTGCAAAAATCCCTTATGGATATTTATAAAAACATCACTTCCATAAATTTGTGATTTTGCATGTGTAGCACCTTGGATAATTATTGTTTTACCATGCAATTGTGTATATCCAACATTGCCATTTATTTTTACTTTAGAAGTTTGAATATTTACTATACCTGATTTAACAGCATCATCTATTGAATTATTAACAATTTCGACACAAACATCTTCATCTAAGTCTGTTTTGATTGTTCCTGTCGTCTTAAGTCCAACCTGAGAAACTTTTAATGTATTTGAAATTCCATAACCTTCATTATCTTGAAACAAAAATCCATATTTTGCACTGTAGTATTTTATCCTATCATTGAAATTGATCTCATATATACTTTGATCTTTAAGTTTAAAAGGGTTATTTAAAAATTTAATTTCTTTTGGAAGTATGGGTTTTCCTTGTAAATTCTTTCCTTTTTTACCTTCTATTTTTAAAACATATTCAAAAAGCAACTCATCCTTTTGAACAGGTCTGCAATAATCCTTCTCATCATAAGAGTGATCTAGCTTATCATCTAAATGTCTATGAAATTTTACCTCATCAATTTTTCCTTCTTGAGTATCAACCCCTCGACTTATAATAATTTCATATTCTTTATCTTTAAAACCTTGTTTTATGGCTTGGACAATATTATTAATATTATTGTCTAAATTTCTATCCAATCTTATGATAAGAATTTTATATTTTACCATACCTTTAAAAAGTTCTTGAAAAATATCATTTTTAAGCTCGGTATAATAGCTTAAATTACTAGAAACCACCAAACTTGCTTTTAAACAAAGTAAATTTTTATCACTTTTAAAAGAAAATTTAAACAATTTTGAATTTTTTGGAACCATTTCTATCAAAAATTCCTGAGTTATATCTTGAAAGCCATCTAAAAAGAATTCATCAGAATAAAATAAATTTAAATCTTCTTCTTGATAAGTTTTCTTTTTCCTAGTTTTAAAATTTGTACAAATTGTATTATAGTTTAATATCTTAAAATCTAACTCTTGAGACGTTTTGTTTTGTTCTTGTTTTAAAGACTCGTAGGGATTAAAAGTTTTTATTAATTTTGACATTTTCAAACCTTTTTTTAAAATATTCAAATGTTTCTTCTTTGTTTGTAATTTTCTCTTTTAGACATAACGCTTCTTTACAAGAAGGGCATCTAAAATACCTTTTTTCCTTTAAAAGCTCTTCATGAATACTTTGTGGCACTCTATGAATTTTCAAATCACAATTGCAAATATAAAAAAATTGATATTCTTTTCCTATGTCTTGATTTGCAATCATTTTTTTTAAATTAATATACTGCTCCAAAGTATAATGAATTTCTCCAGTATAAATTAACCTTGTTAAATAATTGTTTATTAAAATATCCTCAGTACAAACATGATTTAAAATCCAACTTTTTGTTAATATAGATAATTGCTCTATAACATTTGATATATCAATATCATTTACCAATAACAAATTTTTTGTTTTATTTGCCAGTTCTTTATGAACTCTTCTATGTTCTTCTAAAAAGGGAAAATTTATTTTTTCCATAAATTCTTCTTCATTCTTAAAATGAAATTTAATATAATTAAATAATTTAAAAATGATGCTTTTAAAATTATCCCTATCCTCTTTTTCAAAGTTGTTTTGAACCTTTTTAACAAAATCATCTATTTCATCAACTATCTTAAAAAGTTCTTGATGTTGTTTATCTAGACTTTTTTCATTAATGGAATACTCACTACACCAAACAATACCAGCCATAGCTATCCTTTTTTCTAATTTTTCTGACGTTAACAAAAAATAAATAAAAATAAAATAAAAAAATTCCTTTTTTAAAAAATTACACGGGGGGGGGGGGTTACAAAAATACGCATTTAGCATTTGAAACTTTTAATATTTAAAACTTTTTAAGACTAATATGCTATAATAACTACGCCTTTTTTCAGACCTGTGCAATATTTTATTTAAACATCGCTTCAGGGTAGGAATACAGCAGAGCACTTAAATTTTATATGTGCCGCAGCCATCTGGGAAAAGGTTTTATTCTATTTCCCTAGTAATACGATTTCTAATATCTCTACGAACTATTTCTATACTCCAAAGCCAAACTATATGACCAAATAATTCAGAAATATGCTCATCTAAAGGAATTTGTGAAAGCGGTGGAACTTCAGCTATCAAAGGCATAACTATAACATGAGCAAAAAGATAGACAAAAAAACCAAAAACAGCGCCTTGCCACATTTTAATGCGAGGATAATACTCTGCTATCATACAATAAGCTATAGCAAATACAACAGAAAATCCTATATGCACAATAAAAATTGAAAGAGGTAGCTCAACTCCAGAAAAAACATAAGTTAGATCTGTTGGCAAACCAAGTTGTTCTAAAAAAATCTTAGGAGGAGTAGTTCTTTCCAAAGAATCTAAAGGCCAAGGAAAATTCGGATTTCTAGGAGGAAAAGGAACTTCCCATCCCCACTTAACTATAGCACCAAAAACTCCAGCTAAAATCCCTATAAAAAAAGATAAAACAACATGTTTTTGCGTCAAGTTATCAACTTTCATTTTTACCCCTTAATGAAATTTTTGAATAATTTAATATATTTTTATTTAAAATATATTAAATTCCAATTTATTATGTTTAATAACTTAAATATTTAAACTAAAATATTGTTTAAATTCCTCGCAAATTGTTAAAAAATTTACTCCATCTATAGATTTATTTTGCTTAAAAAAATCAAACATATCTTTAAATCCATCTTCTAATTCTTTAGATCGAACTCCATAGCTAATAGAAAGCCCTGCTTCTATAAAGGCTGCTAATTTATCACAATGCTTTAAAGCTTTACCATCAATAGCTCCAAATTCATCTTGATTAAAAGAAGCCAAACTTCCACTGCAAAGCTCAACTATTTTATTTTTATAGGTGCGATTTTCAAATTCATTCTTTACAAAAGCTCCCTCATTATCTCTTCCTTCTCTTATACCTAAAATATAAGCAAATTCAGCTCTTAAATTTTCAGGAATTAAAGGCAAAATCCTTTCATTGATAAGTTTCATTTCATAATCATTGATAATAGTATGAAGTCCATCTACTCCATATTTAACAGGGCTTATAATATCTCTTGTTAAACTTTCTGGCAAATCGTGAAATAAAGCACAATAAAAATTATTTTCAAGTCTTTTATTGCAAGCTTTTATTTCCAAAGAATAAAAATATCCCAAAATAGCCACTACAAGCATATGACCCAAAACAGCAGTTTCTGGAATTCTAGGAGTTTGAGCCCAACGTTTTTGAAAACGAAGTCTGCCACTTAGCTCAATGATTTTAGCAATTTTTTGATTTAAGGCAATTTTTCTAACTCCTATAAGCTCATAATAATCCTCTAATTCTTCTTCAACTTTATTTTTAATTTCTTCTATATCATTTAAAAAAGATGAGGTTTGATAAACTATATTAAACTCCCATTTTGTTGCAAAATAAGATGCTGCTTTTAAAATCAACTTTTCCTTAGGATAAGAATTGGTCTTTAAATATTCTTCAAAACGCTTTAAAAATTCTCCATTTTCAATATGTCCTATCATAGGTTCGATCTTATTTAAAACCCATTTATTCATCTCATCTTTTTTTTGTCTTAATATTTCATGATAAACATCTGGGCGTATATCAGTCACCACAACACGACTTAAAAATTCAAATATTCCACCCTCAATAATAACTCTCATATTAACATCTTGCTCCATTTTGGCAATAAAATAAGCAATAATAAATTTATGCGCTTGTTTATCAAGTTCAACTAAATTTGTCATTCTTGGATAATCATTCCATCTGCTAATTGATGCAGCTTTAAAAATATGTTCTATTAAATTTATACTAATCATTCATATCCTTTCATTTTTTAAAGCGATTTTATCATTTTCTTATTTGAAAAACATTATTTAAATCAAAAATAGCATTTTTTATATCTATTATCAACTTAAACGCCAATAATAATTAAATCAAAAATTATAATTAGTATATAATTTAATCTATGATTTTACACACAAGTACACAATATTTTTTAATTAAAAGGATATAAATGGATAAAAAAGCACTTTGCATCATAAGTGGAGGAATGGATAGCACTGTATGTGCTTATTTGGCAAAAGAACAAGGTTTTAAGGTTGTAGCCTTACATTTTGATTACAATCAACGCACGCAAAATAAAGAAAGAGAATGTTTTAAACAAATTTGTAAAAATTTAGGAGTGGAAAAATCCTATATTTTAGATACTTCTTTTATAAAGGATATAGGAGGCAATGCCTTAACTGATACAAATTTAACTATACCTAAAAATGAACTTCACTTAAACAATACTTCACCTATTACCTATGTACCGTTTAGAAATGGAATTTTTTTAAGTATAGCAGGTTCTTTGGCAGAAAAAGAAAAATGTGAAGCCATTTTTATCGGGGTAATTGAAGAGGATAATAGCGGATACCCAGATTGCACAACCGAGTTTATAAAAAAGGCACAAGAATTTATTAATGAAGGAACAAGTAAAAATTATAAAGTCGAAATTATAACCCCTTTAATTAACCTAAAAAAAGAACAAATCATCTCTTTGGCTTTGAAAAAAAATATTCCTTTGGAATTAACTTGGTCTTGTTATGAAAGCGAAAATGAAGCTTGCGGGGAATGCGATAGTTGTTTGCTTCGTTTAAAAGGCTTTAATAATGCTAATCTTGAAGATAAAATCCCTTATTCAAATAAAATAAAACATTTAAAAAAACTAGATGAAAATGAAAGAAAATCTCTGCTTGAAATTTGGGAAAAAAGTGTTTTAGCCACTCATCATTTTTTAGATGAAAAAAATTTTAATATCATAAAAGATTATCTAAAAAATGCTGATTTAACAGAACTTCAATTTTTATTCTATTATAAAAATAAAAAATTAGTAGGTTTTTTAGGGTTTCATGATGATATTATAGAAATGCTTTTTATTGATCCTCAATATTTTCGCCAAAAATGTGGAGAAAAACTTATAAAAAAAGCTTTAAATGATTTTAATATCCAAAGAGTTGAGGTCAATAAAGACAATTTAAATGCTATAAAATTTTATAAAAAAATGGGATTTAAGGGCAACAAAGAATATGTTGATGATTTTGGCTATACATTAATAAAATTAGAACTAGAATAATTAAACCCTAGAAAACTAGGGTTTAATCAATTTAAAATATAAAGTTTATTTTCATTATTTTGATAAGAAAGAATATTTATCAATCCATCTTTAAAGAAAATACTTCTTGCATTTGTAATAGTTTCTGGATAAGAAATAACTTTTATTACTTCTTCTTTTACTGGATCAATAACTGCAATAACATTATGATTTTTACTTAATGCATAAATTAAACCATTTTTATAAGTCATTGAAGTTACATAAAGATCACCTAGAGTTTTTCCCTCTTTAAGATCAGCTTTTGGTGTAAATTCTCCAGATAATACACGATCTTTTAAAGAAAATTTAGAGATTACAAAGGTTTTTGCATCTTTGTTGTTTGGAGTTGTTGCAAGATAAAAATAATTATTATCTACAGTCATACTTGCCACGTGATTAAATTTGGATCTCACAGTATCTAATCTTCCACGTCCTAAACCTTCTCCTTGACCTTCAAAAATATTTGCACCTTTTATAAAATCAGCATATTGTAAGGTATCATCAGCATTAGGATTTTTCTTAAATCTTAAAAAAGATTTATTTGAACCCATAAGAATAAATTTATCATTCATATAAGGGATAATACCTATGATAGGATCTATAGTAGCTGAAAAATAAGGATCCAATTCAAAACTTTCTTTGATTTTAAAACTATCATCAAGGAAAGCTACATCCCATTTAGAGCTTACTACAAATTCATTATTAATATAATCAAGTGTATTAATTGGTTTATCAAATGCTATTGTTTCTTCTTTTGCAATTTTAAGCTCGCTATCAATTTTTGAAAATGGAGAATTGTTAACATCATTATCAAATTTAATGCCAAGTTTTTCGCTTGCAGGAGCAAAAGCATAATCAGGTGCTTTAACATCACGTTTTCCTAGAAAAGATATATTTTGCCATAAACCATTCCAACTATCTGTGCTCCAAATAATATACTTTGGATTTAAAGTAAATCTTACTGGATCACCTTGTCCTACATATGGAGGAATTCCAGTACTTACAAAAGCTTGAAAAACATTTGAAGCCACAATTAAAGCACTAATAAATACAGCAGCAAAGCTAAATTTAGTAAATTTTCTAAATTTTTCTCCATTTAATTCTTTTTCAAAAGCACCAAATTTAGGAGCAAAAGCAAAAATCACACCTAGTAACAATACAACAGCCCAAAATATAACTTCAGCCCAAAAATAAGTATGGATACCAAAAACAGCTAAACCAAAACCTTGATCCAAGTCGCGATGAGCATGATTTCCATAATGAGCAAAAGATTGATAAAGACCAACAGCTGTCATAATTAAAAGAGCGGCTAAATATTTACCTTTTATACCATAACGAACAATAAAAAGAGCCATTACTCCTATGAAAATCATAGCCTCTCTTTGACCCCAACAAAGAACACAAGGACTATCACCTAACATATAACCAAAAACTAAATTCGCAATTCCAACGGGCAAAAGTATAATTAAAAAACCCGCTAAACACATTAAAGTATAAAAATTTCTTGTTTTATTAATTTCGTTCATTTTAGCCCTTCTTTATAAATTCATTATCGTTAAAAGCGCACCGGTTTTGTGACCAACATAGAAAAAAACCATCATTAACCAAGCTACCATTACTAAAGTAAAAGCAAGTTTTTCTTTTTCTGGCTTTTTAATTATTAATATTAAAGCAATTAAGACCAATAAAAGCTCTAAAAACTCCATAATATTCTCCTTATTTAAAAATTAAAGTATTTTAGTACCAATTACTTAAAACTTCCTAATTTTTCAGAAAGTTTCGAAGCACCATCTAATACATCTTCTGAAATAGTATTTATTTCTATAGAAAGCTCTTTAACCGAATTAGCAAGTTCACTCACTTTATCAATATTTCCCCCTAAGTGTAACATTTTATCTTTTATTTCAGCACTTTTATCTTTCATTGTTTGGGCTGATTGTTTACTTGATTCTAGTTTATACATAGAATTTACAAGTTCATGTTGTAAATCATTTGTTTTAAGAGAAGTTTCTTTCATAGACTCATGGATAGTATCCATTAAAGACTTATTATCATTAATTTGTTGCACTATCATTTGCACAGTCGTATTGATATTAACCAAAGATTTGCTTGTTTTATCAGCTAGTTGTCTTACCTCATCAGCAACAACAGCAAAACCTTTTCCATGTTCTCCTGCACGAGCAGCCTCAATAGCCGCATTTAAAGCTAAAAGATTGGTTTGATCTGCAATATCTCTTATAGAGCTTGTAATAGAAATAATATTATCAGCAGTTTGAGTTAAATAATCCATATTTTTAACAATATTTTGTTCTTTTTCATTACTTTCATTTATCAAATTTACAAGATCTGATAAAGTAGATTCTACTCTATTCATTAATGTGCTCATATCTTGCATATTGGTAATACTTTCTTGGGCAAGATCATGGGCCAACTCAATATGATTATCCAAAGCCTTTGTTATATTTCTTACACTTTGAATTTGTTCATTTTGAGAATTTGAACTTTCCTCTAACAAACTTACATTATTTTTAAGTAATTTTGAATTTTTATAGGACATTTCTGCACTATGAATTGCTTCAAGAACAGAATTTTCAACGGTAGCGATGAAAGTATTAATATAACCTGCACTTTTGCCTAATTCACTTTTTGAACTAATATCCAATCTTGCTTTTAAGTTTGCTTCATTTCCTGCAAGATTAGCACTTAGTTTTTCCAAAATAGAAATAGGAATAACAACTTTTTTTAATGTTACTAGCACAAATAAACCAAGTAAAATAATAGTAACAAAAACTATACCTAAAGCAAAGTAAAGACTATTGAGTCTAGCATCTGCTAATTTTTTATTAACTGTATTTTTAAAATCTATAATTTTTGCTTCTAAAGTATTTTCTAAATACATTGAAGAATTTATTTGCATAATATAAATTTGATCAACAATCATTTGAAAATGTTTTAAAAATAAATCAAGTTCTTCATTTTTTATATTTATAGCTTTTAAATTATTGATATATTTTCTAAGAATATCTAAAGTGGTTTTTTCCAAAATACTCTGCGTTGCCAAAACTGTTAAAATTTCATTTGTATTTTTAAGAATTTTAGGCACTTCAGTATGATCTTTTAATCCATTATCTAAATACTCTGTTAATATATTTTTATTTAACTCATAAAGATAATTTTTTGAATTAATAGCAATAGAATTTGCGGATTTAAATTTTTCTAATTGCTCTACTTTAGATTTAAAAATATCAGTAATTTCTGACACATCTATTGAAAGATTGCGTAGATTAGCTAATGAGTTTTCAAATTCCTTGACCAAAATTACACTTGAATCGTAATTAACAAAATTAAATCTTTTTTCAAAAGTTTGATTCATCTTAGAATCCAAAATCTCTAATCCATTTAATAAATTTGTAACCTGCTCATTTCTTTTAGAATTTAAATGATTGCTAAAAATAACAAATAACAATGCCAAAACAAAAACAAAAACAATAGTAGCTAAGAAAATAAACTGATATAAAAAAGAACTTTTATTTGATCTGGTCATTATATTCTCCTGTTAAGCTTTCCAAAAAAGCTACAATATCATCAACAGTTTTTTGATCTAAAAACTTTCCAAGCTGATAATAAGCCATAAATTGGACACAAGCATCTAAAGTAGGAATAGATCCATCGTGATAATACGGAGCCGTTTTAGCAATGTTTCTTAAGCTTGGAACTTTAAATACCATCTTATCTTCAGGGTTTTTAGTTATCTCATATCTTCCTAAAACTTCTTGATTAGGATAATCTTCAAAAACTCCAATTTTTTGATACATATTGCCCCCAATATTTTTTCCTTGATGACAAGCTATACAACCATTATTTTTAAACGCTTCATATCCTCTTTTTGCTTTTTGTGATATAGCAGTAGCATCACCTTGCAAATATCTATCAAAAGGCGAATTTAAAGTAACCAATGTCTTTTCAAACTCTGCTATAGCATCCATTATATTATCTATATTAATTTCTCCATAAATTTTTTTAAAATCATTAATATATGCAGCATTTGCATTAACTTTTTGGATAAGTTCACTATCTGATTCTAATCCCATTTCTATAGGATTAAAAAATGGTACTTTTGCTTGCTCTTTTAAATCCTTAGCCCTACCATTCCAAAACTGAACAAAATTAAATACTGAATTAAACGTTGTAGGAGTATTAAAAGGTTTATCAAGCTGTCCTTTAACTCCAGTTGAAAATTCTTTATTATCAACTCCAAAATTATCGGTTCTATGACAAGTATTGCAGGAAACAGTTCCATCCTTTGATAAACTTGTATCATTATAAAGCTTTTTGCCTAGAATAGCCTTTTCTTTATTATAAGGAACTTCAGATATAGGGGTTATCATATCATCAGCATAAAGTATTGAAATAAATATTAAAAATATTAATTTTTTCATTTAAAAAATAGTCTCTCTTTCTTGTTAGCAAAATTAAATTTCTAACATGTTATTAATTTTAATATAAAAAATAAATAATTTTAAAATTAAAAATGAATATTTTATAATAATAAAATTATAAATATATTAATAAATAATAAAAATTATTAATTGACAAAAGAATTTTTTTGTTATAAAATCATAAAGATTAATAATATATAAATAAAGGATAAACAATGAGACAATACGAAACTTACAAATGCAATAAATGTGGCAACGAAGTTGAAGTTCAAAATGTTGGCGGAGGTAAATTAGTTTGTTGCAATGAAGAAATGCAGTGCATAACAAAAGATTTAACTGCGGTTAATCTAATGAAAGCTTTTGCAGGCGAATCAATGGCTAGGAATAAATATGATCTATTTGCCGATATAGCACAAGAAGAGGGTTGGCACGCAATAGCAAAACATTTTAGAGAAGCGGCAGAAAATGAAAAATGGCATGCAAGAGCTGAATTTAAAGCTTATCATGAAATCGTTGATGGAAAACCTTTAGAAGTTACAACAAAAAATTTAATTAGTGCTGCAGAAGGCGAAAATTATGAACATAGCATTATGTATCCAAATTTTGCAAAAATTGCAGAAGATGAAGGCAAAAAAGCGATCGCAAGATTATTTACAGCTATTGGAAAAGTAGAAATTGAACATGAAAGAGAATATCTAGCTCTTAAAAAAATGCTAGAAGAGGAAGAATTCTTTAATAGCGAAGTAGAAGAACTCTGGGTTTGTGAAGTATGTGGGCATATTCACCGTGGAAAAAAAGCTCCTGCTGCTTGTCCTTTATGCAAAGCTCCAATGGAGTATTTTAAAAGAGAATTTTTAGGATAATTTAAAAATGAAAAAGATTGTATTTTTATTATTTATTTTTTTAGGTGTGCTATTTGCTAAAATTAATATCAATACAGCAAGTATTGAAGAGTTAAAAACCCTTAATGGCATAGGAGAAGCAAAAGCTAAAGCTATCATAGCTTATAGAAAAGAACAAAATTTTACCAGTATAGAAGAAATAAAAAAAGTAAATGGCATAGGAGAAAAAATATTTCAAAATATTAAAGATTCTATTAGCGTTAATTAATTAAAAACCCTCATAAGGGTTTTTAATTTAATCAATATAAACACAATTTGCTTCTAAAAAATCTTAGAAATTTTTCATGATAAAATTCAATACTAAAGAAAATAAAATTAAAAGTTTATTACAATATACTTATGAATTTATTTGCAGAGAATGAAATTATAATAAGCAAAAATTTAATAGGCATAGATGAAGCTGGACGCGGGGCTTTGGCAGGTCCAATGCTTTTATCAGCTTGCAAGCTTCACAAAGATATAACATGGCTTTGCGATTCTAAAAAATTAAATGAAAAAAAGAGAGAAGAACTTTATACGCAAATCATTAAAAATTCAAGCTATTTAATACTTAGTTTTTCTTCTGATCAAATTGATACTTTAGGACTTAGCACTTGTTTAAAAAAAGGTTTAAGCATCATAAAACAACACTTTAACAAAGACAATGATTTTTTATATGATGGCAATACAAATTATGGTATAAGTGGTATAAGAACTCTTATTAAAGCAGATTCTAAAATTCCTCAAGTAAGTGCAGCTAGTATACTTGCAAAAGTAAATAAAGACAGAATAATGAATTTTTTAGCTAAAGAATTCCCACAATATCATTTTGAAAAAAATAAAGCTTATGGCACAAAAATGCATAAAGAATTAATTACTAAATTTGGACCTTGCAAACTTCATCGTAAAAGTTTTAAACTCGTATAATTTTGTATTTAAAAATTTATAGACAAAGAAATTTTCTTTGTCTATAAACCTACCGCACTAAGAGTTTGGTATTTGTTCATATAAATTTGAGCTTCAATTTTTCTCATTGTATCAAGAGCGACTTGAACAACAATTAAAACAGAAGTACCTCCGAAATTAAACGGTACTCCCATAAATTTAACCAAAACCCAAGGTAATGTAGCTATAAGTCCAAGATATATAGAACCTGATAAGGTAAGCCTTGAAGCAATTTCATTTAAATAATTTGCCGTTCCTTCTCCAGGTCTAATTCCTGGTATAAACCCTCCTTGTTTTTTAAGATTCTCTGCTATATCTTTAGAATTAAATACTATAGAAGAATAAAAATAAGCAAAGAAAATAACAAAAAAGAAAGTTAAAATATGAAATATATAACCATTTGGATTTAAAAAATCATTAATAGCTTGCAAATAAGAATTTGTACTTGATTGCAAAATTGTGGCTGGAAACATCAAAATCGCACTTGCAAAAATAGGAGGTATAACACCGCTTAAATTTAATTTGATAGGAATGTAATTCATAATGCGTTTATTTTGATTTTGCATTACAACTTTACGAGAATAAGAAATTGGAATACGACGCTCTCCTAATTCTACATAAATGATAATACCTATAGTTAAAAGTATAAGAACAAATATAGCAAATGCGCTTAAGAAATTCATTTCACCCGAGTTGATTTGACCTACAGTATTTTCTATAGCTCTTGGAATAGCTGAAACAATTCCAGCAAAGATAATTAAAGAAATACCATTGCCAACACCTTTTTGTGTGATTTGTTCTCCTATCCACATTAAAAGCATTGTTCCAGCAAGCATAGATATAGCACAAAGAGCTATAAAAGTATTTGTATCTTCTAATATAATAGCATTAACGCCTCCGCGTCCATGTAAACTTTGTAAACCTATAGCTACACCTATACTTTGAACTAAAGTTATAAAAATAGTTGCATAACGAATAATTTGCATATACTTTTGCATACCATCACGTTCTTTTTTCATTTTTCCGATATTTGGAAAAGTAGCAGCTAAAAGTTCCATAATAATAGAAGCTGTAATATAAGGCATAATTCCTAAAGAAATAATAGAAAATCGTTCAGCTGCTCCTCCGCTAAAAACATTAAACAAACCCAAGGCATTATTTTGATTATTATTAAAAAATTCTGCAATTACATCAGCATTGACGCCAGGAACAGCCACATAAGCTAAAACCCTATAGGCGAATAAAAACGCTAAGGTAATTAAAATTTTATTCGTCAATGCTTTATTCATTATTTTATTCCACTAATACTTATATTTTGATCTTTCACTTTAGAAGCTAAATCTTTAGCACTCTTTCCAATTAATTTGATTTTTTTAACAGCTTTTGAAATTTTATGTATGCTTTTAATACTTTCAAAGCTAATTTCATTTAATTCTTTAATAGCCACAATTTTTTCAACATTAATTTCATAAGGCTTTTCTACTCTAGAAGTAAAACCTACTTTTGGTAATCTTCTTTGGAGTGGTTGTTGTCCTCCTTCAAAACCTCTTTTCTCGTTATATCCTTTTCTTGCAGTTTGGCCTTTGCCTCCTTTAGTAGAAGTTTTACCCATACCAGAGCCTTGACCACGTCCAATTCTTTTAGTTTTATGCGTTGAACCCGCTGCTTTTGTCAAATTCATCTTCTTATCCTTTTAGCATTGTTAAAGCTTTAATTGTAGCACGAACTACATTTGCAGAATTATTTGAACCTAAAGATTTAGTTAAAATATCTTTAATACCTGCAAGTTCCACGATAGGACGTGTTGAACCACCTGCAATAACTCCTGTTCCTTCACTTGCTGGTCTAAGCAAAATTCTACTTGCATTATATTTAACTTCTACATCATGAGCGATAGTAGAACCTTTAGTTTTTACTTCAACCATATTTTTAAAGGCATCATCAACAGCTTTACGAATAGCATCAGGAACTTCTTTAGCTTTTCCATAACCTACGCCTACTAGACCTTTACGATTTCCTACTATAACTAAAGCAGTAAATCTAAATCTTCTACCACCTTTAACAACTTTAGTAACCCTGCCGATATCGACGATTACTTCTTCAAATTCTTCTCTATTATATTTTTCCATCGATCCTCCTTTGGGTTATAGCTTAATGCCATTTTCTCTTAAAGACTCAGCTAAAGCTGCAATTACACCATGATAAACATAACCATTTCTATCAAAAATGCCTTGTTCAATTTTTTTAGCTTTTAGAATTTTTGCAAATTCAGCAGCTATTTTTTTAGCACCTTCTTTATTTGCTTTTACATTCATCTTGCGTCCATCAATTGCTGCCAAAGTTACAGCTTTAACATCATCAATAGCTTGTATATATAGGGTTTTATTTGATTTAAAAACAGAAATTCTAGGTAAAACTTCAGTTCCAGAAATTCTTGCTCTAATTCTTTTTTTTCTTTTAATTCTTAAAGAAATTTTTCTTTTTAATATATTTACTCTCATACCCTATCCTTACTTCTTAGATGTTTTACCAGCTTTACGGATAATGCGTTCATCAGAATATTTAACGCCTTTACCCTTATATGGTTCTGGTGGTCTAAACTCACGAATTTGAGCAGCAACTTGTCCAACAACTTGCTTATCACTTCCTTTTACAATGATATTATTTTTATCTACTACGATTTCAATACCTTCAGGAATATCATAATTAATAGGATGTGAAAAGCCAAGAACTAATTCTAATACTTTTCCTTTTAATGCTGCTTTATAACCAACACCATTGATTTCAAGAGTTTTTGAGAAACCTTGAGTAATCCCTACAATCACATTATAAGCAAGCGCTCTATAAGTTCCCCAGTAAGCTCTACTTTGTCTGTCTTCACCCTTTGGAGAAAAAATAATTTGTTTATCTTTAATTTCAACATTAACATTAGCTTTTGTATCAAGCTCTTTTGTTAAATTTCCTTTTTTAAATTTTAAAAAATTTCCTTCTATTGTAACTTCTACCCCATCTGGAATAGAAATCGGTTGTTTACC
The DNA here is from genome assembly GCF_018968685.1 of Campylobacter novaezeelandiae. NCBI lineage: Bacteria > Pseudomonadati > Campylobacterota > Epsilonproteobacteria > Campylobacterales > Campylobacteraceae > Campylobacter > Campylobacter novaezeelandiae. The sequence goes on along the minus strand of NZ_CP076657.1, from coordinate 14,011 downwards.
TATACGAGACATATTTTTCCTTTTTATTTGTCTAGGATATTTCTACTTTTTAAAGAATGGATACCCAATGCCATAAAAAGTAAGATTACCAAATGGTACATAAAATTTCGCCACCTACTCCAGCTTTAAAAGCTTCATCGTTTGGCAAAACACCTTTACTTGTGCTAACTACTATAGTTCCATAACCATTCTTGAAACGTTTAATTTCATCTTTACCTTTATAAACACGACGACCTGGTTTAGAAACTCTTTTAATTTCATTTATAACACTTTGTCCCTTTTCGTCGTATTTTAAAACTACGTTAACAAATTTCTTTTTATCTTCTTCAATAATATTGAAACTTTCAATATAACCTTTTGTCTGAAAAATACTCACTAAAGCTTCTATAACATTAGAATGTAAAAGCTTAGTAGTTTCAAGCTTTCTCATACTTGCATTTCTAATACGAGTAAGTGAATCTGAAATTATATCATTGATCATTATCTTTCCTTACCAACTTGCTTTTTTAAGACCTGGAATTAAACCTTCATTGCCCATCTTTCTTAGACAAACTCTACAAATTCCAAAATCTCTATAAACTGAATGAGGACGCCCACAAACTTGACATCTTGTATATCCACGAACCTTAAATTTAGGTTTACGTGCTGCTTTAGCAATCATTGATTTTTTAGCCATCTTTATCTTCCTTTTGCAAATGGCACACCTATAAGCTCTAATAATTTATGTGCCTCTTTATCATTTTGTGCTGTTGTAACAATAGCAATATTCATCCCGTGAGTTCTTAAAATTTTATCATACTCAACTTCTGGGAACATCAATTGCTCATCAAGACCAAAATTATAATTTCCACGTCCATCAAAGCCATCTTTACTTAAACCTCTAAAATCCTTTACTCTTGGTAAAGCAATAGAAATAAGTTTATCTAAAAAAGCATACATATTGTCTTTTCTTAAAGTTACCATAACACCTACAGGAAAACCTTCACGTACTTTAAAACCAGCAACAGATTTTTTTGCTTTAGTTATAACAGCTTTTTGTCCAGCAATTAAAGAAATAGTATCTGCAATATTTTGCAATACTTTTTGATCTTTAGCTAACTCTCCTGCTCCAACACTAATAACGATTTTTTCAATACTAGGTATAAGCATAGGATTTTTGATATCAAATTCTTTAACTAAAGCAGCTTTTATGTTTTGATCATATTTTTCTTTTAATCTCATCATAAATTCTACCCCTCAATCTTTGCTACATTAGAGATATCCATAGGCATTTCTTTATTAATAAAACCACCATTTGGATTTTTCTCAGTTGGCTTTACAGCTTTTTTAGCTATTTTGCAACCTTCAACAATTACTTGAGATTTTTTTGGAAAAACTGCTAACACTTTTCCTGTTTTACCTTTATCATCTCCTGTAATGATTTTTACATTATCACCTTTTTTAATTTTAAATTTAACCGCCATTATAATACCTCCGGTGCTAGTGAAACAATCTTCATAAAGCCACCATATCTAACTTCTCTTCCTACTGGTCCAAAAATACGTGTTCCAATAGGTTCTCTCTTACTATCAAGTATTACAGCAGCATTTTCATCAAAACGAATTAAAGATCCATTCTCTCTATGAATTTCTTTTTTAGTACGAACGATAACCGCCTTAACAACTTGACCTTTTTTAACCTTACCATTTGGCAAAGCTTTTTTTACAGATGCAACAATCACATCGCCTACTGTAGCATATCTTCTTTTGCTACCACCTAAAACCTTAATACACATAAGCTCTTTTGCACCGCTATTATCAGCAACTGCAAGTCTTGTAAAACTTTGAATCATTATTAAACTCCTGTAGCTAATACAGATTTTAAACGAAATGATTTTCTTTTAGAAAGAGGTCTGCATTCTACAGCTACAACAACATCTCCCACTTTAACTTCATTTCTTTCATCATGAATTAAATATTTTTTAAATCGTTTAACAATTTTTCTATATCTTGGATGAACAACTTTTCTTTCAACCAAAACACTTACTGTTTTATCCCCAGCAATCTTAACAACACTACCTTGAATTTCTCTTTTAAATGCCATATTCTATCCTTGTTTTAAAACGCTAATTGCTGTACTTATTCTAGCAATATCTTTTTTAACTTGTCTAATCTCGTTTGGATTAGTAAGTTGCATAGTTTTTAGCTTTTGTCTTAAAGTGAATAAAAGCACCTTTTTTTCTTTTAGCATTGTTGCAAGCTCGGCTGCATTTTTATCTTTAATCTCAGTATATTTCATTTTGGCTCTCTCTTGTAACAAACTTAGTTTTAAAAGGTAATTTATGCATAGCTAATGTTAAAGCTTTTCTTGCCATTTCTTCATTAACTCCAGCCATTTCATAAATAATACGACCTGGCTTAATATTCATTACCCATTCTTCAACTCCACCTTTACCTTTACCCATACGTGTTTCCAAAGGCTTTTTGGTTAAAGGTTTATCAGGAAAAACTCTAATCCAAGTTTTACCTTGTCTTTTAACAAAACGAGTTAAAGCTATACGTGCAGCTTCAATTTGACGTGAATTAATACGACCTGCTTCAGTAGCTTTTAATGCAAACTCACCAAAAGTAAATTCTGTTCCTCTGCAAGCATAACCTCTGTTACGCCCTTTCATCATTTTACGATATTTCGTTCTTTTTGGCATTAACATTACTTACTCCTTCTTCGTCTTGTTGTTTTTTTAGCTGGAGCATTTTCTTCTGTTTTTTCAGGTTGCATACCCTTTTGTAGTACTTCTCCTTTAAAGATCCATACTTTAACACCTATATTTCCATAAGTAGTTCTAGCTTCTGCAAAACCATAATCGATTTTTGCTCTTAAAGTATGAAGTGGTACACGACCTTCTAAATACCATTCTGTTCTCGCCATTTCAGCTCCACCTAAACGACCCGAAACAGAAACTTTAATCCCTTTAGCTCCTGCTTTTTGCGCTCCTTGAATAACTTTTTTCATTGCTCTTCTAAAAGCTACTCTTTTTTCTAATTGAGTTGCAACGCTTTCTGCTGCAAGTTGAGCTGAAGCTCCTGCTTTTCTTTCTTCTTTAATATTGATATTAACATCTTTACCAATTAAATTTTGAAGATCCTTTCTTAAAACATCAACATCACTACCTTTTTTACCGATGATTATGCCTGGTCTTGCTGCTACAACAGTTACGCGCAATCTTTTAGCTGTTCTTTCAACTAAAATTTGACTAATTCCTGCATAATAAAGTTTTCTTTTTAGAAAAGTTCTAATTTTGTAATCTTCACCAATATTTTCAACCAAACTTGTTTTACTAGGAAACCATCTTGATTCCCAATTTCTATTAATTCCTAATCTTAAACCAATTGGATTTACTTTTTGTCCCATTTAGCTTTCCTTCTTTGCTGTTGCTTTTTTAGTGCTTTTATTATTTTTTACTTCTGCTTTTTCTATTTTAGCAACTTCTACTAAAATATGAGAAGTAGGTTTTCTAATACGACTTGCACTTCCTCTAGCACGTGGTCTAAATCTTTTAAGAACAGAACCTGCATCAACACGGCAACTTTTAATGACAACTTCATTAGCTTCAAAACCACCATTAGCTACTGCACTTGAAATAGCATTAGCAATATATTTAGCACCTTTATTTGGCATAAATTTTAAACTTGCCATTGCAAGTTCAGCATTCATCCCTTGAACTTCTCTTGCAATAAGTCTTGCCTTAGTCGGAGACAATCTTATGAATTTAATTAAAGCTTTACTCATATCTTATCCCTTACTTACCTATTTTCTTTTGAACAGAGCCTTTATGGCCTTTAAATGTTCTTGTTGGTGCAAATTCGCCAAGTTTGTAACCTATATGATTTTCTGTAATATAAACAGGAATAAAACTTTTGCCATTATGAACATTAAAAGTTAAGCCAATCATATCAGGAATAATTGTACTTCTTCTTGACCAAGTTTTAATAGGTTTATTATCATTATTTTTTTTTGCAGCGATGACTTTTTTCATCACATGATCATCTACAAAAGGACCTTTTTTTAACGATCTAGCCATCTTATTTTCCTTTTCTTCTTGAAATTATTAATTTATCACTTGCTTTTTTACGACGTGTTTTTGCACCTTTAGTAGGTTTACCCCAAGGAGTTACAGGATGACGCCCTGAATTTTTCTTACCTTCTCCCCCTCCGTGTGGGTGATCAACTGGGTTCATAGCAGAACCTCTGGTTTGAGGACGAATTCCTCTATAGCGATTGCGACCTGCTTTACCTATTGTAATATTAGCCCAATCTTCATTTCCAACCTCACCAATACTTGCCATACATTCAGCTAAAACTTGTCTCATTTCACCACTAGCAAGTCTTAAAATAACATATTTTTCTTCTTTACCCATAAGTTGAGCATATGCCCCTGCTGAACGTATCATTTGAGCACCTTTACCTGGTTTTAGCTCTATATTATGAACTATAGTTCCAATAGGAATATTTTTAAGCTTCATTGCATTACCTGGTTTTATATCAAGTCCGCTTTCTGCTGAAGCTACTACATCTCCAACATTTAAACCTTTTGGTTGGATTATATATCTTTTTTCTCCATCTTTATAAGAAATTAAAGCAATTCTACAATTTCTATAAGGATCATATTCTATAGCTTCAACCTTACCTTCTATACCAAATTTACGACGTTTGAAATCTATAATTCTATAAAGTTTTTTAGCTCCAGCTTGTTTATGACGGCTTGTAATTCTTCCATAACTATTACGACCCGAATGAGATTTAAGTTTTACAAGTAAAGATCTTACACTTGGTTTTGCTGTAATATCTTCAGAACTTAAACCTGTCATATATCTTCTACTTGGAGTATATGGTTTATAAGTTTTAATTGCCATTTTTAAGCCTCCATATTTTCTAAGCTAACACCTTCAGGTAGCTTCACATAGAATTTTTTATAATCGTTTCTTTGTCCTGTACGACCTCTAAAACGTTTCACTTTTCCATTAGTTCTTAAAGAATTAATACTTTGTGCATTTACGCCAAAATATTCTTTCAATATTACTTTTAAACTTGTTTTAGTCATTCTTGTTGAAGTTTGAATAACTACGACACCATTTTCTTGCAAATTCAAACTTTTTTCTGTATAAAGTATAGTTTTAATATCTGTAATATCTGCCATAATTATCCTTCTTTTGTAATTGAATCTAATGCTGATTTTTCAAAAATAACTGCATTAAAAACAGCTACAAGATATGCGTTAACTTCATTAATATCAACAACATAGCAATTTGATAAATTTCTATAAGCTAAAAGTGTTTTTTCATCTAACATATCTTTAACAATTAAAGCATCTTTAAGCCCTAATTTTTTAATAACAGCATTAGCATCTTTAGTTTTACCACTTTCTATAGTTAATGAAGGAACTACAAAAAGAGAATTTTTTGAAGCTTTTTCTTCTAAAGCTCTCTCAAGAGCTAATCTTTTTTGCTTTTTATTAACTTTTTGAAAATAATTTCTATTGTTAGTAGGACCAAAAGCTACAGCACCTCCTACCCAAACATTTGTTCTTGTAGAACCAGCTCTTGCTCCACCTCTTCCTTTTTGTCTCCAAGGTTTTTTACCACCACCACTTACGTCACTTCTACCTTTTGTATGAGCAGTATTTGCTCTAAGACTAGCAAGATAAGATTTTACATATAAATAAAGATTGTGTGGATTTACTTCTGCATATTTTGCAGGAAGATCTAATTCTCCAGCTCTATCAAATTTTTCATCTAAAATAGTTATTTTACTCATTTTGCAATCCTTATTTTACCCATAGCACCATTATATCCTGGCACTGCACCTTTAACAACTAAAATTTTATTTTGTGCATCATAGGATACAACTTCGTTTTTAACGCTAACCTTTTCATTTCCATAATGTCCAGCCATTTTCATTCCTGGTTGAACACGACCTGGCCATTCTCTATTACCAATTGATCCGTGGCGTCTGTGAAATCTACTTCCGTGAGATGCTGGACCACCACCAAAATTATGTCTTTTAACAACACCGCTATAACCACGTCCTTTAGAATTAAAACTTACTTTTAAAATTTTTGCTTCATTTAAAGGAGTTTCATCTAAATCACCTATTTCTGTATTTGCTACTTCTAAAGTTGCAAAGCGGTTAAATTCAGCCGAAAGATTATATTTTTTTTGCTGACCTTTTATACATTTATTACTTCTTTTACCTTTAGGATAAGCAACTAATGCTTTGCCATTATCAATTTCACAAACTTTAGCATTTACAACTTTTAATAAAGTTACAGCAATGCTAGGACTTGTGATAGTTCTACTCATACCTATTTTTTCTACAATATATTCCATATTCTATCCTTTATTTACCCATAGCTCTAACTTCAACATTAACTTCTGGAGCTAAATCAAGCTTAGTTAAAGAATCAACTGTATCAGGAGTAGCAGCCACTATATCTAATAAACGTGCATGAATTCTTATTTCAAACTGTTCACGAGAATCTTTATTGATATGTGGGGATTTTAAAACTGTATATCGTTTAATTTTAGTAGGTAATGGTACTGGACCTCTAATATCTGCACCTGTTCTTTTAACAGCTTCTACAATCGCTGCAACTGTTCTGTCTAGGACTCTGTGGTCATAAGCTTTAAGCTTAAGCCTAATTCTTTCCATAATTTTTCCTTTTTAAAAGAACTCGTTAGTTTAAAAACTAACTAAAAATAAAACGAAAGTATAATAAATTCATATTTTGCTTGTCAAGAGAATTTATAAAAATATTTAATTTTTTTCCTTATAAAAAGGATAAAAATTAAACTTATTACTTTTTTCTAAGATTTAAATTATTTTAATTTATAAAAATACTTTTAATCTAAAAATTTTAATTTAATAAATCAAACTAAATTTTTATATCATTTTTTCATTGTATAAAATATTTTTGTATTAATCATATAATTGCATAAGTCATTGGATTTTTTGTGTTACTTCTAGTCTTTTAATATAATTTGCGCTCTATCAAAATAGAAATTTAAAATTTCTTAATATCAAAATCCAATATCTATTGCTTTTTATATTAATATATTTTTAATCCTCACTTTGGCACGACCATATCACTACGACATTCTATGATAGTATGGACATTACCACGTGGGTTAAAATCCCCTACAACTTTAATCCATTTTGGTTTTAATTTATCTTTTAAAGTATTATAAATTTCGTTGATACTTGCTTCATGAGAAATATTTTTATACATAAAAGAATTAATATATAATTTTATAGCTTTAAGCTCAACTACTAATTTATCTGGGATATATTCAAAATAAATTGTCGCAAAATCAGGATATCCACTTCTAGGGCAACAGCACATAAATTCAGGCAAAGTAATCTTAATCACATAATCATTTTTAGCATCATTTGGCCAAAGCTCTAAGTGTTTATCTACATCAAATTCTTTAATCTCTTTTTCACCATATCTCATTTAAACTCCCTTTAGATAATTTTAGTTCATTTTAATTTTAAGATTGATTATAAAATTGCAAGTAATTTTCATATGCCAACAATAATTTTATCTTTAAAATTATACAAAAACTAACTAAAAAATTTTAAAGCTTTTTGAAATTCTAATTCATAATTTTCTTTAAATTCTAAAAAATTGCATTGGTATTTTAAGCACTCTTTTTTTAAATTTAAATGATCTTTTATTAAATCATTTAAGCTTAATTTTTCAGCAAATAACCTCCTTTCTATCACACTTTCTTTTTCATAAATCAACTCATAATTTTTCACTATATATTCTTTAGAAAAAAGTAAATTTAAATGTTTTATTTCATTTTTAAATTCTTTTATTAAAAGATCAATGAACTTAGGATAAAGATAAATTCCTTCTAAAATAAGATTTTGATTATTTTCTAAATGTGTTTGTAAAATACTTTTAACAATAGGATATAAAAATTTAGCGATTTTTATATCTTCATTTACTTCAAAAGGCCTAGGGCTAAGTCCTTTTAAAAGTCCCATTTTTAAATGATCTAAGCTTATATAAGGATAGTGATGAATTTCTAATAATTTTTGTGCAAGTAGAGTTTTTCCTGTATGAGACTCTCCTGCTATTAAAAAGATCATTAGATAATCTTTTTATCTTTTAAATATTTTTGCATTTTTTCATCATTATAAATTTCATCATAAAATTTTAATCCAATACGTTCAATATCACTTATATTAATATCTTTATTTAAATTTTGTATAAAATCTTTAAAATCCTTATTTTTACCAATTAATAAATCAAGTGTTATTAAATCTAAATTTGGTCTTTCTTTTGCCTTAATAATTATTTTAGAATCATTAATATTATTTACATCAAGTTTTATAAAACCTATGCCAAAAGCATTATTTAATCTCCAAAGTTCTTTTATAATCTCATCATCGAATTCTAAAGCAATCAAATATCCTTCATTTGCCCAACTTGAATTACTTACAGCTTGAAAATAACTAGATCTTAAATTTGAAAAATTAAGTTTTATTTTCAATTCAAAACTATAAAGTTTATAAGAAATTTGATTTAAATTTTTATAAAATGTGAAAGTTTCATCTTCATAATCCTTAAAAGGAAAATGTACACCTACTATATCAGGATGTATCCATTCATTTTCACCACTTTTATTTTTTTGAGATTTTTCATGAAGAATAGTTTTAGAATAAAGATTGAAATCTTGACTTTCAAATAAAAATTTAACAGCTAAAGGATGCAAATCTCTTTCTTTAAATTTAATTTCTTTTTAATTTAATAAATTTGAATATTCATCAATTTTTTTATCTGATATATTTTTAATTTTTATTAAATTTAATTCATTTTCTCTTTCTTTAAGCCAAAATTTTGTTGGTCTTTTAGAAACTACTAAAAATAGAGAATTTTTACTATTTAGGTTTACATAAATTTTAGCAGCTAAACTTGCAACTGGAGTTTTACTTAAATTCCCATCTTTATAAGTTTGGAGTTTTTTTTCAAAACCTTTATCTAAAGCATACTTCTAAATTTCATTTGCACTTAAAGGAAATTTACTTTCTTTTAAAACCTCTATAATTAAATCTAAAAAATTATATTTTTTCATAAATTATCTCTAATTCTCACACATCTAAATGTTTAACATCCTTAGCGTGTGCTTGGATATAATCTCTTCTTGGTTCTACATCATCACCCATAAAGAGATTAAAGGTATCATCAGCACTTTGTGCATCTTCGATGGTAATTTTAAGAAGTCTTCTAGCACTTGGATCCATAGTTGTTTCCCAAAGTTGTTCAGGATTCATTTCACCTAAACCTTTATAGCGATAAATATCTGATCCTTTTTTAGCATTGTTTTCTACTTCTTCTAAAATATCTAAAATATCTTTTTCAAAGTTCAAATCTCTTTCTTTAATCTTATCAAAGATAAAATTTGCTTCAACATATAAAGGATGAGTAAATAAATCATCATTAATTAAAAGTTCTTCAAGTCCATTTTCAGTTTGAACAAAAATACGAATTTCATTTTCATTGATATAAGAATTTAAAATATTATAATTTAATTTTTCAAGATAAACTTTTATAATATTAAAAAGTTCTTCATTTGAATTTTTAATTAAATCTGGATTTTCAATTAAATATCTAATCACTGAAATGATATTAAATCTTTTTTCAAGTTCTCTAAGAACAGAACGATAAGCTGAAACAATTTTTAAAAAATCTTTTAAATCATTAAGTCCTATACCTTGATAATTAGAATTTTCTATGCCCATTTCAATTAGAAAATCATTTAAAGCTTTCTCATCTTTTAAATAAATTTCTTTTTTCTTTTGTCCTCTTTTTTCATAACGATATAAAGGAGGCTGAGCTAAATAAATATGTCCATTTACAATTAAATCTTTCATAAAACGAAAGAAAAAGGTTAAAAGCAAAGTTTGTATATGAGATCCATCTACATCAGCATCTGTCATAATGATAATTTTATGATATCTAAGTTTTGAGATATCAAAATCTTCTCCTATACCGCAACCAAAAGCAGTGATCATATTTTGAATTTGTTCTGATTTTAAAATTTTATCAAGTCTTGATTTTTCAACATTTAAAATTTTACCTCTTAAAGGTAAAATCGCTTGAAAAGATCTTTCTCTACCTTGTTTTGCAGAACCTCCGGCAGAGTCTCCTTCTACAAGATAAATTTCACTTTCACTTGGATCTTTGCTTTGACAATCAGCTAATTTTCCAGGTAAAGTTCCTACACTTAAACTTTCTTTTTTACGGGTTAGTTCTCTTGCTTTTTTAGCTGCCTCTCTACCACGTGCTGCCATTAAAGCCTTATTCATTATAGCTTTTGCTTCTATGGGATTTTCTTCAAAATATTTAGTTAAATACTCAAAAGAAGCTTTTGAAACTATAGGACGCACATAAGTTGAACCTAATTTTCCTTTAGTTTGTCCTTCAAATTGTGGTTCAGGAACTTTAACACTTACTATAGCTATAAGTCCTTCACGTATATCCTCACCAGTGATTTTACTATCTTTTTCTCTGGTACTTGCATTAGCTTCTATATAATTACTTATCACACGGGTTAAACCCATTCTAAAACCTGCTTCGTGAGTTCCACCATCTGGAGTTTTAATATTATTTACAAAAGAAAGTAAATTTTCACTATAAGTATCATTATAAAGTAAAGCTACCTCAACATTTACATCTTCTTCATCAACACTAAAAAAGATTGGTTTAGTTAAAGCTTCTTTTTTATTTAAATCTGTAACAAATTGAGATATCCCACCTTCAAAATGAAAACTTTCGTGTTTTCCTATACGATTATCTTTAAAATTTATAGTAATTTTTGGATTTAAATATGCAAGTTCTCGAAATCTTTTAGCTAAAATTTCATAATCAAATTCTGTTACTTCAAAAATTTTATCATCAGGCCAAAATTCTATAGTTGTTCCTGTTTTTTTACTTTTTCCTATAACACCAAATTCACTAACAACTTTACCTTCTGAAAATTCTTGACGATAAATTTCTCCATTTCTTTCAACTGTAGCTACAAGTTTTTTAGAAAGAGCATTTACAACAGAAACTCCAACACCATGTAGACCACCTGAAACTTTGTAAGTATCTTTGTCAAATTTTCCTCCTGCGTGAAGAACAGTTAAAACAACGGTTAAAGTTGGTATATTTTCAGTTGGATGTATATCAACAGGAATTCCTCTACCATTATCACTTACTATACAACTTCCTTCTGTTGTAATTTCAATGTCAATAGTATCACAATGTCCTGCCATAGCTTCATCAATAGAATTATCCACTACTTCATAAATCATATGATGAAGTCCGCCTATATTAGTATCTCCTATATACATACCAGGACGTTTTCTAACAGCTTCTAGGCCTTTTAAAACTTTAATATTACTTGCACCATAATTTTCTTGCATATTTTTCCTTTTAAACTAAATTTATAATTTTTAAATTTATAAAATCATAGGCATAATAACCATTTCAAGTTTTCCTGAGCTCACAACAAAAGCTAAATTTGGTTCATTAATACTAATTTTAAATTCATTCTCTTCAATAGAAGATAGAAAGTCTAATAAATATTTAATTTTCACACTAAGAGCAAATTCTTCTTCTAAATTAAGTTCCATATCAAGTTCTGTTTTTGCTTCCATATTATCAAGACTGATTCCTTCAAATATGATTTTATTTCTTAAAAAATGGATCTTTAATTTTTCTGTTACTACACTGATTTTTTTTAGAGAATCTATAAAATCTTCAGTTTGTAAAATGATTTCTTGTTTAAATTGTTTTGGTACAACTTTTTCATAATCTGGGAATTTATCATTAATGAGTTTTGTAAAAAATTCAAAATTATCATTCTTAGCTATAAGCATATTTTCATCATAAAATATTTCGATTTTTTCATAAAAAAGTTTTTGCATCTCAGTGATTGCTTTTTTAGGAATGCAAATATGAAATTCTTGATCGTTATTTTTTTCTAAAGTATAAATGGCTAATCTTCTTGTGTCTGTTCCTACAAAATTGATTTTTTCAGTTTTTATATCTAAAAAAGCACCATTTAAAGAATACTTTGGGTTATTTGTATCTATACTTGGGAGAATTTTTTTAAGAGATCTGCTCAAATCACTAGAATCAATATCGAATTTATTTTTACCTTCTGTTTGTGGAAAATTTGGAAAATCTTCATGGTTAAACATTGGTAATTTATATTTTGTGCTTTTTTGTCTTATAAATAAAAAATTATCAATTGTTTCGAGTGTAACTTCTTCATTATTTAAATTTTTAATTACATCAACAATACTTTTTGCGTTTGCTGTTGCAAATCCAGAAGATTCTATACGAATTTTTTTGATTTTATAATTTATTCCTATTTCAAAATCGGTTGCTTTGATTGTAAGTTTATCTTCATTGGCTTCAAAAAGCAAATGAGAGGTAATAGTACTAGAATCTTTTTTTTCTACATAGGCATTACATAAAATAATAGCAGATTCTAAAGTATTTTTATTTATACTCAGTTTCATTTTTTCTCCTTTTATAATTTAATTTCATCATAATAATAAGCATATTGAAAATGTGAAAAAGTATTTTAAAAATTTATTTTATCATAGTTTTTTCTTTTTTAATTTTTCATTTTTATTCACATTTTTTCACTTAACTTTGACTTTTTGTTAAAATTTTATTTTTAAGTTCTTCAATTTTATTTTTAAGTTCTAAATTTTCTAAAAAAAGCTCATTGATTTTTTTGATATTATGTGAAATTGCTGTGTGATCTTTCATTTCAAAAAACATTGCAAGTTGTGGCATAGACATAGTTGTAAGTTCTCTTGCTAGAAAAATTACAATGCGTCTTATAGTTACTATATTTTTTGTTTTTCTATTTGATTTTATATCACTTGGTTTTATATTAAATTCTTTACAAACAATATCAAGTATATCTTCTATAGTAATATTTTCTTTTTTCTCTTTGATATGATCTTTCATTAAACTTTTTGCTATATCTAGAGTTATTTCTTGATTAATGAGTCTTGAATAAGCATTAAGATTTGTAATCATACCTTCAATTTCTCTTATATTATCTCCCATAGAAGTTGCAATATAATTAATAACTTCATTGTTCAAATTTACTTCATTAAATTCACATTTTTTTCTTATGATGGTCATTTTTGTATCAAGTTCAGGTGGTGTAATATCAGCAATAATCCCATTTGCAAAACGACTTTTTAATCTTTCAGTAATACCTTTTAGCATATTTGGTGGATTATCTGAAGTCATAATGATTTGACCTAATTTATCTTTAATTTCATTAAAGGTGAAAAAAAATTCCTCTTGAATTTTGTCTGTTTTTCCTAAAAATTGTACATCATCAATAAGCAATACATCACAATTTCTATATTTTTCATGAAATTTCTCCATAGTTTTATTACTAAGATGAGAGGTAAAATCATTGACAAAATTTGCACTTGTGGCATAAATAACTTTTTTTCCGAGCTCTAAACAAGCATTTCCAACAGCTTGAAGTAAATGCGTTTTTCCAAGTCCAGTTGCCCCATAAATAAAAATAGGGTTATAAAGTTTTCCTAATTTATCTTTATTAGCTACAGCTTTACAGGTTGCATAAGCGTATTCATTTGAATCTCCTACCACAAAACTATCAAAAGTAAAAGAAGGATTTAATATAGTGCTTTGTGTTTTAATTTGCATTATATCTATTTTACTAGCTTTAGAATGGGTTTTTGTATTTTGTGTTTGGATAATCACTTTTGCTTTATTGCCAGTTTGCACTTCATAAAAATAAGAAATTTTTTGAGCGTATTTTGTTTGGGTAAATTTAGCTAGAAATTCGTTTGAAGCATTAAAAACTAAAAGGTCTGCTTTGCTTTGCTTTTCATTTAATCTAAGAGGTAAAATATAATTTTCATACTCATTTTCTGAAAGTTCTTTTTTTAAAAAATCAAGTATTTTATTTATATCCAT